>JAXDQW010000028.1:0-124684 GCA_034667665.1 Chthoniobacter sp.
TGGTGGAGTGGTGGAGTGATGGAGTGCTGAACCACCACTCCAACACTCCATCACTCCACCACTCCCCGCCAAGCCAACCCACCCGGCGGCGCGGGCTCGCGACGATCCACGCCGTTCGCCCCGGTAAATTTTTCCGCAACTTTGTCGAATACGTCGGTTGTAGTCACATTGCATTTACCAGCACCCCCCATGAAAACGTCTCCCCTCGTTCTTTCACTCGCCGCCGGGTGCGCCCTGCTCGTGAGCCTCATCCCGTTGCGCGCGCAGGAGCCCACCGCTTCGATTTGGCGCGAAATCGGCGCCGGATCGGCGAGCGACAATGGCCTCAGCAACGAAACGCTGGCCAACGCCGGTGTGCCCGCAGCCGCGATCGACGGCACTTCTGTTTATGTCGCCTGGGAATCGGGCAATTCGGAAATCTTCGTGCGCCAATGGACGGGCGCCGAGTGGGTGCAGGTGGGTCCGAACTCGGCGAGCGGGGGCGGGATCAGCAACAACGCGGGGCACTCGCGCTTTCCGTCGATTGCCATCGGTGCCGATCATTTGCCGGTCGTGGCGTGGCTCGATGATTCGAGCGGGAACTGGGAGGTTTATTTGCGCAGATTCAACACCGTCAGCAATGCGGCGACCCCTGCGTGGGCGCCGATCGCGGGCTCGGGTGAAGCGGGTGGCCTTTCCAAAGCGCTCGGCGCCATCGCCAGCCCGGATGGCGCGCAGCCGGTCGTCGGCGTGGGCACGCAGGGGCAGCTTTTCGTCGCCTGGGCGAAGAACGTCACGGAGCGGCACGTCTTCGTTTCCACGCCTACAACCGCAGGATCCGCGGCGACTTCCGCAGGATGGAACGTGCTCGGCGCGAGCGTCGATATCCCGTCCGCGGAGTACGTGGCCGAAAATACGGGCACACCAGCCCCGCAATATCGCGGCGCGACGCGGCCATCGCTCGTGCTCGGCGCCGATAATGCGCCGGTCGTTGCCTACGTCACGGAAAGCAGCGCGAGCGCCGGCGATGTGCACGTGCGGCGTTGGAATGGCTCTTCCTGGCAGCCCTTCGGCCCAGGCGCGGCGACCAATGCCGGGATCAGCGGTGTCGTGCCGCCCCGCCCGGATGGCTACACCCTCAGTGCCCCGCGGCTCGCCATCGCGCCGAACGGACAGGTTCATGCCTCCTGGCTGCGGGCGGATGCCGAGCACAAGCTGATTTATGTCCGGCGGTCCACGGAGACTGGCTGGGTGGATGCCGGGCCGCCGCTCGCCCTTGCCAGTGCGCTACCGGCCGGCGGCGCGGGGTTTGGCTTCAGCCCCGACGGCTCGGCGCTGGTCGCGTGGACGGCCGCGACCGCGGTGCTTTCGCCCGCGGGCAATTCGGAGATTTATTTGAGCAGGCTCGTCACCACCGCCACGACGGCCGAAAAGGTCTGGCAGGAATTTGGCGCCGGCTCCGCGAGTGGCGGCGGCATCAGTGCCAATCCGGGTGAGTCTGCGTATCCCTTCGTGGCCTTTGCGCGCAGCACGACGGCGACCGCGGCGGCGAGCGCGCCGGTGGTGGTTTGGCTCGACGGCAGCGACTCGAGTGAGCCACGCGCCGGTCAGATTTACGTGCGCCGCGCGCAATCGGCGG
Source organism: Chthoniobacter sp. (assembly GCA_034667665.1). Classification (GTDB taxonomy): domain Bacteria; phylum Verrucomicrobiota; class Verrucomicrobiia; order Chthoniobacterales; family Chthoniobacteraceae; genus Chthoniobacter. Next base: position 1,619 of record JAXDQW010000028.1, read on the forward strand.
CGACCACGGTTGAGTTTTCGCAGGCGACCTTCACGGTGAGCGAAGCGGCGGGGATTGCGACCATCGGCGTGGTTCGGAAGGGTCTGCTCTCGGGCGAAACCCGCTTGCGCTACGTCACGCACGACGGCACGGCGACCGCGGGCTCCGACTACACGGCGGCCGAGGGAGAGCTCGTTTTCGCGCCCAATGAAGCCACGAAGAGCTTTCCGATCACCATCGCCAGGGACGACGCCGACGAGACCAACGAAACGGTCGCGCTCGCGCTCGGCAGCCCGAGCACCGGCAGCGATCTCGGCCTCAATCGCACCGCGACCCTCGTTATTTCCAACTCCGCCCCGCCCCCGCCGCCGAACCCGGCCGGGCGCTTGCAATTCAAAGTCACCGGCTTCGCCGCGGGCGAAGGCAGCGGGCACGCGGTCATCGAAGTCGTGCGCGTGGACGGCAGCACCGGCGAGGTCAGCGTCGGTTACGAAACCGTCGCCGCGACGACGAACAGCGCCGCCACCGGCGTCGCGACCCCCGGTTCCGATTACACCAGCGTCTCGGGTTCACTGGTGTTTGCGACCGGCGTCACGAGCCGCACGTTTGAAGTGCCGATCCTCGAGGACACGCTCGTCGAGGGCCGTGAAACGCTCGGCTTGCGGCTGAGCACGCCCACCGGCGGCGCCACGCTCGGCACGCCGGCGATCGCATCGCTCGCCATCGAGGACAACGACCAGGCCCCACCGCCGACCGCCGGCCGTCTCGGATTCAAAGTCTCCAGCTTTGTGGCGGGGGAAGGCAGCGGCCGCGCGGTGATTGAAGTGGTGCGCACCGAGGGGAGCACCGGCGAAGTGAGTGTGGCCTACGAGACGGCGCCTTTCACCGGCGAGCATCCCGCGACCGCGGATGCCGATTACACCCCGGTCTCCGGCACCCTGGTCTTTGCCGCCGGCGTTGCCAGCCGCACCTTCGAGGTGCCGATTCTCGAGGACACGCTCGTGGAAGGCCGGGAAGCGGCAGGCTTGCGCCTGAGCAATCCCACCGGCGGGGCGACGCTCGCCGCGCTGGCGGGCGCGGTGCTCGCGATCGAAGACAACGACGCGACGCCGGCCGCGACGATTCAGTTCGATCCCGTCGAATATCACATCGCCGAAAATGGCGGCGCGGTGCAGCTCCGCGTGACCCGCTCCGCAGCCGCAACCGTCGCGGCCTCGGTCGAATATTTCACCCTGCCCATGAGCGCGACCTCGACCGGTGTCGCGACTCCTGGGGCCGATTTCGAAGCGGTATCCGGCACGCTGACGTTTACCGCCGGCGAGTCGTTCAAGACGATCAGTGTTCCGATCAAGACGGACACGATCGCCGAGCCGAACGAGATCTTCGCCATCGGGCTGAAGAATCCGCAGGGCGCGACCCTCGGCGCCGCCGCGACCGCCCGCGTGGTCATCGAGTCCGCGCCGACCAACAATTCCGGCATCCTCGCCTTCGCCGCGACCGAATTCCGGGTCATCGAAAACGCCGGGGTGGCCGAAATCGCCGTCGTCCGCAAGGAGGGCAGCACCGGTGAAGTCAGCGTCACCTTCTCGACCGCCGACGCTCCGACGAGCGAGCACGCCGCCACCGCGGACGTTGATTACACCTCCACCACCGGCACGCTGACCTTCGCCGCTGGCGAAACACGGAAGACCTTTACCGTGCCGATCCTCGACGACACCGCCACCGAAGGCGCGGAAATCCTCAGCCTCACGCTGAGCGCCCCCACCGGCGGAGCCAGCCTCCAGGCGAACGCCGCGAAAGCTGCCCTCGTCATCGCCGATGACGATCAGCCCGCGGGCACCCTGGCCTTTGCGGCCACGGAGCTGCGCGTCCGGGAAGGCGCCGAGGGCATCACGCTGATCGTCGCTCGCAAGGACGGCGCCGCCGGCGAAGTCAGCGTCAGCTATGCGACCGCCGACGGCACCGCGAAAGCCGGCTCCGATTACACCGCCACCGCCGGCACGCTTACCTTCGCCGCGGGCCAGCTCAGCCGCGCGATCACCATTCCGATCCGCGACGACTCCTCCAACGAAGGCGCGGAAACCTTCACCGTCACGCTCCGTGCGCCCACCGGCGGCGCGGTCCTCGGCACCCCCGCGACGGCGACCGTGACGATCATCGATCACGAGCCCGCGGGCGTGCTCCAGTTGGCGCGCGCCGACTATACCGTGAGCGAGAACGGGCACGCCGCCACCATCACCGTCACACGCTCGGAAGGCGCCGCGGGCGAAGTGAGCGTGAACTACGCGACGGCCGATGGCACCGCCCTCGCCGATGCGGATTACACCGCGACTTCCGGGACGCTGACCTTCCCGGCTGGCGTGAAATCGAAGAGCTTCACCGTGCCGATCCTCGATGACACGCTGCCCGAAGCGCCGGAGTCGTTCAGCGTGCTGCTCAGCGATGTGGCCGGCGGCGCCACGCTCGGCGCGCTCAACATGGCGAAGATCAATATCACCGACAACGATCTCGCGCCGAAGCTGCAGTTTGCCGTGAGCGACTTCCGCGTCCGTGAAGATGCTGGGAAGGTGACCATCAGTGTTTTCCGCCGCGGCTCCACAGCCGGCGCCGTGCGCGTGAAATATGCGACCAAAGACGGCACCGCGCTGGCCGGCCAGGATTACACGGCCGCGTCCGGCACGCTCGAATTCGGCCCGGGCCAGACCGTGAAGAAATTCGACGTCCTCATCACCCGTGACACCCTTGCCGAGGGCACCGAGAGCGTGCAGCTCACGCTCAGCGAGCCCGAAGGCGGCGCGATCCTCGGCACCCCGAGCACCGCGACGCTCACCATCGTCGATCCGACGGCGGTCAACGGCAGCGTGCAATTCGCCGCCCCGTTCTTCTATGTGAATGAAGCGGCCGGCACGGCGACGATCACCGTCACCCGCCAGGCCGACTCCACCGGCGCGGTCAGCGTGAAATATTCGGCCTCCGCCGGCACCGCCGCGGAAACCGAAGACTTCACTCCCGTCTCCGGCACGCTGAGCTTTGGCGCCGGCGAGAAGACGAAAAGCTTCACCGTTCCGATCGTTTCCGACGCCCTCACGGAAGGGCTCGAAACGGTCCTGCTCGACCTCAGCGATCCGACAGGCGGCGCGCTCCTCGGCACCCCCAGCCACGCGGTTCTCAACATCGTCGAGCAGAACAGCACCCCGGGGACGAGCACGCGGTAATTCCCGCTCGGGAGGGCGGACCAGTTGAAAAAGCATGCGCTCGCGGAAACACGGGCGAATACTGCGGATGCAACCGCCTCCTGCTCGCCAGGCGGTTGTTCAAACCAATCCAGTCCCCCACCCATGAATGCTGATCTCTCCAACAATTACCGCCTTGCACCCGCGCTTGACCGCCGCCGTTTTCTCTCGCGCCTCAGCCTCGCCGCGGCGCTCCTGGCCGCACCGGGCGCCTTTGCCGAGGAACTCCTCCTCACCCCGCGCCAGACCGAAGGCCCATTCTATCCGGACCATCTGCCGCTGGATACCGACAATGACCTGCTCATCGTCAACGACGCGCTCACGCCCTCCATCGGCGAGGTCACCTACGTCAGTGGCCGCATCCTCGACGCCCACGGCGCACCGGTGCGCGGCGCGCTGGTCGAGATCTGGCAGTGCGACGCCCACGGCGCCTACCTGCACAGCGGGACCGGCAATGCGGACCAGCGCGACAAGAATTTTCAAGGCTTCGGACGCTTCCTCACCGGCTCGAGCGGCGAGTATCTGTTCCGCACCATCAAGCCCGTTCCCTACCCCGGCCGCTGTCCGCATATCCATTACAAGATCAAAGTCAAAGGGAAGGAACTGCTGACCACCCAGTGCTACATCAAGGGGCATCCGGGCAATGAAAGGGATGGCATTTGGAAACATCTGGGCGACGAAAAAGAACGCGGCCTGGTGACCGTCGATTTCGCGCCGCTCCCCGGCGCAAAAGCGGGCGAACTGGCGGCGCGCTTCGATGTGGTGCTCGGCGTCACGCCGGAAGCCTGAGCCGATTTTGCGGCTCGCCCGGGCCTCACCGCCCGCGCCTCATTCCTCCGCCTTCGCCTTCTGATCGATCAACTATCGTCACCGGGGGCGCGGAAATACCTTTGCCCAACGTTCACCGCGCCGTAATTTCGGCGTTGCCAGATTCAACCTTCAACCGATTCCCATCATGAGCACCGCCATCGCCGAAGCCCCCGCCGCCACCCAGTTGAGCCAGCTCGAGCAGCTCAAGAAACTCACCAAGGTCGTCGCCGACACCGGCGATTTCGAGACGATGCGCGAGTATAAACCGCAGGACGCGACGACCAATCCCTCGCTCATCCTGCAGGCCGCGCAAAAGCCGGAATACGCCGAGATCGTGGACAAGGCGGTCGCGGACAACCGGAACTCCAGCCTGACCGGGCCCGCTTTGATTGACGAAATCATGGATCACGTGCTCGTGAATTTCGGCCTCGAGATTCTCCAGATCGTTCCCGGCCGGGTCTCGACCGAGACCGACGCCCGCCTTTCCTTCGACACCGCGGGATCGATCGCCAAGGGACACGAGCTGATCAAGCTTTACGAAGCGCAGGGCATCTCGCGCGATCGCATCCTGATCAAGATCGCCTCCACCTGGGAAGGGATCAAAGCCGCCGAGGTGCTCGCCAAGGAAGGGATCCATTGCAATCTCACGCTGCTCTTCTCGCTCCCGCAAGCCGTCGCCTGCGCCGAGGCTGGAGTGCAACTCATCTCACCGTTCGTCGGCCGCATTTACGATTGGTACAAAGCCGCGAACAAGCGCGACTACGTGGGCGCCGAGGATCCGGGGGTGCAGTCGGTGACCACGATCTACAACTACTACAAGAAATTCGGGCACGACACCGAGGTCATGGGGGCGAGCTTCCGCAACACCGGGGAAATCACCGAGCTGGCCGGCTGCGATCTGCTCACCATCAGCCCCGACCTGCTCGGCAAGCTGGCCGCGAGCAATGAGCCGATTCAGAAAAAACTCGACCCCGAGACGGCGAAGAAGAGCGACATCCAGAAGCTGCCCCTCGACGAGAAAACCTTCCGCTTCCTGGTCAACGAAGACCCCATGGCCACCGAAAAAACGGCCGAGGGCATCCGCAAATTCTCGGCCGACATCGTCAAGCTCGAGAAGTTCATCGCGGCGAAGCTGTAGGCAGACCACAGGGTTGATAGTTGATAGTTGATTGGCGGCGGCAACAGAGTCGGCGCGCACAAGCCCGGGCGGGCCAATCAACCATCAGCTTCTCCTTCGGCCGTTCAGTCGAAGTGGGCCGACTCCTTGTGCACAATCGGCACGAGCCTTTTGATAAAATCGCGGAGCAGCGCGTCCGTCTGCGCCTCATTGAGCCCGCCGGTCGCGATGTTGTCCGTGATCGTGGCGCTGACGGTCACGTAAGCCCACCGCTGATTGTAGCCTTTGAAGAGCCGGTCCGTCATGTCGATCCAAGTGCGGCCCCAATGCGAGCCGGTGACATCCGTGTACCCGACGAACCAATAGTAGTTCAGATTGAAGAGACTTAACGACGCCGTGCCAGCGTCGTTGTGAATCGGCCGCAGATTGTGCAAACGGGTGGCGGAGAGCACGCCGCGGTCCGGGATCAAGAGCGCGACACTGCGTTTGTCGGCGATCGTCCAACCTTGCGCGGGGAGACAGCGCTCCGGGCGGTGGATGCTGGTGTTCATGTCGTGCCCCGAGAGCACGATGGTCACCTGGATCTCATCCCCGCGACCGTTGCGATAGGCCCGGCGCGCAAACTCGGTTTCCGCGCCGAGCACCAGGCGTTCTTTTTCGCTGATCTCGAGATCCCGGCCGTACCATCCGCCGATGAATTGCGGCAGTTCGAGCTGGATCCCCACCGGTTGAATCGCCGGAGCCTTGGGCAGCGCGACCACGCTGCCCAGCCCGGCCAGCAACACCACCAAAAGCACGGCCAGCCGTTTAGTAGTCATAGGAAATGGGGCTCGGGGCCTTTTTTTCCTCCCCGGCCTTGGGAGGCGCCGCGGGTTTGGGCTGGCCGGTTTCATCAATCAGGCGCTGCCAGTCCCGGTCCAGCAGTCGGCTGAAGCTGACCATGGCCACGACGGCAATCGGGAAAAAAATAAAGCCCGAATAATCGTGGTAAATCCCCCCGGCAATCCGGGGACTGATGAAGCGGGCAAAGAGGATCACCGTGAAGATTCTCCCGATGTTTCCGACCAGCGCAAAGAGCACGGACCCGGCAAAGATGACCAGTTGCTTCCACACCTCGCGCTGGGTGAAGTGCACGTAGAGCGCGGCGAGCATCGTCATGGCCATCAGCGAGCGGATGCCGCTGCAGCCTTCCGCGATCTCAAAGTTGAAGCTGTCATCCAGCGCCTTGAGCGTCGTGCCGATCATCTCGATCTTCACCCCGATGAGCGACGAGAGCGCCTTCACCGACGTGGAAACGAGCAACTGAAGACTCACCGTCCCCTGCACGAGACCGCCGACCGGCACCGTAAAGAGCAGAAAGAGACACGGAAAAATGAAGACCCGCGCGACCTCGCGGCCCCACAAATAAAGCGCGATCCCATAAATCAGCACCGGCAGCGAAATCAGTGCGAGCCGGGGCTGGAGGGTGCGCGCAGCGACGACGAAGAGGAGGCTGCCCAGCGCCACCAGGAGCAGGCCCCGGTTGGAAGGCGCGAGGCGGGCGCTGCGGAGCTGGTCGCGATGATACCAGAGGAGAAAAAAGAAGATCGGCCCCACGACCCAGGAATGTTCCTGATTGTTTTCAAAACCCCACGCCTCGACGGCCCAGCGCAAGGCCGACATCTCTCCATTCACGTAAGCCTTGTGAAAGCCGAAAAAGTAAACCAGCACGCCGAAGATTCCGACGAGCAGCCCGAATTGCCATGGATTGTGGCGGACCCAGCCACTGAACTGAGTCCACCCGTCGCGAAGGGTGCGACGGACCCGACGTCCCAACTGCGTCAATCGAACGCGAAGGGGAGGGGTAGGTTCCGGGGACTTCTCGGGCATGCTGGCTGGAGTATAGATGCGAGCCGGCCCGGTTCAACCTGTGGTCGCACCAGGTTCCGAAGTGGGGCAGGCGTGCCCGCCTGCCAAACCGTGGTGCAGGCGTCCCGCCTGCACGAGACGAGCAGAGCAGCCGGGACGGCTGCGGCACTGATCACAGGCGGGGACGCCTGCGCCCCTTGCACCTTGTTCAGGAGGGTGCGACGACTCGCTCCTGCCTGCCCAGCACCGCCTCCAAATGCCAGGGCTCGATGGTCTTCACTTGATGGAGCGACCAGGCGCCGGCCGCGGCGGCGGCCGCGAGTTCCCCGCTGCGATCGCCGGCCACGGTCACAAACTTATTTTGACTCGCCAGGTCTCGAATCCGGAACCCGAGATGATGCGCGAGCGTCGGCAGATAGATCTCGAGGTAAACCCGAAAGGGCTCGTCCCGCTCGGCGACAGCGCTGAAAGCCTCGCGGGTCCAAAACGAACCCGTGGCAATCATCGTCAGAACCACGCGCCCGTCCCGGCGGCAGCTCAGGCGTTCCCAAAAAGGATGAAACTCAGGCCGGGAACACTCGTAGAGATAGTGCGGATCGTTGGTGCCATCGATGCGCTGCAGATGATGAACGAGCACATCCGCCTGCTCCTGCTGCATGGTCGCGAGCAGACGCTCGTGGAGGTCGCCGGCCAGCGGCAGATGATCGTATTCCGCGAAATAGACGTGCGTGTAGTCCCGGTCCTGCATCCAGGTGCGCGCTTGTTGGAAAACGGCGGTGTAGCTCTGTCGTTCCAACGGATGATCCGCGGTGCGCAGCGCGGGATCGGCGATGAAGACCCGCTGCTGCTCGCCGGGAATGGACTCGAAAAGTTCCTTCGCGCCACCATAGGCGAGGAGGAGGTCCGTGCCCGGCACGACGCGCGCCCACCAGTCGAGCATCTGCGCCACCCGGGCTGGCTCCTCATGGGTGAGGACCAGATTAAGGACGCGGCTCATGCGGAAAGTCCGGCGGCGGATGCGAGGAAAAGCCGATGAACTGCCGCCAATGCCGGACGCGCTCTTCCGGGAGGAAGACGGGCTGCAGCGGCCCATCCAGACCGAAGACGATCACCTTCCCCCGCCACGGGACCAGCAGGGCCCGACCAGCCGGCTGGCCCGTCCGCTGGTCGATGATCTCCGTGCCGGCCCAGCGCGCCAGCCGCAGCAGGAGCGTGCGCATTTGGGCCTTGAGCAATCGTTTCATCATCGGGCCGCCCAATCTGGCGCGAATGCCGCGTGCCTCCAGTCTTTTGTGTGAGGCCGGCGATGTGAGGCCGAGTGTGACGCCGACTTGCAGTCGGCAGGTCAGTGTGTGATGCCGACTTGCAGTCGGCACAGGCGAGCCCGCCGAGGCGGTGCCCGCACAGCAACCCACCGCGCCTAGCATTTGCTCGCCCAAGGCCGACTGCAAGTCGGCCTCACATCCTCTGCCTCACAACCTTTACCGCAGGCGGCCTCTGGGCTCGGTCCGCGGAGTCCAGGGGCCCTCGCCCACTCCCTGTCCAGCGAGACGAGCCGGCGCCCGAACCGCACTCCCCTGCCAGCGCGGAGCTTCGCGCTTCCGCGACCCCTCCAAGTCCTTTTCCTTTTCCTCCTCCTTTGCCGCGAGGAGCGGTCGCGCCGCGAGCAACCCGAGCTGGAAGTAGAAAACCTCCCAACCCGGCACCCCACCCTGGAGAAGTGAGAGCAAGAGAAACATTTCCAAATAAACCAGCGACACCTCACACATCGCGCGCGCAAAACTTCCGACCGGCGCCAGCTTGCGAGCCTTAAAGAGTTGCTTGCCGACATTCCAGAGAAACCACAGGTAAAGAAGCAGCCCAATCAGACCGAAAATGTTGGTGATGGCACTGAAGGCGTTCTCCGTCTTCCCCATTTGCACCGCCATCTTTTTGGCATATTCGAAATCCCGGTTCCACTGGGCGTCGCCATTCAAGCTTTCGTCCCAGGCGCCATACCCGTGGCCGAAATAGAAGGTGGCAAAGCTTTCCGTCCAGTATTTGAAGCTGTCCGTGCGCAATTCATGGTGCCACTTGTCGCTCAGGTTGTTCTCCGCGTTCGACCTCTCCGCCACGTTCAGCGGCGCAACCGCCCGTTGCATGGACTTGGGCAGCGGGTCGAGCACCCCGGGACTGGTGGTGACCACCAGCATCACCAAGCCCAGCACGGCTCCGGCTCCGCCCAGGGCCATCCACTTCCGATTTAAGACAAGAAAAAGCAGCACGGCGAGCAAAACCCCGGCAAAAGCCAAGCGCCCGGAGCTGGCCGTGGCGGCCAGCAGAGACAGACCGAGCAAGGCAGCTAGCGCGGCTTTTCGCACCAAGCCATGAGCAAACGGCCAGAGTGCCACCGCGAAAGTTGCCAGAATCGGTCCGCCGCGGAGCGTTGCCCCGGACCCTTCGGAATCAAGCCACGCAAAGGAAAACGGGGCCTCTCGCAAAAAACCCGGGGCTGCTTCAAAAAGGAAAACGGGCAGCGCCACGGAGGTCGTGAAGGTGATTGCGCCGACGAAGAATGCGACGACCGGTTTGACGGTTCTCGGATGGCAGAAGTGAGCCAGCAGGTAAAAAAAAGCCAATGGGGCAAGCGCGCTGTAATATCCGCGGACGATATTCTTGAGCCCTGGGGTGCCTTGGTACCGGTGATAAGTGACGACCAGCGCGGTGTGGACCACGAGATAAAGGAAGAGCGCCCAAAACGGCACCCCGAGGCCCACCGCCGGGCGAACCTCTCTCATTGCCCGCAGGGCGGAGCGGATCAAATAGGCAACGATCACCGCCACAAATCCGATCTCGAAACCGGTCAGGTTGAAACCGAACTGGCCGGTGCTGATCCCGAGTGCCGCCAGGATGACCAGCAAGGCCCACCAATAGTCGCCGGCCGCCACGAGCATGAAAACAAAAACGAACCCCGCCGACAGAAAAACGACGGTCTGCAACTCCGTCCCGCCAATCAACAAACCGTAAAGAACCGCCACCCCAAGGCCGACGATGAGCCCCACGACCGGCGCGAGCCCTCCGGGAGTTTCGATGATGTCCTTTAATCGGCGCTTGAACGTCCGCTTGGAGGAGAACTCTCCCAACGGCTCTTGTCGGGATGACGCTTCCGGGAGGGGGTTGGTCGGCTTCGTGGTCACGAGATCAAATTTCGCCAGTGATCCCTGCGAAGCAAGGTCCGCTTTCCGCCGGGTTGGATTTGTGCCGATCGATTCCGAACACCCGAGCCGAGCCGGCGGGTCGCCCGCGAGTCCCTTGTGCCCTGCCTTCGCCGAAGGCTAGCGAGACCACATCGGGCTTTACGCGTTCGCGCCCGACCTATTGCGCGCGAGGGCCACGATTGAAACGCCGAAGGGAAAGGAAGTGTGGCGCAGGACGCCAGACTCCGCGCCGAACAGCGCCGCCAGCATGGAATTGATCCAGGCTGGCACGCGGACGGAAAAATCGGAGGTTAGCGGCTCATCGGAACGCCGAAATGGTTTGAGCAAGCGGATCGCGGCAATCGGAGGGAAGAGGAGCGTATTGAAGTAGGAAAGCTTGCGGATCTTAAAGCCGGCCTGGTGGAGGAGCGTGCGAATCTCGCCCCGGACATAGCGCCGCTTGTGCAGGCTGATTTCATCCTGCCGGCCCCAGAGAAATCGAAAAGCGGGGACGCTGAGGAGCAGGGTGCCATCGGGTTTGAGGATCCGCGCAATGCTTCGCAACGTTTCCAGGTCTTCGTCCACGTGTTCGAGAACATCGAGCAGCGTGACCAAATCGAAACTGTTGGCCGGAAACGGAAGCGCAGGAAGCGTGATCTGCCGGACATCGGGAATGCCGCGCTCCCGGCAAAAGCGGATTGCCTCCAAGTCGCCGTCCGCACCCTGCACGGTTCCGAATCTAGCGAGGTGCTGGAGCATCGTGCCGGTGCCGCATCCGATATCGAGGATTTGCCGGTCGGCGGAAGTTGGCGGCAGGTGCTTTTCCAGCAGCGAGAGCAGGATTCGGCGGCGCCCAAGAAACCACCAGTGCCGATCTTCAACCTCGAAATACTCCGCATAGAAGTCCTTGTGCATCGCGCGAACCTTGCAAAGGGCGGACGCGCCGTAAAGCTGGCGCCAGTGGTTTCTGTCTTGCAACGGGTCGCGAGGACCGTGATGCAAAGGCGCTCAATGAGTTCTGCCGGCATTCCTCCGCTCATCTCCATCGTGATTCCGGTGTTCAACGAGGAGCAGACGATTTCCATCCTCTTCGCCGCGCTCCGTTCCGCGATTGAAAGTTGTGCGGGGTACCGTTGGGAACTCGTGCTCGTGGACGATGGAAGCGCGGATGCGACCGTGGCGGAAATTGAGCGCCAGCGACCCGTCTTCCCTGGGATGGTGAGCCTCGTCCAATTTTCCCGGAATTTCGGACATCAGCCTGCCTTGACCGCGGGTTTGCAGCGGAGCAAGGGCGACGCCGTGGTGTGCATGGATGCCGATCTTCAGGATCCGCCTTCACTGCTGCCACAGTTTCTGGACAAATTCGCGGAAGGATATGACGTGGTTTACGCGGTGCGCACCTCCCGCGTGGCGACCGGCCTGATCCAGTTTCTCTACGGGATGTTCTACCGCTGCTTCCGCTTCCTGTCCGAAGTGGAAATCCCCCTGGACGCTGGAGATTTCGGGCTGATGAGCCGCCGGGTGGTGAACCTGCTCATTGCGATCCCGGAGCGAGACGTGATGGTGCGCGGCTTGCGGAGCTGGGTGGGTTTCCGCCAGATCGGCATTCCCTACGACCGCCCCGGCCGGGCGGCGGGTGAAACGAAATACAGTTTCGGGAAGCTGGTAAAACTGGCCATGAGCGGCTTTTTCGGCTTCTCGACGCTGCCGCTTCGCGTGGCGACCTTCACGGGCGTGGCATCGATGGGGATGGCGCTGCTCTACTTCCTTTTCGCCCTCTACGCGAAGCTGTTTCGGGGGGACGTGCCGCAGGGCTGGACCTCGTTGGTTGGGATCATCCTCATCCTCGCCGGTGCCCAGCTCATTTCCGTCGGAATCCTGGGTGAATACATCGGCCGCATTCATGCGCAGTTACAAGGCCGTCCGCTGTTCGTGGTCCACAGCGAGCGGGAACTTTAGGCACGCGCGGATTGGGTTTCCTCGGCTCATGGCGAGGGGGTCATGGGGGCGCGCCGGGTTATCCGCTGCAAGCTGAAGAGTTCGCTCCGGTAGAGCTCCTCGCCGACCGGTGGCCCGCCCGGGGTGGTCAGGAGCAGATAACTCGGCGCGTCGCCGACCATGCGCGCGAGTCGGGTCCCAGTGGGCGGCAATGCCTGTAGCGCCGCTGGGTCCCGGAGAAAATTCTGCCCCTGGTCGTCCACCTGGTCCGCCGGGACGAGAAAACGCGCCCGGGCAAAAAACGGGATCACGGATTGCCAGGGATTGCGCTTCCGTCGTTCGGTGACAGCGACGTCGTAGAGCACGACTTCACCCGACCGGGCCGTCGTATCAATGGCCCGCCACGCGCCATCCCAGCGCGGCGAGGCCACGTTGGCGCGGACGGTGTTGAGCACGATCAGGACCGGCACGACCACCGCCGCGATCCAAAAACAGCGCGTCCCGCCCAGCCAGGGTCCCGAACCGAGAAACGCCACGATGAGCGTCGTGGCCACGAACCCGCCGAATTTCGGCACGAAATCGTCCGTCACACCGAAGAAACAAAGCCCAGTGCCCACCGCAAAAATGCTGAAGAGCAAGATATTCTCTGGGCTTGGACGCTCCTTCCGCCAGCGGGCAAGCAGGGGGACGAGGAGCACATTGGAGAGCAGGACGGCGGTCAACGTCCAGAGGCCGAGTCCGAGCACGACGAAGACCGAATACTTGTCCAAGGCGGTCTGCAGCCACACCAGCAACGGGTCTCGGAACCGATCGTAGCGCGTCCCGGTCTGGCGTTGCGCGAGATCGAGCAGGAGGGGCAGAGTGGTGAATGCGGAACCGATGCCGAGTGCGCCGATCCCTACGAAGCCGCGCCGTAATCCGCCTTCCCGTCGGTAGAGCCAGGCCGTGACGATCAAGATCGGCACGACGACCACCGCGAAACCGAGCAGGTGGAAGGTGCAGTATCCTGCGAGACCGGCGATGCCAAGCACCGTCCAGGCGAAACGCGCCCCATCCCAACGGAGGCGAATAAGATCGAAGAGGAAGAGCGTGGCCACGAGCAGCACGCCGCTGGCGAAGACCGAGAAAGGCGCCCAATACCCACAGACCGTCTGCGGAACCCGCATGTAGAGTCCAAACTTCGCGGTCAGGAAACTCACTTCTTGCAGCCAGGCTCGAAGCGGAAGCCGTTGGGCGATGCCGAGCACGAATGCGAAGGACGCGCCGGCGCCAATGGTCACACTGGCGAGCCCGACGTCGGCGCGCGTGCGCAGCCGCGGCAGGACCGCTTCCAGCGCGAGCATGCCGCCCACCACGCACAGAACCACGGCGGTCATCCACCAGCCAATCTTCAACGAAACTCCAAGGGTGGCCAGGCTCGCCGGCCAGCAATAGGCATAGTAGTAGTAGCTCAACGGGAGTTCGGGCGCCTCCGGATGAATGGTCGGCCACGAGATCGAGTTCAGGAGCGCCAGCGATTTGTACCCGGCAAGCCCGTCGTCGGCGGGGTTCGGGCCACGCTCGGTCACCAGCCAGCAGCGCATCACCACGTGCAGGGCAGCGAGCACCGCCAGCGCGAGCCACCAGTGGCCGTTATCAAGGGTGCGGTCTGATCGCGGCGCTCGCCCGATCACCCCGCAAGAGACCGAGGCCACCACGCACAGCCCTGCCGCAAGCGCAAAAGCCGTCGCAAACGGCAGCTTCACCGCGAACCGGAGCCAGTCACTGAGCAACGGGACGGCGAGCAGCGGCACGGCCGCTCCGCGGGCCAACCCGCCGAGACGCGCACCGAAGGCCCACGCACCGGTGCCCAGCAAGACGAGGAACGCGAGCAGCGCGGTGAGCAGGTCGATAAGCGGCTCCATGGCGCTTGGTCGTAGGGGTCAGGACGATCCGGCGCAATCCTGTTCCTGGCGCCAGCCGACCAGATTTACCTTGAGGCGGGTTCGCTCCGTGGTTCACATCCCGCGGACGTGATGTCTCCTCCCCATCCCCCCCGACTCATCCCGTTGTTCGCACCGTCTTTCGACGAGGAGGCTGCGACTGGCCATTTGGTTGCGGACCGGGAGAAAGGCGCTCGGGAGATCGCTGACCACCACCGCGAATTGATTCCCGGTTGCGCCAAACACGGACATCCGCAAACCTTCCTGCCGAATTGGATCGCGGAACCCGACACGGTGCTGGGCCGAGAGAACATGACCCGCGTGCCTGCACTGACAATCGGTCCGATGACAACGGCACAGGCACCTTGAACACCCGGCCCCGCGTCGGTATCGACCTGGCGCCGGCCAGCCGCGGCGCCGTTGCTCCCGGCACGGCCCGCCACGTGATCGGGCAGGCGCGCGCACTCTTTGCCCTCGACGTGGATTGGGAATGGGTGCCGCTCGTCGAGAGTGATGGCAATCCGCTCTGGCCCGAACTGCAGCGCTTCGCGCCGGAGATCGTCCCCGGACGTCGGCTCTGGACCCGCGCGACGCTCGGCATCGGCGCAGCCTGGCAGCGGCGCGGCTGCGCCCTGGGCTTTGCCACGGCTTATTTCGTCCCGTGGCGGGGACTGCCGGTGGTGGCCAATTTCTTTGACTCGAATCTCTATGAGCATGGCCGAACCTGGATCCGGAGCGGCCGTCGCTGGAATTACTACCTCAATCGCACGCTCTCGACGTTCGCCGTTCATCGTGCCGAACGGCTCTTCATCAACTCGCACTATTGCCGTAATTACCTGCTCCGGCTGTTCCCGTGGGCGGCGGAGAAATTCGTCGTCGCCTCCTGCGGAATCACCCCGCCCCGAGTGGCGCCGCCGCAAGCGCCGGAATGGGCGGCGCGGCTGGATCGCCCGTTCTTCCTCTACGTCGGCGTGTTCTCGGACAACAAGAACCAACCCCGCCTCCTCGACGCGTGGGCGCAGCTCCAACGCGAGCATCCCGATCTGCCCGCGCTCGTCCTCATCGGCCCGTGCCCGGCGGATTATGATCAGCAGGTCATCCAGCCGCGGTTGCGCGTGTTGCCCCGACCGGCGGAGGTCCTGCACACGGCGCTCGTCTCCGACGACGCGCTGGCCTGGGCCTATCAACACGCGCTGGCCTACGTGCAGCCTTCGATTGCCGAAGGCTTCGGCCTGCCCGTCGTCGAGGCGATGAGCTACGGCCTGCCCGTCGCCTGTTCGCAGACAACCAGCCTGCCCGAAGTCGCCGGCGACGCAGCCATCTATTTCGATCCGTTCGATCCGGCGTCGATCGCCGTTGCCCTGCGGCGGTTGTGGAAAGATGAAGCGCTTCGCCGCGAGTTGGCCACTCTCGGTCCCGTGCGTAGCGCGTCATTCACCTGGCAGAAGAACGCGCAGATCGTCGCCCAGACCATCGAGTCCCTCCTGCGCTGACACGCGCGCGCTGGCGCGAGGGCTCCCTGCGCTGCCATCTACAAGAATCGCACATATCCGCGAGGATATTTTGGTACAGCCCCCGACTTTCGCGCTTGAACCTCTGCGTCCTCCGCGCCTCTGCGTCTCTGCGTTTTCCCAGATTCGGTCCCCTCCACCATTGCACCGCGATGGTTGAAAAACGCAGAGACGCAGAGACGCACAGGGAGAACAGCGGAGCCGCCCTGGTTGCGGCTTCGCCGCCCTGTGCTCTCTGCCCTCGTGCCTACCCCGTCCGGGGCTCCAGCCCCGTAATCGTCCGCTCAGACGACGTGGCTTGGAATCCACCTCCCGTCCGCGGGCATACGGGGCAGAGCCCAGTGGCGGGTGTGCGCACGAGGGCGCAGAGCCCTCGCGCGGGCGCGTCGTATGGGTGGGTCTCTGGTTGTGAATGATCCCCAGCTAGGCTCCGATCGTGGTCATCGCGAGCGTCGTGTCTTCGAGCCACCGCAATCCCTTGAACGCCTCCTCATGTCGCAGCTCGTTCAGCGCGCCAGTGACGCCGATCCACTCGCCGTAGTCGTGCCAGATGATGGTGCCTTTCCCGTCGCGCAGGAGCTGGAGCGCGATCCTGGAATCGTTCAGGACGTACTCGTAAGCGTGCGAGGCGTCGATGAAGACGAAATCCATTTTCCCGAAGTAGGGCGAGAAATCGAACGTCGCCGTGTCGCCATAGAGCTGGCTGATCTTCGCGCCCTCGGGCCGGCGTTCGAAACGCGCGCCGGACTTCTCCTTCTCAACCAGAATCCGCTCGCCCCCGGACAGCGCAAAGGTTGTTTGACCCGCCGCCGATGCCGGCAGATCGATCGTCCAGAGGCGGGTGTCGGCCGGCGTATTGGCGGCGAGATTCAGCGTCGTGCGGCCATCGAAGGTGCCGAGCTCAAAGATCCCCGCTGGCTGGCGCTGGCGGACGATTTCGTTGAGCACGCAAAGCTCGAGGAAGGTCACGTTGCCATCCGCCGCCGCTGGCTCGACAAGCGTCTGGGCCAGCTCGCTCGGCAGCACCCCGGCGAGCGGCGTGACCGGCAGTTCCCGCGCGACGTGCCGCGGGCGGAAGCCGAAATAGGCGGCGATGCCCTGGATGAAGGTGCGGTGCCGCCGGCGCAACCAGCCAACCGTGAAGAGGTACGCCGCCGCTCCCAGTGCGACGAGGTATTCGGCGACGAAGAGCGGTTTGTTGGACTCGAGACGCTTCATCTAAAAGGCAGCCACCTTGCCGGAGGCGCCGTCGTTGTCTAGCTCGTCGCCCAAACTATGTGCGCTGGCGCGAGGGCACCGATCCCTCGCGCGAGCGGGTTCGTTAGAGCCTGTCATGCACTTTTGCCCCTGCTTGATGGGCCAAAGGCCCGGAGACAAGCCAGCCCAGGGCAACGCCCTGGGTGAGGAATTCGATACGGCCAGCCCTGAAGGGGCGAGGCAAACTCTGCCGCCCATTCAGGGCTGGTTCCTTCGGTGGCACAGACCCAGGGCGTTGCCTTGGGCTGGCTTGTTTGCGCACCTTGGGTGCTCCTGTCGCGGAGCCGGTGTGCATGACAAGGCTTTAGCTCCGCCGCACAAACCGTGTCCCTGGCGCGAGTGCACTTTGCGCTCGTGCCTACACCATCCGGGGCTCCAGCCCCGTCATCGTTTGCCCGAAGCAAAGGCATTGGCTTGGGAATCGACCTCCTCGCCCGCGGCGTTCGGGGCAGAGCCCCGGGGAAAGGGTGCGCACGAGGGCAGAGAGCCCTCGCGCGAGCGCGTTGTGGGAGACGCTTCAGAAAAGTCTGCCCACCTTGCCGGAGGCGTTGGCGTTATCTAGGCTCCAACCCCATGCCACCCCTGCGGATCGTCATCCTTCGCGCCGACCACCTGGGCGACATGATCCTGACCACCCCGCTGGTCCGGGCGCTCGGGAAGGCCGGTCATGAGGTGACCGTGGTCGGTCCGCGGGCGTGGGCGGCCGTCTGGGAGGGCAATCCCTGGGCCCGGTATGCCGCTTTGGAAGAGGCCTGTCCGCAGTGGCCACGCCATTGGTTTCGACTCGCGGGCTGGCTGTACCGCAATGGTTTCGACCACTTGCTCGTGCCCTACTACGAACCGCGCCTTTTCCTGGCCTCTTTCTTCTCCGGCATCCGCCATCGGGCCTGCCAGATGGGTCGCTACCTCGGGCGCCTGACCCTGCACACCGCGCTGCGCACCCATCTGGAAACGCAACCGCGGCACATGACCGAGGTATGGCTGGACTACGCGCGGCATCTGGGAATTCAGCCCGCGTCCGCCGCACCGGAATTGTTTCTGGCCGACGACGAGAAGGCGGCCGTTCAGGCGATGCTCGACCAGCAACTTCCTGACCCCGAACCGCTGGTTGTCATCCATCCGTTTCACAAGGGCAGCACCTGCCATCCGCCACTCGAAACTTACGTGGCGGTCGCGCGCCAATTGCTTGGCCGCGGACGTTGCCGGATCGCGATCACTGGCACGGCCGGCGATCTCAGCTCCTGGCAGACCGCCGCGGGGGATCTGATCCATCCGCGCCTGTGGCTGGCGATTGGCGCGCTTTCGTTACGACAGCTTTTCGCAGTGATCGCGCAAGCTCGTGTCCTGGTGGCCGGCAGCACCGGACCACTGCACATCGCCAGTGCGCTGGGCGTGCCCTCGGTCAGCCCGTTTTGTCCGCATCCGGCGGTGAGTCCCCAGCTTTGGGGCAACCTCACTCCGGGTTCGTGCGCGGTGGAGGCGGCGGAGAATCTTTGTGCCCGGCGGTGTGGCCAAGATCCAGCCGGCTGCGGTGCGCTGAGCGACATCCAACCGGGGACGCTGGGTGCGAAGGTCGAGCGTCTGCTCTGTTGATTGGGATGCTTGGGATTCGCGCGTTCCGCCGCAATTTGGAGCGCTGGAGCCCAAGGCGGGCACCGAGCCATCGCTCCAAGGCGAAGCGTATTATTCCGGATGCCTCGCGACGACGACGTTGAGTTCGCCGCCGGGCCAGTCGAATTGGAAACCGTGCCGGGTCAGAATTTCGCGCAAGGTCTCGGGGGATTGGCCGGGGACGGCATGATACTCGAGGATGACGACCCGCACACGGTCCAGGACCTCGCCATCCAGATCGCGCAAGATCCCATATTCGCCGCCTTCGCAGTCCACCTTCAAGATGTCGATCCTCGGCCTACCCAACTCCTCCCAAACCTCCTGCGCGCGTCGGAGTTTCATCTGGAAAGGCGTCCCACCGGTGGTGAACTGGCCCGCCACATCGCTGTATTCACCGGTGAATCCCTGCACCGTATCGTTGACGTTGCTCAGGCCAATGGGGTGGAGCTGCCAGTCGATTTGCGGATTCAATTCTCGGTTCTTTTCCAGTCGCTCGAAGGTCGTAGGGCACGGCTCGAACGAGTGAAATTGCGCCTGCGGGTAGTGGCCGTAGGCCCAGATTGCAAAGCAACCGATGTTGCCCCCGACGTCCCAGACGTGGCGCACGTCGCGCAAACCGAGGCACGGTGAATAATTGTCGGTCACAAAAATCTCGCCCAGCGCAACCCGATCGATGCCGGGCCGGATGAGGACCTGCGACCCGTTTCGGCAGTGAAGCACGCGTTCCTGGCCCAGTCTTTCGCCAAGGTAACCTGCCGCGGCGGCGACCGGCCAGTTTTTGAACGCACGGCGATAACGAAACAATGACCGTAATTTCCTCGAGAGCGTCGAAAGAAGGGTGGACATGCGGACCCTCAATTGCTCGCTCTCCCACAGGAGTCAACCACTCGCCGAATTGGCATGGGGCTGCAAACCTTCTGGCAAATGCAAAAACGCCCATGCTGAAATGCCAGCAGCTGTCGGCCCCCAAAGGTCGTTCGCTGCGCTGAACAAACGGTGATCGCCTAAGGAGCTAGGTGTGGCACAGGTCTGGAGCCGGAGCCGCTGGGGCGTGCTTGCGGTTCCGCGGGATGCGGTTACTCATTCGCGCCAATGCGATCCGCTATTGCTTCCATCGCTTTTGCCGTTCGCCGCCTCTGGGGTCATCGGTTTCCCCGGATCGGGAGCCTTGGATTTAAGACCTTGTTTGAGGTGTTACCGAAACGAGTGACGGGCGACTTGTTCGAAGGCATTGAGGTCGAATTTGACCTGACGGACGTCGTCCAAAGGACTGCTTTCTATCTTGGGGAGCGATTTGAAGCGCCCACTGCCTCCGTGCTCGCCGATTGGACAAAAGGCGAGAACGCCGTCTTTTTCGATATCGGCGCAAACTTCGGCTTCTACACCTTCGCCGTGTGGAGCCGCTGCCGCGACGCGACGATCTTTTCGTTTGAACCAAACCCAAAGACATTTCGTAAACTTTCCGAGATCGTCGAAAAAAACGGGCTCGATCGGATCACGCCCTGCGCCATCGCACTCGCCCATGAGCAGAGCCTGGCCGCGTTGCATTTCGACTCCGTTAACTCGGGCGCGGCGAGCCTTGGCGGCGGGATCGAGTCGCAGAGCGAGAGCGTCATGGTCTCGGTCATCACGTTTTGCGATTTCCTCGAAAGGAATTCGTTGGAAATTCCAAGCACCCCGCGGTGGGTGGCGAAGATCGACGTCGAAGGGTTCGAGCTAAAGGTGCTGCGCGGGATGGAACCGGCATTAAGACGAAAAGCGTTCCGAGGATTGTGCATTGAATTCAACGAGGAAAATCTCGCGCGCTGCGGCAATTCGACACGGGAAATCGAGGCATTCCTCGGCAATGTCGGTTACAGCCGCCTCAACGAAACGAGTCTCGAGACGAGGGCAGGCCACATGGATAACGTATTCTTTGTTCCTACTGCGGACCCGGCGCCAATGGCACCGGAGTCCTCGCGAGCGCAGCGTCAAGAGCGGCCAAGACCTGGCGCACAGTGATAGATTCCATGCAGAGATGTGTGAGCAGCTTGCAATTCGCGAGTCGGCACGGCGAGCAGGGCACCGGGTAGTGTAGAATGTC
The DNA here is from genome assembly GCA_034667665.1 of Chthoniobacter sp. Taxonomy (GTDB): domain Bacteria; phylum Verrucomicrobiota; class Verrucomicrobiia; order Chthoniobacterales; family Chthoniobacteraceae; genus Chthoniobacter. Next base: position 22,104 of record JAXDQW010000028.1, read on the forward strand.
GTTCCGTCCCAGCGCCCGCCAGCGCGCGGGTTCGTTTGCCGCGCTAAAAATCGTGACGCAGGGCGTGCCAACGAGCGCGGCGAGATGCGGTGCGGCGCTGTCCAGCCCCACAAGGAGATCGCACTTGGCAATTTGTTCCAAGGCTTCGCGCAAGGATTGGGCGATGATCTGGCTTTTCATCGGAAGGTGCGCCGACTCGCAAAGGCTCCTGATGTCGTCGGCATCGCCCTTCCCTCCGATAAATTGAAACGATACCGATCCGGTGCGGTGGCGGAGTTCCGAAGCAAGCTCTACCCAGTTCTCCGCCGGCCACTTCTTCGACGGGACCCCTGCTCCTGGATGCAACAGGATGTGGCGAACCGGTCCGCCCGGGGACGTTCTCGAGACATTGACAATATGATCGAATGACGGCTCCAGATCCGGCAGGAGCGCACGCAGTCGTTCCAAAAGCACGTCGCCCTGATGCATCGCTTTGTCCGGGACGATATCGGTGAGCATCCAAGTGCCGTTTCCGGTGCCGCCGATCCGGCGCCTAGCCCTCGAGAGGAACGTCACCAGCTTTCCCCGCCAGTCCCCATGCGCTGTTCGAAGATCGATCGCGGCGTCATAACGACTGCGCAGGAGTCGAAGAGCGAGCCAACCCAGGTCGGGCACGATCCGTAGCTTTGACAGTCGCCCTTTCCTCGTAGCGCGATACGCCGGAAAATCGACAACGTAGACACGTCTCACCCATGGCAGCAGTTCCCCCCATCCGCTGTTGAGCGGACTGACCACGAGGTCGATCGCCGCGTGCGGCAGTCGGTCCGCCATCCCCCGCAAAGCTGGTAACGCAAGAGCCAGGTCGCCGATTCCATCGAGTTTGACGACGAGAATCTGCCTCTGGGCTTTCGCTCGGTCAGGCGGCTTCACTTCGGAACGCGGACAATCTCGACTGCTGGCGATCGGCATGAATGTAGGACTACCTCCGCGAGTTTACGGGCGCGAGCGCGATTCAGGCTGAACGCTGAACGCACTGATCCCGATGGCATCGCTGACCGTCGGGGGCGAACTTGCTCCGACGGAAACACGAACATCGGCGGATCAAGAATTAGCGGAAAGTAGCTCTCTCAATATCGCCAGGCGAAACCTAAGTTCGTTCACCGAAACTGTGCCCTCGACACCGTCTCCGCGATGGCTCGCTCTTGGTCCGGCGGAGCCAGTGATGCACGTTTCCAAAACGGACGGAACAACATGGCGACCTTTCGCTTGGTCGCAAGTTTGAAGGCGAAAATCGAAATCCATGAGCGGCTAAGCAAATGGAGATTCCTCCCATTGGAAGCCAGATGCACTCCATATCTCGCAGCGAGCACCTGGAGCGTCTTCAACGAGTAAAGCGACACGTGCTGGCCATGGTCGAGACCGTAGTAGTTCCATTCGGCAGGCTGTGGGGCTCGCTCGGGGCTTAGTTCCGTGGAGAAGAAAATCGCCGGGGCTAACGCGAGCATTTGGTCAATTGCGGGGAGCGGCTCTACCAAATGCTCAAAAACCTCGAATGCAGTGAGCAACGAATACCGTGCTGTTCCCGTTGTTGAAGCCTCAAACCCTTGAGCGAAGAGATTGGGGCAGTGCCGGTCGTAAAGACGGAAGTCGAATCCCTGATCGCGCATGAGACGAACAAACACGCCATACCCCCCACCGTAATCCAAGTACGGCCCTGAGCCCAGACGCAAAAGCCAAATTAGTAATGGCGAGATCCGTGAAAAGTGCACGTTCCTTGCGAGATAGCCGACGTCACTTCGGTTGATAGGATCTGAATAAGCTTCTTCGAGCCAGATAGGGTTTTCCGCCTGGATAAATTGACAATGCTCGCAAAAGCGGAACGCTGCGTCAAATTTTCCGCGAACCATCGCGGTGGCATGCACCTCGATCGACCGGTTACAGATTTTACATCGAGAGTCGGGGCGCTTCGGGGGCTCGTCTTTCATGAAGGTTGTTCCTGTTTCTCAAACCTATGAAACGCCGCTACTGCCGCTCGGCAATTCGAGGGTAGGAAATGCTCTTCGTAATAGGAGCGCCCCGCCTTTCCCATTTCGTTCAGAGCAGCAGGTCTATCGTTCACCAGCCGTAGTATGCCGTCAACCTCCATAATGTCCCGGTACCAAAACACGACTTTTCTCACATCTTGATCAAATCCGTAGAGCGCTTCCTCGGCAGCAAGAACCGGCATTCCTCTGCTCAAAGCATCAATGATCTTCACTCGAATCCCCCGCGCTTCCCGAAGACAAGCCAACATTAGATGGGCTTTGGAGAGTAAAGCAGACGCGTCAGAGACAAATCCGGCGAAAGTGACGAATCGATTAGTTGCCCAAGGGCTCAAGTCCGGATCATCATCCGGTCCCGCGATGGTCAGTGTCATTCCGGTCCTCTTATCCTCCGTTTTCTGCACGAGCGGAAAGAAGTATTCTAGGAATTCTTTTAAGCCGCCCCCAGTGCTGCTGTGGCTCAAACCCCCGATGAAAACCAGTCTCACCCCATGAGCAGTATCATCAGGGATGGGCTGGCGAGGGAGGTCTGGGAAGGGCGGACCGATTCTGACGGTCTCTACACCATTGGCCTTGAGGATGTTGCAATCTCCTTCCGAGATTACTTGAACTCGTGGAAGACGCTTCAGAGCGGCTATTTCTGCCCGAAATGAGGCACTATTGACGATAGGTGCCAGGAGGGGAAACAATCCCTTGCGCAGGGCTGATGTCGCAGCGCGCCGATCGATGCGACCCAGAGAAACTGATTCGATGTTCAACAGCCGAATCGACGTCTCGAACCGCGCACGGTCATGCACTGCGGCAGCAATTTCAGCAAGGGTGCTGATTTCGAAATGTATGTGACTTGCTCCAATCGTTTGGGCATGTTCAATGATTTGTTCCACAATGAGTTTCTGCCGGTATCGAATAAAAGCTGGTTGCCGCCGCTGCGCCACCATGAGTGCCCAAAACATCAAACTTGACGGTTGTTCCACAGGTATTCGGGACTCGCTCGCGAACGGGCTGCTGCAATCTAAGAGCGGGCAATCGTCTGCGCATATGCTTAACAAATGCACTGAACCAAAGCAGGCCAACACTCTGGCATATTCCACCAAACAAATACGATCCCCCTGCAGGGTTGGCCTGAGACGAATCGGCGAAACGAAGAGAATTACCGGTTTAGCCATCGGATAGACTCGACCTTATTCGCGAACGGTTCGGTGATACAATTTTCAGAAAATGGATTAACGCGCGTGCCCCGGCGACCCCGAGAACTTGAAGAAAAATCTTTACGAGTAACCCACCAACCGTCTTTGACTGGCTTGCTGCGCACGTCGCCGTGGCATAACGAAATTGTCGGTGAGTTAACGCTGGTTCCATTTGGGCCAATTGGCGAAACGGTAGATTACCCCAAAGCGGCACGTTTTTAGGCCGGATAGGAATTTCTTTTTTTCGTAACCTAGCCCGGTTGCGTTTGTACTGGACTCTCGCGTGGGCAAAAATCCGACCCGACTGTTCCAAAGAAGACGTACAGCGTAATGAGCTAGTGTACTCGCGATACCAGCCGGATGTCGCAGGAATGACCCGCTGAGAACCTCGCAAAACGACGCGAAACCAAAAATCGAAATCGGGCGTATACGCAAGCTTCTTGTTAAAGCCCCCGAGTTCTATGGCTGCAGAAACCCGAAAAATCGCTCCCATTGGAACTGGATTGTTATAACTCCAGTGGCAGATATCCTCATAGTGACACAACGCGCCGATTGGATCCTTACTTAACTGGACCCCATCTTGATCCATAAAAAGCGCGCGCCCATAATAGAGATCCACTAGCGGTCTCGATACGGCCTCGAAGGCGCGCACATAGTCCACATAAAGCTTGTCGTCGTCGTGCAGAATTAGTAGGTAGGGAGTGGTACACAGCCGGATGCATTGATTCCAATTATCGACCATTCCAAGGTTCCGTTCGTTCCGATGATAGGCGAGTCGGTCGCAGGCATAGGACTCCAGGATCGCGGGAAAATCGACGTCTGGTGACGCATTGTCCACCACAAGGACGCGGGTCGGGGTGGTTTGCTGTAGAGCGCTTTCCAAGGCTTCGCGAAAGTATCCATCACGATTGTAAACGGGAATGGCGATAGTGACCAAATCAGTCATGGCGCGGGCATGAGACCGAAAAAAAGACCCCAATATCGAGCCGGGTCAACATTCAAGCCAGCGATGCCCCTGCGGACAGTCCACCAGTTGTTGTAGGCCGCTTGAACCAGACCTGCGGCAAGAAGCATTCCCCAAATGCCCAGTCGTGGGGTGGCCAAGAGACTGAGGCAGACGATTGCTAGGCCCGACAGCAGTGCCGGACGGAGGAAGGGGTTTTCGTTTTCAGAGAGGACAAGTCCTGCGTAAATTGAATGCTGCGTTTCCAGAAGGCGAATTATCAGAAAAAACGACAACTGACCGGTGGTAATCAGAGTGGTCTTGGCCCCAATCCATTCGAGCATCCGAGGAGCGATAAAAAGCACTGCTAGGGCGCCGAGCAGGTAAGTGAGCAGCGCAAGCCGGACGCGGCTGGCGAAGAGCGGTATGACGAGGTCCTCGCGGTGTTGCGCTCGCCACTGATTGATCAGGGGGATTTTCACGACTACCCAGGTACCGCTGATGGCGGAGAGCATGCTGATCAGTTGGAGGGTGAGGCCGTAGGAGGCGGTGGCTTTTAGGCTCAGATAGGCGCTGCAGATCAGAGTGTTGGCCTGTAAAATCAGGTAAGCGCCCACGGAGACGGCAGCGAGTCTCCAGGCATTTGGCCACAGGGTACGTAGGTAGTCCCAGCGGAATCTCCCGAGACCATCACCGCCGGGTGCGAGTTTGCGCAAGACAAACATTCGCCCGAGCAGCCGCACAGTGATTCCCATGGCGAAGTTGGCCAGGACCAACGCCCAAAGACCGCCGCCCAGAATCAGGCCGGCGGCGGCCAGTCCATAATAGATCACCAGCGATGCGGCCGTGATTTGTTGGGACTTGCGGACTTCGTTCAAGCCAAGGAGAAGATTCGGCCACAGTTCCCCAGTGCATTGCGCCAGCGCATTGAGACACCAGGCAACGTAAGCGCTGCGAATCAGAGCGGCCGAAGGCAGTGACTCCGACTTCAACCATATCCACCAACCGCCCCCGAAAAACAGCACCAGAAAGATCACCAATCCAAGACCGAGATAGAAACGTCGCAGGGTGGCGATGAGATCTCTCAAACCTTGGAAATTCGGTGTTTCTCCGAGTGCCGCGGGTTCGGGATTGCGCCCGAAGGCCTGCAACTGGGCCGCGCCGGCCCAGAGGTATCCGGCGGCGCGGGTCGCGGTTGGGGCAATGCCCAGATCCAGCAGGGCAGCCAACCCGCCCACGGCCAGAAAAAGATACCACATCCCGATCTCCTCCTGCGGGAGTTGACGCAGCATCAGCGGCAGCAGCAGGACTCCGGCCCCTGTGCGCAACGCCGTTGCGATGAAAGCCCACGCAACGGCCGATTGAAGACCAGTTGTTAGAAAGCGCCGAATCGCTTGCGTATTTTTGTTCACTGGATTCCGCCAACGAGTTCAGCCGGACCGGCACTAAGGTAGAGACTACAAGTGCGATGCTCTCGACCTTCATAACAACGGTGTCGATTTTGGTTCATCGATCAGGTGGCGCTTGGCACAGGGTCGAAAGGAGTTTCTTTAGGCACAGAAAAGGCGCGGCGCGCTCGTTTCGAGGCAGCGCATCCCGAAACTTCCACCAACATTTGAGCACGCGAGCGGCTTGCTTCAGCAACACCGTCCTATTCCAGCCAAGCTCTGCTAGGTCAGAAGTACTATGGAAGAGATCGGCGACACTTTCGCCTGAGGCCGCATTCTGGCTGCTGCATGATAAGCGGTGTTGCCAAACATGGGCGAGGACGTCCGGCCAGAATCGCGCCCGGCCTGCCGGGTTTAGTTTGGCTGTTCGGACCCACAGCCGCGTATCGGTGCTCGGCGCTTCGCTGTTGAAACGGAGGGAATGTCGCTCCACCGCCATACGATTGAAGAAGAAGCTGCTCAACTCACCGAAAATGTTCCCGCGCAAGAACAGGAGCCGCGCCAGATCGTCGCATTGAAATTCCATCACCTGCGGGTAAACAGCACAAATATTTGGAGTAACTCCAGCGCCCTCCACAAGGTGTGAGTGTATCCACAGAATGAGGTCTTTCTCGTTTCGGGTATGTGCATAAATCGTCTCCAAGGCATGGGGAGCATACGTATCATCCGCCGGGAGGATGCCAATCCAAGAGCCGGCCGCCTCGTCCAGGCATCGATTGAAATTCCCGCACATACCAAGGTTGCTCGCGTTTTGAAGCAGCCGAATCTGTGGATGGTTCGCATAGCGGGCCTGAAGTATATTCCATGTTCCATCCGTACTCTGATTGTCGATTACTACGAGCGCCCAATCTGGGCACGTCTGCCGCACGACGGACGCGACCGCACGCTCGATGAATAGTTCCCCGTTGTAAACAGGAATGGTCACCGTGAAATAGGGAGAAACGTTCATCCTCAGGGTCGAGCGTTGGACATTGTTTATCTTCGAGCGTGCAAGGGACAGCGGAATGTGCTGATTTCCAGGTTAATCTCTCTCATCATATGCCAATGTTCTTCTCTCCTGATAAGAAGACAAGTCGCCGCAAACCTTCGCGAAGATCAACTTTGGAACTCCAGCCAATTTCATGCAAATGCGCCGGCTCTGCCACCGAAGACATGATCTCACCTTCGCGGTAAGGTAAATCACCGAAGCCCAGAAGTGATGAAGACCTAAGAATCTCTTTTGCTGTCTCTCCAAGAACCCGAATCGTGGTGCCTATCCCAGTCCCAACGTCAAAGGTGTCAAAGTTGGTTGGTTTTGAAAGCGGCGCTTCCAAGACGTCGAGATAAGCGCGCACGACATCGCCCACCCAGATAAAGTCGCGCACCTGGGCGCCGGCCGTGAGAGCAATGTGCGGTTCATTTGCCGCGAGACGCCTAAGCAAAGCCGGAATGAATTTGGAGTCATCATCAGCCGGACCATAGACATGTTGAAGCCGCATATTCAGGACCATTACCGAACTTGTATGCGAAGCGAGCCAATCGACAAACTGTTGCTTCGTGCGGGTGTAGGTCTGGAGATATTGGTAGTTACCTACAGCAGATGTAAAAAAAGAATCTGTGTTGAGAAATCGAGGAACGAAGTGTTTCTGGGCTTGTTCAAAAACGCGCAGTGGGAAAATGACATTTGCGTCCACGACTTCCGAAGCGGGCTCGTTGTTCCGTCCATAAAAGGTAGCGGCGTGGAATACGGCATCGATCTGGTTCAGTTCAAATGGCTTGGCCAGTTCACCTGCCTCTAAATCGAACCATTCGATTCTCGGTTCGTCATCTTTCAATCGCCATGGGTCCGTTCCACCACGGCGATAGGCGAGAGGCTGATGACCCGCAGTTAGCACCGCTTTCACCAAATGACTGCCTAAAAACCCGCTCGCTCCGGTGATGAGGATGTTGCGTTGCTCTCCCGGTGCGGTTGGCAGATTGGATGACACGCAGCGCGAATCAAGTTCCGGAAAGCTTGGCCGGGACTAGAGCTGGGTTTTGAAGAACGCGCGGATTCGTTCGACCACAAACTCGAGCATCGGCTGGCTCAGTCCCGGATAGACGCCAATGAAAAGGGTCTGGTTCATGATCGTGTCGGTCCCGGTAAGTTCGCCATGGATCCGGCGCGGGATCTTGAGGAAGCCGGGCTGCTTGAGGATATTGCCGCCAAAGACCAGCCGGGTCTCGATGTTGACGCTTTCCAGCCACTCGACAAACTTTCGCCGCACGAGGTGATCGCGGAGGGTGATGGGAAAGCCGAACCAGGATGGATTCGCCTGGTCGGGAACTTTGGGAAGGATCAGGTGCTCTTCCAGCCCCGCGAGTTCGCGCAGGTAAAAGCGGGCATTCTGGCGCCGGGCTTCGATGAAGCCGGGCAATTTCTTGAACTGGGCACAACCGAGAGCGGCCTGCATCTCGCTGACCTTCAGATTATAGCCAAGGTTCGAATAGATGTATTTGTGATCGTAACCCATGGGCAGCTCTCCGAGTTGCCACTCGAAGCGTTTGCCACAGGTATTGCTCACGCCCGGTTCGCACCAGCAGTCACGGCCCCAGTCCCGGACCGACAGACAGGTCCTGCGCACGCCGCCTTTGTTCACGACCACCATGCCGCCCTCGCCCATGGTCATGTGGTGCGCGGGGTAAAAGGAAATGGAGGACATGGCGCCGAAGGTGCCGACGAGTTGGCCGCCCCACGTCGCGCCAAGCGCATCGCAACCATCTTCGAGCAGCCAGAGGTTGTGCCGTTTGGCCACGTCGAGGATGACGTCCATGTTGCAAGGGATGCCAACGGTGTGGGGGACAAACATGCACCGCGTCTTTGGGCCAATGGCCGCCTCGAGCTGGGTGACGTCCACATCGTATTCGCCAGGAACGCAATCCACGAAGACGGGAATCAAGCCGTGCTGCACCACCGGGGTCAGCGTCGTGGGGAAAGTGACCGCCGGGGTGATGACCTCGTCGCCGGGCTGAAGGTGATCCTTTGTCTGGGCGCTGCAGAGCGTGGCGACCATCAGGAGATTGGCGGATGACCCCGAGTTCACCAGGAACGCGGCTGGGGCGCCGAAGAACTCGCGCATGGTCTTCTCGAACTGATTGGCAAAAGGGCCAGCCGTGAGCCAGTACTGCAAAATGCTGTCCACGCCGTGGTGCAACTCGTCGTGGTCGAAGACCCGGCCGGAATAGGCCACTTTGGTCTTGCCCGGTTCAAACGGTTTTTTCGCGTGCACCAGATCGTGATATTCGCGGACGAGGTCCATGATCTCGCTGCGGATCACTTCTTTCGTTCGGGTGGGGTTCTCCTGGAGTGCGTTCATGGGGCAAGGGAGGCCGGTTGAGCGATTCGCCGGCCGATGGTTAGATACGTCGATTCCGGAAAGTTGTCCGGTTGAAACATGCGGCGGGCATCCACCAGGACACGGCCCCGCATTTTCCCCGCGCACTCCGGTGAAGACAGGGTGCGGTATTCAGGCCAGCGGGTGGCGATCACGACCGCCGCGGAGTCGCCGAGGGCGGCCGTCCAGTCATCGGTCAAACTCACCGGCAGGCCCGCCAGTTCGCGGCGGGCATTTTCGATGGCCACCGGATCATGCGCCGCCACGACCGCGCCGAGCTCAATCAAGCGGCGAATGATGCGCAGCGAAGCCGATTCGCGAACGTCATCGGTCTCGGGCTTGAAGGCGAGACCGAGCACGAGGATCCTGCGATCCTTCACGCTGCCCAAAGCGTGCTCCAATTGGCGCACCACCTCAAAGGGCTGCCGGTCATTGATGTCGAGCACGGCCTGAAGCCCCTCCATGGACAGGCCGCGATCCCGCCCGAGGGTGCGGAGGGCCTGGACATCCTTGGGAAAACAACTCCCGCCGAAACCGCAGCCCGGTACGAGATAGGCGAGGATTTGGGGGAGCACCCGCCCCGAAGCGGTGATCGGACTCCAACGCTTGTCGAGGTGAACGCCATGCATGACGTCCTGGACGTCGATGCCGCCGATTTCGAAACAGAGATTCGCCAGTTCGTTGACCGCAGAAATCTGCGTCGCGAGCAGGCAGTTGCTGGCATACTTGATCATTTCTGCCGTGCGGGTGTTCACCGCCAGTTTATCGCAATTCCACGGACGATACAGTTCCTCGAGCAGGCGCAGGGTTTCGCCATCTTCATGACCGAGGATGATCCGGTCGGGCTGCAGGAAATCCTCGACGGCCTCACCTTCCCGGAGAAATTCCGGGTTCATGCCAAGCCCAAATTGCCCGAGCCGTTTCCCGGAGGTTTTCTCCAGGATGGTGCGGACGATGGTGTCCGTGGTGCCGGGCACGACCGTGCTCTTGACGACGACGGCGAGGAAGCGTTCCGTGCGCGCGAGGAAGCGGCCGATTTCCGCGGTGGCCTGCTCGATGAAGCGCAAATCGATGCGCCCCTCCGACGAGGGGGTGCCCACGGCCACGAGGACGAGCTCGGCGGTGGCGAGGGCGTCCTCCAGGCAGGTGGTGGCGTGAAAGCGGCCGGCCGCCCCCGCGCTGGCGATCAGTTCCGGCAATCCCGTTTCATGAATGGGCGGCTCTCCGCGATTCAATTGCTCGACGATCTCGCCGCGCAGATCGACGCAGATCACGTGGTGTCCGCGAGCCGCGAGACACACACCCGAGACCAAACCCACGTATCCGGTGCCGACCACGGCAACGTTCATCGGTCTGGGTGATCGAGCACAATCGTCATGCGTTGGCGGCGTCGGGATGATCGAGGTAATACCGATAAGTCCGGGCGAGGCCCTCCTCCAGCGTCACTTTCGGGTCATAGCCCAGCATTCTCCGCGCTTTCTCGATCACCGGGCATCTGCGGTTCGGATTGTCGGTCAAATAGTTGGGATCATCGCTCTTTTGGAACTCGACGGAGAGGGGCCGACCCGAGGCCTCGATGGCCTTCCCGGCGAGTTCACGCATCGTGATTTCCGGCCCCTCGGTGCCAATGTTGAAGGGTTCGCCTTGAGCATTGCTGAGCAGCGCCAGCAGGTAGCCGGTGATCGCATCCGAGATGTAGCAAAATGTTCGGGTCGCCCGGCCATCCGAGAGGAGCACCAGATTCCGGCCTGCCAGAACGTCGCGGAACAAATCGGGAATCACGCGTCGATCCGTGATCTTCAATCCCGGGCCGTAGTTGTTGAACGGGCGCACCATTTTCACCGGCACACCGTGAACCTGTGCGAAATTGACGCAGAGTGTCTCGCCATAGCGTTTTGATTCGTCGTAACACGCGCGCGGTCCCGTGCAACTGACGTTGCCGCGATAGCTCTCCGGCGTCGGAATCGAGCTGGGATCCGGATCGCCGTAAATCTCGCTCGTGGAGAAAAAGAGAAAACTCTCGAGGGGCTGCCGCACGCAGTGCTCGAGCAGCAGTCGCAGCCCGGTCACATTTGCATCCATGGTCGCGATGGGATGAAGACGGTAGAAGATCGGGGAGGCGATCGACGCGGCGTGAATGATCATATCCACGCTTCCGGGATCGTGAGGCTGGCAGATGTCCCGCTGCTCACAGAGGAGGTCCCGCCGATCGCGAAGCGCCTCCAGCCAGTCCGGCCGGCCGCGCTGAAAGTTATCCCACAGGACCAACTGCGCGGCTTTTCGCAGGCGTCCGGAATCATTCAGAGCGAGCAAGAAATGAGTGAAGTGCGCGCCGAGAAAACCTGCACCACCGGTCAAAAGAATCCGTTTTCCGTCAAACCGCTGAACTTTGTCTCCGAGGTTGGCGATCACCTCGCTGGCGTCGCGCAAGAGATGGGAATCCATGAATCACCAGACCCTCCAGGGCGCTCGTCCCTCGGTCCAGAGCCGATTGAGGAGCGTGAATTCCTGGAAGGTGTCCATCGGTTGCCAGAAACCTTCATGTTTGAACGCGGCGAGCTGGCCATCGGCGGTCAGCCGGCGCATCGGCTCCTGCTCGAGCATCATGGTGGGGTCATCGGAGAGGTAATCGAACAGGCGGGAGTCGCATACCATGTATCCGCCGTTGATGTAGCCGCCTTCGGTCTGCGGCTTTTCGTTGAATCCGTTGACCGTCGAGTCGGGATTGAGCCCGAGCTCGCCAAAGCGGCCCGGCGGATGCACCGCGGTGAGGGTACAGATGCGGCCGGTTTGGCGGTGAAAGGCCACCGAGGCGGGGATGTCGATGCTCCCGACGCCGTCGCCGTAGGTGAGGAGAAAGGTGTCGGCGGGCTCGAGATATTTCCGGATGGAGTAGATGCGGAAGGCGGTCATCGAGTCCTCACCGGTGTCGGCGAGGGTGACTTTCCAGTCTTCCTCGGTGTGGCGGGTGTGAAACTTGACCTTGGGATTGCGGCCCAGCTCGAGGGTGGTGTCACAGGTCTGCCAGAGATAGTTCCGAAAATACTCTTTGATCATCTCTCCCTTGTATCCCAGGCACAGGATGAACTCGTTGAATCCATGATGCGCGTAAGTCTTCATGATGTGCCAGAGGATGGGCCGGTTGCCGATCGGCACCATGGGCTTGGGCCGGAACTCGGTCTCCTCCCGGAGCCGCGTCCCCCGGCCCCCGCAAAGAATGACGACTTTCATGGAGCGCAATTAGCGGAGGACGCGGAGGAGAAGCAAGCCTGCGACTGCGGCGGGAAGAGTTGATTGTTGATGGTTGATGGGCCCTCCAAGCAGTGGCGCGCCAAAAGGCGCCACGGACGAGTTGATCGTTGAAAGTTGATAATTGATTGGGCCCCGCCAAGCAGTTGCGCGCCCAAAGGTGCTGGCGAGCCTATCAACCATCAACTTTCAACCATCAACCTCTCTGCGCCTGCGCCCACGCGCGCACCTGACGCGCCCACGCCGGGCTTTTCATTTCGCGGTTCAGTCGCAGAAATTCCGCAATCGTTTCGGCGCTCAGTCCGGGCAGCGCCGAACTTTGTGCCGCCTCCCGGTGGGTGGCGCCATCGAGGATCAGGACCCGGAGCGCAGTGCCAGCGTAGCACCAGATTTCTGGCACGCCGGCCGCGGCAAAGATTGGCAAGCGCGGGAACAATGGCGCCGTCCCTTCGATTTCCATGACCAGATCCGGCGCTGGATCGAGCGGCAACTCGAGGCGGGACTTCCCGCGCGCCCATTCCGCGTGCTCGATGTAAAAGCGGGAGTCCGGCGCTCTCACCGCCTCGAGGCCTTCGAGGGTGATGCACGGCCCTCGTCGGCGGGGCGAGGGCCGAATGCGAGCTTGAGCGGACGGGCCACGGTTGGTTCAATCCGCGCCCCGCGCCCCCGCGTTTCCATTCCTCCATCTGCCATGCCTTCCCTTTTTCAGCGGTTGCTCGTTCTGACCCGACCGTGGCCGCTCTTCGTCATTTCATTTCTGCTGCACAGCGCTTTGGTGGTGGTGATCGGGCATTATCGCACGCCGATTCTCTGGGAGAACGGAGCGATCGCTGACCACCTTTTTGTGGGCGAAGGATTTAGCGCCGAGTTTTCGCAGAAGCTGGGGCCGACGAGCTGGCAGGCGCCCGGTTATCCTTATGTGCTGCTCGCGGTGTGGGACATCTTCGGGAAGGACAATCCCACGGGATATCTGGCGCTCAGCCTCGTGCAGGCGCTCGCAATTGCTTCGACCATCTTCCCGATGGGACGCCTGACGGAACGCTGGTTCGGATCGGCGGCGGGGAGCTGGGCTCGAGTCATCACCTGCCTGATGCCGCTGTTTTTTTGGTATCCGACTCGTCTGCACCACACGGCCTTCGTCATGGCATTGCACCCCTGGCTGCTCTGGGGCTGGCTCGCCGTGCGGGATCGTGCCAGCGTGGGGAATACCTTGCTGACCGGCGTGGGCACCGGCGTGGCCGGTCTCGTTCAGCCCGTGCTTCTGGGCATCTATGGGCTGCTCTCGTTTTTCCTCGCGCTGGGGGCCGTGCGGCGGGGCGAACGGCGCGGTCTGGCCGGTGTGCTCATCGCGGGTGTGCTGACGCTGCTGGTGCTGACGCCGTGGACGATCCGCAATTACCGGGTGCATCATCGGCTGTTGCTGGTGAAAAGCAGCGCGGGAAAGGAATTCTGGGTGGGCAACAATCCGATGACCACCGGCACCGCTTACGCACCCGGCGGCGAGGGTGAGGTGACCAATGTGCATCCGCCGAAGGCGATGCAACTCTACGGCAAGGTCTCCGAAATCGAGCTGATGGAAGCGATGGGCCATGAGGCGATGGACTACGTGCGCGCGGAGCCGGGCGCCTTCGTGCAGCGAACGCTGAAGAAGATTGTCTGGCTCTGGACGGTGGTGCCGGTGGAATACACCCGCAGCTCTTTGGGAGGTGAGGCGCGCAAGTTTCGCCTGGTGCAGATCAGCTACTGGCTGGCCTTCGTCGCCCTGGCGATCACGGCCCGGGTGCTTGGGGGCAAATGGGCGTGCGAATACGTCTGGGTGCTCGCCCTCTACGTGGTCATGACGTCGCTGGCCTATGGCTTGACCCACGTGGGGCAGGCCCGCTTCCGCGGCGAGGTCGAGTTCATCCTGGTCCCGGCCGTGGCCGCGGGCTGCGCCCTCCTCGCCCAGCGCGTTTTGAGGTTGCCGGCGTCCGCGGAGAATCGCGCGGCCGCGGGGTAGCTGGCGAAGAGTCGCCCCGGAAAGATCGGTCCATGGAATGTGCTGGATATCGGAGCCGGGCTCCCGCATATCCCCCGGCCAATGAGCGCACACGATCCTGAAGACCTCCGGCGAATTTACGGAGCGCGGTTCCAAGCGAATCTGGCCTACCGCGACCAGGTCTGGCAGGTGCTGACCGCCGATTTTTTCCAGCAGTTCATCGGGGCCAGCGACCGGGTGCTCGACCTGGGGTGCGGCTACGGCGAATTCACCCGCAACATCCGGTGCGGCGCGAAGTGGGCCATGGATCTCAATCCCGAGGCGCCGCGCTATCTCGGCGCGGGCATCACCTTTCTCGAGCAGGATTGCGCCGCCCGCTGGCCGCTCGCGGACGGATCGCTCGACGTGGTTTTCACGAGCAATTTCTTCGAGCACCTGCCCGACAAGGCGTCGCTCGGACGGACCCTGGATGAGGTCCGCCGCTGCCTCGCGCCGGGCGGCCGGCTCATTGCCATGGGACCGAACATCAAGTTCCTGCCGGGCAGTTACTGGGATTTTTGGGATCACTACGTGGCCTTGACGGAAAAATCGCTCGCCGAGGCGCTGACCACGCGCGGCTTCGAGATCGCGCGTTCGGAGGATCGCTTTCTGCCCTATACCATGGCCGGAGGGCCGCAGTATCCGCTGGCCTTTCTGCGTGCCTATCTGCGGCTGCGTCCGGCCTGGAAAATTCTCGGACGGCAATTTCTCGTCGTGGCCAGGAAGCCCGCGTGAACCAAGCCGTTACGATGCAGTCAAGGAGACGGCGCATCGCAGCGGCTCAAGGAGCGGCGGCGTCTCGCGCCGGGTGGGGTCTGAGGGGGCCCTCACCGTTTAGTACGGCCCTCCGGGCGTTGGTGGGTCGGCGGCGGGACGCACGCCGCTCCTTGGGGCGCACACCGATCAACCCAGCTTCCGGCGGGTGGGAAGCAGGACGATGGCGCGTTTCGGGGCGGGCCGCCACTTGAGGGTCAGCGTCTCGGCCTCTTCGAGCCATTCGAGCCGAAACCCTGTATCTAAACTCTTTGCTCGTTTAGTTCTTGCCGATCAGCGCGCCCGTACCGCGGTCCTTTGGAGGACCATTCGGAAAAGAGTTCTTGGGTTCGAAGAACTGCACAACGAGCGAGTTTCCGGATAATGAAACGAGCCAAAGGCGGTCTGTGTAGGCCTCGAACTCGAGGACGAAACCCGGCTTCTGCGCGGTAATTCGCCCCTTCACTGGCTGAGCCGCGACGCCGTTGTTGTCATTCCAAATCACCGAACCGTCGGTTCGAATTACCCACTTTTGGGTGTTTCCGGCTTGCCAGGTGATTCTCCACGCCCCTGCAAATCTGGACACATCCGACCGGTCAACGCTCATGGCCTTGACGCGATCGATTTCCTCTTGAACCGCGAGCGCCGCGCGCGCTTCGCCTCGACTCCCGAGGTTGCGCTTCAAAGCATCTAGTCTTGAGAGATACCGGTCCCGGATCGGGCGAGAGGCAAAGTCCACTTCCTTTTCGAAATTGGTCCTGGCTTGGACCAACTCTGCCGGCTCCTCCTGTGCCTGGGTCGCGAAACTTGCAGCGAGCGACAGGATCATGGCGGTGGCGAGCAGGGGGAATCGGCGCGTTTGCATGTCCCGGCTGGAACTACATGGAACGGCATCCCCGGTCAATTTCCCCGTCGAACGGATCGCGACGCGGCCCGGCGGAAGGTGAGGCGGCACGCAGAACCCCCGCGCCTGGCTCTTGGCCGACTGCAAGTCGGCCTCACATTTCAGCGCTTCTTGAGCACCCACTTGTCCGCCAAAAAACGGATCTCGAGGCCGATCTCCCTGGCAAAGCGGTCCACCGCGAGTCGAACGCCATCCCACGCGTAGTCGTCTCCAAAAAGAATCCCTCCCCCGGCGAGCAGTTCCCAGTAACTGCACAGATCCTGATAGACATCCTCTTCTTCGTGGCTGCCATCGACATAGATCAGCTCGGCGGTGATCCCTTGCTTGCGAAGCCAGACCGCGGCGATCGATGAGGTCTGCGGGAAAGGGACGATCCGCTTCTGCAAGCCGCGGTGACAGACGTTCGCCAGGAACTGGGAATACACCGACGGATACCCGTGCCGGAGCTGGAGGCTTTGATAACGTTCGGGGTCGTGGTGATCCAACCAGAATTCGAGGGCGCCGAGCCAGGTATCCACGCAGAGGATCGTGGTCGGAAGATTTGCCTCTTCGATGGCCAGTCCCATCTGCACCGCCGAAGCCCCTTTCCAACTACCCACCTCGATCACCAGGCGCGGCTTGATCTCGGAGATCAATTCCCGGAAGGCGGGAGATTCCCCGCCCCAGCCCTGGAGATCCAGGGGGTGCGATTGGAAGTCGAAACCCTCGTAGGGATCCGTGCGATGGAGCAACCGCAGGAGATCAGGGCTCCCTGCCTGCTTCTCCGAGTCGCCGCTGGTGGCCGGCCGGGATCGGGGGCGGATCTTCTTGATGCTGTAGCCGGCTCTGTAGAAAGCGGCCTTCACGAAGGATTGAAGGTTCAACGTGGGGGGGACGAGGGGGACGCGGAGAGGTGGAGGCGTGGAGAGAGGCGGAGACACGGAGACACGGAGCAATTGCCAATCGTCAATTTCGCATCGGACGGCGGCGGACTAGGATTCCGGTGTCGCCGTCGAATGCGACGCTGGCGTAGCCCGGTTCGTTGTCGGCCGCGGAGGGTGGGCGGAACTGGCGTGCGTATTCGCTGCGAAAGGCGCGCAGATTTTCCAGCGCGATGAATTCCATTTCCTCGACGAGGACGTCGTAGGGACCAGGACGGGAGAAGATTTTGGCGAGGATCGGCACCAGATCGAGGGTGAAGAGGGTGCCGAAGATGACCAGGAACGGGAACAAGCCGGCCATCCAGCGATACTGGAATTCGCGCTTCTCGATCTCGTCGGCGTCCGGACCGATGAGGAAGATCACTTTGTAGAGGCCGATGGTTTCCTCCATCGGGTCGAGGACGCCTTCCATCTTGCGTTCGTAGAGGGCGATGCGCGGGAGGTAGCGCGCGGCGTGCAGCTTGCGCGCATCGGCGTGATCAGTGTCGAGCTGCGCGATGTCGGCGGTCAGGCGGTCGAGCCGCTCTTTGCGGACCCTTTCCTTTTCCGCGGCCTCGGCGACGTAGGCCTCGCGGCGGGCGGTGATGCCATCGAGGGCGGTGTTCCGGTCGATGAGGCGCGCGGCGGCGAGGGTTTTGTCGAGCGCGACGAGCGCTTCACTCTGCGCCGCCACGGTCCCTTCGAGACGGCGGATCTCGGCGACGGTGGCTTTGTCGCGCAGTTGCAGATCCTTGACTCGCGGGCCGTCTCCGGCCTTTTTCAGCTCGGGATAGAATTCGTTCGGCTGACCGAGCGACTCGCGGGCGGTGGCTTCGACGAGGCGGCGATGGAGGTCCTGCCTTTCCTCGAAGCTGGCGTTGGTCTTGGCCAGCGTTTCCTTGGCGGCTTCGATTTGCGCCAGGACCTGGCGGGTGGCGCCGCTCGCCGGGGCGACAAAATCCGGCTCGGTGACCCGTTTCCTTTCCTCCTCGATCTTCTGGTCCGCATAGACCTCGGGATTGGTGATCGCGTTTTGCAGCGGCGGGAGCTGGGCATCGAAAGCCTCTCGCTGCTGGCGATAGCCGGCCACGAGCTGCTTGCGCACGCTGCTCTCCTCCTCCCGCAAGGCGCCGAGCAGTTGCTGATATTCGGTCTGGTAACGATGCCGGACCGCCGGCCGGAACTGATCGAGACAGAACGGAAAGGCGATGGCCACACTGACCACGGCGGCGAGCGCGAAGCGGAAGATGACCTGGAGGAACTTGCGATACCACGGCTGAAACGGGCGGTAGGTCGCGAGGAGGATGCGGTCCGTGTTCAGGATCACGAACGACCAGGCGAGCGCGATGCCGACGCACGCCAGCCAGGGCGGGCTGGCAAAACGGCTCTTCGAGTAGAAGAGCATCCCGAGGAAGGCCATGGTCGTCGGGATGAGCACCGTGGACCCGATGACGGCGACGCGCTCACGCTCGGTGGGGTGGCATTCGCGCAGGGTTTCCCAGCGCGCCCCGGCGAGCCAATAGAGCGGTTGCATCCAGCGATCCCAGCGCGCCCGTTCCTCGAAATGGGCGGGGCGCGGAGTTTCCAAGTCGGGTTGGGGCGGTGGCATGAAGGCGGGCACAGTAGAGGCCAGACGGGTGGAGCGAAAGTGTGAGTTATGGGGGGCCGCACCAACCGTAGTGGGGCAGGCGTCCCCGCCTGCCGGGAAGTCGTGCAGGCGTCCCGCCGGCACGAGTTCGGGCAGCCGGGACGGCTGCCGCACTTACTGGCCGGCGGGACGCCTGCCCAACTACGGTTGGCGCGGCCTCACACGAGAGGGGTTTCCCTTGTTCAGCCGCCACGTGACTCTATCTTCCGCTCCATGTTCATCGCTCTCCTGATTCTTGCGGTCATCTTGCTCTCTGGTTTGCGCGTCGCCCAGGAATACCAGCGCGGGGTGGTGTTTCGGCTGGGGCGCTTCGCGGGAGTGCGCGGGCCGGGCCTTTACTACATCATTCCGCTCGGCTTCGAACGGTCGATGACGATCGACATCCGCACCACGACCGTCTCGGCCGAGCAGCAGGAGACGATCACCCGCGACAGCGTCACGATAAAGGTGAACGCGGTCCTCTGGTACCGGGTCGTCGATGCCGCCAAGTCGGTGATCGCGGTCAACAATGCCGGCGGCGCCGTGTATCAACTCGCGCTGACCAGCCTGCGCAACATCATCGGCCAGCACGATCTCGACGAGATCCTCCAGGCCCGCGACAAGATCAACGCGCTGCTGTGCGAAGGCATCGCCCATTCGACGACGGCCTGGGGGGTGGAGATCGAGCGCTTTGAAATGAAAGACGTCGAGCTGCCGGTGGCGATGCAGCAGGTCATGGCGATGCAGGCGGAGGCCATCCGGGAAAAGCGCGCGCGGATCATCAAAGCGGAGGCGGAGTTCGAGGCGTCGCAAAAGCTGGCGCAGGCCGCGGAGCAGATGGCGGCCAATCCGGCCGCGCTGGAGCTGCGCCGGATGCAAATGCTCTCCGAAATCGGTTCCGAGAACAACAGCACCACGGTGCTGATGATCCCCTCGGACTTTGTGACGCTGGCCAAGAGCCTGAGCGAGTATCTGGGTGAACGGAAGTCTGCCCGCTGACCGGGCGCGTTATCCCGAGGAAGAACGGCATCGAGGGTCCCGCGCTGGAACCGCTTGTGGAAGGGCAGACTGCAAGTCTGCCCCACTTTCACAAACTCACTGCCGGCTCGCGACGCTGATGCTCGCCGTCGCCAGCATCAGGCTCGTGGTCCTGTGCCGGTAGGCGCCGCCTCGTCCGTAGGAGTAATAGGGCACGTAGCGACTGGGCGAGACGCTGTCCGCCGCAATCGGCGCAAAGCGGGCGGTCGGATCGAGGATCCACCACCGCTCGTCGTGGCGCCAATAGACCCAGGCGTGGCTGCGCGGGGAACGCCGTTCGAGCTTGCCGATCACAAAGAGAGCCGCCGGATCGCCGAGATGATCGTAAAGCCAGAGCGCCTTCGCCTTGCAATCGCCCGCCCGGCGCGCGTCCGTGGTTTCCGGCGAATCCGCGCGGTAGGGATCGGCCGCCGAATAACGGAAGCTGCGCCCTTCCCGCATCAGCGCGCAGGCGGTGACCATGTTCGCGTTCCGCCCATCGAGGTCGGCAATCACCCGCCGCACCGCGCCAAGATAACGGTCGTAGGGCGTGAAGCTGGTCCGTTCCAGGGTCAGTTCACCCGCGCCCGGAGGGATCCGCGCCGGCTCGGAGCTTGCCGGAAGGGCAGTGGCTCGCGTGGCCGGACTGGCTGGCGGAACGACCACGCGCGGCTGGTCGGGCCGGGCCGGAAGCGAGCCGATTGGCATCGCGGGCACGACGGGCACGGCCGGCGCAAAGAGCCGCGATCCACTGGTGCGGAAAAGGGAACGTTGGATCGCCCGCGTGCGCACCTCCTGCGGAGCAACCGGCCCGGAAGCGGGCACCGGCCGCGGGCGTGGCCGCTCGTGCTTGTCGGGCCCCGGAGCGGCGATGGCCCGGCCGGCGCAGAGACCGGCGAAGAGGATGGCGGCGAGCGAGCGGAGCATGGCGCGAGAAGCCTCGAAGGTAGTGGCTGGACGGCCTGTGTGGCAACGAGTTCCTTCCTGAAAATTGTGGAATCTCAGTCCTTCTGCGGAGCGCGATCTCCCGGTGCGCGCCACTTTCCATCCGCGCATTGGCGTCGGTGCCCGGACTGGCTACGTTCCCGTACCATGAGCCGTCTTCTCGCCGCCGCCGCCTGTTTTGCCGAGCGGATCAAAGTCAACTCGCTGACCCGTGAAGTGCGCGATGGCCGTCCGCTTTGGATCAAGCATCGGCGCTGGCCGGCGGGCTTCATCATGGCCTGCGCCAATGGATTTTTCCGCCTCGCGGGCAACCCGGTGCGGGCCCTGGGCGATCCTGCCTCCTGGCAGCGCTGGGAGCTGGAATGCTTCCGGCAACTCCATGGCGAAGACTACCAGGCTTTTCGCCACGGCCCGCGCGGCGTGGCCGCCGAAGAGATGCCGGGCGAAAGTCTGGCCCGGCATCTCGACCTTGGCATGCTCACTCCGGAAATGGCGGCGGCCGCGGGGCGGGAACTCCGCCGTGCCCACGAATGGCAATGCCCGGTTTTTGCGGGCGGCTGGTCGCACGGCGACCCGCACACGGGGAATTTTCTCTACGACCAGGCGGAGGATCGCGCCCGGCTGATCGACTTCGAAGTCATGCACGATCGCGCGCTCTCGCCCGACGAACGGCACGCCGACGACCTCCTCGTTTTTCTCCAGGACGTGCTCGGGCGCATCGCTGCCGGGGTCTGGCTGGCCACGGCGCAGGCTTTCCTCGAAGGCTACGATCGGGCCGGGATCGCCGCCCGCCTGGTGCCGCGCCTGATCCTGCCCCGCGGCATTCCGCGACTCTGGTGGGCGGTGCGCACGACCTATCTCCCGGCGCCGGAGCTGGCCAATCGCCTGGAGCTGCTGCGCGAAGCGCTCATTCGCCAGCAGTCGGCGATGCGTCGCTGATCGCGCAGGGCGGGGAGAGATCATTCCGCGCGACCAGCCATTCGGTGACCGGCTGGCCGCCGAGCAGGTGCTGCTGAAGGATGCGCTCGAAGCGCGCCGGCGTGACGTGGCCGTACCAGGTGCCGTCCGGGTACACGACCATCCAGGGCCCTCCGGTGCAAATCCGGAAACAACCGGCCTTGGTGCGCATGGCCCTGAGCCCGGTCTCCTTCACGCGCCGCTTTACAAAGTCCCACAGCAGTTCCCCTTCGCGCGTCTTGCAGCAATCCGGCCCGATACACAGGAAAAGATGCCGCCTGGCTTTCGCGATGCCCGCCTTGGCGAGACCCTCTTCGAGTGTGCTCATATTGATTCTGGGGAGGCGGAAGGCGTTGGGGACCTCCTTTATCCCGTAGCACAGTTTCCATCGAGGTGTAACCAAAGCCTGGGCGGCTGAGGGACATTCGGCGTCACAGCCGCGGAGCGGCGCAACCCGAGTAGCCGTGGTCGAGCGTAGCGAGGCCACGGATCATAAAAGTGATGCGCAAGCCGCGGAGCGGCGACACCGCGCCGAAGCAATGTTTCGCCGCTGACGCGGCTACCCCGCGTTCTCCGATTCCGTGGCCTCGCTGCTCGGCCACGGCTACTCGGGTTTGCGCCGCTCCGCGGCGACGGACCGGGAATCATTCGTTGCCCGGCTCTCCCTGATCGCTACCCTGACTGGAGGGATTTCTGACCAATGACCGCAACCTTGCCTTCCCCGCAGCCGAGAGTGGAGCCGGGCCTGCTGCGTGAATTGCGCCTCGACGATCGCCGCCAGGCGCGCCGTCTGGGCCTTTTCATCGGGCTTTACGGCGTAAGCGCCGGTGCCGCTTGCTGGCTTGCTGCGGCGCTGCAAGATCGCGCTCTCTGGTGGATGGTGGCTGCCCTACCGCTTTACCTGCTCGCCGCCGCTTCGCTCCACGGGATCAGTCTCTTCACTCATGAAGCCGTGCATGGCTGTCTTTGCCGGAAGCGGAGTTGGAACGCGGTGCTCGGCGCTCTGTGCGCGGTGCCGGTGTTGCAGAATTTCTCGGCCTACCGCGTCCTGCACCTGCGGCACCACGAGCATCTCGGAGAGGAGGGCGATCCCGACCATTATCCCAACTACACACGCTGGAGCTGGATGGTCTTTCTGATGAATTGGGGCCGGCTCCTGATCGGCTATCCAGCCTACATCATCGCCATCCCCATCCTGGGTTTTAAGCACGGCGGGGCCAGGCAGCGCGTGGGGATCGCCGCGGAAGTAATCATGGCGGCTGCCTTCCTCGCGGGCCTGTCCCGGCTGCCGACGCCTGTGCTGGCCCACGCCTGGTTGATCCCGATGCTCTTCATCAACACGTTTGTGAATATCCGCGGGATGAGCCAGCACACGCTGCTCGAAGAACATCACGGCGATCCGGTGCGCGGCACCCGCACCATCCTCACCAATCCGGTGACGGCGTTCTTCATGTGCAATGAAAACTATCACCTCGAGCATCACCTTTACCCCGGGGTGCCCTGGTATCATCTGCCGCGCATCCACCGGATTCTGCGTGCGGAATTGATGGAGCGCGGGGCGCCGTTCATTCCGTCCTACTTCGCCTTCGTCCGGGAGTTTGTGGTGGGCAGTTTTCGCCGCAGCCCGCTCGGCCGCCGGCGCGGCGGGTCTCCGATGAGCTAATGGCGGACGCTGCGCCCCGGGCCCGCGGAACCGGCGGTCCGCTCCGTGCCCATGAAGCGGCCTTTGTGCTGCTCGGCGCGGGGGCGCTGGGTGCGCTCCTCTGGACCGGCGGCTGGCGCTCGCGGATGGGTGCCGAGATCGCCCTCGGCACGCTGGCTTACTCGGGTGCGCTCGCCTGGCTCTGGCGGAGGGATGACCTGCGCGCTGAGCGGTTCCGGATGGCGGTGAATTATCTCTTCGCGCTGTGGTTCTACGGCGCCACCAGCCGCGTCACCCTCGCGCTCGGAGCTCCACCACGCGATGGCGTGCTGCTCGGGATCGACGAGTTCTTCTTCGGGAGAACGCCGGCGGTTTCATGGGAAAGGTTTGCGCGGCCCTGGCTGACCGAAACGCTGAGCGCCTGCTACCTCAGCTATCAGATTTATCTCCACGGGGTCCTGCTCTGGGCTTTCGGACAATCGCGGGAAGTGATTCAGCGCCTCAGTGCCTTGCTCTTTGCCGGATTTGCCGTGGGCTTTCTCGGCTATCTCCTGGTGCCGGCGCTCGGACCCGGCCCGGCTTTTCCCGAGCTTTTTTCCCAAGGGTTGAACGGAGGGCTGCTCACGCACGCCAACGATGCCGTCGTCGCCCATGGCTCGGCCATCCACGGCAACTTCCCCAGCTTGCACCTGCTCATCACGCTCCTGCTTTTGAACCACGACTGGCACGCGTGCCGCCGGCGTTTTTGGCTGCTGCTCGCGCCCGTGGCCGGCTTGTTCGTTTCGACGCTTTACCTTCGCTACCATTACGCGGTGGACCTGCTGGCCGGTGCCGCGCTATTCCCGTGCGTGCTTGCGGCCTGCTCGCGATGGAACCGATAGACACCGCCGACGCCTGGGCGCGGGACGCTTCCCGCCTGCCCGTGGCATTCAGCCAGGTGCGGGAAGATCCCGCGCTGGACGCAACCTTGCTCGCCGAGCTGTCGCCCGAGGCGCGGGTCTTCATGATCGCCTCGGGTGGCGACACAGCCGCGTGGCTGGCGGCGAGCGGACACGCGAGCCATCTGCAACTGGTGGACATCAACCCGGCCCAGCTCGCCCTGGCGCGGGTCAAACTGCACCTGCTCCGGCACTTCCCGCCGGCGGATCGGCTCGACCTGCTGGGACATCGGCCCATGGCGGCCGGCCAGCGGGCGCTCGCGCTCGGGCCAATGCTCGCGGCCCTGGGTTTATCGGACGAGGTCTTTGGTCCGGCTGAGCTGGTCGCCCGGCTCGGGCCGGACTGTGTCGGCCGCTACGAAATCCTCTTCGGCCAATTGCAGGCGCACCTCGGCAATTACCGGGAGGATCTCTCGGCCCTGCTCACTTTGTCCGACCCGGCGGAGCAGACCCGCCGCACCGCGGCCGGCACGCCGCTGGGCCAGGCATTGGACGAGGCGTTTGAGACCGTGATGCGTTTGGAGAATCTGGTTTGCCTGTTTGGCGAGGAAGCCACCCGCAATTCCCAACGCAGCTTTGCCCGGCATTTCGCGGCGCGGACCCGCCATGCGCTGGCGACACTGCCGGCGCACGGCAATCCATTCCTCGCGCAGATCTTGATCGGTTCTTTCCCGGACGGAGCGGCATATCCCTGGCTGGACGCCCGGCCGCCGCAGTCATGGCCCGAGATTGCCTGCACCTGCTCGACGGCCATCGAGGCGCTCGCTGCGTTGCCTCGCGAGTCGGTCGATTTGATTCACCTCTCGAACATCCTCGATTGGCTCTCGCCCGAGGCCGCGGCAGAAACGCTTTCCCTGGCCTGGAACGCACTGCGGGCCGGCGGGCTGACGATCATCCGCCAGCTCAATTCCAGTCTCGAGATTCCGGCCTTCGAGCCGCGCTTCGCCTGGCGGAGCGAGCAGGCGGAAGCGCTCCATCGGCAGGACCGCAGCTTCTTCTATCGCGCGCTGCACATCGGAGCACGGCCGGCATGACCATTCACACTCTGACGGAAGCGCCGGGGCCGGAGCTGGCCGATGCCCTCCTCGAATTCGAACGCAAGTTTGTCTATCCCCTCGGTGCGGGTCGAAGTTTCACCATTTCGCACGGGCGGGATTACGCGCTTTTCTTTCGAGCCATCGAGGGCCGCTCGGGCGTCAGTTTCATTGCGGCCGGCAAGGATGGAAAAATCCGCGGCACGTTGGGCGTGGCGGTTCGTCCGGTGCAATTTCCCGATGGCGTTCGCCGGCTGGTCGCCTACCTCGGCGACTTAAAAACCGCGCCCGGTCCCGGACGCGCCTGGACGCTGCTACACTTGGGCAAGGCGGTGATGGCCTGGAGCATCGCTCACGGAGCCGT
The DNA here is from genome assembly GCA_034667665.1 of Chthoniobacter sp. GTDB lineage: Bacteria > Verrucomicrobiota > Verrucomicrobiia > Chthoniobacterales > Chthoniobacteraceae > Chthoniobacter. The sequence continues at coordinate 47,402 of JAXDQW010000028.1, forward strand.
GGCGGCGTATGGCGTGGTCATGGGCGGCACGCCTCATCCACCCACCGCTTACACGGGGAAACTCGGCCTCCCCGCCTTTCGCGCGGTCGATCAAATCTGCGTCCTTCGCCTCCCGGCGGGGGCGGGTGATCGGACGGAAGATGCGACCTTCGATTCGGATGCTGCCGCCGTGGAGGCATGCTACCGCGGCTTGGGAACGAGCGCCTTCACTCCGCTCGGAGGTCGCCCCGAATTGCGCTCCCTCAGCCCGCCCGTGGCTTTGCTCGCCCCGCAAGACTCCGCCTGCGGAATTCTGGAAGATACGCGGCTGGCCAAACGGCTGCTCCTGGAAGACGGTCGGGAGATGGTGGTCGCGCATCTCTCCCACTTTGCTTACGCCAACCCCGTCGAGGGGGTCCGGCTCGTCCGGCAGGCGCTGGTTCGCTGCGCTCGCCGGGCGCCGGCGATGTTCGTCGCCGTTTCCGAATCCGATCGGGCGGCCTTCACCCAATTGCTCGGCGACCTCCCTGGAATCGTGGAAGCGCCCGCCACCGTCTATGGCGCCGTGCTCGGGCGCGCGGGCCAAAGATGGAACATCAGCACGTCCGAAATCTGAACTTCCATGACGTCTGTGCCCGCCGAGTCCTCCACCGCTGCGCCGTCTCGCGTCAGGGCGTGCGCCGATTTCCTCCTCGCTCGAGGCGGCCTCTGGGAGAATCCCTACTTTGAGGCCCTGCGCGATGGCCGGCTGAGCCTGGAAGGATTCCGGACCTCGCAGGAACAGTTCTATTTTGCCGTGGTGTTCTTTCCCCGGCCGATGGCGGGACTGATCGCCCGGTCGCCCGACTACGCTTCCCGCGTGGACATCCTGCACAATGTCGTCGAGGAGCACGGCGACTTCCGGCCCAGCCACGCGCACGCCGCCACCTTCGCCGCCTTCCTCGGCAGCCTGGGGACCGATCCCGACCGTCTCCACGGACTGCGGCCCGCCCCCGCCGTTCACGCCTTCAACAGCGTGCTCTTCTCGGCCTGCCTGTTGGAAGAACTCGAGGTCGGCATCGGGTGCATTGGCATTATCGAGCATGCCTTTGCCGAATTGAGCGCGCGGATTGGCAACCACGTGGTGAGCCGCGGCTGGGTGCCGCGCGAAAAGCTGGTTCACTATTCGCTCCACGCGGAACTCGACCGGCAGCACGCGGACGAATTCTTCGCCATCGTCGAACCGCGCTGGGATGATCCCGCCAAACGCGAACTGATCGAGCGCGGCCTCGCCCTCGGGGCGCACGTCTTTGACCGGCTCTATCGTGAGCTGCTCGACCTCAGCGGCGTGGTGGTGTAAGCACTCTTCCCATCGTTATGAACTTGTCCCTCCCCAAGCTGCTCATTCTCCTTGCCTCCCTGACGGCCGTCGCCTCCGCGCAGGAGAGCGTCCCGTTGGAAGAAGCGCAGAAAGGGGCGCGCAAGCTCAACGAAGTCCTGGGCACGCCGAGCGACGCGCCGTTCGCCCTCGAGGTCGATCTGGACAAGCCGCAGGCGCTCAAAGCGGGCGGAGTCGCGCTGATGGTGCTCCCCGACCGAAAGCTGAGCATCGAGGCCATCGACGCGAGCAGCAAGACCGCTGTCCCGGTCGGCCAGCTCTGGACGCTGGCGGCCAGCGTGGCCGCCGACGGCAAACCGACGGCCAAAGACAAGCTGCGCCTGGTCACGGTTAGCGAGGGGGAGAAGAGCCGTGCGGTGCAGCTCTACTATCTCGCCGTCAATCGGACCGGCGCCGGCCCGCTGGAACTCGCCATTTTCGCCAAGGACAAGGACCAGCCCATCCTCCGGGTGCCGCTTCAGAAAACGGAGGACAGCACGCAATCGTACCCGCTGACCCTTTCCGGACGCAAACAGGACGAGCAGACGGGCCTTCTCACCATCCATGTCCTCGGTAAATATACGGCGGAAGTTCCAGTGATGAAATCCGAGGAGTGAGCCCGGGTGCACGTCCATCGTCGGGATCGCGCTTGCGAGGTGAGGAAATGTGGGGCGCGGGGAGCCAGTCGTCCCGGAGGGACACCGGAATTCGGCGCCAGCCACCGGAACCGCAGGAAGAGGGGACCCGCCCCGGAGCGGCGCTGGAGCAAACCACGTGGTGGAATTGCATCGCCCCTGCCGGGGCGCTGGGTCTACGAGCTGAGTGCCGCCAGTCTCGAAGCCGGCCAGGACACCGCCCTCGGGGGGCCGTTCAAGGTGGGCAGGCGATCTGCGGCACTGCCAGAACCCGGCTCAGGCGAGCGCCTGTTTGCAATACTGGACGCACTTCGCCACTTCGGCGACGGCGTTGGAGCCTTCCGGAATCTTGTATTCCAGCTCGATCTCGGCGGGGAACGTCCATTTCTCCTTCCGCATCAACTGGAGGACTTCCTTGATCGGGGTCTGCCCCTGGCCCCACGGCACGTTGCCGCCGTCGGCGGTCCGGTCCTTCAGATGCAGGCTCACGATGCGGTCGTGGTATTTCTCGAGCACGGGAATAGGCGACAGCCCCTTGCTGCCGGCGACATAGTGGCCGATGTCGAGGTTGAAGCCGATGTGCTGGCCGAAATCGAGGATGGGGTCAGGCTTGTCCATCACCGGATAGTTGTTCGTGTGATTGTGGAACCCGACCCAGATCTTGTGCTTGTCGGCGAAGGGCGCGAGTCGCTCGGCGAGCTTTTCGTTGCGCTCGGTGGTGACTCCGAAGCAGCCGAGCGCCTTGGCCACCTGGAAACTGAATTCGATCTCCTCGTCCGACTGGCCAAAGCCCATCTTGTGGATGTGAATGTTGACGCCCGCGTCGTTATACATTTTGCGCAGTTCAAGGCATTTGGCCAGTTGCGCCTCGCGTTGCGCATCGGTCGGCTTCGGGGAAGGCGGCTCAGCATTCTTGTCCCCGTCCTTGCGGCCACCGGCACTGGCGGTGATGCCGGCGTACGATTGGATTGGCCCACCCATTAGCTCCACCTCGCTGATCCCGTCCTCGAGCAGCGCCTGGAGCGTCTCCTCGGCCGTGTTGGCCATGCTGCGATAGCTGTAGGTGATGCATCCGATGCGCACGCCATCGAAGACGGAGTTGGGCCTGGCGGCAGCCAATGTGCGCCGCGGCAGGACAAGACAGGCCGCGGCCGCGGCCGCGCTGCCGAGAAATGCACGCCTGGTGGTGAGAGTGTTCATGTTCATCGTGAATCTGAATGGGGGGTTAACTGGACAGCTCGGAGCCTGCTACCGCACCGGGGTGAGAAGCAACGATGAAACATGGAGACCTCGCTCCTCGGCGGGGCTGCCTGCCCCTAACCGCTCAGCGCGCCTGATAGTCCTTCCACACCCATTCGAGAGCTTCGGGCAGGAGTTGCGGCCGGGCGTTGCCGACACCGTGCCCGGAGTTCAGGCAGTAGAGGTATTGGTAGCGGTAGCCTTTTTCCTTGAGGACCTTCGCCATGCGGTGATTGGCCTCGACCCAGTCGTGCATGTCATCGCGCATGACGTTGGGGTTGTAGTTGTCGCGGTCGCCGACGCACATCCAGACGCGGATGGGCTTGGGCGCGCTCTCGGGGATGATCTTGCTGTGGTAGCCCCACGCTCCGTCCGGCGTCTCGGGATTGAATGGCCACTGCTGGTTGACGAAAGTGCCGGAGATGGAAATGACGCGCCGGTAAAGGTCGGGCCGGTACCAGGCCATCGTGAAGGCGGCCGCAGCGCCCGAACTGGTGCCCATCGTGGCGCGTCCTTCCGGGTCCCTGGTCAGCTTGACGCCGCAGTTCTTCTCCACCAGCGGCAGCACCTCCTCCTCGATGAACTCGGCGAAGGTGCCGGAAAGTGTGTCGTATTCCTTGCCGCGCTCATGGCCTTGGGCATCGCCGCCGCCATTGGCAACCATGACGGTCACGAGCGGCGGGATGCGCTTCTGCGCGATGAGGTTGTCGAGGATGCGGGGCAGGTTCTTGTCGGGCTTGCCGAGGCCGGGGCCGTCGTGCGTCACCAGCAGCGGCGCGGCGGAGCCGGCGATGTATTGGGCCGGGACGTAAACCGTGATGGTGCGCTGGTAGTCGATCGAGTGCGTCTCGACGATGAGGGTCTTCGGGTTGTTCGGGTCCACGGTGCCGAACTCGTGGCGCGCGATGCCGGGGTTGAAGCGCTTGCAGTCTTTCGAATCGATGACGAACTGCTGCACCCGCCCCTCGGGCACTCCTTCGACGGGTTTTGTCTCGGGCGCGGCCACGTAATCAGGACCGACGAGGAAGTCGCCGATGGCGTCCGCGGGCGGGACCGCGCCGGGCTTGCCGTCGAGCCGAACGAACTTCGGAGCGCCCGGGGCGTCGAACGGGCGGGTCGGCGGTTGGGGTTTGGCCGGCGTTGGGGCCTGGGCCGCGGGAGCTTTGGCGTCGGCTGCCTGCAGCGAGCGCAGGGAGAAGCAGGCGACGAGGGCGAGAAGGAAGGCGTGTCGGATCATGGGAACGCGGAGATTTCAATCCATGCCACCGAGCGCCTGCAACCCAAACCAATCAGCCTGTCGGTAACAGGAAGAAATAATCCCCGGGGTCCACTGTGGTCCCAACTAAGTCACCGACGACGAGGCCGTGCAGGCCGGATCGAGCGCGACGTCGCATCTCGCCGTCAGGCTGGCGTCAGCGTCGCCAGGTCCACTTCGCCGTGCTGACTCGTGAACGTCACCTTTCGGCCGCTGCCGCTCTGGTGCTGCTGCACGCCGGAGATGCGGTGGTCGCCGGGGTCATAGAGTCGAGCTTTGCCGTCGCCGGTATCGACCGCGAGACGCCGCCATCGCCGAAAAACGCGTAGCGCGTTTCATTTTGGCCGCCGGCTGAGTTGGGGCTTTCGCCGAGTTCTTCCGGCCACCAGCGCTCTGGCGCTTTCATCGGTTCCATGGGTGACATGGGCTTCATTGCGCCACCGGGTTTCACCGGCAAAGCGCCGGGCGGACCAAGCCGTTGGAATGGCGGCAAAGAGAACGTGTGGCAGCCGCTCAAGACCGCGCTCGTGGTGGAGGTTTGCTACGACCACGTCACCGGCGGACGCTTTCGCCACGGCACCAAACTGCTTCGCTGGCGCCCCGACAAGGCGCCCGTTCAATGCACCATGGAACAGTTGGCGCAAAAGAGGTCCAATCTATTGCGACTGCTCAAGTAGCAATCGTGCGAAGACTGGGAAGACGCTGCTTCAGCGTCAGGAGTGGTGCGAACAAGTCGCCGCGTTGGTTCACCCGTTTCAGCACGGCCTCGCTGTCGAAGATCAAGCGGCTGGCATTGCCTTTCTTCGCCACCGTTTCCACTTCGTCCCAAGTCACGGGCGTGGAAACAGTCGGCTGCGCTTTGGCGCGCAAGGAATAGACACTCACCGTCGTCTTGTGCTCGTCGTTCTGGCTCCAATCGATCAGCACCTTGCCTTCGCGCAGCGCCTTTTGCATCCGCGAGACGACTTCGCCGGGATGCTCACTCTCCAGCCGCTGCGCCAACGAATGCGCGAAAGCCTTCGTCTTCTCGTAGGTCGTCGCGGTATTGAGCGGGACAAAGATTTGCAGTCCTTTCGAGCCGGAGGTTTTTGGGAGGGATTGGATTCCCAAGTCATCGAAGATCGACCGCAGCCACAGCCCCACGCAGCAACACAACACGATGTCGGCGGGCGGCCCCGGGTCGAGATCGAAGGCCAGCGCATTGGGGCGCGTGATTGCTGGCGCACGGTGCAGGAACGTGTGCAGCTCCAGGTCGGCAAGATTCGCCGCCCAGACCAGCGCGGGCAGATCGTTCATCAAACAATAGTCGATCTTTCCCGCCTCGCGGCGCGAGGCCACTTCCGCCGTCTTCACCCAATCGGGCCGATGCGAGGGACACTGTTTTTCGTAAAAGAAAAAGCCGTCCACCCCGTCGGGATAGCGCTTGAGTGTGATGGGCCGGTTTTTCAGATGCGGCAGCAGCACCGGCGCAATGCGAATGTAGTAGTCGATGACCTGCCCTTTCGTAAACCCAGCTTCGGGATACAGCACCTTGTCGAGGTTCGAGACCATGAGCTTCTTTCCGGCGACTTCGATTTCGGTTTTCTTGCTCATGGGGGTTGCTTATCGCTTCGCGTCACGGCGCCACCTTGGAGGCATCGGGGTGAGATGAACCGCGTCTTTCTTCTCTCGCCGGCGCATTCTGGCGGCAAACGCGCGGCCATGCTGACGAGATCCGCGGCCACCTTTGAGCTGGCGCGGCAAGTGCAGATCGGCGCCGCCACGCTCGGCGACGTATTCACGTTTTGCAGCGGTCTCTATTTTCGCGGGAAGCTGACCTACGCCTGTCGTTTTGCCCTGCCGCCGCCCGGCGTCCCCGGAGTGCAGATCATTACCCCGACGCGCGGCCTGGCCCCCCCCGACGTGTTGGTCGGCGCCCGGGATCTCGCTGAATTTTCCGAAGTGGCTGTGGATTCAGCGGAGCCGCGCTTTACTCGCGCACTCAAAGCCTCCGCCCTGGCGCTCGCTGCGGTGGACAGTTGCGAAGTCGTTTTGCTGGGCAGCGTCGCCACTGGCAAATATCTCGACACCCTGCGACCGATCTTCGGCGATCGGCTTCATTTCCCCGTCGAATTTCTCGGCCGCGGTGACATGAGCCGAGGCGCGCTCCTGCTGCGATCGGTCGTGGCGGGTCAAGAGCTTCACTACGCACCGGTGCCTTCCGCTCCCCCTCGAAAGAGCCGCCGCCCATCCGTCGCGGAACACCCTCCGGCGACGATGTCAAAAAGAGGCATTCGCCGATCACCGCGCTGACGCCGACCTTCACGAGCGCCAAAGGCTGCGCCACGACGCATTGCCGAATTCCCGCGCGCCATTTCGCCAAAGGGGCCTAACCCTTGCTTTCCAACTTTTTCTTTAAGAGATGCCGGTGGCAGTGAGGCTGATCTTCCGCGCAATGACAGAGGAGAGTGATCGTTCCGCGTGCGCCGAGCGTTTGGAGTAGGCGAAGAGTGAACTTCTGCCCGTGGTTTTTGATCGTCGCATTCCGCCGGTCGATCGTTCCGCCCTCGAGTAACTCGCGGCGATACCGACGGCTGAATACCGCCCAGGTGATCTTGCCCGCCTGGAAATCTTTCAGCAGAGACTCGCTCGGCCCCAGATTCGGCATCCAGATATCGTATCGCGTCCTGGGCATTCCATGGCCTCGGAAGCGTGTCGCCAGAATGCGCAAACCGTCCTTGCTCGGCTCAATCGGCGAATGGACGCATTTCGTTCGGATCATGATGAGGAGCGCATCAAAAAGTCCTCGCCGGGTAACTTGCCGGGAGAGGTCGTTGCGTCGAGAACAGGATCGATCAGCCAAGGAGCGGGTTCGAGAGACGCGAGGCTGAAGTTAGCGGCCTGGAATTCGGGGGCAGCGGGCGAGGGTTTCGCGGAGGACGGCGAAGTCGATGGGTTTGGTGATGTGGCTGTCGAAGCCGGCGTCGTGGCTGCGGCGTGTGTCTTCCTCCATGCCGTAGCCGCTGATGGCGATGGCGCAGAGGTGGGGTTGGAGGCGTTTGGCTTCGCGGCTCAAATCGTGGCCGGTGCCGTCGGGGAGGCCGATGTCGCTGATGAGAGCGTCAAACGGCTCGTCCGCCAGGCGGGCGACGGCGGTCTGGAGGGTATCGGTGGTGACCACGTGGTGGCCCAGGCGGGCGAGAAGCCGGGCGAGGACGCGGCGGGTGTCTTCATGATCGTCCACGAGGAGGATCTTGAGGCTGGCGCCCTCCGCCGGAGGTGGCGGAGCGGCGCGGGATTCGGCCGGGGAGGACGGGACGCGGGCGAGCGCGGGGAGCTCGACGCGGAAGGTGGCGCCTTTCCCCCGGCCCTCGCTCTGAACGGAGATGGAGCCGTGGTGGAGCTGGACGAGATTGCGGGTGATGGCCAGGCCGAGGCCGAGACCACCAAACTGGCGGGTGACGGCGCGCTCGCCCTGCTCGAAGGCATTGAAGATGCGGCTGGCCTGCTCCGGCTCAATGCCGAGGCCGGTGTCGCTCACCTCGACGAGCAAGCGGCCGGAGGTTGCGTCCGTGCCGGTGCGCAGGGTGATGCGGCCGCCGGCGGGGGTGAACTTCACGGCGTTGGTGAGGAGATTCCAAAAGACCTGGCGGATGCGGGTGGGATCGGCCCAGACCCAATGGGAAACGGCCTCGAAGCGGGTCGAAACGGCGAGCTTCTTGGCGGTGATGTCCTCCTGACACGTCTCGATGGCCTGCTCCAGGGCAGCGTGAATTTCGACGGCTTCGCAGCGCAGCTCGACTTTGCCGCGGGAGATGCGGGTGAGGTCGAGGAGATCGTCGATGAGCTGCGCCTCGAGGCGGACGTTGCGGCAGATGGTGCCGATCTCCTCGTGAATCTCCTCCCGGGAAAGGGTGGCGCCATTCTCCAGGATGTAAGTGGCGGCCGCGAGCACGGGGGAGAGCGGAGTGCGCAGCTCGTGGCTGAGGACGGCGAGGAATTCGTCCTTGGCCTGACTGGCTTTCTCGGCGGCGATCCGGGCGGCTTCCCGGTGGCTGGCCTGGATTTGATCGGAAATGTCGCGGGTTAGCTTGGTGAAGCCGCGGAGCTCGCCCTTGGCGTCGTGGATCGCGGTGATCAGGACATCCGCCTCGAAGGTGCTCCCATCCTTGCGAACGCGGGTGCCCTGCTCGCGGGCGCGACCCACGGTCCTGGCCTTTTCGAGAAGCTGGCCCGGCTTCCCCCTGGCCTGCTCTTCAGCGGTGTAGAAGCGCGTGAAACTCTGGCCGATGATTTCTGGCGCGGTGTAGCCTTTGGCCTTTTGCGCGCCGGCATTCCAGGTGACGACAAGCCCGGAGGTATCGAGCATGAAGATGGCGTACTCTTCCACCCCCTCGATGAGCAGGCGAAACTGCTCCTCGCTCTGGCGCAGGTGTTCCTCCGCCAGCTTTCGCTCGGTGAGATCGCGAGTCACCTTGCCGTAACCGCACAACTCGCCGGTGGCGGGATCGCGCAGTGCGGTGATGACCACATTGGCCCAAAAGCGGCTGCCGTCCTTGCGCAGGCGCCAGTCTTCATCCTCCACGCGCCCTTCGGCGAGCGCCTGAGCGAGCTCCCACTGCGGCTTTTGCGCGGCGATATCCTCGGGTGGGTAAAAGCGCGAGAAATGGGAGCCGATGATTTCCTCGGGCGTGTAGCCTTTGATCCGCTGGGCACCGGCATTCCAGCTCACGATGATGCCGTCGGGATCGAGCATGATGAGGGCGTAATCCTTCACGCTCTCGACGAGCAACCGAAACCGATCTTCGGAGGTCTGCCACGACGGAGGCGCTGGTTTGGTGTCTTGAGGCATCGGAATGATGAGGAACTGCCAGCATTCAGCGGGTTGGCCGTTTCGTCACTCGACAAATAGGGAGCGGCTCGGCGCACCGCTCCCCTCGGGCGGCCGTCAATGCGACCCCGGCGCTCTCCGAACAAAAGGTTTTCGAGCGGCTGAAATTCCTCACGAGCAAAGCGCAATCCAAATGACCTGCTTCGGTGGAGCCGCTATGCTTATTGTTCGGCCGGACTTTGCATTTCACCCACCGTCTTCTCATGAATTCTCGGATCAAATCACCAAAAACCGCCGCCGGCACAGCGAAGGGTTGGGGGCTGGCCCTCGCGTGCCTGCTGCTTCCCGCGGGGCTGAGCGCGGCGGAGGTGCCGGCCGAGGCGAAGAAGTTGCTGCCGTTTCTCACCGAGAACTGTTTGGATTGCCACGACTCGGAGACGAAAAAAGGGGGGCTGGATTTGGAGAAAATCGGGGCCGATTTCGCGGCTTTCGACACCTGGGTGAAAGTGCATGACCGAACCCGCGCCGGCGAGATGCCGCCGCCGAAGAAGGCGCGACCGGAGGCAAAGGAACTCGACGGCGCCATGGCTGCGCTGGCCAGCGCCCTCACCGACGCGGACGCGGCGCGGCAGCAGCGCGAAGGCCGCGTGGGGCTGCGGCGGCTGAGCCGCGGGGAGTTTGAGAATACCCTTCGTGATGTGCTCGCCGTCCCCGGACTGCGCGTGCTCAACGACCTGCCCGCCGACGGCAAGTCGCACGGCTTCGATCGCTCGGCGGGTGCGCTCGACTTTTCATTCGTCCACATGGCGAAGTATCTGGCTGCGGTGGACGCGGCGCTGGACGCGGCGACGCCGGCCTTTGCGGAGAAGCCGCCGGTTTTCACCTATCGCTGGTCTCTGCTGGATGAAGCGGGGATCGCCATTCTCGTCGGACAAAAGGAGGCGATTGGGCTGATCGGTCTGACCCGCGATGAGACCTTCGCGGCGAAGTATCCGAAGATCATCGATGAAGAACCGAAGGCGACGGCAATCGGCGTGTTCCGCCACGGGGATGCAGACTTTCGTTATGCGACGCGGGTCTTCACGCCGGTGCTCGACGGATGGCATCGCATCCGCGTGAGCGGCTACAGCTTTGGCTGGGATGGCGAAAAAGTGGTGCCGACGACGCGGCATGGCGCGTTGAGCTTCGGGATTTTTTCCAAAGGGCTGAACTTCGGCCTCATGGATTTGCCGCCGAACAAGGCGGCGGTGGTCGAGCTCACGGCGTGGCTCGAGCGCGGTGGGGGCATGACGCATGGCGTGTCGGACACGTTGATGTTCACGCCCGAGAGCTGCGAACGGCTGCGCGATTACGCGCACGGCAAGAACAAGGACGTGCCCGGTCCGCTCAAGCCCGCGCCGGGGGTAGCCATCGAGTGGATCGAAATCGAGGGGCCGCTGTCTGCGGAGTGGCCGCCCGCGAGCCAGCGCGCGCTGTTTGGCGATCTGCCGGTCGCGGAGTGGACGAAGGAGAGCGGCGTGCCCAGGCCCGCGCAACAGACGTGGCTGAGCGGCAAGCATCCGAGCAGCCGGCCGGAGGATCTCTACGGCACACGCAACGAAAAGCGGCCGGTCGTTCACGTCATCAGCACGGAGCCGGAGAAAGACGCGCGCCGGCTGCTGGCGTCGTTTCTGCGCCGGGCCTTTCGTCGGGCCGTGACCGCGGACGAGATCGAATTTTACGCCGCTCTTTTTTCGGCGCGGCTGAACGCTGGCGATCATTTTCAGGACGCGCTCAAGGCTGCGTATCGCGCCGCGCTGACGTCGCCCGACTCGTTGCTCCTGCGCGGCTCCGGCCCGGCCGCGCTCGCCTCGCGGCTGAGTTATTTTCTGTGGGCCGGGCCGCCGGACGACGAGTTGCTCGCGCTCGCGGACCAGGGCGAATTGAGCAAGCCCGCCGTGTTGCGCGCGCAAGCTGAACGGCTGCTGCGCGATCCAAAGGCCGCGCGCTTCGTCGAGGATTTCACCGGCCAGTGGCTGCGGTTGCGGGAGATCGACGCCACGCAGCCGGACAAGCAGCTTTACCCGGAGTTCACCCCGCTCTTGCAGCAGTCGATGCTCGACGAGACGCGCGCCTACTTCACGGAGCTGCTGCGCGCCGACCTCGGCGTGGCGCATTTCGTCAAGTCGGACTTCGCGATGCTCAATGAGCCGCTCGCCCGGCATTACGGAATCCCCGGCGTCGAAGGTCACGAGATGCGCCGCGTCGCGGTCCCACCCGGCTCATGGCGCGGTCCCTTTCTCACGCAGGGCAGCGTGCTGAAAGTCACGGCCAACGGCACCACGACTTCGCCCGTGACCCGGGGCGCTTTCGTCATGGAGAAAATCCTCGGCATCGTTCCCACGCCGCCGCCGCCGGGAACTGGCAGCATCGAGCCGGACACGCGCGGCACGACCACGGTTCGGGAGCAACTGGAGAAGCACAAAACGAACGCGACCTGTGCCGGGTGCCATTTGAAGATGGACCCGTATGGCTTCGCGCTGGAGAGCTTCGATGTGATCGGAGAGTGGCGCGACAAGTATCGCGCAGTCGGTGGAGTGGGGCGCGATGAAGACCGGAAGCTCGTCGATGGCCGGCCGATCGCCTATCACTTCGAGAAGCCGGTGGATAGCAGCGGGCAGTTGCCGGACGGGCGCACTTTCCAGGACTTCGTCGCCCTGCGCGACCTGCTCGCCGGTGAGGAGGAGCCACTCGCCCGCGCGTTCCTCGGACATCTCATCGGCTATGCCACGGGTGCGCCGGTGAGCTTCGCCGACCGGCCCGAGGTCGAGCGCATCCTCGCCCGCGCGAAGGCCGGCCACTACGGCGTTCGCACCCTCCTCCTCGAAACCGCGCTGAGCCCGCTTTTTTCCAAGCCATAATCGCGCTACCCTAAACGCCGTGAACATCGCCGCCCGCCTCCCTCTCTCCCGCCGCACTTTCCTGCGCGCCGCCGGAGCCACGCTCGCACTGCCTTTTCTCGAAAGCATGATGCCGCGCCTCGGCCATGCGGCAGCCGCATCCGAGCCGCCGCGGCGTTTCGTCGGGATGATGACGAACATGGGCATCCTGCCGGACTTCTTCTTTCCGAAAAACGACGGTCGCGACTACGAGCCCTCGCCGTATCTCGACCTTTTGCAAGAGCATCGCGCCGACCTCACCGTCTTTTCCGGTGTCTCGCTGCCCGGCGTGGATGGCGGCCACGCGGCGGAGCGCAGCTTCCTCACCGGCGCCCCGGGCGCGAGCCGCGGATCGTTCCGCAACAGCGTGTCCCTCGACCAGGTGATGGCCGAGAAACTCGGGAGTGCCACGCGCTTCCCCGCCCTGCCGGTGATGATCGGCTCAGAATACCTGAGCCTCTCGTGGACGCGCAGCGGCTCGATGATCCCGCCGATCGTTAGTCCGCTGAAGCTCTACCAGCAGCTCTTCGTGGAGGACACCCCCGCGGCCAAGGCCGACGCCGTGCGCCGGCTCCAGCAGGATCGCAGCCTGCTCGACGGCCTGCGCGCGCAGTTCAGGAAGCTCCAGCAAAGTGTCAATGCGACGGATCGGGACCGGCTCGAACAATTCGCCACCGCGGTGCGCGATTTGGAAAAGAGCCTCGCGGCCACCGAGGGATGGGTGGACCGGCCGAAGCCGAAAGTGAGCGCCGAGCAGCCGAAGGAAATCGAAGACCGCGACGACCTCGCCTTCAACTCACGGGTCATGCTCGATCTCGTGCGGCTCGCGCTGGAGACCGATTCGACGCGCATTGTCACCGTCTGCTTCAACACCGGCAGTCTCACGGCGAAAAAAATCCCCGGCGTGAAATCGCCGACGCATCCCCTCACGCATCACGGCCAGCAACCGGAGAAAGTCGAGGAGTTGCGCTGCATCGAGGAGGCGCAGTTCCGCGCGCTCGCGGAATTTCTCACCGGCCTCAAAGCCAGCCAGGAACAGGGCACGCCGCTGCTCGACCGCACCGCCTGCCTCTACGGCACGAACATGGGCAGCGCCAACGCGCACTCGAACGACAATCTTCCCGTGCTGCTGGCCGGCGGCGGCTTCAAGCACGCTGGTCATCTCGCCTTCGACAAAAAGAACAACTACCCGCTGTCGAATCTCTTCGTCTCCCTGCTCCAGCGCCTCGGCCTCGAAAGCGACAGATTCGCCTCCAGTACCGGCACCATGCGCGGGCTCGAGTTGTCGTAGGCGCGGCCGCGCCGGCGCCCCGGCTGCTCAGCGGTGCAACGGCAGGTCGTCGGAAGGACTTTGCTCAGCGCTCTTTCACGACGAGAACCCGCCGGTCTTTCTGAAGCTGTGGTTCGCGTGCATCCGCGGGGAACTGCGCATGGGCGGAACCGAAGCCTTCGACTCGCGCCAAGGCCGCAGGCACCACCCCTTGTTCGCGGAGGAGCGAATGGATTTTGGCCGCGCGCAGCTTCGAGAGGTCGATGTTGCGCTGCGGGTCGCCCTCGGCGCTGGCGTGGCCCTCGATGGCGAAGCTGGCTCCCGTCGCGCCGAGATCCTTCAGCAGTTGCGCGACCCTGGACACGTTCTCGCGCGAGGTGCCGTCGAGCAGCTCGTCGGTGTTGACCCGAAAGAACAGGGGCACGGCGACATAGGGATGCTCCTCCTTTGCGCCGCTGGCCCGGGTGATCACGATCGCATCCTTGGTGTAGAAACGCTGGGTCACCGGATCGCCGCCGATGCCCTTCGGGAGGAACTTGCCGGGCGTCTTGGCGACACTGCCGGAGAGTTTCTCCCGGGCGTCGTCGACGTCGAGTTTTGGCGCGCGCTCCTGGGCTTGCGCCAGGGCCAGGCCGAGCGTGAGAAGCGTCATGGCAAGGAACTGGAGTTTCATGGTCAGTTGCTGGTGGTGGTTACTTTTTTTCGGTCGTCAACGTGACCCGGGCGAAACCGGTGCGCGCATCGCCGGAGTCGCCTTCGCGAGCGGGACGGGAAATGACGCGAGCGCTTTTGGTGATGGCCCCTTCGATGTTGCGCGCGGTTGACTTGGCGAACTGCGCGCCTTTGAGCAGCTCCTTGAGCGCGGCTTCATCGGTGAACGGCTTGTCGGTGACGATCGCCGCGAGATACTCCGTGCCAAAGTTCGGGCCGGCGATCTGGATCGCCACCTCCTCGCCCGCTTTCGTTGGATTCGACACCGGCACGACCTTCACGACCCGCCCACCCACAATGCGGTCGTCGGTGATGAAGGAGTTCGGGAAGAGCGTCGTAATCTCGCCGGCGGCATTCTGATAGAGCAGCCGGAGATGCCCGGATGCCGCGGCCTGGACGGTGACGACGAGCTCTTCGCCCTCGCGGTAGGTGTTCTTATCCGTCTTTAGCTCCACCGGAATCGGACGCGGCGGCGCGGCGCGGCCCGGCCGGGGAGCGGTGCTGATCGGCAGCGCGCCGCGCCGGACCGTGCCGAGGTCGAGCCGCTCCACAAGGTCCGGGAAGGAATCGAGGAAGTGCTCCCGCAAGAGGGTGCCGCCGTCCTTCAGCGAGACGCGCAGATCAAAGAGCTCCTTCTGCCCGTCGAGCCGGCGCGCCAGATCCTCGGCGCTTAAGCCGACTTCAGCCGCGGCCGTTTCGATCGAGACCTCGCGGTCGAACAACGCGGCGAGGGCGCCGACGCTCTCCGGTTGGCCGCTCACCGGTTCCGCGCTGGCGGCCTTGAGCGCCGCCATGAAGCGCTCGGTGTCCGCCTTCACAAGTGCATCGAACTTGTCGTGCGGCGGGTGCAGCCGCTCGATGAGCCGCTGCTCCTCGGTGCTGAACTTCGAGGCCAGGGCGCGGACCGAATCGGGCGCGTCAATGGGCTTGATCCCCTTGTCGTGGCAGATGATGCAGGAAAGGCCGTTCGAAATTTCCGCGCGGCCCGTCAGTCCCGTGCGGTCGCTCACGATGTCCGTCGGCGCAGCGCCGTCGAGGCGGTTGCCGAGCACGTCCGCGACGGAGTAGCCGTGGAAGCCGTTCGGCAGCGAGAAGACGAACTCGCTACCCGCGTGCTTGAAGGCGTGCTGCCCGCCGGCGAGGTGGGCCGCCTCGGGTCCGAGCGGAAACTCGAGAAGATTCGCCCGGCCACCGCTGCTGCGGAAATCATACGAGACCCAATAGTAGCCGGCCCGTCCACCCATCTCGTGACGCTCCACGAGACGATTGTTGAGCGAAACGCCGCTCTTCACCAACCCGGAACGGACCGCGTCACCTGCCGTGAGATGGGCGACCAAACCGATGCCGAATTCCTTCTCCAAATCCGGCTGCAGCTTCGGGAGCCGCAGAATATCGTGATATAGCTGCGGGCGCGTGGCCTTCGCCGCCATCCAGTCGGCGCGCAGGATCGGAACGGCCGTCTGGCAGGCGCCACCAAGAGCCGAGCTGACACCGGTATCGATGGCTTGCGGAAAGTGCGACGCGACCCTGTCCCACAGCGCCGCGTCCCAGCCGATGTCGGGCAAGCGGACGCGGAAAAGCACTTTGTCCGGTCCCACTTCGGGGAAGGTCGCCACCCGTGGCGCGGTGGAGAGCGAGTTGAGGAGCTTGCGCACGCCGTGGCGGAGATTCTCGAGCTGCGCGTCGCCAACCTTTGTGTTGTTGAGTGCGGAGGAGAGCGAGACGTAGCGCGTGTCGCCCTGCTCTTCGCGCGGGACCGTCTGCAAATCCGTCAGCGCCGCGGTGATTTCCTCCGCCGGGGTGATGAGCTTGCGCGCCGTCTTCGGCGGAGCCGGTGGTGCCGGCTCGACTTTCGCAACCGTCCCGCCCGCCGGCGCCCCCGCTTGCAGCCAGGAGAGGATCGTGCCCACTTGCTCGTCCGAAAGTGGATCAGCCCTCTTTTTCCTCGCCTCGATGTCCGCTTTAGTCCTCTGCGGCATCTTGCCCGTTTGCACCATCACGTAGATTTTCGAAGCCTGCGGGTTGGTCAGATTCACTTTGTCGCTCTTGCGGAGTTGAGGGAGATCGTCAATGAAGGCGAACTCATCAGGATCCCGCGCCGCCTTCCCGTGGCATTCGATGCAGCGCGCCTTGAAGATCTTGAGGACTTCGCCGGCGAGCCCGGCGGGATTGGACGGGAGCTGCGCCGAGGCCATGGCGGCGGCAGAGAAAAGCGTGGCGTGGGTGACGGCAATGCTGAGTTTCATGAGTTCCGGGCCGATTGAGGGCTGAGTAGTAGCAGACTGTTTGTGTGTATCCAATCGCCGGGCACGCGGGCCTGATTGCGGCCCACCTCAAATCCCACGCTCATGGCCGCTTCACCGCGATCGGGAAGTCCGGCACAGTTTGCGGCTTGGCGACGGTGGGAGTCTGCTGGCCTTCGGTCAGTTCCTTGACGCGCTCGGCGACGAAATACTCGAGCGACGTGACGGTGATCCGGCCCGTCCCCCGCAGGTCGGCCTGGCCATCAAGTCCCTCGACAATCGCCTTGGTGAAGGCGCCGTTTTTCTCCTGCGAAAGCTCAAGCGAAAGCTGACGGCCCGTGCTTGAGGCGAAGACGATCGCGCCGTTCTCCGCGCCGGAGAGTTCGTTGACCAACCGCGTCACGTCCACCGGCGCGTCCGCGCTCTTGGCGGCGACGAGCTTCCCGAGCGCATTGCCCGCGTGGCAGGAGTCGATGAACAAGAGGACCTTCCCCGGCAGGCTGCTCACGGTTTTCTGAATCGCTTCGAAGCTGATGCCGGAACGCAACCGGCGGGCCTTATCGTAGTCGTGCGGGCAGAAGTAGTAGCGCAGCTCTTCGTCGTTCTCGCCATGTCCGGAGAAGAAGATCACCGCCACGTCCTTGGCGGTGGTCTGTTGTTTGATCCAGTCCAAACCATCGAGGATGTTGGCGGCGGTAGCCTCCTTATCAGAGAGCACTTTGGTTTCGACTTTCTGGTAAAGGCCGCCCTCCTGCCGTTGAAAAGCCTGCGCGAAATCTTCCGCATCCTTCGCGGCAAAGTGCAGATCTTCGAGCTGGTCGTTGTGCAAGTAATCGGTGATGCCGGCGGCAAGGAGGTAGAGCTTGGGTTTGAGCGCCGCAGGCTGGGTTTCGGATGCGGGAGACGGAGGAGTGCCGCCGGTTCGCACGATGCGCAGGATCGCCGGCTCGCTGACCGCGAGGCGATGCTCCGCCAGCACCGTGATCACGCAGTTGCGCCCGGCGGGCAAGGGTACGGCCGCCTCCGCCTCGGCGGTGTCGCTGGAGGGAATGGACGCTTCGACGCTGATCGGGCGGCCATCGACGAGCAGGCGCACGCGAGTCACTGGCTCGGTGCCACCGCGGCGCACGCGATAGCGCATTTTGAAACTCTCCGCATCCGGCGGCACGGTGGCCTCGCCGCGAGCGCCACCCACTGCGAGTTCCACAACAGGGGGGGCTGCCTTCGCCAGGATAACCTCCGCATCGGCGGCCGCAGCGGGGCGTCGGCCCCTGGCCTTATCGGCCGCTTCGACCGCCGCGGCCACATCGCGTATTTCCAGCACCCTGGCCAGCACATCAGGGCGATAGAATCGGTCCCGGAACTTGGCGGCGGGAAAGAAATCGGCCGCCCGGTCCTTGCCGCGGTTGACGTGCCAGCCGATGAGATCCTCCCCGCCGGGGGAGCAATCGTAGTAGCCTTCCGGCGTCCAAAGCACCCAGCGCTTGCGGTCGGCGTGGGGGAAGAAGGCGAGCAACTCCTTGCCGTTGTCCGCACGGTACCAGCGGATGGTGCCGTCGCCATTTCCAGCGACCGCGATCTGATCGTCCGCGGCGAGATTGACCGCCCAAGTCGCCTCCGTCTGATGAAGATTCCAGCGTTCCCGCCCGTCTTTATTGATGCACCGCAATTGACTGTCGGTCCCGAGCAGAAAGAACGAGGCGTCCGCCGCATTCGCCACGCTCTTGGTGCGCTCCAGTGGCTCGAGAGGGAGCGCCTTTCCGCGCAATTTCGGTGGAGACGCGGCATCCGCCGGGAACTCAATGGGCAGGTCCTCCGAGCGCGCTTCATGAAGTTTCGCCGGCGACTCGCCCGATTTGAGGAGACGCAGCGATCGCTCCGTGATGGAAAAAGTCGCCGGGCTCCGAATATTCATCTCGAAACCGAAAGCCACACTGCTTGCATCGTCGGAAACGCGCAGGGCATTTGGGTTGCCGACGGCGCGGTAATCGGCGGCCGGCCGTGCGCCAAGCAGCGTTCGTTTTCCGTCAGGACCGATGAAGCCCCAGGCGGGTTCCTGAGTTCCAAAGAGGATGCTCCCATCGGCAAGGCAATGGAGGTCCATGATGGTGTTCAGCCCCACGGGGAAACTGGCCTGTTTCTTCCGTCCGGCTTCGGACCAGCGGCGAATCAGGATTGAACCATCGAACCAAGTGCCACCTCCGACGAGACCGGAGCCGTCCGAGGTCCAGGCCACGGCATTGAAGCCTCCTTCGCGCACATCCGCCATATCCGCGCTGTAGAGAAACTTCAGCGTCTGCCCATCGTGGACGGACACGGCCGGCACATCCCAGTAGCCGACGGCGATCCGGCTTCCATCCGGTGAAAAACGGATGCGGCCGGGCGCCCCCTTTGCCTGAGCCCGCTCGACGGCGCGGAGTTTCAGTTCCCCTCCGCGCAGGTGATGGAGCCGCATCTTCCCGTCCATGGTGGTTGTGACGAGCGCCTCGCTCCCCAGCCAGTCCATTCCTAAAAAGCGATCCCCGTAATCGGCGTCACGTCCCATCTCCGTCCACGACGATGTCTCCCAGATTCTCAAGCCGCCCTGCGACAAGCCGATGGCCAGGTAGCGATTGTCGCGGGAGAACCCCAGTGCGGAAATCGAATCAGAAAGTGGCGTCAAGCGACGCACCATCCGGCCGGTCGAAGTCTCGAAAACATAGACGCTGCCCGCGGCGTCCCAACTTCCCGTGAAACCCCCGATCGCCGCCAACGACCCGTCAGAGGTCAGAGCGCATGCTTCCAGAAGCCCTTCTCGTCCCTCGTCGATCGGCGGTCGCAGAACCCTCACCAAGTTCCCCGCCGGAAGCGCCCACAGGCGGGCCGTCTTATCATACGAGACGGTCAGCAAGAGATCTCCCCTGGCATTGGCACACATGCCTCTCATCTGGGCGCGGTGCATGCCGGCCTCGATCTGAAGGATCGGCTCATCCGTCGGCTCACCTGCGACCAGCGCGGCGGAATACGTGATGAGCGCAAGCAGCCGAAACAGCGAAGGACCGGCAACAGCACGCCCGGCTGTAAGATGGCCCACCCGGCGCCACCCACCGTTCGGTGAAACCCCAATGCGCGCCGTTCTGCTCCTAAACTTCAACTGACTCTCGACTCGCATTCTGTTCATAAGTGGACCGGTCTTTCCCATATATCGCGTTTTCCGACCGGTTGATTGCCTTGGATCGAGTTACTTTGTCACGGCTCCGACGAGCGTCGCGAGACGCAGCCACCGGGCGGAGAAAAGTTGCGTTTGCATCATCCTTTTCACTGCGCTTGCCGATATATCAACACCGGGAAGTCTTCGGCCAGATTGACATGGCGGGCCACGGGGTCCTGGCGTCCTTCGGAGAGGCGCTTCACCTCCTCCTGACAAAACCGCAGCAACTCCGACGCGAGGACCTTCCCATCGCCATTGAGATCGGCCTGGCGCTGCTCGAGACCGGCCTTGCGTTGCTTAAGATCGGTCTTGTTCTGCGTGAGACCGGTGATCACCGCGGCGGTGAACAACCCGTTGTTGATCTCACGGGCTTCCAACGACTCCTGCTGCGCGGTGCTGGAAGAGAGCACCGCCGCACCCGCGCCGATGCGCAGATCGACGAAATGCCGCTGGAGCAAATCGGTGATACGCCGATTCCCCGCGTCCACCCCTTTCGCCAGCACGGGCTGAAACGGAACCGATTTCACCACTGCATCGGGCGCTACCCGGACTTCCGCCAGCGGCTCGTCGCGATCGGGTTCGCCGGCATGACAGGTATCGAGCAGGATGATGCGTTTCCGCGCGCGGCAGCCGTCGAGCAGCGATTCGATTTCGCGGAAAGTGAGCGTGGTCTCGGGCAGCCGCGCCAGATCGGTGTCAGCTGAGCAGAAGCGATATTCAGATTCGGCATCGAGAACGCCGTGCGCCGACATGAATATGACGACCTGATCTTCCACCCCCGCCTCGGCAAAGAACGAGCGCGCGTCGAGGATGCCCCGGCGCGTAGCCAAGTGGTCGAGGAGAGGCATCGTCTTTACTTCAGCGAACGTGCGGCCTGCGTTTTCCGTGAAGACCCTGGCGATATCCAGCGCGTCTTTCTTCGCCAGAGTCAGCGGACGGATGTCGCCGAGGTATTGGTTGATGCCCACCGCCAGCACGTAGAGCGTCGGGAGCTTCTGCGCCGGCGTGGTCAGGGTCACATTGACCGAGACGCGGCTGGAAGTGAGCCCCTTCGCGTCGCGCGCCCAGACCGTGATCTTGTTGTTGCCGCTGGCCAGTTCGATCTCCACTTCGCCGGCAAAACCACTTGCCTCCTTCCCGCGCAATGACAGGCCGTCGCGTCCGAGCACGGGCACGTCGTTCATTGTGACTTCAAGCGCGGCGAGCGGTGCGCCGCCGGGCTTCAACTCCACCGGCAGCCGCAGGACACGTTCACTGGTGGTGAGTGGCGCCCTGATGTAGTCGATGGCCGCCACCGGCGGCTTGGTGTCCCCGGACAAGTCCTGCTCCTTGATCCCCAGTCGCCGGAGCCGTTTCTCGTAGGACCGGCGAAAGGCCTGGACCAGTTCCGGCGCCGCACCCAGCGCTTTGGCCACGAGATCCGGGCGATTGTATTTGATGTCGAAGGATTCCGCGGGCTGGCTCCGCCCATCTTTGGCAAAGGCCAGCAGGGGCAAGGCATTGCCCAACGTGAGGTAATGACCGCTGGGCAACAACAAGACGAAACTTTCGCCAGGACCTGGCAGGTAGCGCACCAGTTCTTGGAAGCGTCCGTCCTTTTGTTCGATGACCTGGTAGCCACCAGACCACAACTCGATGAAGGCGCGGCTCGCGTCATCGCTGATTCCCACGCACTTCCCCCGGTAAGCAAGCTTTCCAATCTGATCTCCCGTCGATGTCCGCAGGAGCTGCAGTTCCTTCATCGGGACACGGTCGTGTTCGCTGGCGATCAGGAGCGTCTGATCGTCCGGGCTGAAGGCGCGCTGGTTCGCATGCCCGTCGAGAGATCGCCACCAGCGCGTTTTTCCCGGCACTCGCAGATCGAGCAAGCTGAGTGTGTCGGTGAACTTGTCGGATTCCTCATGGAGCACGTGGCGGCCGCCGTGATCGAAACGGAAGTCGTCGAATTGGTTGTAGCCCGAGTCGTTGGCAAAGCTCCAGACAGCCCCGTTCGCGACCCGTCCATCTTTCTGAAGCAAAGTGAGCTTTTGCCTCCCGCGTTCATAGACGAGCCGCTGGTGGGTGGCGGGATGCCGGTCGGCGATGACGGCCTCAGCCGCGAATTTTCCTGGCGGCACCATCTCCGTTGCTTCGGACATCGGTGAGGACAGGAACTTTCCCGAGCGAAGGTCGAAGACTTTGGGCGTGGAGGTGTTGTGCCCCCAATCCGAAAAAGAAACTCGTCCCAGCCGGACATCCACTCCGCCGAAATGGATTGAACCACCCGGCACTTGGAAGCGGTGGCGCTCGACGCCGGCGAGATCCAGAATGTCGAGCAGGCCACCCTCTTTTGTGGGACGCCAGGTCGTCAAATACCGGCCATCCTCGGAGGCATCATTGCCGGAGAACCGGCCCGCGGGAAGCGGCTCCGCGGCCAGACCAAAACGACGGACGATCTGACCCGACGGAAGGTGATAGAGCGCGAGACCCTCCCGGTCGGCCACGGCGGCATACTCGCCACCGCGATCCAGCGAGAGCGCATGAACGTCGTTCCATGCCTTGAGCAGTTTGCGCACATGATCCGGCGCATTGGTGCTGGCCAGCGTCCGGTAGCTCTTGAGGTTCACGTTCTCATCGCGTTCGTCATGCATTCCCGACCCGTAAAGACACCAACCCTGACGGGTGCCGCAAAGCCAGCGCCGAACCCATCGATCATCTTCGCTCTTCTGCTGCGGAACCTGGAGCGCCGGCCCGCCCTCGCTCAAGGATCCGCGTTCCGCATCGAAACGCCACAACGCGCCCGCGGAAGTTTGCAGGAACCAGCTCTCCTTTGCCGCGCAAGCCGCCCGCACGATGCCCATGCTCTCGGGCAGGCGCTGGTCTCGCAGCAGGCGACACTCCGGGAGCGATAAGGTGAGTGCTCGCGATCCTGAATTCTCTTTGGTCATCCAGAGCAGTTGCGACCCGTCGGGCGAAACCGCCCACGCCTCTACCTTATCTTGCAGCTCCGGCGGAATGAGGAAAGGCCGCCAACTGCCACCCCGGTCCACGACGAAGAAGCGGGCCTCTGTGGCGGTCTCGTAGCTGTCCGGAGTCAGTGCCTCGATCTTCCCGTCCTTTCCGGCACGCGGCACCGCAACATCAAGCCGGCAAACGAGTCGCCCCGCTTCCGGACTCGCCGCATCCCCAATTCCGGCGAAGGCCAGGTCGCCGTCCTCGCCGCTACGCTGGTAGAGCGGTTCATCTGCATCGCGGTGAACCACCGTCAGAGAAGCCGCGCGGCGGTCATTCCCCGCGACGACAAAGTGACCCTGGCCGAGATTATTGAGCGTCTGAAACCAGCCCCCACCGTTGAGGGCGATGCGCTGGATCATCGCGCCCGTCTGCACGTCCCAGAAATCCACGACCCCATCCCTGCTTCCGACGAGCAGGTTCTCTTTCATATCCAGGGCGACGGCAAAGTAGTCTTCCGGCCGGGACATCCGGGTCACCACCTCTCGCGCCGGCGGGGGAACTGCAGCCACGGCCGGAAGAATGGAGACATTCGGGTCCGATATGAATTGCGTCCATTGGCCGTTCGCCGGATAGGCCGGCGGACGCTGACCCGCATGGTAGGCGCGCACGGCCGAAACGTGGTGCAGGAAAGGGATTCGTTTCCTGCCGTCCTCGATCCGGCTCGACCAGGCCCCGGTGTTGGACCCGGGCGGTTGGTCGGCGAGAAGCAACGCTTCGTTGGCGGCGCGGAATTTCAACCAGGCGTCTTGCGAGGCGCGCAGCGACTCCGCCAGGGGCGCCGGCAATTCCGCCAGCGCCACCTGGTAGGCGTGATCCAATTCGCGCTCCACGGCCCCCAACTCCGCCCGCTCGACGTCCGCAAAATAGCGGATCCCCATCAGTTCACGCTCGCGCGCCTTCGTGTCGTTGATGAGCTGTTGCCCTCGGAAATCCGGATCGTCCGGCAGCAGCGCGCTGGCCAGTGCGGCGTTGGCGTCGCGCAACGTCAGCCACGCCCGCTGCGCTGCCTTCAGACTCTCTGCTCTGGCTGACGAAGCAGCCCCGATGGCCTTGCGATACTCCTTGTTCAAGGCGGCGTCGGCCTCTGCCAGCTTGCTTTTGGGCGATCCGGTTTTGCGGATCAGCTCGGAGAGGAAATACGACCGCAGTTGTGTCGTCGTCCGCAAATAGCTCCAGACGGCGCCCGGAGAATTCAATATGCCAAAGGCGGTCAGCGCGGCCACGTCGGCTTCACGGCTGGCGACCCACGCTCGTTGCGCGTCGCGAATGGCACCCGCCAGACCGGGGGAAGTGCCGGCCCCGACAACATCGTAAACTTCATTCAGTTCGCGATCAGCCGTCGCGAGGGCGGTATCATCTCGATCCGACGTAAACGCGGGCCGTCGTGGGACCCAATCTTTCAAGGCGTTCGCGCGCTGTTGAGTGAGTTCGACGTTGGACCTCGCCGCCGCTTGCGGATCGTCGGGTGTCATCATCGCCGCCAGGTTCGCGCTGGCATCACGGTAGGCAAGCCAGGCGCGCTGAGACACCTTCAGACTCTCGATGGCGGCGGGTGGCAGCGGAAGTTTCAGCGCGGCGCGGTAGTTCTCATTCAGCGCACGATCCGCAGCCTCGAAACGCGCCTGCCCGTCCTGACCGAAAGCGATTCCCGGAAAGCAAAATGCGAGGGTTAGCACCGCATTGATCGTGCGGCGCCAGGCAAATGAAACGGGTGCAGTCGTCATATTCGAAGATCACTTCACTCGTTCATCGCCGGCGGCGGGAGATTGATTGCACCCGAGTGAAACAGCACCTCCCTGCCGCGGCGAGCCGCAAACCGCGCGGGCGGCAGCGGTGCTTACCGCTTCAGCGCGATTGGAAAATCGGGCACGGTCTGCGGCTTGGCCACAGTCGGGGATTGCTGGCCTTCGGTTAGTTCCTTGACCCGCTCGGCGACGAAGGCTTCCAGGGACGCGACGGTGATCTTGCCGGTGCGCAGCAGGTCGGCCTGACCTTCGAGGCCCTCGACGATCGCCTTGGTGAAGGCGCCATTTTTCTCCTCGGCAAGTTCCAGCGAGACCTGCCGGCCCGTGCTCGAAGTGAAGACGATCGCGCCGTTCTCCGCCCCCGCCAGTTCGTTGACCAGCCGGGTCACGTCGACCGGCGCGCCCGTGCTCTTGGCGGAGTGGAGCTTCCCGAGCGCGTTGCCCGCGTGGCAGGAGTCGATGAAGAAGAGCACTTTTCCCGGCAGGCTGCTCACCGTCTTCTGAATCGCTTCGAAGCTGATGCCGGAACGCAACCGGCGGGCCTTATCGTAGTCGTGCGGGCAGAAGTAGTAGCGCAGCTCCTCGTCGTTCTCGCCATGTCCGGAGAAGAAGATCACCGCCACGTCCTTGCC
The DNA here is from genome assembly GCA_034667665.1 of Chthoniobacter sp. Lineage (GTDB taxonomy): Bacteria > Verrucomicrobiota > Verrucomicrobiia > Chthoniobacterales > Chthoniobacteraceae > Chthoniobacter. Next base: position 72,380 of record JAXDQW010000028.1, read on the forward strand.
CGTGGTCTGTCCTTTGATCCAGTCCAAACCGTCGAGGATGTTGGCCGCGGTAGCCTCCTTGTCACGGAGCACTTTGGCTTCGACTTTCTGGTAAAGGCCGCCCTCCTGCCGTTGAAAAGCCTGCGCGAAATCCTCCGCATCCTTCGCGGCAAAGTGCAGATCGTCGAGCTGGTCGTTGTTCAAGTAATCGGTGATGCCGGCGGCAAGCAGGTAGAGCTTGGGTTTGAGGACCGCGGTCTCGGCGGGCGCGGGCCCGCCAGGGCGAATGATGCGCAGCGTCGCCGGTTCGCTCACCGCGAACCTGTTTTCCGCCAGCACCTCGAGCACGCAATCCTTCGTCGGCAATGGCGCGCTGACGGTGGCCTCGGCTGTGTCGTTCTCGGGCACGGGCGCTTCGACGCTTACCGGGCGGCCATCCACCAGCAGCCGCAGGCGAATCACCGGCTCGCTGCCCGCGCGCCGCACCCGATAGCGCAGGGTGAAGTTCTCCACGCCCAGCGGAACGCTGATCTCGCGCCGCGCGCCGCCCAAGGCGAGTTCCACCACGGGCGGGGCCATCTCCATGAAAGCCTGCACCGGCGCGGCCGCCGGGGCGACGCGGCCGGCCGCCTTATTCGCGGCCTCGAGGGCGGCGGACACGTCGCGCGTCTCTAGGACCAGGGAGATCACGTCGGGCCGATAGAATCGATCGCGAAACTTCGCCGCGGGGAAGAAGTCCGCTTCCTTGTCCCTGCCGCGGTTGACATGCCAGCCGATGAGTCCTTCGCCCTCAGGAGAAGTGTCGTAATAGCCCTGCGGCGTCCAGGCCACCCAACGCTTCCGGTCGGCGTGGGGAAGGAAGGCAAGCAGTTCCTGGCCGGTGTCCGCACGGTACCAACGAATGGTGCCATCGCCGTAGGCAGCCATCGCCAACTGATCGTCCGCGGCGAGATTCACCGCCCAAGTCGCCGCGGGCGCGGGCACCCTCCAGCGCTCCTCGCCCTTGGCCATGAAGCTCCGCAAGGCCCAATCGGTCCCGAGCAGAAATCCGGCGCCATCGCTGGCGATGGCGAGGCAGCGAGAAATCTCGTGGGGCTTTATCGGCAACAGTTGGCCATTCAGTCGAGGTCCGACGGAATCCTGCCACTTGCTCACCTTGAGTCCGGTTAGCCGGGGCGCATGCAGAGGAATACTTGCCTCTTTCGTCGGCGCGATTTCAATCCGGCGTTCCTTCACGGAATAGCGCGCAGGACCCTTGCCAAACGGCTCGTAGCCGAAAGCCACGACGGCGGCGTCGGTCGAGAAACGAAGCTGGTCGAACCAGCCACGAGGATCGGCCACCGGTGATTGACCGTAGAGCGTCCGCTCGCCGTCGGCGCTGAGGACTCCCCACGCGGGGTCGCCGGCGCAAAAGAGCATCCCGCCGTCCGGCAAGGCCTTCAGATCCAGGATCGTATTGGACACGACGGCAAAGTCGCGGGGCTTGCCTCGTCCGGACTGCGGCCAGAGACGGAGGCCGCTGTCACCACTTCTCAAATGCCATTGGCCTCCGGCAGCCAGGGTCGTCCCGTCGCGGGTCCAGGCGACCAACCCGAGACTCCCATTGTCCACTCCCGCAGTGTCCGGCGCGAAGCGAAATCCCAGGTCGGCGGCGTCGAGGACCGCCACTCGGGTCGAGTCGGCGAAGCCGACAGCGATGCAGTCGCCATCCGGCGAAAAACGGGCGCTCACCGGCTGTTTGCCACCTCGCGCGGGCAGGCAGGCTCGTCTCCGCAGCCCGTCTTCGCGCAATTCGTAGAGCCGCAAAGCGCCGTCCCAGCAGGTCGTTACGATCTGATCATCTCCGTGCCAATCCACCCCCTGGCTGTCGCGCTTGCCATAATCCGTGTCGCGGCCGATCTCCCGGCCGCTGCTGGTTTCCCAGACACACAACCCATCTCCCTCCGCGAGCACCGCGGCGAGATATCGACCCCGGGCCGAGAAAGCGAGATCCTGGATGACGTTCAGCAGGCCCGGGAGGCGCCTCAACAGCCGGCCGGTCGCCGTGTCAAAAAGGTAAACGCAGGCGGACCGGTCCCATTCGTAGCCGGTCCAGCCTGCGACGGCGGCCAGAGCGCCGTCGGGGCTCAGCCCACAGGCGTATAGTTCGCCTTCGCTGCCCTCCCCGACCGGGGGCCGCAAGATCCGCAACATCCGGCCGGAGGGTAATTCCCAAATCCGCGCGGTCTTGTCCTGACTGGCGGTGAGCGCGAGCCGCCCCGCGGCATCCACCGAGATGCAGCCAATTCCTGCCGTGTGCATCCCCGCCTCGATGCGCAACACGGGTGCGGTGGGCGGCTCCGCGGCGCGCGCGGGATCGTGGGCGAAAAGGCCAACCAACATGAGCACCACAGAAGGCACCGTTTTCATCGGGAGGATTCTAACAGATTGAGCAACGAGGAGACACCTCCTCATCGCCGCCGCCGGACATTTGATTGCAATCGCCGCGACGACGCCGTTCCGCTCGTAGCCTTCCACGATGCACCATGCTGATTGCCGGGTCGGTGCCTTACCGGCCGGCCGCCTTCACCTCGAGCACGCACCGAAAACCATAAGCTGTGAAGCGCTGAGTGGGGTTGTAAGCGCCGCGGAAGGACGAAAGCAGATACAGCTCGTCGGCGTCCGCCCAGGAGGCTCCGCGCAACGTCCGCTCCTCTTTCTTCGCCGGGTCATACCAGTCGTCGCACCACTCGCTCACATTGTCGCCGAGCCCGTGCAAACCGAGCGCGTTCGCCGGAAAGGTCTCGCCCGGACTGGTCCGCGCAAAGCCGTCATCGAATCCTTCGAGGTGAGCCGTTCCCACGCCCGCCTTCTTCGCCGAGGCGTCGGCGTAGTTTCCGGCGCGGGGTGGCGGCGGCCAGGCGCTGCCCCACGGAAAGACGCCAGTGATCGCGCCGCGCTTTTCCTTCGGGGTTTTGGCCGCGTCCTCCTGCGCACCGATCCCGACGGCGCAGCTCCACTCGTGGTCGCTGGGCAGCCGGTAGCGGGCGCCGTCGGGCAACCGGCCAGCAGCGCGTTCAATCTCGGTGAGCCATTCGCAGAATGCGACCGCGTCCTCCCAGCTCACATTCACCGCCGGGTGGTCGGAATCCTGCGCGAAATCCGGCGCCGGCCGCGGACGGGGTCTGGCCGCGACGAACCGCTGGTAGAGGCCTTCGGTGGTTTCGGTGGTGGCAAAGAGCACAGTCGCGCCGCTCGTGGCGGCATCGGAGGGGCCGCCGGTAATCGGCACCGGCGCGAGCTTCAGGCCGACGCTGTTCACAAAGGGCTCGGTCGCACTGGCTCGCTTCAGTTCGGCGATCAGCGACGACGGCAGCCCGGCATCCGCATTTCCGTCGGGGCGCACCTTCATGAAAAGGAACACAATCAGGGTCACACCGGCCACCGCCGCAGCGACGACGAACCACTTCCAGGCCGGCGCGCTCACTTTCTTTTCCGGCTCGCTCTTCTTCTCGGGCACGGCGCGCTTCCCGCGCAGCCAATCCAGCAACTCCGCCGCGCTCTGGGGTCGAAGCGCGGGATCTTTCGCCAGGCAGGCGGCCACCGCCTCTTCCCACGCCGCTGGGATCGGGGACTGGTGGCAGACCCCGAGCTCGATGCGGCGGTTTGCCATCGTGGGCGGAACGAGCTCCCGGATTTGGGCCGCGATATCGCCACGGAAGAATGGGGGCTTGCCGGTGAGCAGGTCGAAAATGGTGACTCCCAGCGAGTAGAGATCGTCGAGGTGCGTCGGCCTTTGTCCGAGCGCCTGCTGTGGGCTCATGTAGGGAGGAGTGCCGCTGGCGGTGCCCTCCCGCGAATGGCGCGAGACGGATTCGCTCAGGGTGGTTGCAAGCCCGAAATCGGCAACCTTGATGCAGCCTTTCGGGAAACCGCGCGCCGGTCCCGTCACCAGCAGGTTGTTTGGCTTGAGGTCCCGGTGGACGATCCGGGCGTCGCGGTGAGCATAATCGAGGATCGGGCAGAGCTGTTCGATCCAGGGAAGCAGATCTTCGCAATCGAAGCAGCCGGTGAATTGCCGCGCCTTGATTTGCGACAACGTTTCCCCTTCCACGTATTCCATGACAATCCCGACCCCGCTCGCATCCTGCTCGAGGGTGTGGACCCTCACGATGCCAGGATTGGTCAGGGCGCGGCCCCGCAACACTTCCTTGCGCAAATCAGCCACTGCATTCGCGTCACTGGCCACCGCATCCGGGAGAATCTTCACGGCCACCTCCACCCCCAAAACGGTATCTTCCGCCAAAACGACTCGGCCCATGCCGCCCCGTCCCAGCTCCTCAATCACGCGGTAGCGCCCGAACAGGATCTTCACCGCGGGCTTCGTGGCTGGTTCCGTGTCCAGCGGCGGCTCAGCCTCCTCCTGAGGCGATGACGGGGGTAGATCCATGCGTTTGATCGAGATCGGCGGCGCGACCAGCGCGGAAGTCGGTTTCATGGCTGACAGACCGATCGCAACCTGTTGCCGGATGATTGCAACAAACCCGTCACCGACGCAACGCAGCTTGTCGGCTCCATCGCCCATGCGCTAGAAGCCGCTCGCGCCTCGATGAACTCACCCGAGCCCACCCCCGCGATCGAGACTGCGCCATCGCTCGCAGCGCTCCGCGACCCGACGCCGGAGACCAGCCGGGATGCTTGGGAACGCGCTTATCCGCTCCTCTGGAAGGCCGCCATGGTCGTGCTTCATTATCGCCTGGCTGGTCCAGAGCACACGCACGACCGCGAGGACATTGCCGCCCGTGCCCTCGCCGAGCTGGTCCGGGGCGTCATCGACAATCAACTGCCCAGCTTCAATCAAATGGCGACTTTCGCCGATGTGCTAGGGATGACCCAGCAGATCGTCCGCGCCCGCACGAAGGACTTCTTTCGTTCGCGCGAACGGCGTCCCGAAGAGCTCGCGGACGAAGTGCCCGACGCTCCGGTGATGGAGTCGTCATCCGCTCTCACCTGGGATGAGTGCGACGCTTTGATTCGCGGGTTGCCGCCTCCGCAGCCGGAGATCTTCGAGCTGCACTACGCCCAGGGTCATACCGCCGACGAGATCTCCGCCCGGCTCGGGATGCCGCGGGGCACCGTCCTCTCCCATCTTTTCCGCGGAAAAAAGACGCTTCGGAAGAAGCTCGAGGAACGCGCTGCGACGCACGCCGCCAGAGAGGGCAAACCCTCGTTATCGTTATGATCGATCGCGAACGCTTCGAACAACTGGCCGCGCTTTCCGCCGCGGATGAAGCCTCGCCAAAGGAGCGCGACGAGCTCGCGGCCATGGTCGCCCAGCAGCCTGACCTCGCCGGTGAGATCGCCGAAATGGAATCGACCGATCGCCTGCTTCGCCGAGCCGTCCAGATGAGGGAGGTCGAGCCGATGCCGCCGGGAGTGTTGGAGCGGCTCGAGCAAACCCGGCGCGAGGCGCTGTCCGCCCGCCTCGCTGAGGAGGCAAAGCAAGCCGGCGGCGCCAAGGTGGCGGCATTCCCGCCCGCGGCGCCTCGGAGGCGTTCGCTCCCCAGATGGCTCGCCCTGGCTGCCGGCGTGGCCGCAGTGGCTGGGCTGGCGGTGATGTTCCTCCGCCCGCGGGTCCCCTCGTCGAAAGACATTGCGATCCTCGGTCCGCGCGGAGAGACGGGCTTCACTCAACCCCTGATCGTCTGGGACGCAAAGCCCGACCAGCGCTATGACGTCTGGATTCTCCCGCCCGAGGGCAGCCACCTCGACGCGCCCGCACTCTTCGTGGCGAAGGGCGTGCGACCGCCGGTCGCGTTTGCGGAGCTCAAACCCACTCCCTCCTTGCCGGAGCAATCGCGCCCGACCACGCGGCTGGAGCCGGACACCGATTACCGCCTGCTCGTCTGCTTCGCCGAGGCGGGGCGAGTCGCCGGCGTCGCGGTCCCTTTCCACACCGCGCCGGATGCCACCAAGGCCCTGCCACCACCGAGCCGCGACGCCGCGAAGAAGCTCGCCGACGCGGGCCGCTCATCCGATGCGCTCATGCTTCTCTCCCAGCTCTCCCCGGAGGAACGGCAGCGTCCCGAGGCGGTGGCGCTCGAGCGCGAGTTGCGCAAACGCCTGAGTCGAGGGACCTCTCCCGCCGCTCAAGCCCCCTGAAACGCCCCGCCTGCTTCTCACCAGCCTCGTTGCCGCCAGCCTGCGCTTTGGGCTCAGGACAAAGCGCGCACCGCGCTGATCGTCGGCGTGGCAACCTACAGCGACCAATATAGCCGGTTAATCTCCGTCGTCCCTTCGGGACCAATTCCTGGCGTCGGGCCGGATGACTCCATTCCGGACCCGCGCTGGGGCTCCGCGGATTCGCGCCTTGAGGCGAGACGGGCTTGTGCTTGAATCGCTGGCCTTATGAAAATCGTCCTCGCCTATTCCGGTGGTCTCGACACGTCCGTGCTCCTGGCCTGGATCAAGGAAACCTACGCTGCGGAGATGATCGCGTTTTGCGCGGACGTGGGCCAGGAGGAGGAGCTCGATGGGCTCGAAGCCAAGGCGCTCGGCACGGGGGCGGCCCGGATTTACATCGATGACCTGCGCGAGGAATTCGCCCGCGATTTCATCTTCCCGATGATGCAGGCCGGCGCGATCTACGAGGGCCAGTACTTTCTCGGCACCTCGATCGCGCGGCCTTGCATCGCGAAGCGCATGGTGGAGATCGCGCGGAACGAGGGGGCGGATGCGATCGCCCACGGCGCGACGGGCAAGGGCAACGACCAGGTGCGCTTTGAGCTGACGGCCGCGGCGCTCGCGCCGGAGCTGGAGGTGATCGCCCCGTGGCGACAGGAGCGCTATCGCGAACAATTCCCCGGACGCGCGGAGATGATCGCCTACTGCGAAGAGAAGGGCATCCCGGTGCAGGCCAGCGCCAAGAAGCCGTATTCGATGGATCGCAACCTCCTGCACATTTCCTTCGAGGCGGGCATTCTCGAGGACCCGTGGTTCGATGCCAGCGCGGAAAAAGCGCGCGACATGTACGTGCTCAGCGCTTCGCCCGAGGAAGCGCCGGACAAGGCGGAGCACGTCGAGCTGACTTTCGAAAAGGGGCTCTGCACCGGGATCGGCTACAACGAGATTGGCGCCTTGCTCCAGGAACTCGGCCATCCCGGCGAGCCGCCCTTCAATGACGACCAGCACGCCGTGCTCACGCCCTTCTGGGTCATGAAGGTGCTCAACAAGCTCGGCGGCCGGCACGGTTGCGGGCGCGTGGACATGGTCGAGAACCGCTTCGTCGGCATGAAGTCGCGCGGGGTGTATGAGACGCCGGGCGGATCGGTCCTGCACTTCGCGCACCGCCTGGTGGAATCGATCACCATGGACCGGGAAGTGATGCACCTGCGCGATTCGCTGATCCCGCAATACGCCACGCTCGTCTATAACGGCTTCTGGTTCGCGCCCGAGCGCGAGGCCTTGCAGGCGCTGATCACCGAGACGCAAAAAAACGTGACCGGCGTCGCGCGGGTGAAGCTCTACAAGGGCAACATCATCGCCGCCGGCCGCAAGTCGCCGGTGAGCCTTTACAACCCGCAGATCGCGACCATGGAGGCCGATCCAACCAAGGCCTACAACCAGAACGATGCCACTGGCTTCATCGCCCTGAACGCACTGCGGCTGAAGGTCGCGACGCGCGTCCACGGGAGGCGTTGACAGTGTCCGAGCCGAAACGGCGTCCCAGGAAGCTCGGCTTCATCGTCGTCCCGCTGATGCTGGTGCCGGTGGGGTTGGCGCTGCTGCGGGGGGAGGAGGCGCTGTTTGCGATCCGGGCGGCGGCCATCTGTATCGCGGCGCCGGCGGGCGGTTTTTGGTGGGGCGAAATGCGGGGTCAGAGCGAGCCAGGCCGGGCGGCGCTGGGTTGTGTGGGCACGGTCGCCCTTTTCGTTGCGTATGTGCTCTGGGCTTTTGTCATCGCGCCGTGGCTGTTCGCGCGGTGACGCGGGGTGCGACGCGGCCGGCGGAGTCCGAAGGTTGAAATCCGCCACCCTGATGCCTACGTTCGAGCCCGCATGAACACCGATCCCCTGTCCCGTCCGCACGCTTTCGCCGGGGGGATTTGCCGGTGAGCGCCTCTCTCCTCGAGATCAAGGATCTCTCCATCCACTTCGCGACCGAGAGTGGAAAGGTGGAAGCTTTGAAGGGCATCTCCTTCACCATGGAGGAGGGCGAAACGCTGGCCATCGTCGGCGAGAGTGGGAGCGGCAAGAGCGTGACGGGCCTGGCGCTGACCCGCCTCCTGCCGGAGCCGCCGGCGGTTTATCAATCAGGCGAAATCCTGCTCCGCGGCCGCAATGTGCTCAAGATGAGCGCGCGCGAGCTGCGAGCGATTCGGGGCAACGAGATCGCCTACATTTTCCAGGAGCCGAGCACGTCGTTGAATCCGGTCTTCACCATTCGCAACCAGATCGCCGAAGCGATCCGCCTGCACCGGCCGGAAGTCAAAGACGTGGACGCCGAAGTCATCAAATACCTCGATCTCGTCGGAATCGTGAATCCAGAACAGCGGATGCGCGATTACCCGCATCAGCTCAGCGGGGGCATGCAGCAGCGGGCGATGATTGCGATGGCGTTGAGCTGCCAGCCGCACCTGCTCGTTGCTGATGAGCCGACGACCGCCCTCGACGTGACCATCCAGGCGCAAATCATGGATCAGTTGAAGGAGCTCAAGCAGCGGCTGCACATGGCGATCATCCTGATCACGCACAATTTTGGGATCGTCGGCGACATCGCCGATCGCGTGGCGGTGATGTTCCGCGGCAGGATTGTCGAATATGGCGAGACGCGGGCGGTGCTTGCGAATCCGCAGCATCCGTACACCAGGGCCCTGATCAATTGCATCCCGCAACTCGGTGCCAGGCGCGAACGGCTGGCGACCATTGACCACGCCGCGCTCGAAGCGCTGGTGCTGTGAGGGGGCGGAAACGGTGAGGCCGGCTTGCAGTCGGCGCGGGCGGCCTGTCGGCGGTCGAGCTGATACAAGGATCCTCGCGGGATGTTGTGCTCTCAGACCTCTGGAGAGGCGCTCGAGAACGGCGGGTTTTCTCCGCAGACGACGGGCAACGCTTTGCGGGGGCCTTCCTGCGCCCGCGGCGATTGCAAGTCGGCCTCACATCCAGGCTAACTCGCCGCTTGAACGAGTCGCTCGACCTCGACCGGCTCATCGGCCGGCAACTGGGTTGCTCCGCCGCCGCTGAGCGGGAGCGCGTTTTCCTGCTCGGCCAGCAACTCGAGTTCAGCCGCCACTTTCCCGGCGTGTTGATTCAGCTCCTCCACCGAGTTCAGGATGCTGGTATTGACCTCGAAGGGGCTCTGCCGATCAGCGCGCTCGCGGACCATCTGCTCACGGCCCTGGCGCAAGCGGTCCAGCACGTCGCCGCGGAATTGCGCGATGTATCCAGCCAGCGACTTCTCCGCAAATCGGCCGGGCAGCAGCGGCAACCGCTCGTTGACGACCGAATCAATGACGCGGGAAAACGCCGCGCGGGCGGCATCGGCCAGCCGCTTTTGCTTCACCTCCGGCGCGATTTCCTGAGCCAGGTCCTCGCCAAACAGCCGGCGCCGCACCGTCGCCATCCCGCGGAAGAGCAGCCAGTCGGCGAATGACTTGCGCACGGGCACGTCCTCGATCCGGAGAGTCGTCTGGTAGGCCTCGGCCGGATCCTTCTCGTTCAGCTTAGGCAACGCGGCCTGGGCGCTCGGCGCGAGACTAAAGCTCACCTCGTGCAGATCGGCCATCACCGCCGCGATGGGCTCGGCGCCACCCCGCGGCGTGTCCAGCAAGGCGGTCAGCCGGGAGCGGGTGTCTTCGCCGAGCGACCGCGCGGCATCGACCAGCAGAGGGTTCCAATACCGGTCCTGCAACGCCAGCAGGCTTTCATTGGTTTGATACCAGCGGTCCAGCGCCTCGCCCATTTCCCTCCGCAGATCGGTGGCCTTGCTGCGCGCGCCGGCCTCGCAACGCTCCGCATTTTCCACCCGGACCTTCTCAAACGTGGACTCCCAATCGCTGTCCAGCAGCCGATTCACGGCGGCGATGCGGTCATTGATCTCCCGCATCTCATTCTCGAGTTTGCTCTGCGTCTCGCGGAGTTGACCCAGTTCGCCGCCTTCAAAAATCTCCCGCACTTCGGAGCACATCGTGTGGCCCTGCCGGAGGCTGTCGCGGATGAATTCCAGGGTGTAATCGCTGCTGTTGAGATAGTCGGTCAGGTCGCGCTGAAACGCGTCGAAGGAATTCTTTTGCCCGTTCGACCCGTTGCCGGTGTGGGAGAGAAAGGCCGAGGCCGCGCTGAGCAAATCGACTGCGTGGATCCGGACGCGGTTCTTTTCGTAGGCCTGGCGCAGCGGCCCCGCCATCGAGAGCGTCTTGAAGGCTTCGATGATCTGCTCGGGATGCTGGCTCTCCGCGCTCGGCTGGAGGCTGCCATCCGCCTGCAGATCGCGCTTGCTGGAATCCACGTTGATGACCAGGAAAATGCGGCTGAAGAGGCCGAGCAGTTGGTTGAATTCGTTGAAGACCTGCTCGAGGAAAAGGTTGTCGGTCTTGACCACGAAGACCGCGCACGCCGCGCTGTTGCGAAACTCGCGGGTGAGCACGTCGTAACCGAAATTCATCCGGCTGTAGAGCCCGGGGGTGTCCACCAGAACCGTGCTGGATTCCTCGAGGCTCGGCACCGGGACCTTGACGTCGATGCGGCGGATCGCTTCGGAGAAATGGGTGCGCGGATCGAATTCGCTGCCGCGTTCTTCGGTGGCCCGAATCTGCTGGGCGAGGGCGAGATGGCTGTCCGCGATCACGTCCCGGAGCACGGATCCGTTGGCGAAGACCGATTCGCGTCCATTGTAACGGGTGACGGAAAAATGCGCCTCGGGGGCATGTTGCACATAGACCAGGCACGGATAGCCGGGCAGCGACGTGACCTCGCTCACGTAGGAGCCGCTGATGGCGTTCATCAGCGTGGACTTCCCGCTCTTGAGCGGCCCGAAAATCAGGAGATAAGCCTGCTGATTGCCCAGCTTTTCCACCAGCGAGCGCAGCCGCGCGCGCAGGTCGTTGAGCACCGCCAGCGGCTGGTGCAGCAGCGCCGGATCGCCCACCTTCTCCATGTTCTCCGCCGCGTTCTTCAACGCCGGCGGCAGCACTTGGAGAATGTTCAGGCTGGCTTCGCAGAATCTCGAGATTTCGGTTTTCATGGGGTGCCCAACGATGGGGTATTGTGGTGAACGGTCAACCCCCTAACGGCGAAGAAAAACACGAATTCGGGGAGATGTGTGAGCAACTCGACCGGGAGTGTGAGTAACTCCGCGAAAAGTGTGAATAACTCAGGCGAAGGGCTCCGCTGGCGAGCGAACGATGTGGCGGCGATTGCACCGGAGCATTAGCCTCAAGGAATCATGCCCCTCCCTGCGCGCATCCTCCAAATCGCCGCCATTTTGTGCGGCGGCCCCATTTCTCCAGCGCTCGCCGTCGAGCCGGAGTTTGCCGATGTTTTTACCTCTGGAAAAGAAGGCTACGCGTCGATTCGCATCCCGGCGGTTCTCGTCACGAAGCAAGGAAGCGTGCTCGCGTTCGCCGAAGGACGCCTCCGGCCCACGGACCAGGCGGAGAACGACATCGTGACCAAACGGAGCACCGACGGCGGGCGGACTTGGACCGCGTTGCGCGTGATCCACGATGACGGCGCCAACTCCCTCAACAATCCAACCGTCGTGCAGGAACGCGACAGCGGCCGCGTCCTGCTGATGTATCAGCGCATTCCGGCTCATTTGAAGGAGCACAGCGCCACCACCGCGACCGGCCTCGAGGGGCCGGACATTTATCGCAATCTCCTCGTTTGGTCCGACGACGACGGCGCGACGTGGAGCCAGCCGCTGGATGTCACCGCGACGACCAAGCGCCCCGAGCGCGCGACCACCATCGCGAGTGGGCCGGGGATCGGCATTCAGCTCACCCGCGGCGCGCAGCAGGGCCGGCTGGTCTTTCCCTTCAACGAAGGACCGTTTGGAAAATGGCAGAACTTCGCGGTCTTCAGCGACGATGCGGGGAAGAGCTGGCGATACGGCGCCGATGTCCCCGGAGCGCTCGTTCCCGATGGCAAGGGCGGCGAGCGCAGCCAGATCAACGAAGTGCAGATGGTCGAGCTCAACGACGGCGCGGTGCGAATGAACAGCCGGCAGTTCGCCGGCGCGAAGGTGCGGCGCACCGCGGTGAGTCGCGACGGCGGCGCGACGTGGTCGCCCGTCGCGGAACTGCCCGACCTGCGCGACCCGAGCTGCATGGCCGGGATGCTGCGCTATTCGTTCGATGACGGCACGGGCCGGGGACGCATCCTGCACACCGGCCCGGACAGCGCGAAGCGCGACCACGGGACGGTTTATCTCAGCCTCGACGACGGCGCGACCTGGCCGGTGAAGCGCGAACTATGGCCGGGCGGCTTCGCCTACAGCGTGCCGACGCGGCTCGCCGATGGCACGGTCGGCTGCCTCTTCGAAGCGGACAATTACCAGCGCATCGTCTTCGCGCGTTTCCCGATCGACTGGGTGACGGAGAAATGACGGCCGACTTGACGAGCGCCGGGGGTCGGGAGGGGCTCGCGAGCTTCTACCGCCACACGTTGCTCGATGACGTGATCCCTTTCTGGTTGCGCCACGGGCTCGATCCGCAACACGGCGGCCTCTTCACCGCCCTCGACCGCGACGGCAGCCTGCTCGATTCGGACAAGAGCGTTTGGTTCCAGGGCCGCGCGAGTTGGATGTTCGCGACTCTCTTCAACACCGTCGAACAGCGCGGGGAATGGCTCGAGGCCGCGCGATCGTGCGTCGAGTTTTCGCGGCGGCACTGCCACTCGCCGGAGGGGAAAATGTATTTCACCGTCACCCGCGACGGACTGCCGCTGCGGATGCGGCGCTATGTGTTCAGCGAAAGCTTTGCCGCAATCGGCTCTGCGGCTTTTGCCAAAGCCAGCGGCGAGGAGCGCGCCGCAGATGATGCGGTCGCGGCTTTTGCGACGTATCTGCGGTTCTCGTTTGAGCCGGGAATGATGCTTCCGAAATATGAGCCGACGCGGCCCGCGAAGAGCATCGGCGGACCGATGATCGCCATCGTGACGGCCCAGGAGCTGCGCGCGAACCTCGGCGAGATCAGCGTCTGCGGGCGGACCTGCACGGAGTGGATCGACGCGAGCATCGCCGAGATCGAGCGCGACTTTCTCAAACCCGAACACGAAGCGCTCATGGAGGTCGTGGGCCCGCGCGGGGAAGTGCTCGACCATTTCGACGGCCGCACGCTGAACCCCGGCCACGCCATCGAGTGCGCCTGGTTCGTGATGCACGAGGGCCGCCTGCGCAACGACGCGCGGCTGGTGACGCTCGGCGCGCGAATTCTGGATTGGATGTGGGCGCGCGGCTGGGACGCCGAGCACGGCGGGCTGCTTTACTTCACCGACCTGCGCGGCCGGCCGGTCCAGGAATACTGGCACGACATGAAGTTTTGGTGGCCGCACTGCGAAGCCCTCATTGCCACGCTCCTCGCGTGGAAGCTCACCGGCGACGCGCGTTATGCCGCGATGCACGCGCAGGTCCACGACTGGAGCTTCGCGCATTTTGCCGACGCGGAGCAGGGCGAGTGGTTCGGTTGGCTGCACCGCGACGGCACCGTCTCGCAGCGCGCCAAAGGCAACTTTTTCAAGGGTCCCTTTCATCTGCCGCGGATGCTCTGGTTCTGCGCACGCGAATTGGCGGTCTCCACGGACGATTAGTGGCGCAGGCGTCCCGCCTGCGACGAAGCGCGGCAGCCGTCCCGGCTGCCCTGTCCAGCCGCATCGAGCAGGCGGGACGCCCGCTCCACTACCTCGCCGCCGGGATGGCGCGCCACTACTGATCAGCAGTCGGGATGGCTGCGCCACTATTGGCTTGAGGTTTGCGGCCCGGCCATCACTGCTTGGCAGCCACCTCCCATGACCTCCCGCCTCTCCCTCCGCGACTTCTCACTCGCCCTGGCGCTCGTGGCGATCTTCGCGTTCTTCGGCTGGCGATCGCCGCACTTCCTCAGCTCGCGCAATCTCTCGCTGCTCATGATCGATTTCTCGATCACCGCCACGCTGGCCATCGGCATGCTGCTCGTCATTCTGCCCGGACACATCGACTTGAGCGCGGGCAGCGGGGTGGGCCTGATCGGCGGCATCGCCGCGGTCCTCGTCACCAATCATGCGTGGTCGGCGCCGTTCGCACTGCTCGCCGGAGTGGGGGTGGCGATCGTCCTGTGGTTTGCCATGGGGACGCTCATCGTCCGGCAGCACATCCCGGCGTTCATCATCACGCTCGGTGGCCTGCTCGTTTTTAAAGGCCTTTTTTGGCTGGTGATTGAGAACCACACGGTGCCCGTGGTCACCGGCGGGCAGACGAACCTCTACTCCCTGCTGACCACCTTCTACCTGCCGGCGACCGCCGGGTATGTCCTGGCCGCGGTCGTCATTGCGCTGCTCGTTTTCACCCAGTTGCAATCGGCCGCCCAACGCCGGGAGCACGGCTTTGAGACGGAAGACGGCGAGCTGATCTTCCTGAAACTTTTCATCGCGGCGCAGGCCATCGTCCTGTTCGTGTTGATCACCAATCAATTCCGCGGCATCCCGCTGCCCGCCTTGATCCTCGGCGCGGTCGCGCTCGCGGTCTGGACGCTCACCCAGCACACGCCGTGGGGCCGTTATCTTTATGCCATCGGCGGAAACGAAGAGGCTGCGGTGATCTCGGGCGTTCCAGTCGAGCGGGTCACCGTGGCCGCTTTCACGCTCATGGGCGCGATCGTGGCGCTGACCGGTTTCATGCAGACCGCCTATGGCGGGGCGAGCACCACCACCGTCGGCGATCTCATGGAACTCGATGCCGTGGCCGCCTGCGTGATCGGCGGGGTCAGCCTTAAGGGGGGTCGCGGCAGCGTGCTCGGGGTGCTCTTCGGCGCACTGATCATGGCCTGCCTGCTCAATGGCATGACGCTGCTCGCGGTGCAGCCGGAGCAGAAGTTCATCGCCCGCGGGCTGGTCTTGATCCTCGCCGTCTGGATGGACGTCCGCCTCGGGAAGAGTTGAGCGGCGGGCCGGGCCACGGCACCCTTCAAAGGACCGTCCCGTGCAGGATCAGCAGCGCGGCGGTGAAGTAGATCACCAGGCCGATGACATCCACCAGCGTCGCCACGAACGGCGCCGATGAGGTGGCCGGGTCGAGCCCGATCCGCCGCAGGAGCATGGGCAGCATCGAACCCGACAGCGTGCCCCAGAGGACCACGCCGAGGACCGTGACCCCGACCGTCGCTCCGATGCGCACATAGTGCGGACCGTAGGTGGGCGAAAAACTCGACCAGATGAAAATGCGCAGGAAGCCGATCGCGCCGAGGATCATTCCCAACAGCAGCCCGGAAGCGATTTCCCGCTGCATCACGCGCCACCAATCGGCGAGCCGCACCTCCCCGAGCGCCATCGCGCGGATGAGCAGCGTCGAAGCCTGCGACCCGGCATTGCCCCCCGAGGAAATGATCAGCGGAATGAAAAGCGCCAGCACCACGGCTTTCTCGAGCTCGTGCTCGAAGAAGCCCATCGCCGTCGCGGTCAGCATTTCGCCCACGAAGAGCACCACCAGCCACACGGCGCGCTTCTTCACCAGCTCGAGGAGCGGCGCTTCCATGTACGGCTCATCGAGCGCTTCGAGACCGCCGATCTTTTGCATGTCTTCCGTGGCCTCCTCTTCCTGCAGGTCGAGGATGTCGTCCACGGTCACGATCCCGAGCAACTTTTCTTCGGAGTCGATCACCGGCAGCGTGGTGCGGTCGTACTTCTTGAAAAGCTCGATGGCCGTGGCGGCATCGTCGGTGGCCCGCAGCGCGATGAACGCATTGTCGCGAATGTCGTCGAGCTTCACCTCCGGCCGCGCGAGCAGGATCTCGGCGATGCGCAGGTCGTCGATGAGCTGCCCGCGGTCGTCGATCACGTAGAGCACGTGCAGCGTCTCGGAATGACGCCCGTGTTCGCGAATGTGATCGAGCACCTGCTGCACCGTCCATTCCGCGCGCACGCTGACAAAGTCCGGCGTCATCCAGCGTCCCACGCTGCCCTCCGGATAGTTCAGCAGGGTCTGCGCGATGGCCTTCTCCTCGGGCGAGAGGAGCTGGAGCAATTGCACCACCGCCGCGCCCGGCAGCTCCTCGAGCAGCGCCGTGCGATCGTCTGGCGACATGTCATTCAGGACGCGGGCCGCCTCCATCGTCCCCATCGCCTTCAACACCCCCTGCTGCGCATCCGGGTCGAGGTACTCCAGCACCGCGGTGGCCTGCGCGTGCTGGAGGAGCCGGAAGACCACGGCCTGTTCCTCGCTGGGCAGATCGGTGATGCACTCCGCGATGTCCGCCGGCGACCAATCGGCAAAGGCCTCGCGCAGCGCCGCGAAGTTGCGCGCTTCGATGAATTCTTTGATTTCGGGGCCGAGGAGGTTGCCGAGCATCGCGGGGAGGATCGGAAAGACAAATGGATCGCGGGCGCAAGGCATAATTGGCCCGCCGCCCGACCGTCGAGCCCGGCCGGCCCGTTCCAACGCGATTTTCTTCCCGATCGATCCGTCGCTTCCGGACGCGCCCGATTTTCGGTTGTCGCGCCACGCCCGCCGCCTCTACCTTCCCGGCGTGAGTTACACGGTCTTCGCCCGCAAATATCGCCCCCAAACCTTCGACGAAATCGTCGGCCAGGACCACATCGTGCAAACGCTGAGGAACGCCATCGAGCAGAACCGGCTCGCGCAGGCTTATCTCTTCGTCGGCCCGCGCGGGACCGGCAAGACCTCGACGGCGCGCATCTTCGCCAAGGCGTTGAATTGCGTGAACGGTCCGACCACCAATCCCTGCGGTGTGTGCGACATGTGCAAGGAAATCGCCGCCGGCAATTCGCTCAACGTGCTCGAGTTCGACGCGGCTTCCAACACGCAGGTGGACAAGATCCGCGAGATCATCATCGACACCGTCAAATACGCGCCCTCCCACGGAAAGTACAAGCTCTACATCGTGGACGAGGTTCACATGCTCTCGACTTCCTCCTTCAACGCCCTGCTCAAGACCCTCGAAGAGCCTCCCGCGCACGTGAAGTTCGTCTTCGCCACCACCGACGTGCAGAAGGTGCCGACCACCATCATTTCCCGCTGCCAGCGCTTCGATCTGCGGCGCATTTCCGTGCCAGAGATTGCCCGGCATCTGCTCTTCATTGCCGGCCAGGAGAAGATCACCCTCGCGCCGGTCGCCGCCGAAACCATTGCCCGCGGGGCCGAGGGCGGGTTGCGCGACGCGGAGTCGATGCTCGATCAGCTCGTCGCCTTTTGCGGGAACCAGATCGAAGAGGCGGACGTGCTCAACATCTTCGGCTTCACCAGCGCCCAAACCACGACCACCCTGGTCGATCACCTCATTGCCGGCGAAACCGCGCCGGCCCTCGCCGTGCTCCACGAGCAGGCGGAGGCGGGAAAGGATCTCAGCCGGCTGATGTCCGATCTCATCGCGCACCTGCGCAATCTGCTCGTCATCCAGTGCGACCCCGACGGCGTGAAGGACGAGCTCGGCGCGGAAGCCATCGCCGCGCTGGCCGAACAGAGCGGGCGCATCGCGCAGGAAAAACTGCTCGAGCTCATCGAGCAGTTCGCCGGCGCCGAGGCGCGGATGAAATGGGCGCCGAACAAGAAAATGCACTTCGAGATCGCCACGATCCGCGCGATCCAATCCTTAAAGCAGGCCACCCTGACCGAAGTGCTGGAGGCATTGACCGCGCTCCGCAGCGGGGAGCCGGTGCCGGACAAACCGGCGCGGAGCGCCGCCGTCAGCAGTCCGCCCGCCCCGCGGGCGGCCCGAGCCGTCGCGCCCGCGCCCGCACCCACGCCGGCGCCCGGACCCACACCCGCACCGGCGCCTGAAGCCAGGCGGTCGCTCAGCGAAGCCGTCGCGGCGGAAATCGGCGCCACCAAGGCGGCCTCGCCGGTCCCGGTTGCAACTCCCGCGCCGGCAGCCAAGGTGCGGGAGGAACCGGTCGCCCCCTCCTCGCCGGCGCCCTCCGTTTCGGCCACCGAGGTCTGGCCGCAGCTCGTCGCCCGCGTGCGCAAGGAACGGCCGCTGATCAAGGAATGGCTCGAAGCGGGCCAGCTCACGGAAATCCAGGACGATACCGCCATCTTCTCCTTTCCGACGGACTCCGGTCTCGCCCGCGAATCCTGCGAACGGGGCAACAATCGCAAGTTTCTCGAAGCCACGTTGACGGAAATCGCGGGCCGGCCGCTGACCCTCAAGTGCTTGCAGATCGCCGGTCTGACCGTCGAAAGAATCGCCCCGAGCGAACCGGAGCGCGTTCCGGATCCGACCGCTGCGTTTCGAGATGATCCGCTGATCAAAAAGGCCCTCGCCGAGTTCAAAGCCGAAATCATTCCGGCGTGAGTGGAAGTTGAGCGTTGCGATTCGAGTCGCGGGAAGTCAGGCGGTTCCGTGGTGACAATTCAGCGTTGAGAGGCTCAATTGCCTCCCGCAGCCCACCGCTTCTTCGGCGGCAAACTCCTTCCCTTCAGCTCCAATTCCCAACCGACCACTTCCCATGAACCTGAAAAAAATGATGCAGCAGGCCGCCAAAATGCAGGAGCAGATGCAGGCGGCTCAGGCGGACCTCGCCGACAAAACGGTGACCGCCACCGCCGGCGGTGGCAAGGTGACCGTGGTCGCCAACGGCGCGGGTGATGTGCTCTCGATCAAGATCGACAAAGCCGTGGTCGATCCCGAGGACGTCGAAATGCTCGAGGATCTGATTCTCAGCGGCGTGCAGAAGGCCATCGCGGAAGGCAAGGAAATGGCGCAGAGCGAAATGAGCAAGCTGACCGCCGGCATGGGCCTTCCGCCGGGACTCGGTCTATAGAGGATGTGCGAGGCAGTGGGAGTGTGAGGCCGACTTCTAGTCTCCAAGGAGCGGCGAGCGTCCCGCCGCCGACCCACCCGCCCGCGCAGCGGCAAGCATCTCCTCACCTGGTGCGTCGAAAGTTCGCGCTACGCGGGCGGATGGGTCGGCGGCGGGACGCTCGCCGCTCCTTGGAGGCTGTAAGTCGGCCTCACCCAGAGCGGCTTTACATCTCTTCCAGCGCGCGCTGCTTCTCGCGCTCCGCGGCGTAGAGCTTCACAAACTTCGCCCGCGGCCGCACCGCCCGCCCGACCTGCGCTTCCGGCGCTTCAAAACCGAGCTTTTCCATCGCGAAGATGGCGGCCCCCCGGATGGAAGCTTCCATTTCGTCATTCGGATAAACCGTTTGCCCGAGCACATCCGACAGCCGCTGGAGCGAGGACGGAGAGCGCTGGATGCCGCCGCTGACGATGAACTTCGGAGGGGTTTTCTCCGTCGTCAGGACCAGCTCGGCGATGCGCGCGAGGCGGTGATAAGTGGCTTCCGTGATGGCCTGCAAAAGATCCAGCGAGGTGGTGTGCTGTGTCAGTCCCTGGATCGCGCCCGTGGCTTCTTCGTTCCAGGTGGGGGCCCGCTCCGCCGTCCAAAAGGGGAGCACCACCAGCCCGTGATCCGGACCCGGCCGCCGGGCCAGTTCAGTTTCGAGCTCCACTTCCGGCGCCAGCTTGAGCTCGCGCAGACACCAGGCCCGCAGGTTGCCCGCATTGCTGACCGCGCCCCCGACGAGAAAGCGCTCCGCATCGACGCGATAGCAAAACAGCCCGAACGGCGCCTGCACCGGGCCGCTGTCGCGCATCACCCGCAAGGCTGCGCTCGTGCCCACATTGATCGCCGCCAGGCCCGGCCGGGTCGCGCCGGAGCCCAGATTGCTCGCCGCACCATCGCCGATGCCGGGAAACCAGGGCACGTCCTGCAGCTCGGGGAATTGCGCCGAGAGCCGTCCGCGAACCGGCGTCGGCTCGTCGCTCACCGGGCGGAATTGCTCCTCCTGCACCTCGCAAAATTTCAGCAACTCCGGTTCCCACGCCAGTTTGGCGGGATTGAAGAGCCCGGTGCCGGTGGCCATGCCGATCGCACAGTTGGCCTCCCCGGCGAGTGTGAGCTGGAGCCATTCCGCGGGCGACATCCACTGTTTGACCGCGGTGAACTTCCGATGATGGGTGCGCTCGAGCCAGCGGAGCTTGGCCGGCCAGAAGGAGGCCCGCAGCATGCAGCCGGTCCGGGCGTGCATCTTGCGCTCCTCGAAACGCTCCCGGAGTTTCGCCGCCTCCTCCCGGCAACGTGAGTCCGCCCACGTCACGATGTTGGTCAGCGAAACACCCTTGGCGTCGCATCCCACCAGGCTGTGCCAGAAACAGGAAACGCCGATCCCCGCGACCGGCCGCCCATGCAGCGTCGGGTCGGTGCGGAGCGCGTGCATGGTCTGCTCCAGGCAATGCATGACCGCCAGCAGCAAAACCCCGGGGTCGAGCTCGGCGGCGCCGTCCGCCGAGGTGATCAGCGGATACGATTGCTGGGCGGTGGTGCCGGCCAGTCGCCGACCATCGAGATCAAACAACGACGTGCGCGTAGACGAAGTTCCGAGGTCGAGCGCGAGGATGAGTTCCGAAGACATCGCTCCGCGAGCAAAGCAGGGACCCACCCCCGCTCACGAGCAAATAAAGTAGCCGCCTTCCGTAGCTCGACATTCCAATGTCGAGTCGTCAGGGATGGAACTCACGCCGCGACATCGAGTGTCGAGCTACAGCCGGACCGCGCCAGGGCGCGATTTACTGATGTGACCATACCCCTCCGCGAAATCGAAATCGATGAGGTCCAGCCCGCGGGCCAACAGCGTCCGCCGACCGCCGGCGATGATCCGTTGCTGGCCTCGATCGCGAGACTGATGGATACGGTCTTCACCATCCCCGGCACCAACATCCGCTTTGGACTCGATCCGGTGCTGGGCCTGCTGCCGGGATTCGGCGACACCGCCGGCGCGCTGGTTTCGACGTTCATCATCCTCCAAAGCGCACGGCACGGGGTGCCGAAGATCGTTCTCGCCCGGATGGCCTTGAACGTCCTGCTCAACACCGCCATCGGGACCGTGCCGGTGCTCGGCGACGTGTTCTCGGTTTACTTCAAATCCAACGCGATTAATTACCGCCTGCTCCAGCAGCACGCCGGCGCGCGCCGCATTTCCACCGCGCGCGATTGGATGTTCGTGCTCGCCCTGCTCGGAGGAATGTTTCTCGTGGTGACCTTGATTATTGTCGGCGCGGTGACGGTGATCCGACAACTGCTGGCAAACGGGTGGTAAGAGCCGCTCCGCCCTCAGCGCCTCACGCCGATGCGGAGGAGGCCATCGCCGCCCCAAAATCAGGGAATCCTCCGCGCGGCGGCTAATCCACGAATTCGCTCATCTCATAGAGCACCGGATCGCGGGTCGGGCGGCGCAGCGCGCGCAGCCGCGCCTTGATTCCCGCGCCGGCCTCGGCTTCTCCGCCGCCGCCCAGCGGATCGAACCCTTCGACAGCATCGCCGAATTCCTCCTCGAGTTTCTCGGGGTCTTCGCCGGCTTCCATCCGGCGCATCATTTCCTCCATTTCCCCCGGCACTTTCTCGCCGCTCAGCGCGGACATTTTGCGCATCATCCGCGCGAGCTGGCGCGGGTCGGGATTCTCGCTGTCCATGCCGCCAAACTCGCGTTCCATCTCGGCCATGGCCGCTTCCATTCGGGCATCGTCCGGCCCGCCTTCCGGCGTCTCCGGTTTCTCCTTCGCCCGGCCGGTGATCGCAAAACTCGAGAAGATGCGCTCCATGCGGTGGCGGGCGCCATCCGGGCAACGGGGCGTCCGTCCGGCGTAGGCGAGGCTGCGCGCGTAGAAGGAGTAGATCTTGTGATTGTCGGGGCTGTAGAATTCGTAGATCGGCATGCGGTCGAAAGTTAATCGATGCGCCGCAGAGATGAACCGAATTCTCGTCCTCTCCCCCGCCCTTGCCCAACCCGTTCCGGGCTACTTGCTCTTGGCGCGCACGACGACCGCGCTGATGTCGTCCAGCAACACCACGGCCTCAAAGAATTCCGCGCCGGTGATTTGCGAGAGGTGGACGAGCTTGGCGCCGACCTTTTCGACCTTGCCGCCAATTTTCTCCCCGGATTTGAGGCGCAATTCGACGACCTTCCCGCCCTGCCGCGCCAGCACCACCGGGACGGCATCATTGTCCTGAAATTCCAGCCCGGTGTCGGCCGCGTGGACGGGAGCGCCGAGGGCAAGGAAGAGAGCGAGGAGCAACGACCGAAGGCAGGTAATCTTGGGTGACATGCGGCGATATTGTGGGGGCCCTCGCGGAAAACAAGCGCACAAGCGAAGCGGGCTGACCCGATGTTCGAGTCGAGGCTGAGCGCGGGTCCGGATCGCCCCGGGAGGCTGGGGAGATTTGGGGTCGCAGCCGCGGAGGAAGACCGGCCGCCTCGCTCCGCACGCCCGTGGCAGACTGCAAGTCTGCCCCACCATGGCCGACTGCAAGTCACCCTACCGTTTCGGCGAGGCAGCACCAGAGGCCCGCCCCGAATTCCGCCACAAGACGCTCGCCGAGGGCGACGCTGGCGTCCCTGGCGCGCAGCACCGCAAAGACTGTGGCGCCCGAACCGGACATCAGCGCACCGGCGACTTCGGGTTGCGCGAGCAACCAACGCTTGAGCAGCGCGAGGAGCAGATATTTCTCGAAGACCGGACGTTCCAGATCGTTGTGCAGTCTGCCCCAGGCGAACTCCTGCGGCGCGTAGGGCACGCCGGGAATTTCCCGCGCCTCTTTCCACCGCCGGTAGGCCCACGGAGTCGGGACGCCAAACGGCGGCTTGATCAGGAACAAGGGCAGAGTGTGCGGAAACGCGACCGGCTCGACCTGCTCGCCGCGCCCGCGGATGACGGCGGCGGAGTGGTGCAGGAAGAGAGGAATATCGGACCCGAGCTCGGCGGCCATGGCACTGAGCGCGTCGAGGCTCAGCGCCGTTTGGAAAACGCGGTTCAAACCGAAGAGCGTCGCTGCGGCATCGCTGCTGCCGCCACCGAGGCCGGCGCCATGCGGGATGCGCTTGGCGAGATCGAGGTGCAGATGCGGCTCGAGCCCGCAGGAACTGCAAAATAGGCGCGCGGCCCGGACCACGAGATTGGTCTCGTCGGTGGGCAGGGTCGGGTCATCGCACACGAACTCGAGCCCGCCACAATCGCGCGGTGTGATCTCCAGGGTATCGAAGAGCGAGATCGGACAGACCAGGCTTTCAAGCTCGTGAAAGCCGTCGTCCCGCCGTCCCTTGACCGTCAGGGTGAGGTTGATCTTCGCCGGAGCGAGGAACTGCATCGGCCGGGCGAGTGGCGGTCAGCTCTCGCGGACCGACCGGCCGGCTGCACCCGTCATTTCCGCGGCGGCGCTCAATGCTTCAGGTTCAGAATGCTCGGCCGATCGGCGCGGGTGCGATAGTTCTGCAGTCCGGTCGAGCCGTTGGGGTCGAAGGCGCCGGTGCTCGGGTTACGATTCGCCGGGCCTTTGACGATGCTGACCACCGAGCCGTCCATCTTGATCTCGAGTCCCACTTCCTTTTTCAACTCGCTGACCGGGATGGAATCCGACCAATCGATGGCCCAGTGGAAGGACGAGCGCCGCGCGTCGTCGGCGGCGAGCTTCACGGAGGTGATGTAATATTTTCCTTCGAGGCCGCGCTCCTTGAGGCTCTGCTGGGCCACGGCCACGGCCTGGCCGATCGGAAAGGCGGGTTCCACGGCCGTCGCGAGCGACGCAACGAGGAAGGCCGCGGCAACCGGAAAGAGTCTCATCGGCTACTTCGTGACGGCCGCCCGCACTTCCGCCAGCTTGCCGGCCGAGCCGAGCTTCCCATTCTTGCGCGCGATGAAGTTGGCGTATTCCTCGATGAAGACCTTGCCGGGCGGGCGGAAGTCGAACTCGCCCGGCTTATCCCGGAAGAATTCACGATGCACGCGGGTCCAGACGAGACGGCCGTCGGTGTCGATGTTTACCTTGGTCACGCCGAGTTTCGCCGCGGGCAGATACTCCTCCTCGTTCACCCCGCAGGCGCTCGGATCGAGAGTGCCGCCGGCGGCGTTGATCCGCGCCACTTCCTCCTTCGGGACGCTGGAGCTGCCGTGCATGACAATGGGCGTGCCGGGAATCTTTTTCTGGATCGCCTCGATGACATTGAAGTGCAGCGATTGCTGGCCCTTGAACTTGTAGGCGCCATGACTGGTGCCGATCGCCGCGGCGAGCGCATCGCATCCGGATCGCGCCACGAACTCCACGGCTTCGTCCGGATTGGTCAGGCAGGCGTTGCCTTCGTCCACGCTGATGTCTTCCTCGACGCCGCCGAGCATGCCCAGTTCCGCTTCGACGCTGATGCCCTTGGCGTGGGCGCGGTCCGCGACGCGCCGGGTGGTCGCAATGTTGTCCTCAAAGCTGTCGTGCGAGGCGTCGATCATCACGGAGCTGTAAAAGCCGGAGTCGATGCAGTCGTAGCAGGTCTCCTCATCACCATGATCGAGGTGCACGGCGAAGATGGCGTCCGGAAAAATTTCGCTCGCCGAGCGGATGATCGCTTCGAGCATACGCTTGTCGGTGTATTTGCGCGCTCCCTTTGAAATCTGGATGATAAAAGGCGCCTCGCTGGCGATGCACCCCTTGAACAGCCCCATGGTCTGTTCGGCGTTGTTGATGTTGTAAGCTCCGATCGCGAACTTCCCGTAAGCGACTTTGTAGAGTTGGGCGGTGGTGACGATCATGCGACGCGTTTTACCAAACGAGCCGCGCGCGACAAGCGGCAAGTTCCCCGGGTGCAATCTGCGTCGATCCACACAATGTGCGCTCGCGCGAGGGAGCCCCCCGCGCCAGCGCCCGCACTCTATTTCGGTGGCGCCAGGAAGAGGTCGAGGGCGCTCTTGGCCGCGTCCTTGAGCGTTTTGGCGCTGTCATTCACGGTCTTCTCCACCCCTTCGATGACCGCCCCACCGGCCGCGACGAGCAGGCGCGAAGAAAGATCTTCGTTGGGGGAGGCGAGCGGGCCCGTGAGGCGCATCGGCGCCCAGAGATAGCCGCCCCGCGATTCGGTAAAGACGCGCGTTTGTGAACCCGGCAGCCATTGCAGGCTCGCGGGCGTCACCCCCACTTGAAAGGTGCCGTCGATCTGGTCGCTCTCCGAAAAAAAGCCGCCCTCGATCCGGATCAGGCCTTCGGATTCCGCGACCAGGTTGCGGACAGTCAGCCGGGGGCCCGACTGCGTGAAGTCGGCAGTGGCCCGGCTGAGACCGAGCCGGCGAAACTGCTGCGTCTGGGTGAAGTCAGCGATCTGATTCAAAAAGGGAAGCGCCTCGAGCTGGCCGTTGGTCAGCGCGATTTTGCCGCTGATTTCCGGCGGCCCGCGCAACGGGAGCGCGCAGCGCACCGCGATTTCGCCGGAGGCGTCGCCCTTCAACCGCAGGCGCCAATCGCCGGCGAGATAGGGCGTGATGGCGATGTTCTGGAGCGTGGCATGAAGATCCAGGCGCTCGGAGAAATTGATCTCGCCGGTCGCGGAAACGCTGCCGCTCGAGCCCTGGCGAAACTCCGCATTGTTCACGAACAGCGACGGCTCGCGGTAACGCAACGCCAGGCGCTGCACCTCAAGCGCCGGCAGGGTGGCGTGCTCGATCTTTCCCCCGGCGCCTTCGATGCTCCAGCCGCCGTCGGCGGGCTTGATCTGCAAGGCCGTCCCGCGCAGGCCTCCCCCGGCCCAGGTGAGCTGC
This sequence comes from Chthoniobacter sp., assembly GCA_034667665.1. GTDB lineage: Bacteria > Verrucomicrobiota > Verrucomicrobiia > Chthoniobacterales > Chthoniobacteraceae > Chthoniobacter. The sequence continues at coordinate 98,118 of JAXDQW010000028.1, forward strand.
GCTTCGTGCACCGTCGCAGCGCTGATCTCGACCCGATTCGGCAGCCACCCGCTGCGGCCAGACGGCGACGGGGGGGCGGATCTCGTCGGGGCGGCATCAGTCGGCGCCCCCACGGCTCGCTCGCCCTCCAGATCGATCCGCAGGCGCTGCACATCCACCTGGTCCACCTGCCAGACATGCGCAAAGAAACGGCTCCAGCTCAGCTCGGCGCGCAATCCGTCCACTTGCAACCCGGAGAAGTCCGCGTCGGCGCGCCCGCGGGCCCGGACTTGCTCGGTGTAGATGCTCGAAGTGGCAAAGTGGAGCGGGGCAATTTCCGTTTCCGCGCGGAGCGTCGCGCCGGCCTGGTGCGCGAGAAAGGTGCGAAACCGCTCGCTGCGCAGGTAGGCATCGATGGCCGCTTTGACGACAAAGAACCCCGCCAGCGCGAGCACCAGCAGCACCGGCGCTCCCCAGACGGCGACAGTTTTCCAACGGGAGGGAGCGGGACGGGGCATGCGCCACTTTTGCAACTGACAACCGCGCGTCAATGCACAACCCTCGCGCGGAGTCGATGAACATCCGACACCCAACACCCAACACCCAACATCCAACCCACGCTGCGCGCGGGAAACCACGCGGAGCGTTCATTGGGTGTTGGATGTTGGATGTTGGGCGTTGGATGTTTTTCCCGCTTCCCTTTCCCTCCTGATGCTCGAACTCAAGGAAGTCAGCCTCCAACTCGGAGCCGCACCGGACGAACCGATGCTGCTGGCGGAAGTGAACGTGCGTTTCCCCAGGAAACACTTCGCCGCGATTCTCGGGCCTTCCGGCTGCGGCAAGAGCACGCTCCTGAAAGTGATCGCCGGCCTACGCGAGCCGACGCTGGGTCACGTGCTCTGGGAGGGGCGCGATCTCGCGGAGGAAGACATGGATCCGCACGAGATCGGATACGTTCCCCAGTTTAGCATCGCCTACGATCTGCTGACCGTGCACGAGAGCGTCGAAAGCGCGCTGCGGCTGCGCGTGGCGCAACTCGCGGCCGCGGAGCGCGAGCAGCGGATCGAGCAAATCCTCAAGGAAGTGGGCCTCGACGAAATCGCCGATCGCCGGGTGCAGGTGCTGTCGGGCGGACAGAAGCGCCGGCTGGCCCTGGCCCTCGAAATGGTCAGCTCGCCGCATCTGCTGCTCTGCGACGAGGTGACCAGCGGACTCGACCCGAAGGCGGAGGATGAGATTGCGCGCTTGATGCACCAGCTTTCGCGACGCGAAGAGCGCATCGTGCTCTCGGTCACGCACAGCCTGCGGCATCTCGGTCTCTATGACAGCGTGGTGCTGCTTTACCAGGGACGCGTGACTTACCACGGGCCGGCCGATTTCCTCTTCCACTACTTCAACGTCGAGAAGCCGGAGGACCTTTTTCCGCGGCTCGCGCAGCGCAAGCCGGACGATTGGCACCACTCCTGGCTCAAACACCGCACCGCTTACTATACGCAGACCGGTCTGGTGGATGCCGAAGTCGCTGATGACGTGAGCCTCGAGGGAGTCTCCTCCAAAGCCGAGGAGCTTCCGGAAGATCCCGAGGAGCGCATGAAATTCCTCCTGGCCAAATTGAAGGCCGAGAAAGGTGAGGCGCCGGAAGCGAAAGAAGACGGCGCAAAGACGCAGCCGCTCAGCGAGAAGGAAGCGCCGAAACATGCCCCCACGCCGTCGCTCCTGACTCAATTCGCCGTGCTGCTCGGCCGCCGCTGGAAGCTGTTCCTGCGCGATCGCGGCCAGCTCGCGTTGCAGTTTGCCTTGCTCATCGGCTTTCCGATCATCGTTGTGGTCTTCGCGCTCGATGGGCTGCCGCAGATCAAGAATCTGAACGGAGTCGCGACCGGCAACTTTCTCCAGCAACTGCAAAACCAATTCTCGCAGGAAGCCGAGTTGATGCGGACCGGCAGCCTGGTTTCGGGGCTGATCATGTTTCAGGTGATCCTGCTCGCGCTGATGGGCTCGAACAATGGAGCCCGTGAAATCGCGGGCGAACGTTTGATTTTCGAGAAGGAAAAATTCGCCGGTCTGCGCCCTTCCGCCTATGTCGCCTCGAAGGCGGCCTTTCTCGGTGTGCTGGTGCTGGCGCAGTCGCTTTGGATGGCGGTCTTCGTGAACTTCGTCGTCCGCTTCCCCGGCGCGCTCGGCATGCAGATGGTGCTGCTGGTGCTGGTCAATGCGGCGCTCACGGCCGTCTGCCTCGGGCTTTCGAGCGTCATGAAAACAGCCGAGCAGGCCTCGCTGGTTTCGATCTATCTCGTCGGCTTTCAGCTCCCTCTTTCCGGCGCCGTGCTGGCCCTTCCCACCGCGCTGAGCTGGGTCACGCGCCCGATCATCGCCTCGTATTGGGGTTGGTCCGGCTTCGTGCAAACGCTGCGCGACACGCGCTTCTATGAGTCGGTGCTCAAGGTCACCCAGACGCATCTTTCCGACGCGCCGCTGTGCGTCTGGGTGCTGATGTGCCACGTCATCCTGGGGCTGCTCCTCGCTTACACCGGCTGCAAGAGCTCGCGCTGGGAATAGCGCGGGCGTCCCCGCCTGCCGCGGTGAGGCAGGCGGGACGCCTGCGATACGGCAAGCCAGAGGCTTGCGCTACGGCTGTAGCGCAGGCGTCCCCGCCTGCCGTATCGCAGGCGTCCTCGCCTGCTGCGGTGAGGCAAGCGGGACGCTTGGCGGCACGGCAAGCCAGAGGCTTGCGCTACGGCCGTATCGCGGGCGTCCCCGCCTGCCGTGACTTCCCTCTTCTCTCCGAAGGCGCATGCGCCTAACAATCCCTCATGCCCGCCCCCGGCGCAGTTCAGTTCGGCCTTAACCCAGCGCAGATTCCGTGGCTCCTTGCCGGCGCGCTGGGGGGCTATTTACTGATGATGTTCAGCAACCCGGTGCGCGAGGCCTTCCGCGATGGCTTCCGCGCGATCCGGCGCTATCCGGCGCTCTGGTTCACGTTCGGCGCGTTCGGCTTTGCCTACACGCTCTTTCGATTAATCCTGCGCATCTACAGCTACTGCGTGCTGCCGCCCGCCGACCGGCCGACCTTCATGTGGCTGCGCGCGGCCTGGCGGGATCCGAACTTCTGGCTCACCGGTTCGCCCGAATCGCTCTGGTACCTCCCGCCGCACGGCATGCACGACGCGGCGCGGGATGCGGTGCTGCCGGCCTTTGAAAGCGTGGCCGGAATCTTCAACAATCTGGTCACCACCTTTCCGCTCGCGACGGTCGCGGCCGTCCTCTTCCTGGTCAATTGGCAAGGCCACCAGATGGTGCTCCTGCGGGCCTTGCGCCGCCGCTATAGCCATTGGGGCTGGCCCGCCTATTTGGGCATTCTCATCAGCGCGCTGGCGGTGATCGCCAAGCTCCTGCTCTACCTCGCGCCACCGCTGCTCGATCTCCAGGGCACGGTCGCCTTGATCTGGCTCCAGTGGTCCCCGGTGGTGGTCTGGCTGGCGTTTCTTTTCGAATACCTCTTCGGCGTTTGCATTCAGATTTACCTGATCTTGCTGGCCTATTGCTGGGTCCGCGGCCTCACTTTCAATCACGCGGCGCTGCTCGATTTTGCCATCCGGCGTTTCGCGTTCGTGGTGAAATGGGCGGCCGTGGTGATGATCCTGAGCAGTCTCTTCATCGACCTTCCCTTGATCCTGAAAAACTTCACGGCGTTCCAGGGGATCTTTCCCGCGGACGATGCCCGGATCGAGTTCCGGATGCTCCTCGCGCGTTCCATCCTCACGGCCTTCCTGCTCGTGTTTCCCACGATGCAAATCACGCTCACCTTCCACAACGAGTCGATTCGGCAGGCGCTGCGCGACCATGGCCGCTTCCTCGTCCGCCACGGATGGTCCTTTGCCTGGTTCCTGGCCATCGCGGGCCTGCACTTCTATCTCTACCACATGGGCGACATGGTCTTTGCCCGGGCGTTCGGCGACGGGACGGCCCTGGGCATCGTCTGGGGTCTGCTCTCGCCCTGGCTGAACGGGCTGGTCGGTGCCTGGCTGCTCGCGAGCTGGGTCTGCCTCTACAAACGCTTCGACCACGGCCGGCCAGCGCACGAGAGCTGGATCAAGTTTTGACGTGAGCGCCGCCCTGGCCAGCGTCCTCGAACTCCGCGATGTCTCGTGCCGGCGCGGCCCGGCCGCTGTCTGCGGGATCGATCTGGCCTTCGCGCCCGGCAGTTTCAGCCTGCTCACCGGCGCGGCGGATTCGGGTCACGAACTGTTGCTGCGCCTGCTCGGCTTGCTCGAAATCCCGGATACCGGCGTGGTGCTGCTGGAGGGCGCTCCGGTGCCAGCCAACCCCGAGGAGGCGCGGGTGAAGCTGCGCGATCGCCGGCTCGGGTTTGTCTTCGCCGCGCCTTTTCTGCTGCCCGCCTTCAGCGTGATTGAAAACGTGGCGATGCCGCTTTTCAAACTATCCGACGTCGATCCCACCCAGGCGCGAAGCCGGTCGGAAGCGTTGCTCGACTTCGTCGGGCTGCTCGAGCGCGAGCAGGCTCTGTGCGGGACCCTCGCGCCGTTCGAGCAGCATCGCGTCTCGCTCGCCCGAGCCCTCGTCAATGAGCCGGCCGCGTTGCTCATCGAGAATCTCGATGCGGCCCTCGCGGACGAAGAGCTGCGGGCTTTTACCGCCCTGCTCCGCCAATGCGTGACCCGGTTCGGCGTGGCGGTGCTGGCCACGGCCACGGCCTCGTTTCCCAGCGAGCCGGCCGACCGCGTCATCGAACTCGCCGACGGGACGCTGCCGCGCGACCCGGAATTTCTGCCCAAAGCTGGCGCGTGAGCACTCCGCCGCCCGACGCGCAGCAGATCACCCGCGCCAGCAAATCGAACCTGGCGCTGGCCTTCATTTCGCTGCCGCCGGAGCGGCGCGAGGACATCACGGTCTTCTATGCCTGGTGCCGGGTCGTCGATGACATCGCCGACGATCCCGGCGTCCCGCGCGAGGAGCGGCGGATGGCCCTGGACCGCTGGCGGGCCGCACTGGAGGGCCCGGTCTCCGATGAGCCGGCACTCGCCGTGCCGGTCCGCGCCCTGATCGCCAAATACCGGCTGCCCTTGCAGCACTGGCTCGAGATCGTGGCCGGCGTGGAAATGGATCTCGACGGCGCGAGCTATGCCACTTGGGAAGATCTGCGCCTTTACTGTTACCGCGTGGCCAGCGCCGTCGGGCTGGTGAGCATCGAAATCTTTGGCTGCCGGGAGCCGGCTTCGCGCGAATATGCGGTCGCGCTCGGCCTGGCGCTCCAGCTCACCAATATCCTGCGCGATGTGGGCGAAGACTGGCGGAACGGCGGACGCATCTATCTCCCCCGCGAGGATCTCGCGCGTTTCAGCTACACCGCCGAGGACCTCGCCGCGGGCCGGCGCAACGACGCCTTCTTCGCCCTGATGGGCTTCGAGGCGGAGCGGGCGCGATCTTTTTACGCCCAGGCCGTGGCCCTGCGGCCGGCGGGCGATCGCCGCGCCCTCGTCGCCGCCGAAATCATGCGCGCGGTTTACAGCCGCATTCTGGCCCGCATGGAACGCGATGGCTTCCGGATCTTCACCCAGCGCTATCGCCTCAGCCGGATCGAAAAACTGGCCGCCATCGCCACCACCATGTGGCGCGCAAAATTCGGCTGAACAACCGCCCCTTGCGTGTCGTCTTAAACGCGCGATAACTGCAATCCGACGATGAAAAAAACCCTCCCCTTGATCTCCTTCGGCCTCTTTGTGGCGATGATTTTCAGCGGCTGCGGAAGCAGCGGTGACAATGCTCTGGCTGGTGCGGCGGCGGGCGCCGCGATCGGCGGACTCCTGCACGGCCGCGGCAGCGATGCGCTGCGCGGGGCCGCGATCGGGGCTGGCGCCGGTTATCTGATCGGCAAGGCGATCAACCACCACCGACGGTATGATCGTGAGCGCGAATACTCGGGACGCCCCCCCTACGAGGAGGAGGACAACCTTCCCTACGCGCGTCCCACGAATCGCTATGGCTTTGTCACCAGCCCGTATCCGCCGCACAACCTGATCGACGTCCGCGGCATCCCGCGCGGGGCCCAGGTGGAGGACCCGTCGTGCGGCCAGGCCTTCATCAATCCGTAAGGCCGTCCGGCTCGCGGTCGGTGGCGCCAGCGCCGGCATCAGGCCTCCGTTCGGGCTCATGAAATTCGCTCTCGCCCTGTTCCTCGCCGCGCTGCCCTTGCGGGCGGAAAACTGGCCCGCCTGGCGCGGACCCCGGCTCGATGGCACCAGCCTCGAGCGCAGTGTTCCGAGCAAGTGGAGCGCCACTGACAACCTCGCCTGGAAGACGGCCCTGCCCGGCAACGGCCACGCTTCACCAATCGTCTGGGGCGACCGCGTGTTCCTCGTCGCCGCGCTCGATGACACCCAGGAGCGCCAGCTCCTTTGCCTCGACCGCGCCAATGGCGCACTGCTCTGGCAAAAGACCGTGCTCAAGGCGCCGCCCGAGCGCACGCATCGCTTAAATTCCCACGCGTCCTCCACGCCGGCCACCGACGGAGAGCACGTATTTACCGCCTTCCTCGATGGCGCGCAGGCGGTCGTGGCCGCGCACGATTTCTTGGGAAAAGAAGTCTGGCTCAAGCACGTCGGGCCATTTTCGAGCGTGCACGGATTTTGCAGCTCGCCAATTTTGTTTCAGGACAAGGTCATCGTGAATTGCGACCACGATGGCGACGGCTACATCGTGGCGCTCGCCCGGGCGGACGGCCGCGAGCTCTGGCGCATCGCGCGCCCGAATCAAACCCGGAGCTATTGCGTGCCGCTGATTCGCGAAGCCGGCGGCCGTACCCAGATGGTCCTTTCCGGGACCAAGTGCGTGGCCAGTTACGCGCCGGAGACGGGCCAACTGCTCTGGATGATCGACGGACCGACGGAGCAGTTTGTGGCCTCGCTCGTTTTCAACGACCGCGCCGGACTCTTCTTCCTCACGGCGGGCTATCCGCAGCATCACGTGCTCGCCATCCGTCCCGATGGCAGCGGCAATGTGACCGACACGCACATCGCCTGGCGCACGCAGAAAGGCGCGGCCTATGTCCCCTCCCCGATTGCCATCGGCGACTACTTCCTGGTCACTTCGGACTCGGGGGTGGCCCATTGCTTCGAAGCCGCCACCGGCAACGTCGCGTGGCAGGAGCGGCTCGGGGAACAGCACGCCTCGCTCGTCTCCGCGCAGGGGCTCGTCTATTTCCTCAATGATCAGGGCGTGACCAACGTGGTGCGCCCCGGGCCGAAGTTCGAACTCGTCGCGCGCAACGAACTGGGGGAGCGCACCTTCGCCTCGCCAGCGCTGAGTGAAGGCCAGATCTTCATCCGCGGCGAATCCAGCCTCTTTTGCATCGGCAGGAAGTAGCTCTTCCTCTCAGCACTGCTCTTCCTCTGCGGCCCTTTGCGTCCTCTGCGCCGCTGCGTTTCGAAGACGCAAAGTAGCCGCCAATCGCCGGCACCCCGCGGGCCAGCGCGTTGCCGAGGGTCTTTCTTTGAGTTACCCGGTCAAGCCAGGCGGCCGCAGCAATTCTTGTATTTCTTCCCGCTGCCGCAGGGGCAGGGATCGTTGCGGCCCACTTTGCTGAGGTCTTTCACCGGCGGACGACGGTGCGCAAAGACTTCGTCGAGCGAAGGCTCGGTCTCGCCGTTCGGCTCCAGGGCGCGCGTGGCCGCCGTCGGCGGATTCAAGCGAACTCCCGCCGGACGAGCCGCCCCGCTGGCCTCGGTGGTTTCCGTGCCGGTTTCGTCGGCATGGATGAGGAACTGCGGGAGGCTCTGCAGGAACGCGCCGAAGGCTTCGAGATTCGAGGTCGAGCGGAAGAGGTTGTGCAGGATCTCGCCTTTGATGTTGTCCATCAGAACGGTAAACATCTCGTAGGCCTCGTTCTTGTATTCGATGAGCGGATCCTTCTGTCCGTAAGCGCGCAGATAGACCGCCTCGCGCAGCGAATCCATGGCGTAGAGGTGCTCCTGCCAGAGCCGGTCGATGGCGTTGAGAATGATGTAGCGTTCGAGGTGTTTGACCGCTTCCACCAGCTCGTGGGCGCACTTCAGCTCGTAGCTCTTCTTGATCCGCGCGACGAGAAACTCGCTGACCTCCGCCGGCGTCTTCTTGGTGAACCCGCCGGCTTCCTCGGTGAGGCCGAGCGGGAAAGTGACGTTCACCCAGTTCAGCAGTCCGGTGTGATTCGGTTCGTCGCCTTCCGGGAGATACTCCGCGACTTTCGCGGGGATCGCTTCGTCGATGACCTCCCAGAGCATGGGACGCGGCTCGTCGGTGTTGATCGCCTCGTTGCGCCAGCCATACACGACTTCGCGCTGCTTGTTCATCACGTCGTCGAAATCGAGCGACCGCTTGCGGATCATGTAGTTGCGCTGCTCGACCCGCTTCTGGGCGGTTTCGACCGACTTGTTCAGCCAGGGATGCTCGAGCTCCTGGCCTTCCTCGAGGCCAAACCGCTCCATCATCTTCGTCATGCGATCGGCGGCGCCGAAATTCCGCATGAGGTCGTCTTCGAAGGACACGTAAAAGCGCGACAAGCCCGGGTCGCCCTGGCGCGCGCAGCGTCCACGGAGCTGGCGATCGATGCGCCGCGCCTCATGGCGCTCGGTGCCGATGACATAGAGGCCGCCGACTTCCACGACCCCGGGCCCGAGCTTAATGTCGGTGCCGCGGCCGGCCATGTTGGTGGAAATGGTCACGCTGCCGGGCTGGCCGGCGCGGGCGATGATCTCCGCCTCCTGCATGTGATACTTCGCATTGAGCACGGCGTGCGGCACTTTCTCCCGCTTGAGCATGCGGCTGAGCACTTCGCTGGCCTCGACGCTCACCGTGCCGATCAGCACCGGCTGTTGCTTGCCGTGCGCCGCGGCGATCTCCTTGACCACGGCGTTGAACTTCTCGCGCCGCGTCTTGTAGATGAAATCGTTCATGTCCTTGCGGACGCACGGCTGGTTCGTGGGGATGACCGCCACGTGCAGCTTGTAAACGTCCCAGAACTCGTTCGCCTCCGTCTCCGCGGTGCCGGTCATGCCCGCGAGCTTTTGATACAAACGGAAGTAATTCTGAATGGTGATGGTCGCCAGGGTTTGCGTCTCGCGATCAATCTGGACGCCTTCCTTGGCTTCGACCGCCTGGTGCAGGCCGTCGCTCCAGCGCCGCCCGCTCATTTTGCGGCCGGTGAACTCATCGACGATGATGACCTTCCCCTCCTCGACGACGTACTGGACGTCCTTTTCGTAGAGGCAATAGGCGCGCAGGAGCTGCGAGATATTGTGGATCCGTTCGCCTTGATGATCGCAGAAGGCCTGCCGCTTCGACTTCTCCTCGATCTTCTGCGCGTCGTCGAGCGTGGGATCCTGGTCGATCTCGGCGAACTGCGTGATCAGATCCGGGAGCACGAAGGTGTCCGGGTCGTCCGGATTCATGAAGAGGCGGCCCTGCTCGCTCAGATCGGCCTCGTGGGCCCGCTCCTCGACGGTGAAGAACAGCTCTTCCTTCAGCGCGAAGAGCTCCTCCTTGCGCGTGTCGGTGAAAAACGAAAGCTCGGTCTTGTCGATCACCCGGCGTTTGTCCGGGTCTTCCATGGCGCGCAGGTAGCCTTTGTTGCGCGGCTGCCCGAACTTCACCTTGACCATCATCGGCCCGTACTCCTCGGTCTTGCCCTGGTCCCAAAGCGCCTCGGCCTCGGACACCAGCCGGTTGCAGAGCATCGTCTGCTTCTTCACGAGCTGATCCACCAGCGGCTTGAACTTGTCGTACTGGTGGGTCGAGACGGTGGCCGGACCGCTGATGATCAGCGGGGTCCGGGCTTCGTCGATCAGGATCGAATCCACTTCGTCAACGATGGCGTAATAGTAGCCGCGCTGGACCTGCTGCTCCTTGCTCGTGGCCATGCCATTGTCGCGCAGGTAGTCGAAGCCAAACTCCGAATTCATCCCGTAGGTGATGTCGCAGGTATATTGCGCCCGGCGCTCGTCGGGATACTGGTCGTGCTGGATGATGCCCGTTTTCAGCCCGAGGAAGCTGTACAGCTGACCCATGGTCTCGCCGTCGCGGCGGGCCAGATAGTCGTTCGTCGTGACCAGGTGCGCACCGCGCCCGGCGAGGGCATTGAGGTAAAGCGGGAGCGTCGCGACGAGCGTCTTGCCTTCACCCGTGGCCATCTCCGCGATCATCCCCCGGTGGAGACAGATGCCGCCGAGAAGCTGCACGTCAAAGTGCACCATGTTCCAGGTGTAAGGCTGGTCGCAAACCGGGAAGGTTTGTCCGCAAAGCCGGCGGGCCGCGTTTTTCACCGCCGCGAAAGCCTCCGGGAGGATCTCCTCCAGCACCGCCTGCTGCTCGTCCCAATCCTCGAGCGGGGCGAGGCGCGCCTGCCATTGGGCGGTCTTGGCTCGAAGCTGCTCGTCCGAGAGCTTCTGAAATTCCACCTCCAGCTCGTTGATGCGCGCAACGATCGGCCGCATGGTCTTCAAGCGGCGCGTGTTTTTCGAGCCGATGACCTTTTTAAGGAGGTAGTTAATCATTTGGACGGGCGTAAAGGGGGTAAAGAGATAAGTCGGGACCCAAAGCCGCGCAAGCCGGGCTTCGGGGAATGTTCCCGGCCTTCCCGCACCGGTGGCTCTGACTCCTTTTCGCTGAAAATGTTCGAGCTAGGACAGGGTGAGGCCGCCTTGCGGTCGGCTGCGCGGCCGACGCTCAAGGCGGCGCCAAAGGCCCTCCATTCGCCGCTCCGCGGGTGGCTCGAAGGCGCTTGAGGGGATCGTCGCATCCTGCCGCGCTGACTCCGGGATTGGTTTTTCCTTTCCCCAGCACGTTTTTTCCTCTCACGCTGTTCCATAGACTTTCCCCCCTGCGATCAATCAGTGCGACGATGAGCCGTTTCTCCCGCGGGCGCCGCCAAAACAGTTTTGCATGAGCCTCACGGTTTGCCTCAGTGCAAGTTCGCTCTATTTCGCGGAAGGCGGCGGGCATCTCTGGCTGCACCTCAATTGGGCGCTCGGCTTTCGCGCGCTTGGCTGCGAGGTCTTCTGGCTGGAGCTCGCCTTGCCGGGCACGGCGCCGGAGGAACTGCTGCCGATGATCGCCGCTTTGCGCAGCCGTCTGGAACCCTACGGGCTCGCCGATTCGCTGGTCGTGGACAGCGAAACGCCCGAGCCGCTGCCAGCCGAAGTGGCGGCCGTCGTGCCAGGTCTGGAGCGGGCCGCGACCGCGGATTTCCTGCTCACGCTCAACTGCGGGACCCCTGCCCATGTGGTGAACCGCTTTCGCCGCAGCGCCTTCGTGGATATCGATCCGGGACTGCTGCAAATCTGGGTCGGGACCGGCGAGCTGCACCTTGCCCCGCACGACCATTATTTCACCATCGGCGAAACGGTGGGCACGCCCGAAGCGCTCTTTCCGGATCTCGGCCTGAACTGGCACCACCTCACGCCGCCGATCGCGCTGGACTGGTGGCCGGTGGCTGCGGCCGCCGCGGACGCTCCCTTCACCACCGTCTCAAACTGGGATACCAGCGAATGGATCGAGCTCCCCGGCTGTCTGTTTGAGAACAACAAGAAGAGCGGTTTCCTGCCCTTTCTCGATGTGCCTCGCCAGACGGTGCAGCCGCTCGAGCTGGCGCTTTGTCTGGCCGATTGTGAGCTGGAGGAAGTCGGCGGCGATCTGCGTGGGCGGGGCTGGCGGGTGCGCCACTCCTATGAAGTCACTTCGACGCCGGCGCTCTATCAGCAATACATCCAAAGCTCGCGCGGCGAATTCAGCGCATGCAAACCTTCCTGCGTGCAATTTCAAAATGCCTGGGTCAGTGACCGGACGATTTGTTATCTCGCGAGCGGAAAGCCGGCCATCGTGCGGCATACCGGAGCGAGTCGAATTCTGCCGGATCGAGCGGGCATGCTCCGCTTTCACACACCGGAGGAAGCCGTCCGGATGCTCGCGGAAGTGGCGGAAAACTATGCCTGGCACAGTCAGCAGGCGCGCGCGCTCGCCGAGGAGCACTTCGATGCGCGCACGATTCTGCGCCGGGTCCTGGAGGTGGTGCTGTCATGAGCGCGCACGGCGCCGACTCCCGGCAACTCGCGGTGCTCGGATTTCACAAGATCGGCGAACCTTCGCCCGGCGCGTGGGAGACCTGGTATTACAACAGTGTCCCTGAGCTCACCGGCTTCCTGAGGCACCTGCGCGATCAAGCCTGGCAGGTGGTGGATCTCGAGACGGTGCTGCGCGGGATCGACGATCCCGCCGCGCTTCCGGATCGCGCCGCCCTGATCACTTTCGATGATGCCTATCGTTCCGTGCTCCTCCAGGCGCTCCCGGTGCTGCGCGAGTTCGGCTTCCCGGCGGTCATGTTCGTGCCCACCGATTATGTGGGTCTCGGCAGCCACTCCTTCGACGCGAACAGCAGCGAGCCGGATGAACCGCTCTGCACGTGGGACGAGCTGCGCGCTCTCGCCGCGGGCGGATTCTCCATCCAATCGCACAGCGCGAGCCATCCCACTTTCTCAGAGATGACGAGCGGGCAGCAGGAGGTGGAAATCGTCCGCTCGAAGGACCTCATCGAGGCGGAAATCGGGGCGCCGGTTCGCGCCTTTTGTTTCCCCTACGGCGATGCGGGCGCCGCCCCGCACGAACTTTGGCCGCTCCTCGAACGGGCCGGGTACCAGGCGGCGTTTCTCTACGATGGCGCGCTGAATTCGGTGCCCCTGCGCGAGCGGTTTGCGATCTCCCGCCTCGCCCTCGGACGCGGTGCCGACATTGCGGGAGAGCTGGCGGGAATCGGGACGCCATACTGATTGGGACGCCGGGAGAAGGGTGGCGCCGATATCCGTTTGACCAAATGCCGGCATGCCCTAGCTTTGCCAACCCTGTGCCGTGCCCGGCGGTCGCGAGAGCGTTGCTCATGTGATCCCTGCCGCGCAGGGACTCACCTACTTTATGGCCCAGCCCGAACCTCGCTCACCCAAAGGCAACCGCCCGTCGAATGGAAACAACGGCGGAGATCCGAGCTTCAATTGGCGCGGCATCGTCCTCTTCGCCTTTGCCATCATCCTCATCGGCGGCGCGCTGTTCATGAACAAGAATGGCCCGCTGGGGAACGTCAAGGACGTCAGCTATCCGGAGTTCAAGGAGTACCTCGAGAAAGGGCTGATCGTGAAGGAGAAGGGCATCGAGCTGATCAATGAGCAAAGCGTGGGCACGCATTACCTGAAGGCGACCAAGCGCGGGACCGAGCCGGGTTCAGCCTTTGAGCAGGTGCGCACCCAGGTCGATCTGCGCTACATGCCCTACCTCCAGTGGACGCTCGAGGAGCAATACAAGATCCCGGTTACCCCGAAAACCGACAGTAATTTCCTCGCGTCCGCGCTGCTCGGCTTCATGCCCATCGCGCTGTTTCTCCTCATCCTGTATTTCTTCTTCCGCCAGCAGATCCGCATGGCCGGCAAAGGCGCGCTCAATTTTGGGAAGTCCAAGGCCCGCATGCTCGCGCGCGACAAAAACAAGATCACCTTCAAGGACGTGGCCGGCGTCGAGGAAGCCAAGGACGAAGTGACCGAGATCGTCGAGTTCCTGCGCGACCCGAAAAAGTTTCAAAAGCTCGGCGGACGCATCCCCAAAGGCGTGCTCATGGTCGGGCCTCCCGGAACCGGGAAGACCCTGCTCGCGCGCGCCATCGCCGGCGAGGCCGACGTGCCGTTCTTTTCGATCAGCGGTTCGGATTTCGTGGAGATGTTCGTCGGGGTCGGGGCGAGCCGCGTCCGCGACATGTTCGAGCAGGGCAAGAAGTCGGCGCCCTGCCTGATTTTCATCGATGAAATCGACGCGGTGGGCCGGCACCGCGGGCATGGGCTCGGCGGCGGCCACGACGAACGCGAGCAGACGCTCAATGCGTTGCTCGTCGAGATGGACGGCTTCGACACGCAGGAGGGCGTGATCATCATCGCGGCGACGAATCGTCCCGACGTGCTCGACCCGGCGCTCTTGCGTCCGGGCCGTTTCGACCGGCAGATCACCGTCGCGCTCCCCGACGTCAAAGGCCGCGAAGAAATCCTCCGGGTGCACGCCAAGAAGGTGAAGCTCGGCGACGACGTGGATCTCTCGGTGATTGCCCGCGGCACGCCCGGCTACAGCGGCGCCGAGCTGGCCAATGTGATCAACGAAGCGGCCTTGCTCGCCGCGCGCAAAGGAATGAAAGCCATTTCGCTGCCGGAACTCGAAGAGGCCCGCGACAAGGTGCGCTGGGGCCGGGAACGCCGTAGCCTGGCGATCAGCGAGAAGGAAAAGGAGAACACCGCCTATCACGAAGCGGGTCACGCCATCCTCAACATCCTGCTCGAGCATACCGATCCGCTCCACAAGGTGACGATCATCCCGCGCGGGCGCGCGCTGGGCGTGACGATGATGCTGCCCGAGGGCGACAAGTTTAACACCCGGAAGAAGGAGCTGATCGACGATCTCTGCGTGACCATGGGTGGCCGCGTGGCGGAGGAGCTGATCTTCGGCGACGTGACCAGCGGTGCGTCCGGCGACATTCGCATGGCCACCTGGTATGCGCGCAAGATGGTTTGCCAGTGGGGCATGAGCGAGAAAATGGGCATGGTCGAATACGGCCAGCACGAGGATTACGTCTTCCTCGGCCGCGATCTTGGCCAGGGCCGTGAGTACAGCGAAGCCACCGCCCAGGAGATCGACCGCGAGGTGAAAAAGCTGTGTGACGATGCCTACGAGCGTGCGCGGGAGATCATCACCAAGCATCGTGACAAGCTCGAGATCATCGCCAAGGCGCTGCTCGAATTCGAAACGCTCGATGGCAAGCAGATCCGCGACATCGTCGAGCACGGACGCATGCTCACCCCGCCGACTCCTCCCGGGAAACCGCCTCGCGCCGCCGAACCGCCCCCGCTCAAGCGCGGTGGTGAGCAAGGCACCACGATCGCTCCCGACTTCCCCGGGTTGAGCGGGGCGCCAGCTTGAGCCGTTCGCCGTAGCGGCCGGCGTCAGAAGACTCCGATCATGGCGCCTCCGAAAAGAAGTGAGCCTCGTCCTCTCGGCTGCTACGAGAGTGCACGCCATGACTTCCTCTTTCCGGTTTTTCGTCGTTGCCCTGCTGCTCACGCAGCTCGCGGCGCGCAGTGCTGATCCGGTCCCGCCGAACATCGTATTCATCCTCGCCGACGATCTCGGGATCAATGATCTCGCCTGCTACGGGCGTGAGGATCATCACACGCCGAACCTCGACCGGCTGGCCGAGGAAGGGATGCGTTTTACCACAGCCTACGCGGCGCAGCCGCTCTGCTCGCCGACCCGCGCGGCGATCCTGACCGGAAAAACGCCCGCGCGGCTCAGACTCACCACGTTCCTCCCGGGCCGTCCGGACGCGCCCTCGCAACGGCTGCTCCAGGCGAAAACCGTGCCCGCGCTCCCGCTCGACGAGAAGACCATCGCGGAGTTGCTCAAGCCCGCCGGCTACGTGACCGGCTGCTTTGGCAAATGGCATCTGGGAGGCCCTGGTTTAGGGCCGAAGGAACAAGGCTTCGATTGGGCGGTGGCGGGGATTCCGGTCACCACGCCGTCGGCCACGGAAGGCGGCAAGGGCGAGTATGCCCTCACGGAGGCGGCGGAGCAGTTCATCGACGCGGCCAAGGACCGCCCGTTCTTCCTCTACCTCGCGCACGACAGCCCGCACGTGCCGCTCGCGGCGAAACCGGAATTGATCGAGAAATATCCGGACGCCTTTAATCCGATCTACGCGGCGATGATCGAAACGCTCGATGACTCGGTGGGCCGGATCATGGCCAAGCTCGACGCCTTCGGGCTCACCAATCGCACCCTGTTCATCTTCACCTCGGACAATGGCGGCCTGCACGTGCCGGAACTGCCCGACACGCCTGCGACCCACAACTCGCCCTTCCGGGCCGGCAAAGGCTTTCTCTACGAAGGCGGTCTGCGGGTCCCGCTGCTCGTGCGCTGGCCCGGCAAAGTCGTCCCAGGCACGCGCTCGGCCGCGCCGGTGATCAGCACGGACTGGCTTCCCACCTGGCTCGAGGCGGCGGGTCTGCCGGCCGCCCCCGGGCTCGATGGCGTGAGTCTCCTGCCGTTGCTCACCGGCGGTGAGTTCCCGGCGCGCGCGCTCTACTGGCATTTTCCGCATTACTCGAATCAAGGCGGCCGGCCCGGGGGCGCGATTCGCAGCGGCGACTGGAAGCTGATCGAGCATTATGAAAATGGACGAGCCGAGCTCTTCAACCTCGCCAGTGACCCCAGCGAAAGCACCGATCTTTCCGCGGAGGAACCCGACCGCGCCGGCGCCCTGCGCGGGCAACTGGCGGCCTGGCGGCAATCGGTCGGGGCCGCGGAGAATCCACCGAATCCCCGCTTCGACTCGAGCCTCGCCCGCGCGCTTTATGAGGACGTCGATGTCTCGAATCTCGATCCCGAGACGAGCGCCGCCGAAGTGCGGGAGCCACTCACGGACTGGCGGACGACGATGGACGCCGTGGTGAAATCCGTCGGGCCGACGGTTGCCGGGCGTGCGGTCATCGTGCTGCCGGCGCGCGAGGCCAAGGTGCGCGGCACCACGCTACGCTACGAAGCCGCGCCGGAAAGAAATGTGCTCGGCTCATGGACGAAGGCCGAGGATTGGGTGGGTTGGAATTTCGACGTGAAGACCCCCGGCGAATATGCGGTCGAGTTGCTCCTGGGCTGTGGCAAGGGCGGCGGTGGCTCGGAAGTCGTGGTCAGCGTCGGCGCTCAGTCGCTGACCACCACGATCGAGGAAACGGGGCATGGGCAGAATCTCGTCCCTTACACGATCGGCCGCCTGATGCTGGCCGCCGGGAAGCAGACGCTTGCCGTCAAACCGATCAGCAAAGCGGGCGACGCGGTCATGGAGCTTCGGCAGGTGGTGCTCGTTCCGATCACCGATCCACCCGTGGTAAAAGAGCCCGTGGAACCGCCGCCCCTGTAACTACGGGTTGAGAGTTGAACGTTGCGCGTTGAGAGTCGCGCTCTGTGCGACTGCAACGCCCCCGTCCAGCGCCAACGATCCCTGGTCGCTCACCCGCACCACGGACTCTCGAATCTCCACCGCACCCTCGTGAACCAAACCGACAATCCGTTTTTCAAACTCTCTCCGGCAGGCCGCGCGACGCTGATCATGGCCGTCTTTTTCTTTGGCTTGATCGGGCTCTCGACCTTTTGGGTGCTCAAGGAAGCGCGGCGCATTTCGCACCGAAAAGACCTCACCCGCGCGGCCAATGCGCGCTTTGAGGATGACATGGTTTGGATCCCCGCCGGGAAGTTCACCATGGGGGGCATCGGCGAGGATATCCCTGCGGACGAGTTGCCGCTCCACGACGTGAAGCTGGATGGTTTCTGGATGGATAAGTGCGAGGTGACCAATGCGCAGTTCCTGAAGTTCGCCACAGCCACCGGCTACGTCACGGTGGCGGAACGCCCGCTCAGTGCCAAAACCACGCCCGGCCTGCTCCCGGAATTTGAAGGCAAGAGCGCCTCGCTCTGCTTCCGCGCGCCGAAGCCCGGCGAAAAGATGGACAACATGTATCAATGGTGGGAGCCCGTGATCGGGGCGAACTGGCGTCACCCCTCCGGGCCGAACTCCTCCCTCACTGGCATCGAAAAGCACCCGGTGGTTCACGTCTGCTACGAAGACGCGATCGCTTATTGCCGCTGGGCTGGCAAACGTCTGCCGACCGAGGCCGAATGGGAATACGCCGCGCGCGGCGGCCTGGTCGCCCAGCCCTTTGTCTGGGGCAGTGAGAAACTGCCGGGCGGCAAGTGGATGGCCAACATCTGGCAGGGCCATTTCCCGGAGGAGCGCTTGAATCTCGACGGGTTTGATGGCACCGCGCCGGTCGGCAGTTTTCCCCCAAACAACTACGGCCTCTATGACATGGCCGGCAACGTGTGGGAGTTGACTGATGACTGGTACCGCCCCGACACCTACGCGGTCCTGGTCAAGAATTCCGACCGCGAGATCCGGCACAATCCCAAAGGCCCCGAAGACAGCTACGATCCCGACGAACCGGGCACGGCCAAGAAAGTGACCCGCGGGGGTTCGTGGATGTGCAGCGACAACTATTGCCGCGGCTACCGTCCCAGCGCCCGGATGAAAACCGCCACCGACACCGGCCTGCAAAACACCGGTTTCCGCTGCGTGAAATGAGGCGCCGAGCGCCGGGCAGCCGTCCGCAGGGCGACCGAGGCGGCGGGAGAAAATCGAGCGCCTTGCCTCCCCAGCCTCCTCTTCACTCGCTCCGGACGGGACTCCCCCGCTTAAGTGGGCGCCATTCGGGTCAGTCTGCAAAAGTTGACAGCGTTCTGTCAACTTTTTGCACCCTGACCCCTCTCGCTTGACCCCTCTCGCTCGCCCTGGCGTAACGGAGTAATCTGGTAGACCCGACTCCCCTTCCAATTGTCTAATCCGTCCAAACTTCCGAGTGTTAGCCCAGGATCAACAAACTTTGTTGGCCGCCAATCGAGCGGTTCCAGGATTTGAATGACAAGGTCGTTCTCCTTTGCGCACTGTTTAACGAAAGCTAAAAGCTCCTTTGCCCGACCTATCCTTTTCCCGTCTACAACCCATGCGACTTCGTCCATATTCTCAACATAGTTTCCGTCAATCAAGAAATCCTCCCATGTGATAGTGTAAAGACGGCATTTCTTCCCGCCCTCATACCAATCTACGAGAGCGCCTTTCGCCATCCAATGCTGGACGAAGCTTGACATACAGTGACCAGGGCGGTGAGGGGAGCTTCGAGGCTCCGTTGGCATGTCTAGCTTGACGTGCTCACCTGCCTTCACAGGCAGCCTATCGAGCTTAGCAAAGGCCACCTTTCGTGAGCCGAGTGACTTTCCGTTCAGTCGCACATCCATACCTACCCACTCATCAGAATCATTGTCCTCCCAAAAATCCCAGGAAACGGAAAATCTGTACTGCGCCTCCGAAATGTCCGAACGACATGATAGCCCACCCACACAAAAAAAAGTGACAAGAAAACATATAAAGAGTCGGCAATTACTCGCGGTATGCAACGCAAATACCGTCATGGTGTCCCCTCCGGGTTAAGCTTAAGCTTATCAGGCTGTTGAAGCCTATAGCGTCGATCCAAAATGAGCCAGCTCTTCATGGATTCTTCAAGAGTGATGACGGTCAGCACGGGCCGGTCGCTTGATTCGTCGAGTCGGCGTTGCAGACGGCGGCCGATGGCGCTGCCCCGTCCAAGCTCGCAAGAGTGATTCGTATCAAGAATCAGCATCGCGACGGTCGAACGCCTCGATCGATTCCCGATTCACTTTCGCCCGCCATTCTGCACCGAGTCGCAGCGCTTCGTCGAAATGCGGGCAATCCCTCGCCGATCCCACCGTCTTCTTCCATGCACCCTTGTCCGGCACGCGAAATCCCATTTGGCGAAGTTTTTCAAGCCACGTGCCGCCGCATTCCGTTCCTCGATGTTCAAAGGTTTGGTCACATCTGGCATGGCACAGACAGGGTGCCTTAATCCGACGCATTGGCAACCCCGCCTGCCACCGAAAACATCCCGGTGGTGCGTCAAATAACGCGCCGGGCGGGCGAGTCACCCATCGAGGGCCCGTGGCGGGCTCGGCTCCAGTTTGGCTGTGCTGACCGGAGACTTGCCGATGCGAACGAGAAAACCGCTCGCCCTCGCGCGAACAACCCACCATCAATTCCTCAACCCCTCCGTCTGTGCCATGAAACACTTCCGCCTCAACCGCCTTTTCAATGCCAAATCCGGCCGCTGCTTCGATGTGGCGGTGGACCATGGCTTTTTCAATCAACCGGGCTTTCTCCAAGGCATCGAGTCGATGCCGCGCGTCATCCGTGTTCTCGTGGACGCGGCGCCGGATGCGATCCAGCTCACCGTCGGCCAGGCCCGCCATTTGCAGGACATCCGAGGCAAGCAGAAGCCCGCGCTCGTTCTCCGCACCGACGTGGCCAACATCTACGGCAAGGAACTTCCCGCCACTCGCTTCAGCACGATGATCGCGGACACCATGCTCCAGGCGGTCCGTAACGATGCCGCGTGCGTGTGCGTCAATCTCTTCCAGGTGCCCGGCGCGCCGGAAGTCCACGCGCAATGTGTGGACAATATCGTGAAGCTCAAGCCGCAGGCCGATTACTATGGCATGCCAATGATGGTCGAGCCGCTCGTCTTCCGACCCAACGCGGAGGCGGGCGGTTACATGGTGGACGGCGATGAGGTGAAGATCACGCACCTGGTCCGGCAGGCGGTCGAGCTTGGCGCGGATGTGATCAAGGCGGACCCCACCGACGACGTCAGCGCCTACCACAAGGTCATCGAGACCGCCGGCGGCATCCCTGTCCTCGTGCGCGGCGGCGGCCGGGTCAGCGACCGGGAAATCCTCGATCGCACCACCGGCCTCCTCGCGCAGGGCGCCAGTGGCATCGTCTATGGCCGCAACATTATCCAGCACCCGAACCCCGCCGGCATCGTCCGCGCGCTGATGAGCGTGGTGCACGAAGGCGCGAGCGTGGATGCGGCGCTGGCCATGATTGCCACCACGGGAGGTGCACAATGAAAGCGGTCAACATCGCAATCATCGGCGGCGGTTTGATGGGCCGGGAAATGGCCAGCGGCTTCGCCCGCTGGTGCGCACTCACGGATGTCACCGTGCAACCCCGGCTCGTGGCCGTGGCCGATCTTAACCCGGCCACGCTCGAGTGGTTCAAAGGCATCCCGTCGGTGACCCAGCTCGTGACCGATTACCACGAGCTCCTGGCCAATCCGGAGGTCGAGGTCGTCTATGTCGCCGTCCCGCACAACCTGCACGAGCGGATCTATTCGGACGTGCTGAGCGCGGGCAAAGATCTCTTCGCGGAAAAGCCGTTCGGGATCGATCTCGCCTCGGCCCGGCGCATCCTCGATGCGGTCCGGACCAGCGGGCGATTCGTGCGGTGCAGTTCCGAGTTTCCGTTTCTGCCCGGCGCGCAGCGAGCCATCGCGGCCGCGCGTTCGAATGGCCTCGGCCGGGTGCTCGAAGTCGTCTCCGCGTTTCATCACTCCAGCGATCTGGATGCGACCAAGCCGGCCAATTGGAAGCGCAAGAACGCGACCTGCGGCGAGATCGGTGTCCTGGGCGATCTCGGCATGCACGCCTGCCACATTCCGCTGCGCCTCGGCTGGAAACCAAAGCGCCTCTTCGCGCAGCTCCAGCGCGGCTACCCGACGCGGCCCGACGGACAGGGCGGCATGGCCGAGTGCGACACCTGGGACAACGCCATGCTGCACGCGTGGGCTGACATCGGCGGCCAGGAAACACCGCTGCGCCTCGAAATGAAACGGCTCGCTCCCGGCGCGACGAATACGTGGTTTTTGGAAATCCTCGGCACCGACGGCGGCGTGCGCTTCAGCACCTCCGAGCCGAAAACGCTCTGGCTCTTCGAGCGCGGCAAGGAGCAGTGGTGGAAGCGCACCGACCTCGGCTTTGGCATGCCCTTCAAGACCGTCACCGGCGGCATCTTCGAGCCGGGGTTTCCCGATGTGATCCAGCAAATGTGGGCCGCCTTTTTGATGGAGCGCGCGGGCCAGCTCGGCGATCGCTTCGGCTGCGCCACGCCCGAGGAGGCCGTCGCCTCGCACGAAATCTTTGCCGCGGCGCTGGCGTCGCAGCGTGAGCAGCGCGTTATCCCGGTGCCCTGAGCCGGAACGATCGTGTCCAAGAGACGGCGCATCGCCGTGGCCCAAGGAGCGGCGTGCCTCTCGCCGCCGGTGGGGTCTGCGGGGGCGGTCGCCGTTTGATCCGGCCCTTCGGGCGTTGGTGGGTCGGCGGCGGGACGCACGCCGCTCCTTGGGGCGGACACCGAGGCTACTTCAGCGCGACAAATGTTCCCGCGAACTCCACCGCGACGAGGTCGTCCTCCTCGATCGTCACGTTCAGGCGAATCCGCGCCTTCCCCTTCTCCGCAAACCGGGCGGTGAAAGCAGCGAGGGTGGTTTCGTCCGGCCGGCGACAGATCGCCCGAATCTCTTTGCGCACCGGTCGGCGGAAGGAAATGGAGCTTTCGCGAATGACGACGTGGCAGGTGCGATCGCGCAACTCTAGCCAGAGCAGACCGTATCCGGCGAGCGTCGCCACGGCGCTCAGGCTGCCGCCGAAGGCGGTGCCAAGATGGTTGTGATTGAGCGTGAGCGGCGCGGTCAGGACAAGCTGCTGCCCGTCATACGTTGCGACGCGCACTCCCATTGCGAGGGTGATGGGGATCTGCTCATGCAGGAACGCTTCGGTTTCGCGCAGATGCTCGTCGTTCATGGACCCAAGTGAGCCGGTTTTTCGATGGAATTCAAATGCCGCTGAGGTATCGGGGTTGTGCCCCTGTGCCGCTCCCGGCCACAACCCCGTTGGGGTCGGTTTCATCTCGATTTCGTTCCCAGGGTAGCTCGTGCCTCGCAACGTCTCGCCCATCCGCCAACCTCCCTATCCCCCACCGCCGCCTCGCTGGGCTGGAGGACGCAACGCCCTTGGCGTTGTGCACCACTTTTTAATCACATCCAGTGCTCCGGTCCTCGCCGGCCGCTGTTTTGCGCCTTGATTTTCCGGCCGGTCGCGGCAACCCTCGCGCTCCCACGCCGGCCCGACGCTGCGCCAAGTCTTCTTCCGCATCCCGATGGAAAGTCTCCTTATCCCTGACCGTTTCGGAGAATATTCATTGCTCCGCGATCAGGCGGGAGCCCCGATCGTCCTCGGCTCCGGCGGTTTTGGAGCGACCCTCCACGGCTATCGTTCGTCGAAGATCGGGGACCTCGAGATTCAGGAAAATTGTGCCATCAAGATTCTGCACCCGGCGGCGGCGCAGAACCCGGAGCGGCGCCGGCAGATGATCGCGGAAATCCTCGCGTTACGGGATCTGAAACACCCGAACCTGGTGCAGTACATCAACACCGGGGAAGAGGATGGGGTGATTTACCTGGTCACCGAGCTGTGCCGCGGAGGCGATCTGGAGCGGCTCGTCGCGGATGTCGGGCCATTTCGGGAGCGGACCGCGCTTCAGGTGATCTTGCAGGTTTGCGAAGGCATGAAGGAGGTGCACCGCAAGAATTTCCTGCACCGGGATTTGAAGCCCAGAAACATCCTGCTCCTGGAGCCAATGCCGCCCATCCACGCCCACGCCCAATGGTTTGGTGACGCGGTGGAGGACGGACGCTTGTGCTTCAAAGTGGTGGGCTTCGACCTGATCTGCCGGTTGGGCGAAGCGGCGGCCACGAGTGGATTCGCCGGTTCGCCCATGTTTTGCAGTCCCGAGCAGGTGCGCGAGCGGGGTCAGGATGTGCGCACCGACATCTATTCTCTCGGAATGACCCTCTGGTATCTGGTTGCCGGTCACGGGCCGTTGCTGCGCCAGAATGGGCGCCCGGTGGAGGATTCCCGTGAGGCGATGAGGTTGCACGCGTCGCCGCAGCCGCACGATCCCTCGTTCCCCCCGCACCTGTCCGCGGAATTCGCCGGGGTGCTCAGCCGGATGGTCCGGAAATCCCCGGACGAGCGCTTTGCTTCCTCGGCCGAAGTCGCTGCGGCGATCAAGCAGGTGCTCGCGGCCAACCGCGTGACGGAGCCCGAGGTGCCGGTGGCTGCGGCGGCTTCCCCAGCGGCGCCGGAGCCGCAGGTGTCGCTGGTGTTCCAGCCGGAATGGGCGGTCGGGTCATGCGAGGACTTCTACTCGGATCTGGTCGATTGCGGCCGACGCTGGATCGGGAGGTTTTTTCGCGCCACTTCCAACCAGACCCAGAGAACGGTCGGATTGACGGAATGGGTGGCCGGCGACTCCGCAGACGCGCTGCGCGAACACCAGCTCGCGGCGCACTTCCAGCGGCTCCAGACCATCACCTCCTCCGCGGACGCCCCGGCGAGCCTCACCGCGGTGGTCGAGGTGCGCCGCACCAAAGGCGAGTGGTGTGTCGCGGAAGAGTGGAGTGAGGGAGTTCCCCTCGCTGAGGTCCTTGCCTGCCGCGGACGCACCTTGTCGCTGGAAGAGATCGCGCGGCTGCTGACCCCGGTGGCGGAAGCGGCGGATTTCCTGCTCAAGAATCAATTTACCGACGCCCTGCTCACGCCCTCGGACATCCGCCTCTGCGGCCTCGGCTCCTCTCCGGCCGACCGGAGCTGGCTCTCGCGGCCGGTCGCGCAATGGGGAACCTGGCACGCGCAGGTGAGCGCCGTGGCGGTTCCGCCGGAGCTGGCCCCGGCTCCTCCGAGCACGCCGGCCGGAGGCGCGATCCTGGCCAGTTTGTCCATCGACACCGAGGCGACCTTCGGCATCGGGAACGCCTTTTGCCGGTTGTTTTATCGGATGGTTGAGGGCTCCGATGTCGCCGCGGCCGCGGATTGGGACGAAAACAGCTACCTGGAGGTGATCAGTCTCAGCGCGGCGTCGAATGCGCTGCTCCGCCGCATCATTGGCGGCGAATCCGCGGTGCGCTCCGTGAGCGACCTGCTGCGCCGGATTTGCGCAAATGAGGGGGTTTACCGGGTCTGAAGAGCGGGCGCGGGCGGCTCCGTTCGGCCGCCGCCTGTTAATGCCGAATGATTGACCGCGTCGTGCGCGAGAAAGGATTCGCCCGCTTTTCGCGCAGCCAGAGGGTACCCACTTGTCCCGTACGCCGCCGTCTCGGTCCTCACCTTGGCAACGAGGGTGGAAAACGATTTGGCAGGCCGCGCGAGAACTGCCACTTTTCAGCCATGAGTCTCGCTGAAATCAAAGCAGAATTGAAGACCATGAATCGGGCCGAGCGGCTGACGCTGGTGGAGTATGTGGAAATCCTCAACCGCCTCGACGAGGCGAACGTCCGCGAGGAAGTCAACGCCGCCATGCAGCGGATGGACGCCGGGCGCAAGGTGACCGAAGAGGAAGTGCTCGACGCCCATCAGCGGTTGCTGGCCGAGGGGCGCTAATTGCCCGGGTCGAAGTTTGTGCTCGACGAGCAGGCTTTCGATTTCTTCCGGGCCGCGCGCGGAGCGGAACGCCAGGCGCTCATTCGAGCGCTCGCACCCGACAGTTGAGGGCGTTGGCAGAGTCGGGACGATCACGGACGCGACGTGGAAGTGGGAGTATTTGGGAAATTCCTGATCCATTACTGGGACGACTTCCTCGCCAGGGAGTTGCGGATCGTGCGGATCACCCGGCGGGAATGAGTGCCTACCTTCCGCGAGCGAGTTTCTGGAACTGACCCCGCGGCCCCCGCCTCGCGTAGGTAATGAGAATTAAAACATGCCTGCGCTTTACATGACTGACGGGTCAAAATGGCCACCAGGACGAATGGCTAACGTAAGCGAATGGAGACATAGGGAAACGCTGATTTAATCGCCCAGTTTGCTGAATTAGGCAGTCAACGGGCCGCGAGCTTGTTAGGCTGACACGTATGGAAAAACAGATGAGCTTTGCGCAAGCCGAGTATGCCGGGAAAAAGAAGGTGACGCGGCGGGAGCGGTTTCTGGAGGAGATGGAGCAACTGGTGCCTTGGGCGCGTCTGGTCACGGTGATCGAACCTTACTATCCCAAGGGAACGCGCGGGCGTCCCCCGATCGGCATCGAGCGCATGTTACGGATCTACTTCCTCCAGCAGTGGTATGCGCTGGCCGATGAAGCGCTCGAAGATGCGATTTACGACAGCCAAGCGATGCGCACTTTTGCCGGCATCGATCTGAGTGTGGAGGCGGTGCCTGATGCTACCACGTTGCTCAACTTCCGGCACCTCCTCGAAGCGCATGATCTTCCTCAGCAGATCTTCGCGGAAGTCGGCGCGCTGCTCAGCGAGCGGAAGTTACTCATGAGAGAAGGCACCATTGTGGATGCAACGATCATCGCCGCACCGTCCTCGACCAAGAATGCGCGCAAGGAGCGCGATCCGGAAATGCATCAGACCAAGAAGGGCAACCAATGGTATTTCGGCATGAAGGCTCACATCGGGGTGGATGCGCAGTCGGGGCTGGTGCACAGCGTCAGCGGCACGGCGGCCAACGTGGCGGACATCGCGCAGACCCATGCTTTGCTGCATGGAGAGGAGCAAGAGGCCTACGCCGACGCTGGCTACCTCGGCATTGAGAAACGCGAGAAAATCACCATTCAGTGTCCGGACCTCGAATGGCACGTCGCGGCCAAACGCGGCAAAGTCAAAGCACTGGCGGAAGGCCGGGTCAAAGAGCTGACCGTGCAACTTGAGCGACTCAAGGCCCAAGTGCGGGCGCGGGTGGAACACCCTTTCCACATCATCAAGAACCTCTTTCGGTATCGCAAGACACGTTACCGCGGCTTGGCCAAGAACACTGCCCAGTTGCACACGCTCTTCGCCCTGGCCAACCTGGTCATCGCCCGCCGCTCGCTGCTCAGCGTCGCGGGTGCTTGAGCACACGCCAATCGAGCAGAAAACCTCTCGAATCAGCTCAAAGCAACCGCTTGCCTGGTTCCGCTTGCCCCTTTTGACTTCCAACCCCGCAAACGCCACGGCCAATTGTCGCTCGAATCCTCCGCGCCCACACGCTGTTGTGAGACCGGCTCTTAAATCAGCGGTTCC
>JAXDQW010000029.1:0-36933 GCA_034667665.1 Chthoniobacter sp.
CGTGTGCGGGAAAACCGCCTGCACGGTTTGATGAGGGGTCGGAGATGGACCGCAGCCCGCCCGGCAAACCTCCGCGCTGGCCACGGAAAGTCTCTCGCCTACTCTACTGCATGCCGCGAAGCCGGCACACTTGTCCTTCGACTCCGAATCAAGGCCTGCCACCCATTAGGTGTCGCTGCGCGCTCGTGTTAATGAATGCCTTTTTCATCCTCCTCATCAGCGCCGGTTCTCTGCTTGCGGCACTACCAGACACGCATCCGTTGCGCCACCCCAAGGCCAGTGTCATCACGCGTCCCCTGGCATGGTGGCCGGACGGCGGCATCCTTATCAATCAAGTCATCCGCTATATTCTCGCCAGCGAGGACGAGGCGACCGCAGCGCGGGCATTGCTCGACGCTTCCGGCTACGGCGCTAACCGCGACCATTACCTTTGGGTCTCGACAGCGCAGGACGCTTCATTGCCGACGGACACATCTTCGAGAGTCCTAAGGATGCCAAGGAGTATTTCCGAGCCAACAGCATCCGAACGGCTCTTTACATCGAGGAGGCGAACCCGTTTCCGAAGTCCATTCCTGCTGAGTTTACATCCAGTGCGCTTGCGCTGTGGGCGCTCGACTGGCACAAATGAAGCCCCCCGTCATGGCGACCTCGAACGGTTTTCGCCGGCAGGGCATCGTAGCGCGGCACGTCTAGCGACTTCGGCGGAGCATGCGCCGTCCGGGCTCTGGTCCGGTCATTTGCCTTTGGCCGCGTCCCACTTCTTGATGGAGAGCCGCACCGTGCGTGGGCCGGCTCGAACAATCGGCACTTCTTCACCGAGCTTCAAACGAAGGCTGCCCCGGGCGGTCGTCTGACGGTAATCGACGCTGCCATTGGCACCGGTGACTGGCGTGGACCACGAGAACGCGTATTCGACAATCGTGCTGCCTGACTCCTCGACCGTGATGACGCCTTCGAGGGTGATGTTCAGCTCCCCGAAGGTCGCGTTGAATCGCGCCGATGCACCGACGATGGACACCTCGATCGGCGGAGTGTCTTTGTCGCTGATGGAAAAGGTCACTTCGTAGTTTTCGGGCAGGACCTCGAGTGGCTCCGAGGCCTGGGAGGAGTGAATCACTCGCATCGGTTGATTCGGGATCGTCGGAAAGGGGATGCCGGGTTGACGCACTTGAGCGACGACGACCGATGGGAGTAAAACCGCGGCGAGCAGGAGCAGGAAGTGTTTCATGAATTGGAGAGACGGGGCTTGATCGTCTTCATTCACAATTCAGTTCCGCGCGCCGGATGGTGCAGAGCGAAGTGCTGCCCCAGTGTGCGGCCGTGTCAGATCGCGGTCTTTCTTTGGGATCACGCGGGATCTTGTTCAGCGCCCCATGGCGCCGGCGTCGCGTTTGCCGGCGGTGGGGGCCTTGCCGGTGAAGTCACTGAGGAACGGGCCGCCGGTTTCCCAGGCGTACAGTTCCTCGATGCTCGTCTTCGACTCGGCCAGGGTGCTGCGGCAGATGCGCAGGAAGTCCACCGCGCCGGCCAATCCCTGGCCCACGATGAAGTCGGCGGTATTCGAAAGCGGGGCCTCCTTGGGAAGGCCTTCGAGTTTGCCTTCACCCGCGGCTTTGCCGTCCACGTAGAAGGTGGCTTTGCCGGCAGCGCGGTTCACTTCGGCGAGCAGGTGGTGCCACTTGCCGTCGTTGACTTTGACCGTGGAAGTGGCGGCCGCCCGGGCGGCGCCGGCCTGGAGGGTAAGGCGGGCGGCGCCGTCGGCTCCCACGGCCAGTTCGTATCCCGACTGGGCTGACTTGGCGGCTAACACGCCGGCGGTCTGGGTGGTCTTGAAGATGATCTCGATGAGGAAGTTGTTGGCCGCCATGTCGAGGGTTTCGCGCTTCGAGCCGTCGTAGGTGATCTTCTCCCCGGACTTGCCGCCGGGATACTCCATGGTCCTGGTCATTTCGGCATGGGAGAGCGAGGCGACGCGGCTCTTGCCGTCGAAGGCGAGCGCGCCCTCGATCCAGTCTTCCATCGGGCTGGCCACGTAGTCCTGCGCGGCGCATGCGTTGACGGTCAGATCGTGGCGCGGAATGAAGTAATACATGTCGCGGCTGAGGTACTCGTCGGTCATGTAGAAACTTTCGCCGAGCACGACCTGGGGCGTGGTGGCGCTCTTGAAGAAATTCCATTCGCCGACGGTGCGGGCCAGGGCCCAGGGGACGAAATACTTCACGCCCCGTTCCTTCGCGCCGGAATCGGGCGCGAGGCGATAGTCCTTCTTCGCGGGGTCCACGAGCGGGGCCTTGGGCACCTGCCAGCCGAGACTTGAGACGCGGCACTTTTCCTCCTGCAGCTTGTCGCGCAGCTCTTCGAGCGTCTTGCCGGGAACGATCGGAGCCTTGGTGGCGCCTTCGCCCACGCTCCCGGTGCCGGCGATGCGGCCGAACTCCTTGGGGTTGCCGAAGAAGACGTTGCTGCCGTAGGCCATCGTCGGGATGCCCATGCGGCCCATCGCGCCGGTGTCGCCGCCGGCCGCCATGGAGACATCGCCGGCACGGTTCTGTCCGATGAAGGAATTCTTACAGTCCACCATCAGGTTCCCGAGGATGTTCGAGCGGTTGCCGGAACTGCCGTCGAGGGCGTTATCGAAATGGAAGAGGGTGTTATTGAAGAGCTGATCCATGAATCCGAAGACCATGAAGTAGCCGCAGTGGTTGTAGTAGTCCGGCTCTCCGTCCTTCACGAGTCCGGCGATGATGTTATTGAAGCAATAACACTTGAAACCGCCGTCGAGATAGAGGCTGTAGCCGAGCTCTCCGCCGAGCGTCCGGTTACCCACGCAATTGCGGGTGATGTTATTGTAGAGATAGACGGGCCCGCCCTGGAAGTGCTCGAGGCCGCCGTAGTCGTTACAGCCGAGCATAGTGTTATCGATCTGGTTGTGATGGACGAGGATGCGCGTGAGCGGAACCACGTTGGTGCTGCCGGAGCCTTTGCCGCCGTAGGTGATGATGCCGTTGCCAAAGCTGGTATCCACGATGTTGCCAGCGACTTCACAGGTCTCGGGATAGCTCACGGAGATGGCCGGGATGGAGGACCATGGGCTGTAGCCCGGCCGGAAGCCGGTATCGAACACGCGGTTGCGCATCACCTCGACATGCTTGAGCTGGCCGTAAGCGGCGCCGGGGGCTTTCTGGCTGTCGCCCATGATGGAGATCGTGCCGGCGCGCTCGGAGTGCTGGATGTCGTTGTCACTCACGATGATGTTATCCATCATCTTGTCGTTGGAAGGTCCGCCGTCGCCATCGGGACGCAGACTGGTCACCACCGCGTTTGCCACATGGATGAACTTGCAGTTCTTGACCGTGATATTGGTGCAGTTGCCGAGGACGCGGATGCTGGGAGCCGGACTGCCGTTGCCCACATAGTTATCGCGCGGGCTGGCATCGTCGGGATCGTTGTAACGGAATTCCAGGCCGCTGATGGTGATGTCGTGCTGGTCGGTGATGGAGATCGGGATGCGGATCTGCGCGACTTCATAAGCGGCGCGATTGGGGTCGATGCCGCGGGCCGGCCAGACATAGAGGCGTCCCGCCTTGGGCCCGCTGACGGTGAAGAAATACTCGCCGGGAGCGTCGAGAAACCGGGCGACGTTCTCGATCATGAAGTGCACCCTGGCCCGGGGAATGCGGCTGAACCAATGGGCGGAAAAATCCTTGCCCGTGATGGAACAGGCGTCCGGATTGTACGCACCCGGCGGAACGGAGCGCACCGTGGCGGCGCCCATCAGGAAGTCGGTCTCGGTCCAGAGGGTCGCGCCATTGAGCACATTCTTGTCGCCGAGGCCCTCGAGAGTAGGGGAGGTGAGCGTGGCCGTCTTGGGATCATAGCCGGTCCAGACGGGCCAGTTCTTCACCGGATTGTTCGGATCGGTCAGCTCGTAGTTCGGCTGGCGCGCAATGGTCAGGCGCTCGGCTTGGTCGCCGTCCACCTGCCACAGGGCGGAGAATTTCGCGCGATCCGGATCCGGATCATAGTCCTTGCCGAGATCGACGAACCAGACGGGGTCCGGCTTGGGCAGCTCGGGGGCTTCCTGGGAAGTGGCCTTCTTCCACCCCCCCTTGATCTGCGTGGAGCCGTAGATCGACGCCGCTCCCTTGCCCCAGGCCGGATCGCTGGTCAGGCGGAGGGGATTTCCCGGCGCACCCGAATCGATCGCCTTCAGCGCGCCGCGATAGACGACACCGCCCTTGAAGACGTAGGTCTGAAGGCCCTTGCCGGCCCTGGCCTCGCCCGTCGCGCTGGCATCCCACGGATGATGCTTCCACGCGGTCTGCGGGGTCTTGCCGTCCTTCGCGTCGTTGCCAGCGTCGAAGTCGATGTAGCGCAGGGACTCTCCTTTCTCGAAAACGAAGGCCTTGGGCGCCCATGCCAGTCCGCCCGTGGGCAGCACCCTGGCGTGCGGTTCCTGCCAGGAGTAGCGCGCGGGCGCCTGGGCAAGGGCCTGGCAGCACAGGCCGGCGCAGAGGCTCATCGCCAGAAGTGCGGTGTAATTCAGCGGCGGGGAAATCTTTCGCGGGCGGGCAGGGATCGGCCTTTTGATCCGGGTGGACGGATGGAATGCGGATGGGGAGCCGGGGGAGAGCAGGTGCATGACGCCGCTCGTAATATCACCGAGTAGTCACCGCCAAGCACGAAACGGGGAGTGCTGACGGCGCAAAGGAGGGAGGCGGCGTGATTGAAAGCCAGGAACGCGAATTGAAACCCGATACGCTGGAGATGACGCCGGGGACTGCGGATCGCGAAGGCGACGGGTTTTTTCTTCCGCCAGCTGCGCGGCGTGGAGAAAAAGGTAGGAGCCGGTCTCTGTGGGCAGCGGATTTCGAGCGGTCAGCAGAATCGATCTTGCACGCTGCGTTCCGAATGTCTGAAGTGGGAGTGTGTTCGACCTTCACGTGCATGCGACGCCTGGAAACAGTCGAATCCGGGCGAATTCCGTTGCTCTGGCGGAGCCGCAGGGGCGAGAGGATTTCGGTCCAAGGAGGCAGCCATGAGTTCAAGTCCTGCCCGCTACGACCCCGAGCTCGTTCCCGCTTTGCAGCGGATTCAGCATGAATTCGGGTATCTCTACCGCAAGGCGCTCGAGCAGCTCTCCACGGAATCGGGCGTGCCGCGTTATCGCCTCCACGCGGTGGCCAGTTTCTTTCCGCATTTTCTGCTCTCGCCTCCCAAAACAATCCGGCTGCAGGTCTGCCGGGACATGTCCTGTAACCTGGCGGGGTCGGGTGAGATGCTGCGCCAATTGCAATCGATCGTCGGCAAGGACGTCGAGATCGAGGGCGTATCGTGCCTGGGCCGGTGCGATCGCGCACCCGCCGCCTGTGTCGCCATCAAAGGTTCCGAGCACGCGCACTATTATCTCGGACGCTCAGCGGAGCAGCTTGCGGGCATCGTCGCAGCGTGCCTTGCGGAGGCGCCACCGGGCGAGGACGCGGATGCGAATCAACCCGTTTCCCAAGCCGAATGGTTGATCGATCCGTATCCCGGCGAGACGCGGAAATATGGCGCCGTGCGCAAGGCCATCGCGGCCCGCGACGCCTCACTTTCCGCCGCGGTGGAGGCGCTGAGGGCGAAGTCGGGCTGGCCGCAGGAGCGGCTCGAGCAGTTCCGGGTCGCGTCGATCCGCCAATTGTACGTCGATTTTCCGCTCGAAGAGGCCGTCGCGGAGGCGGTTCGCTGCTGGCAGCAGGAGGAGGATTGGGCGAAAGGGCCGGAGCTGGGCGGATGGTCGGATGCCCTGCTCAACGAGCTCAAGAGCGCGGATCTGCGCGGCCTCGGGGGCGCCGGAATTCCGGCCATTCAAAAATGGCGCGATGTCCGCGACGCGATCCGGACCGCGCGCCGGCGCCAGCGCGACGATCGCGGATTCATCGTGGTCAATGGCGACGAGAGCGAGCCCGGGACGTTCAAAGACCGCGAGCTCCTGCTCCGCACGCCGCACCTGATTGTCGAGGCCGTGATTCTGGCCGGGCTCATCACCGAAGCTTCGCAAGGATTCATCTATATCCGGCACGAGTACGCCGAGCAGATCGAAGCGTGCCGCGCGGAAATTGAACGCGCCGAGAAGCTGGGAGTTTGCGGCGCGGACGCTTCGGTGCTGGGCCGGCCATTTCCGGTTTCCGTCTTCGTCAGCCCGGGTGGCTACATCTGCGGGGAGCAAAGCGCGCTGATCGAGGCGATGTCGGATCGGCGCGGCGAGCCGCGCAACCTGCCGCCGAAGCTGGAGACCAACGGCCTCATTGATCTGCCGACGCTGGTCAGCAACGTGGAAACCTTCGCCTGGGTTCCCTGTATCATCATGAATGGCGGGCAGGCCTACGCCGATCTGGGGGTGAATGGCTGTTCCGGCCGGCGCTTTTTCTCGGTCTCCGGCGACGTCAATCGTCCTGGCGTTTACGCCGTGCCGATGGGGCTGACCTTGCGCGAGCTCATCGAGGGCGAGCAATATTGCCAGGGCATCAGCGGGGGCCGAAAGCTGAAGGGGTTCGCGCCTTCGGGGCCCTCCGGCGGGTTTCTTCCCGCCAAACTGACCGCCGCCGCCGGGCTCCCTCGCGATCACGTGAAAAACAAGACCTGGCAGGAGCTGACCGCCCGCCGGGGAATCGATCCGGCCGCGACGGAGCTCGACCTTCTCGATCTCGAGCTGGAGCTCAACGTGTTCCGCGCGCTGAGCCCGACGCAGGCGCTCGGGGCGGGGCTGGTGGTCTATGCCGAAGACCGCGACATGGCCGAACAGGCGGTCAATTCCATCGAGTTTTTCCGCAACGAGTCGTGCGGCAAATGCGTCCCCTGCCGGCTGGGGTCGCAAAAGCTGGCCTCGCTGGGCGCGCATCTCACGAGCGGGGCGATCGGCGCGGAGCGCTGGGAAAATGAGCTGGTCCCGCTCATCAAGGAGATGGGCAAGGCGATCGAGCTGGCTTCCATCTGCGGGCTGGGCCGCTCGGTGCCGGTGCCGCTCACGACCGTGATCAATTTTTTTAGAGACGATCTGGCCCGGCACCTTTCCGGGCCGGACGGAACCAGCGGTCAGTAAAACCAGAAAACCACCAGACCATGCCGACCATTCCTGAACTGGTGCCGGGTTTATTCATTCGGGACGACGATGAGGACTTGTTCAGCCGCGACATCGACGGCCAGCTCGTCCGACTCGATGCGCCAACGGACGCCGACTACGCAAAAACGGTTACCGTGCAGATCGACGGTCAGCCGGTGACCGTGCCCCTGGCCGAGCCGCTGACCGATGCCCAGGGAAACTTCGTGTTGGATTTGGAAGGACGGACCACGCCGCGCTACACGACGATTTATGACGCGGCGGTGAAGCTGTATGTGCAGCAGCCGGGCGATGAAGCCAAAATCCCCATCCCCACCTTGTGCCATCAGCCGCACATGAAGCCGGTGGGAGTTTGCCGCCTCTGCGTCGTGCAGATTTACGGTCAAAAACGGGGGAAGCGGGCGGCCGAGCGCAAACTGCTCCCCGCCTGCCAGCATCAAGTGAAGGAGGGGATGGAGGTCTTCACCATGAACGCTCCGGGGCCCGACGGGGCGCGCGTCCGGCAAACGGTGAAGGTGATGACCGAATTGTTGTCGGCGGACCATCTCAAGCCGGCGCCGCTGCCCGAGGTGGCGACGGAACTCACGCCGTTCAACGAGCTGGGCCAGATGAACGAGCGCTGCGGTGGCGATGCTTCGCGATTCAAGCTCGACGTGCTGTCGGGGCCACGACCGGCCGCGCGACCCTTGGCGGGCCGGCGCACTTTCGACGCCTCGTCCCCCGTGTTCCAGGTGGACCACAGCGCCTGCATTTTGTGCGACCGCTGCGTTCGCGGCTGCGACGACGTGATGGAAAACAACGTCATCGGCCGCACCGGCAAAGGATCGAACGCGGGGATCGGCTTCGACTTCAACGACCTGATGGGCGAGTCGAGCTGCGTGAAGTGCGGCGAGTGCATGGTCTCGTGCCCGACCAGTGCCATCACCTACAAGCCGGTGGCGCAGATCAAGATCACCGCCAAAAACAAAGCGGCGGAGATCCTGCCTGCCCGCGAACTAATCGCCGACCCGCTGTTCGCCGGGGTCCCGCCGAAGTTCCTCCTCTGGCAGCAGGGGTTGGTGATTCGCCGCCGGCTGCAGCCCCTCGAAGTGCTCTGCCGTCAGGGCGATCCCGGCAACACGGCGTTCATCCTCAAAAGCGGCACGTTTCAGGTCACGGTCTATTCCACCGCCACCATCGGAGGCGGGCAGTTCGCGCAGGGCGCTCCTGTATTCTCGGCCGAACTGACCCCCGCGGACGTTATCGTCGGCGAAATGTCCTGCTTGAGCAGTTCTCCGCGCTCGGCGGATGTCGTCGCGGTCGAAGCAGGAGAAGTCTGGGAAGTCCGCCGCAATGTTCTGGACCGCCTGATGCGGCTCCCGAGCCTGCGGGAGAAGTTTGAAACGGGGTATCGGGAACGGTCCCTGGAACTCGCCTTGCAAAGCACCGAATTGTTCAAGGGGATCGAGGCGGCCGAATATCGGGATCTCGTTAATTTCTTCCGCGAGCGGCTCTCGTTCGTCCGGGTCAGACCCGGCCAGACCCTTTTCGATCAAGGTGACGAGGCCCGCGAATTGTTCCTCATCCGGCTGGGGCATGTCCGGATCGGAATGCGCCGCTTCCGCAGCGAAGGGCGGGTCATTTCCTCCGGCCCGGGCAACACACTTGGCGAGATCGGCCTGCTCGCGCTCACCTCCGAGGACCCC
Organism: Chthoniobacter sp.; assembly: GCA_034667665.1. GTDB lineage: Bacteria > Verrucomicrobiota > Verrucomicrobiia > Chthoniobacterales > Chthoniobacteraceae > Chthoniobacter. Next base: position 8,785 of record JAXDQW010000029.1, read on the forward strand.
AGAAGGCCGGCGGAAGAAATCGATCGCGAGATCAAGATGGCGCTCGATCAAGCCGGCGGCGATCTCGCCGGCGCGTTTCCCGCCGGCGTTCGCATGGCCTCCTGCTCCGCGCTCAGTCACCTCGAATTGGCACGCATCAGCCGCGAGGACTTTCTCCAGGGGGTGCGTGATTTCCCGACGTTACGGCGACGCGTGGTCGAGCAGGCCCTCGCCCGCCTCCGGAGTTCCAAGCAGGGGGATGGGTTCTTCGACGACTATGTGGACCAGGGACTTTACGAGGCCCAGAGCGTCCTGGTGCTCAACCTGGACCTGTGCACCCGATGTGATGAATGCACGCGGGGGTGCGTCGAGCAGCACGGGATCGACTCCCATGGCGTCCCCCTCACCCGCCTGTTCCGCGATGGTCTGCGCTTCGATAAGTTCGTCGTCGCGACGTCCTGCCGCTCCTGCACCGACGCCCACTGCATGGTCGGCTGTCCGGTGGACTCCATCCATCGTGGCCGGCACCAGCAGATCGTGATCGAGGACCACTGCATCGGCTGTGGATTGTGCGCCGATAATTGCCCCTACGGCAGCATCTTCATGATGCCCAATCAACTCCGGCGCATCGAAACCCCCGATCCCGAGCAGCCCGGCAAAATGCGCATGATCGCCCAGCCAAAAGCCGTCAACTGCGATCTTTGCGACACGGAAGGAACCCGTTTTTCCCCCCAGCCGCGCTGCGTCTCCTCCTGCCCGCACGATGCCGCGCACCGCTACAGCGGCCCTGAACTGCTCGGCCTCGTCATCGAAGGGCATCAGGAAAAAAGGAAGCGCGACCGGCTGTCCGGCTGACGTGATGGAGCAGGCCGGGATGGACCGTTGCCTGGCGTGTCGCTGAGCACCTTGAAACCGAGGGTTTAGCCGGCCGCCAGAAGCGTGTTCGATGAAACGCCGTCGGCCTCCGCCAGCTCATTACGTCGCGGCTCTCCAATTCCATCTCGCCGGCGACTTTCAGCGGGCCGCCAATCAACCTGGAAACGGCGATGGGAACCGCGGAAGACGAAGGACGCGGAGGTTTGGACGCTCGCACGGATCACCCCGGCGGGTGACTGACGGACAAACGCCACGATCGCCCCCAATGATTCCTGCTCCGTGTCTCCCGCGTTTTGCGTGTTCTCCGTGGTCACTCATCGCCGGATTTAGGATCCAGTCGCTGCAGGAGCCGCTGCGAGCGCCTGCGCAGCACCTCATTGGAGTGCCGGGATTCAGTTAGGCGTTGCCCGCCATCGGTCAGCCCCATTATCTGAGCAAATGCCCACACCCAAGAAACCCACTGCCCGAAAACCCAACGCCGCACTAATGAAGCCGGTCCAGCCTGATGAGGCGCTGGCCAGGATCGTCGGTTCCACGCCCCTGCCTCGTGGTGAGCTGATCAAGAAGCTGTGGGAATACATCAAGAAAAACCAACTCCAGGACGAGAAGAAGCGGACGCAAATCGACGCTGACGACGCCCTCCAAGTCGTCTTCGGCGGCCAGAAGAGCGTCACCATGTTCGAGATGACCAAGCTCGTGTCTGCGCACGTCAAGTAACATGGGCGGACTCGCGTTCCTCGTTGTCGTGTGGGGCTTGTTCGTGACCGTAATATGGATGGTCATCGGCTGGAGGGCCATGAAGGCTCACGAAAGGATTGCCGATGCGGTGCAGGAGCATCTCAGACCCCGGCCGCAGGTTTGAAGCCCTCGTGGGAGAAGATCTGACCGCGCAAAAGCTCCTCTTCATTTGCAGCCGGAACAGGATTCGCAGTCTGACGGCCGAGAAACTGATGAAGGGAGCGCCAGGGTATCGGGTGGCCTCAGCCGGGACGCAGCCAGGCGCTCGAGTTGTCATCACCGGCGGCCTGATCCGGTGGGCTGACCTCATCTTCTGCATGGAGAAATCCCACCTTCATAAAATCCGCCAACGCTTTCCTGAAGAGCTCAATGGCAGAACGGTGATCACGCTCCACATCCCGGACGAATACCAGTTCATGGCGGAGGACCTCATCGACGAATTGAAGGCGAAACTGGCCGGGCACATCACGGCTCCTGATTGATCTTCAGTTCGACGCAGAAGGGCTCCAGTCTGGATTCATGGAACCGAAACCTTCTCCGCAGCAAGAGCGTCTCGTCTGGTGGATTTTGTGGGCCTCTTTCCAGATCGGCATCGTCTTCATCTACGTGTTCATCGGGAAAACGGGATCGTCCACCGCGGCCAACGAGCCAACGTTCTGGCCAGTGGGTTTGTTCCCCGTGCTGATCAGCGGAGTCATCCGGTGGTCCTTCCTTCCCACGCTCAAAGAGGGCGCAAAAGCGCTTCCCTTCTTCATCCTGGGCATCGCCCTGGCCGAGGCGAGCTGCTTCCTCGGCATTTTCATCTTTCCCTCGCACCAAACGCACCTCTTCGTGGCCAGCGCCCTCGGCATTTTCCAGTTCATCCCGTTCTACTTCGACCGGTATTTTGGCTCGAACTCCGGTCAACCAGACCAATGAAACGGACCTCGGAATCAGCCCTGCAAACACGTCATCAAACGACAGGTTTATCTCCTCGCTCCAGGTCGGCTTGGAACGATAGTTCTTCCCACAAGTTGAGCGCGCTCGTATGACAGGGAATGGATCGCCCACGCCGAAGAAACCAGTCGGATTTTCTCCACTTTCGCCCCTATCGAGCGATCCTCGCGCCTGATCTCACCGGTCGGACGCGCAGCGATCATTTCCTCGCGGGTTTGAGAGGATGGATTTCCGCTGGCCTCATCTGCGGGATTCCTACGCTGGTCATTGTGGCCGTCGTCACCCTCTTCCAGAATGAATTCGTCAGCGTTTCGGCCTCCCTTGGGAGTTTTGCCGGGAACATGATCCTGCCAGGTGTGGGCATTCTCCTGGTCGCGATGGTGAATGCAGCGGTCTCGGTGCTTCGGCGATAGGTCCCTTTTCCTTCCATGATGTCGGCGGGCGGCGGGGAACATCGCCGTGCGGGCGACCTTCACCGACGGCTCGCCAGCGCTGATCGTGGTGACGGCGCCGTGGAAAGCGGCGAAGACGAGGGATCAGCGATTATCCTGAATCCGGCGATGGAGATGACCACGGAGGACGTGGAAAACGCGGAAGACACGGAGCAGGAATAATTGTGGGGGCGATCGTGGCGTTCGTCCGTGAGTCACCCGCGGGGTGATCCGGGCGAGTGCCGAACCTCCGCGTCCTTCGCGTCTTCGCGGTTCCCATCGCCGTTTCCAGGATTATTCAGTGTCGATAAGAGCGTAGAACAAGCCCGTCGGAAACGGCTTCGGCGCGCGCTGCTTCCCGCGGAAGAAGTCGGCCCTTCATCCTGCCCTTTCGCTTTCCCTTCAAGGGTGGGCCGGCGCGCGGTTGATGGCCCTGTGATCAGGCGGGGAGGCGGTTGGCGGCGTGGGGCGATCTTGATTGCGGGAGGAGTCCCGAAAGGCGCTTTGAGCAGGGGAGCGCGCGCGAGAGAGAAGCTCGGCAACGCCGCGGATCGCCCCGCAAAAAATTTGGAAAAAACCGGTTGACGCGCCGCCGAGCGAATCTATTCTCCGTGAATGCCTACTATTTTAGTAGGCTTCCGGCGACCCCACTCGGGAGTCGGAGATCGAACCCCGTCGAACTCAGCACGCGGGAGACGCTCACCTCGAAAGCTTCAACCAATATCCATGAAACCCACTTACTTCACTTCCCTGGCGCTTGTGGCCGGCCTTGCCTTGCTGGCGCGCGCCGCCAGCGCGACCCTTCCCTACACCGGCGGCGATCTCTTTCTCGGCGTTCGCGCCTCCGGGAACGTGGGAGCGACCCAGGATTATCTCGTCAACATCGGGCCGGCCTCGCAGTTCGTCGGGCAGAGCGGGGTGGTCACCGTGAGTGGTCTCAGCGGCGTCAAGACCGACCTCGACGCGACCTTCGGCGCCGACTGGCCCACTCGCGGCGACATTTATTGGAGCGTCTCCGGAGCGAACCTGGCGGCCGATTCGGCCAACACCCTCTACGCCACTCGTCCCCGCAGCACGGCCGGGGTGCCGGTGACTCCCTGGAAGGGGAATTCGTCGAGCACCCAGGGGGTGACGGCTACGAAGTTCAACCAGCTGGCGGGAGCCTACATCAACTTCGCCCCGGCAGCGGGAACCCAGCCCCCGGCCAACCCGAAGGCCGCGATCCAGAACACCACTTCTCCGAACAGCTATGCCTCGTTCCAGCCGGTCTTCCAGGCGAACGGCCCGGCGGTCGGGATCAGCTACGGGGCTTTCAATCCCTCGGTCGAAGGCTCCGCCACGAACGGCATCATCACCACCCAGCTCGAGCTCTTCAAAGTCTCGCCGGTCTTCGGGCGCAACGGCGAGAGCCTCGGCGTTTTCGCCATCGACAGCAATGCGGTGCTCACCTTTACCCCGGCCTCCGTGCAGGGGACGGCCTCGCTTTACCTCGAAAGCGACACCTCCTCCGTCCGTGAAAACGGCCAGCAAGTCATCCTGAAGGTCGTGCGGGGCGCGGGCCTTACCGGCGCGGTCTCGGTGAATGTCGCGACGAGCAACGGGCCCGGCACCACCGGGGCCCAGGCGGGGACGGACTACACAGCCGTCAATACCACGGTGAACTTCGCGGCCACGGAGACGGAAAAGCCGGTCCCGATCACGATCGCCAACCGGAATGGTTTCCAGGGTGATCGCTTCTTCAATGTCACCCTCTCCGGCGCCACCGGAGGCGGCGTCATTCTCCCGCCCAGCAGCGCGGTCGTGACGATCAAGGAACTCGATGCCGCGGTGAAACTCGAAAAATCCACCTACGCCGTGAGCGAGAAGGTCGCCAACCACAAGCTGGCGGTGAAGGTCCTCCGCAGCGCCGGCCTCAGCGGCGCCTTCACCGTGACCTTCAGCACGGTGGATGGCACCGGCCCGAACGCGGCGGTCGCGGGCACCGATTACACGGCGCAGACCACGCCGCTCAGTTTCGTCGCGGATGAGACGGAGAAGGAAGTGCTGGTGGACATCGCGGACCGCCCGGACTTCCAGGGCGACCGCACGTTCACGGTCCAGCTTTCTGGGGTCACCACCGGAGCCAGCATTCAGGCGCCGGGCAGCGCCGTGGTCACCATCAAGGAAGGCGATGCCGGCCTCGTCGCGTTCACCGCGGCTGCTCAGCCGGCCATCTCGGTCGATCAAAACGCGGCTCCCAACAAGATCACGGTGACGATCAACCGGGCGCAAACGACGGCCGCCTCCGTGTCGGCGGACCTGACCATCACCGGCGGCACGCTGGTCAACGGCACGGATTACGTCACCTTGCCCACGACGACCACGATCCACTTCCCGACCGAGTCCGCGACGCAGACGTTCGACATTCAGTTAAAGGCGATCGCCGCCGACAAGCTGCCCGGCACGATTATTCTCGGTCTCTCGAACCCGGCCGGCGGCGCCTCGATTGGCTCCCCGGCCGCCACCACGATCACGGTCGCGCCGCCGGAAACGGTCCTGCCGAAAATCACCGTGGCCAAGACCACCATTTCGGCCAGCGGGGTGGTCAACCTGACCGGGGTGGCTTCCGACAACCAGGGCATCAGCCAGGTCAAAGTCGCGCTGAATGGCGGTGCGCCGCAGCTTGCCACGCTGGGTGCCTTCGCGGATGGCCGGCTGACCTACACGCTCAACAATCTCCAATTGGAGAATGGGAAAAACACGGTCGTGGTTACCACGTTCGACCCCAGCGGAAATGCGTCCAAGTCGGTCACGCAGAAACTCACCTACGTGAACCCGATCTTCACGGCCGTCGGCGGGACCTACACCGGCCTCGCGCAGGTCGCGGTGGTGGCCGATCGCACGCACGCCCTGACCGGAGTGGTGAAGAGTTTCCTGGTCACCAAGACCGGGGCCTTCACGGGCCAGCTCCAGCTCGGGAGCTTCGAGTATCCGCTCAAGGGAATCCTGAGCAACGATGGCGCCGCCCGCTTCGGGGCAGCCGAGACGGCGACCCTCACGCTCTCACGACAGCCAGCCGCCGATGCAACGCTCGCGCTGAAACTCGACCTCGCCCCGGGCACCGACAAACTCCATGGCACCATCACCGATTCCGCCACGAGCAAGGTGGCAATCGTGGATGCTGATCGCGCCCTCTACTCGAGCACGAACCTCCCGCCCGCGGCTCTGGTGGCCAGCTATACGCTGATCTTTCAAGCGGATAACGTCCCGGCCACCCAGGCCGACCGCGACCTGGCCACCCATCCCTTGGGTGACGGCTGGGCGACGATCAAGGTCGATAAGAAAGGCGTGGCGAAACTCGTCGGCGTGCTCGCCGACGGCCAGCCGGTCAGCTTCACGGCGCCGCTGTCCAAGACCAACCAGTGGCCCTTCTTCGCGCAGCTCTACGACAAAGGCGGATCGATCTCCCAGAAGGTCCAGTTCAACGCCGCGCTACCAACGGTGCCCGTGGATGGGTTGGATGCGAACTGGTTCAAGCCGGCCAACGCCCCCGGAGAAACATACTACACCGCCGGCTGGCCGGCCGGGATCACCGTCGATTTGCTCGGCGCCAGGTATGTGGGCGCGCCGGTCCTGCCCGGCCTGAACGCCACGGGGGATGCGAAGATCTCCTTTGCTGATGGCGATCTCCCGGTGAATCCGGTGAATCGAACCCTGGGCGACAACATCCAGATCGATCCGGCGACCAACAAGGCCGCGGTCGCGGGTGCGAATCCCTCGGCGATCAAGATCACCGTCGCGGCGAAGACCGGGATCTTTTCCGGAACCTTCCTGCCCACCGGCGCGGCGGCCGCCAATGCCTTCAAGGGCGTCTTCGTGCAGCGCGCCACCCCGTTCGCCGCGGGCTTCTTCTCCGGCGCGACCAAGACCGGCGCCGTCTCCATCGATCCACCCTGAGGCACGAACCACCGCCCTTCTCCAAACCAACCCATCCAACTCACCAACGAACATCATGAACAAACTCCAATCCATCGTGGCGGGCGTGATCGCTCTCGCCGCCATCAGCACGGCCTCCGCGCAGACGGTGATCTATATCGCCGGCGCCAACGGCGACCGGGCGACGACGAACACCGCCATTCCCAAGCTGCTCGGTCCCGGACCGCTGACCTTCAAGGGCACCAACACCGATCCCACCAAGGCGAACTTCGCGATCTGGACGGGCGGCAGCTTCGGGGGCCAGTCGGTCACGATCAAAGCCGCCTACATCGGCGCCACCGGCGGCATCGCGGCCGTGGCTGGGTCGCTGCCGGTCAAGTTCCTGCCGGATTCAGCGACCGCGGGGATCAACAATCCCGACCCGACGGTCGGCACCAATGCCAACGATCCCAAGGTGCCCGACATCGCGCTCTCCACGAACTTCGTCTCTTCCTCGCCGTTCATCGGCAACTACCAGGGACACTTCTATGAAGACCTCACGCCGCAGGATCAGATCGTCAGCGTGGTGGGGCTGAAGTGGGTGGCGAGCAAAGGCTTCCCCGGCGACAACATCACCCCGCAGCTCGTCCGGTATCTCTTTGCCAACGGCTCGGCGCCCCTCGCGCTCTTCACGGGGAAAACGTCCGATCAAAACAAGATCGTCTTTGCCACCGGCCGCAATCTGGATGCCGGCCAGCGCTTCGCGGCGCAGGCCGAGGGCGGGATCGGGATCAATGCGGTGGTGAAGCATTTCAAGCCCACCATCTCCGATGCGGCGCCTGGCGTGGGCGGCTTTGTCACGGGCGGGACCGCCAATGCCCATGTCCTTTGGCCGGTCGAGACCTTCAGTGGAGTCAGCAGCCAGTTCCCCGGCAACAGTGGTGCGACCACCGGCGCCAATCTCGCCCCGTTGCTCACCGCCACGCTTGCCTCGGGCGCCTACAAATCCGACGGAACCGCCAACGGTGGGAACGCCTTCCCGAACGCCACCGCGGGATACTACGTGAGTTACCTGACGCCCGGTGACGCCGATTCGATCGCCATCCCCAATGGGGCGGTGGAACTGAAGTGGAACGGGGTTCCCTACAGCGACCAGGCAATTCGGGAAGGAAAGTACACCTTCTGGGTCTATGAACATCTCTTCTACCGCGCCGCGACCACGGGCTTGCAAAAGACCTTCGGCGACAGCCTGGCCAACCAGATCAGAACGGTGGACGCCGCGGTGTCCGGCATCTTCCTGGACACGGTGAAAGTGAGCCGGCAGGAGGAAGGCGGTCTGGTCACGCCGATCTATTTTTAGTTAGGGCGCGAACAAGTTCTGGTTCATCGCCAAGGCCGGTGCGGATCCCACGATCCGCACCGGTCTTTTTCTTGATGCCATCGGCTCCGCGGAACCCTCCGAAAGCGCCAGAGCACTGGCGCACTCCAAAAGCTGGCGCCAGAACCGGCGCTCCATCCGCAGTGTGCACCGTCCCGTACTCGCTTGCGGTTTTGGAGTGCGCCAGTGCTCTGGCGCTTTCGGAGGGTCCGCGGGTGCGGAGCCGAGCGGCCCGGCCACGAATAGAGGCCACGCCCTCGGCGGAAATCTCCCCCCAGAGATAAAATACCGCTTGAATCTCTAGTATTGGAATATACTAACAGGTCGATGCCGATCTTGTCCCAGCTTCGTTTCCGCTTCATCCCGCCGCTTGCCGGCCGGGTGCTGCTCACGGCTGGCTTGCTCTTCTCCGCGCCCGCCAGAGCTGTGGAATCAACGGCACCGCCCGCGCCGGCAGCCACTGCCCCGGCGGAGGCGGGTCAGCTTTTGAACATTCGCGAATACCGGATCTCCGGCGCCCGGCTGCTCAACTCCACCGAGGTCGGCGAAGTGGTCTATCCCTTTCTCGGACCGGAGCGGACCAGCGAGGATGTCGAGCAGGCGCGGGCGGCGCTCGAGAAAGCCTACCGCGACAAAGGATTCCAGACTGTCAGCATAGAGATTCCTCAGCAGAAAGTGCGGCGCGGGGTGGTCGTCCTGAACGTGGTCGAGAACAAAGTCGGGCGGCTGCGGGTGAAGGGGTCGCGCTACTACTCCATCGACGAAATCAAGCGGCTCGCGCCCTCCGTGGCCGAGGGCACGGTGCCGAATTTCAACGCCATCACGCGGGACATCCTCGCCCTCAATCAACTGGCCGATCGGCGGGTCACGCCGACGCTGCGGCCGGGCGCGACGCCGGGCACCGTGGATATCGATCTCAACGTGAAGGACTCGTTGCCCCTGCACGGCAGCATGGAGGTCAACAACCGCTACAGCGCCGACACCACGGAACTGCGGGTGAACGGCTCGGCCAGCTACCAAAACCTCTGGCAGCTCGGCCATGCGCTCGGCGTGAGCTTCCAGATCGCGCCGGAGCGGCCGGACGACGCGAAGATCTTCTCCGCCTACTATCTCGCCCGCTTCCCCAGCTTGAGCTGGCTGAGCCTGATGCTCCAGGGCACGAAGCAGGACAGCAACGTCTCGACGCTCGGCGGTGCGGCCGTCGCGGGCCGCGGCGAGGTGCTCGGCGCCCGGGCCATTTTCAACCTGCCGCCGCGCCCCGGTTTCTACCACTCGCTGAGCCTCGGGCTGGACTACAAGCACTTCCGGGAAGACGTGCAGATCGGCCTCACCACGACACAGGCGCCGATCACCTATTATCCGCTCAGCGCGAGCTACAATGCGGGCTGGGTGGGCAAGGGCCGGCTGACCGAGCTGAACGCGGGCCTGAACTTCCACCTCCGCGGCACGGGCAGCAGCCAGGCTGAATTCGACACCAAGCGCTTCCGCGCCGACGGCAGTTTCATCTATCTCCGCGCCGATCTCGCTCACACGCAGGATCTGCCCGCGGGCTTCCAGGTTTTCGGCAAAGTGCAGGGCCAGCTCTCCGCCGATCCGTTGCTGAACAGCGAGCAATTCAGCGGCGGCGGCCTCGGCACGGCGCGCGGTTACCTCGAGTCGAGCGCGCTCGGCGACAGCGCGGTCTTCGGCACGCTCGAGCTGCGCAGCCCCTCGCTGCTCGGGGGGTGGAAGGGCGCCGGCGAAATGCGCGTCTATGGTTTCGTCGATGCCGGTCTGCTGACGCTCAATGATCCGTTGCCCGAGCAGACCCCCCGTTTTGAACTCGCGAGCTATGGCGTCGGGGGCCGGCTGCGACTCCTGGATCACCTCGGCGGATCAATCGACGCCGGCATTCCCCTGATCACCCAGGGGCAGAGCCTCGCGGACGAGCTGCTGCTCACCTTCCGCGTGTGGGCGGATTTCTAAAGCCCCAGAGACTCAAAGCACACCACCGCATGAGCCCATCTCGATCGACCCTTCGTAACTTCCTGCTCGCCGGCTGGCTCGCGCTCCTCGCGAGCCAGGCGCCGGCGGCTACCTGGTGGAACAAGGATTGGCCGATCCGAAAAAAGATCACGGTCGATCCGAGCGCCGAGGGCGCTGCCATCTCCGAGCCGATCGGCGCGGCGACGGTGCTGCTGCGCTTGCACGAGGGCAATTTCGCCTTCGGCTCGGCCAAGGAAGATGGGAGCGACATCCGGCTGGTGGCCGAGGACGACAAGACGCTCCTCCCTTTTCACGTCGAGAAAATCGATCCGCTGCTCAACGAGGCTTTCGTGTGGGTGAGGGTGCCCGAGGTCAAGCCGGGCGCGCCGCTCCGCTTCTGGCTCTACTACGGGAATCCGAACGCCGCGGCGGCGGGCGACCCGAAGGCGAGTTACGACGCCGAAACCGTGGCGGTCTTCCACTTCGCCGAGCACGGCACCGCGCCGGGCGATGCCACGGCGAATGCGAACGACGCCCCGGCCGCTGGAGTGGCCGCCGATGGGACGATCATCGGGACCGGTCTGCGGCTCGATGGCCGGACCTTCGTCAAGCTGCCGGCCTCGTTGAAGTGGAATGCCGGAGCGCCGCTGACCTGGAGCGCGTGGGTCAAGCTCGCGACGCTGCCGCCCAGGGGCGTGCTCTTCAGCCGCCGCGAGGGCGCGAACGCTTTCGTCATCGGTGCGGACAACGGGGTGCCCTTCGTCGAAATCACCACGGCGGACGGAACGCAGCGCACGCCCGCCGGCGAGCCCCTCGTGGCCGGCGTGTGGCGGCATCTCGCGGTGGTCGCGAGCGGGGAGAAAACCACCCTCTTCCTCGATGGCGAAGCCTACGCGACGCTCGACGCCGCGCTGCCGGCGCTGAACAGCGAGGCGACCCTCGGCGGCGAAGCGGCCGAGGGCTCGGCGGAAAACGCGACCCGTCCCGCGGCGCTCACCGGGGAGCTCGACGAGTTGCAAATCGCGAACGTCGCGCGGCCGGCAAGCGCGCTGAAATTTGCCGCGGTGAGCCAGGGCACGAGCGATCAAGCGGCGAAGCTCGTCGCCATCGGCGCGGACGAGGAGTCCGGCCACGCCGGGGAAGGCGAGCTCGCCAAGCACCTCTCGCTGATCACCGACATCTCCAAGTCGCTCACCTTCGACGGCTGGGTTGTCATCACCCTCTGCGCCCTCCTCGCCCTCGTGGGCGGCATCGTGACGCTGGTGAAGTTTTTCTACCTCGGCAAGATCACCCGGGCGACCAACGCCTTCCTCCAGCAGTGGGTGAGTCTCTCCTCCGACCTGAGCGTGCTTGATCATGGCGACGCGCAGAGCGTCAAGAGCATGGGCGGCAAGGCCTCCAGCCAGACCCAAAAGGCGATGCGTCCCTCGCCGCTCTACCATCTTTACCAGCTCGGTTTCGCCGAGATTCAGCACCGCGTGGTCAATGCCCGCGAAGGCTTCCGCGGTCTCTCCGGGCGTTCGATGCAGTCGATCAAGGCCACCCTCGATGGCGGCCTGGTTCGCGAGGTCCAGCGGCTTAATTCGCAGCTCGTCTTTCTCACCATCGGCATCGCGGGCGGTCCGTATCTCGGGCTGCTCGGCACGGTCATCGGCGTCATGATCACCTTTGCCGTCATCGCGAAATCCGGCGCGGTCGAGGTCAACTCCATCGCCCCCGGCATCGCCGGCGCGCTGCTCGCCACGGTCGCGGGCCTGGCCGTCGCGATCCCCGCGCTCTTCGCCTACAGCTACATCAACACGCGGATCAAGGACGCGGTCAGCGAGATGCAGATCTTCATCGACGAGTTCGTCGCGAAGATCGCCGAAGCCTACCCGGAGGCCGACTAACCCATGCAAGCCGGCGACAACAAGTCCTACGACGACATCAACGTCACGCCGATGGTGGACCTCTACCTCGTGCTGCTGCTGATTTTCATCATCATGACCACGGCGGGGGTGCAGAGCGTGAAGGTGAATCTGCCCAAGGCGGGCGGGCCTGCGACCAAGGACAAGTCGCCCAAGACCCAGGCGATCACGCTCAACAACCAGGGGAAGATTTTCCTCAACACCATCCCCGTCACGCTCGCCGACCTCGAGACGAAGCTGACCGCGCTCAAAGCGAAGACGCCGGAGTTTCCCGTCGTGGTGCGCGGCGACAGCCAGACGCAATACCAGGGCGTCATGGACGTGCTCGATGTTCTGGGCCGGGTCGGCCTCTCGCAAATCGGTCTCGCGACCAAACCCAAGTAACCCTCGCCCGCCATGAATGACCAACTCGAGACCCTGGAGACGATCGCGCCGGAAAAGAGCCGCCCGCCGGCCGAACCCGCGCCCCGGAGCGGCCGCGGCTTTTCTCCGCTGAAGCCTGCGCCGGCGCCGCCACCGGACGACGACGAGGAGGAAGACTCATGGCTGGGGCGCCACGCCGTGGCGTTGATCGGCGGCGCTCTCGCGGTAGCGATCGGCGTCTGGTTCTATTTGCACCCGCCTTCCGGGAAACTCGAACCCGTGCGCAAGGCGCCCGAGACAGTGGTGCGCATTCAACTGCCGCCTCCGCCACCTCCTCCCCCGCCTCCGAAAATCCAGCCGCCTCCCCCCAAGGAAGACAAGCGCCTCGAACAGACCCCACTCGCGAAGCCGGAGCCCAAGCGCGAGGCGGAGAAACCAAAGCCCGCGGAAAAACCGCCCGAAGGGCTCGGCACGAATGTCAAAGGCGCCGGTCCCGGCCTGGCCGGGCTCGGCAGCTCCGGCAATGGCGTCCTCGGCGGAACCGGAACCAACGGCGCCGGCACCGGTCGCAGCATGGCGCGCTGGTACGTGGGGCAAATCGTTTCCAAGGTCACGGAGGTCATGCGCGGCAATCGCCGCACACGGACCGCCAGCCTGCGCGTGGACGCCCGGATCTGGCTCGATTCGTCCGGCCGGATCACCCGCGCCGAGCTGGTCAACTCGACGGGCGACGCCTCGCTGGACACCGCGCTCAAGAACGAGGTGCTGGTCGGAACCCAGCTCGCCGAGCCGCCTCCGGCCGGGATGCGCATGCCGATCCCGCTCCGCCTCACCGCGCGTCGCCCAAACTGACGCCGCCGCTGCTTTCTCCCAACCATCTTCATGCCGTCCAAACTTCGATTCTCACCCCTGCCCTTCGTCCTCGCGACCTCTTGGTGTGCCTTCGGGCAGCTCCCCGCGCAGGCGGGGCGGCCTGCCCCGGAGACGACTCCAACGCGGCCGGCGCCCGAGGCGGAAGCCGCCGCGCCCTCGCTCTTCGCGAGAGCCGATGGCGCCCAATTCAATCCACCCGCGGCCGAGAGCGCGGGCCGCACGCAAAGCGTCGTGATCAACCTGATCAACCGCCTCGTCGATCGCGGGCTGCTCCCGAAAGAGGACGCCGTCGAGCTGATCCACCAGGCCGAAGCCGACGCGGCCCAGGCCCGCGCCCAGGCCGAGACCACCGCGGGCAACGTCGCCCAGGTCGCCGCGCTCGCCCAGGCGGCGGCGCAAGTCGCGGCCGAGGCGGCGGCCGTGCCCGCAGCCGAGGACGATGTGCGGGTGACCTACATCCCGGAGGTGGTGAAGGCGCAGCTCCGCGACCAGATCAAGGCCGAGGTGCTCGAACAGGCGAAAAACGAAAACTGGATCGCGCCCCGCACCGCCGCCGAGTGGACCCAGCGCATCCGCGTCTTCGGCGACGTGCGCGCGCGCTACGAGGGCATCCGGTTCCCGGCCGGCAACGACAACACCGGCGCGTTCCCGAACTTCAACGCGATCAACACCGGCTCGCCCTTCGACGTCAGCGGCACCGTCTTTTCGCCGCAGCTCAACGTCGATCAAAACCGCCAGCGCGTCCGCCTGCGCGCCCGCCTCGGGGTGGACGTGGACTTGCGCGAAAACTTCAGCGCCGGCCTTCGCATCGCCACCGGCGACAGCAACTCTCCGGTCTCGACGAACCAGAGCCTGGGCCTCGCCAACCAGGCGCAAGGCGGCAACTTCAGCAAATATGCGCTCTGGCTGGATCGCGCGTTCCTGAAGTACGAAGTCGGCGGGCAGCCCGGACGCAATCTCGCGGTCGTCGCGGGCCGCTTCGACAATCCGTTCTTCGCGCCCAGCGAGATCGTCTGGGACGACGACGTGGGCTTCGACGGCGCGGCGATCCAGGCGAAATACCAGCTCGCGCGGTGGTTCACGCCGTTCTTCAACGGCGGCGCCTTTCCCGTCTTCAACACGGACCTGAATTTCTCGACGAACCAGCCGGCGAAGTTCAAGAGCACCGACAAATGGCTCTACGGCGGCCAGCTCGGCTTCGATCTGAAACCGCAGCGACATCTCACCGCCAAGCTCGCCGGCGCCTATTACCATTTCGACGGCGTCGAAGGCCGGCTCTCCGATCCGTTCACGCCGCTCTCCGCTTCGGACCAGGGCAACACCGACAACACCCGCCCGTCCTTCGCGCAGAAGGGCAACTCCTACATGGCGCTGCGCAACATCGTGCCGAATGCGCTCAACGATTTCGGCACGAGCAAGCAATACCAGTTCTTCGGCCTCGCCACGCCGTTCCACGAGCTCGTGCTTAACGGCAAGCTCGACTACAACGGCTTCGAGCCAGTGCAGATCACCGGGTTTGGCGAGTTCGCGAAGAACCTGGCGTTTGATCGGCCCGCCGTGAACAGCAAGGCGGTCAACAATCGCGGCCCGAACGGCGTGGACGGGACGGCGGGCGCGTTCGACGGCGGCGACACCGCCTGGATCGGCGGCGTCAAAGTCGGCAGCGGTGCATTCCAAAAGCGCGGCGATTGGGCGCTCGGCGCGAACTATCGCTATGTCGAGTCCGACGCCGTCGTCGATGGCTTCACCGATTCGGACTTCGGCCTTGGGGGCACGAATCTAAAGGGCTACACGCTCTTCGGCTCGGTGGCGCTGTCGCCGGCGGTTTCGCTGGGCATCCGCTGGATGAGCGCCAACGAAGTCGCCGGACCACCGCAGAAAGTGGACATCTTCCAGCTCGATCTTTCCGGAAAATTCTAGCCATGCGTCACTCCATCCTCACCGTCTTGATGCTCGCGTCCCTGCTCGTCGCCGCGCGCGCTGCCGAGCCCAATCCTGCCGAAGCAAAGCTGCGCGAAGGGCTGCGCGCCACCATGCTTCAGCTCCGCACCGTGCAGGGCGAGAAGGCGGCGCTCGAGACGGCCAAGGTGGATCTCGAAGCGCAGGTCGCCGCGCTCACGGAAAAAGTAGGCAGCATCGAGAAACAGCTCGCCGAGGAACAAGCGGCGGCCACGAAGCGGATCGCTGAGCAGACGGAGCGACTGGTCGAGCGGGGCAATGTCATGATGAAACTCGAGACCGACCTCGCGCAGTCGCAGAAAGCGCACAAGGAAGCCGCCGCCCTTGCAGCGAAGAAGGAGGCGGACCGCGCGAAGCTGGCCAGCGAGAAAATCGTGTTCGAGCGCAAAGTCGCGGATCAGCAGGCGAAGAATGTGAAGATGTTCGAGGTCGGGAATGAAGTCCTGACGCGCTTCGAGAAGTTCGGTCTCGGAACCGCCATCGTGGCGCGGGAACCGTTCATCGGCCTCACGCGGGTCAAGTTTCAGAACCTCATCCAGGATTACGGCGACAAGCTCGCCGAGGAGAAGATCAAACCGTGATCCTGGGACCGGTGCTGGGGAATAACCGCGGATTACGCGGATTCCCGCTCGTTCCCAAGCTGAGCTTGGGAACGCATCTGCGGAGCGAAGCGGTGCTTCGCAGGCGGGGGTGTCTGCGGGTGGGCTCCGGGGCCGGTCGCATGCCCGCAGACACCCCCTCCGTGCGAAGTGCAACTTCGCCCCCAAGTGCGTTCCCAAGCCAAGCTTGGGAACGAGCGCGCGCGACGCGCGGCGCGCGGGATGCGCAGGTTGCTTCATCGGCTTCGCTCTTCCAGCGCGCCGCCGTCCTCGGGCTTTGCTTTACCCTCGCGGCCGCGCTTGCCACCCAGGCCGGCGACATCCTGCGCGGCGGCGCTTCCGCCGGCTCGCGAATCCCCACGGCGCCACCCAACGCCGCGGCCGATGCAATGACGGAGACGGCGCGCACCAATGCCCAGGATGCGCTGGCGCGCACCACGCAGGCTTTGCAGGCCATGAAGACGATGCAGGACGCCGCGCGCGCCGCGGCGGATCGCGGCCCCAACAGTCTCGGTGCGAATCCCAACAATCCGGGACGCCCTCTGCTCAACGTGCCAAATGGCCTCGCGCCGGGCGGGCTGCAAGTCGCGCCGGGCGTGCCGAAGGATCTCGCCAATCCCGCCGCGGGCGAAGACCCGAAACTGTGGCAGGGCGCCAAGTTGCCGGCCGAGTTCAAGCAGGCCGGACGCACGCTCGTGACGGTCGAGCAATTGAAGCAGCAGGCGCTGCTGACCTGGGAAACGTTCAACATCGGCAAGGACACGACGCTGAGCTTCAACCAGTCGCGCGGCGGCGCCGAAAAAAGCACCTGGGTCGCCTTCAACAAGATCAACGACCCGAGCGGCGCGCCGTCGCAGATCCTCGGCGCGATCGAGGCGCCGGGGCAGGTCTATGTTTTGAACCGCAACGGCATCATCTTCGGTGGCTCGTCGCAGGTGAATAGCCACTCCCTCGTCGCCTCGTCGCTGCCGCTCAACGACAACCTCGTCACGCGCGGCCTGCTCAACAATCCCGACTTCCAGTTCCTCTTCTCCGCCTTGCCGATTCCGGCGCTGGCCAACGGCGCGACCACCCCGGCCTTCAATCCGCCCGCGAAGCCGACGCCCGATTTCCGCTATGGCGACGTCACCGTGCAGCCCGGCGCAGAGCTCACGGCGCCGACCACGCCGGACAAGGTCGGCGGCCGCATCGCGCTCGTCGCGCCCAACGTGCGCAACGAGGGCACCATCTCGACACCGGACGGTCAGACGATCCTCGCCGCCGGCTTGCAGGTTGGCTTCACCCCGCATTCGTCGAACGACCCGAGCCTGCGCGGGCTGGATGTTTTCGTCGGCAAAGTGGTCGAGCCGCCCGCGGGCAATCCCTCCGTGCCCAAGGTCGAATACGCGGGCACGGCCACCAATGCCGGCCTGATCGACGCGCCGCGCGCGAGCGTGACCATCGCGGGCAAGACGGTGAACCAGCTCGGGGTGATCGACAGCACCACTTCGGTCTCGGTGAACGGCCGCATCGATCTGCTCGCAACCTACGACACCTCCGTCGCCATCGTGCTCAGCAAAGCGCGTTTCAGTCCCGGCGCGTCCGGGCTGGTCAATATCGGCGCGGACAGCGTCATGCGGATCCTGCCCGAGCGCGACAGCGACGAAACGTCGGTGGGGCTCCAGCTCCCGATCGCCTCGCAGCTCAACGTGCAGGGCAAGGCGATCCACCTCGGCGCCGGGTCGCAGATCCTCGCCCCGAACGCGAACGTCACGCTCAGCGCCGGCACCTGGCTCCCGCTCAACGGCGAGCGCGTTTTCACCTTCAGCGAAGGCCAGATCTATCTCGAGCCCGGCGCGACGATCAACGTGGCGGGCTCGATCGATGTCACCGTGCCGATCGCGCAGAACATCCTCTCGCTGCAATTGCGCGGCGCGGAGCTGGCCGATTCGCCGATCCAGCGCGGCGGCCTGCTCCGCGGCCTCACCCTGGACGTGGACATCCGCAACTCCGGCGTGTTCGACGGCACGCCCTGGGTCGGCACCCCGCTGGGCGACGTCTCCGGCTTCGTCGGGCTGATCCGGCGCACGGCGGGCGAACTGACCACGGCCGGCGGCACGGTGAAGTTGAACGCGGGCAACTCGGTGATCCTCCAGCCCGGCTCGACGATCGATGTCGCCGGCGGATGGACAAGTTTTCAAGGCGGTCTCGTCAAGACGACGCGCGTCATGTCAGGCGGCTTCATCTTCGACCTCGCCAATGCCACGCCGGATCGGATTTACGACGGGATCTACGACGGCACTTTCACGCAGACCTCCGCGAAGTGGGGTGTCTCGGAGACGTTCTCCCATCCGCTCGCGCTCGATGCGCCGCACTTCGAGCAAAGCTACACGCAGGGCGGTAATGGCGGCGCGATCTCGATCACCGCGCCGTCGGTTGCTCTCGATGGCGAGCTGCGCGGGCAGACCGTCGCCGGGCCGCACCAGCGCGTGAGCGGACCCGCTCCGAGCGCGCTGAACCTCACTTTCCAGGCGCAAGATTCCGCTGACCCCGTTTACGCGACGCACTCGCCGACGCCCCCGACGATTGCGTTCCGAACCGGCGTGAATCTTCCGCCCGCGAGCCCGTTCGGTCTCGACGACGCGGGCAACCCGCGGCCACTGCGCAACGAACGCCAGGCGGAGGTCGTGCTGCCGCCGGATTTTCTCACCGCGCAGGGCTTCGGCACGCTGAAGATCGACAACAGCGACGGCGACATCGTCGTTCCCCCAGGTGTGAAAGTGACGGCGCCGCCGGGCGGCTCGATCACCCTGGCGGGCGCGAACATCGACATCCAGGGCGAGGTCACCGCGCCGGGCGGCAAGCTCGACTTTACCGCCTACAACATCTCGCCGACGACCTTCAACAAGCTGAAGGCGACGCAGAACGCGAAGACGCCGCCGGTGGCGGACGATCGCGGCCTTTTCACGCTCGGCGCGGCCGGCACGCTGAGCACCGCGGGGCTGATTGTGGACGATCGTCCCGGCGCGATCACGCCGCCCGATCAGCCGCTCTTCCTCGACGGCGGCGAGATCAGCATCAAGAGCTACCGCGCCGAGCTGGCGCGCGGCGGAACGATCGACGTCTCCGGTGGCGTGCAGCTCAGCGGGGAGGGGGAGGTCACGTATGGCGACGCGGGCAGCATCGCGATCATCGCCGGCGCGGATCCGAACGTCGCGTCGGTCTTCGGCGGCCGGTTGGTGCTCGGCAGCACGCTGAAAGGTTTCTCGGGAAGCCAGGCCGGCGCGCTCGCGATCCAGGCGCCGTTTATTCAGATCGGCGGCGCCGGCGTGCACGGCGATGCGCTGCTGCTCGCGCCGGAGTTTTTCAGCCAGGGCGGCTTCGGCAGCTTTGACCTCACCGGCCTCGGCGCGCCGGCGCGACAACCGGGCGAGATGCTGCCGGCGATCGTGATCGGCGCGGGCCCGGTGCTCAATCCCATCGCCCAAAGCTGGCTCGCGGAACCAAACGGACCCGGCGGCGCGGGCCTCACGCTGACGCCGATGGTGAAGCCGGAGGGGATGCGCGATCCGGTGAGCCTCACGTTTCACGCGCCGGGCGTGAAGGACACATTCACCGGCACGCAAATCGTCCGCGGCGAGTTCGAGATGCGCGATGGCGCGTCGATCAAGACCGACGCGCTGGGGAGCGTAACGATCGCCGCGAACACCGCGACGGTGCTCGGCTCCATCGTCGCGCCCGGCGGCACGATCTCCATCTCCGGCGGCAAGGATTCGACCGCCCTTTACGCCACGCAGGATCAGGCGTTGACCACGGTCTATCTCGGACCGCACAGCATTCTCTCCACCGCCGGCACGACCGTCCTCACGGCCAATCCGTTCGGCTATCGGACCGGCTACGTTTTCCCCGGCGGGAGCATCAGCGTGAGCGGGAATATCGTTGTCGCCGCTGGCGCGATGCTGGATGTCTCCGGCACCACCGAATTTCTGGATCTGCCGCCCGCGGTGGCCAGCCTGAGCGGCGCGGTGAACGGGTTGGTCAACGGCGCGCCGATCGTGCCGTTCGCCAGCGGACTTACCTCGCCGCTGTGGAGCCTCGAAGTGGTGCGCACCGCCGTGGACACCGACGGCGGCTCGATCACGCTCACCGGCGGACAGCAGCTTTTCACCGACGCCACCCTCCTCGGCGCGGCGGGCGGACCGACGGCGCTCGGCGGCACGTTGAGCGTCTCGTCGGGCCGCTTCTACGCGCCGAACGGCGGCCTCACCCCAACGCCGCTGGATGTAACACTGACGGTGACACAATACGGGCCGACGCTTCCCAGCTCGGGCAAATTCGGGGTCGGTTTCGCCGTGCCAAGCAAGGACGCTCAGGGTTACTTCGCGGCAAATCGCTTTGCGCTCGGCGGCTTCGACTCGCTCACGCTCGGCGGAACGGTGGAGTTCGCCGGACCGGTGTCGATCAACACGCGGCGCGACCTGATCGTCGCGGATGGTGGCGTCATCTTTGCCGACGCCGCGGTCGCGCTCACCGCGCCCCATGTAAAGCTCGGATTGCCGTTCGTGCCGCCGCTCGATCCTTCACAGGTGCAGCCGCCCTTCCAGTCCGGCGGCGCGCCGTTCCGCTTCCCGCCAACGTTCGGCGCGGGCCGCCTCACCGTGACGGGCCGGCTGATCGAGATCGGAAATCTCTCGCTCCAACACATCGGCAGCGCTCGCTTCATCGCTGACGATGGCGACATCCGCGGCGACGGCACGCTCGACGTTTCCGGCGACATTTACCTGCGGGCGGGGCAGGTCTATCCGCCGACGGGCGTGAAGTTCACCATCGCCGCGTCCGACCGAAACGTCCTCGTCGCCGCGAGCACGCTCGGTAATCCGATCGTCACACTCGCCTCGGCGACGCTGCCTCCCGGATTCGGTGTCGGCTCCCCGCTCCTCGGCTCGACGGTGCAGAGCATCCAGGGGGCAACGGTAACGCTGGCGGCCGGCGCCAACGCTTTGATCTCGAGCAACACCGCCGTCGTCTTCGCGCCCGGCAGTGGCTCGGTCACGTTCGCGGCGTCGGGCGTCCGGCAGGCGCCGCTCTCCGCGGGCGGAACGCTCAGCGTTTACGGCTCGAACATTCGGCAGGACGGCGTTCTCCGCGCGCCGATCGGCACGATCAATCTCGGCTGGGATGGCACCGGTGGCGCGCCAATCGATCCTATCACCGGCGCGAGCTTCGCGGTCACGCAGAACCTCACGCTCGGCGGCGGCAGCCTCACGTCGGTTGCGGCGATCGACGCGGACGGCGATCCGCTGCTCATCCCGTACGGCCTCAATCTCAACGGTGTTTCGTGGATCGATCCAACGGGCCGCGACATCACGGCCGGCGGCGTGCCGGAGAAGGCGATTACGATCGCCGGCACGACGATCAACGATCGCGCCGGCGCGATCATCGACATCCGCGGCGGCGGCGATCTCTATGCCTATCGCTGGGTGAAGGGGAACGGCGGCACGCAGGACGTGCTCCGATCGACGGCGAGCTTCGCGGTGATCCCCGGCTACGCCGCCGACTTCGCGCCCTACGCGCCCTTCAATCCCAATCCGCCGGTGAACGCATCGAACCCAAACCAGACCACGCTCGGCGGCGATCCGGGTTACGTGAACGGGCAGTTGGACGTCGGCGATCGCATTTACCTCAACGCCGGGAGCGGTCTGGCCGCGGGCGTCTATACGTTGCTGCCAGCGCGCTACGCGCTGCTCGAAGGCGCCTTCCTCGTCACGCCCAAGTCCGGCGACCCGCGCATGTCGATCACGCTCAACGACGGCGCGACGCTCGTGCCGGGTTACCGCTTCAATGATCTCAACACCGTGCGCACGGTGCCGACGGTCGCTGCGCAGTTCGAGATCGCGCCCGGCCTCACCGTCCGGCTGCGCTCGGAATATGCCGATTACTTCGGCAACAACTTCCTCACGCAGGGCGCGCTCGACAACGAAGTGCCGGTGCCGCGCCTGCCCACCGATGCCGGCCATCTCGTCTTTCAGGCAACCCAGCAGATCACGTTGCTCGGCAACGTGCTCGCGCAGGGCGCGGGCTGGGGGCGCGGCGGCTTCATCGACATCGCGACGCTCGGCGACATGGTCATCGGCGGACCGGGCACGACGGCGGCGGCGGGCGTTACGGTCCTCGACTCGAAACGGCTGAGCAGCTTCGGCGCGGAAAGCTTGCTGATCGGCGGGGTGCGCACCTTCGGCACGAACGGCACCACGGTGAGCGTCAAGACGAGCAATCTGACCGTGGACAACGCGGGGACCTCCTTCCGCGCTCCGGAGATCATCCTCGCTTCGCGGAAAAATCTCACCCTCGAGGAAGGCGCGAACGTCACGCAGTCCGGCCGCATGACCGGGCGCTCGGACGATCTGCTCATCGGCAACGCCGCCGCACCGGGCAGCGGCGACGGCGTGCTGCTGCGGGTGAGCGACGATCCGGGCGGCGAGGTCGTGCGCACGGGAGTCACGGCCTCGCTGGCGCCGAACCTGGTCATCAAGGCGGGGGCCAGCGTCTCGGGCCGCGCGCTGCTGCTCGACTCCACCGCCGGCACGACGCTCGATCCGAACGCGCACCTCGACGGCGATTTCATCGCGCTGAACAGCGGCCGCATCAGCATCGTCCTCGATAACTCCGTGCCGCTCCAGCCGAACCCCGGCCTGGTGCTCGCCGGGGACGCGCTGCGCGGCTTGCAATCCGCGCTTTCGCTCTCGCTGCTCAGCTATTCGACGATGGACATCTACGGCACGGGCGAGTTCGCCGCGGGCGGCGGCCTCGCGCTGCACGCCGCAGAAATCCGCGGCTTCAACAACGGCGGCTCCGCGACCTTCCGCGCCGGGAACCTCACCCTCGACAACCGTGCCGGCGGGACCGGCGCCGGACCGCAGCCCGGCCTGAAGGGCACGCTCGCGTTCGATGCGGCAACGATCCACATCGGCCGCAATCAACTCGCCATCGATCAATATGCGACGCTCGAACTGAACGCCTCGGGCGGAATCCGCTTCGAGGGAAACGGCGGGCTCACGGCCCAGGGCGACCTCGTCGCGACGACGCCTGTCATCACCGCGGCGCGTGTCGCCACACAGTCGCTCATCGCGATCGGCGACCTCAGCCTGCTCGCGCCAGTGGGCAGCACGCCCAGCGCGGTCAACGGCGGCATCGGCGCCAGCCTGACGTTGCAAGGCGCGAGCCTCACGGCGAACAGCCGCATCTCGCTGCCCAGCGGCCTGCTCACCTTGCACGCCACCACGGGGGACCTGACCGTCGGTGGGACGGTCGATCTTGCCGGCACGGCGCAGACTTTCTACGACCTCACCAAATACACGAGCGGCGGCAAGGTCAGCCTCGTCGCGGATCTCGGCTCGGTGCATCTCACCGCCGCCAGCACGATCAGCGTCGCGGCGCAGCCCGGCGGCGGCGACGCGGGCACGCTCTCGATCCGCACGCCGCAAGGCGGCTTCATCCTCGCCGGCACGCTCGAGGGCAAAGGCGGTCTCGGTGGAAAGAACGGAACCTTCGAGCTCGACGTGAAGAACCTGCCGCTGCTCTCCGCGCTGAGTCCGACGCTCGCGGCCGCTTCGTTCAGCGAGGCGCAGAACATCCGCGTACGCGTCGGCGACGTGACGATCGACGGCACCGCGACGGCGCACGACTTCCGGCTCTCAGCGGATCAAGGCGGGATCACGGTCAGCGGGAAGATCGATGCCTCGGGCGCGACCGGCGGCACGATCGCGCTGCAAGCGGGCGGAGGCGTGACGCTGCTCGCCAACTCGGTGCTGAACGCGGCGGGCGATGATTTCAGCAACGCCGGAAAGGGTGGCGCGATCTCGCTCGAAACACGCGGCAACGGCGGGGCGGTGATCGACATTCAGGCCGGCGCGCGCCTCGATCTCAGCGTCGCGAGCAACACCGCGGCGAGCGCCGGCGCCGGACACTTCACCGGAACGCTGCACCTCCGCGCGCCGCAGCTCGCGGGAAATACCGACCTTCAAGTGGATCAGATCGACGGCACGATCACCGGCGCGTCGAGTATCACCGTCGAGGGCTTCAAGATCTACGATCTCACCGGCAGCGGCTTGATCAGCGCGGCGGTGCAGGCCGCCGTCTTTGCCAACGGCACGACGTTCGGCGGCAATTCGGCGGCGATCAGCAATCGGCTCCTCGTTGGCAATGCGGGGCTGGCGCCCGTGGTCAGCATTCAGACGGGCGCGGAGATCATCAACACCACCGGCAATCTCACGCTCGGCACCGCGAACTCCACGACTTCGAGCGACTGGAACCTCGGGGGCTTCCGTTTCGGCCCGCAGAACGCCCCCGGGGTCCTGACGCTGCGCGCGAGCGGGAACCTCGTTTTCTTGAACACGCTGAGCGACGGCTTCACCACCAGCGAATACACCTCGCCGCTGCTCGCCCAGAGCGCGACGCTGCCGGTGAACGCGCAGTCGTGGTCTTATCGACTTGTCGCCGGCGCGGACTTTGGCGCGGCGGATTTCCAGCGCGTGGTGCCGTTCGCGACCCTCGCGGCGAACAGCGGATCGCTGCTGCTCGGGAAGAACGCGGGAACCGCCAGCGCCTTCGCGCCCGGGCCGAACGCGCAAACCAGCGCGGTCATTGGGAATCGTTACCAGGTGATCCGCACGGGCAGCGGCGACATCGATATCGCGGCGGCGGCGGATGTGCGGCTGCTCAATCAATTCGCGACGATCTACACGGCGGGCACCCAGGTCGCCGATCCGACGCTCGGCGGCACCTTCGACGTGCCGATTCTCGACGCGTCCGGCGGCCAGACGGTGCTCGGCGCGGTGCAGCAGAATCCCGGCTATCCGGCGCAGTTCAGCGTCGCCGGAGGCAACGTGACCATCAACGCGCAGAAGGACATCACGCACTTGACGCTGAACAACCAGAACCAGCTCGTGGCGGATTCCAGCCGCGAGCTGCCCATCAACTGGCTCTACCGACGCGGCTTCGTGAATGGGGCGACGGGGCAGTTCGGCGTCGCGAACTACGGCGATGTCGCGTCCACCGCCTGGTGGGTGGATTTCAGCAACTTCTTCGAGGGCATCGGCGCGCTCGGCGGCGGCAACGTGACGCTGCTCGCCGGCCGCGACGTGAGCAGCGTGGACGGCCTCGTCGCCACCAACGCCCGCATGCCGAAGGGCGCGCCGGATGCCAGCAAGCTGCTCGAGCTGGGCGGCGGCGATCTCGTCGTGCGGGCGGGACGCGATCTCGACGGTGGCGTGTTCTACATCGAGCGCGGCCACGGTACGCTCCGCGCCGGGAATACCATCCACACGAACAGAACCCGTTCACCTTCGCTCACCAATCTCACGGTGCCGAACGAGGTCTTCGCCCCCGAGACGTGGCTGCCGACCACGCTCTTCGTCGGCAAGGGCAGCTTCGAAGTGAGCGCGCGCGGCGATCTCCTGCTCGGGCCGGTGGCGAATCCCTTCCTCCTCCCGGGCGGCTACAACAATACGTTCTGGTACAAGACCTATTTCTCGACCTACGCGCCGACCAATGCGGTCGAGGTTTCTTCGCTGGCTGGCGCGGTGACGCTGCGCACCGGGGCGACTCTGCCGACCGCGGGAGCGGGCGCGGCGACTCCGCTGCTCCAGGCCTGGTTGCAGCGCGAGCTCCTGCTGACTTCGAATCCGCAATCGGCGTCCCTCTATCAACCGTGGCTGCGGTTGAATGAATCGAGCGTCACGCCGTTCGGCACCCTCGCGGGCATCATGCCGGCCACGCTGCGGCTGACGGCCTTCGCCGGCGACATCAATCTGGTCGGCGACATCACGCTGTCGCCCGCCCCGCGTGGGACGCTCGAGATCGCCGCGGCCGGCGCCATCAATGGCTTGCAGCCGAACGGCAGGGCCTTCGTGAACAACGTCTCCACCACCGTCTGGGGCACGAGCACGATCAACGTCTCCGATGCCAATCCGCTCTCGATTCCCGGCGTCGGCTCGCCGCTGGCCTTCCAGACTTTCGCCGGGACCGCCGCGGGCACGGCGCGGGTGACCGGCCTCGAGTTCCTCAAGCAAGTCGATGCGCTCTTTCAGGAATCCGGCGCGACGAGCGGCACGCAGGCGGCGCTCGAAACGAAGCAGGCGCTGCACGCTCCGGGACCCTTGCACGCCGACGACCCGCAGCCGCTGCGGCTCTACTCGGCCAATGGCAACGTCGCCGGGATCACGCTCTTCTCGCCGAAGGCGGCCCAGGTCTTCGCCGGGCACGATCTCACCGACGTGGCGCTCTACGTGCAGAACACGAGCGGGGAGGATGTTTCCATCGTCTCCGCCGGGCGCGATATCGTGCTCTACAACGCCAACGCGCCGCTGCGCGTCGCGGCGCGCGCCGCCGGCAATGCGGTGAACTTTGACAGCAGCACCCTCGCCGGCGACCTCCAGATCAGCGGACCGGGCGCGCTCGAGGTGCTCGCCGGACGCGACCTCGATCTCGGCGTCGGGCCGAATGTGGGCGATGGCACCGGCCTCGGCATCGTGAGCATCGGCAACGCGCGCAACCCGTCCCTGCCGTTCCAGGGCGCCGGCATCATCGCGGGCGCAGGCCTCGGGCCGGCGTTCGGGCTCGGCGCCAGCGGGCTCGATTTCCAGAGCTTCATCAGTGAGTTCGTGGTCGGGAATGAGCGGTATGCGGATGACGTGGACAAGCTCGTCGCCGAAAGCGGAGTCAAGGGGGCGAAAGACTTCGAGTCCCTCCCGCCGGAGTTGCAGAATCGCATCGCGCTCGAAATCTTTTACCTCGTGCTGCGCGACGCCGGGCGCGATTTCAGCGATCCCACCAGCTCGGGCTTCAACAACTACGACGTCGGATTCAAGGCGATCGACCTCCTCTTCCCCAAGTCAGATGCGAAGGGCGACATCTCGCTCACCTCGCGCGAAATCAAAACGCAGAGCGGCGGAAACATCAGCCTGCTCGCACCGAACGGGAAGTTGACCGTTGGTTTCGACGCGGCCGGCAATCAGCCGCTCGACCAGGGAATCCTGACCGAGGCCGGAGGGAATATTTCCATCTTCACCGATGGCGACGTGAATCTCGGCACGTCGCGCATCTTCACGCTGCGCGGCGGCAACGAAATCATCTGGTCGAGCAACGGCAGCATTGCCGCCGGCGCCTCGTCCAAGACCGTGCAATCCGCCCCGCCGACGCGGGTCATCCTCGATCCGCAGAGCGCCGACGTGAAGACCGATCTCGCCGGACTTGCCACCGGCGGCGGCATCGGCGTGCTGGCGACGGTCAAAGGCGTGCCGCCGGGCGACGTGGATCTCATCGCGCCGAGAGGCAGTGTGGATGCGGGTGACGCGGGCATTCGCGTGACCGGCAACCTCAACATCGCCGCCGTCCAGGTGCTCAACGCGGACAATATCCAGGTCGGCGGAACGAGCACCGGCACGCCGGTCACGCCCCTCGTGGCGGCGCCCAATCTAGCCGGACTTGCCTCCGTCGGAAACACCACCGCCGCGGCCACCACCGCCGCTGAGGAAGCAGCAAGGCAGGCCCGGACCCAGGCGGCCCCTGCGGACGAAGTTCCCTCGTTGATCCTCGTCGAGGTCCCGGACTACGACCCGGGGGATGAAACTACCGAGTAGCCTTTAAACGGCGATGGGGACCGCCGAAGACGCGGAAAACGCGAAGGACGCGGAGGTTCGGAAACTCGCACGGATCACCCCGCGGGTGATTCACGGACGAGCGCCATGATCGCCCCCAAATGATTCCTGCTCCGTCTCTTCCGCGTCTTCCGTGTCCTCCGTGGTTATCTCCATCGCCGGATTCAGGCTCTATGGGAAATGCCGTTCGGGAATTCCAGGCCAGGACGAGTCTGGAACCAGCAGCAGTTCTGCAGTTCAGAGGCATTGTGCCTTCCAACCCAGGGTGGCGAGGAACAGCGGTCGGACTCTGGGCGTGCAACCGCGGAGCGGTGCCAACCCGAATAGCCGTCTCGCCCACCCCCAGCCTCCTCGATTCCCCTCCGCCGCCTCGGTGGTCGAGCGAAGCGAGGCCACGGTATCGAAAATCGCAGTGCAGCCGCGTAGCGGCGAGACATTCTTTCCGCGAGCGGGTGTCGCCGCTACGCGGCTCGCGCATCAACCCCTAATCCGTGGCCTCGCTGATACCGTCTCCAAAGTTATTCATAAGCGGCGCAGGAAGGCCCCCGCAAAGCCTTCCCCGTCGTCTGCGCCGCTTGTGAATAACTTTGCCGCGAGTGCGGCCGAAGTTGTGAA
>JAXDQW010000030.1:0-324806 GCA_034667665.1 Chthoniobacter sp.
TAGAACGGGTAGTCTTTGTTTTCGACTAAGTAGTCCCAAACACCGCTGAGTTTCTTTCGGTTCACATCAAAGAGCTGACTCCACGGATTCTTCCGCTTGGTAAAAGCGTCCGCCGCCATCATCGCACCGAGCGTGCCGAAGGTCATGCCGTTGCCCGCGAAACCGGTCGCCACAAATTGACCAGGAGCAGTTTCGCCGATCAAAGGGAGACCGTCATTTGTCTCGATCACCTGCCCTGACCAACGGTGGTCGATTCTCGCTTCCGGCAAAAGCTGGCGCAGCCGCTTCTCCACGCGGGCGTAATGCCGCTCGGGATCGCGGGCCTGGCCGGTCTTGTGATCCGCACCGCCGAGAATCGCGTAATCGTGCGTCTTCCGGTGATCAATGCGGAGGTAGAAGTAGGGATCTCCGGTGTCCCAAAACGAAGCTTGCGGCACCGTGCCCTTCGCGACTTGCGCTCCTACGGCGTAGGTGGAATAGGCCGCCAGCTTCGTCTGGAAAAGAGCGGCGCTCACCGTGCCGGTCGCGCCTTGCAGAGGCACGTGCGTTCCGACAACGACAAATTTGCAACCGATCGTATGGCCGTTGGCTTTGACCCTAGCCGGCTCGACCTGAATCTCACTCGCCTCGGTGTTCTCAAAAAGCTGACAACCCCGCGCTTTCAGATTTTTCAGCAATCCGGCGACGTACTTGTGGGGATGGAAGATCGCCTGATCCGGAAAGCGGACGCCCGGGCACTCGACGAAAGGCGCGCGCTCGACAAATTCCGCGTCGAAGCCAAGTTCACCAGCCAATCGCGCATCCTCCTTTAACGCGGCAATTTCGTCGGCGTCCGTTCGTTTGCTCGCCGGCGTGTGAAGATAGCCGGGCACCCAATGGAATTCGCAAGCGAGGCGCTCGTCTTCGATGATCTGATGGATCTGGCTGATCGCGGCAGCGCCCGCATCCCACGCGGCCTGGGCGTGATCGCGCCCGAAATTTTTCACCAGTTCAGTGAGCCGCAAGTCGGTCACGCAGGTCAGATGCGCTGTCGTATGGCCTGTCTCGCCCACTCCGAAACGATCTCGCTCGATCAGAGCGACGCTCGCGCCAGCTTTGGTGAGCAAATGTGCCGCCGTGACGCCCGCGATGCCACCGCCAACAACCGCCACATCGACTTCCAAATTGCGCCGTAACGGGAGGAATTTGGGTGGTTTAGCGGTTTCGGCCCAATAGGAAGTCGTATTCATGAGAGTAGTCCTATCGTCATTTCGCAAACCAACCGTTTGCTGAGCGCGCCATTCCTTGCGCTCATGCCAGCATGCTACAAAGCCCGCAGAAACGACACGATGTCGCCGGCGGAAAGACAAGCTGCGGCATTTGGAGCGTCTGGCGATACTCCGGGCGGGAGACGATCGCGGCGTCGTATGATCACGAAATCGTGATCGATCCGGTTGCGCACCGCGTTCTCATAGATGCCCGCTCGAAAATCTGTGTCTTCATTTCCGAGAGGCTGATCTCCGCATGTTGCGGGCGTTCATGAGCTTCGATGAGAGGTGCGAATCATTCCTTGATGAGCGCCAATTCGCGGGCAAACCGTGTGAACTCCCGCTCTTTCTCCTGCGGATCGCGCAGGCGGAGCAGCGACGAAGGATGGATTGTGATGAGGGTCCGCCCGGCCCAGGTCGTCTCGACGATGTTGCCGCGCTCGCTCATCACCTTGACCGCACGCTCGAAGACAGCCCGCGCCGCCGTGCCGCCGAGACACACGAGGCACCGGGGCTGGATGATCTTCAGCTCCGCCTGCCACCACGGCCGGCACGTCGCAATCTCCCGGCTATTCGGTTTCTGGTGGAGCCGTCGTTTGCCTCGCGGCTCCCACTTGAAGTGCTTCACCGCATTAGTGACGTAGCATTTCTGGCGATCCACGCCCGCCTCCGCCAGTGCCCGATCCAACAAGCGGCCGGCGGGTCCGACGAAGGGGTGCCCTTCGCGGTCCTCCACATCGCCCGGCTGTTCACCGAGCAGGACGATGTCGGCATTGCGCGGCCCTTCGCCGAAGACCGTTTGCGTCGCGTTTTGGTAAAGCGGACACGCTTCGCACGAGCGTGCGGCTCGTCGCAAAATGTCCCAGTTGGACGTGGAAGGTGGCTCCGCCGCCGGCACAGCCTCCGCGGACGGATGACCGCGGAGACTGCTGTTTTTCATCGCGCGATTCCGGTTATTCGACGCCGGCGGTCAAAAGGCAGCTTTGTCACTCTTGGAACCGGTCGCGCAGATCGCGCACGCGGTCATGGGCGGCTTGCACGGCCATGGATTGCTGGCGAAGGACGCCGCGCACGTTCGCGGGCAGGTCTCCGTGTGCGAGCGCGTCGCGGTATTCGGCCACGGCGGAATCTTCGCCGCGCTCGCATTCCGCGAGGATGGCATGCTCGTCGCCGCTGGTCAGAGCCGCTTTCAGGTCAATCCAGCCCCGGTGCAAGGCGCCGGCGACGCTGCCGGTTTTTTCGGTCTCTTCGCCGAGTCCACGCACGAGGACTTGCAGCTCGGTGATGAATTGCCGGCGCTGCATCGAGAGTTCGCTGAAAAGCGACTTCAAGTCGGCGTCCTTCACGTTTTCCGCCGCGTTGCGGAAACCTTCCTGTCCGTCTTTGCAGGTCTCGATGAGGGAATTAAGGACGGAGGCCAGGGATGCGGTTGTGGTGCTCATACTTTTCGTTTCGCCCGTGCCGCGCGCCGCGGTTGTAACCCAATGCAGGCGGCCCCGCCGATCAGCGTTCGACATTGCGCCAGCGGCGCTTTATTTCCGGCCAACCGGCGGGCGGTTTCGCGGATTTCCGCGGGGCCGGCCAGCGGTTCGGGTGCCGGACTTCCCTGCTTCTCTGCGGAGTTTGCGATTCAAAGTGAGAGGGCCTACCGCCTCGCAGCCACCATGCGGGGGTGAACGCCCTCTTGAATTTCCTCGATGATCTTGGCGCTGAAGGCGGCGATGTCGGCGGGCTTGCGGCTGGTGACCAGTCCATTATCGACCACCACTTCCTCATCCAACCAGATGCCGCCGGCGTTTTCGAGGTCGGTCTTGATCGCCGGCCATGAGGTAAGGTGGCGGTTTTTCACGAGACCGGCTTCGATCAATACCCAAGGCCCGTGGCAGATGGCGCCGATGGGTTTGCCGGCCTCACCGAACGCGCGCACGAAAGCCACTGCCGCCGGGGTGGCGCGCAGTTCGTCCGGATTCATCAGCCCGCCCGGAAGGAGGAGGGCGTCGAATTCCTCGGGCTTAGCTTTGGCAAGCGGGATGTCCACGTCGAACAGATCACCTTTATCGGCATGGTGCATTCCCTGAATCTTATCCTTCTTCGGCGAAACGATGCTAACCGTGGCCCCGGCTTCTTCCAGTGCCTTCATCGGACCTTCTAGTTCGGATTGTTCAAAGCCATCCGCGGCGAGAATGGCCACACGTTTATTGAGAAGTGGAGTGCTCATACCAGTGCATCGGCTTTAAGCGGAAAGCCGGACGCATGGTGTGGCGGATGCAGTTCGGAGCGCGCGTAAAGGTGACGCAATGCGGATCCTTCGGAGAAGCCGTAGTCACTCCTAAACCCGTTCCGACGATTGCGTCACCCGAGCCAATCCGGATTTCGCGACGTGGCATCGAACTGCTCGCTCGTTTTGTAGAGTTCGTATTTTCCTTCGCTTGCTCCCGGAGCTGTCCTCGCGAGAAGAGCTGCCGTTTCATCCGCAGCAAGCGGTTTGAAAGTACGCGCCGCTTTCAATGCTTGCTCCAAAATCTCCAATGTATCGCAGCCAGTGATCACCACGCTCGTCGGCAGATTCATGGCGTAGTGCAGACACTCGACCGCCGTGACCACGCCGCTCTTCAAGATCTCGTGATCGCCCAGCGACTTCATCCCGAGCACGCCAATTCCTTCGCTGAGTAACAGCGGCAGAACCTTCCTTTCAAAGCTATTGAAGTGCGCGTCCATCACGTTCAACGGCATTTGCACGGTGTCGAAGTGGAACTCGTGTGCGCGCGCCACCTCGATCATCTTCAAGTGAATGTCCGGGCTCTTGTGTCCCGTGAATCCGATGTAGCGAACTTTCCCTGCGGCGTTGGCCGCGCGGATCGCTTCCATCGCACCGCCTTCGGCGAAAATGCGATCCGGGTCTTCCATGCGAATGACTTCGTGAAACTGCATGAGATCGACGTGATCGGTCTGAAGTCGCTGCAACGACTCGTCGATCTGTTGCGCGGCCAGCTTCTTGTTCCGTCCGTCGATCTTGGTCATCAAAAACGCCTTCTGCCGGTAACCATCACGGAGCGCCTTGCCCATGCGCATTTCACTCGCTCCATCGTTATAGTCCCAGCAGTTGTCGAGAAAGTTGATGCCGTTATCGAGCGCGGTGCGAATGATGCGAATGCTCTCTTCTTCGGTCGCCTGAGCGCCGATGTGAAAGCCGCCCAATCCGACCATCGAAACTTTCTCGCCCGTTCGCCCGAGCAGTCGATATGGAATGCCCGCGCTTGAATCAGCAGCAAGCAGCCGGGTGGCCAAACCGCCGAGTAGTCCAGTCGCCAAGCTCGATTTCAGGAAACTACGACGGGTTAGATCAAGCGTTTGCATGTGAGGGGTTCACCAAGCAATACGATGCCGGGGGGATTCGCGGCTCTGCCATACTCCCCAATTCCTCGGTTTTCCCGCCGGGTAATGCCAGAGTCCGCTTGACGCAGGGGCCATTGCAGGTGCGGGAAGCGATGCTACAAGAGGTCCCCTCCCCATGTTCCGCGTTGCGTTACTCGTTTGTTTCCTGGCCCTGCCCGCCCCCTCCGGCCGCGCCGAGGATTTTCAGGGTTCCACGCATCCCGTGCCGTACGATGAGCCCCCGGTGAATTACAGCGCCGCGACGCCCGCGGACCCCATTGCGCGGCTCCAGGCCAGGCTCGATTCGCACGAGGTGAAATTGCGCTTCGACAACGAGTTCGGCTGGCTCCCCGCCCTCCTCGAGGCGCTCAAGGTGCCCAGGTCCTCGCAGATGCTCGTCTTCTCCAAGACCTCGCTCCAGCGCCCCTACATCACGCCAGAAAATCCGCGCGCGCTCTACTACAACGATGACGTTTACCTCGGCTACATCCCGGGCGCGCCGATGATGGAATTGAGCGCCGTTGATCCAAAGCTGGGCGGCATCTTCTACAGCATCGAGCAACTCCCCGCGCGCAAGCCGGTGTTCACCCGGCAGTCCGACTGCCTGCGATGTCATGCCGCGCCCCGCACGATGGGCGTGCCCGGGCATGTCCTGCGCTCGATCGGGACGGACGCGACCGGCGAGATCGACACGCAAAACGAGCTCGGCCCGGTCAACCAGACTTTGCCGCTGGCGGCGCGCTGGGCGGGCTGGTTCGTGACCGGACAACACGGCGCCCAGCCGCACCGCGGCAATTTGATCGGTCCGGCGGCTTTTACACTTTTCGAAGAGGAACCGCTGGCGAAAGGCAATCTGCGGGAACTGGGCGAATTCTTCGACGAGAAGAAATACCTTGAGCGCGGGAGCGACATCGTCGCGTTGATGGTGCTCGAGCACCAGACTCACATGCACAATTACATCACGCGCCTGAATTACGAGACCCAGCACATGATGGCGAGCTATGGGCATATCCGCTACCTGACGAGCCAGGTGAATGCGTTCCTGCGGTTCCTGCTCTTTACGGAGGAAACGCCGCTCACGGAGCCGATCGCGGGAAACCCGGCGTTCGTCGAGGCGTTCACGGCCCAGGGTCCGCGCGACGCGAAAGGCCGCTCGCTGCGCGACCTCGATTTGCAGACGCGGATGTTCAAGTATCCGTGCAGCTATCTGATCTACTCCCCAGCTTTCGATCAACTGCCGGCCGTGATGCGGGATCATCTGCTCCAGCGGCTTTGGGAGATCCTGAGCGGCACGGACAAGACGCCCGATTTCGCCAGGATCCCCGCAGACCAGCGTCACGAGATCCTCGAAATCCTGCGCGCGACCAAACCCGGCCTGCCGGATTACTGGAAGGAATCGTAAGGACGGGGAGCGCGGGCTTCGAGCCGGCTGCTTCCGGCATCCTGCCGGACGGCGGGAAGGCGGAAGGTTCTTTGAGCTGGGATGCGAGCGCTGAGGAGTCAGGCGCTCGGCGCGGTGTCACGAACGATTCGGCAGGATGCCGAACCGAACGGGCAGGATGCCCGCGCTCCCCGCTCCCCGTCTTGACATCTGCGACACGGCTTCGCAGGTTCGACCTCAAGGCCCGCCTGGTGCGGCCTCCATTCTTACGGTCATTCATGCGGATCCTGTTTGTTGTCATCGTCCTCGCCGCCATCGGCTACCTGGCTTGGGAGTTCACCCTGGCACCCAAGGCTCCTCTCCCGACGGAAGCAGCCTCGCCGGCCGCGGCCGGTCCGGCCGCTGAGGTTCCGGGCACGCCCGAGGGCGTCGCACCCCCTCCCGCTCCCCGGCGGAAAGAGCCGGCGCCGGGCATCTTCTATGTCACCGAACGCGTCACGGTGCAGACCGAGATCGGGGTCAAAGCCCTCTGGCCGGGCGAGGAAGTTCAGTTGTTGCTCCGGCAGAGGGATGGAACGATGAAGGTGCTGAGCGGAAAGCATGAGTTCGTGGTCAAGCCCTCGCAACTGACCGGCGATCCCAATGATGCCGCGCTGCCCGTCGCCCCGCGCAAGTAATCGGGCGCCCCAGGCGCCGCCGCTTCCCTTCAATGACGGAAACCGAAGCCTGCATCGCGCTGAACATGATCCCGAACATGGGACCTGTGCGGCTGCGCAAGTTGCTCGAAGTCTTCCAGACGCCGGAGCGGGTGCTGCGCGCCCGCGCGCCCGAGCTTCGCGCCGTGGACGGAATCGGCGCCGAGCTGGCCACCGCGATCGCCGCCTGGGAGCAGCAGGTGGATCTCCCCGCGGAACTCGATCGGATCGAGAAATTCGGCGCCCACGTCATCACGCAGGCGTCACCCGACTACCCGCGCGGGCTGCGCGAAATCTATAACCCGCCCATCCTGCTCTACGTCTGGGGAACCCTCGACGCGCGCGATCACCGGGCGATCAGCGTGGTCGGCTCGCGCAAGGCCAGCCACTACGGATTGGAGAGCGCCAAGAAGCTCTCCTACCAGCTTGCCTATGCCGGGCTGACCGTGGTCAGCGGGCTGGCCCGCGGGATCGACACCGCCGCGCACCAAGGGGCGCTGGCCGCGCAGGGGCGCACCGTGGCGGTCATCGGCTCCGGCCTGATGGACCTGTATCCGCCGGAAAACCAGGCCCTGGGGGAGAAAATCGCGGCCTCGGGGGCGGTCGTCAGCGAGTTCCCGATGACCTTCCCGCCGGACCGCCAGACCTTCCCCTATCGCAACCGCATCGTGGCCGGGTGGGGCTCCGGGCTGCTCGTGGTCGAGGCCGGGGTGAACAGCGGCGCCTTGATCACCGCCGGCCAGGCGCTGGAGCACGGCCGGCTCGTTTACGCGGTTCCCGGACCGATCGACCGCCCCTCCTCCATGGGCTCGAACAAGCTCATCCAGCAGGGCGCAAAGCTGGTCATGAGCGCCAGCGACATCCTCGACGACCTCCATTCGCTCTTCCCGCAGACCCCTGCCGATCGCGCCGCAAGTACCTCCCCGCTGGTGCTTTCCGCTGACGAAAAGACCATCCTGGAGGCCCTCGACGCCACCGAAACCGCGCTCGATTCCATCGTGGGAAAAACCCGTTTGCCAACCCAGAAGGTGGCCTCTACGTTGCTCGCCCTCGAAATGAAACGGCTGGTCAAGCAACTCCCCGGTCAACAGTTCGTGAAGCTCAACCGGTGATTTGCCTGTCGGTTTTGGCAACCCGCCACCGGACTCGTTCAAAATTTCGATTCCCAGAATTTCCCTATGAAGACCCTCGTCATCGCTGAAAAGCCCAGCGTCGCCAGCGATCTGGCCAAGGCCCTCGGCGGTTTCAAGAAGGACAAAGATTTCTTCGAGAACGACGGCTTCATCATTTCCTCGGCCGTCGGGCACTTGCTCGAGCTTGCGCCGCCCGAGGGCTCCGAGCCGGCAAAGGGAAAGTGGAAGATCGAAAATCTGCCGTCGCTGCCGGCGCATTTCGATCTCGTGCCGATCGAGAGGAACGCCAACCGCCTGGCGGTGCTCCGCCGGTTGATCAAGCGCAAGGACGTAAGCGCCCTCATCAATGCCTGCGACGCCGGCCGGGAGGGCGAACTCATCTTCCGCAATATCACGCGCGCCACCGGCGCCCGGCAGCCCATTCAACGCCTCTGGCTGCAATCGATGACCACGGACTCCATCCGCACGGCCTTCGCCCATCTGCGCAGCGACGCGGAAATGCTCCCCCTCGCGGATGCCGCGGTGTCGCGCAGCGAAGCCGACTGGCTCGTGGGCATCAACTCCACCCGGGCGCTCACCGCCTTCAACTCCCAGGGCGGCGGCTTCAGCAAGACCACCGCCGGCCGGGTGCAAACGCCGACGCTGGCCATCCTAGTCGAGCGCGAGGAGAAAATCCGCGCCTTTGAGCCGCGCACTTATTTCGAGGTCTTCGGCGACTTCGGCGTCGCGGCGGGCACCTACCGCGGCCGCTGGTTCGATCCCGCTTTCAAAAAGGCCGGCGAAGATGAAGCGCGCGCCGAGCGGATTTGGGACAAGGCCAAAGCCGAGGCGATCAAGGCCAAATGCGACGGCCATCCCGGCACCGTCGAGGAGGAGAAGAAGCCGACCACCCAGGCCCCTCCCCTGCTCTACGACCTGACCACGCTCCAGCGCGAAGCCAACCAGCGCCACGGCTTCCCGGCGAAGATGACGCTGCAAATCGCGCAGGCCCTGTACGAGAAACATAAAGCGCTGACCTATCCTCGAACCGACTCGCGC
The DNA here is from genome assembly GCA_034667665.1 of Chthoniobacter sp. Taxonomy (GTDB): domain Bacteria; phylum Verrucomicrobiota; class Verrucomicrobiia; order Chthoniobacterales; family Chthoniobacteraceae; genus Chthoniobacter. Next base: position 8,870 of record JAXDQW010000030.1, read on the forward strand.
TACCTGCCCGAAGACCACGTCGCCACCGCGAAGAGTGTCATGGGTAGCTTCGAGGACCATTCGCTCGCGGTGCACGCCGAGAAGGCCCTGCGCGACGGAATGGTGCATCCCAACAAGCGCATCTTCAACAACGCCAAAGTCAGCGATCACTTTGCCATCGTCCCGACCGGCATCGCGCCCAAGGCGCTGAGCGAGACCGAGCACAAAATTTACGATTTGGTGGCGCGGCGTTTCATCGCGGTCTTCTATCCGGCCGCGCAGTTCGAGGTCACCACGCGCATCACCACGGTCCAGGCGGAGAAGTTCAAGACCGAAGGCAAGATCATCGTCGATCCCGGCTGGCTCGCGGTTTATGGCCGGCAGGCCGAAGGCGAAGGCGAGAACGACAAGGCCATCGTCGCGATCCGCGCCGGCGAGCCGGCACAGACCGAAGCCATCGAAGTCAAAGAAAGCCAGACCAAGCCGCCGGCGCGTTACACCGAGGCGACGCTGCTCAGCGCCATGGAAGGCGCCGGCAAGCTGATCGACGACGAAGAATTGCGCGAAGCCATGGCGGAGCGCGGCCTCGGCACCCCGGCCACCCGCGCGCAGATAATTGAAGGCCTCCTTTTCGAGGGCTATCTCGTCCGACAGGGCCGCGATCTCATCGTCACCGCCAAGGGCATTTCCCTGATCACGCTGCTGCGCAACCTGCACGCGGAAGCGCTGACCAAGCCGGAGCTGACCGGCGGCTGGGAGCACAAGCTTCGGCAGATGGAGCGTGGCCAGCTTTCGCGCGGGTCCTTCATGGACGAGATCCGCCATCTCACCACCGACATCGTCACCAAAGTGCGCGGCGGGATGGGTCAGGAGATTCGCGGCAATTTCCAGCCCATCGAGGTCAAATGTCCGAAGTGCGGCGGCGGTCCATTCCGCGAGAGCTTCAAGGCCTATGAATGCGCGAACCCCGAGTGCAAGTTGATCGTGTGGAAGAGCATGTCGGGCCGGGAATTCGAGCGCGAAGAAGTGGCGAAACTGCTCACCACCGGCCGGGTCGGACCGCTGGAAGGCTTCCGCAGCAAACTCGGCCGCGGGTTCAACGCGGAGATCATTCTCGACGAGAAAACGGAGTGGAAACAGAAGTTCGACTTCGATGACGATTCTGCCGACGGCACCGGAAAAGTGGTGGATTTGAGCCAGGCCAAAACGCTCGGCGAAACGCCGGCCGGGGCCGTTTATGAAACCGAAAGCGCGTTTCTGTGTGTGCCGGCCGAGGCCGGCGCCAAGCCGATCCGGATGGGCAAATCGATCTGCCAGCGCGCCATCCCGCCCGAGCAGGCGCTGAAGATCTTTCGCGACGGGAAGAGCGATCTGCTCCCGCGTTTCATCTCGAAGAAAGGCAAACCCTTCGCCGCCTACCTGAAGCTGGACGGAAACAAGGTCAGCTTCGAATTCGAGCCCCGCGTCAAGAAGACGCCCGCGCCGAAAAAAGCGGCGCCGCCGAAAGCGGCGTAACGGCTCCGGCCTCAGCCATCAGGTCATCATCATCACCGCCGAAGATGATCCCTCCCATCGGGCCGCCGCAATGGGCGGCGGAGCGGCTGCGTTTTTCCTGAAGCCTTTCGACGACGACGCCTGTGTCAAAGCCATCCGGGCGGCGATCGCGCCGGCCGCGGAAGCCTCCGGATAGGACCAAGGTCCCATAGGCGGATCAGGAAATCCTGCTGGAATGGCCAGCCAAATCCGCGCACCCTGAGCATCATACGCCCATGAGCATGATGAAAGAATGCTGGATGGAGATCGCCTTTCGTGCCGGCGAAAGGTGCGCTTTCCCGTTCCGGCGACCAACCAATCCCGGGCGAGGCGCTTCGAGGAGGTGCTAAAATGCCGAACGTGACGATCCGCGCCGAGGAAGTGCTCAAAGTCATCTCCACGCACCGTCATGGAAATGATCACTCTCATGCGCGTGCCCGGGAAGCTTCCACTCACAGTGGTCCGCAGCGCAAAACTGAGCCCGTGAAATGACCTTGAATGCGCAAGAGCGAGAAACCAGGGCGGAGGAGACCGCGTCCGCACCGGCGACGAAGCGCCGGCACCGGTGGCCCTGACTCCGCTCACGGGCCGCGATACCGAAGTCAGTTTGCTCAAAGATCGCTGGGAGCAGGCCCAGGAAGGGATGGGCCAGGTGGTCTTGCTGGTCGGTGAGCCGGGTCTCGGCAAGTCCCGCCTCGTCCACACGATCAAGGAATTCGTCCTCGAGCAGGTCAGCGGAGAGGTGTCCGCCGCGAGCACGGGATCCATCGTCGAGTGGCGTTGCGTGCAACGTTTTCAAAACACGGGACTCTTTCCCATCTCCGATCATCTCGGGCGCTGCATCGGCCTGGGCAGCGATGAATCGACGACGGCGCGGTTCGACCGGCTCGCGCTGCATCTCGACGATCATGGACTTGGCCGGCAGGACGTGGTCGCGCACTTCGCCAAGCTGCTGTTTCTTCCGCCCGACGAGCGCTATCCCGCAGCCGGCCTGACCCCCGTCCGCGAGCGCGAGGAAACCTTTCGCGCTTTGCGCCAGTGGCTGAAGGCCTGCTCGGACCGGCAACCGCTGCTCTTCGTCGTCGAGGACCTGCATTGGATGGACGCCTCGACGCTGGAATTCCTCGGGCAGTTTATCGCGGAGGGACCGCACGATCGCATCCTCACGGTGCTCACCTTTCGCCCCGAATTCAAAACCCCCTGGCCGGCCGTCGCGCATCAGACGAGTCTCGCGCTCAATCGCCTGACGCGACGCCAGGCCACCGAGTTGATGCGCCGGCACGCGGGGAGTGCGCTGCCGGAGCCGCTCATGGCGCAAATCTTCCAACGCACCTCCGGCGTGCCGCTCCTGGTCGAGGAGTTTACCCGGATCATTCGCGAATCGGTCGCCTCCGAGCCCGGGGCCGAGAAACGGACCGCGGGCCTCCAACTGCGCGCGTGCGACATTCCCGCGACTCTGCAGGGCCTGGTCCTGGCCCGGCTGGATCGCATGTCGAGTAATCGCGAGGTGGCGCAACTGGCCGCCACGCTGGGCCGCGAATTTCACTTCGATATTCTTGCCGCGGTCGTGAGCACGGACGAGCTCACCCTGCTCGCCGAACTGGAGAAACTGGTGGCGGCGGAAATCCTTTACGTGAAGGGGCAGCCGCCGCACTGCACCTACGTCTTCAAGCACGCCCTCCTGGAAGAGGCCCTGCACGACGCGCTCCGCGAGGAGGAACGGCAAAGGTTTCACCGCCAGATCGCGGAAGCCATGGAAGCGCGTTTCCCGGAAGCGGTGCTCCGGCAACCCGAATTGCTCGCCCAGCATTGCACGGAAGCGGGGCTCATCGACAAGGCCGTTGCCTATTGGTTGAAGGCGGCGCTCCGGGCCCGGGAACGGTTTGCCAATGTCGAAGCGATCACCCACCTGACCAAAGGGTTGTCCTTGCTGGAAACTCTGGCCCCTTCGCCCGAGCGGGACGCCCGCGAGCTGGAGCTGCTCGGACCGCTGGGGACCGCCTACATCGCGTCGCGCGGCTATGCGGCGCCGGAAGTCGGCCCGGTTTTCGATCGCGCCCGCGCCCTCTGCGAACGGGTGGGGCAAACGCCGCAGCTCTTCGCGATGATGTGGGGACACTTCGCTTTTCATGTCGTGCGCGGCGACTTCCGGCTCTGCGCGGATCTGGCCGAGGAGGCGATCGGATTTGGGGAACGGCTGAACGACCCCGGCATCCTCATGGAAGCCCTCTTCCTGAAGGGCCTCACGATGCTGTATCGCGGAGATTTTTCGGGCGCCCGCCAATGGTGCGGCCGTTCGATTGCCGAATACGACGACCGGGCGCGCACCGCCTACTGGTCCACGCTCATCGGGGAAGATGCCGGGGTGACCAATCGCTGCTATCTGGCGCTCGCTTTGTGGCACCTCGGGTATGCGGATCGCGCGCTCCAGCTCAGCCGCGAGACGCTCGCCCTGGCGCGGGAGATCCAGCACCCTTTCAGCCTCGAATATGCCCTGCATCACACCGCATGGCTGCACCAGCATTGCCGGCTCGGCATCCTCGCGCAAGCGGGCGGCGACGAGCAGATTCGGATCGCGACGGAGCAGGGTTTTCCCTTCTGGCACGCTTCCGGCACACTCTACCGGGCGGCCGGATTGGTCCTCCAAGGGCGGTTGCAGAAAGGCCTGGCCCTGCTCCAGGTGGGTCTCGAAGCCTACCGCGCCACCGGCGCCGAGCTGGCGCTCCCCTACTATCTGAGCATGCTGGGCGACGCCTTGATGCAGGCGGGCCGGTTCAGCGAAGCCCATCAGACCTTGAGCGAAGCGCTCGTGGTCGCGGAAAAAAACGACGATCATTTTCAGGAGGCCGAGCTGCTGCGCCTCCAGGGCGAACTGGCCCTGCTCGACGCCGGTGACGAGGCCGCCGCCGAGTCCTGGTTCCAGCGCGCCATCGCCACCGCGCGACGCCAGCGGAGCCGGGCCTGGGAGCTGCGGGCCACCACCAGTCTCGCCCGCCTTTGGCGCCTGCAGGACCGCCGCGCCGCGGCCTACGCGGCCCTGACGGCCGCGACGGAAATGTTCACCGAGGGATTTGCCACGCTCGATTTCCTCGACGCAGCTTTACTCCTGAAAGACCTGGCCAACGAGCGCATGCGCGAGGAGTTCGCCGCCGGCGTCAGGTATGTGCGCGACTGCATTCCCCCACCGATGGACGGAAAGGTGGCGGTGGATTGGCGCTACGTGCCCTCCTCCACCCTGGGCGGCGATACCATCGGCTACCATTGGATCGATGACGATCACTTCGCTCTCTATCTCATCGATGTCACGGGTCACGGCCTGGATTCGGCGTTGCTGTCCGTCTCGGTGAGCAATGTGCTTCGTTCGGGCTCCCTGCCGGGGGCGGACCTGCGGTGTCCCGACCAGGTGCTCGCCACGCTCAATGAGCGCTTTCAGGGACGGCAGCACGGCTACAAGTTTTTCACGATCTGGTACGGGGTTTACCATGCCTCGGCCCGGGTTTTGACCTGGTCTGGAGGAGGCCATCACGCATCACTCCTTTTTACGCCTGACTGGCCGGAGCCGGTTCAACTTCCTTCGACCGGGCCCATGATGGGGGTGGTTCCCGGCGCCACCTTCCCGGCCGAATCCTGCCGGGTTCCGCCCGGCGCGCGCCTGCTGATCTTCAGCGATGGTGTTTTTGAAATCCGGCGGGACCAGTGCGCGGTCTGGGATCTGCCCACCTGCGTCAGCCATCTGGCCACCCTGTGGCAGGGCGCAGGGACGCTCATGGATGAACTCCTGGCGCAGGCCCGGGAGCTCCGCGGATCTCATCAACTCGACGACGACTTCTCCATCATCGAAGCCCGTCTGGCCTAGCGCGAGCGCGCGGCAGCGGGGAGAGGTCGCCGTGCTGGCGATGGCTAACCACTACCCGGAATAAGCGGGACACTCATCCCCCCGCAGTCCATCAATTCCTTCCACAGCATCCCACAGCTTCTGCCCGCCGGAAAAACATCCAACATCCAACATCCAATCGCCGCTGTGCGTGGTCTCCTACGCGCAGCGTCGATTGGGTGTTGGCGCTGGATGTTGGACGGCGGGTGTTCATCGCTTCCGAAATTCTTAATCTCGTTCCATTCGCCGGCGCCACGCGACCAAGCAAGTATCGGCGTTTTCAGCCGAAATCACACCGCTATGGGATGGCTGTGAACTCCTTCCCAAAGCTAACTAAGAACCAAACCAGTCGAATGCCGATGTAAGAAAGGAAGGAGCATGTTGTGACGGGCGAATGTCCCATTGACGCAGACTTGGAGCGACTCATCGCCGACCAATTGGACGCGGCGACGAGGAAGGCCGTGGCCGCGCACGTGGCCGGCTGCGAATCGTGTCAGTCCCGGCTGGAGCCACCCACTCGGGCGAGGCTGACCCCTCTTCCGGCCAGTCCGGACTCGAGCCCGGAGGGCGGATTCTCCCCGGCAGACGCCACGACCATGGGACGGCGCGAGTCGCCGGACCGCACCGGCCTGCCGGACCTTCGCGCGACGATCCCCCCACCAATTGCCGTGGCCCAACCGGCCACCTTGGGCCGCTATAAAGTGCTGCGGCCTCTTGGCTCAGGCGGCTTCGGCACCGTCTATCTGAGCCAGGACGAGGAGCTGAGCCGGCCAGTGGCGATCAAGGTTTGCCGCCAGGGTCTCGAAACGTCGCCCGAAGAGGTGGAGCGCTTTCTCGAGGAAGCGCGAAGACTGGCGCGCCTCCGGCATCCGGGCATCGTGACGGTGCATGACGTGGGGATGTTCGAGGGTGGGGCCTTCATCGTCTCCGCCTACCTCGAAGGGCCGGACCTCGCTCGCTGGATGAAAACGAACCGCGCGACGTGGATCGAGTCCGCGCAAATGGTGGCCGCCGTCGCCGAGGCCCTGGCGCACGCCCACACCCGGCTCATCGTCCACCGCGACGTCAAGCCGTCCAACATTATCATCACCGCCGACCGCGTGCCGGTACTCGTGGATTTCGGTCTCGCCCTCGATGACCTCGCCGCGGGTGGTGCGGAAAAGGGACTCGTCTCCGGGACGCCGTGGTACATGTCGCCGGAGCAAGCCGCGGGAACGGCCCACCGCGTCGATGGCCGCACCGACCTCTACAGTCTGGGGGTGGTGTTTTACGAAATGCTCACCGGTCGCGTGCCCTTCCGCTCGCGAGATCTGCGGGAACTCGTTCGGCAGGTGCTCGATGACGAGCCGCAGCCTCCCCGGCAGCTCGTTGCGGAGATTCCGCCCGAGTTGGAAAGGGTCTGCCTGAAGGCGCTGGCGAAGCAGCAGCAAGATCGTTACAGCACCGCCGCGGACTTTGCCGACGACCTGCGCCGCGTGCTCTCGTCACGGGGCGGACCACCCGACCCCCAGCAAATGCTGGAGACCGTGACGAGCGGGCCGCGCCCGATCTCCACGCGGGCGGAGGCGCTGACCCCGCCGTCCTCCCGGCGCCGCGCCCGCGAGGCGGAGCGCCGGCAGGTGACGCTGCTGGTTTGCGGATGCGATCTCTTTGCGTCGGAGACCTACCTCGAACGCCTTGACGCCGAGGATCAGTCCAGGGTGTTGCGGGCCTTCCAACAGGCGTGCGAACAGCCGGTGAGCCGGTTCGAAGGGACGGTCGTGCAGTGCAATGAGCAGGGCCTGCTCGCCTGCTTCGGGTATCCCATCGCCTACGAGAACGCCGCCCGGCGGGCCGCGCGGACCGGGCTCGGCATTCTCGAAAACATGACGATCCTCGGCGAACAACTCCGCCGCGAACACGCGCTGGAACTGCGCGCTTGGGTGGGCATCCACACGGGACCGGCGGTCGTCGAGAGTGCCGGGAATTCGATCTCGCTCGTCGGCGAAGCGAGGAACGTGGCGGTGCGGCTGGAGGAGGTCGCCGCGCCCGGCGCCCTCATTTGCACAGACGCCACCCGGCGCCTCATTGAAAACCGCTTCCAGTGCACCGGCCTCGGACCGCAAAAGCTGAAAGGAGTGGCGCAAGCCGTGGAGCTTTTCCGCATCGAAGGAATCAGCAATCGCGGCGGCCTGCTCGATGCGGCGCCACCCGCAGAGCTCACGCCGCTGACCGGCCGCGACCACGAGTTCAGTTTGTTAAAAGGCCGTTGGGAGCAGGTGCGCGAAGGGGCAAGTCCGGTGATCGTGCTCACGGGTGAGCCAGGTCTGGGCAAGTCACGCCTCGTTCATGCCCTGAAGGAGCATGTCGAGGAACAGGCGGCCGCGCTGACTTCCACGAAGCCCTCCGCTTCCGATCGCCACGGCTCGACCCTGTCGGTCATCGAGTGGCGGTGCTCTCCGCATTTTCAAAATACCAGCCTCTACCCCGCGAGTGAATTCTTCGAGCGGTTCCTCGACTTTACCTCCGAGGAGGCTCCCGCGACTCGCCTCGAGAAGCTCATCCATCATCTCGGCGAATACGGCCTCGCCAGACCGAACCTCGCGCCGTTGTTCGCGGCCCTCCTTTCCCTGCCGATGAGCGACCGCTTTCCCGCGCTGGGCCTGTCGCCGATCCGCGAAAGGGAGGAGACGTTTCGCGCGCTGGAAGGGTGGCTGGGCGCCTTCGCCAACCGCCGTCCCATCCTCTTCATTGTCGAGGACCTGCACTGGGCGGACGCCTCCACCCTGGAATTCCTGGGCAGCCCGATCAGTGAAGGCACCGGCGGTCCGTTCCTGACCTTGCTCACGGCTCGACCCGAGTTCCATCCCCCCTGGCCCGCGGTCGCCAGCCAGACCATTCTGGCCCTGAACCGCCTCACGCGAGACCAGGCGAAGGAAATGATTCAGAAGAAGGCGGGAAGCGCGCTCCCCGAGGCCCTCATCGATCAGGTTTACCAACGCGCCGGCGGCGTCCCGCTCTTCATCGAAGAGTTCACCAAGGTCCTGCAGGCGGGCGGCGGCGCGGCGCTCTCGCACGAGATTCCCGATACGCTCCAGGATCTGATCATGGCCCGCGTGGATCGAGTGGAAGGCGACCGGGAAATCGCGCAGCTCGCCGCGGTGCTCGGCCGGGAATTCAACCACGAGTTGCTGGCCGCGGTGGCGAAGCTCGATCCGCCGACGCTCATCGCCGAGATGCGCGAACTGGTGCAGGCCGGGATCATTTGCCAACGGGGGCGCCCCCCCAATTGCCTTTATATCTTCAAGCACGCGCTGCTGCAGGACGCCTTATACAATTCGCTGGTCAAAGCCAGGCGACAGCAGATTCACCGACGGGTCAGCGAAGTCCTCGAAGCGGAGTTTGGAGAGCTCTTGATCGAGACCCGTCCCGAATTGCTCGCGCACCATTTCAGCGAGGCCGGTCTGCCGGAAAAAGCGATCCCCTATTGGCTGCAAGCCGGTTTGCGCTCCCGGGAGCGATCGGCGGAAGTGGAGGCGATCGGCCAGCTCACCCGCGGGCTGGCGCTGATCAAAGGGCTCGCTGAATCGCCGGGGCGGGACGCCCGGGAGCTGGAACTGCTCGGCCCATTGGGCACCGCCTACATCGCCGCCCGCGGTTACGCGGCGCCGGAGGTCGGCCCGCTCTTCCAGCGTGCGCGCGAGCTGTGCGAGCGGGTGGGACAGCCACCGCAGTTGTTCGCGATGATGCTCGGGATTTGGGAGTGGCACACCGTCCGCGCCGATCTGCGGCTCTGCGTGGATCTGGCGCGGGAGGGAATGGAATTCGCCACCCGGCGGAACGATCCGGGCATGTTGATGGAAGCGTTGTTCATGGCGGGGGAGACGCGGCTCTATCGCGGAGAATTTGCCGCAGCCCGCGACTGCTTCGCCACGGCCGTCACAAGGTATGATGACCGCGAACGGACGAAGCATTGGGCCATCCATACGGGCCACAATGCGGGCATCACTCAGCGCAGCAATCTCGCGGTGGCCTTGTGGCACCTGGGTTATGCGGACCAGGCCCTGCAGGCCAACGAGGAGATGCGGCAACTGGCGCGCGAGATCGGCCACCCGTTCAGCCTGGCCTACGCCCTCCACCACACGGCGTGGCTGTGCCAATACTGCCGGCTCGGGGCCGAAGTGCAGGCGGCCGCGGAAGAAGAAATCGCCATCGCCACCGCCCAGGGCTTCGCCTTGTGGCAGGCCACCGGCACGTTTTTCAAGGGAGCTGGACTGCTTTTACAAAGGGAGCGCAGCGAAGGATTGCCCCTGCTTTTTCGAGGGCTCGCGATCTTCCGGGCGAGCGGCGCCGAGCTGACTCTGCCCTGCCAGCTCTGCATCGTGGGCGAAGCCTGCCTGCTCACCGGCCGCTTCCAGGATGCGCGCCGGGCGCTGCGCGAGGGAATCGTCCTCGCGGAGAAAAACGATGAGCGCTGCCAGGAGGCGGAACTGCACCGTCTCCTCGGCGAAGTCGCGCTCGCCGAGTCGCCCGAACTGGACCCCGCGGCGGAGGGCTTCTTCCGCCAGGCCATCGCGACCGCCCGGCGCCAGCAGAGCAAGGCGTGGGAATTGCGCGCCACGATGAGCCTGGCCCGGCTCTGGCAACGCCAGGGTCGGCCCGAGGCGGCCCGCGGCACCCTCGCGCCGCTGTACGCCAGCTTCAAAGAAGGCCTCACTACCCCCGACTTGGTGGACGCCAGAGCGCTCCTGGAGAACCTCGGCGCGAATCTCGCCTGAATCCGGTGAGCATTGCATCGATCGAGGAAACGCCAGACCGTGTTGCGGCGCGCCGCGTCGGCAAGGACCGCGGCGCACCGGTAAAATCCGCAATTCTCGCCGTCAATCTGTTAGCCATCGGTTTGGCGCGAAGGTATGAGCAACGCATGCGCCGGTCTCCGATCGAAGTCCGTGTCATTTCCAAGCAGCGCGGCCGCCTGGCTGTGCGTCCCGACCCTTACCTGATGCCCACCGCCATGCGACAAGCAACCATCCTCCAGCGCGCGGCCTTGGCCGGGCTCGCGTCCGTCGTCCTGCTCAGTGGTTGTTCAGTGGTGCCCCGCTTTTGGGCCCGAGCCCCGGGTGATCACGCCTTTATCGCCTACTGGCCGCCCGTGAAGGGCGACCAGCAACTGACGCTGGCCGTCAAAGACAACATCGACATCAAGGGCACGGTCACCTCTGCCGGGTCTGAATATTTCTCCAGGAACAACCCGCCCGCGGCGGAGGACGCCCCGTGCCTGGCCATCGCACGCGCGCGCCAGGTCCAGTTCGTCGGCAAAACCAACTTGAGCGAATTCGCGCTCTCTCCTTCCGGCTCCAACGAATACTTCGGCACGCCCCGGAACCCGCTGGGTGGCTGGCGGAAATTGATCCCGGGCGGTTCCTCGTCCGGTGCCGCGGTGGCCGTGGCGAATGGAGAAGCGGACGTGGCCTTCGGGACGGACACCGCTGGCTCGGTCCGGGTGCCCGCCGCGTGTTGCGGAGTCGTCGGTTTGAAGACGACGCACGGTTTGATCTCCATCGACGGCGTGCATCCGATCGAGGCAGCGCATCTCGATACCGTGGGACCGCTGGGGAAGGACATCGCCCACACGGTGCAGGGGATGGATCTGCTGCAGACTGGTTTCGCCGCCCGCTATGCCGCCGCCACGGCCGCCAAACCTTCCGGCAGCAACATCCGAATCGGCCGCTTCACGCTCGACGGGACGGACCCGAAGATCGACCAGGCCATCGACCAGGCTCTCGCTCTGGCAGGATTCCAAGTCGTCCCCGTCCGCGGCGACTTCGCCAGGAAATGGGAACAAGCCAAGGAGGATGGCAATAGTATCGCCGCGGCAGGAGCCTGGATCAGCGACCAGCAATTCCGTTACAAAATCGGCGTAAGCGCCCGGACCAAGTCCGCCATCCTGGTCGGTCGGCTCTCCTACCGCACCCGTTACCGGCAGGCGCTCGCGAGGCGGGGAGAGTGGCAGAACGCGCTGCGCGAAGTCTTCAAAGACGTGGATTTTATCGCGCTGCCAACGATGCAGTCCACGCCGCCCCCGATTCCGCCCAATTTGAGAATTGGCCTCCTCGAAGCGCTCGTCCTCAAACTGCAAAACACGGTGGCGGTGAATTTCGCGGGCAACCCGGCGCTGGCGATGCCGGTTCCCCTCCATCATGCGGGGGTTGCCGTGACGAGCCTCCAATTGATCGGACCGCCCCGCAGCGAGGCGGAGCTGCTCAACGCGGGCCGGCTGGTGGAGGCCGCGGTCAAAAAATGACCGTGGCACGACGCTCCTCTTTCCTGCGGTGCGCGGCCGCCGCGGGATGGACCTTCGCCTGGCTCGTCGCGCTCGTCTGCGGTGCGTGGGCGTTTGGTGCGCTGCACTACGATTTTCCCGTGGTGAAAAGCGCGGCGGCGTGGGCGTTCTTGATCTGCGTGATCGCGGCGGTGGTCTTCCTCCATGGCGGGTGGAGGAAGCTCGGTGCGGTCTTTGCGGCATTCGCGCTCGTGCTCGCGTGGTGGTTCACGTTGAAGGCGACCAACGAAGCCAACTGGCAACCCGACGTGGCGCAACTCGGGTGGGCGGAAATCAACGGCGACGAGGTCACGCTGCACAACGTGCGCAATTGCGATTACCGCACCGAAATGGATTACACCCCGCGCTGGGAGACGCGTACCGTGCGCCTCTCACAGATCACGGCTCTCGACCTGGCCATCAACTACTGGGGCTCCCCGTGGATGGCGCACCCGATCGCCAGCTTCCAGTTCGCCGACGCGCCGCCGGTCTGCTTCTCCATCGAGACGCGGAAGAAGGCCGGCCAATCCTACTCCGCCATCGGCGGCCTCTACCGGCAGTTCGAGCTGATCTACATCGTCGCCGATGAGCGCGACGTCATCCGCGTCCGCACCAACTACCGCCAGGGCGAAGACATCTATCTTTACCGCACGAGCACGACGCCGGCGCAGGCCCGCGAGCGCTTCCATGAATACCTGCGTTCGCTCAACCAGATCCGCGATCACCCGCGCTGGTACAACGCCATCACCACCAACTGCACCACGAACATCCGCGACCAGCATCCCGCGGCCGAGCGCATCCCGTGGGACTGGCGCCTGTTGCTCAATGGCAAAGCCGACGAGCTCATGTTCGAGCGTCACACCATCGTCACCGCCGGCCTCCCCTTCGCCGAGCTCAAGCCGCGCGCCCTCATCAACGCCGCGGCAAAAGCCGCGAATGACGCGCCCGATTTCTCCGCTCGCATCCGTGCCGGCGTGCCCGGATTCTAGGCCCTGACCCGGCTCGCAGAGATCGCCGCGCTGATGGTCCCTCGCCGCTCATCGACGGGGCGCGCGGCCGCGGTTACAATGCCCGTGTCATCATCGTCGCCTCAATCAACCGAAACTGACTCCCATGAAAACCATCATCACCGTCCTCCTCGTCCTCGGCTCCATCATCACCGCTTCGGCCACCCCCGTGCCCTGGGTCAGTTCGCTGGAGCTTGGGGGCATCATCATCATTCCCGCTGGGAAAGTCCTGATCCTCGAACAGGCCTGTAATCCGGCTGCGGCGGGGACGACGGCGAAGTTCGCCCTCACCGGAACGGCCGCCGGTGGAATCGGCTTCGGCGCATTCATCGCGCAGGTGAATCTCGTGATTCCCGGCAACGGAATTCAGAAATTCCCGGCCCCGCTGAGGCTCGGACCGGGCATGACCATCCGCAATGCCGGCACGAGCGCGATCACCCTGACCGGCATCGCCTTGGACGCGCAGGATTTTCCGTTGGTGGCGCCCTGAGCGATTCCGCAGGATCTCCGACGGCACGTCACCCCCCATGCGTCCATCATGATGCGGTAATCGCCTGGCGATTCCCGGTCCGCTCCTGATCTCCTCACTTCCCGCGAAACGCCGGGTCCGTGAACAAAAAAATCGTCCGCCTTTCGCTCGTCACCAACAGGCCGTCGGGCACGAAGCAGCAGCCTTCGATGTGCTCGTCCTTTAACTTCGTGAAGTGGGGCTTTGCCTGGTTGACGCGCGCCACGTCGCCGTTGATGCGAAAGACGTAGGCGCCATCCTTCGCCACGAGGCCCAGCAGCTTCCCCTCGGTGGAAATGTCCGCGCCCGTGACCGGCGACTCGATTTTCGTCGTCGCCACCAGTTCGAGCGTCAGCGGCCCGTTCGACTCTTTGAGGAGAAAGCGGAAGATCTGCGCGTGCGCGTTGTCGAACACCTTCGAGATGACGTAGCCGTAGTCCTTCCAGATGAAGAGGCTCTCGCAGTCGAACGGCGCGTTGGGAAATTTCAGTCTCCACTTTTGTTTCACCGAGGCGAGGCCGGCGCCCGCGTTCGGATTCGGCTCGTCGATTTCATAGACGGCCAGCGTGTCCCGCTTTCGGTCGTTGTTCCCGAGGTCGCCGAGGTAGAGGTGTCCCGCGTCGTCGATGGCGATGTCCTCCCAGTCTTTGAACGTCGAACCGGTGACGGAGAAAGTCGTGCGCGTGTTGCCGTCGCGGTCGATGGCGTAGAGGACCTGTCGCTTCGCCCCGCCGCCGTCGTTATGGGTCCAGAAAACGTTGCGGTAGCGGCGGCTGGCGACCACGCCGGAGCTTTCGGTGATGCGCAGATCACTCATGCGGGCGAGCAGCCGGACTCCCGGCGCGAATTCCTGGCCGGGCTTGGGCCCGGCGGCCTGGCTGGCGGTCAGCGACGCGGCCAGCAAGGAAGAGAGCAGCAGAGTTTTTGGGACGCTCCAGACCATGGTTTTATCCCTTCTATCTAAAGCAACATCCCACGTCGATCTTGTGCGCAGGGTGTAGGCTCCGATCCCGCCGAGCGCGAATCGCTCCCCGCAAAATCCCCCAGCGAACGATCATCGCAGGGGCAGTTGTTCCACCTGACCAATCCAATCAGCCGGCTCGGTGACTTTCGCGATGAGTTCGAGGTCGCGGACGTATTGGCCGATGGAGCCGTGAAGTTGATGGCCGAAGACGAGTCCCGCGAAGTTTTGGCCCGTGCGCTGCCAGTCTTCGGCGAGGGCTTTGAACCGGATGTCCTGTGTGAACAGCCACGCCCCGGGTGCGGAGTTGCGTGGCGATCGCGGCGGGAACGTGAACGTCGAGATAGAGCGGGGTCATGCGCCCCGATTCCGCCGTGCGGCGAGCAGGCGCAGGCGGAGCGGTAATGCGGGGCGTTCATCCGCCTGGTCGAGCGCGGTTAACTCTTCGCTCAGTTCGGCGTCAATTTCCTCGCGGTGGTCGTAGTAGTAGCCGAGGGCGGCGTGGATTTCGGCGAGAGTGAGGTGCGGATATTGACGGGCGATTTCCTCCGCGGACCAGCCGTAGCCGAGATGGTCGGCTGCGATTTGCGCGACGCGGATGCGGGGAAGGCGTTCCAGCCGGGCGGCTTCTCCATTCGCGGTGATGATGTGCGGATAATTGAGCGCAGGCATGGGCGCAGAGTAGCACGGAGCTACGGGTTTGGCTTGGGCGCAGTCGTGCCGCCGCCTTTTCTGAAAGCCCGGACGCGGCCAAACATATCCGAACAGACCCGCAACATCATCAAGAAGGTGCGGCAGATCGAAATAACCCCCGCGAAGCACAGCTTTCCGAACAGGCGTGCATGATGAAGCCCTCAGCTTCGTCACGAGCGGGAATGGCGGCGCACGCATCCGTCCGCGTAACCCATCGTTGTTGTCTAAACTCGCGCATCGGGCGATTGATCCGCCGATCGGTTCCGCGTAGCAGTCGCGCATGCACCACGCCCTCCGCACCCCCGTCACCGTTCTCTTTTCCCTCGCTGCACTCGTCGCCCTGGTGTCCCCCGCGACCGGCGCGGTCGAAACCTACACCGAGAATCCCGGGTCGGAGGGCGACGGCGAAATCACCGTCGGTCCCGAATACACCACCGACAAGGATCTCACCGACCTCGGCAATCCCAAGGGCAAATCCTTCGAGTTCACCATGAAGCTGGCCGACAGCAAGATCTTCCGCGGCGACGACAAGACCCTGGAGCCGGAAAAGAAGGCGGTGCGCACCGAGCGCAAGATTTCCGTCTATGTGCCGGCGGCCTACCGCGACGGCACCGCGGCGCCCTTTCTCATCATTCACGATGGCCCCGGCCCGCTGAAGTCCGTGCGCAACGCGCTCGACAACCTGACCATTTCCAAGGACCCGAATCGCAAGCTGCCAGCGTTCATTGCCATCGCCGTGGAAAACGGCGGCAACGACGGCAAGAACAGCGAGCGCGGCCTCGAGTACGACACCATGTCCGACCGGCTGGCCCGCTTCATTAACGACGAAGTGCTCCCCGCGGTGCTGGCCCATGCGGACCCCAAGGCCGCCTTTCCCAAGCTCGCTTTCACCAAAAACCCGTGGGGCCACGCCGTCATCGGCTGCAGCTCCGGCGGCGCCGCGGCCCTGACCATGGGCTGGTTCCGCCCCGACCTCTTCCGCCGCATCATCGCCTATTCCGGCACCTTCGTGGACCAGCAGGACGACGACGCCTCGGAGGAAGCGCAATATCCGCTCGGGGCCTGGGAATACCACTCCGGCATGAAACTCATCGAGAAGAGCGAGAAAAAGCCCCTGCGCATCTTCACGCATTGCTCGGAAAATGACCTGCGCAACAAGGACGCCGAGGAGACCCATCACAACTGGGTCATGGCCGGCCACCGCACTTCCGCAGCCTTGACCGCCAAGGGCTACCACCACCGCTTCGTCTTCAGCAAGGCCACCGGCCACTGCGACGGCAAAGTCTTCAATCAGACGCTCGCCGATACCCTCGTCTGGATCTGGCGCGGCTATCACGGCGAGTGAGGCCGTCTTCATTCCGAAGGGCAACTCGGGAACGAGCGCAAGAAACGCACTTCCCGTGGGCGGAGGGAATGGACAAGGTGGTCGCCATGAACCCCCGCTCCCTCGCTCTCACTCTGATCGTCTCTCTCGCGGCCGCTCTCTGCTGCCCGGCCGACGAGCCGAAATTCGCGCCGCTCTTCAATGGCAAGGACCTCACTAACTTCAAGGCCGAGGAGTCGAAGGCCTTCTGGCGCGTCGAGGACGGCGTGCTGATCGGCGAGAACGACGCGGCGAAGAAGGGCAATTACCTCTGGACGGAAAAAGAATATGGCGACTTCGTCATCGAGTTTGACGTGCGCTGGAAGGGCACGCCCCCACGCGGGGTCGATACCGGCTTGGAAATGCGGAAACCGAACATCCAGCTCCAGCTCGGGATCTCGGGCAGCTTGAAAGTCGATATGTCGGGTTCCTTTTACGTCGGCAAGGCCGGCTATCCCGAGGCTGGCCAGGCGAAGGAAGCGAAGACGCTCATGAAACCCGAAGGCGAGTGGAACACCTTCCGCATTCAGGCCAAGGGCGACACCTTCACCTGCTGGATCAACGGCCAGAAGGCCTCGGAATACACCGACCCGAAATTCTCCGGACCGGCCCCGCTCGGCCTGCAGATCCATCCCGGCGTCGAGATGAAGTGCGAGTATCGCAACATCAAGATCGCGGAGTAAGGAGGGCGGTCGCGGCGCCGCGCCGGACGCGCGCGCTCGGGACCGTGGGCTGAAGCCCACGGCTACGGTCTGAATCTCGCAAAGCGAAGCGCGGACGGGTGCCGATTGCCCGGCGGAAGGCGAGTTCCCGAGCGCCGCGAGCTTTCCCAGATGCAATGTTCGTGAGAGGATGCGGCCCGCGAGACCGCCCAACTTCGCAGCCCATATGAAACCTTCCGCCAAATCCATCTGCCAGATCGTCGCGATCACCGCCGCGTTGATCGTCTCCGCGAGCGCCATCAATCCGCGCTCGTCCGAAAAGCTCGATGCCGCGGAAACGAAAGCCGCCATCACCACGCTGACCGCCCGGATTCTCGAGAGCTCGCAGTTTGCGCATCACCGCCTCGATGACGATTTCGCGGGCAAATTCCTCGACCGCTACCTCGACGCGCTCGATGGCGGGCGCCTGGTTTTTTTGCAAAGCGATGTCGAGGAGTTCTCCCGCTTCCGTCCGGACCTGGCACGGGCCACGCGCCGCGAAGGCGATACCAGCCCGGCGAAGATCATCTTCCAGCGCTATCTCGAACGCCTCGAGCAGCGGTCTGTTTACATCGCGGAATTGCTGAAAACCGAGCACTTCGATTTCACCACCGACGAGCGCTATGGCTACGACCGCAAGAATGCGCCGCGTCCGCGCGATCTCGCCGCGGCGCAGCCGCTCTGGCGCCAGCAGCTTCGCTTTGAATACCTCCAGGAAAAGCTCGCGGACAAGAAGGACGCGGACATCGCCCAGACGCTCAGCCGACGGTCCGCGCGGCTGGTGCAAACGATGCGCAAATTCAATGATCAAACCGTGCTCGAGCTGTATCTGAACGCGCTCGCCCACGTCTATGATCCGCACTCCGACTACCTGGGCCGGGAGCAGCTCGCGAGTTTCAATATGGGCATGAATCTCTCGCTCGTCGGCATCGGCGCGACGCTGCAGGCCGACGATGGCTATTGCAAGATCCGCGAGCTCGTCGCCGGCGGCCCGGCCGCGCGCAGCGGCCAGCTCAAGAATGGCGACCGCATCGTGGGCGTCGCGCAGGGCCAGAGCAAAGACTTTACCGACCTGGTGGACATGCCCCTCGCGCAGGCGGTGGACCTCATCCGCGGCGCGAAAGGCACGACCGTGCGCCTCTCGATCATTCCCGCGGGGGCGGGCGATGCCGCGGTGCGCAAGACGGTCACGATCGTGCGCGACGAGATCAAACTCGAAGACCAGCAGGCCCGGGCGCGCGTGATCGATCTGCCTGCCGAAGGCGGAAAGACGCAGCGCATTGGCGTCATCGATCTGCCCGGCTTTTACGCCAGCGAGGGCAAAGGCGCGCGCTCCGCGACCGCGGATGTCGCCCGGCTCGTGCGCAAGTTGAAGCGCGAGAACGCGACGGGTCTGATCCTCGATCTGCGGCGCAACGGCGGGGGTTCGCTGGAGGAAGCGATCAATCTCACCGGCCTCTTCATCCCGTCCGGACCGGTCGTGCAGACGCGCACCATGGAGGGCCAGGTGGAAATCGGCGCGGACCGCGATGGCACCACGCTCTACGACGGCCCGCTGGTCGTGCTGATCAGCCGCTTCAGCGCTTCGGCGTCGGAGATCGTCGCCGGCGCGCTCCAGGACTACGGCCGCGCGGTCATCGTCGGCGACACCTCGACTTTCGGCAAAGGGACCGTGCAAACGCTGGTGCCGCTCGGCCGGATGCTGCAGCAGGAAGGCCTGACCCCGAGCGACGATCCCGGCGCGCTCAAGGTCACGATCAGCAAATTCTACCGCCCGAGCGGCCAGTCCACGCAGCTCGCCGGAGTGAAATCCGACATCGTCCTGCCCTCGTTCACCGACTCGTCCGAGATCAGTGAAGCCGAGCTCGAAAACCCGCTCCCGTGGGACACCATCCCCGCCGCCGAGTTCGACGCCACCAACCGCGTGCGCCCCTACCTCGCCGCGCTCAAGGCGGGGTCCGCCGGGCGCATCGCCAAGGACGTCGAGTTCGCCGAACTGCAAAGGGATCGCGAGCTGTTCCGCAAGGACCGCGAAAGCAAATCCGTTTCGCTCAATGAAGCCGAGCGCCGCCGCGAAAAGGCTGAGCTGGAAGCCCGCCTCGAAGCCCAAAAAAAGGGCCGTCAGGCCCGCGCCGGCGCGCAGCCACCCACTTACGAGATCACGCTCAAGAACGTCGGCAAGCCCGGTCTCGGGGAGCCGATGAAAAATCCCAATCCTTTTGCCCAGGCTGCGCTCAAGGCGCCCACACCCGCGACGGCCGACGACGATGACGACGACACCACGCCCGCCGACGACCTCCTTCTCCGCGAAGCCGAGCACATCCTCGCCGATTATGCCGGTCTCCTAGCTCGCAAGACGACCCCGATCGTGACGCAACGCTGATCCTCCAAAGCGCGGACGGCGTCCGCGCCATCCGGCCTCGGCCGCACGCATTCCCCGCCATGAGCGTCCCCGTTGTTGAAGCTGACCGCAAGATCGCCTCCATCGTCGTCCGCGGACTGAAGGAGCGCTGGGTTGCACCTGGGGCTGCACCATAGCTGGGGCGTGGCCGTCGTACCGCCGAAGACACGGAGAACGCGAAGAACGCGGAGGTTCGGAAAGTCGCACGGATCCCGCCGCGGGTGATCCACGGAGGAGCGCCACGATCGACCCCGACTGATTCCTGTTCCGTGTCTTCCGCGTTTTCCGGGTCCTCCGCGGTCATCTCCATTGCCGGATTGAGCATCACCACGACCCGACCGCGCGGCGCTTCCCCGCTTGCGAAACGCGACCGGGTTTGCCTACGGTGCCGCGCGGCCGGCGTCCAACCTGCGTGGAGGGACGGTTCCGGCCGCAAGGACGCGCCTATGACCACTCCAGAGGGATCCCCGGAATACACCCACGACGTCTTCATCAGCTACAGCCACAACGACAAGAATCTGGTGCTCGGCGAAGTGCTGCGGCCGCTCCTGGCCGCGCAGCTCCGCGTGCTGATTGACAGTGAGGATTTCCAATTCGGGGGCGTCGCCATCCGAAGCATGGAGGACGCGGTCAAGAACACCCGGCACACCCTCGCGGTGGTGACCGAAAACTATAGCAAGAGCGGCTGGTCCAGTTTCGAAGTCCAGCTCGCACAGCTCCGCGATCCGGATGGCAGCAATCGCCGGCTCATTCCGCTGCTTTTCGAGGACGTCCCACTGCCGGACTCCATCCAACTTCGCACCTACGCCGATTTCAGAAAGCTCGAGGAACGCGGCCAGATGATGGCCAAGCTGCTCGAGCAGCTCGGCCTCTCGCGGGAAGCCGTGCTGCAGACCGCCACGCGGAGCGCCTCGCGCGGAATCGAATCGCTGCGGCACTTCTTAACCACCGCGGACGTGCGCGAGCAGCTCGCCCGATTCAAGGAGGAGTTCGATGAAGGCGCCCGGCCAGGCATGAGGCTGCTGGCCGCCTACAAGGGGCTGCACGACGTCTTTCACATGGCGCTGCTCTGCAACCGCAACCTCCAGGAACGAAAAAAGGAGTTGTTCAAGGTGTGCGCGGCGGACGCGGAAGATGCCGATGAAGCCGCGCGCGAGAAGTGCTGGGCAGCCTTCACCAATGTGGCGGAAGACCTCTGCATCCAGTTGCGCGCCGTCATCCGCAAGGCCCTGGAAACGTTTCGCGACGATCCGCGGCCCTGGATCGACGAACTCGGCATGGGGGTTAAGGACCTCGACGCGGCGGCCAACAGCCAGTCGCTCGAGGGGGTTAAGGACGCGCTGCAACTGATTCAGCGGGTGCTTGGACGCGAGCCGGCGGACCTCAATCGCCGCCTCGGCGAGGAGGCCGGCCGGCTGAATTTTGGACGCGTGATGGCGCCGCTGCAGCACATCCTCGAAACGCTGAACGCCGCGAACTTCGCCGGGGAAGCCGCGGAGCGCCTCGAAGCCTTCGCCGGCGGCCTGAAATCCTTCGTGCAGCTCCAGCAGACCCTCAAAGGACTGGTGCGCAATCACGATGCCCTGCAAGCGATGGACGACCAGCTCGCGCCGTTCGACGACGATGAGATGCCCGAGCCCAAGCGCATCCGCAACGAATGGCGGCTGCTCGGCAAGCGCCGGCTGGCGCTCTCGGGCGCGAGCAGCGGAGCGTGGTTCGAGCCACTGCAAGCCGTGGGAACGACGGTCGAACAGGAACTCGACGCCGAGAGCGGGGCACCCGACGCCGCCCGCTGGGCGGGCCAGCTCCGGCGGAAACTGATGAAGTTCCGCAAGCAGGTGACCGAGGCGTTTCAGCAAACCGATGCCGATCTGAATTCGCTCTGCGGCCAGCTCGGCGACTTCGAGCGGCAAATCACGCAGACCCTCGACAAGATGAACCAATGAGCCTTCCCGCCACTCCCGCAGCCGTTGCGCCGTTCCGAAATATCGATGAGCTCAACGCCGCTCACGATGCCCTGACCGAAAAGCTGAGCGAGCTCGACGATGCGCGTGCGCTGGCCGATGAGATGCTCGATTTCATGCACCGCGCGGAAGCCGCGGGGCGGCTGCTTTATCAAGACTCGGAGCGCACCGCCGCCCAGAGCCTGCTCAACTACTGGTCGGCGATTCTCTATCGCGCCGGCGTGACGCCGCCGTCCGGCGATCTCCAGGAATTCGATGTCGAGGCAGGCGAAGAGCTGGCCGAGGCGGACTTTCCCTACAGCCGCCTCGGCCGGGTCACGGGAACGGACATGGAGCAGCTCAAAGGCTGGACACGCCTGACTCGGGAATGCCTCACCACCCTGCGCAAGAATCATCTGCTCATGGTGCTGGGCGGCAGCGGCAGCGGCCGCTCTTCGCTCGTGCTGCATGGCGTGCTCCCGCGGCTGCGCGCCGGAGGGCCGGAAGCGGGCCCGCAGCCCTGCCCGGAGCCATTCAAGCCCGGCACCAACCCACTGGCCGCGCTCGCCCGCGCCTGCGGCGAAACCGACCCCGCGCGCTTGCGCAGTGATCCGGCGGGCAGCGCGGCGCGCCTGGGCGCAGCCGGCCCGAAAACGGTGTTGACCGTCGATGATTTCGAAGAGGTCTTCGCCCTGGCCGACGACCAGGAGCGCGACGCCTTTCTCGGCGCGCTCGCCGCCTTTGCGGACGCCGGCCATTTCATCATCATCATCCTGCAAAGCCACTTCATCGGGCGGCTCGCGCACTCCCCAAAGCTTCTGGCGCTGGCCAGCGAAGGCTCGGTCACGGTCGCTTTCGAGACCACCGAATTGCGGCAAGTCATCGAGGTTCCGGCGCGGCGCGTCGGCTTGTATTTTGAAGAGGGCGTGATCGATCGGCTGCTGCGCGATGTGCAGGGTGATCCTGCGGCGCTGGCGCTGCTCCAATTCGCCCTCGGGCGGCTCTGGCAGCGGCGGCGGCGCAACTGGATCACGCTCGATGCCTACCGCGCCGTGGGCGGCGGCCGGCTCGCGCTGGAGCTGGCCGCCGAGGAAACCTTCGGGCAGCTCAGCGCGACCGAGCAAACCGTCGCCCAGCAAGTCTTCCTGCGCCTGATTCGTCCGCGCCTGGCCGGATTCATCACGCGGGCCGTGCCCCTCGAAACGCTGCGCGCGGAGACCGCCGAGCCGGCGCTCTGCGATACGGTGGCCGAACGTTTCATCCACGCCAGCCTGCTGCAGAAGCTGCCGGACACCCACGCGCTCGCGCTGACGCACGAATCGGTGGTCACGCACTGGCTGCGGCTCAGCGAATGGGTGGACGTGAAACGCGCCGAGCAGCGTAATCGGCTGCTGCTCGAATCGGTGTCGCGGCAATGGCTGGCGCAGCACAGGAACGCGGCGCTGCTCATGCGCAAGCCGCTGGTGGAGGAGGCGGAATCCTTCGAGGATCTCAGCCGGGTCGAGCTCGATTTCATCGCGGCGAGCCGGCGGATGGTCCGGTGGAAGGAAGCGGCCCGCGCCGTCGCCATCGTGCTGATTCTCGGGCTCGGAGCGCTCTTCCTTCACGCCCGGTACGCGAAAGAGCAGGCCGCGAAGCAGGCCAGGAAAGTCGCCGCTGCCCAGGAAAAAACGCGCGACGGGCTGGTCATCGCGGAGACGCTCGCCGCGCGCGGGACGCATCTCTTCGCGGATGGCCGCACCAGCCTCGGCGCGGTCTGGCTCGCGGAGGCCTTCAACAGCGCCCGCCAGGCGCTCACCCTCATGCAGGACGTGAATGCGCAGCCCACGGCGCGCCAGGAGCGGCTGCCCGAAGTCCATCGCCAGCGCGTGGCGATGGCGCTCCGTCAGGTCCCATACCTCGCGGCGCGGGTCGAGCATCTGAAGATGTCCACGGCCGCCGTCAGCCCGGATGGCCGCACCGCGATCACCGTAAGTGAGAAAGGCGCGCAACTGTGGGACGTCTTCCAGGAAACCTCCTCCGCACTCGAGACCCCTTCACCCATTCGCGATGCCTCCTTTTCAGCGGATGGCCATTATTTCGCCACGGCGCATGACGGGGGCGTTCTCGTCTGGAAGGCCACCACGCGTGAGGATGGCATCCAGGTCTGGCACACCGCCACGCTCCCGAAACTGCGGCCCACGGATGGCCCGGTCACGGCGGTCATCTTCGATGGCCGCTACGCACCGGCCAAAGTGAGCGACGCGGCGCCGGCCTCGCTCGCGGCGATCATCGCAGCCACTCCCGGCCGCCAGGGCAGCGTCCACGTCTGGCCCTTGGAGAATGCGGAACACCCAGGCTGGGGGCTCGACGAGACGCTGCCGGTCCACCACGTCGCTTTCAGCCCGGACCGCGGACGCCTCGCCATCGCCCTGGGTGAGCCCGGCGGCAGCACCGGCGAGGCGCAGATCTGGACGATGAAACCGGCGAGGTCCGACACGGAAGCCGTCAAGAATCCCCTCGCGTTTACCCGCCACGACGGCCCCGTGCGCTCCGTCGAATTCAACCCGGACGGCACGCGCCTGCTCACCGCCTGCGGCGACAGCGAGGAGCGGCCCGGTTTCGCGCGGGTCTGGGATGCCACCACGCAGCTCCCCCTGACCACCCCGCTGGCCCATCGGCGCGGCGTGCCGATGGCGCAGTTCAGTCCCACCGGCGCGCGGGTGCTGACCGCGAGCCAGGACAGCACCGCCTGCGTCTGGGACGTCGCCTCGAGCCGGCTGCTCACGACCCTCCAGCACGAAGGCGGGGTCTATGAAGCGCGCTTCAGCCCGGATGGGCGCTTCGCCGCCACGGGCAGCCGCGACCGACTGGCCCAGGTCTGGGACCTCGCCAGCGGCAGGTTGCTGGTGCCGCCCCTGCGCAGCAGCAATTCGGTGCGACGCATCCAATTCACGGACGATGGACGCCACGTGGTCAGCTACGGTCGCGACGCCCTGCGGGTGTGGGACCTCGAGCCGGTCACCCCGCCGCCGCCGCTCCTCGAGATGGACAATTCCGTCCGCTACGCCGCGATCAGCGCGAATGGCGAACGGGTGGTGACGGCGGCCGACGGGAGCAACCTGCGGCTCTGGGCATTGCAGCATCCGAGCGGTGGAAAAAAGCTGACCGCCTTCGAGCAGACCTCGAAGGGACTCAGCGTGAACGTGGGCGAGGACAATCTGGACGTCACCGCCGTGGCGCTTTCGGCCGACGGCAAACGGACGCTCGCCGGTCTTCGGCTGCGCGACGGTCGCAGCCAACTGCGGGTCTGGCAGGAGGTCCCGCAAGCCACCGGCAAGCCCAACATCGAACGCATCCTCGACGTGGTCCTCGACGGCGAGATCACCTTCGCCGTCTTCGGAAATCAAAACCCCGATCGGCTGCTGACGCTTTCGACCGCCGCCGACAAATCGACGCTCGTGCACCTGATTCAGTTGGAGAAGAAGGGTGGCGACCCGGTGAAAATCGCCGTCGAAGGTCTGGTCCAGTTTGTCGGGTTCGACCGGAAGGACGAACGGTTCGTCACCTGCGGCGGCGACGAGGCGAGCGGCTTCGCGCAGGTCTGGAACGCCGCGACCGGCCAGGCGGTCACCGGCCGATTCCTCCACAAGGAGAGCGTCGTGGACGCTTCCTTCGGACCTGACGATCTGCTCGTCACCGCCAGCACCGACGACAGCGCCGCGGTGTGGGACCTCCGGCAGACCGGGGCGACCCTCCCGGCGGAGGAGTCGCTCGCGCATCTCACGCAAGGGCACACGGCCGATCTGACCCGCGCGCTCTTTAGCCCGGACGGCCGGCAAGTGCTCACCACCAGCTTCGATAGCACCGCCGTCCTCTGGGAGGGCGACTGGCGCAAGCTGCGCGGCAATGGCGCGGCGCCGACCTTCGTGGGGATGGCGCACGGCGGGCCGGTCGTGGAGGCCGCGTTCTCGACCGAGGGCAGCCTCTTCGTGACCACCTGCGTGGATGGAAACGCCCGCGTCTGGGATACGCTGACCCGCGAGCTCGTGGCCGAGCTTCCTCACCAAGGCGACCTGCGGCAGGCGGCGTTCAAGCCGGACGGCTCCGCGGTCTTTTCCCTGGCCTTCCTCGGACCGATCCCCCCGCCGGCGACCGGAGCGAGCGATTCCTACGCCGCCCCGCGCAATCCCGGCGAGCCGCTGCGGCGCATCGCGCAAACCCGCGTCTGGCAGATTCCCACTCCGCCCGCCGCCGTGGCCGGCGCCCCGGTGCTGAACGACGCTCTGCCGCGCATCGCCAAGTCGCTCGCCGCGGAGGTCGTGGACGCGCAGGCCAGGGCGCAGCGCATCCGCGAAGATGAGGTCGGCCAGTTGTGGAAGCCCGCCCGCGGCGAATACCAGATGGACTACGAGCCGGTCACGACGGCCTCCGAGTGGCACGCTCGCGAAGCCGCGATCTGCGAAACCGAGGACCGCTGGTTCGGCGCCGCCTGGCACCTTGAGCGCGCGCTCCTAGGCAAGCCCGCCAAATCCTCCGAGATCGCCCTGCACCAACGCTGCGCCGCCGCCTGGTTTCGCCTGCGGATTTGGGCCGGCGCGGTGGAGCACAGCCTGGCCATCCTCGCCCAGGATTCGAAAAATGCCGACGCCCTCGGAATGCTCACCCAGGCGCGGATCGAGCTCAGCGCGGATGCGGATGACGTATCGCAGCTCGAGGTTGCCGAGGAGGACTGCCGCAAATGGGCGCAAGTCACGCCGCAAGCCGCCTCGCCCTGGCTGCAACTGGCGCGGATTGACGCCGATCGCGCCCGCGCCGCCACGCTCACGGGCGACGCCACGGGAGCCCTGGCCCTCTGGCAGACCGCCATCCAGCACCTGCAGGAAGGGCTGACGAAGAAGGGGGCCAAAACCCCGGCGAATGACGCCCGGCTCCGGCTGCGGCTCGCGGACGCTCAAATCCGCGCCGGGCTGCTTCCCGACTACGTCGCGACCTGCCGGAAGTCGTTGGAAAACGTACCCGCCGATCCCAAGGGTCGCGAGGCCTATCTCCGCCAAATGTCATGGCCGTGCGCGCTCGCGCCGGAGACCCTCGCGAAGGAGGAATGGATCCCGCTCCAGAAGGCCCTCGAGGCCACCCTCGAGCGCAAGCCCGAGGACGTTGCCGCCCGCAACAACCTCGGCGCCGTCCTTTACCGCACGGGGGATCTGGATGGCGCGCAGGAGACTTTCGAGAAATCAATAGCCAGTTGGGAAACGGCCGGACAGTGGGAAAGACGGCAGCCCGATGACACGGGAATACCACTCAACCCCGAGGCGAGATTTCCCGGCCGCCCGCAGGACTGGGTCTTCCTCGCCATGATCCACGCCGACACCGCCACTTCCCCGGAAACCGATCCGCCCTTGCGCCAGCGCGCAGCCGCCGAGGCCGTGCTCTACTTCACCGAGGTCAAAGACTTCGTCTCCGAGCGCCGCGATACCTCCGAGCGCCGGACGTGGAACAGCGTCGAACTCGAGATCCTGCTCGGCGAAGCGCAGCAGCGGGTGGACCGCGCGATGACCGCGCTGAAGCCCGCCGCCCCGGCCGCCGCCCCGGATTAGCGCGGCGGCGTGCGCGTTCGTTGACCCGCCCGGGGGCGACTGCTAGCCTCCCGCGCCTCTGCCATGAAAAAGATCATCGCCACCCCCGAAGCCCCCGCCGCCGTCGGCCCGTACTCGCAAGCCGTCGCCGTCGGCAACCTGCTCTTCTGCGCGGGCCAGATCCCTCTCGACCCGGCCACGGGCGAGCTCGTCGGCACGGATGTCACCGCGCAAACCGAGCGGGTCTGCCAGAATATCGGGATGGTCCTGAAGGCCAACGACATGACCTTCACGAACGTGGTCAAGACCACGGTCTTCCTCACCGATCTCGCCAATTTCGCCGCGATGAACGCGGTTTACGCCAAGTACTTCATCGCGCCCTTCCCGGCGCGCTCGACCATTCAGGTGGCCGGGCTTCCGCGCGGCGCGCAGGTGGAGATCGAAGTCACGGCCGCGGGCTGAGCGTAGCTCGACTTTCCAAAGTCGAGAGCGTGACAACGCCGCACGACTCGACTTTGGAAAGTCGAGCTACGACTTCACGATTGTCCGGCGCGCTTTCGCTGTTAGGAAAAGCACGTCGGCCCGCCGCTTGGGCCCCGCTCCCCTCCCCATGAAAGCTCTCGTCAAACGCCGCGCCGAACCCGGTCTCTGGCTCGAAGACGTGCCCGAGCCCGAGGCGGGTCTCAACGATGTGCTCATTCGCGTCGATCGCACGGGCATCTGCGGCACGGACCTGCACATCTACAACTGGGACGCCTGGGCGCAAAAGACGATTCCCGTGCCGATGGTGGTGGGCCACGAATTCGTCGGCGAAGTGGTGGCGGTCGGCGCCAATGTCGCGGACTTTTTCCCCGGGGAACTGGTCAGCGGCGAAGGCCACGTGGTCTGCGGGCGCTGCCGCAACTGTCTCGCGGGACGCCGGCATCTTTGCGCGAATACCAGCGGGATCGGCGTGAACCGCCCCGGGGCATTTGCGGAATACCTGACGCTGCCCATGACCAATGTGTGGCACCATCAGCCCGGCATCGACCGCGACGTGGCCTCGATCTTCGATCCCCTCGGCAATGCCGTGCACACCGCGCTGAGCTTCGATCTGCTCGGCGAAGACGTGCTCGTCACGGGCGCGGGCCCGATCGGGCTGATGGGTGCGGCGGTCGCGCGGCACGCCGGCGCGCGCTTCGTGGTGATCACGGATGTGAATGATCACCGGCTCGGCCTCGCCAGGCAGATGGGCGTGGACGTGGCCCTGAATGTGAGCCGCGGCTCCCTGGCCGACGCGCAGAAGCAGCTCGGCATGGCCGAGGGTTTCGACTTGGGCCTGGAGATGAGCGGCAATGCGTCCGCCTTCCGCGGCATGATCGAGAACATGGCGCATGGCGGAAAGATCGCGTTGCTCGGGATCCCCGGCGGCGAAATGGCGATCGATTGGAACCGGGTCATTTTCAAAATGCTGACCATCAAAGGCATCTACGGCCGCGAGATGTATGAAACCTGGTACAAGATGACGGTCATGATCCAGAGCGGCCTGGACATCACGCCGGTGATCACCCACCGCTTTGGCGCGGACGAGTTTGAAAAGGGGTTTCAGGTAATGAAGAGCGGCGAAAGCGGAAAAGTGATCCTCGACTGGAAGGTCTTCCGGTAATTTGCCGCCATGTTTGGAAAAATCCGCGACCACCTGAGCGCGCAACTTCGCGACATCCGCGCCGCCGGCTTGTACAAGGACGAGCGGGCGATCAGCACGCCACAGCAGGCTCACATCCGGGTCTCCGGGGGCCGCGAGGTGCTGAATCTCTGCGCGAACAATTATCTGGGACTCGCCGATCATCCCGAGGTGCTCGCCGCCGCGCACGCGGCCCTGGATCGCTGGGGCTACGGGCTGGCCAGCGTCCGCTTCATCTGCGGCACGCAGGAGCTGCACAAGCAACTCGAGCAGCGGATCAGCGAGTTTCTCGGGACCGAGGACACCATCCTTTACTCCTCGTGCTGGGATGCGAATGGCGGCGTCTTCGAGACGATCCTCGGGCCCGAGGATGCGGTCATTTCCGATGCGCTCAACCACGCCTCGATCATCGACGGCGTGCGGCTCTGCAAGGCGCAGCGCCACCGCTATCGCAACAACGATATGGCCGATCTCGAGGCGAAACTCCGGGACGCCGCGGACGCGCGCTTCCGCCTCATCGTCACGGATGGCGTTTTCTCGATGGATGGCTATCTCGCGGATCTGGCCGCGATCTGCGAGCTCGCGGAGCGGCACGATGCGCTGGTCATGGTCGATGATTCGCACGCTGTCGGATTTGTCGGGAAGACCGGCCGCGGCACGCCGGAACACTGCGGCGTCATGGGGCGCGTGGATCTGCTCACCGGCACACTCGGCAAGGCATTGGGCGGCGCGAGCGGCGGCTACACCAGCGGCCGGCGGGAGATTATCGAAATGCTCCGCCAGCGTTCGCGGCCGTATCTTTTTTCCAACACCCTCGCGCCCGCGATCGCCGGCGCTTCGTTGAAGGTGTTCGACCTGATCAGCGCCTCGACCGCCTTGCGCGACAAGCTCGACGCCAACACCCAATTCTTTCGTGCCGAAATGACCGCGCGCGGCTTTCAGATTCTACCCGGCACGCACCCGATCACCCCGATCATGCTGGGCGACGCCGCGCTCTCGCAGCGCTTCGCGGAGGCGATGCTGGCGAAGGGCGTTTATGTCGTCGGCTTTTTCTATCCGGTGGTGCCGCAAGGCCAGGCCCGCATCCGCACGCAGATCTCCGCTGCCCACTCGCGGGAGGATCTGCAATTCGCGCTCGAACAGTTCAGCGCCGTGAAAATCGAGCTCGGGCTTTAAACTGGTCGCTCTCTCCGGCTGAGTGGCCGGCGGTTAGGTGGCTTGCAATTCGCGCACGTGCGCGATGTCGCGGCGAGCGATGGGCCGGAGTTGAGCAGGAAGCAGAGTTGCAATCGCGACGGTTTCCCCAGCCAAGGTCATAAACTCCACCTCGTAGCCGGCGCCGCCATCGTGGATGTGGACTACGGTGCCGATGTCGCCCGCCTGTAAGCCTTCCTCGGCAAGGTTCTGCGTCAACACAACGCAATCGTGTTCTTTGATCATAGCGGTTCCAAAGGGTAGGCAGTGATGAGGCGAGGCGCAATCTGCCCTTTGTCCATCTGCCAGACGGTTCGCACTCGGGGACGACGGCCGTCCGGCGCGGCCAACTCGCCCTCGACCTCATAACGCGGACCGAAAGGAGTTACTTTCATCTTCGCGACTTCATGCGCCTGGCCATGTTCCCGGAGCGCATCGGCGAGTTGCTCCCACGCCCCGGCGCCGAAGCCAAACCAGGCAAAGAATGCGGCCTTGCTGGCGCCGTAACGGTGCGCGGGATTGAGCAAGTATCCGACGATCTTCTCGCGCTCTACCACGGCGAGGTGCGTATTGGGCAGTTTCATGGGGCTTACGGCGGTGGGGCAATCTGTAGGAGATTCCGCAAAATCCCGCTTACCCGCCAGCGTCCAATCTGATACGCAGCGCCGCGCGATGGGTCCCGATTTTAGCGACAGCCTGCTTTGGTATATCGTCTTCCTTTACTCCACAGTCTGCCATGAGGGAGGACACGCCTGGACTGCGCTTCAGCTCGGCGATCGCACCGCCTACCAGGGCGGGCAGGTTTCGCTCGATCCCCTGCCCCATATCCGGCGCGAACCCTTCGGCATGGTCGTCGTGCCGCTGCTGTTGATCCTGATGGGAGGCGGCATGTTTGGTTGGGCGAGCGCGCCCTATGATCCGCGCTGGGCCCTGCAATATCCGCGCCGGTCAGCGATCATGTCGCTCGCCGGCCCGGCGGTGAATCTCGGCCTCGTGCTCCTGGCGGCGCTCGTCCTTCGCGTCGGCATGGAGTGGCACGTTTGGGAGGAGCCCTTTTACTCCGCGCCCGCGCATCTCGTGGAGGCCGCGCAGGGCGGGCTCGTCGCCTGGTTCGCCAAGCTCCTGAGCATCGTCTTCTCGCTCAATCTCCTCCTCGCCATCTTCAACCTGCTCCCGCTGCCCACCCTCGATGGGAGCAGCCTGCCGCTGCTCTTTCTGCCCACCGCCATGGCGCAGCGTTATCTCGCCGCCCTGTGGAATCCCGGCGCGCGTTTCGTGGGATTATTTCTGGCCTGGCAGGGCTTTCGGTATATTTTCGAGCCGATCCGGCGGCTGGCGGTGCAGGCACTTTACATGGGTGCTGGCTGATTGGCTGCGCGGTAAAACCCAACCCCACACCACTCATGTATTGTCGCTCTGCCCGCCTCGCTGCCCTCTGCTTCGCCATCCTGCCCCTGTTCCACGCCACAGCCGCTCCGGAGACGCCGGAGGCGATGGCGGGCCGGTTCGCGGAGATGAAGAAACTCGCCGACAGCCTGCACTATCAGCAGGGCCAGATCGAACTCCGCAACGGCCTCGCCAAAATCAATGTGCCGGCCAGTTTCCGCTATCTCAACCCGGCCGACACCGAGACCGTGCTTTCGAAGATCTGGGGCAACCCGCCGACAGGCGAGCGCTCCCTCGGCATGCTCTTCCCCGCTGAGACCGGGCCGATCGATCCCGATAGCTGGGGTGTGATCATCACCTATGAAGAGGACGGCTTCGTCAAGGACAACGACGCTAGCACGATCAACTACGACGACCTGCTCAAGCAGATGAAACAAGGCACCGCGGAAGCGAGCAAGGTGCGCGAGAAAAAGGGCTTTTCCTCGATCGAACTCGTCGGTTGGGCCGCGCGGCCCCGTTACGATGCGGCCGAGCACAAGATGTATTGGGCCAAGGAACTGCGCTTCGGCGGCGAGCCGGGCACCACCCTCAACTACAACATCCGCATGCTCGGGCGTCGCGGTGTGCTCGTGCTCAACGCCGTCGCCAACACGGAGCAGCTCGCCACCATCGAGAAAACCACCCCGGACATCCTGGCCATGGTCAATTTTCAGGAAGGCCACCGCTACGCCGATTTCAATCCCTCGACCGACAAAGTGGCCACCTACGGCCTCGCCGCGCTGGTCGCCGGCGGACTCCTCGCCAAGGGCGGCTTCTTCAAACTCCTGATCGCCGGCCTCATCGCGGCGAAGAAGTTTGTCATCGTTGGCGCGGTCGCCCTTTTCGCCGGCATCAAGAAACTGATCAGCAAGTTCAGCCCGCCCAGCCAGCGGAACGTTGGGTGATCCTAGCCGCGCCTCCGGCAAAACGCGTTCCCGAACAGACCCAAAGCGGTAGCATTGCCCTGTTTGAGATGCGCGCTAATGTCGCTGCATGACTCTCACCCTGCCCGATCACATCGCCGCCATGCGTGCGATGAGCGAGCGGGAGCTGAAGGCTGAACTCGCCGTGTCGCTCTTTGCGGGACGGCGGCTGACGCTGGTGCAGGCGGCAGACCTTGCGGAAATGAGCCTCTTCGAGTTTCAGCATCTGCTCCGCAATCACGGCGTACCGCAGCATTATGACGAAACGTCGCTCGCCCAGGACCTGACCAACCTCGACGCCCTGCGGCGCGTGTGATCGTCGTCGCGGACACTTCCATCGTGCTGAATCTCTGCTGCGTGCAGCAAATCGATCTGCTGCGTACCTTGTTCCGCCGAGTGATCGTGCCGGCAGAAGTCGCCACGGAATTCACCCGGCTCGCCTCGCGCGATCGGAGGTTCGCCGACCTGTCCATGCCGGACTGGATCGAGGTGCGGACCGCTCCGCAAGCGATTCCGCCGGAGGTGGCGTCAGCGGGTCTCAACCCTGGTGAAAGCGCCGCCATCGTTCTTTGTCTGCGGGAAGCGGCAGATGCCTTGTTGATCGACGAAGCCTTGGGCCGTGAAGTCGCAGCCGGCCTCGGCATTCGGATCATTGGGATTCTCGGCGTGCTGCTCGAGGCCAAACGTCACGGCCACTTGTCCTCAGTGCGTGCCGTGCTCGACCGTCTCGAAAGCGAAGCTGGCTTTTGGGTCGCCGCCACCCTCCGCGCCAGAGTGCTCAGCCTGGCGGCGGAATAAGTCCACAGCGCCAAAGTTGGCCGCAACCAGGAAGGCTCACTCCTTCCCAAGTTGCCATCTCCGGATCACGGAGCAGAGCGACTTTCTATAGCTGACCCAAGAGCTGCCCCTGGCCCTTGTGTGACCCCTGGCTGACGGACCGGCGGAGGAACCACTCACGAAAACCGTGGCTGGGATTTCATCCTGCCCAGTGAACCCTTTTCTTGGTTCATTTGGACTGTCATGCACTTTCGCCCCGGCTTGCTGGGCTCAAGGCCCGGAAACAAGCCAGCCCAGGGCAACGCCCTGGGTGAGAAGGTTCGATGAGGCCAGCCCTGAAGGGGCGAGACAAACTCTGTCGCCCTTTCAGGGCTATTTCCTTCGGTGGCGCAGACCCAGGGCGTTGCCCTGGGCTGGCTTGTTTGCGCACCTTTGGTGCTCCTGTCGCGGAGTTGGTAAAGTGCATGACAGGCTCTAGCTTCTTCCTCTTCGGACATGCCGCCTATGACGAGAACCGTGGAGTTGCCGCACCCCCCTATGCACCCACCAGATATACGCGCCCGATCGAAAAGCGGGATACCCATCCCGCGCTCTTTCGGGCGCTGATGAACTATGAGTGGGGGTCTCCATTCGTCTTTCTGTTTGGAGGCCTCGTCCTTCTGCGCATTATTCGTCGCGCCAACCGGTCTGACCCTTTCTCACCCAGCTTCTCCGGCAACGCTGCGCTCGACCAGTGCGAGCGCACGCTCGACGCCGAGTTGGAAAAGAAACACCGGCCGCTCCGTTACTAATAGAACGCGGGATATGGCGCGGGGACCAGAAGAAGGGTCACATGTGATGATGATCTCGGTCGGGGGAAAGCGTGAGGACTGGTGTCCCCGCGGCTGTGGCAGGCGTGTTTTGCATTTGAGAACCTTCGCGTCTGCCGCACATTCCCGGCGATGATCCTGCCGACCGGGACGATTACTTTTCTTTTCAGCGACATCGAGGGCAGCACCAAAAAATGGGAGCGCCAGCCCGACGCCATGCGCCGCGCGCTGGGGTTGCACGATCGCCTGCTGCGGGCGGCGTTCGAGTCCTGCAACGGCCACGTCTTCAAGACCGTCGGCGATGCATTCTACGTCGCTTTTGACACCGCGCAGGACGCGCTCGGGGGCGCGGTGGAAGCGCAGCGCGCGTTGCGCAGCCAGGCCTGGGAGGAAATCGGCGAGTTGAAAGTGCGCATGGCGTTGCACACCGGCGCGGCCGAGCACCGGGATGGCGATTACTTCGGCCAGTCGCTCAATCGCGTCAGCCGCATCCTCGCCGCCGCGCACGGGGGCCAGGTGCTGCTCTCGCTCGCCACGCAGGAACTGGTCCGCGATCTCCTCCCGATGGGGGTGGAGCTTTGCAACCTGGGCGAACACCGCCTGCGCGATCTCGCGCGTCCCGAGCATCTTTTCCAACTCGCCGCCGACGATCTCCCATCGGAATTTCCCGCGCTCCGTTCGCTCGAGAGCATCCCGAACAATCTCCCCGTCCAACTGACCAGCTTCGTCGGCCGGGAGCGCGAGATGGCGGAGGTGAAACGCCTGCTCGCGAGCACGCGGCTGCTCACGCTGACCGGCACCGGCGGCACCGGCAAGACCCGCCTCTCGCTGCAAGTCGCCGCCGAGATCCTCGAGTCGTTTCCCGACGGGATCTGGTTCGTGGAATTCGCCACCATCGACGACGCCACGCTCGTGGTGGAGACCGTCGCCGCGGCGCTGGAAGTGCGCCAGGAGGCGGACCGCCCGCTCGCTTCCACGCTCACCCTCTTTCTCCGCGACCGCCATCTCCTGCTCATCTTCGACAACTGCGAGCATGTCGTCGCCGCCTGCGCCCGCCTCGCCGAGACCTCGCTGCGCGCCGCGCCGCGGCTGCGCATCCTGGCCAGCAGCCGCGAGCCGCTCGGGATCGCCGGCGAAACCGCGTGGCCGCTGCCCCCACTCTCGCTGCCGGATCATTGGCGCGACATCACCTCGGGGCCCGACGCCATCGAGCGCCTCACGCAATTCGAAGCCGTGCGCCTCTTCATCGAGCGCGCCACCCTCGCCCGGCCCGCCTTTCAGCTCTCGAACGACAACGTCCACCTCGTGGCGCAAATCTGCTGGCGGCTCGACGGCATCCCGCTCGCCATCGAACTCGCCGCCGCCCGCATCCGGGTGCTCACGCTCCAGCAAATCACCGAGCGGCTCGACGACCGTTTCCACCTCCTCACCACCGGCAGCCGCACCGCCGTCCCGCGCCAGCAGACGCTCCGCTCGCTCATCGACTGGAGCTTCGACCTCCTCACCGAACCCGAGCGCGCGCTGCTCCGGCGGCTCTCCGTCTTTGCCCGGGGCCGCACGCTGGAGGCGATCGAGTCGGTCTGCTCGGGCGGCGGACTCGATGCCTACGAAATCTTCGATCTGCTCTCGCAGCTTGTGGATAAGTCGCTCGTCACCGTCGAGAAGTCGCCCACCGCCGGGGCGCGCTACTTCATCCTCGAATCGATCTGGGACTACAGCCACGAAAAGCTGGTCGAGGCCGGCGAAGTCGAAACCTTCCGCGAGCGGCATCTCGATTACTTCCTGCGCTTCGCCGAAGAAGCGGGCCCGCAAATCATCGGCCCCGAGCAGCGCGCCTGGCTCGCCCGGATCGAGATCGAAGAGTTCAACCTCCGCTACGCGCTGGACGCCAGCGTAGAACTCTCCGGCCAGATCGCGAAAGGCCTGCGCATCCTCGCCGCCACGCAGCGCTTCTTTGAAGTGCGGGGCCTCTTCAAGGAAGCGCGCGAAGTCCTCGCCCGGCTTCTCGGCCATCCCGAGGCCGCCCCGCGCAACCTCGTCCGCGCCCGCGCCGTCCACGCCGCCGCGCGGCTCGCTTGGATCGCCGACGACACGATCAGCGCGGGCCGCCTCTTCGACGAGGCGCTCGGCATCTATCGGGAAATCGGCGACACTCTCCGCGCCGGCACCGCGCTCGCCGATCTCGGCTTTCACGCGTTCGACGCGCACGACGTGTCCCGCGCCGAAGCGCTCCTGGCCGAAGCTTCGCAAGTCGCCGAGAGCACCGGCGATCCGCGCCTCACGGCGATCGTGTCGCACATTCGCGCCGTCTTCGCCGCCGGCGCTGGCGACTACGCCCGAGCTCTCGCCCTCGACCAGCAAAGCTCCACGCTTTTTCGCCAGCTCGGCGATGCCTGGCTGGTCGTGATCGTGAGCTTTGGCCTCGGCATGAATGCCACCGTCCTCGGACGCTTCGACGAAGCGCGGACGCACTTCCGGGAATGCCTCACCGGCGGTCTCGATCTCGGCAACCGCTGGGGGGTCCCTTACCCGCTCGAAGCCTTCGCCGTGCTCGCGGTCGCCGAGCGGCAATACGAACGGGCCGCCCGTCTCTTCGGCGCCGCCGAAGCATTGCGCTCCCGCGCCGGTCTCAGCACCACCCCGGCCGATCACCCCGCGATCCGCGCGGTCCTCGACGCCGCGCCGAATTTCAGCGGTCCCGCGGTGGACGCCGCCCGGCACGAAGGCGCCGCCCTTTCAATCGACGCCGCCATCGCCCTCGCCCTTAGCGCTGAGTAACGCGGAGAAGTGTGAGGCCGAATTCCAGTCGGCCCGGATGTGGGGCCGACTTGTAGTCGGCCTGGGGAGCGGCAGCGAGAAGTGGAGCGCAAGCCCGGTCCTTCGCTCGCCCGCAGCCGACTGCAAGTCGACCTCACATTCCCTCACATCGTCCTTGCTGGACGCACGCCGCCCCCTTTGCTACCAACTCCGCCATGCGTCCTCTGGTGTTCTCCCTCGTGGCCGTGAGTGTCCTGGCCGTTCCCGCCTTCTCACAGCTCGCGACCCCGGCGCCGCTCCGACAATGGGCCGTCACCGGCGGAGCGACCTTTCAGGCCTCCATTGTGAGCTATGACGGCACGAACGTGGTCTTTCGCATGCCCAACGGTTCGCGCGCCCAAGCTCCGGCGGCGAAGATGAGCGCGGAGGATCAGCAATTCCTCACCGAGTGGCAGAAGAAGCAGCCGATCAAGGTGGTGCTGCCGGATGTCGTCGGCGTGGAAACGGCGCAGGTGAAAGCGGAAGTGGTGAGCGAAGATCCGGCGGCGGAAAAGTTCGTCTATCGCACCTCGCACTTCGAATTTGAATCGCAGGGAAAGTTCACCCAATCGCTGCTGCGCGAAGTGGCGCGCGACTTCGAGGCCACCTACGAGCTGGTAAAGGCGCTCCCCTGGAACGTCGAGCCGCGTCCGCCGTCCGGTGATTACTTTCACGCGCGGTTGCTCAAGGACAAGGCTTCCTATTATGCCGCCGGCGGCCTGAGCGGCAGCGGCGGTGTGTACAAGTCACGCGAAGAGCTGTTTCTCGTTCCCTTCGAGAGCATCGGGGTGAAGGTCGTGGGCAAGAGCTACGCGAAGGACGACAAATTCGAGTCGCACACCATGGTGCACGAGTTGACCCACCAGATGATGCACTTCTGGCTCGATTTCCTACCCCAGTGGATCGTCGAAGGCGCCGCCGAATACACGGGCATCCTGCCGCTGCGCACCGGTCATTTTCGCGTTTCGGCGGCGAAGAACGGCATGAAGGATTACATCGAGTTCCTCAAGAAACGAACCGTCGAAGGGCTGCCCGAGCCGTATCCGCTCGATGAGCTTTTCACGATCACCAACGAGCACTGGAACAGCGTCCTCGCGCAGGATTCCCGGATGGCGCACCGGCTGTATTTCACCTCCTACCTGCTCGTCTATTACTTCATGCACCTCGACGGAAAGGGCGACGGACAGCTCTTCGCGCGCTACTTCCGTGAGGTCAGCGCGGCTGAAAAGGACGTTGAGAAATACCGTGCCGCCATCGAAGTGTTCAAAAAACAGCCGGGCGTGGAAGTCTCTCCGGACGGCAGCTTCCGCTGGAGGGGCGACCTTAAGGCACCGGAGAAGCCCGCCATCCTCGCCACCCCCGGAGCCCGGGACGAGTTCAGCAAGAAGACCCTCGAGATTCTGCTCGATGGCCGAAGCCAGGCCGACTTGATGAAACAGATCCGGTCCGCCTACGTCCGGCTCGGAATCCGGTTGTAGAAGGTGACGCCGACTGGCCGTCGGTGTTCCCCACGCCCCACCCAACCCCCTTTGGAATGACGCCTCCGGCGTGGCTTGGGGAACGCCGACTACAAGTCGGCGTCACACCTGTCCGGCCCGGACGCTGGGGACAAGGAGAGGGGGAGACAAGGCATGCGCTAGGCTCCTTGCTCCCCCTCTGCCACGCCTTGGCCGACTCCGTCGCCCAGCTCCTCAGGCCCCTCTCCGGCTCGGCGGGGCCTTTGGCTTTTCCTTCTTTGGTTTTTTGACTTCTTTCTTATGACTGTTGTTGCCTTTGGCCATATCAGACTCCGGGTTAGTTGGTTGGATTGTCTTCTGCGTTGCGAAGGAAGGGATGTCAAACTTTGAACGTGGAGGGATCGGGATCGCCCTTTCCACGCCGCCTCCTTGTCTCCCCCTCTCCTTGTCCCCTCGCGACCAGCGATCAGATCGCCGCGGGTCGAGCCGTCGCGGCCAATTCTGCGACCGTTCCGCGCGAGCTCATGCGGCCCGCCGAATCATAAAGGCAGCAGTCGGCCCGATAGATTGCCTCCAGCTTTTCGGCAAAGCCGAACGCCTCGGCGGCGGTCGGAAACCAAAGCGTCCACCCGATCACCGGCAGGCGCAGCATGTAGCCGCGCACGCGCAAACAAGGACGCACCTGGTAGTGGCCGCCGACGTCCAAATCGCTGAGGGACTTGAGGGACGTCTCCTGTTTGATGCGCGTGGCAAACTCCTGCGCCGCCAGGGTCGCCTCTGATTGCTCAGCAGCGTCCGCCGTCACCACACCATCACCGAGTTGATTATTCGTCAGGTTCTGTTGCATTTTTTTCTGTCACTCAGCTCGGGGAGAACCTGCGTGACTGGGGAGAACAGAACGTCGCGCGGGTAGGTAATCGTTCCGCTCAGCAAGTCAAGGGATGTTGGTCTGATCGCCGCCGTCTTTTCCGCCCAGGCCTCTACCGCCGGCCGTGAAAGAATCTTTCACGGGAAGAAAAGCAGTGCTTGCAGCCACGGCTAAAAGAGTGTTCTTATGAACACATGTCCGACAAGCTCGTTATTCAGATCCGTGCTCTCTCGATGGACGAGGGCTTTGAATTGGTCAGCGAAGCGATGCTGCGCGATCCGCTGCGGCGGGACCGGCTCTATGAAGCGGTCGTGGCGGCCGTGGAACTCGGCTTGGGGCATGAAACCGAGATCCAAATCTTTGATAGCGAGGGATCCGTCGCCGAGGTGCTGGAACTGCCGACCCTTGGCGCGACCCATTTTCACAAAATCCTCGTATGAAAACGATGGCCAACCTGATCTTCCGCAAGCTGACGGCACCCACCGGCGAGCGGAAAGCGCCGCAGCGGCAACGGTGGAGCAACGCCCTGGCGGTCTGCGCCTACTGTGCCTTTGGTTTTTGGATTTTTGCCGATACCGGCTTCGCCCCATGGAACTGGCAGTTCTCGACGGTCTTCGTGCCGCTCTTCATCGCCAGCGAACTGGCCTGGCGCATCATGGAGGAGGATTTCCGCCCTGCAGCGGAGTGATGGCCGGCGATCCGAAGCCGACCCCCGGAAGCGCATTCTGGAGGCGGCCACCCGCCCGTGCTTAATTGGCAGCACGACCATGCGCTACCTCGTCAAAGCTCGCGTGAAGCCCGGAATGGAGGCGGCTTTGCTCGAGGCCATCGAGAAAGGCACCCTCGGCCAGGGTTCAGTGGCGGGAGACGAATACCTTCACAACATGCAGCAGGCCCGGGTCGGCGACGACGGAACCGCGCACTGGGTCGAGGTTTGCTTTTGCGAGGAGCCGCTGGAAGAGGAGCGTCCCTACTGGGAACGATACTTCGAGCTGGTCAGCATCCGGGACGGGCATGCGCGGCGCAATTGCCGCGATTTGAACGGGACAGAGCGGTGGGCTTGCTGCGACTGCGATTGCACGCGCCGACTGGAGGAAAAGCTGCAGCGCTCGGGTGAGCCCTTTCTCAAAACGCTTCGGCAGCGATCGTCGCCGCAAGCCTGACCGCTCGATTAGCGGAATCCGTAGGCCAGCGCCCAAGGGGTTCGCTCGCGGTCGGACTTCTCCACCTCCACGATCAAATAATAGGCGCGCGTTTTCTTCGGCACCACGCGCGCGACCGCGAAGTGCGGTTTGGCCCACGCTTCGACCTCCGCAAGGTTCCCTTCGCTGTCGTAGATGTGCACGGAAATCTTCGCATCCTTCGCGTCGGTCCCCATCCAGAACCAGTATTCATTGCCCTTGAAAAGCTGGTGCACGATCGCCTTGGTGCCCTTCACCGCGAGGTCGCCGCCCCAGAAATCCTCGCGGACGGTAAAGCCGTCCTTCACATACGGCTCGGCGGCCTCCAGCGCGAACGACAGGGCATTGTCGATTTCGCTCGTCACCGTTTCCTTTTGGGGTTTTCCAGCGGCAAGGCGGTCGTTGAACACGATTTGATTCGCTTGCTGAACGACGGGCGCATTCACCTCCTGGTAAACGACGGCGGCGGGTTGAATGGAAGGCTCAGGCGACCCGGCCGGTCGGAATTCTGCCGGTCGCTCCGAATTCCTAACAACCGCGGGTGTGGCCGCTGCCCTCGGATTCGAGGGCGTGATGCGGATGATCTGTGTGGGGGGGTGCTCCTTCGTCGTCAATGAAACGGCCGCGCGTGGTTCAACGCGCGGCGCGCGGCCGGTTTGACCCGGCGTCTGCTCAAACACCACGACGACCGGTTGCGGCTGGCGCATCAAAATCCAGGTTGTCACCACGCCTACCGCCGCGGCCGCGAGGATCGCCAGAGTCACGCCGGCGGAGGACAAGCTTTTCATGCGCGTCCCGACTGTCGTCGATCTCGCGGCAAGCGCAAATCGTGAAATCAGCGCAAGATTTCAAGCGTCTCCGCGTCTCC
The DNA here is from genome assembly GCA_034667665.1 of Chthoniobacter sp. Lineage (GTDB taxonomy): Bacteria > Verrucomicrobiota > Verrucomicrobiia > Chthoniobacterales > Chthoniobacteraceae > Chthoniobacter. The sequence goes on from JAXDQW010000030.1 coordinate 49,653, forward strand.
GCATCTCTCCATCTCCGCGTCTCTCTTACCCCGGCGCGAGATAGGGAATCGTCAGCGGCCCTTGCGGCAGCACTGCCACGCGCGCTTGCGGGCCGCGGCGCTCGAGTTCGTCGCCCACCGTTGCCGCGATGTCCCGGCAGCTTCCCAAGTGCGCGGCCTGGACCGTCTCCTCGGGCAACGAGCTGTAAATCAACACGCGCGCCTTGCGCTGCACGAGCGCCTGAATTTGCGCCTGCCATTGCTCCGGCCGCGTTTGCCCCCAGTTCGCCACGTTTGCCAGGATTTCCTCCGGGCACGCCGCGCCGCGCAGGATCTGGTCGAAGGGGCTCCGGTCGGGCACGCCTTCGCCGCACTCGCAGACCAGGATGATCAGGCCGCCCTCCCGCACGATCCGCGCGGCCGCGCTCATGCCTTTCACACCCTGGTACAGATTCATGTCGAGCGGGTAACCGCTGTTGGTCGTGACGACGACCTCGAAAGGCGCGTCCACGGGCTGCATCGCCGTCGTGCGCACGAACTCGCATCCGCGCCGGTGCGCTGCGCGCAGATCGCCGGCGAAGATCCCCGTGATTCCGCGCTCGTCATTGAGGGTGACGTTGAGCAGGAAACTCGGCCCGACGGCTGCGCTCGTGGCAATGTCGCGCAGCTCCTCCCAGAGCGGGTTGCCTTCGGTCTGGCCAAAGGTCGCGCGCGGATCGCCAATGTGCGCCGCCTGATGGCTGGCCATCACACTTTGCAGCCCCGCAACGCCCGGGATGATCCCCTTGGGTCCACCGCTGAAGCCGGCGAAGAAGTGCGGCTCGATGAAGCCGGTGACGATGCGCAAATCAGCGGCCAGCGCGTGTTTGTTGATCAAGGCCGGCGTCACGCCATCGCGCATCCGGCCGACCTCGGCCAGCGCTTCCGGGTTCTCGGGCTCGTGGTTGAGCACGCGATAGCTCTCCACCACCGCGGAGGTGAGCATGCCCTCGAGTTCCTCGCGCGTGTTCGGCCGGTGGGTGCCGAGCTGATTGAGCAGGAGCAGACGATCACGCCGGACGCCGGCGGTTTCCAAATACTCGAGCAGCCACGGAATCAGCCGCTCATTAGGCGTCGCCCGGGTGATGTCAGTGAAGGTGATGCAGATCCGCGTGTCGGCGCCCACCCGCTCGCGCAGCGGCGGTGACGCGATGGGCGCATCGAGCGCGGCAAACAGCGCGCTCTTTTCGTCCGGCAATCCCGCCGCATGGGCGGGCTCGATGACCGTCGTGCGTCCATCCGGAAACTCGACGGCAAGATGCGCACGGCCGTAGGCAAGAGGGATCTTCATGAGTCGAGTAGCGAGCGCTCAGCGCGGTGGGCTGAGGAGGTTCCGGGCGGCTTCGCGGGTGGTGTCGGCGAGGGAGGGGTCGGCGGCGATGGCCTGGAGAGGCTTGGCCGCGAAGGCGAGGCGCGCCGGCGTTTTCACCCGGGCGAGTTGATCAACCACCTGTCGTTTGATCGATTCCTGCGGCGATTGCAGCCATTCCTGAAGCGATGCCTGCACGTTCTCCTCACCGAGAATCCACAAACTCACGGCGGCGCCCATGCGCACGGCTTGATCGGGATCCGCCGAAAGATTGCGCAGCGCCGGAAGGTTGTCCGCGCGCTTTCCTTCAGCGAGGTGAATGGCGGCCTCGCGTCGGGCGTCCGCATTTTTCTCCGCAGCCAGCGCGCGGTAAAAATCCTGCGCGGCGGCGGCGCCGATCTTCGCGACGGCCTCCAGAATGTGTTGCGGCTCGAGCAGTTCCTCGTCGCGCCGGGGATCGATCGCGCGCGGTTTCAGTGCCGCTTTCAATTCATCCCAGTCGCTGGCTATCGACTCAACGCTGCGGAGGCTCTCGTATTGCGCCTGCATGACGGCGGTCGCCTGCGCGGCGCGAAAACCGGAGCCGCGGCCGCGCTGCTCGTCGTGGCGCGCGTCCGCGTAAAGCCGGGCCAGCGCGGGCAGGGCCTGCGTCGCCTTCAGCTCGCCCAGCGCCCAGACGATCGAGGCGCGCGAAAGCCCGCTCTCCAGCTTGAGCCCCTCGAGCAAGGGTGAAATCGAGGTCGGATCAGCAAGGGCGCCGCAGGCGCGGGCCGCGTTCGAGCGCACGATGCGGTCGTCGCTGCCCAGCGCCTTGTGCAGCACGGGCAGCAGCGGCTTTCCCGCCGCGCGGAAAACGTGCTGCGCAAAATCCCTCTGCGCGGTGTCGTGCCGCGCCAAATCATGGGCGCGCAGGAGAAGCTGGGCCGCCTCCGGGTGACGGCGCAGCGAGGCCCCGAGCTGGGGAAAGACCCTGGTCTCGTTGTCGTAGGACTTCAGTTGCGGCGGATGCTCGAGCAACAGGGCGAAGACTTCGGGGGTGGCGTGCGGAGCGATGGCCTCGGCCAGCCGGTGGGGGTCGGCGAGCACACCGATCGTCGAATCGGCGCCAAAGGGAAAGTTGCCGTAGCTGTCGCCCTTTTGGAAAATCTCCCGCAACAAGGCGAGCGGCGGCAGATGTCCGCGACGGGCGAGTTCGAGTGCGGCCACCGCCCGGATGGAGGGCTCGGGATCGTGCAGCCGCGCTTCGAACAGGGGCGCGAGTGCTTCGGCGGGCAGGTCGCTCTGGGTGAGCTTGGCCAGCGCGGTGCTGCGGACCCGCACATTGGGGTCGTCGAGCAAAGCGGCGACCGGCGCAAGCTGGTCCGCGGTCACGGCCGGCATGGAGGCCAGGACCTGAGCGCGGTAGAATGGATTGCTATCGCGAAGGGCCGCGGCCAACTCCTCCGCGGTGGCCATCTTCACCGGACGGTTTTTGGCCTCGGCGAGCTGGGCGCGGCGCGGATCGTCCACGAGCTTCGCGCCCAGGCTGACGATGGTCAGCTCCGGCGTCTTGCTTCCCTCGATCACCAACATCCCGCGCGTTCCGCAAAGCCAGATTCGCCCGTCGCGCTCTTCGCGATGGAGGAGGTAGCCGCCCAGATATGGCAGAGGTTCGCGCGGCCTCTGAATCCCCTTCTCCGCCTCGGTTTGCTTGAGAAACTGCGGCTTTCCCGCGGGAGTGAATTCACCTTTCGCCGGATCGAAGAGGCCGGCGGGATATTGCTGGTAACGCAAATCGCCGTGCGGATTGAAGCGCAGGTATTCGACGCCGTAACGCACCCGCAGGCGCCCATCCTCCACGGCGACCGCCTCCAGTTTCCCGGTCGCGAGGCCATCGCTGGGGAAGTAGGCGTTGAAGACCGCGGTGCGCGGATTCCACGTCGCCAACCCACCGCCGGAGTCGCCCCACCCCGCGCCGAAATAGAGCCGTCCATCGAGCGCCGCGCCATCGACGATGCGATCCGCGCAGAGGCCATCCGTGCGGCTGAAACGCTGCACGATGCGGCCTTCCGAATCGCGCACCGCCAGACCGCCCGCGGTGCAGAGCCAGTCCTGCCCCCGGGTGCCCTCGTGGACCGCGCGGAAGACACGGTCGGCCGGCAATCCACCCGATCGCGCGGGCGCGGAGACGCGCTGAATCTCCCCTCCCGCGGAAACGAAAAACAGCCCGCCATCGTCCGCGTGAACCTCGCGGTCGTCGTCGGTCCGGTCTTCGTGCGGATACTCGTAGCGCGTGCGGTTTGTCCGGCTGCCGAGGACCCGTCCGCCGCCCGGCAAGGCAAGCAGCAGCCAGTCGTCCGCCGCCGGTTTCGCAAAAAGCTTCTCCGACCACGCGAGCGATTCGAGCGCGCCAACCGCCCGGCTCAGCGGACCGTCGAGGGAGGTCCGCGCGGCGCGCCGCTCTTCGTTCATTTTTTCCATGACGGCTTGAAGGGAGCGCAGCTTGCCGCTGGCCTCGTCGAGAACATACGGCCAGGTGTCCGTGCCCAAGACCGGCTGGCCCTGATATTTCCCGAGCAGCCGGACCGTCGCATTGATCATCGTTCCCTGCTCCGCGGCGTCGAGCGCCAGGGGCGTGATTTCGAGCGTCTCCGGATCGATCAGGCAGGGGCGGTGGCGCAGCGTGTCGTCGAGATAAACGTCGCCGAAAACTTTGCCGTCCACGACGCCGACAAATCGCACCGGGTCGCGCGGACCGATCTTCGCCGGCGCCGCCCACTCGCCGGTGGCGCGGTCATATCGCCGCAGACCCTCGTGCGGGCTGTCCGCCCAGACGTGGTGCGCCTCCGGCACGATCCGCTCAAAGCCTGCCCAGCTCTTGAGTTTCAGCTCTTCGAACGAAAACGCGCGGAGCTCGAGCGTCCGCGTATTGAGGGATTGGATATTGCGGTGCAGACCGATCCAGAGCACGTCGCCATCGGCGGCCAGGGTGTAGATGCCGTTGTCGAACCAGTAGTCATAGAGGCCCGCCGAGCTGGGGCCGTGACGCTCCGATATGTCGCCGTCCACCGCTTGGTGCAGGATGCTCCAATTTCCGGTCACTCCCCCGGCGGGCGGGGTGATGCGAAACAGTCCTTTCGGAGTCCCCGCCCAGACCTGGCCGTGCGCGGTCGCCAGCGCGCGCACCGCCTCGCCCAGCGCCACTCGCGTCACCACCTCGCCCGCAAAATCCCGCACCGCGATTCCCCATGGATGGCCGGAATAGACGAACCGCTCGTCGCGCGCGAGGCAGAGCACGTTTTCATCGGAAGCGAGCAACTCCGCGCCGACCGGCGCGTTGGCCCAGCTCTGCTTTTTCGCGCCGGGGAACGGCTTCCACCCACCGGCGATGCGGCGCTCGATTTGCGCGCGCGCGCCGGTCCACGGACTCGTTTGCAAGGCCGCGGCCAGCGCGGTCTGCGCCGGTACGTCGTCGGCGTGCTCGATCGCGACAGAGAGGGCTGCATTGCCGAGCTCAGGGGCATCGACCGCATCGCGAGAGCGGAAGCGCTCCGCATCGAAAGCGCCGAACGGCTTGTCACCGCGCGCGATGCGCAGCCCGAGCGCGCGGAGCTTCGCCGGTTCGCCGTGCGCTTCGTAGAGCCGCATCAGCCGATACCCGAGGTCGAAATAGCCCTTGAAATGCGTGGGTTTCCGCATGCCCCCGCGGCCGCTGGTGAAGGCCGGTTCGGCGCCGCTCTCGAGCAGTTTTTCGAACGCGGGAATCGCTTCCTTGGTCGCCAGGTGATCGTCGAGATCGAGCAGGTGGAGAAGGGCGAGCGCATTGTCCGGATGGGCGACCACGACGCTCCGGAGGAAAAGTCGCAGCTTGTCCACACCCGCCCCGGAGAACCGCTCCCACCAGTCGTTCAGCGTCTGTTCATTGAAGCCGGGGCTCCGCGCCGCTGCTTCCGCCGCCGCGGCGAGGTCGCCGAGCTGCCAGCGCAAGTTCGCCCGCGCAACCGGGCTCGGGGAAGCCGCTGCCGTCTCCGTCGCCCAGGCGTTGAACTGCGCCACTTTTCCCGCCGCGCGGAAGCGGCGTGCCGCGTCTTCGAGCGCGTGGAAATTCTCCAGCGATGCCGGACGCGCCGCGAACTGCCCCAGCGTGGCCTCGAGCGCCTTTTCCGTTTGTCCCAGAGCCGAGTAGAGACGGAGCAGCCGACCGAGCACTTCCGTCTGAATTCCGACTCCGCTCAGGGCCGCCGCAGGTCCAACAGACATTTGCGCCATGGCGGACATCGCGGAGTGCTCGACCGCTTCCTCCTCGGGGTCGGCCAATTCGAGGACAGAGGCAGGCAGGACCAGGGCTTTCTCGAAGGCCGCCACCGCTTCCGGAATTTTCTGACCCGCTTCGTAAATCAGACCGCGCCGATATTCCGCGGAAAGCGCGTTGAACTTTCCGGCGTCGATGTAGGCCAGCTCCAGGGCGAGCGCCTCGTCCATTTTCCCCTGATGAAAACGCACCCGCGCGAGCACGCGGCGGACTCGGTTTTCCCCGCGCGCGATCCGGCTCTCCAGCGAGGCGACGAGTTGATCTTCCCGGCCCGCTTCCTTGCACGCGCCATATGCCAGGCGAATGAATTCGCGGCGCGAGATCCCCGCTGGATCAGGGAAAAAGGATCGGCGCGGCAGCCGGCTGGATCGCACCGCCCCACTGGCGGTGAGCGGTTCATCCGGTTGATCGAGGTTCGGATTTCGGTCCAGCTCGAGGAGCAGCAACGGCTCCATGAGAATGCCGAATGCCGCGTCGGCCTGGCCGCGCGTTTTCAAGAAGAAGGCGTAGTCGAGCGCGAATTGAAGTCCTTTGCCGTTGAAACCGACCGGCCGCACCAATCGCCGCTCTGGAGTGGCGGTCTTGCCATCTTCATTCCCTGGCACCGTGCGCACATACGGCCAGGTCGCCAGCTCGTGCATCTGCCAGATGCGGGCAAACTCCGCCGCCGCCTCCAGCCATGCTTCGAGCGCGATGAATCGCCGCAGGAGCCAGTTGTCGCGATGGCTCCCCGGGCCGAGCTGGAAAGGATGCGCGAGTTGTGGCCAGCGGCGCGCCGGCGCGCTGTCCTCGCTATGGGCCGGCGGCTCGACCGGATAATAATCCGGCGGCATGAACCCCTCGCTCCAGCCCTGCGCATCGGTCGCGCCGATCTTCGCGGCGACCGCCCGATAACATTCCAGCGCCTCCGCGCTTCGCCCGAGCGCCAGCAGCACGTCGCCCTCGACCAGCCGCAGCCGCGGCGCAGGGACGCGGTCCGTGACCTCGCGCACGAACGACAGAAACTCATCAGGGCGAGTGCGAGCCAGGGCCGCCGCCGCGAATTCGCCCCCGGGCACCGCGAGATAGTTCCAAAACGCAGCTTCCACCTTGCCTTCGCCCTCCATCGTTTGGCCTTGCTGGAAGAGCTCCTCAGGCTGCTGCGCGAGGATTGGCAGCGACCACGCGGCGAGGGCAAGGAGGGCAGCGATCCGGGTGTTCATGGGTTTTTCAATGTAGCCCCCGCCACGCAATGGCTTGTCAGAAAACTGTGACGCCGTCGTAAATTATCGCCGCCAGCGGAGCAAGTGGAGCAGGCGTCCTCGCCCGCCGCACAGTGCCGCAGCCGTCCCGGCTGCCCGGCTTGCAGCCGAGACGCCTGCACCACTGCCCGGCAGGCGAGGACATCTGCCCCACTCGTCGTCGCGGAGCGCCGATGCGGCTCAAGGCTGAGCCTTGTTGAGGGGATCCTTGTTTGCGGGCGCGGCGACCTGAATGAGATCGCTCGACACCGTCACGGGCCGGTCATCCGAGGCGACGGCAAACCAGGCCGCGCCGGCCGCGGCGGCTTCGGCCGGAAGTTTGGCTTCATAGAGCCCGGCGCCGATGGTCGCAGTGGGGACGGCGAGCCACTTGCGTTTGGTCCAGTCTTCGCCGGTGCTGGCGCTCCACCAGACTTCAGTTTTGCCGATCGGCTGCGGGGCGGCGATCTTGAAGCGCGCGGTCAGCGGATCCGCAGTGGGCTCGACCGTCACCACGGGCAAGGGTTTGCCGACGCCGTTCAGATAGTAGTCGAAGTAAGACACCTCCATCGCGAGCCAGTTCGCCTTGTTGCCGCTGGGTGTCGGATACGGCTGGAAAGGCGTGGGCGTGAAGGGCTCGGCGGGTTTGTTGGGGAACACCGTGCCGCCGGGCAGCGAGACGCGATGGGTTTCGTTCGGAGAGAAAAGGTGGTTCTTCTCCCCGGGGATCGCCTCGAGCGTAGCCTGCACCGCGCGCGGCCAATAGAAGAAATCATTCGCCGATCCGGCGATGAAGAACGCGGCCTTGATGCCTGGCGCCCGACGCCCCGCATCGAGCTGTGCCAGCCAGCGGGCGCGTTCCTCCTCCGGCATCTTGAGCAAGGTTGGTTGTTGCGACGTGAGCTCGTAAAAGCCGCAGCCAAACACGGCGAAGCCCGCGCGCACCTGATCGCCGGCCAGGCCGCAGACCATCGTGGTCATGTAGCCGCCCCACGACACGCCGACCACCCCGATGCGCGTCGTCTCCATGTCGGGCCGTGCACGGAGGAGATAAAGCGACTTCATCGCGGCGAGGACGGCATCCACCAGCACGCTCGCGCCGGCGTCCGGCGTCGCGATGTAGCGGCCTTCTCCGTATTTCATCGCGTTCCAGCGGCCCTTGGTTTCTGTGAGCTTCTTCGGTTCGGCAATGCCCGGCAAATCAGGCGCGACGGCCACGTAGCCGCGCTGCGCCCAGGCCATCGCCTTCTCCACCTCCGCGCTGCCGCCGCCACCGTGCAGCACGAGCAGGCCGGGATGTTTGCCCGGCGTCTTCGGCGCGGCGATGACGGCGAAGATTTCCGAGTCATCACGCGAACGAAACACGATCCGCCGCACGGAGATGTTCTCCGGCGGCGGCGTGGTGGATGGCACCTCACGCAGGATCTCCGGCGCTTTGCCATCGAGATAGGGGGTGAAGGGATCGGCAGGCTCGGCCGCATGCAGCGCCCTGAGCAGCGCGAGCAGCAGGACCGCTGGGAGGAGCAGGAATGGTTTCATGGGAGGGTATTGTGACAATTGATCCAGGGGCTACCCAACGCGGCGGGTCGGCCGACTGAAAAACATCCAACATCCAACACCCAAGGGACCTCGCGGACGTGCGCCAGCGGCATTGGATGTTGGGTGTTCATCCGGTGGACAGCAGCCCGTTCACTTGACGGGCACGGGTGGCAGTTCTTTGAGCCACGCGAGGTTGAAGACGTAGTGGTTCTTGCTGCTGATCAGTTGAATGTCGCCGTCGCGGGTTTGCGTGGCAGCGAGGTAGCCGCCGGATTCCGCCATCGTGCTGCTGAGCGTGAACATGCTGTGGTCAATCGACGGCAGGGTGCGCTCCTCGCCGCCCGGCGTGATGAGCTTTCGCACGGGCCAGCTCTTGCCGTCATCGAATGACACGGCGGCGAACAGGCCATAGCCGGTGAACTCTTTGCCGTCGGCGGCTGGGAAGGGCAGACCTTTGCGTTCCTTCCAGTTGCCGCGCTGGTCGGTGAAGGAGCAGAAGAGCAACGGGCCTTCGCGCAGGCGCATGAGCACGGCTCGTTGCACGCTGCTGATCGCCGGGAAGGGCAGCGTCTCGTAAGTCCAGGTCTGCCCCCAATCGCTGGAAAAGCTCGCCGGCGTCTGGAACCCGAATTTCTCGTCCTCGGTCGCGCTGTTGAGCCGGCCGGTCGTCATGAGCCGGCCATCGGCGAGCTGCACGATGGGCGCGTGGATGCCCACGTGGCGGAAACCGCTGCCGTTGCGATGCGCCTTGGTGCGATCTTCGATGACCGGGAAGGTCCAGGTCTGCCCGCCGTCGCGGCTGATATTCAGGCTCGTGATCGTCGTGTCTTGCGTGATGACGATGAAGCCTTCGCGCGTCTTGATCGGCGCATTGCCGAATTCGCTGCACGGTTGCATTAGGCGCGCCTTCGACCACGTCGCGCCATTGTCCGTCGAGGTGCGGACGATGTTCTCCACCTGGCCGCGGGCGAAATGGAAGAGCGTCCGCTCGCCGTCCCACCACAGCTTGGGGGCGTGGTCGTTCACGTCCGGACCATCCCAAAACAGCGACGCCGGTTCCCACTCCGTCGCGCCGCGACGCAGGCGGCTGGCCAGGTTGTTCAACTCCGTGCCCGCCTCATCCACGCACGAATACCAGACCGCGAGCAGGTCGCCGTTCGGACATTCGGCGATGCCTGGGCTGTGATTGTGTCCGGAAAAAAGCGGCCCCGCGGAGTCGGGAGGGATAATCACAAAGGGCTTCGGCCCAGAGAAGAATGGCACGTCGGCGGACCGTGGTTGAATCTTCGCGATGTTCTGCTCCACGTGCTGCGCATTCAGCGGCGGCACCGCTGACGGCAGCGTCCTGCCGGGCGGCAGTTCGCCGAGCACCACGCGAAAGCCGGTCTTTTCATTGCTCGACTCGGGCAACCACGCGCTGCGATTCGCGGAGCGCAGCAGGCGGGTCTGCATCGAATGGCTGCCGCCGCGGATCACCCGGAAATCGCCGTCGCTGCGCCCGAGCGGGTCGGTCTGCTCGATCGCCTCGTACGGTCCGTACCAGTCCGCGCACCACTCGGCGACATTGCCGTGCATGTCGAAAAGACCCCACGCATTCGCCGGGGTCTGCGCCACGCGCAACGACGCTTTGGCGTCCGCACGGAATTCGGGCGGCAGCTTGCCGCCGGGGAAAAACCGATCGCGCAGGCCGGTGTCGGTGGTCCAGCGGTGGAAGCCCGCGGGCAGCGCGTCGCCCGTGTGAAAGAGCGTCGCCGTCCCCGCGCGACAGGCATACTCCCACTCCGCCTCGGTCGGGAGCCGGTAGGTGCGCTTTTCCCTGGCCGCGAGCCACGCGCAGAATTTCACCGCGTCGTCCCAGCTCACGCCGGTCACCGCGTCGTCCTCCGCACCCCGGTCTCCGCCGTGCGTCGGCTGGAACTGCCGAAACTGCCCGAGCGTGACCTCCGTCGTGCCGATGGCAAAGGGCGCGCTGATCCTCACGCGATGCGCGGGCCGTTCGTCCCAATCCGCGTCGTCGAATTTCTCCGCATGCACTTTCACTTTGTAATCCGCCGCCGGACCTTCCTGACCCATGTTGAAACTGCCCGGCTCGAGGCGCACGAGCTTCATGCCGATGGAATTGACGATCTCCTTGGGTGCATCAACAGCGTGGACTGCTGACCGTGAAGTGAGCAGCAGCGCTGCAACAAAGATGATGACGATTTGTTTCATGGGGAACGGTTTCGTGTCGAGTGGCGGCGCAGGTCATGCAGACGGCGCGGGCATTCAATAAAGGTCCTTTAGCCGATCGCGGCGATCACGGAGCAGAGGCTTGCAACTCTTGCACGAGGAAATCCCAGATGTCCTTGTAGCGGTCCGTCGGGTGATCGAGGAACTTCACGTGACACGTCACGCCGGCTTGTTGGGCGAGCTTTTGGAAGCCGAGGGCCCAGGCGGGTGAGTGGACCTGGTAGTTGGCCTCAGTGACGTTTTCCGGCTGGGTCAGGCCCCACTCGTTTTCAAAGTAGATCGGCGCTGCGCCCTGGTGCAGCAGGGCATCGGGCGACCATTTCTCGATCATCGGCAGCAATTCATCGCGCCGTTTCAACGACTCCTCAAAGCTGCAACCCAGCGCCGGCGCTCCCCACTTCACCCCCGGCACCCATTCCTGCATCCGCTTCGGATCGATGCTCGGCTGGCTGCGATAGGCGGCCACGCACGTGACCTTCGTCGAGATGCGTTCGACCGGATCTTGCGAAGCCGGGTTCGCGCGTTCGCCGACACAGCCGACATACAGCGCGGGCAGCGTTCCCTGCGAACCGCCGCCCACCGCGATCCGCTGCGGGTCGAGGTTCCACTTGGCGGCATTCAGGCGCACGAACTGCACCGCGCGGCAGGCATCATTCATCACGTAGGAAACCGGCGGGTTTGCCTTCTCCTCCATGCCGTCCTTGAGCGTGCGCGTCTCCACGCCGATCACCGCGATCTTCTGCGGAAAGAAGCGATTGAGATCCGGCACGTGCTTGCTCGGCTCCCAGATGCCTCCGAACCAAATCAAAACCGGGCACGGTCCAGGGCTATTCGCCGGCACATGAATATCCATGATCTGATGCGGACTCGCGCCATAAGAAACGTCCGCGTACCTCGGGGACGGCGTTTCCGCCCGGACCAAGGCCCCGCCCAGCGCCGCGACGCCGAGCCCGCAGCGGATCAGGCGATACAGTCCGGGAAGGCGGCGAAAGAAAACCGTGGAGAGAGGAAATGCAGGCATGGAGACGTGGGGGTTCTGCAGACACAACCCGCGCCGCCTCCCGGCCTGAGTGCCTTTCCTGCCGCACTCGTGCCCATCCTCCATGGGATATGGCGAGCACGGGGTGCGCCCCAAGGAGCGGCGTGCGCCGACTCTTCGACGGCATCGTTACGGCTAAGAGCGGCGCGAATAAGGCCGTGCAAGATGAGGTTTGGCGACAGTAGGGTGGCGGGCTTTCCGCCGATGGCTTCCTTCGATGTTTTCCTTTCCCACCACAGCGCGGACAAACCGGCGGTGGAAGCACTCGCACGGCTCCTCGCGCAGGAAGGGATCGAACCCTGGCTCGACAAGTGGCATCTGATCCCCGGCGATGCGTGGCAGCCGGCGATCGAGAAGGCGCTCGCGGAAGCGGCGGCGTGCGCGGTTTTCATCGGGCCGGGCGGGTTCGGGTCGTGGCAGAATGAGGAGATGCGCGCGGCGATCGCGCGGCGGGTGCAGGACAGCAAAGGCGGCTTCCGGGTGATCCCGGTGCTGCTGCCCGGCGGGGAACGCGCCGAGCGCAGCAGTCTGCCGACTTTCCTGGTCGCGGCGACGTGGGTCGAGTTCCGGCATTCGCTGGATGAAGAGGAAGCGTTTCACCGGCTGGTCTGCGGGATTCGTGGGCAGGAGCCGGGACCGGGGCCAGGCGAGGCGGTTCACGAAGGGCGCTGCCCCTTTCGCGGGCTGCGTTTTTTCGACGTGGACGATGCGCCGTTTTTCTTTGGCCGCGAGGCGCTCGTCGAGTGGCTGCTGAATGCCCTGCGGCCCGCGGCGGGGGACAAGCCGGTAAGCCGGTTTCTGGCCATCGTCGGCGCCTCGGGCAGCGGCAAATCGTCGCTCGCGCGGGCGGGGCTGGTGGCGGCGCTGCAACGCGGCGGGATCGAGGGCAGCGCGCAATGGCCGATCGCCATCTGCCGCCCGGGACCGGCGCCCGCGGAGAGCCTGGCGATCGCGCTTTCCAAAGTCCTCGACCTCGGGCAGCGGGCGTCGGCGATCGTGGACCTGGCGGCTGATTTGCAGAAGAGCGAGAAGACGCTGCACCTCGTGGTGCGCCGGGCTTTGCCGGAAAATGCGCCGGAGCGGCGGCTCGTCGTGCTCGTCGATCAGTTCGAGGAAGTCTTCTCGCTCTGCTCCAATGAGAGCGAACGCCGCGCCTTCATCGGCAACCTCCTTTACGCCGCGAAAGTGGCGCAGGGACAGACGCTGGTGATCCTGACCATGCGCGCGGATTTCTACGGAAAATGCGCGGCCGATGCGGAGCTGGCGGCGGCGGTGTCGGACCATCACCTGCTCGTCGCGCCGATGTCGGAAGACGAGGTGCGGCGCGCGATCGAGCGTCCGGCGCAGCTCGTCGGCGGCGAGTTCGAGGCCGGTCTGGTCGAGATGCTCGTCGAGGACGTGATGCATCAGCCGGGGGCGTTGCCGCTCCTCCAGCACGCGCTGCTCGAGCTTTGGAATCGCCGCGGGGGGCGACGCCTGACCATCGAGGCGTATCGCGAAATCGGCAAACTCGAGGGCGCCCTCCAGCGGCGGGCCGATGCCACACTCGAGGGCATGTCGGAAAGTGAGCGCGAACTTTGCCGGCGCATCTTCCTGCGCCTGACCCAGCCGGGCGAAGGGACCGAAGACACCAAGCGCCGCGTGGGCTTTCGCGAGTTGCTCTCGTCTTCCGCCGAATCCGCCGGCACCGAGGCGCTGGTGCAAAAGTTAGTGGACGCCTCCCTGCTCACCGCGGAAGGCGAGCTCAGCGCTGCGGGCGGATTTGCCGAGGTCGCGCACGAGGCGCTGATCCGGAGCTGGCCGCAATTGCGCAAGTGGATCGATGCGGACCGTTCCGGCTTGCGCACGCGCAGCCGCCTGACCGAAGCGGCGCAGGAATGGCTGCGCGCGCAACGCGACCCGGCTTATCTCTACGTCGGCGGCCGGCTCGTCCTGACCAGGGAATGGGCCGCGGCGCATCCCGGCGAGCTGAGCCCTGAGGAGGCCGAGTTTCTTGAAACGAGCAGCGCGGCGCAACGGCAGCGCGAACAGAGCGAGCTCGAAGTGGCGCAACGACTGGCCCGCGCCGAGACCGAGCGGGCCGCCGAAGCCGAGCAGCGCGTCGCCGAGCAAAAGGTCGCGGGCCGTCGGCTCAAGCATCGGGCGCGCATGGCGGCGGGGGCGGCGGTCGTGGCGCTGCTCTTGCTCGGCGTGGCGCTGTGGATGTGGCGCCGCAGCAATGCCGAAAAACGCGAGGGCGAAATCCTCCGGCTGGCCGCGGAGGCCTCGGTGGTCTCGGCGGATTTTCCGGAGCGCGGGCTGTTGCTGTCCATCGAAGCGGCGCGGCTGGCGGAGGAAAACCCTGCGTTGCGCGGACCGGGGACGCAGCAGGCGATGCGGGAGATTCTGGAGCGGGTCGGCGGAGAATGCGTGGGACGCATCAATGGCCGGGTCACCGCGGTGGCCGTGAGCCCCGATGGCCGGTGGCGCGCGGCGGGAAACGAGCGCGGCACGGTGCAATGGTGGCCGGCGCCGAGCGGTGGAAGCCTCAGCGAGCCGCGCGTCCTCCAGGGTCACCGCGGGTCCATTTTCGCTCTGGGCGCCAGCTCCGATGGGCGCTGGCTGATCAGCGCCAGCGAGGACAGCGTGCGCCTGTGGGAGGCATCTTCCGCGGACCCTGCGGTCGCTGCCGTGGTGTTGCCACGTCAGGCCGGCCGCATTTTCAATATCGCCATCAGCGCGGCCGACAATGGGCGCTGGCTCGCCACCGCGGGCGAAGACGGCATGGTGCGCGTCTGGGATTTGCTGGCCTCCGACGCGGTGGCCGCTCCCGCGATGACGCTGCGGGGACACACCGGCCCCGTGCGCGCGCTGAGCATCAGCGCCGACGATCGCTGGCTCGTCTCCGGCGGTGATGACCAGACGGCGCGGGTGTGGGATTTGTCGTCTTCCGCGTCGAGCCCCGTCGTTTTGCCAGTGGAACGCGGTCCGGTCCGCGGAGTAGCCGTGACCAGCGCTCCCGCCGCGCCGGCATCGGCCGCCGGATCTCAGCCCGACGCACTCGGCGGATGGGTGGTGGCGGGGAACGAAGATGGCACCGTGTACCTGTGGCCTTTCCCGATCGCGGACCCGGCGGCGAGACCGCTGGTCTTCGCCGGCATGAACGACGGCGCCGTCGATGGCGTCGAGTTGAGCCCGAATGGGCGCTGGCTGGTCAGCGATACCACCGGCGGCACCACGCGTTTGTGGGATTTGCAGGTGCCCGATTATGCCGCGAATCCCCTCGCCGTGCGGGGCCGCGAAGGCGCCGTGCTGGTCGCGGCGATCGGCGCGGACAGCCGCTGGCTGGTGACCGGCAGCGAAGAGGACGGCGCCACGCGGCTCTGGGATTTGAGGTTGGACGATCCCACCGCCAATCCCGTGGTGCTGCGCGGTCACGATCGGCCGGTCGGCGCGGTCGCGCTGAGCCGGGGCGCCCATTTCCTGATCGCCGGGAGCGATGCCGGCACGGTGCGCCTTTGGGATCTGGCCGGCGGCGCGCTCGTGGCCGATCCGCAGATTCTTCGCGGGCACAAAGGGCCACTCAACGCCGTGAGCCTGAGCGCGGACGAGCATTGGCTCGCCACGGGCAGCACGGACGGAACCGTGCGGCTGTGGGATTTGCAATCCGACGACGTCGCCGCCCACCCCTTGGTGCTCTTTGTCCAGGGCGGCGGCGTCATCGAGATGGCCTTTAGTCCCGACACCCGGCAGCTCGTCACCTGCCGCGACGACCGCAAGGTGCGTTGGTGGAACCTCTCCGCGCCGACCCAGCCGTCCGCCACCATGACGCTCGACGACCCGAGCGGGCCGATTCAGGTCGCGGCCATCAGCCGGGATTGCCGGTGGCTGGTCACCGGCAGCACGGATGGCAGCGCCCGGCTCTGGGACTTGAACGTCACCGGTTCATCCCTCAAACCCGCCCGAGTCTTCCAAACGCGGGCGGGCACGGTCTGGTCCGCCGCCATGACTTCGGATGATCGCTGGCTGGCCACCGGCAATGCGGACGGCACCGTGCGGCTTTGGGATCTGGCCGCAGCGACGCCGGAGGCCGCGCCGACCGCGGTGCTCAAGGGCCACCGCGGGGCGGTTTGGGTCATGGCGGTGAGCCCGGACAACCGGCGGCTGGTCACCGGCGGCGACGATCAGACCATCCGCTTGTGGGATCTCGCCAACCCGGCGGCACCGCCGCAGATCCTGCACGGCGCCCTGGGCGCGATCTACGCCCTCGCCCTCAGCCCCGACGGCCACTGGCTGGCCAGCGGCACGATCCAAGGAGCGGCCCACCTCTGGGATTTGACCGCCCCCGACCCCGCCGCCCAACCGCTGATCCTGCGTGGCCACACGGGCGCCATTTACGACACCGCGATCAGCCGCGACAGCCGCTGGCTGGTGACCGGCAGCAGCGATGCCACCGCCCGGCTCTGGCGCCTCAAATGGCCCGAGCTTCTCGACCTCAGCCGGATCACCGTGGGCCGCAACCTGAGCCCGGCCGAATGGTCGCGCTACATCCCCTGGGAAAAGTATCACCGCACTTTCGAGCAACTCCCAGTTCCACCGGACGCCACGGACCCAGCGCCGCCATCGGCCAGCTCAGGACAGTGATCCGGCGCGGCGGGCTCTGAGAGCGTGTTGAGGAGGTTCGGGGATTCGGGTCCAATTGAAAGATTACGGGCGGCGACATCATCTACTACGCATTCGGGTGCTGATGATGCGTGGTTTCATTGCGGTTTGGTGTTGAATCGGTGTTCGTTGGAAAAGAGCGCGCGAGAAACGGCTAACGCCGACATTTAGCGGCGAGAACGGATCCACGGCGGCTCGTCCGCCGCATGAATCTGTTAGGCTATTCATCTCGTTTCGGATCGGTAACGGTTACGGTGCGATCGTCGTAGGTGATAGTGAGTCCGTATTTTCTGGCAAGGGACGCCCAAACATCAAACAGGCTTACTTCCTCCAGATGGAGGTCGATCAGGAGCTTTCGTTTTGCTTGATCGTTAATGACGATATTGATGACGGCAGGCCGAGGTCCTGATGGCTCGTCGACAGCGGGACTGGGTTGCCTCAACCACCAAGCCACCTCATCGAGCGACGCCTCCCGGAAACTGATTTTCGGAATCTGCAACTTCCTTGCTCGAAGCTCCATCGTCGAAGCCTTCCTTTCAATGGTGAGTGTTCTACCCGCATGGCTGAACTTGGAATCGTGAGCATCAATATCTACTTCAGCAATGATTCTTCCATTCTCCGAGTCGCGAATGACGATTGTGTCTGCTTGGACAAGGTTCGAAATTGCAGTTGCAAGAACAACGGTCGATAGAAGTAATTTCATTGTACGCGAAAGTAGCCAAACGCAAAACATCAGCGGCAGCGGAGGGCCGGCGCGACTGCTGCGTGGTGGTTCTGCCGGGAGCAGCAAACGTGACGGAGCGGAGCTGTTCGCTGGATGTGATGGTTCGGTTTTCTGGGTTCTACTCATACTGGAAAACTTCCCGTTCAAGTGCATCGCGCAAATCGCCTGGGGAAATCGTCCAACAATTCCAGTCCAAGTCAGGGAACACCGCTACCTGAACCGAATCCTTCTGCAACCTTGGACAACCAATCATCCATAAACTCGGCCAATGAAATCTCGGTCGCAAGATTTCCGGGGAAGTGAAGATCGGTAGCGCGTTGTGCGTAATCCGGATGTGGCCAAACGGGTAAATACTCCATCCCCTCGGGCGTTATCGGAACAAGCATCCTTCATCAGACCGCACTCCCGAAAAGCTGTTCCCAATCTGCTTCCGCCCAATGAGGTGGTGGAATCTCTTCTCGTGGTGAGAGCAAAGACTGCGTTAAACTCCTCTGGATTCATGTTATAGGGCATACGTGCTTTCACCGAACGTTTGCGTTGGGGCGAGAATCATTGTCCTCGATCTTTCTTGGCGCGATTGATGGCGTCGAGTTCCTCGGGTGAGGGTCGGCGGCGCTCCTTGATGGCACGCTCGAGGTCCTTGAGATCCTCGTCTGAAGTAATGCCCTTTACATAATGGAGCAGATCCTTTCTTGGTTCGCTCAAGGGGTTGAGGATCTCGTCGCGTGGGATGAGCTGGAACTGCAAGACGAGGGCATCGCAGTCGCTATTGCTGAGCGTGCCGATGCGTGCCAGCAGTTCGGCGCGATGTTCGGCCACTGGGTCGGGGGCGGCGATGGGTGTTGCTACCGGAGGCAATGGTTCAACTCGGGCCGAAGCTTCTGTCGGCGAATCGACGGTACTGTGAGGAGTCTTATGGCACGCTGCGCAGGCAAGGATGGCGATGGGGAGAACAACTACTGGAAATTTCACGGTGGGGCGGCGCATCGATTGAACTCAGGAACTCCATATCCCGGAGTCGAAAATGCGTATCGGGCGCCGCGCAAAAACCCAGCAGAAACTCACCCGTCCTCGGGCCATCAGTGGTGGGCTCGCGCAAGGGCTCTGCACCCTCGTGCGGACACGTCCCCGGAACTCTGTCCCGGACTCCCGACGCGCCTGCCGCCGATGCCAAACCGCGGTTCCGCCTTGAGCCGACGATACGGGGCAGGAGCCCCGGATGGAGCAGGCACGGGGCAGAGAGCCCACGCGCGAGCGAAAAATGGGTCGGCTTTCCGCTGCTCCGGGGCTGGTCAGTTGACCGGCGCGGACTCGGCCTTCAGCCGCTTCAACGTGGTGGGATGATCAGGCATCTCCTTGCCCTCGATGATCGCCTTGCAGCTCGTCGTGATCGTGTCCGCGTCGTCGAAGCGGAGCGTCATCGCGTGCATGTGCGACTCCTTCTTCGGGTCGATGGTGCAGCAGGCGCCGTCGAAGTCAAACGTCAGCGTCTTGTCATCCGAGGCCTTGAGGGCCATCGCCGGCCGATTGCCCATCATGCAGTAGTGGGTCAGGGCCAGCTTGCCGGCCTTGTCGTAATACATCGTCACCATCTCGTTGGGCGTGCCCGCAAAGACGCGTTCCTCCACGACACTGCCTGCCGCCAGCACGCGGTACTGGACGGTCATGTCGATCGGCCCCTGGCCGATGTCCGTCTTCCCCTGCCAGGTGCCCACCAGCGTTTTCATCCGCTCGAATTCCGGCGAGCCGGCCTTGGGCTGGCCCGGTTCCCCGGCGTTCAGCCACCCGGCGATGGTCAGCAGGAGCGTTGCGCAAAATGAGGTGATCTTCGTGTTCATGAGGTTTGGTTTGGTTTTGGTGGATGGTTTCGATTCATCCATTCGACGAACGGGCCGAGGCGTTCAGGACAGGCGGGTTCAGATTTTTTATGGAGGGCTTTGGGAACGAGCGGAGCGCCGCAGCAAACCGGCTGGATGCAGGTGGAGGAGTCGAACCGCAAGGCGGTGGAGCGGCGTCGGACCATGGCGCTCCCGTTTGACGGGCTGTCGGGAAGTTGCTCTGCTCGCGGGGTGAACCCTGATGCCATTTATGCTCTGGAGCGCCCCGAGCCGGCGCTGTGGAAGCTGTATCTCGTCCGCTCGATCCTGAGCGGACCGGCCATTTTCATCACGCTGCCGGTGCTGTGGTTCCGTTACCACACGCTGCGCTATCGCTTCGATGCGGAGGGCATTCACATGAAGGTGGGCATCCTCTTTCGCCGCGAGGTGAACGTGACCTATGCGCGCATCCAGGACATTCATCTCAGCTCGGGAATCCTCCAGCGCTGGCTGGGGCTGGCCGATGTGCAGATCCAGACGGCCTCCGGCACGACGGGGGCGGAGCTGACCATCGAAGGGTTTCACGAATCCGAGGCGATCCGCGACTTTCTCTACGCGCGGATGCGCGGGGCGCGGGAGAAGACGCCGTCCGCGTCCCCCGCCCTGCCCGCCGCCGCGGGTGCCGGCGGCGAGGAAGCGGTCCGTTTGCTCCTGGGCATCCGCGACGAACTGCGCCGGACGCGCGAACTCCTCGAAGCCCGCGCGGGTCAGGGCGCGGCCGCCCTTCAGCCATCGCAATTCCCTTCCGCCTCCCCGGCGGGCGACCCTCATGTATAGCGTCTTCCGCCGGGCCTGCGAGCGGCTGCTGCGCATCCCGCACGATCCCGCGCCGCCGCCGGGGGACGACGCCGGCACGCGGGTCTTCCGCGCGGCGCCGCTGTTTTTCAAGTTCCTGCTGGTACGATGGGGCATCGGCACGGCGTTCACGCTGTTGCTCGTGCTGCTCCTGTTCGGCAGCATCAACTTCGGCGTGTGGGTGGCCGTGCAGGACTCCGGCAAACCGCAACTCCCCGCGCTCATCGTTTCCGTCATCACTGGATTCATCTTTCTGCTCCTCGTCCTGCAGCGGCTCTTTTCGCTCGCGGTCCTGCGACTCGACTACGAGAAGCGTTGGTATGTGGTCACCGATCGCAGCCTGCGCGTCCGCGAGGGGGTCACGACCGTGCGCGAGATGACGGTGACATTTGCCAACATCCAAAACGTGGCCGTGCTGCAAGGCCCGATCCAGCGCGTGCTCGGCCTCGCCGATCTCCAGGTGGAAACCGCGGGCGGCGGGGCGGCGCACGCCGACCAAAAGCAACTCGGCCCGAATCTGCACGTGGCGTGGTTCCGCGGAATCAATAACGCGGAGGAGGTGAAAACGCTGATCCAGGACCGGCTGAGAAAGCTGAAGGATGCCGGGCTCGGCGACCGCGAAGATCAGGCCCTGCCGGCGACGGCTGCGCCGGCCTTGCTCGAGGCCCTGCGGGCGGTGCATGCGGAGTCGCGCGCCCTGCGGATGGCGGCCGGAAGCTCGACCCACTTTACCCAAGAGCTGAGCGCCATCCCCAGCTCCGAAGCCCCGCCGCGCTGAGGATCGACCAGATCGGCTCCTGCCCCGTAATCGTCGCTCGGGCGTTGCCGGTGGCTTGGAACCCACCTCCCGCGCGCAGGAATACGGGGGCAAAGCGCCGGAGGCGTGTGCGCACGAGGGCACAGAGCCCTCGCGCGAGCGCGCTGGAAGTCTCCTCAGTGGGTCTTGGAGATGTCCCTTGGATGGAATAGCAAAGAGCAGCCGATGACCGATCACCGCCTTCTCGATCCGCCTCGTCCGCACTCGCTCCTTGAGTCGATCAAGGATCACGTCCTTCTTCTCTTCGGCTTGCTCGGGCTCATGTGGGCCGTGGAGATCCTGGATCTTCTGCCCTTTATTCAACTCGACCGCTACGGGATCCACCCGCGCTCCGTCTCCGGTTTGCCGGGCATCGTCCTGGCCCCGTTTCTCCACGTTGGGTTCCGGCATTTGATGGTGAATTCGATCCCCTTCGTCGTGCTTGGCGGCATCGTTCTGCTGGGCGGTCTCAAGGTGTTCTGGAGAGTGACGGCATTCGTCACGCTGGCCGGCGGTCTCGGCGTTTGGCTGTTCGCCGGCAAATTCACGAATCACCTCGGGGCCAGCGGTCTCATCTTCGGATACCTCGGCTTCCTCCTGGCGCGTGGATTGTTCGAGAAATCACTGCCGTGGGTGCTGGTCGCGTGCGGCGTCCTGGTCGTGTACGGCGGGTGCCTCATCGGGGTGCTGCCGCTCCACGCCGGGGTCTCCTGGCAGGGACATCTCTTCGGATTCCTCGCCGGCGTCGGCGCGGCACGACTGATGTTTCCCAAAGAGAGAACCATGCTCCGGTGAACGCTCCAGCCCTGAGGCGGGGAAGCGAGGGGTCACCGAATCCCGAAGCGAACCGCTTCGCGCTCATCCTGGCCAATCCCAAGTGCTCCCGCTCAGGTCAACTTCTCAATCCGGCGGAAACTCGCATGGCACGGGCTGTCGGCCGTGACGGCGATAGGCGGCGAAATCAGCGCGGTCCACCGTCCAGACTTTGCAGCCGGCGGTGAGTTCGGTCATGCGCACGAGGCAGGCGTCCGCAAGGTCCATGGGAAGGTCGGAATATTTCGTGGCGAGCGCGAGGATGCGCGGCAGCTCCTCGGCGAGGACGAAGGCAGGATCGAGAATGAGATCGCCGCGGGCGACGAGTTGGAGAATCCTAACTGGAGCCTCCGTAATCGCCGCGGCTTCCGCGAGCACGGCGTCACAGGTATGAAACGGCGACGATCGTCGAAAAGCCTCCGCGGCCCATGGATGATGCTAGTCGCGCG
This sequence comes from Chthoniobacter sp., assembly GCA_034667665.1. Taxonomy (GTDB): domain Bacteria; phylum Verrucomicrobiota; class Verrucomicrobiia; order Chthoniobacterales; family Chthoniobacteraceae; genus Chthoniobacter. The sequence continues at coordinate 71,393 of JAXDQW010000030.1, forward strand.
GATCGAGCGCGGCAATAACGAGCCCGGCATCAGCGATTCTTTTCACGCTTGGCCAGCAGCTTCGCGCGCATCATTTCCCTCACGCGCTGGTTTGTGTAGGGGCCCTTCCCGATCGGGACCGAACCAATCAAATCCTCCGAAGCGAACTTGTGCTTTGGTTTCCGTCCCTTTTCCGCCAGATCCTCTTCGATCAAACCGCGGACATATTTCGCCCGATCGAGACCGAGGCGCGCGGCTTTCGCCTCCGCCCTACTGAGCAAATCCGGCGGAATTCGGATCGTCAGGACGCGTGTCATACGCTGCTGAATACCGCGGGCCCCAGGCGAGTCAATCCCCGGCATGGCAATGCTCTCTCCGCGACGTTGCGGGCTATGCTGGAAATAAACTCTCCGCCGCGATCAGCTGGAACTGGAAGCACCCGCCATGGCGGCCACAAGCGGATTCCTTACAATGCGACGCGTGCCGGGACATCCGTGGGCGCCGCAAGGACAGTCCTAGCCATGGCCTGCCGAGCGGCCCGCAACCGGACGACGAGCCACAGCATCGTCACCACGCCGACGAGCAGCCAGAAGTAGAAGGCGCGTGGGACGGCGCGCGCCGCCTGAGCCGGGAGTTCCGCGAGCGAGAGTAACGTGCCCGAGGCGTAGAAGGGCATGCTCACCGGCGAGATCCCGATCAGCCACGAGGCGGCCGGGATCATGCGGTCGCTGAAGCCGAGCACGGAGCCGGCCATGATGGGCACCGCACCAACGAAGATCGCCACCAGGCCGACGACGCGGCCACCCTTCGCTTCGAGCAGGGTTTGGAAACCGACGCCGCCCGATAGCATGACGGCCGCGAAAAATCCGAAGGTGCGCAGCGGCACCTCATGGCCGGGAAACCAGCGGGATTCCACCAGCGCGCGGGTGAAAACGAACCAACCCGCGGCGCCTGCGAGGGCCATGACCAGCACGAACCAGAAACCGGTAGCCGCATCCGCCAACGGGGGCAGCGACGAGGCGCCCTGCTTGCGCGCGCGCCGCCAGCCGCGGAGCTGATGATCCGCGGAGGGTGTAATGATCCCCGCCAGCAGGAAAATCAGGAGCAGCGTGACGAGACCGTAAAGGCCCGACATCGCCACCGCTTCCGTCGGCTTGGGAGTCCAATTCGGGATCACCTGCACCATGCGATAGAAGGCCCGCGAGGGGAACAGATTGCCCGGATCGATCAACGGAAGCGCGTTGCCCAGGAGGAGAATCTGGATCCAGACGAAGAAACCGACGGCCCAGAGTTTTCCCAGCAAATGCGATTCGGTCCGCCGCCATTTCCGGCAGAGCATGATGACGAAAGTGAGGATCAGTCCGCCTTGGGAGAAGACGGTGAAGACCGCCTCGGAAAAATCGAGATTGAAAAACTTCACTGTCGGCGCCAGCCGCTGCACCACCTTGACCACGTCGCCGGCGGCCCCGGGCAACAAGCCGGGCAGGCTCTCCTCGAAGACCGGCGTGATGGTGAGGTACTTGAAGAAGACCAGACCGAACTTCGCCATCTGCGGAATGACGGTGTAGAGGCAGAAGACCAGGCCGATCGACACGAGGAAGGCCCAGCGGCGGTTGCGCACCACCGTGCCGGTGAGCAGTCCGGTGAAGTGATAGAGCAGCGTGGACGTGAAAACGACGGCGTAGAGCGGCAGCCAAACGCTCCAGGGCACGTGTCCGCGCCAGAGCGACCAGGCGGTAAAGGGCAGCGTCGCCAGATACATCACATACTCGCGAACGGGCAGGCCGAAGAGGTAGCCGAGGACTTTCGAGAGCGGTGACATCGGGATCAGCCGCTGGTAGTCGATCACGCCCTCGTCGCGCTCTGCCGTCATGCCGCCTGCCACCTGCGCGGTGCCGAGGATGAACAGGATGATGCCCTGAAAAATGAGCAGCGGAATGATGCCCGTGCGGGCGGCATCCACGGGAGTCAAGTGGGTTTTATTTCCGATGGAGCTGACGAGGGCGACGATGAATCCGGCGATGAGCACCGTGATCAGCAAGGCAACCCCGAGGCCGTGCAGCCGCAGGCGCGACTGGCAATAGCGCCGGAAAATGGGGTTCTGCCACGGCTTCCACGGGGCATGCCGGATGGGCGGAGCGATGGAGGTCGCGGCACTCATTTCACAGCCATGCCCCAAAGAAAAAACATCCAGAGTTGGATGTTGGGTGTTGGGTGTTCATCGCTTCCCAACATTCCGAGCCTTCGGACAGAGCCGCCTCCACATCGCTGGCTCGATGCTCGTTCATACCCGGCGGTTGGTTTCGGCGACTTCCACGAGGATGTCTTCAAAGGAGGAGCGCTTTTCCTCGAACGCCCTCATGCGGATGCCGAGGCCGATGAGGCCTGCCATGAGATCGGCCTGCGCCTCATCGCAGCCCTTGAAGCCGAAGATCACCTGGTGGCCGGCGATCCGCAGATCGTGCACGGCGGCCTGCGCGGACAGCCATTCGCCAGCTTCCTCCTGGCGGCTGAGCACGGTGGCTGTGAGGACGCGTTCCGTGCTCCCGAGCTGGTGCCGGACTTGATCAACCGTGCCCGACGCGAGCAGCCGGCCGCGATTCATCACACAGAGCGAGGAGCACATTTCGGCGAGCTCGCTCAGGATATGGGAGCTGACGAAGACCGTGGCGCCCGTCCTGGCCAGCTTTCGCAGCGTGTTGCGCAAATCGCGGCGGGCCAGCGGATCGAGGCCGCTCGCGGGTTCGTCGAGAATCAGGACGCGCGGCCGGTGCAGCAGCGTTTTGGCGAGCACCACGCGCTGCGTTTGGCCGCGGGAAAGCTCCTTGCACCAATTGTTTCGCTGGGCGGTGAGCGCGACTTCCTCCAGGCATTCCGCGACCCGCTCGCGGCGCTGGGAGCGTCGGCCGAGACCGTAGGCCGCGGCGTGGAAATCGAGGAATTCCCACACTTTCAGGTCCGTCGGCACCGGGGCGAGGTCCGGCATGTAGCCGATGATCCGGCGGGCGCTTTCGATGTCCTCGAAGGCGTCCACTCCATCGAGCATCACCTCGCCGTAGGTCGGTTCCATGAGCGTCGTCAGCACCCGGAAGGTGCTCGTCTTTCCGGCGCCGTTGGGACCGACCAGGCCGAACACTTCGCCAGGCGGCACGCTGAGCGTGAGATCGTCCACGGCGACGAAATTGCCGTAGTCCACGCGCAGATAGCGGATGTCGATCGCCGGCGTGGGGCCGCCGCTGCTGGCCGGAGCTGCGCCGTTCATGCGCTCAGCGAAAGTCGCCCTCCTCGAGCATTTCCCAACCCTGCGGCAGGGCCAGGCCGACCGCCTCCATGTTCTTCGCGGCCTCCGCGCGCCGGCGCTGGCTTTCGGCCTCATACGCGGCGCGCTGGTCCGGCCGCAAAACGGCGAGCAGCGCCGCCTGCCGGTCCCCAGCCGGCGTCGCGCCGATGGCCCCGCGCGCGCCCTCCGGCACCATCGCCGGATCGTAGTCGCGCGAACCGCGCACCATGATGCCGAAAACCTGGTCCCGCTGCGCATCGTCGAGTCCGACGATCGAGTCGAGTCGCTGGACTCTCGTGTCCGCCTCCTGCTGGACCCGTTGCGTGCGCTCCGCCATCCGCTCCTTATTGAATGCCGCCAGTTTGTCACTGCTCAGCATGCCTTGCATGAAGGTATCCAGCCCCTCGTCCGGACGGACATCGCGGGACGCGCGCATGAGATCTTCGAGGCGCGTGTCCTCCCGCCCAAGCATCTCGCTCCAACGCTTCGACTCCTCGCTCGCCTTTTCCTCGAACCATTGCTTGAGCGATTCCCGATTCTGCGGCGTCAGGTTGTATTTGCGCGCCAATTCGCCGGTCAGGCCATCGATCATTTCCCGTTGTTGCTTCAAGCGCATCCGGTCGAATAACGGCGCGAGATCCCGCAGCAGCGGCTTGCTCGCCCGGAAAATGTCCTCGGGATTGACCGGCTTCCCTTCGCGAAGATCCTCGGCGATCCGGCGCGCGCCGTCGGCCAGGGACTGGCCACGCACCGGTGAACTCCCCACGCCCCTGATGCTCCCTTCCTTTCCCGGGAGCCGGCGCTCCGCCGATTGAGCCGCTTCCAAGGCCACGATGCGATTTTGCGCCTGCTTCAAGGCGAGCTCCAGCTTGTTCGTCCGCTCCTCCGGCGATCCGCCGGCGCCGGGCATGCTCTCCAGAAACAAAGTGGCGCCCACTCCGCCGACCGCCAGCCCAATGACGAGGGGAATCGAGGAACGGACGGATTGAGCGAAGGACATGCGGCGGGGGAGGAATGACACCATGCAGCGAAACCCCTGACAATCCACTTCCTCCTGCGCGAGTCGTCGCGAGCGAAGAAAGTGCGCGGCTAGCTCTGCGGTGCCTTGGCCGGCAGCGTAAAGAGCAGCGTGCCGAATCCGGGATGATCGCCCGTCCAGGCCGCTCCCTCCGGCCGAATCTGGTCCGCGGCTTGCTTGGTGAACGGAGCCGGAATGCCGCGGCGGACCTGGTAATGATTCCAGACCATCTCATAGATCGGACGGAGATTGCCGCGTCCTTCGATCGAAATTTTCTTGGGCCGATACTTCCCGGTCGTATCCACGGAAGGAACGAACGGCACGTCGGAACCCAGATTGTATTGGGCGGTGTATTCGAAGCCCTTGAGCAGGCGGTTGTCCGCCTCGGCATAAAGATCGACGCCCTGATGCCAGGCGATCTCGCACGCCTGGGCGAGCACTGCGAGCCCGAGCTGCGTGTGTTGCTGATCGCGTCCGCTCTCCTGGCACTGCCCGGACTCGTTGATCACGTAGTGGGTCAACCGGCCGTTGCCCTCGCCGTTGCGGTAGTATCCGACGGCCCGCTCGAAGAGCTCCCGGTCATCGCAGAAGACGCCAATCGCCATGATCGTCTCGAGGCAGGCGGCATCCCAGTTGCCGTTGGCAAAGGTCGCGAAATCCTTGATCGGCGGTAGGACGACTTCCTTCAACATGCGTTCGCACCGCGCCACGTCCTCACGCTTCCACGCCGGATCAGTATGGCGCATCAGCTCCGCGGCGTTGACGAATTTGAAGCCGTTCAGGCCGGCGCTGAGGATGACGTCGCGCCCATCCATCTTGCGCAAGGTTCCGGACCACGCGTTGAGGATTTCGATCGCCTTCCGCGCGTAGGTTTCGTCGCCCGTGATGCACCACATCAGCGCGGTTTGATACGCGGCGTTGCCATCGAGGACCATCTCGGGGTTGCCCTTCGTGGCGCCAGCCCCGCGGGTGACGACCTCAAACGGACCGCGCAGCTTCCAATCCGCGCGCGATTGTCCGTCGCGCCGCAGTTTCTCGAAGCCGCTCTTCCACGGCTCCTCGCCCGCCTTCACGCGCTGGCGCATCCGGTCCAGATCGGCCTGCGTGTGCAGCAATCCCGGATGCACGAACGACGGTGGCTTGACCAGAGGTCCCTCGGCCTTCTCCTGCGCGTGCGCCGCGACGCAGACGAGCAGGAGGCCAGCAACGTAGCTCGACATTCCAATGTCGAGAAGGCGGCGGATGGATGGTGGCATTGTATGTAGATGACGGCGTAGCTCGGGCGTAGCTCGACTTTCCAAAGTCGAGTCAGAGAGCGTCTGCGTGGTGCGATGGTCAGGCCTCTCTTCATTGGCTGTCTATTCTATCCTTCGCGGAGTCCGCGAACCCGTTCGTCTCGACATTGGAATGTTGAGCTACGGCGTAGCTCGACTTTCCAAAGTCGAGTCAGAGAGCGTCTGCGTGGTGCGATGGTCAGGCCGCTCTTCATTGGCTGTCTATTCTATTCTTCGCGGAGTCCGCGGACCCGTTCGTCTCGACATTGGAATCTCGAGCTACGGGATTGGACCTGCGAACTCATCCATCCAGGTCATCTGCTTCAGCGCGAACGTGCCGGGGCGCAGCTTCACGGGATTGTTCGCGATGTATCGCCGGGTGCGCGCCAGTTCCTCAACATCGCGCACGATGCGGTCGAAGGATTCCGTCTGCCAGAGATGGCTCTGCCGCCTCATCGCGTGGGCGTCGAGTGCCGCGTCCTTCGCCATTTCGGTGCTGGTGAACCGCTTGATGGAATACAGCCACTCCTCGAGGTTGACGCCCTGAAACGGCTGCGCGAGCACATGCACATGGTTTGGCATCACCACGTAGTCGCCAGTCCAGACGCGCTTTCCGTGGAAGAACTCCAACGCAACCGCGACGATGCCGTGCGCCTTTTCCAGCAGGCAACTTCCGTGGCACTGATCCAACTCGACGAGAAACCGTCGCTGCTGTTCGCGCTCGAACCTTCGACGTTCGCCGGGCGGAATCGCGAGGAAGGCCTGGCTCCAGCGTGAGGGGTCGCTCTCCGACCAAGCTGGGTCAACGCCATCCGCCTGCAACCAGCGCTCGCGCTCGTCGTGCCATTGCTGCACGACCATCTCGGGGATGGAATCCGCGAGGCGGAAGGTCACGAAGTAGGTTGCGCCTTCGAGGCGACGATGCGGCAGGTTGCGCCGATAGCCCGGCACCAGCCACAGCTGATCCACGTCGAACCCGCGAAAAACAGGTCGCTCAGGGATGCTGGTCGGCGGCGAGAGTTTGTTCATGCGGTAGCTCGACATTCCATTGTCGAGGCTGGCGGGCTTGATACCATTTTCCACGTTCGTCTCGACATTGGAATGTCGAGCTACGGCCGAAGAACGCGCTCGGCAAACGGGATTCGATTCGCGATGGAGAGGAAATGACGACTCACCGAAAGCTGCGCGTTGTTCCCACTCTTGCTGCGGCCCTCTTCGCCACGGCCGCCGGCGCGGAGGAATTCAGGAGCCCGCGGCTTGAGGCGGTGACTTCCTGGATCGGCAACAGCTATGGCGGCGGGAAGAAGTGGGTGCAACAGGACATCCACGCAATGGCGGTGCTGCCGGACGGCACGGTTTTCACCAACGTCGAGTGGGACGAGGGCGGCGGCAACGCGGGCGAGTATCGGGACGGCGAACTCATTCGCTACGCGCTGCACACGCACGGCTGGGGCAACAACGGCGGCGAGGCCGTGGCCGCAAACTCCCGTTACCTTTTCCTCGGCGTGCAGGTGGGCAACGAGGGAGGCGGTCTAAAAGACCCGGAGACCTGGCCGCCAAAAGGCACGAAGTGGCTCGGGGTGTCGCGCCGATCGCGGGCGGATATCGCGAAAGGCGCGCCGTTCGAGGGCGGAAAGGGCGGCAAAGGCGATACGCTGAAAGGATCGTTCCTGGTCGTCGCCGAAGTGCCCGACAAAACCACCGGCGCGCTGCCCGGCCTCTGCGCGGATGAAGCCCGGCTCTACGTCGCCGACCCGCACGCCGGGCAGATCAAAGTTTTCGACGCGGAGACGATGCAGCCGCTCGCGAATTGGAAAATCAACCGCGCCGGGCCGCTGGCGCTGGATCGCACCGGCTTCGTCTGGATGCTCGAACGCAAGACCGACTCCGCCCCGGCGCGGCTCGTGCGTTTCAACGCGAAGGGCGAGGAGCAAGCACCGGTGTTCACCTTCGCGGCGGACATCTCGCCGGTGGCTTTTTGCTTCGCGAGCGATGGCCGGGTGCTCGTCGCGGACGACGGTCCCGCGCAGCAACTTCGCATTTACGCGGTCAAAAGCGCGGCGCTCAGCGAAGCCGGGACGTTCGGCGAACGCGGCGGGATCGCCAGCGGCACGCCCGGCGCATTCGGCGACCGGAAGCTCAATCGGGTCACCGCCATCGGCTGCGACGCGCAGGACCATCTCTACCTCGCGCACGACGGCCAGAGCGGCGGCGGGGGCACGGTGCTCGAAAGCTATCGCCTCGCCGATGGCGCGCTCAATTGGCGGCTCTTCGGGCTGACCTTTGTCGATATGGGCGACGTGGACGCCGCGAGCGATGCGGATGTTTTCACGAAGGAGGAGCACTTTCGCCTCGACTACGCGAAGCCCGCCGGAAGCGAGGCGAGCTACGCGGGCTTCACTATCGGACGCGAAAAATACCCACAGGACCCGCGGCTGCACCTTTGGTCGGCCGGCGCGTGGGTGCGGCACATCGGCGGCCAGCGCGTGCTCTTCGTGAACGACATGAACGCCGAGCATTTGCAGGTCTATCGCTTCGCGCCCGAGACCGATGGCGAAGTCGCGATCCCGTCCGGCTTCTTCGCCAAAAAACACGTGAAAGAGAAGGACGGCTGGCCGACGAACCAACCGGAGAAGGGCGAATGGATCTGGCGGGATGCGAACGGCAATGGCGCTTTCGACGCGGGCGAGTTTCAAACGAATGGCGGCGCAGATGCGCCCGGCGCGCAAGGCTGGTGGGTGGATCGCGCCGGCAACGTCTGGCTGGCCACGGAGACGAAAGGGCTTCGCTTCTTCCCGATGCAGGGGCTCGATGCGCGCGGAAATCCGCAATGGGATTTCAAAACGATGCGCACCTTTCCGCATCCCGAGGGCTTCCGCGAAGTGAAGCGCCTCCGCTACGACTCCACCAGCGACACGCTCTACCTCGGTGGCACCACCGCGGAGGAAAAGAATCAGCATTGGAAACCGATGGGGCCGGTGCTCGCCCGCTACGACGGCTGGCTACGCGGTGACCCCAAGCTGCGCTGGCGCGTGACCCTGCCCTACGCAAGTGGAGCGTCCGGCCACGAGTCGTGCGAGCCGATGGGCTTCGATGTCGCGGGCGATTTCGCTTTCGTGCCGTACACCGGCGCCTCGAAGAAGGACGGCGTGAAGACCGGACGCGTGGAAATCTTTCGCACCAGCGACGGCAGCGCCGTGGGCCACGTCGAGCCAGGTCCGGAAGTCGGCGAGATCGGCCTGCAGGACATCCGCGAGACGCTCACCGCCCACCGCCGGGCCGACGGCGAATACGTGGTGCTGCTCGAAGACGACTACAAGTCGAAAATTGTGATGTATCGCCTCAAAGGTCTGAAGTAAGCCGCCGCTTTTTCCTCCGGTCACTTCGGCGCTGGCGCCGCTGGCGGAGGGGCCGCCGGCGGGGCTGCTTGCGCCGCGGCCTCGGCCCGGCGCTTTTGCCTCCGCATCCTCTTCGTCTCGCCGTCTGGCGCCGTGGCATTCCCAGCGCCGGGATTGAGCCTGGCGAGGACGCCTTGCAGGCGCTGGCGCGCGGTGGAAGCCGCTTCGCTCTGCGCCTCGGCGGGCACCGGCTTCTCCGCGAAGGGCGCGTCCGTCATGTCGAAAAGAGCGCCGCTTTCGGTCAGCTTCCAACCCTGCTCGCGGACATACCAGCCGCGGCCGAGTTGGACGAATACCCAGTCGCGCGGCGTCCCTTTTTCGCCGCGCAACTGCGGCGCGTAGCTGCGGCCGTCGATCTTCACCCCGTCGGGCAGCTTCGCCCCACCGATCGCAGCGAAGGTCGGAAACATGTCCGTGAAGTCCACGAGGTCATCGACCACCTTGCCCGCGGGCGTGGCGCCTTTCCAATTCGCGATCAGCGGCACGCGGCTGCCGCCCTCGAGCAGCGAGCCTTTCTCGCCAATGACCTTGCGGCCGCTCATCGGCGAGGCCTCGCCCTTCGTGCCGTTGTCGCCCGCGAAGACGATGAGCGTGTTCTCGCGCAGTCCGAGCTTGTCCAGCTCCGCGACGATCTCGCCGACCTGCTTGTCGAGATAGGCCACGTTTTCCTCGTAAAGATTACCGCCCTTGCTGTCCGGGGTGCGCAGGATCGGCCGGTGCACGAGATGGCTCGCGTAGTAGAGAAAGAACGGGCCGTCTTTTTTCCGCCGAATGAAATCGAGCGCGAACGCGTGCATGATATCCGGCTGATAGGCGCCCGCTTCCGCCGGCACGGTTTCGCGATTCTTGAAATACTTGTCCTGCCAGTACCAGCCGCCCGCGGTGGGGTCGCTGAGATATTCGTCGAAGCCCCAATCCGCCGGCGTCGCCCCCATCTGGCGCCACTTGCCAGCCTGCGCGGTCGCGTAACCGGCCTGCTTCAGCACCTTCGCGATGCCGATTTCGGTGGCCGGCGACGGCTGGCCGGCGTTGCCGTTCGTCGTCCCGCCGGTGCGGAAAACGTAGCGGCCCGTCATCAGCGTGCAGCGCGAGGGACCGCAGAGCGGGTTCGCGTAGCAGTGCGTGAAACGCGTGCCCGTCTGCGCCAGCGCGTCGATGTTCGGCGTTTTGCCCTTGAACCGGTCGGAGCCGTAACAGCCCACGCCGTCGATGCCGTAGTCGTCGGCGAGGATGAAAACGATGTTGGGCCTGGCCGCCACCGGAGCGGCGCCCGCGCCAGCGCCGAGGACCGCGATGGCGAGGAAGGTGGGGAGGAGGGATTTCATGGATTGTTTCTTTCCTGTTACGATCATGCCGGACGGGCAACTGGAGAAGCGCCGGGAAACTAATGCACTTCGATCACCACGGCGGTGGTGTTGTCGCGACCGGCCCGCTCCAGGGCGGCGTCCACGAGGCGATGGGCGGGAGTGGCGGTCGCTTCGGCGGGATCCGGCGCGCGCAACCGTTCGAGCAACTGGCTGTCGAAAAGACCCTCCACCAAGCCATCCGTGCAGAGCAGAAAAAGATCCCCGCGCTCATACCCCACGGCGCCGACTTGGGGATCCACGAATTGGTGTCCGGCGCCCAGGGCGCGCTGCAAGACATTGCGTCGCGGGTGGGAGCGCGCTTCCCGCTCATTGATTTTGGCGTTGCGGAAGAGCCAGCCGACATGGGTGTCGTCCTGGCTGATCTGCCGGATCCCGCCCTGCGCAGGCAGATAGTAAATCCGGCTATCCCCGATGTGGCCGAAGTACATCCAGCCGGGAGTGAACCAGCACACGCTCAAGGTCGCACCCATTCCCGCGCACTCCTCGTAACTTCCGCCCACAAACATCAGCGCCCGATGCACCTGATCGAACAGCTCGGTGAGCACGTCCGAGAATCCGGCTTCCAGGCCCACCGCGGATTGTTTGAACGCACGGGGCAGCAGGCGGGTGATTTTTTCGACGGTCATCCGGCTGGCAAACTCCCCCGCCATCGCTCCCCCCATCCCGTCGCTCACGGCGAAAACCAGGTCGGTTGTGGCCGTGGACGACTCGCCGATTTTGCCAAGATAACAGACATCTTGCGCGTCGAACTGGAGGCACAAAAAGGAGTCCTCGTTGGTCGGCCGGACCTTGCCGCGATCCGTCTGGGCGAACCAGCGCAGACCCGTGGACGACGCGTTATGCTGCGGGTTCATGGTCCGCGCCATCGCCACCGGGCAGGAGGCTGGCAAATTCAAAATCGATCAGGCAAAAGCGTCCGTCCGTCTGGCGGTAGGTCACGTTGCGCATCTCGGGATCGTCGTGGCGCACGCCATAAATCTCGAGTTCGGCAAACAGCTCGCGGGCCCGCTCGTCATCGAGGTGCTCGACGCGGCTGCCGCAGTTCGTCGTCACGATCTGCAGCCGTTCCGGATCGGCTTCGAGAAGCTTGGGCACGAAGGGGCATCCGCGGGCTTCGAGGTGGCGAAGGATACGCACCTCGTTGGCGAATCGTTCCGCGGCTTTGGGACCGCGGAAGGTTTTGTAAACCCGGCCATCGTAGCTCAGGCGGACCAGGGCCCGGAGGGTGTCCTTCGCTTCATGCATGTGGACAGACACGATGCCTCGCGAAATCGGGCGGACAAGCTCGGAACGGGCTTGGATCCGACCTGCCGGAGGTTCGCGGCGACGCCCCGTTACGCCCGAATCGGATGGTGCGCGGGCTTTCTTCGGGCTGCTCGGCGCGGCGGCTCACCCAAGGCCCAGGGAGCGGATCAGCGCCCGATCAATTCGGCCGGTGACGGCCAGACCGCGGTCATCCTGGTAAGCGCGGATCGCAGCCCGCGTGCCGGCGCCGATATCGCCGTCGATTGACCCGCGATAATAGCCGCGGCGGCGGAGTTCGCGCTGCACGTCCACGGCGAGTCCGTCGGAGTAGGAACGCTGGTCGGGAGCATAGTAGCCACCCGAGGAGTAGAGCGGACGGTTGTAGAAAAAGCTGACCGATGGCCGCGAATAATAATACGGGTAGCCGTAGGAGGGACCGTAGTAGCCGTAGCCCCGGTAGTAACGGCGATCGGGCACCGTGAAACTTTTTTGGACGAAGTGGCCGTCTCGATCGCGGTCCTGAGAATAATGGACTTTGTGATCGGCCTGGCTGGTCACCGGGACCGCGAAGAGAAGCCCGGCGGTGACGACGGGAAGAAGAGTGAGGTACTTCATGGCATTAGGTAATTCGGAAAAGGAGACGCGAGAGCGCGTTTGGGCATTCAAAATCCGCAAACGTTCGGCGTTTTCTCTTCGTAGCTCGACATTCCATTGTCGAGTCTTCCGGGCTTCCACCATCTTTCGACGTTCGTCTCGACATTGGAATGTCGAGTCTTCCGGGCTTGCACCATTTTTCGACGTTCGTCTCGATATTGGAATGTCGAGCTACGACACCGAAAACTTCGAACGCTGAAATTCTTCGTAGCTCGACATTCCATTGTCGAGTCTTCCGGGCTTGCACCATTTTTCGACGTTCGTCTCGACATTGGAATGTCGAGCCACGACACCGAAACGTCAGTCGCCACGACTTATTCCTCCGCCTGCTTGAGCGAGATGGTCGGGCAATAAAGCGCCGGTTCGCCGCGGGTCCACCAGGCGGACCCGCCCTGACCCAGCCGGGTGAAATGGTAGTCGTAAACCACCGCGCGGACGTAACGCGGCGGCCGTTGCGGGAATGGATTCCATTCGAGCAGCGCCAGCACCTCGGGCGAACCTTCGAGCAGCCGGGCGAGGAATCGAATGAACCAGGGGTTGTGCTGGTAATCGCTGAGCGCGGCGAACCACATCTGCCAGTCGAGCCGCGGCTGATGCGGCGCGACCAGGTCCGGACGGGTGTGCACATTGCCCGGCTTCCACCGGAATTCATAGGCCTGCCAGTAGACTGCATCGGCGCTCCCCTCGACGATGATTTCGGGGCGGGTCGTGGTCATCACCGCAAAGAGGCCGTAGCCGTTGAAGCTCATCGACGGCTCCAGCGCGCGCTGCAGTTTCGTGAAGGCTTCCGGCCAGTGCGCGCCGGTGCGCAAAGAGCCGACCAGCGGCATCGCCGTGACCACCACAATGACCGCGGCGACCGGTGCGAATAGCCACCGCGGCCACGCCTGCACCGGCCCCTCGGCGGCGACGGGCGAGTAACGGCCGCGCCAGCGTTGCGGCCAGAATTCATCGTCGAGCAAGGGCAGACAGAGGGCGATCGTGAGCAGGTTGAAGAAGGCGTAGTTTCCGGTGGCCAGGATGATCACTTGCAGGGCGATGAGGGCCAGGGCGGCGGCGTGCCGGACCCGGCGCGGCGCGGGGATCAGAAAGGGCGCGACGAGTTCGATGGCGAACACCGCCACCGTCATGGCGGCGAGGATCCAATGCGGGAGTTGATGCACGAACCAGGCGGTCCAGATCGGCAGCGGTTGGGTTTCGAAGTGGAATTGCAACGCCGTCAGTTGGCGCCACGTGTCATCACCACTGGAGAGTTTGACCACGCCCGACTCGAACATCAGCCGGAAGAGCAGCCACCAGAGGAGCCAGCGGCTGAGCCCGCTGACCCGCGACTCGCGGTGCCACGCGGGGCGCACACTCCACGGAAGATAGAAGACCGCGAGCAACGCCGTCTCCAGCAACAGCGCGTCCCATTGGAAATTCAGGAACGGGCTGCCCACCGCGCAAAACGAGAGATAGAGCGCCCACAGCGCGAGCGCACAAGCGCCCGGCGCGAAGCCGGCGGCGAGCACGAGCGACAGCACGCAGCCCGCGACGCACAGCCCCACGAGGAAACCGTCACTGGCATCGAGCCAGCAAAGCGTGGGCACCTGGCGCCAGGCGCTGCCGCCCAGTTGGTCGCGGACCTGTCCGAGGAATTCCGCCACGGGCACAATGCCACGCGCCCCGAAAAGCCCGCGCACTTGCACCCCCAGCGACGCGAAGGCACAAAAGAAAATTGCTCCCAGACTGGTCGCGAAGAGCCGCCTCGCGACGAGGAAATTCCGGGTGTTTGCAGCGCTGGAAAGCTCGGCCAAGGCAGGGAGGGAGGCGATGTTCTTGAGCGAGCCGGGCGCCGCGGCCGACGGACCGTCGCTACGCGGACCCGAGACGGACCAGTTCCTCGTATTCCTCAGCGGTCAGGGGCAGGACGGAAAGGCGCGATTGGCGCAGCAGCGCGAGGTCTTTGAACCGCGGGTTGGTCTTGATCGCCTCCAGCGTCACCGGCTGCTTGAGCGCCTTCACCGGCACGAGGTCCACGCACTCCCAATCGCCTTCGCTCGCCGTGGGATCGCGATACGCGGTGGCCGCGACTTTCGCGATCCCTACCACCTCCTTCCCGACCACACTGTGGTAGTAAAGCACGCGGTCACCCTTGCGCATGGCGCGCAGATTGTTCCGGGCCTGAAAATTGCGCACGCCTGTCCAGGCGGCGCGCCCTTCCTTGACGAAAGTTTCCCACGCGTAGGCGGTGGGCTCCTGCTTGACCATCCAGTGTTTCACGGGCGTTGAGAGTTGAGGGTTGATGGGGCGGAGAAAGCGCTCCGCCACTCGAGGGCGCGCGAAGGCCAGTTGTCGCCGCTCGACGCCCAAGCCTCAACTCTCAACTGCTGCCCATGGCGAAGGCGCCCCCCTTGCGGAGAGCGCCTTCACGGTGACTGGCGGTAAGCCGAATTCTGTCCCTCCGCGGTCGCCCGCGGATTGGATGATCATTTCTCTCGCGCCGCTCGCGCGGCGCGCCCTGCTCGCGCAGGGTGCGACTATTACCCGGGAGTCGCCCGGCTTGCGCCGGGCGGGGTCAGGCGGCCCGCGCTCCCTGTTTTGTCTTGCACCGCATGGGGTTTGTCGTGCCCCGGAGCTTGCGCGCCGGGCGGTGGGCTCTTACCCCGCCTTTTCACCCTGACCCGCGGCTCGCGCCGTGGGCGGTTTGTTTTCTGTGACACTTTCCGTCGCACCCGGCTTTCGCCGAATGCTCCCGCGCATTCTACGCGGCATGCTGCCTGAGGGTGTCCGGACTTTCCTCTACAGGCTTGCGCCCGCAGCGATCATCGGCCAGCCGCGGGGAATGTCGGGTGAGCGGTGAACGGTGACAAGAGGGAAGTGCGACCCGGCCGGCACTTTTCCGGCGGTCACCGTTCCGCTGCGGTCGGCGACTTCACGGCGCCCGATCGCGGATTTCACATCCGCAGCTCGGGCGCACCGGTCCTCGGGCGCAGTTTCAAGCACGCCCCCAAGTTGGCCTTGGACCCTTATTCATTCGGAACCATGGCGCGCCAAATGCTAAGGTCGGCCACGTGTCGCCCCGCCTAGGGCTGAAAAAGACCGTCCCAACCGGTCCTGCGCGCAGAGCATCCTACTCCCAATACCATTAACGCGGTCGCGATCGAGCCGAGGGCTTCAATCCTCCCCGTGAGAAGACGGCCGGTAGGAACGCGGCCAACTCTCGCCGCCAACGACCACCTTCAATGAATCCCCATCCCGTAAGAATCCTCATTGCCGACGACGACCTGCTGGCGCGCGAGGCGATCACCGCCATCGCGCTCGAGGCCCTGCCCCAGGCGATCATCGCCAGCCTCGCGACGGGCAGCGAGCTGCTCAATCACTTTGCCGTCAACGGCGCGGATCTCATCATCACCAACTTCCAGATGCCCGGGATCGATGGTCCGACCCTGGTCCGCATTCTGCGGAAGTCGCATCCGGACCTGCCGATTATCATGGTCTCCGGTTCGCCCGAGGCCGAAGCGGAAGGACACGACGCCGGGGTCAGCTCATTTGTCCACAAGACGGACATCCATCGTCTGCTCGCGAGCGAAATCCTCTCCCGGCTCGCGTGAGCTGAAGCGCCGGGTGTGGCTCAGCCGGGCACGCAGGGCAACCTGCAAATCGTCCTGCGCTGGGGCGAGGTCGCCCGGGTGCAGGAGACAGCGGCTGAACAGGCGGGCGATCACGGAGATGCTTCGGCGAGACGCGCGGCCGCGGCGGCCATCGCGAGCGAATCGCGCCCGTTGCGTTCGGTCAGTTTGCGCACGTGGGCGCGGTCGCGCAGCCAGGCGGCTTGATCGGCAAAGAACGCGCGGAGCAGCTCGCAATAGCGGCGCATCTTGTCGTCCCCGAGGCCGTGGTGCAGCTCGATCTGCTGAGAAAGGTCGAGGTCCTTTTGCCGGCCGCGCGCCGCGCGATCGCGTCCACCGTAGGTCTTCAGCACGTCGAGCCGGGCCCCGGGGAAAAGCTCCATCAGCGTGCGCGTCTGCTCTTCATTCACCGCGGCGCGGAGGCGGGCGCGGACGGGCACCCATTCTTCGAGCGTCAGATCGCCGCGCTCGAAGAGGAGGCGAAACTCCTGCCGGTCGAGGCGCCCAGGCTGGGTGAAGCCGTGATGGAAATTGACCAGCGGACCACTGCCGTAGCGCACCGTGCATTGCACTTGTTCCTCGATGCCGGAGCCAGGACGCAGCGCGCGTTGCGCGGCCACCACTTCGCCCGCGCCGAGCCAGCCCTCGAAGAGATCGAAGAAGTGCACGCCGTGCTCGATGAAGATGCCGCCGCTCTTCTCGCGGTCCCAGAACCAGTGCTCCGGGCCGAGTCCTTCGTCCGCCGCATAATTCTCGAACCAGCCGTGCAGACACTCGCCGAGCGCGCGCGATTCGACGAGACGAACGACGGCATCGAAAAGCGGATTGTAGCGCTGCATGAGATTCGCCACGCAGAGCCGGTCGCGCGCCTTTGCGAGCGCGAGCAACTCGTCGGCTTGCGCAACGGTCAGGGCCAGCGGCTTCTCGCAGATGACATGTTTGCCTGCTTCGAGCGCAGCAAGCGCCTGCGGATGGTGAAGAAAAGGCGGCGTGGCGATGTACACGAGATCGACCTCTGGCATCGCGAGCAGCGCCTCCGCGTTCCCGACATCCGGCACGCCGAAACGTCGCGCCATGGCGAGCGCCGCCTCGCGATGGGTGCCGGCGATGGCCACGAGCTGCGCGCCTGGAACCTGGAGAAATTGCTGGAGGGCGAAGAGACCGAAGCCGCCCGCGCCGACGGCGCCGATGCGGAGTGTTTCAATGTTCATCCACGCAGCCAAACGCGGCGCCGGCCATGCTGCACGCCTATTTGCTCACGGGAGCCGGATTAGCGGTCCCCCCGGTCGCGCCTTCGCCACGACCTCACAACCACGGCGCAATCGGCCGCGCGCGCCTATTTGGCGTTCTCCAGATCTTTGACCATCGCCTGAACGATCTTCGTGTGACGGATCAAATCTTCATCGGACTTCACTTCGTTGTCGTAGTTGAGTCCGTACGGCCAGAAGTGCATGTGGTCCCCGTGGAGCTGCGCATTCGGGTCCTTCGTTAGCTCCTGAAGAACCTTGTTCGCTTCTTTGCCCTGCCACCGGTGATCGACCATCAATTTGCCCCAGTTGGCATGCTGTCCCACACCCATGGTATGCCCGATCTCGTGCATCAGGACCCTCGTGTTGCGACTCTTTCCCACCCGAATCGAGCCATTGATATTTCCATCGGCGGTCGGAGTGCCCGGACTGTAGCTCACGTTCAGTTTCTTTCGGAGGGTCGTGTATCGATTGTAGAAACCGATCGCCGCTTCCATCGCCTTCTCGATTCCCGCGAAGATCTGCTCCTCCTCTGCGGTCGGCTCTTTCGGCTTTTGCAACGTGTAGGTCACCTTTCCGGATTCCGGTGACGGCGTCGCCGCCTTGGCCATCGGAGCGGCGCCGGGTTTGAATTGGTTCTTCCACGTTTCATCGGCGCCCGAGGATGGTTTGGGAGTTTCAGAAGGCGCCGGAGTCGGCGTCGAAACGCTGATCGCGATCAGCGCCAGGAAAAAATGGATCGGTTTTGCGTGCCAAAAGGGACCGGGGGTTTGCGTGCTGGAGCGCATTAGGGAACGGCGTCCAGGCAGGTCGACGCGAGGGACCACACGATCGGTGATCCTAACCGAGATTCCCTTTTTTCATCTCCGCCATGGCGTAATCGCAGGCGCGCCAGGCCAGGGCGAGAATGGTCAGGGTCGGGTTCTTGTAAGGATTCGACACAAACGGGCCGCCATCCGCGACGAAGACATTCGGACAGTCCCACGTTTGCGACCATTGATTCACGACACCTTCCTTCGCGACGGCGCTCATGCGGGTGGTGCCGATCTCATGATTGACGGAGCCGCCAGCGGTGATCGCCTTCGCGCCATCGGTCTCGACTTTGCCCTGCACTTTGCCGCCCATGCCTTCGATGATCTGCGCAAACGTCTGCTGCATGTGGACCGCCTGCTTCAGCTCGTAATCGGTCCACTGGAAGTGAAAGCGCAGGACGGGGATGCCCCAGCGATCCTTCTTTTCGGGATCGAGTTCGCACCGGCTGTTTTCGTTGGGGATCATCTCGCCGCGGGCGTGAAAATTGACGATCGATCCGAAGTAGCGCCGCGCGTCCTCCTTAAGCGCCTTGCCGTAATTCGCGTTGGGCAGGAAGGTCCCCAGGCCGGGCATCTGTTTGCCTCCGCTCCAGCCCATGTAATAGCCGCGCGGGAAGCCGAGCTTGCCCGCGAGCTGATCCTTGAACGGCCACCACGGCGCATAGAGATGAAACGCGGAGACGCCGTCCTCGTTGTAGCTCGGGCAGTTTTCGAGCGCGGGCACGTGGCCGTTGAGCGAGCCGCCGGTGCTGTCGGTGAGCCAGCGTCCAAGATGGCCGGTGCCATTGCCGAGCCCGTTCGGGAAGAGCGCGCTGCGCGAGTTGAGCAGGATGCGGGTGCTCTCCAGCGCGCTCGCCGCGAGGATCACGATGCGCGCCTTCACGTGCTCTTCTTTGCCGCTGGCCTTGTCGATGAAATGGACCCCGGTCGCCTTGCCGCTCTTGTCCACCGTGACTTCGCGCACCATGGCATCCGTGATCAAATCGAGGTTGCCGGTTTCCATCGCCGGCGGGATGAGCACGGTCGTGGATTGGAAGTTCGCGCGAATCGAGCAGCCGCGTCCGCACGGCGTGGCATAGAAGCAGGCCGCGCGGCCATTCAGCGGCTTGGTGAGGATCGCCAGGCGGGCGGGAATGACCGGAATGCCCAGCTTCGTCGCCGATTTCTTGATCAGCAGCTCGTAGCCGCGCGGCTTTGGCGGCGGCTGGAAAAAGGCGCTGCCGGGATTGTTCTCCAGGTTTTCCTCGGTCCCGAAGACGCCGATGAGTTGCTCTGCCTTGTCATAGTACGACGCGACGTCTTCATAGCCGATCGGCCAGTCGAACCCGAGGCCGTCGCGGCTTTTCGGTTTGAAATCGTACGGCCCCATGCGCAGGGAGACGCGGCCCCAGTGGTTGGTGCGCCCGCCCAGCGCGCGGGAGCGCCACCACATGAAATTCTGATCTGTCTTGGTGCGGTTTTGCACCGAGCCTTCCACCCACGCGCCATCGGTCTTTTGCTGCACCACGTACGGTTCGCCCGGCACCACCCAGCCGCCATTGAACGTGGCGTCGAAAAATCCGTTGGGCTTCTCCGGCGTGCCGGCGGCGCGCAGCGGCGCGTCCGCGAAACTCTGGAACATCGGCGTTTCGGTGGCCGGCTCGTAGTTTCGCCCGGCCTCGAGCATCAGCACCTTGAGGCCGGCCGTGGTGAGGACGTAGGCGGCCATGCCGCCGCCCGCGCCGGAGCCGACCACGATGGCGTCGTACTGCGGCTTGGTTTTTGAAGTGGTGATCAGGGCCATTGGGAGAGGGAGTGGGTGCTCAGTGCTGTCGCGTTACGCCAGACCGAGATGTTTGAGCACCTCCGGCGGCGGTCCGGGGAATTCCGCCATCGGCACATTGCCGACGTAGCCGATCGCCTGCCAACCCTCGCGCGTGGAGTAATAGCCTCCGGCGGCGCGGTCGCGAAAGACCCGGAAAAAATCGAATGCCTGCTTCCGGGCATCGGTGCCTTCCTTGACGATGTCGTCGAGCAGCGCGGTCTGTTCCGCGAGCGCGGCCTCCGCGAAGCCTTTTTTGAAGCGCCTTCCCGCCTCGGCGTCGATCCAGGCGAGCCCTTTGCGAATGACCTTGAGATCACCCTCCTGCTGCTCGTAGGGCGCGCTCACCCATTCATCGATGAATTCCGGCACGGCGACCGCGCTCGCCGCAGGGCCGTGCTCGTCGGCGGGAATGATCACGTCGGCAAGCGCGGTGACGATCTTCTTTTCCGCCTCGGTCAGCACCAGCGGCCAGGGGATTTCCTTTTTCAGCAGATTCGGATCGGTCCCGATGCCGCGGACGCTGGTCTGGGCAAAGGCAGGCATCTCGAGCGCTGAAAGCGCGATCGAAAGTCCGATCACACGCTTCAAGGCTTCGCGGCGGGACAGTTGGTCAGGGGTGGTATTCATGGGGTGGACGAGGAGGGTTGTGCCAGGGCGATTCGAAATGTTTAGCCAATGGTCCCTTTGCGCATCTCCTCGGCGAGATAAGTCGAGGCGCGCATGGCGAGGGCCATGATGGTGAGGGTCGGGTTCTTGTCGGCGTTGCTGGCGAAGGGACCGCCATCGTTGACGAAGAGATTCGGCACCTCCCAGGCCTGGTTCCATTGATTGAGCACCGACACTTTCGGATCGGCGCCCAGGCAGGTGGTGCCCACTTCGTGAATGATCGTGCCGCCGCCCATGACCGCCGTTTCGGGATTGAGATCGGGCTTGCCGCTGACCTTTCCGCCCATCGCCTCGATGAGGTCCTTGAAAGTCTGCTGCATGTGCACCGCCTGCTTCTTCTCGTGGTCGCTCCACTTCCAATAAAAGCGCAGGACGGGGATGCCCCACTTGTCCTTCTTGTTCGGGTCGAGCTCGCAATAGCTGTCCTCGTTCGGAATCATCTCCCCGCGTCCCGCGAAGCCCACTTGCGAGCCATAGTAACGCCGCGCGTCCTCCTTCAATCGTTTCCCGTACGCGGCCGAGTCCGGCATCGAGATGCTCACGCCTGGCATGCGCCGCCCCCCGCCGAACTCGATGTGGTAGCCGCGCGCGAACCCGAGCTTGCCGCCGACCTGCTCCTTGTAGAGCCACCACGGCACATACATGTGCATGCCGCTGGCGCCGTCTTCATTGTGGGGCGGACAGTTTTCCAGCGCGGGAATATGCCCGCTCAGATTGCTGCCCACGCTGTCCATGAGATAGCGGCCCACTTTCCCACTGCCGTTCGCCAGTCCATTCGGAAAGAGCCCGGATTTTGAGTTGAGCAAGATGCGCGCGCTCTCGCACCCGCTCGCCGCCAGGACCACGACGCGTGCGGTCGCGCGTTCTTCCTTGCCGGTCCCCTTGTCGATGTAGAGCACCCCGGTCGCCTTGCCTTCCTTGTTCACCGTGACCTCGCGCACCATGGCGTCGGTGATGATATCCAGATTGCCGGTCGCCACCGCCGGCGGCAGCAGCACCGTGGTGCTTTGGAAGTTGGCTTTGATCGAGCAGCCCCGGCCGCAATCGGTCGCGTAAAAGCACGCCGCGCGATCGTTGATCGGCTTGGTCAGGATGGCGAGATGCGACGGGATGACGGGAATCCCGAGGGGCTTGGCATGCTTCTGGACGAGCAGTTCATAGCCGCGCGGTTTCGGCGGCGGTTGCAGCGAGCCGTGGAGCGAGTCGGGCGTATTCTCCAGCCCTTCATTCGAGCCGAAAACGCCGACCAGCGCTTCGGTCTGGTCGTACCAGGGCTCGATGTCCTTGTAGTCATACGGCCAGTCGAGGCCGAGGCCGTCGCGGCTCTTCGGTTTGAAATCATACGGCCCCATGCGCAGCGCGATGCGGCCCCAGTGGTTGGTGCGCCCGCCGAGCATGCGCGGACGCCACCACATGAAGTTCTGCGTGGTGTCGTGCGCCTTCCAATCGCTGGCTTCCTCCCAACCCGGCTTGCCCTCGCGCTGCACCATGTAAGGCTCGCCCGGCACGGTCCAGCCGCCATTCACCGTCGCATCGAAGAAGCCGAAGGGCTTCTCCGGCGTGCTCGAGGCACGCAGCGGCGCATCGTCGGGCGTCTGGAACATCGGCGTCTCCGTCCCCGGATCGTAATTGCGTCCGGCTTCGAGCATCAGGACCTTGAGCCCGGCCTTGGTCAGCACGTAAGCGGACATGCCACCGCCGGCGCCGGAGCCGACAATGATCACATCGTACGAGGGAAGCGTCTTCCGGGGGGTAATGACGGGCATGGGGACAAAGAAGAACTCTTGCTGCGCCACGATCAATTCCAATCGCATCGGCACCAAACTTTTCCGATCAGGCTGCTCGCGGCGCGGCGTGGCAGATATGAACCGGGGCGCACTGCGCCCTGGCATCGCACTCGAAGATTGCGCGTTTTGCGCGGGTTCGCTCACATCGCGCGATGAAGACCAAGCCCTCCTCCGCTCTCACCCTGCGCGACCGGCTTTCGCGGCTGACGTTTGCGCAGGCTTGCAAATGGCTGGGCAAAGACGGCGTGCGGCTGATGTCCAAAGGCGCGCGCGTGGACATCGATCCTGCGAATCAGGTGCTGCTCGACGACGACACGCTCCAGGTGACCCTGCCGCGCGCCACCGCCGGGAACGTCGTGGTCACGCTTTCGCGCGATCCACGCGGGCGCGATGGGGTGAAGTGGGTGTGCAGCGAGAGCGAGGACGCGGAGTTGTGGTGCGCGGCGGTGCTGACCTTTGTGCTCGAGGAAAAAGTATCGCTCGGGCTGGCGGCGCCGCCGGAGGGGAAGGACGCGCCGTGGGAACTGATGGAGGAGTCGCAACTCGAGCGCCGGGCGTTGGCAGAGCGCGAGGAGCGGGCGCGCGAGGAGAGGATGGCGGTGAAGCCCGGAAAGGGCGCCGGACCGTGGCGCGATTACGTGGTGAAGAGCGCGCTCTCCGGAAAGGCGTATCGCGTCGCCTTGCGCGGCCTGGAGCGTGGCCAGTCCTTTTGCGCCTGCCCGGATTTTCGCAAGAACACGCTCGGCACGTGCAAGCATGTCCTGAAGGTCATCACTTGGGTGAAGAAGCGGCACACGATGGCGGAGCTGCGGCGCGCGTTCGTGCCGGAGCAACTCGGCGTGCATGTGCGATACGATGGCGAGGTGCGGCTGGCGCTGGAGTTTCCTGGGAAGCTGACCGCGGCGATGGCGAAGATCGCGCAGCCGTGGCGTGGACGTTTTGCCACGATGCCGGAGGAGATCGCGGCGCTCTTCGCGACCGTCGAAAAGATCGAGGCCGCGGGCGAGCGCGTGCTGATTTATCCCGACGCGGAGGAACGCATCGCGCACGCCCTGCACCAGCTCCGGCTAGCGGCGGTGGTCGCGGAGATTCGCAAGAGCCCGGCCACGCATCCGCTCCGGTCCACGCTGCTGCGGACCGAGTTGCTGCCCTACCAGCTCGACGGCGTCGCCTTCGCCGCCAGCGCCGGGCGCGCGGTCCTGGCCGATGAAATGGGTCTCGGCAAGACGATCCAAGGCGTCGGGGTCGCCGAGTTTCTCGCGCAACAGTCGGGCATTCGGCGCGTCCTCATCATCTGTCCGGCGTCGCTGAAATCGCAGTGGGCGGCCGAGATTGCGCGCTTCAGCGGACGCAGCGTCCAGCTTGTTTCCGGGCCGGCCGCGGAGCGCGGCGCGCAATACTCGGGCGACGCTTTTTTCACCGTGTGCAACTACGAGCAGGTGCTCCGCGACTATCTGCCGATCGAGCGCGTCGCGTGGGATCTCATCATCCTCGACGAGGCGCAGCGCATCAAAAACTGGGAGGCGCAGACCAGCCGCATCATCAAGTCGCTGCGCTCGCGTTTCGCCCTGGTGCTTACCGGCACCCCGCTCGAAAACCGCCTCGACGATCTCTACAGCATCGTCGAGTTCATCGACGACCGCCGGCTCGGTCCTGCCTTCCGCTTCTTCCACGCGCAC
Organism: Chthoniobacter sp.; assembly: GCA_034667665.1. GTDB lineage: Bacteria > Verrucomicrobiota > Verrucomicrobiia > Chthoniobacterales > Chthoniobacteraceae > Chthoniobacter. The sequence continues at coordinate 95,214 of JAXDQW010000030.1, forward strand.
CGCACTTCGACCGACACCGGCAAGGTGCTCGGCTACAAGAATCTCGCCGCGCTGCGCGCCCGGCTGGCCCCCGTGCTCCTGCGGCGCACCCGCGTGAGCATCGCGCTCGATCTGCCCCCACGCACCACGGAGATCGTCCGCATCACCCCGACCGATGAGCAGCTCGAGCTGCACAACGCCCACGCCTCCGTGGTCTCCACCATCGTCCGCAAGCCGTTCATCAACGAGATGGATCTCCTGCGCCTGCGCCGCGCGCTCATGGCCTGCCGCATGGCGGCGGACAGCACCTTCCTCGTCGAGAAAACCGAGCCCGCGTATTCGAGCAAACTCGAACGCCTCGCCGAGTTGCTCGCCGACCTCATCGCGGAGCCCGAGCGGAAGATCATCATCTTCTCCGAGTGGACCACGATGCTCGATCTCATCGAGCCGCAGCTCAAGGCCCTGCGCGCCGGCTTTGTGCGTCTCGACGGCAGCGTGCCACAAGGGAAGCGCAAGCTGCTCGTCGCCGAGTTCCAGACCAACCCGAATTGCCGCGTCTTTCTCACCACCAACGCCGGCTCCACGGGCCTCAATCTGCAAGCCGCCGACACCGTCATCAACGTGGATCTCCCGTGGAATCCCGCGCTCCTCGAACAGCGCATCGCCCGCGCCCACCGGATGGGCCAGCGGCGCAAGGTCCACGTCTATCTTCTGATCACCGAGCGCACCATGGAGGAGAACCTCCTCGCCACGCTCGGCGCAAAACACGAGCTCGCCGCCGCCGTGCTCGATCCCGATTCGCCGCTCGGCGAAGTGAGCCTCGTCTCCGGCACCGAGGAGTTGAAACGCCGCATGGAAGTGCTCCTCGGCGCACAACCCACCGCCGCCCCGGACGTCAGCGTCGCCGCCAAGGCACAGGCCGAAGTCACCGCAGTCGCCGAGCGCCGCGCGCGGGTCAGCGAATCCGCCGGACAGCTCCTCACCGCCGCATTCACCTTTTTGGGCGACCTCCTCCCCCAGCCTCCCACGCCCAATCCCGAGACCACCGCCGCCCTCCGCACCAGCCTCGCGCAATGTGTCGAACAGACCGAAGACGGCCGTCAAAAGCTCACCCTGACCCTGCCCAACGCCGACGCGCTGAACGCCCTCGCCGACGCGCTCGCAAGGCTGCTCGGCGCGGCAAAAGGGTAGCCGCGTTCGCCTTTGAGTGTGGCAATTTAGAGGCAGTCAGGCACTCTCGCGGCACACCTTTCCAAAAGCTGTCATCCTGAGCGCAGCGAAGGCGGGAACGCGGGCGGAGCGAAGTCGAAGGATCTCACGCATCCGCGGGCGCAGGGGATGCGGCGCTGCCCGGTGCGGTGTCGCGGTGGACCGCCCCCACCCGCGGTAGTCAGAGATCCTTCGACTCCGCGCCATCCCACCTTCGCCCGCATGGCGCTACGCTCAGGATGACAGCTTTAGGAAGGAGCGGTCGCGCGTTATCAACGCCATCAGAGTGGCACACTCTAAATCACGACGCCGTGGCTTGCCCGCGCCCGCGCGGGGCGCTATGAGGGGCGGCATGGATTTGTTAGGCGCGCTCCAGAGGCACTTCGGCCACGACTCATTCCGCGACGGGCAGGAAGCAGTGATTCGCGCGCTGCTCGAAGGCGAATCGGCGCTCGCGCTTTTCCCGACCGGCGCCGGGAAGTCGCTTTGCTACCAGCTCCCGGCGGTGTTGCGCGAGGGGACGGCGCTGGTGGTGTCGCCGCTCATCGCGCTGATGAAAGACCAGGTGGACGCGCTGCGGGCGCGCGGGATCGCCGCGGCGCGGCTGGACTCCAGCCTCACCGCACAGGAGACCCAGCAGGTCTATGCCGACCTGCGCGCGGGCGCGCTGAAGCTGCTCTATGTCGCGCCGGAGCGGCTCTCGGGTGAGGCGTTCCTCGACCGGCTGCGCCGGGTGAAAATCTCGCTGCTCGCGATCGACGAGGCGCATTGCATCTCGGAGTGGGGCCATAATTTCCGCCCCGAATACCTGCGCCTCGCGCGCGTTGCGGAGGAGCTGGCGTTGAAGCCCGTGCTCGCGCTCACCGCCACCGCCACTCCGGACGTGGCGCGCGATATTTGCCGGGCCTTCGGCATCGCGGCGGAGCGGCATGTGCAGACTTCGTTCCAAAGAAAGAACCTGCACCTGCGCGTGACGCCGTGTGCCGCGAGCGAGCGGCTGGCGGTGCTCACGAAACGTCTCGCCAGTGCAAAAGTCCGACCCGCGGTGGTGTATGTCACTTTCCAAAAGACCGCCGAGGACGTGGCCGCGCACCTCGCGGCCGCAGGGCTTGCGGCGCGCGCGTATCACGCGGGGATGAGTGCCGAGGAGCGAGACGCGACGCAGGAGGCGTTCATGCGCGGCGCGTGCGAGGTCATCGTGGCGACCATCGCGTTCGGCATGGGCATCGATAAGGCAGACATCCGCTGCATCGTGCACTTCAACCTCCCGAAGACGCTGGAGAACTATCAGCAGGAAATCGGGCGCGCAGGCCGCGACGGGCAGCCTGCGCTGTGCGAACTGCTCGCTTGCGCGGACGACGCCGTGCCGCTGGAAAACTTCACGCTCGGCGACACGCCCGCGCCCGAGGCCGTCGAGGCGCTCGTGCGCCGGATGCTCGGCTCGGGCGAGGAGTTCGACGTGAGCCGCTACGACCTCAGCCAGGAGACGGACATCCGCCCGCTCGTGGTCGAGACGGTCATCACCTATCTCGAACTCGAAGGTCTGCTGCGCCCGACGCGCGCCTTTTACGAAAGCTCGCAGGTGCAATTTCTGAAAACTGAGAGCGCCATCCTCGGCGGCCTCAATGACGACCGGCGGCGATTTCTCAGCGCGCTATTCGGAGCCGGACGTCGCGGCCCGAAATATCTCACGCTCGAACTCGAAGCCGCTGCGCGCCAACTCGGCGAACCGCGCGAGCGCATCATGAAAGCGCTCACCTGGCTGGAGGAAACCGGCGCCATCACGCAAAAGCCGGCGGGCCTGCGCCACGGTTTTCGCCTCTGCGATGGCGCCGCGCAGCGCGACCCGGCGGCGGTAGCCGCGCGGCAGGCGGAACTGTTCGCCCAGCGCGAAGAGCGCGACTCGCAGCGGCTCGCGCAAATTCTCGATTTCGCCCGCCAGTCCGGCTGCATCACCCGCCGGCTGCTCGGGTACTTCGGCGAGGCGCTCGTGGAGGAAAACTGCGGCCATTGCCACTTCTGCCGCACCGGCGCTCCGGCCAAACCCGTCGCACTGCCCGCAACACCGATCCCGCCCTTCACCGAGGCCCACGCCGACGACATCCGCGCGCTCATTTTCGAGGAACACCCGCCGCTCTCGACCCCCCGCCAGATCACCCGCTTCCTCTGCGGCCTGACCAGCCCCGCCACCGCCCGCGCCAAGCTCACCAAGCGCCCCGAGTTCGGACGCTTCGCCGCCACGCCCTTCCGCACGGTCCTCGCACAGGTCGAGGCGTGCTTCGCGGAAGTGGAGTAGTCCGCGACTTCAGTGGGCCATACCGTCTCTCCGCGCTACCGGCTATTGACCCCGGCTTCAGCCCGCTGTTCCTGCTCGGATTGATGCGACGCTTCGCGAAGGTCGATCCCCAGAAACTCCACGAAATCCAAGCCCGCAACCTCGATCTGCGAGCCCTCAAATACGCGTGGATCGAAATGTCCGAAGAAGCTGAAGCGAAAATCACCCAGCTCGCCGACCCGCTCCCCGACACCCCCATCGGTGTCGCCTTCGTGGACGCTACCGGCAAACCCGGCTGGCTCGGCGGCAACCCCGGGCTCACGATCCACCATCCGCGCATCCGCGGCTGCCTCCCGCCCGTGGACGGACTGGAGCCGGAAATTCCGCGCCATGGACAAGGCGCACGCCGCTACCCGCTCCCAGCTGCCCGGCAGGCTTGCCCGGCGTCCCACCAGCCCGCCCTTCACCGACGAGCGAATCGGCTTCGGCAGACGATTCGCCAAACCCTCAAAACAGGATGTTCTCCACAAAGTCGGTCACATGCGGCGGCGGCTTCGGATGGCGGCGGGTGAGGACCACGATTTCGCGAGTGAATTTCTTCGGCGTCTCGAAGCGCTCCACCTTTCGCCGTCGGACGTAGAGCGCGAGCGCGCGCTGGGGGACGAGGCTGACGCCCTGCCCGAGCGCGACGAGATTGATGATGAGGTCAAAGCTGTCGAGTTGCGAAACGTGCGGTGCGAGCCATCCACGCTGACGCAGCCAGGCGCGGAGGCGTGTGCCGGTGTGGGATCCGTCGTGAATCAGCAGCCACTCCTGCTCGCGCAGCCATTCGCGCCAGCGTGCGGGCTGTCGGGAAAGACGCGGTGTCGGTGGCGTAAGATCGGGTGGGAGGATCAGGGTGAAGGCGTCGTCGAAGCGATGCGTGACCCGCACGGACGGCGGAAGCCGGCGCGGCGGGCAGAGGATGGCGAGATCGAGTTCGTTCGCGTCGAGTTGGGTGAAAAGCGCGCGGCTGGGCTGATGGACGACGCGCAGTTTGACGTCGGGGCGGCGCTTGCGCTGCGCTGCGAACAGGCCGGGCAGGTAGGAAAAGCCGATGGTCTGCGAGACGCCGACGCGGACTTCCTTCGGCGCGTCGGTGAACCGCTCGCGCAGTCCGATTAGCACGGCGTCGATATCGCCAATGAGCCGCGAGCCTTCTTGCAGCAGGAATCTTCCTGCGTCGGTCACGACCACGCTGCGCGTGGTGCGTTCAAAGAGCGGGATGCCGAGCCGTGCTTCCACACCCTGAACCTGCCGTGTGATGGCGCTCTGCGTCAGCCCTGCCTGCCCCGCGGCGTGGGTGAAGGAGCCGTGCCGGGCGACAAGCTGGAGCAGGTGCAGCTCGTAGAGGTCAAATGGAACGGTGGCGAGATACTCATGCACAATAGTCATCAGACTATTCAGTTAATGAATTTCACGCAACGGCGGGCGTCTGGCATCGTCGCCGCAATTCAACAAACACCCCATGGCCGACCGAACCCAAAAAACTCCGAACAACGTCCCTGGTCCATTTTACGTGGATGAAACGTGTATTGATTGCGACCTCTGCCGCGAGACGGCACCAGCGACGTTCCGGCGCGATGGAGAGAGCGGCGGATCCTATGTCTGGCGACAACCAACGACCGCCGAGGAACGCGCGCTCGCCGAGGATGCGCTCCGGAGTTGCCCGACCGAGACGATTGGCAACGACGGTGACGTTTGATCGGCCAAACCTTCGCAAGGCACTTCAGGTTGCTTTCGGTAGGTGCTAGCGCGCGAAACGGTGGCAGGCGAAGGCTCCGGCGGTGTCACCGGTGTCGAGCAATGCTTCCAGGCGGGAGATTTCGCGCTGCCAGTGTGCCTGGGTCCTGAGCAGCGCGGCCCGGTGCAACTCGGTGAGCGTGCCGAGCTTTTCCAGGCGCCACAGTTCCTGGCTGGCTGCACGCAGGTAGAGTTGGGAAGCGGAGAGATCCGGGCTCCTCCCCAAAGCCGAGCTTTCGGTGCCACGCCACGCTCGCTTCGCTCGCGAGATGCCAGCGGGAAATGATGGCAATCGCCGCGCAGGTCGAGGACGAGCGGCGCGTCGAGACCGGCGAGCCAGATGCAGCCGGTCACGCGGCCACGCGTGCGGTTGTCGAGTCTGCCGCGGAGGATGTGTTCGTGGATGCGCCAGGCCATGAGTTGAGCGCGGCTACGCGTTCTTGCCGCAGCACTTCTTGTATTTCCTGCCGCTGCCGCAGGGGCATTGGTCGTTGCGACCGATTTTCGGGTCGGCGATGCGTGGCGCGGGCGGCGCGCTGCGGTCGTAGATGGCCCACCAATCGGTCTCGCTCGCCACGTCGGTGATGGGCGGGTGGCATTCCGTGAAGTGTTCAAACGGCGGGCCTCCACTCGGCCCTGTGCGGTTCTCGATTTCCTCCCACGAAATAACCAAAGGGTCCACCCACTCGTCGTCGTAGGGCTGGCGGATGAGCGGCACCAGTTCCTCTGCGTCGAGGTCGGCGATGAGGCAGGCGACGGTGCTCCAGACGTGGCTCGGTTTACGTTCGAGTTTTTCGACGATGAGTTCACGGAGATACGCGACGACGATTTCCCGCGGCAATTCACCCCACGCGGAGAGGACGGCGAGCGATTCGAGCGCTTGCCCGCGGCAGTATTCGTTGGCGTCGCCGTTCTCGATGAGCGCGCGGATCTCCGGGCGGTCGCCGCCGCAAACCGACGCGAGGAGTCGCGAGCCAGCCTGGGTGGGCACGTGGCCCGCGAGGTCGAACGCGCCCCCGCCTGGCAGTGACAGCCAGCGGAGCACGACAGGGAACGCGCGCGGCTCGCGCCATTTCGCGAGCAGGTGAAGTGCGTGGGTGCAGAGGTGCTTTTCCTCCTCGCTGGCATGTCCCGCATTTGCCACCGCCGCCTCGACCGCAGCGATGAGTCGATCCGTGAGCTCCGCGCGCCGCACGTCGGCGGAAGCGAACGCGGCTTTCGGCGGGCAGCCGCGGATTTCCGAGAGGGCGACAACGATTTCGTCCGCCGTGATGTGGCCGCCGAGGACGGGGCCAACCATTGGCGATTTCGGCTCGTGCGAAAAGCGGTCAGTCTCGGCCCAGAATGGGCAATCCGGGCAGACGCTGCCGAGCGGATAGTCCACGCCCTCCTCGTGCGGACAGCCGCTGATGAACTCCGAAATGACCGTGCGACTCACGCGGTGGGCCTTGAAGAACGCGCTGATTTCCTCCGCGACGGATCGGTCCCGGCGAATGTCGCCCTGGTGAACGAACCACCGTTTCACGGCCACCGGAGCCGAGTCCGGCGCGGCGATGACGGTGGCGGCATACTTCGTCGCGCGCGACGCGTTCGGGCCATACATCATGATCGTGCCGAGCGGGAAGCGGGCGGTGTCTTTTTCCGAATGGCGCATGATGCGGGATCGCACGCGCACCGTCGTGGCGGCAAGCGCGATTTCTAGACGTGGCGAATCACCAGGCGGTGGATCGTGGACAAGACCGCAGCAGAGCCTTCGCGAGTGATGAGGAGCGCGGCGGCGCGAGACGACGCTCCGATGACCGGCGGGATTGACACTGCGCCCCGCCTCCCGCAAGGCTCTCGGCATGAGGATTCAATGGAGGCGACGCGTCACGCTGCTGGGACTGCTCGGGATATTGGTTAACCACTTTTCGGCGGCGCAAACCAAGGACGTTGCCACCGGGATCCCGGTGGCGGAAAAAGGCAGCCCGGCCCTGCTGCTCGCCAATGTCTGGAATCCATCCATCGATCCCACCGGTTGGTGGATGAGTGAAAAGTATGATGGCCTGCGCGGCTACTGGGACGGCCGGAAGTTGTGGAGCCGCAAGGGGAACGCGATCCAAGCGCCGGACTATTTTCTCGCGGAGTTGCCCGCGGACATTGCCCTCGATGGCGAGTTGTGGATGGGCCGGGGACAGTTCGAGGAGACGATCAGCACGGTCCTTTCCCAGACGCCCGACGACCGCTGGAAACACGTCCGCTTCATGGTCTTCGATGCGCCGCAGGCGAAGGGAACGTTCGAGCAACGCGTGCAGTTTCTGCACGCGACCTTGCCCGCGGAGAATCAATTCGCGAAACCGGTTCTCCAGGAGCGTTGCCAGGGAACGGCGCATCTCCTTACCGAGCGGGATCGCGTGGTCGGCCTCGGCGGCGAAGGACTGATGCTGCGCCAGCCGGAATCAGCCTACGAAGCCGGCCGGTCACCGACCCTGCTGAAGGTCAAACCGCAGGACGACGCCGAAGCCACGGTGATCGAACATCTTCCCGGGAAGGGACAATTCGCCGGCAAGCTCGGCTCGCTCCGCGTCAGGACCGCGGAGGGAGGCGAGTTTTCGATCGGCACCGGCTTCACGGCCGCGCAGCGGGAATCGCCGCCGCCAGTCGGCACGGTCATTACCTATCGCTTTCGCGGTCTGACCAGCAAAGGCCTGCCCCGCTTCCCGTCATTCCTGCGCGTGCGCAAGGACTGAGCCCCGCGAAACCCCCATGTTCGCCCTCGCGTGCGCTGGCGCGGGAGCTCTCTGTGCTCTCTGCCCCCGCGCCTACACCTTCCGGGGCTCCTGCCCCGTAATCGTCTGCACAGGGGACGCTCGTGGCTCCCATCTCCCGCACACTCGAGACCGGGTCAGAGCCCCGAGGACGTGTGCGCACGAGGGCACAGAGCCCTCGCGCGAGCGCACTGGAAGGGATTGGTCTCTGGGTGGGAAAGATCGCGGGCATCGGCGAGAAAATGACGCTCCGCTTCGCGCCGCGGGAACACCTGCTCAAAACAGCCGGATGGCCGTGACGGCGATGCGTCCACCGAAGCAGACGTCCACATCGGCGCCGGGAGTGCGCTGGCGGGCCTGGTAGTCGCCGTCGTAGAAGTGGTGGTCGTCCGCCTCATGGCGGTAGCTGAGGGGAAGCGGGTGTGGGTCGAGAGGGCAGAAAACGACTTCTGGGTCGGGTTCCTCGGCCGTGAGGTGGGGAAGGTTGACGTTGTAAAAGAGGCCCGGCTCGATGGGACGGGCGAGGAGCTCCGGCAGGAGGCCGGCAGTCCAGCGCGTGGCGCGGGACCAATCCGGCTCGAGACCCGGCCGGAGGTAGTGCGAAAAGGCGATGCCGGGCCAGCCGTGGAGCACGGCTTCACGGACGACGGCGACGGTGCCGGAGTAATAAACGTCGGCGCCAAGGTTGCCGCCGTGATTGATGCCGCTGAACACCCAGCGCGCTTCGGGCACGACACGGAGCAGGCCGAGCCGGGCGCAATCGGCCGGGGTGCCGTGCACGGCGAAGCGATCCGCGCCGCGAGGATCGAGCCACACGCTGCGCTCCCAAGTGACCATGTGGCTGACGCCGGATTGGGGCGCCGCGGGCGCGACGACGACGGGCTCGCCGAAGTCGCGGGCGGCGGCGAGCAGCGCTTCGAGGCCGGGGGCGTCGATGCCGTCATCGTTGCTGAGGAGGAGCTTCATCGGTGCAAGTTAGCGGAGCGCGGCGGGATTGCGGGAGAGGTTTCGGCTCACGTATTTCGATATAACAGCTGTTACACAAGAGTGTGACCGGTGGGACGTCCGTACTATGTCTGGGCCTCAATCGGGTGGATTCCTGGACGCACTCTCGACCGCGCCCCACCCGCCCCGCCTTCACAGATGCCTCTTTCCAATCCTCGTCCCCGGAATTAAATGCCCCCCTTTCCTATGCGCATCCTCCGCTACACCGACGCCGGCTTTCGCGACGCCCTGGCGAGTCTGCAACGCAAAGCCATGCCACATCCGGAAGTGGAGCGAACCGTGCGCGAGGTGATCGAGGCGGTGCGTACGGAGGGCGACCCTGCACTGCTGCGGCTCACCGAGCGCTTCGGCGGACCGTGTCTCACTGCGAATCAGCTCCGCGTCGCCTCAAAACCAAAGGTTGATGCCGCAACCCGCGAAGCCGTCGCCATCTCGCACGCCAATGTCCGCGCCTTTGCCGAGCGCAGCCTGCGCAAGAGTTGGAGCGCGAAGAACGCCCAGGGCGCCACGGTTGGCGAGCGCTTCGATCCCTTCCCGCGGGTGGGCATCTACGTCCCGGGCGGGACCGCGCCGCTCGTCTCCACGGCGGTGATGACCGTGACTCTGGCCGCCGCCGCCGGGGTGCCGGAGATCGTCGTCACCACGCCGTCCGATCGCGATGGCAACGTCAATGGCGCCCTGCTGTTCGCGCTCAGCTATTGCGGCGCGACCGAGATTTACCAGGTCGGCGGTGCGCAGGCCATCGCCGCACTGGCCTACGGGACGGAAACCATTCGCCCGGTGCTGAAGGTTTTTGGCCCCGGCAACGCCTACGTCGTCGAAGCCAAGCGCCAGGTCTTCGGACAGGTCGCCATCGATCTGCTGCCCGGGCCGAGCGAGATCCTCGTCCTCGCCGACTCCAGCGCCAACCCCGCGTGGATCGCGGCCGATCTGCTCGCGCAAGCGGAGCACGGCAAAAACAGTTCGATTCTTTTTGTCACCAATTCCGCCAAATTGCTGCAGCGCGTCGAAGCCGAGATCGCCGCGCAACTCCGGACCTTGACGCGCCAGGACGCCCTCGCCGGTGTGCTGGAAAACGACTGTGTTCTCATTCTCGTGAAAACGCTCAAGGACGCCGTGGGCATTGCCAACGATTTCGCGCCGGAGCATCTCTCCATCGTCACTCGGGACGACGAAAAGATCGCCGGCCAAATCCGGACCGCGGGAGCCATCTTCCTCGGCGGCTGGTCGCCGGTGGCTGCTGGCGATTTCGTGGCCGGTCCCAGCCATACCCTTCCCACGGGCGGCGCGGGCAAGTCCTTTCCTGGCCTCACGGTCGATATGTTCCAGCGCCGCACCAGCCTCATCCGGCTGGACGCCAGGTCGCTAAAGAAATCCGTCCCGACCATTTCGAAATTCAGCGAAATCGAAGGCCTCGACGCCCATGGCCGCTCGGCGACGATCCGATTCGAAATGTGAGGCCGACTTTCAGTCGGCCAATGTGGGGCAGACTTGCAGTCTGCCATATGGGCGAGAAGTGCGGTGGGCGGCGCAAACTCGGCAATGCGCCCCCAAATCGCTGGCGCACGCCGGGCGGACTACAAGTCCGCCCCACATCCGGGCCGATTACAAGTCGGCCTCACACTCGGTTTGCGCGTGGTGGGAAGGGGCGCTAGAAGGGACGGCTCCATGAAAACCGTGCTCGAGGTGATCCAGGCGACCACCGCTTATTTCCAGAAAAGCGGGGTGGAGAGCGCGCGGCTCAATATCGAACACCTGCTCGCACACGTGCTCGGGAAGAAACGGATGGATTTGTACCTGGCGTTCGATCGCACGCTCGGCGATGCGGAGCTGAGTCCGCTGCGCGAACTAGTGAAGCGCCGGGCGCAGGGCGAGCCGCTGCAGCACTTGCTCGGCACCGCGGAGTTTTGCGGTCGCACTTTTGGCTGCGATCGGCGGGCGCTGGTTCCGCGGCCGGAGACGGAGCAGCTTTGCGAACTGGTGCTCGCGGGACCGCCCGCCGCGCGCGTGCTCGACGTGGGCACCGGCAGCGGCGTGATCGCGCTCACGCTCGCCGCGGCCTGGCCCGCGGCGCAGGTCGAGGCGGTGGATGCCTCGCCCGACGCGCTTGCGCTGGCCCGCGAGAATGCGGCGCGGCTGGGACTGGCCGAACGCGTCCGGATTTACGAGAGCGACCTCCTGGGCGCGGTCGAGGGAGAATTCGATCTGCTCGTGGCCAATCTCCCTTACATCGATCGGGCGGTACTCCCTTCGCTCGCGCGGGAGGTGCAGTGCGATCCCCGGCCCGCCCTCGATGGCGGCGCGGACGGACTGGAGCTTTTTGTGCGCCTGATCCCCCAGGCGGTCCGGCACCTGCGCGGCCGGCTCGCCCTCGAAATCGGGCACGATCAGGCGAAGGCCCTGCGCGAGCTGCTCACCGCGCACAATTATCAAGACATCCGTGTGACCACGGATTACCAAGGGCGAAACCGATTCGTCTTCGCAACTCATGGATAAAATTCTCGTTCACGGCGGCCAACCGCTCTCCGGCACCGTCAAAATCAGCGGCTCAAAAAACTCCGCGCTGCCCATCCTCGCAGCAACGCTGCTGACCAGGGAACCGTGTGTGATTCACCACGTCCCGGACCTGAGCGACATCCATTACATGCTGCAGATCCTTTCCCATCTTGGCGCGCAGGTGGAGCGCGCCAGCGGAGTGGTCACGGTGCAGGCGGAAAAAATCTCCACGACCGCGCCCTACGAAATCGTGCGCAAGATGCGCGCCTCGGTCTGCGTGCTCGGTCCGCTGCTGGGCCGCGAAAAAGAGGCGACGGTCTCGCTGCCGGGCGGTTGCGTCATCGGCGACCGGCCGATCGATCTGCATTTGAAAGGGTTCGAGGCGCTCGGCGCGATGCACCGCATCGAGCAGGGCAACGTGAAAGTGTTCGCCGGGCAATTGATCGGCGGCGTGGTCAATCTGCGCGGGAAATTCGGGCCCACGGTGCTGGGCACCGACAACGTCATGATGGCGGCGGTGCTCGCGGAAGGGACCACCGTGATCGACAGCGCGGCCGCCGAGCCGGAAGTGGTGGACCTCGCCAACTTCCTCAACGCCATGGGCGCCAAAATCGAGGGCGCGGGCACGCGGCGCATTGTCATTGAAGGAGTAAAAGAATTGCACGGCGCCGAGCACTCGGTGATTCCGGATCGCATCGAGGCCGGCACTTTCCTCGTCGCGGGCGCGATCGCCGGCAAGGAGGTCACCCTCAAGCGCGCCGACGCCAGCCACCTGACCGCCGTCATCGACGCGCTCCAGCGCGCCGGTTATCAGATCAAGACCGAGGGCCAGAATGTGACGATTTTCGGCAATGGCGATCCGGGGGCGCTCGAGCTGACCACCGAGCCCTACCCGAGTTTCCCGACGGACATGCAGGCGCAGATGTGTGCGTTGTTATCGAGAACGAACGGCATTTCGGTGATCACCGAGACCATCTTTCCGCAGCGTTACATGCACGTCTCGGAGCTCAAGCGCATGGGCGCCGACATCACCTTGAACGGCCCGACCGCGATCATCAAAGGGGTCGAGCGTTTGAGCGGTGCTCCGGTCATGGCGAGCGATCTGCGAGCTTCGGCGGCGCTGGTGCTGGCTGGCTTGCAGGCGGAGGGCGTGACCGAGGTGAACCGCGTCTATCACATCGATCGCGGCTACGAATTGATCGACGAGAAGTTAAACGGCCTGGGCGCACACATCGAGCGCGTCAAAGCGTAGCCGGGTGCCGCTCGGGCGCGCGGGTGCCTACCAGACGCGAACAATCCGGAATTCCGTCGAGGGCCGATCACCGGCGAGGCGATCCCGCTGTTTCTTCCCAAGGAGTTTTTGGCCGAGCGGTGATTGGGGCGTGAGGACGAGCACCTCCTGATTTTCGTGCATGATCTGGGTGCCGCCCGCCCGCGGGCCGAGGAAATAAAAGCAGCGCTCCCCCCCTCGCTCCAACTCGATCAACGCGCCGAGATCCACCGGATCGGAAGGGCCGAAGTCGCGCAGCGCGAGCGACTCGAATTGCCGCCGCGCCTGCTCGGTCTCCGCCGCTTGCCTGGACTGGCCGTGCGCGAGATACGAGGCCTCCAGTCCCCGGGTGTCGTATTTGTTTTCCGCTTTGCTTTGCTCATGCGTGGCTTCGGCATGCGCGGCCCGGGCCGATTGGGCGTAGGCGGCGAGGTCGCGGTCGAGCGCGGCGATGATCTCCTGGACGAGAGCGTGCTTGTTCAAAGGTTTCGTGGGATGATCAGGGTATGCCAAGCCGTCCCAGCAAAACGAAGCGCAAGAGTAATACGCCCAAAGCAGGCGCGCCGCCCAGCGCCAACGGGCCAGCCGACAAAGCGTCGCAGGAACAATGGAGGGAACGCAGCACCCGCTCGGTTTTGGACAAGTTCCAGGGGCGCAAATCGATTTAGGGGGAGCGGTCGGAACTTAGTCTCGGGGCGAGGGCGCCCCGGCTCCTTGTCAGGCGAGGATGTCTTTGACCACGTTGCCGGCCACGTCGGTGAGGCGGAAGTCGCGGCCCGCATGGCGGAAGGTGAGCTTTTCGTGATCGAAGCCGAGCAGGTGCAGAATGGTGGCGTGGAAGTCGTGCACGTGCACCTGGTTCTCCACGACCGCGCGCCCGTAGTCGTCCGTCTTGCCATAAGCGATCCCCGGCTTGACGCCGCCGCCGGCCAGCCATGAGGAAAATGCCGCGTTGTGGTGGCTGCGCCCTTTCGGGCCGTCGGTGGTCGGGGTGCGGCCAAACTCGGTGGTCCAGACCACGAGCGTGTCTTCGAGCAACCCTCGCCCTTTCAGATCCTTGAGCAGACCGGCGATCGCCTGATCGACGTTGCGCGCCAGGGGTTCGTGCGTGGCGATGTCGCTGTGCGCATCCCAATTGTCGTGCGAGCCGATGTCGATCAACTCGACGAAGCGGACGCCGCGTTCGATGAGCCGCCGCGCCACCAGGCACTGCCAGGCAAAGCCTTTGGTGCTGCCTCGCTCCAGGCCATAGAGGCCAAGTGTCGCGTCCGTTTCCTGCGAAAGGTCGAGGACCTGCGGCATGGCGAGTTGCATGCCCGCGGCGGTTTCGAATGACTTGAGCCGCGCGACCAGGGCCGGATCGGCGGGATGCTCCCGCTGATGCTTGCGATTGAAACGGTCGAGCAGGCTGAGCTCGAGATCTTGAATCTGTTTCGACGGCGCCCGGCGATTGAGGTTCGGGATCGGTTCGCCGCCGGACTGCACTCGAGTGCCGGCATGGACGCCGGGTAGAAAGTCCGAGCCATAGACCTGCGTCCCGGCATACGGCAATTCTGGCGCCAGCACCACGAACGAGGGCAGGTTCCGGTTCTCGGTGCCGAGGCCGTAGCTGACGCAGGAGCCGATGCTCGGGCGCGCGAAACTCACCGAACCCGTGTGCATGCCGAGCGTCGCCTGGAAGTGATCATTATGATCGCCCTTCATCGAGCGGATCAGGCAGATGTCATCCATGCACTCGCGGAGATGCGGGAAGAGATCGCTGACTTCGGTGCCACACTGTCCGCCGGGCTGGAAATCCCAGTGCGGCGGGAGATAAAGCGCGGAGCCTGGCCGATCCGAAATCGGCATGCCGCCGTCGGCTTTGAGACGCGGCTTCGGGTCGAATGAGTCGAGATGCGAGACGCCGCCAGTCATGTAGAGGAAGATCACGCGCTTCGCCTTGCCCGGAAAATGCGGCGCCCGCGGCGCGAGCGACGCACCGTCGCCGCCGTCGTTCGCGAGCAGATCATTGAGAATGGCCGGAAAAATCATCGACCCCGCCACGAGCGAACGGAGCATCTGGCGGCGGGAGCAGCAGGAGTGATTCATTCGACGAAAAGAAACTCGTTCGAGCTAAACAGCACGCGGGCAATGCTGGCCAGGGCGGTGCGCGCCCGCTCTCCGGCCGGCACCGCGGTTTCCGCCAGGGCGGCCGAGATCTGGCGCAACTCATCCTTCGCCTGGGTGATTTCGTCGGGCGCAGCCGGACGGCCGAGGACGAGTTCAAAGGCGTAGGCGAGCCGCGCGGTTTCATCCGAGAAGGCGGTCTCCAGCCGTTCGGCGAGCTTCATCGCCTGCGCGTGGGCCAGGCCGCTGTTCATCAGCCAGAGCGCCTGGATCGGGGGGTTGCTGACCGGACGCACCGCGGTGCTGGCGTTGGGATCGGCGCCGTCGAAAATATCGAGGAAGGGATCTTTGCGGATGCGCTGTTGCATCAGGTAGATCGCGCGTTTGTTGGTCTCGAAGGTGGCGGAGTCGGCCAGGAAAGGGCGATGCTGGGTGTAGTGCCAGGCGCCCTCCGGTGGGAACGGATGCTGGCCGCCAGGCTCGCGATCGAGGGTGCCCGCGACGGCGAGCATGGAGTCGCGCAGTTCCTCGGCACTGAGCCGGCGGCGGTTGCAGCGCCAGAAGAAATCATTGTTCGCGTCTTTTGCGGACGAGACCGGATTGTCTTCCGCCGACATCTGGTAGGCGTGCGAGAGCAAAATGGTGCGGTGCATCTGCTTGATCGACCAACCGCTTTCGACCAACCGCGTCGCCAGCCAGTCGAGCAGCTCGGGATGCGTCGGGCGCTCGCCGCGGACCCCGAAGTCGTTGGGCGTTTTGACGATGCCGCGGCCGAAATGGTGTTGCCAGATCCGGTTGACCATCACCCGCGCCGTCAGCGGATTGGTCGGATCGCTGATCCACTGCGCCAGTTCACGGCGACCGCTCCCCTTCTCTTCCGGCGGAAGCTTTTGCGCCCCGAGAACGGTGAGAAATCCGCGGGGCACCACGTCGCCCTTGCTGGCCGGATCGCCCTTGCGTTGGATCGGCGCGTCGCGCGGTTCCCCTTCCATCACGGCATAGGCCTTCGGATAAACGTCCGCGCCTTTCACCAGCTCGGTCTGCCGCGCGAGGGCGGCGTCGAGATCGCGTTGCGCATCGGCCGGGGTGCGCGGCGGCGGCGCGACCGCGGGAGCCGCCGCGGCGGTATCTGCGGTCGAGGGTTTGGGCGCTGCTTCAGTGGCTGGCGCTTTTTCCGCGCGCGCGAGCCGCTTCTTTTCTTCCTTCAAGCTCTTGATCCGCCCATCGAGGCCGGCGAGTTCGCGAGCTTCGGAGAGCAGCTTTTCCGCCTCAGCCGGATCCGCCACGAGCGGCGTAAAGTCCTTCGTGTGCGGATAGATTTCGGTGCCGGGAAAGGCAAAGCGGGAACTGTCGAAAATGCCGTAAAGCGCGTAGTAGTCCTTGTTCAGAACGGGGTCGAATTTGTGATCGTGGCAACGGGCGCAGCCGACGCTGAGGCCGAGGACCGTTTTGCCGAGGTTGTCGATGAGATCCTCGACCGTCAGGTGAAACTCATTGGCCTGCGAACCGAACCGCCGCCCGATCGCCAAGTAACCCGTGGCGATGACCTTTTCGAAATGGTCTTCCGCATTCGCCGCCGGCAGCAGGTCACCGGCGATCTGCTCGCGCAGGAACTGGTCGTAAGGCTTGTCGTGGTTGAAGGCCGCGATCACGTAATTGCGGTAGCGGAAAGCGCTCGGGATCGGAAAATCCGAGTTGCACCCCGAGGTGTCCGCGTAGCGCGCCACATCAAGCCAGTGCCGCGCCCATTGCTCGCCGTAAGCCGGCGAAGCGAGCAGGCGATCGACGGCTTTTGCGTAGGCGCCGGGCGAGGCGTCCGCGAGAAAGTCGCGGAGTTCCTCCGGGGTCGGTGGCAGACCAGTCAGGTCATAGGTTACGCGCCGCAACAGTACGCGTTTTTCAAGATCCGGATTCGGCTTGAGCCCGTGCTCCTCGAGCCTCGCGAGGAGGAAGCGGTCCACCTCGTTGCGCACCCACGACCCGTCTTTCACGGCCGGCACCGGCGGATTCTGCACCGGCTGAAACGACCAGAACTTCCGCGCCGCATCGAGGTTCACCGCGTTGGGTGGAGGCGGCGCGGCGACTTCGCGCGGATCGGGCACCCCCATTCGCACCCAATCCTCGAAATCCTTGACCTGCTCCGGGGTGAGCCGGTGCTTGGGCGGCATCTGGAGGTCTTCGTCGCTGTAACGAATGGCCTGAATGAGCA
Organism: Chthoniobacter sp.; assembly: GCA_034667665.1. Taxonomy (GTDB): domain Bacteria; phylum Verrucomicrobiota; class Verrucomicrobiia; order Chthoniobacterales; family Chthoniobacteraceae; genus Chthoniobacter. Next base: position 112,292 of record JAXDQW010000030.1, read on the forward strand.
GGCTCTTGCCGGGATCGCCGGGCACGACTCCGGGACCGGTGTCTCCCCCTTGGAGAATGGCGCGCCGCGAATCCAGCGTGAGGCCTCCCTTGATCTTCTCGCCCGTCGCGCTGTGGCATTTGAAGCACTGCTCCGCGAGCACCGGGCGGATCCTCTGTTCAAAAAAATCGAGCTGCTCGCGTTTGAAGGCAGGCTTGTCCTCGGCGCGCGCCACCGCCACGCCGAAGGCGCAGAGCGAGATGAGGAAAAGCAGGAGCGGCTTCATGGCAGTAGGGGAGGAATGACCGGACGCATTCAGCGCTGCGGAAACATTCCTACGCAAGCGTAACAACCGCTCCACACGCCTCAGCTTAGAGGGCGTCCGCGGTGCGCACGCAACCAAGGAGCGGCGAGCGTCCCGCCGCCGATCCACCCGCCCGCGCAGCGGGAACTTTGAACGCACGACCCAACGCGCCCGAAATGAGGAAAGGCTTGCCGCTGCGCGGGATTGCTGGGTCGGCGGCGGGACGCACGCCGCTCCTTGGGGCGCACGCCGCGCCGAACCGCTAGCCGCTGACGGTGAGCGCGCGTCCTACTTCAGGCTGGCGATGTATTCGAGGATGTCGCGCAATTCGCGTTTGCTGAGCAACTCACCCAGGCCCGGCGGCATGCCGCTGGGCGCCGGGTCGCGCGATTTGATGTCCGATTTCTTGACCGTTTCGGGCGGCAGCCCGGCGCCGGGCACCTGCAGGATCAAGGCGTCAGCGGTCTCGGCTTTGAGGATGCCCGCCTTGATATCGCCGCTGGTCAGGGTGCACATCACGGAATCGAAGCCGTGCGCGATGGTGGCATTCGGATCGACGATCGACTCCAGCAGGTAGCGCCGATTCTGCCGCGTCCCGACGCCGGTCAGGTCAGGGCCGGCGTCGCCGCCCACCCCCTGCACCTTATGGCAGCGGAAGCACTGGGCGACCGCGTGCTCTTTGAAGAGCTTCTCGCCATTGCCCCGGTCACCTCCTGCCATCACGAAGCTGAACCGTCCGAGCTTGTCCGCGCCAGCCTGCGCAGCGAGCCACGCCTCGATCCCGGTTTTCACCTCCGGCGACTTCCGCTTGGCCGCCGCTTCGACGAGTTCGAGCTGCGCTTCAACCGGGATCTTGCCCGCCTTCAGTTCGTCGATCAGTCCGCTGAGGACCTTGTCGGCGCCGCTCCCCTTGAGATCGCCCAAGGCGACGATGATCTGCTTCTTTTCGGGAGCCTCCGCGCTGGCAAAGACGACGGAGAGTTGCTTGGCGGCCTGCTCCGGATCGAGCCGGCCGAGCATGGCGCTCGCCTCGATCCGCAGCGCGGGATCCTTGTCGGTAAAGGCGAGCTTGATGGCATCGGGCAGCTTGGGATCCTCGAAAGCGGCGAGCGTTTCGAGCGCACGGCCCCGGACTTTGGCGGAGAGGTCGGTGCGCGACATGACCGCAAAGAGCGCCGGCGACGCTTCCGTCGCGCCCAGGGTAAACACGGCCTCGATCGCGCCGCCGGCCACTTTGGCCGATCTCCCCGCGAGCAGTCCTGGCAGCACGGGTTTGAGGGCGGCCACCGCGGGCTCCGAATCGCGCTCGCCGAGCGGGCGAAACACGCCGGCCACACGGTCGCGCTGGGGTGGCTTCGCCCAGGTGCCGAGCGCGAAGAGAGCTTCGAGGCGCAGCGCCTCCGGGTTCTGCTCGGCGACGGCGTAATCGGCGAGGTCTTGCGCGGCAGCGGCCGTGCCGGCGCGGAAGTTGGCGTTGATCACGCGGAGCATCAGGTTCTCGTCGGCGACGGGCTTTTCAATCAGCTTCGCCAGGTCGCCAAAGGCGCCGGCGATGCCTTCGTCATTGATGGCGCGCGCGGCTTCCTTGACCAGGCGCGGGTCGGAATCGGTCAGCAATTGCGCCACTTCCGGTTTCTGCTGCCGCCGCAGCGCGAGCAGAGCGGCGAGCCGTACGCTGGGCGAGGAGTCCTTCGCCGCGGCGAAGATCGCCGGCTGGTTGCCGCTGCCGAGCAGCGCCATCACGCCCGCGTGACGGATGAATTGGTCCTGGTCGGCATTCTCTCGCAACATGGCCAGGATCGGCTCCGCGGCGTTGGGATTGGCCAGCTTCCCGAGGCTCTGGGCCGCAAAGAATTTAACCCGCGCGTTTTCGTCCTTGAGCGCCTTGACCAGCGCCTCGTAAGCCGCCGCGACTTTTCCGTCGCCCAGCGCCTTGGCCGCCTGGGCACGGACTTCGGCGTCCGGATCGGCGAGGAGCGCCACCAGCGGCGTGAGCAGACCGGCTTCGGCACTGGCCGACTTGTAACCTTCCAGACGTGCGACATGGCCGAGTCCCCAGATGCCGTGCAAACGCGAGAGCGCTTTCTGCGGCCCGGTTTCGCCCGATTTGGCGACGGCGAGCAAGGAGGCCGCGGCGTCGCTCTTGCCCGCGAGCGCCCATTGCGCATTCAAGCGAATGCGCTGGTCGCCGTGCGCCAGGAGCTTCGCCAGTTCCGCGCTCGGACGCTGCGCGAAGCCCTCGCCGAGCAGCTTCTTCACTTCCGCGATCTGGGCAGCCTGCGCAGTGAGGACCTCGGCGTTGTCCAGCCGGAAAATGCGGCCGCGACCGGTGCCTTCCCAGCCTTCCCCCCACTCGGTGAAATACATTCGCGAATCCGGACCGAAATCCACGTCGGTGGCCTGCACACTGCCGACGAAATCAGCCGGCGGTTTGACGGTCACAAAGCCGGCCCCGCTTTCCTTGACGGTCCACCAGGCGATCCCCGAGCGGGCGCTGGAGCCCTTGAATCCACAAACAAAAAACGCATCGTCGTACTGCGGCGGGAGCCCGGTGCCGGGATTGTGCACCACGCCGGAGGGACCATCCGGGATGTTGAGAATGGGCGAGAGGACATAGAAAGGAGTGCCCTCCTTGCGCGGTTCCCACATTTTTTCCACCAGCCACATGTCGTGATCCTTGCCGAGCGGCGGATGCTGCCAGCCCACGCGCCAGGCGGAGTCGCCGCCCTCGACGAGATAAACCCAGCGCTCGCGGTCGCCCATGTCGCAATCATTGTCCCCGGTGAAAAGATTGCCGTGATTATCGAAGGCCAGTTCCTGCGGATTGCGCAGGCCGTGGTAATAGGCCTCCAAGTGCGAACCATCCCGCTCGCAGCGGAAGACGGCGCCTTCGTCCGAAAAGGCGAGCGTCCCGCCTTCCTTGGTCTTCACATGCGCGCCGCGATCGCCGAACGAAAAGTAAAGCCGGCCATCGGGCCCGAGGGCGAGGCCGTGCATGTCGTGCCCGGTAAAGGAAAAGCGCACGCCGTAACCGAAGCTGAGCGACTCGCGTTTTTCCGCCTTGCCGTCCTTCAGTCCACTAAACTGCCAGAGGTTCGGTATGTTGGTGCACCAGACTTTCCCGTCGTGCGCGAGCACTCCGGAATTGATCCCGTCGAGCAGCGTCGTCATCTCGGCGGCGTAGGGTGAAGTCACGTCGGCTGTGCCGCTCCCATCCTTGTCTTCGAGCCGCCGCACCACTTCCGTTTCGATTTGCAGCTTCTGCCAGTCGTCCGGGAAATTCTTCTTGATGCTGGCGATGCGGTCGTCGGTGGTCCGGCAGGCGAGATCGTCCTCGAGCATGAACATGTAGTGCCGGATATCCAGCACGCTCGAGCGGTAACGATACGTCTCCGCCACGTAGATCACGCCCTTTTCGTCGATGCTGAAGGAAACCGGATTGCCGAGCATCGGCTCCGCCGCCCAGAGCTTCGCCTCGAACCCGGGATCGAGCTTGAACTTCTTGCGCTGCTTTTCCGGATCATCGCTCGCCGCCGCCAGCTTCGGTTCCGGCACGCGCTCCGGCGGCTTCAATCCTTTGGTCGATGGACCGGCCGCCGAGATCTCAGCCGCGTGCGTTTCCGGCGCACCGGCCAGCATCAAGACAAGGGCAATGGAAGAAACGAGCGGACGGTTGCGGAAGGCTGGGGAAAACATAGGGCACGGATTCTAGACACGGCCCGCTTCGAAGCAAGAGGGCTGCGCGAACTCCAGCGCTTAGTTGCGGCCCGTTGGGGCTGGTTGAAGTTCTTCCCGTAAACCCAGGGCGGCGTTCGTTCCTCGCCAGCTCGCCCAACCCGCCACCCCCTCGAGTCCCCTCCCCCCTCGGGCCTTGGGCTGGCTCGTTTGGCCCGCCTATATGCTACCTTGCAGGACGTCACGAACCTGCCTGCGAAAGGGCCCGCGTCCGTCAGGCCGGAGCCCCGAGATGCTCGCGGATGCAGGCGTTGATCGCGTCGAGGCTGACCGGCTTGGCGAGAAACGGAAACCCGCCGATGTCCTTGACGGTCTCGCGCGCGGAGACGATGGCGGTCAGAAAGATGATCGGCACCCGGGCCAGCGAGGGATCGCTGCGAATCTTCTGCGCGACGTCGCCGCCATCGATCTTGGGCATGACGATGTCGAGAAAGATGATGTCCGGCTGAAATTCCCGGGCGGCGAGCCAGGCCACGGTTCCGTCGTTTTCCTCGCGGACGATGTAGCGGCCGGTGCGCTCGAGGGTGAGCTTCAGGAGGCGGGTAAAGCCCGACTCATCATCGACGATGAAGATGCGTTTTTTGGTAGGTTCCATGGAGTGCTGGGAGCTCTGAAACTGGTCGGTGGCCCGCGGCAGGGTCCGCTCGGACGGCGCGAAACTCACGTCAAGATCAGGAGATTGCGCGCAACTTACAAGCGAAGCGCTAAACTTGAAACATAATCGTCACCCGCGCCCCACATTCGGGCAGGTTGCGCAGGTCGATGGTCGCACCGTGCAAGTCCACGATCGTGCGGACCACGGAAAGGCCGAGGCCGGTGCCTTTCCCGGTCGGCTTGGTGGTAAAAAAGGGTTCGAAAATCTTGCCCAGCTTTTCCTCGGGGACGCCGTGACCGGTATCGTCGATTTCGGCCACCACGATATTGCCGCCCACGCGAAACGATTCACTGCGCGCGCCGCTGATGTTGGCGCCGACGCCGGTGAGTTGCTTGCTGTAAGTGCGCACGGTGAGCGTGCCGCCATCGTCCATGGCGTGGAGCGCGTTGGTGAAGAGATTGACGAAAACCTGACTCATTTTCACCGTATCCAGCGGGACCAGCGGCAGATTCGGCTGCAACTCGCGGACGATTTGAAAAGCGCCTTTCATTTCTCCGCGCACGAGCATCAGCGCCTGATCGATGATTGCGTTGAGATTCTCGCGCTTCACCTCGATCTGTTTCGGGGCGGAGAAATCGAGCAGGCCGCGAATCACTCCATCGGCGCGCTGCACGGCCTCGGCCATTTCCCTCAGCACGAGCTGCGCGGAGTCGTCGCCGCCACTCTGTTGCGCCATGAACTCCACGCCCATCTTGATGATGGCGAGCGGATTCTTGACCTCGTGCGCGACCCCCGCCGCGAGGCGGCCGATGGATTTCATTTTCTCCGCCTCGATGAGCTGGAGCTGGACCTCCCGCAATTGATGGTGGGCCGTCTGCAGCTTGCCCATGGCTTCGATGACTTCCTCGCGGCTGTGCGCCAGTTCCGCGTAGGCCAGCCGCAGGTTTTCGGCGGCTTCCTTCTGCTCGGTGATATTGCGCGCGATGCAGACCACGCCGAGGATGGTGCCGTCTTCGCCCAGCCACGGGACTTTCGTGGTCAGCAACCAGAGGGGCGTCCCATGGAAATCGAACGCGCGCTCTTCGTGATTGATCACCGGCCGGCCGGTGCGCACGATTTCAAGATCGGTCTCGTGGAAGTGCTGCGCGATCGCGTCGGGGAAAAAGTCGAACACCGTGCGACCAATCACCTCCTTGGGGTCGCTCGCCGAGAGGCTGCGGTAATGGGCGACATTGTCGAGCAGGTAACGCCCCTCGGTATCCTTGAGGAAGATGGAGTCTGGAAGATTGTCGATGACGCTGCGCAGGAGGTTGCGTTCGATGCCGAGCTGCTCCTCCATTTCCTTGAGCGCCGTGATCTCGCGCGAAATGCCGCAGGTGCCGACGATCCGCCCCTGCCGGTCGCGCAGGGGCAGCTTGGTCGTCAACGACCATGACTTTCCACCACCCGTCGGCGTCTTGGCCTCGATCTTTCCGAGGATCGGCTCACCCGTTTCCATCATGTGGATTTCGTCGGCCCGGGTCTCGGCGGCGTGCTCCGGCCCGAAGAAATCCGCGTCGGTCTTGCCGTAGGCATCTTCGGCCCGCTGGAGATGGAAGAATTCGGTCAGCGCCCGGTTGATCCGGATGAAACGGCTGTGCTCGTCCTTGAAATAGATGCGGTCGGGAATGTTATCGAGCAAGGTGTGCAGGAGGTCCCGTTCCCGCGCCAACTGCGCCTCGCTGTGCGAACGCTCGACGGCGTAACGCAAGGCGCGCTGGAGGAGATTGGTATCGACGCGGCCTTTGACCAGATAATCCTGCGCGCCCAAGTGCATCGCCTGGGCCGCGAATTCCTCGTCGTCGATGCCGCTCAAGACGATAATGGGCACTTCCGGCGCGGCCTCGTGGGCGCGGATGAAGGATTCCAGCCCCTGGCAATCCGGGAGCATCAGATCGAGCAGCACTACATCCGCCTGGGACGTGCGCAGGAACTCGATTCCATCTTCGAGGCGATCGGTTTGCGCGACCACGCGGAACCGCGAGGTCCCGGTGTCCTGGACCATCTCGCGCAGGAGGAAAACGTCCCCCGGGCAGTCCTCGATGAGGAGGACTTTGATGGGTTCTGAAGAGGAGGGGGCCGTCATGCTCGCCTGCGCCGCAACATATCCCACGGTTCCCGCCGAGCGCCAGACTTTGGTGCAGGATTGCGCGGAAGGTCCCCTGCGGCCGGGTCTAGCGACCGGTAATCCGCGCCATCGCCGATCGCAAAGTACTCAGGGTGAATGGCTTGCTCACCACCAAATCAACCCCGGCAGGCTGCTCTCCGGACCCGCTCATCAAATCGCCGAAACCGGTGAGGAGGATGATCGGCTGCTCCGGTTGCAACTTCTTGATTTCCACGGCCAGTTGATCGCCATTGAGTTCCGGCATCGCGCGATCGGTCATGACCAGATCGAAGGGGCCCTCCGCCTTGAATTTCTCCAGCCCCTCCCGACCGTTGACCGCGGTCACCACGTGGTGCGCGTCCTCGGCGAGATAAACCCCCAGGACTTCGCGGACCAGCGGCTCATCTTCGACCACGAGAATCCGCAAAGCCGAGCCCTTGGGCACGGCCGCCTTCGCCGCCTCGGGCGGCCTGCTCTTGCGCTCCAGCGGCAGTGAGATGGAGACCGACGTGCCGCAGCCCTGCTCGCTCTGGATGTCGATTTGTCCGTCATGCCGGCGCACGATCCCATACACGCTGCCGAGGCCCAACCCGGTGCCTTCGTGCTCTTTGGTGCTAAAAAACGGCTCGAGGCAGCGCGCCCGGGTTTCCTCGCTCATGCCGATTCCGTCATCGCAGACCGTGACCACGACCCAGCGGCCCTGAACCTCCGTGCCGATAGTGATGGTTCCGCGCTTCGGAATGGCATCGATCGCATTGAAGACGAGATTGGCGAGCGCTTCGCGCAGCTCGGCCTCGTTGCCCGGCACGGTCGGAACGTTGGCCATCTCCGTGCGCACATCGATGGTGATGCCGGCCGCCAGCGCCTGGTCCTTCCAGCGCGGCTGCGTCAGCGAGATGACTTGCAGCACGAGGTCGTTGAGCACCACGGGGGTAAAAACTTCGCCCTCATCGCGGTAGCGGTAAAACTCCCGCAGGCGGGCGACCACCTCCGCGCTTTCCTTGGCCGACTTGTGGATCATCTCGAGATAGCCCCGCGTCCGGAGGGGGTCCTGAAAGGTCTCGGGTTTCAACAGGAGCAATTCGCTAAAGCCGAGAATGGGGGCGAGGGCATTGTTGAAATCGTGGGCGATGCCATTGGCCATGCGGCCCAGCGCATGCATGCGCTCGCGTTGAATGATCTCCCGCTGCGCCGTCTGGAGCTTCGCCATGGCGTCGGCGAGCTGCCGGTTGCTCTCGAGCAACGCTTCCTCGGCTTTCCGGCGTTCCGCGACTTCCTGCTGGAGTCGCGTATTGGCCAGTTGCAAGGCCTGCGTCCGCTCCCGCACGCGCTGCTCGAGCATTTCATTGGCATGCTTGAGCTGGGTCTGCGCGCGCTTGCGTTCGACCGCGTACTGCATGGAGCGAATCAGGAGATGATTATCGACCCGGCCTTTGACCAGGTAATCCTGCGCGCCGAGTTGCACGGTCTCGACGGCGATTTCCACGTCCTGGATGCCGCTCAGCACCACGATCGGCACTTCCGGCGCCGCCTCGAGGATGCGGATGAACGTCTCGAGCCCATCACTGTCCGGCAGCGTCAGATCCAGGAGAATGACATCCACGCCCCCTTCGGCGAGGCGCTTCAGGCCCTCCGCAAGAGTGCCGGCAGCCTCCCGCTGAAAGTGCGGACCCTCCGGGGAAGCGAGCAGTTGTTCCAAAAACTCGACGTGCTCCTCGTTATCCTCGATCAGCAAAACGCGAATCGGACTGCTGCTAAACATCAGGAACTCCAGGCGCGCGGACCGACGCGGCTTGTTTCTGCAAGCAGGCTCTTTGACAATCGGCTCTCATCTGGTGCGCTCGGGGGATATAGCAGCGTCGGACCCGCTTGTATGCCCTAAAGTTGCGTCCCGCACTGACCGCCGCTCCGGAGATCGACGCAGGGATCCGGCCGGAATGGGCCTTCTTTCGCCATCCCACTGGCGGATCGAGCGCCGGTTCGCTACCTGCGCGGCTCCGCTGGAGGCTGTCCGGCGGTTGCTTTCTGGACCGGATCTCCGTCGTGGTGGCAGACATGGAGGAGGGCGCATCCCGGAAGGAGCAGGACTATCAGCACGGCGGCCCAAATTCGGAGGGTCAAAATGAGTGGATTCATGGGTGGGTGATTGAAAGGTTTTCCGGCGGGCGAGCGCCCCAGCTCGAAAAGGCGCCGGAGCGGAGGCGACACCGCCGAGCGTGGCACGGCGGAACCTAGGTGTATTTCAGCACTTCCTCAATGGTGGTCTCGCCGTCGTAAATGCAGCGCAGACCGTCCTGCCGCAGCGTCGTCATGCCGAGCTCGATGGCCTTTTGTTTGATCACCACCGAGGGGGCGCGCTGATTGATCAACTCGCGGATGGGGTCGCTCATGCTGAGCAACTCGTAGATGCCTTTGCGCCCCTTATATCCGGTATTGTTGCAGCTCTCGCACCCTTTGCCGTAGTAGAAGTTTTTGTCGCCGATTTCGTGGGGTGACAGGCCGAGCTGGGAAAGGGCCAATTCGGTCGGCTCGTAGGCCGTCCGGCAATTCAGGCAGATCTTCCGAATCAAGCGCTGGCCGAGCACGCCCTCGAGCGAAGAGGAAATCATGAAGGGCTCGACGCCCATGTCGATGAGACGCGCGACCGCGCCCGGCGCGTCATTGGTGTGCAGCGTGGTGAAGACGAGATGGCCCGTCAGCGAAGCCTGAATGGCAATCTGGGCGGTCTCCACGTCGCGGGTTTCACCCACCATGATGCGATCCGGATCCTGCCGGAGAAAGGCGCGCAGCGTGCGGGCGAAGTTGAGGCCGATCGCCTCGTTCATCGGCACCTGGATGATTCCTTCAATGTCGTATTCCACCGGGTCCTCCGCGGTGAGCACCTTCGAATCAACCGTGTTGATCTTGTTCAGGCAGGCGTAGAGCGTCGTCGTCTTGCCGGAGCCGGTCGGGCCGGTGACGATGAAAATGCCGTTCGGCTTTTCGATCGTTTGCAGCAGGTAATTGTAAATGTACGGCGGCATGGCCAGCGTCTCGAGCTCCAGCTTGACCGCGGAACGGTCGAGCACGCGGAGCACCACCGATTCGCCGAACTGCGTGGGCAGGGTCGAAACACGCAGGTCCACCTGCCGGCCCGCCAGCGTCATCTGGATGCGCCCGTCCTGCGGCAGGCGGCGCTCCGCAATGTTCAGATTCGCCATGACCTTCACCCGCGAAATGACGGGCAGGGCGAGATGCCGCGGCGGCGGGGACATTTCGTAAAGCGCTCCGTCCACCCGGTAGCGGATTTTGAATTCGGTCTCGAACGGCTCGAAGTGGATGTCCGAGGCCCGGTCCTGAATCGCCTGGTAAATGATCAGATCCACGTAGCGAATGATCGGCGTCGCATTTGCCTCCGCTTCGAGGTTCTTCAGATCGAAACCGCCATCGCCCCCGAACTCGACCTCGCCGCCCATTTGCGCCAGGATTTCATCCATGCTGCCCGCGTCGGTGCCGTAGTGCTTTTTGATCAGTTCATCGATCTGCCAGACCGGCGCCACCACCACCTGGATTTCCTTGCCGAGCGCGAACCGCAGATCCTCCACGGTCTGCATGTTGAACGGGTCGGAGAGCGCCACCTGGATGGTGTTGCCCTCTGCGCCCAGCGGAATGGCGCGGTGCAGGATGGCGTGGCCCGCCGGAATCAGCCGGATCAACTCATCCGGCGGCTCGAAACCGGCGAGATCCACGTAGTCGGTTCCCAGCGCCGCGGCGACGTGCTGATAGAATTCCTCCTCCGTGCAAATCTGGAAATCGACGAAGACTTGGGGCAGCGATTTGCCGCTGTGCACGACCTCCTGGGCGATATCTTCGCGTTGCGTTCCGTCGATCAGACCCTGCTCAACGAATTGTTCGAGGACTTGCTTGACGTTCATGGGGTGGGTTCAGACCGGACAGCGGCCTGAGGCGGACCTTACATCCACGACCAGCGTGCTGGTAAGAGAAATCCTGCGAATTTCTGCAAGCGCCTGGAGAAGGGCCCGTCCCAGTCGTCCAATGATCAAGGCCCCCGCAGATGGGCGCCCTAAAGAAGCAGGCACTTGCACCAAGGGAACTACCGTTTGCGCGGCTTCTGGGCGCCGATGATCTGGATGGCCGCCTGCGGGTCCTGCGCCTTGGTCATGACCTGTTCGTAGGCGATGTAGCCGTCGAGATAGAGCTGCGCGAGTGAGGTATCGAGCGAGACCATGCCGTACTTCGAGCCGGTGAGGATGTCGTTCGCGATGCGGAAGGTTTTGTTGTCGCGAATCAGCGCCGCGATCGAGGGCGTGTTGATCATCAGCTCGAACGCGGCGATGCGCCCCGGCTTATCGATGCGCGGGATGAGGAGTTGCGAAAGCACAGCCTTGAGGTTCGAGGAAAGCTGCGTCCGCGTCTGCTCCTGCTGGGTGTTGGGAAAGGCATCGATGATGCGGTCCACGGTCCGCGCCGCGCCGGTCGTGTGCAGCGTGGAGAAAACCAGGTGCCCCGTTTCCGCCGCGGTGATCGCCGTTTCCATCGTCGCCAGGTCGCGCATTTCCCCGACCAGAATCACATCCGGATCCTGCCGCAACGCGCGGCGCAGCCCTTCCGGGAACGTCGGCACGTCCACTCCGACCTCGCGCTGGTTCACGATCCCGCGCTGGTGCTGGTGGAAGTATTCGATGGGGTCTTCGATGGTGATGATGTGGTGATCGGTCGTCGCATTGATCACATCGAGCATCGAGGCGAGCGAAGTGCTCTTGCCGGAACCCGTCGGGCCGGTCACGAGGATCAGGCCGCGGGGAAGCTCGAGCAACTGGCGCACGGCCGGCGGCATCCCGATCTCCTCCAACGACAGCATCTTTTTCGGGACCAACCGCAGGGCCAGCGCGAGGTTTCCTTTTTCGCGATAGACGCTCACCCGAAAGCGGTCCGCGTCCCGGAACGAAAAACCAAAGTCCACGCTCCCCTCTTCGTTCACCCGCTGGAGATTTGCTTCGCTGGTGATGGCCCGTGCCAGCGTTTCCGTGTCCTCGGCGAGCAGCGGCCGCACTTCGAGTTTGACCAGCTTGCCATTCAAGCGCACCGCCGGTGGCGTGCCGACGGAAAGGTGCAAATCGGAACCGCCTTCATCGACGACCAGCCGGAGCAAATCCTCCATGGGCACGAGCCCCGCGCCCTTCGGCCCGGGCACGCGGGGAGCCTCCGGGGCGACCGGACCAGCCGGAGGTTTGGTGAAACCGAAGAGGGCCATGGCCAGCCGCGAGGCGCTATTCGGCGTCCGCCATCGTGGACGAGATGACCTCTTCCGCGGTGGTCATGCCGGCGAGCACCTTGCGAATGCCGTCTTCGCGCAGGGTCCGCATGCCCATCTCGCGGGCGCGCTTGCGCAACTCCACGGTGGAGGCCTTTTCGTTGACCATGTGGCGCACTTCGTCGTCGATCAGGAAGATCTCAAAGATGCCCATCCGGCCTTTGAAGCCGCGGTGTTTGCAGGCATCGCAGCCGACGTGCTTCATCACCGTGGCCTCGGAGAGCTGCTCCGGATCGAGACCGAGCGCGGAGAGCTCGGCTTCGGTCATTTCATGGGGCTGGCGGCAGATCGAGCACAGCTTGCGCACCAGGCGCTGGGCGAGGATCGCACGCACCGCTGAGCTGACCAGGAAAGGCTGCACCCCGATGTCCACCAGACGCGCGACCGCGCCCGGCGCATCATTCGTGTGCAACGTGGAAAAAACGAGGTGGCCGGTGAGTGAGGCATTGATGGCAATACTCGCCGTTTCGAGGTCGCGAATTTCACCGATCATGATGATGTTCGGCGCCTGGCGCAGGATCGAGCGCAGCGCGGCCGGGAAGGTCATCCCAATGTCCGCATTCACCTGCACCTGATTGATGCCGTTCATTTGATACTCCACCGGGTCCTCGACGGTAATCAGCTTCTTGTCCGGCTTGTTGATGTAATGCAGGCACCCGTAAAGCGTCGTCGTCTTGCCCGAGCCGGTGGGCCCGGTCACGAGCATGATCCCGTCCGGCAGCTTGAGCAGCCCCTCCATCGTTTCCTGGTCGTCGCTCAGGAAGCCAAGCTGCGGCAGCCCGAGCTGGAGCGAAGTTTTGTCGAGAATACGCATGACCACCGATTCGCCGTGGTTGGTCGGGATGGTGGAAACGCGCAGATCGATCGATTTCTTCCCCATTTTCACCTGGATGCGGCCATCCTGCGGCAGCCGTTTTTCCGCGATCGACATCGTGCCCGACATGATCTTCAACCGCGAGACAATCGCCGTCTGGAGCTTTTTCGGCGGGTTCTGCATTTCGTGCAGCACGCCGTCGATCCGGAAGCGCACCCGAAAGCGTTTTTCCAGCGGCTCGAGATGAATGTCCGACGCCCGCATGTTTTGGGCTTCCACCAGGAGCATCGACACCATCTTGATAATCGGCGCGTCGCCGGTATCGCCTTCCGCCATCCCCGTGTCGCCCGCGCCGGCGATCTGGATATTGGCATCTCCACCCATCTCCGCAATCGCGTCCTCCGCGGTCCCGTAATACTTTCGGTAGGCGGTCATGATCGCCTCCGGCGTCGCGCACACGAATTCCAAATCCCGCTGGAGCAGGTGGTGCAGCGAATCGAAGGTGTCGAAGTTCAACGGATCGCCCACCGCGATCATCAGGCCGGTTTCCGATTCGGCGAGCGGCACCACCTTGAAACGTTTGGCGACGTCCTTGGGCACCTGATCGATCACCTCGGGGGAAACGGTGATCTGCGTGAGATCCACAAAATCCATCGCCGCATGGCTGGCCAGCGCGCGGCTGACGTCTTCCTCGGTCAGGATGCCCTGCCGGATGAGCACCTCCACGACCGTCTCCTCCCCCTTTCGCTCCGCCTTCGCCCGCTGGAGCTGCGACTTGGTGATGAGGGCGGTTTCGAGGAGAATCTCGATAATGTAGTCGTCGTTCTGAGCCAAGCGCAGGAGGGGGTTTGGGAGTCTGGATCGCGAACCGCGAAAGCGCCGCGTCGAACACGCAGCCGCCTTGGTTCAGCAGTGGCCAGATAGGTAACGGAGGCGCTCGCACCGTGTCAAAGCCCATCGCGAAAAAACACGGGCGGCGGCCGGCGCCGGGCTCCATCGCTGTCCGGGCGGCGATTTCGCCGACGCGGGGCGCGCAGGCCGCTGCGTTACCCGGCCTCGCTCTTCCACGAGAGGTCGTCCTTCCACGGGTCGCTCTGGTGCGTGTAGCACGGCTTGAGCTGAATGTCCTTCCAGGAGTCACGGTGAAAGATCGTGACGGCCGAACCGGAGATCGGCGGGACGATCCAATTCCAGCGCGCGTGCACGGTCCGGCCGGCGGCGTTTTCGAGCTGCTCGAACTTGTCGAAGGAATGACTCGCCGCGTGGTGGTCCATCATCGTCACGCCGGCTTTCTCGTACGAGTAGAGAACCGCGACATTCAGCTCGACCAGGGCGCGGTCGCGCCAGAGCGTGCGGTCGCTGGACATGTCGAGCCCCATCTTCCGGCCGACCACGGCGAGAAGATTGTAGCGATAACTGTCGCCGAAATTTCGCGCACCGATCTCCGTGCCCATGTACCAGCCGTTGAAAGGCGCGGCGGCATAGAGCACCCCCGCCGCGTCGAAGAGCATCGAGGAAACCGCGGGCACCGCATACCACTTCAGGCCGAGGTCGGCGAACCACGGAAAGTCCGGGTGCGTGATCGCCACCTCGAGCACGAGCCGCCGCGGGATCTCCCGCCAGTGCGGGCGCTGGCCCGGCTCAGTCTGGACGATCAGCGGCAGCAGGTCAAAGCGGCTGCGCCGTTCGGGCGGCTGCCAGCCGAGCGCCGTGGCCACTTCGGTCAGCTCGAGATTCGCCGGGTCGCCGAGCACCGAGCCATCCGCTGCCCGGTAGCCGGCGTAACGGAAGAGTTGCGGGCTCCAGACGCGCGGTCCTTTGCCGTCCGTGCCGAGCGGCCGGAAGACGGTCATCGTCGGGCGGATGTTGCCGCCATTAGTGGCAAACTCGATGTGCCCGAGGATCGCCTCGAGCATCTCGTCGGCGGTCGTGGCGTGGCGGAAATCGCGAACGGCCATGCCTTCCCAATACATCCGGCCGATGCAGCGCGTGCTGTTGCGCCACGCAACTTTAGCCAGGTAAGCGAGCTCCTCGCCGGTCTGCATGTAGGTGCCCCGGGTGCGGAACTCCTCGGCGACCTGCCGCCAGCGCTGCTCGAAGACCGCCGCCGCATTCACTTCCGTGTAGTATTGCCGCAACAGCGCTTCGGCTTGCTCGATCGGCGTCTGCGGCTGCTCGACGACGTTCGTCTGGTGGTCAAACGGGCAGGTCGCCTGGCCCGCCGGCTTTGCCGGCGGCTTGGCGCCCGCCACGGTGAACACCTCGATCTTGATCCGCTCCTCCGGCATGCCGCCGTCGCGCAGATGGCCTTTGACCGACGCCATGAATCCATCGCTCCCGCAGAGGAAAAACACCGCGTCGGGAAATTGCCGGACCAGCTCCTGCACATCCGCGGCGCCGATGCGGCCCTCTTCGCGCGTGATTCGCGTCCGCACGGACAGGCGCGGATTCTTTACCTGGAAACTTCGGAGCTCGTCGCTGAGGATGAGCTGCTTGGCTTCCGAGACCGAATAGTCAACGTGGAGGCGGAACGGACGGGGGTTGTCCACCAAGGCGCGCGCCATCGCCAGCGCCGGCGTCACGCCGATTCCAGCGACGATGCAGACCACGTCGCTTTGCTGGTCTGCGGGGAGAAAGTAGTGGCCATCCGGCTGGGAGATGCGGAGAAACGCCTGCGGGGTGAGCCGGTCGAACAGCCAGCGCGAGAAGACACCCTGCGGCTCGCGCTTGACGGTGATCTCGTAGGCGTCGTCGATGCCGGACGGCGATGAGAGGGTGTAAGAGCGCTGCACCCAGCGGTTGTCGATGCGCGCCTGGAGCACCAGATGCTGCCCTGGCAGCCACGAGGGGCACTTTCCCTCCGTCGGCCTGATTCGAAAAGCCCGCACGTCTTCCGACAGCGAGATGGTCTCGCACACACACGCCGGGGTCCAGTCACCGCGCCCGAGCAACTCCTTGACCAGCGGGGTGCAGCCGCCGCAAACCCGCGTGGCGCCGGTCCGCCGTCCGATGGCTTCCACCGTGTGCCCTTGGTCCCGGATCACTTCCAGAATCTGCCCACACGAGGTCTGCGTACAGGCGCAGATGATTTCGCTCTCCTCGTAGCGGGGCACCGCGGGTTCGGCCTGAAAGTCCCCCTTCTCCCGAAACATCGTGACCTGCCAGTCCGCGACGGGCTGGGCGTCGAGCAAGGCCTCGAGCACCTTGCCGAGGCGCGTCCATTCGCCTTCGGCGTCGATTTCGACCAGCCTGCCCGCGACGATCCGCAACTCCCGGTGGAGGCCGCGCTCCGGCTTTTCATACTTCACACTCTCACCCGGCTCTTCGACCCCGAGCACGCGGGCCGTGAACGCATCGCGCTTCGCCAACTGCGCGCACAGCACGCGCCGGCCGTCGGGCAAATGATAGATCGCGGTGAGCGCCGACTCACCATCAACGTGTCCGCTCTGCAGCGTCAGCAACCCGCGCTGCGGCAGCAAATAAATGTCCGAAAGCGACTCCATCAGCGACTGAAGCGCCGGGCTTTCGCGATGCGCCGCCCGGAACCACTCGCCGTCCAGGCTCGCCACCTCGAGGTCCTCCGCCGCTTCGATCGTCGCCGCGCGGGGCGAGTCGTTGAGGATCGCCAGTTCGCCGAAGAACTGTCCCGGCAGCAACTCCGCGAGGACTTCGACCGCACCGTTGGCGGTGTGCTTGACCAGTGCGCGGCCCTTCAGCAGGAGATAGACCCGCTCGCCCCGCTCGCCCTCGCGAAATACTGTCTCGCCAGCCGCATAGGTTTCCAAACGGTAACTCTCGCTCTGCGCAATCACGCCGAGGCTCGCGAAGACGGCGGCCCGCAGCTTCTCGTTGCGGGCCACGCGCTGCTCGTTCCGGGCGGCCTGCATCCGCCGGAGAAATTCGCCGTTTTCGTTCAGCGCCACCGCGAGGGCCTCGCGCGTTAACTCGAGCAGCGTGCAATCCTCGAGCGCGCGGACACTCGCCGTGCGCCGCCCCGTCCCGCCCGGCAGCAGCGCCTGCTCGCCGAAGCATTGCCCCGCCTCAAGCCGCTCGAGCACCAGGTCCGATCCGTCGAAAGAAGTCGTAAAAACTTGCACCGCGCCTTTCTGGACCACGAACATGCGGTCGCCCACGTCGCCCTCCCGGAGGATCCGCTCGCCCGCCGGCACCTCGACGACCACCGCCTGTTCCGCCAGCCGCTCCGAGTCCTCTCGCGACAACGAAGAGAAGAGCGAAACCGCACGAAAGAGAGCAGGGGGGTCAGTCGCTGGCATGGCTAAAAGACGCTTCTAGCCCACCCTGCCGAGAGTGCCGAGCGAAAATCATGGATCCACCCGAAAGCCCGCAAGCACATCGGGAATGGCGTGTATCACGGGAGGCTGAGAGCCTCCCCGGATGGTTCTGCTTCGCCGCTGTTGCGTCCGGCCAGGGCGTCTCCTACGCTCCCGGTTCTGAACTACCGCGACCAGCCTCCTCCGTCGGTCAACTTTCGCCCGCCGTCCGCGCGCTTGCTGCTGGTCGCCGTGGTGGGCTTCGCGCTCGTGGTTGCGCTGTGGACCTCTTTCTACACCGTTCCCGCGGAATCACAGGGCGTGGTGCTGCGCTTTGGGAAATTCCTGGAGACGGTGGATGCCGGGCTGCATTTCAAGATCCCCCTCGGCGTGGACAGCGTCACGGTGCTGCCGACGCGACGGCAGTTGAAGCTGGAGTTCGGCTTTTACACCCGCGGCTATAGCAACCCCGATCAGGTCTCCAGCGATTTCGAGGAACAGAAATCCATGGTGACCGGCGACCTCAACGCCGCGCTCGTGGAGTGGGTCGTGCAATATCGCATCGCCGACCCCAAACAGTTTCTGTTCGATGTGCGCAATCCCGGCCAGACCCTGCGCGATATCTCGGAAGCCGCCATGCGCGAAGTCATCGGCGACCGGACCGTCGACGAGGTCATCACCATCGGGCGCCAGGAAATCGAGAGCACCGCGCTGATGCAGATGCAGGCACTGGTGCAACGCTACCGCCTCGGAATCCGGGTGGACCAGGTGCAGCTCAAGAACGTCAACCCGCCGCGCCAGGTCGAGGCCTCCTTCAACGAAGTCAACAAGGCCCAGCAAGACCGCGAGAGCATGGTCAACGTGGCCAACGGCGATTACAACAAAGTGATCCCGAAGGCCAAGGGCGAAGCCGATCAGCAGATTCGCGGGGCCGAAGGCTACCAATTCAAGCGGGTCAATGAAGCCGAGGGCGACGTCGCCGCCTTCAGTGCTTTGCTGACCGAGTATGCGAAGGCGCCCGAAATCACGCGCACCCGGATCTACTGGGAGACCATGGCCGAGATTGTCCCGCAGATGGGACAGAAGATCATCGTGGATGAAAACCTGCGGCAGATGCTGCCCATCATGCCCCTCTCCACGAAACCCGAGGAGGTGCCGAAATGAATCGCGGCTTGCTCCCGGGAATGCTCGTCGCGGCGCTGCTGCTGCTCTTCGTAGTGCCCGGCGCCTTCTATACGGTCAATGAGACGGAGCAGGTCGTCGTCACCCAGTTCGGCAGGCCGGTCGGCGGACCCGTCATCGAACCGGGGCTCCATCTCAAGGCCCCGTTCATTCAAACCGTCAACCGGCTCGACAAGCGCTTTCTGGAATGGGACGGCGCGCCGGTCGGGATCCCCACGAAGGACAAAACCTACATTCATGTGGACGCCTTCGGGCGCTGGCGGATCAAGGACTCGCTCCAGTATTTTCTGCGGCTCCGCGACGAGAAGAGCGCGCAATCGCGGCTGGAAGACATTCTCGGCAGCGAAATCCGGAATGCCATCGCCAAGCACGAGTTGATCGAAATCATTCGCACCGACAAGAGCCGCAAGCCGGTGCATGACGAAACGCTCAAAGGCGGCCCCGGCGAGGGCGCGATCGGCACCCTGCGACCGATCGAATATGGCCGGCTGAAAATCGAGAATGAGATCCGGATTGCCGCCGCCGAGAAGCTGCTCGAGTTCGGCATCGAGCTGCTCGATCTCCGGCTCAAGCGCGTCAATTACAACCCCGAAGTGCTCGACCGCATCTATCAGCGCATGATCAGCGAGCGGCTCCAGATCGCGCAGCGCTTCCGCTCCGAGGGCGAAGGCGAAGCCGCGCGCATCGCCGGCCAGAAAGAGCGCGACCTCAATGAAATCCAATCCACCGCCTACCGCGCCGTGCAGGAAATTCGCGGGCAAGCCGACGCCAAAGCCTCCGAGATCTATGCCCGCGCCTACACCCAAAAGCCGGAGGCAGCCGAGCTCTACACTTTCCTCAAGAGCATGGAGACCTACCGGAAGGTCTTCACCCGCGACACCTCCCTGGTCCTCTCCACGGAAAGCGACCTGTTCAGCCTGCTCAAGCGGATCGACGCCCACACAAAGCCGGCACCGACGCCTCTCAAAGCTCCGGCGCTTCCGTCCGCTCCCCTCCCGGAGAAAGAGTGACGCAGACTTGCAGTCTGCGATCCCCACGCCTCCACAAACTCCGCCCACGGAAGACCTCCCGCTCCGGCAGACTGCAAGTCTGCCTCACCTTACCGGCCTTCCGCCTTCCCAACCAGCGGCTGGCTGGTGCGCAGGTAGGCAAAGAGATCCCGGATCTGCTGATCGGCGAAGGCGGTCAGCAGGCCCTCCGGCATGAGCGAAACGCCGGCGCTTTTCAGCTCGGCGATCTGCGCGCGTTCGAGCGTGGCGTTCTGGCCATCGAGCCCGCGCAAAACGACGACTTGCGGGTCCTGCTCGACGAGGAAGCCGTTGATCACGCGGCCGTCATTCATGGTGACGAAGACATTCTCGTAGCCCTCGCGGATCTCGGCGTTGGGGTTGACGATGGCCACGAGCAGGGTGTCGAGATCGTCGCGCTTGAGCTTCGTGAGGTCGGGACCGATCTGACCGCCCAGCCCGTGAAGGCTGTGGCAGCCGGCGCAGGTCGCGGCGAAGAGGACGCGGCCCTGGTAGGGATCGCCGCCGGGTTCGTGCACCAGCGGGCGCAGGCGCTCGAGCTGCCGCTCAAACTCAGCGCTGCCCGCGATGCCGCTGCGGCCCCAGATCTTCTCGACCCGCGCGGGAAGCTGATCACCGGCGTGCAGCCGGAGCCTGCGCACGATTTCCGGCGCCACCGCGGCGGGCGCAATTGTCCCGGCCTCGACCGCGGCGAGGAATTGAGCGGCCCACGCGGGACGGCTCGCGAGGAGGTTCTGCGCGAAGGGGCGGACATCGACCGCGAAACGGGGGTGAAACGCCAGCACCCGCCCGGCAATCTCCGGGTTGTCGAACTGCGCGAGCGCGGTCAGCGCGGTTTTGCGCAGGGCGTCGTTGGCCGTTTCCTCCATGACCCGCAAAAGCACCGGGACGCTTCCGGGCGTCTTCACTTCGCCGAAAATGGTCGCCGCTTCGATTCGCTGCGCGGCCGGCGCGCGCTCGTCGGCCAGGCTCTTCAGCGCGGACTCGACGGCGCTCGGATCACCCAGCCGCAAGGCAAGCGCCGGAGAAGAGACGTGGTGCCGGCGCATCGCCTGAACGAGCTCATCGGGCAGCCCGGCCAGGGCGCGTCCTTTGAATGCGGCCTCGAATCCGGTCATCAGCCGGCGGCTGTGCTCGGGTGTCGGGGCGAGATCGAAAAGCGCGGCGCAGGTGAGCAGATCCTTGCGCGTGTCCGGCTGGGCATAGCGGCGCAGGAGGCGTTCAAGCAGCGCACTTTTCACCAGCGGCAAATCCCAAAGCCGCGACTCGCGAAAGAACGCCAGCACGGCGTCGCGATCGCTCTCCGTCTTCGCTTCCAGTGCCCACCAGAGCAGCAGCGGCAGGCGCGCATCGGCGGCGTCCTCATCGTGCGTGAGCAGCCCGCGGAGGATCGCGAAGTCCTCGCTTGCGGGCAAACGGCGCGCCGAGCAGGCGAGCTGGGCGCGGACTTCGAGATTGGATTCGTGCTCCGCCAAAGAGGCAAGCTGGCGGGCGATGGCGGGCGTCACCTGGCCCTCGTCGCAAAGCAGCCGCGCGGTCCAATGCCGGACGAACGGGTCGCGATGATCGAGGCAATGCCGCGCCGCCGCTTCGTCCAGGCCACCGCTGCCTTGGAGCGCCCAAAGCAGTTCCAGCGCGTATTGCCCATCGGCCGCGGCGAGCGACTTGACGAGCAGCGGGACGAGCGAAGTATTCCGGCGATCCGCGAGCAGCCGCTGCACAGTCTGGCGCGTCCATTTATTGGGTCCGTCGAGCAGCGGGAGGAGTTCCGCAGAGGGGAGCGAGCCAAAGTCGCGCGGCGGCAGTGCGCGGGAACCCTGCGCTTTGATCCGATAGATGCGGCCATTGCTCGCGCCGGTCTGGTCGCGGTAGTTTTTCCAATGCGCGATCTGGGCCTCGTACCAATCGCACACGTAGAGCGCGCCGTCGGGACCGGCCTTGATGTCCACGGGGCGAAACCAGCGGTCGCGGCTGGTCACCGGACGATCGAGATCGCGCGTCCGGAACGAGGCACCGTCGGGCGTCACCTCGCTTTCCACGATCCGTCCCTGCAGCGGCTCGACACCGAATAAATGCCCGGCGCGCAAGGCGGGCAGCGCACCGCCTTCGTAGATGACGAAGTTGTGCGTGAAGCGCTCCACCTTCGCATGCGGCATCGGCTCGAAGTAGCCGAAGGTGTAGGGATTCGAAAGCGGGCCGTGCTTGTCGAATCCCTTCCGCAGATACGCCCCCTGCTGGTAATGGAAGCCGCGGGTATCGCCGCCATTGTGGCCGGAGAAGATGCGCCCTTTCGCGTCCATCTCGACGCCGAAGGTGTTGCCCCCGCCCTCCGCGAAGACCTCGAAGCGCCCCGTGCCGGGATGATAGCGCCAGATCCCCTGCCCCACGATGCGCGTGACCGGCTCACGGCCGAGCACGGTAATGGACGAGGTAACCGTGCTGCCGTGCGCGCCGTAGAGCCAGCCATCCGCGCCCCAGCGCAGGCTGTTCGCGACGGAGTGCGTGTCTTCGAGGCCGAAGCCGGCGAGATGCACCACCGGATCGCCATCGGGCACGTCGTCATTGTTCCGATCCGGATAGAAAAGGAGATAGGGCGGGTTCAGCACCCAAACGCCGCCGCGGCCGCGCTCGACCGCGGTGCAGATGTTCAGGCCCTCCACGAAGATCGTGTGCTTGTCGAAGGTGCCGTCGCCATCGGTATCCTCGTGGATGCTGATCCGATCAAGGCCGCGCACGTGGTGGGGCGGCGGCGCCGGGATCTTGTCATAGACCGCGCGCCACACGCTGTCATGGCTGAGCAGTTTCAGTCCGGCGGGCTCGGGGTATTGCCGATACTCGACGACCCACATTCGGCCGCGCTCATCGAAGTTCAGGAAGACGGGCTGCTCGACCAGCGGCTCGGCGAGCAGTTGCTCGATCTCGAGATCGCCGGCGACCTCGAACGACCGGGCTGCTTCCGCAGGGCTGAGCGGGAGCGCGGCAGCCGGTGGCGCGGGCTCGGTCTTTTTCGGCGGCGATTCGGTGGGAACAGGCAGACCGAGCGCCCAGTGGATGCCATTGAGCAGGAGCCGGCGAAACTGCGGCACAGCGAAATCTTCGGCGCTGCCGAGCGAGGTGTAAAAGACCCGCCGGTCGTGCGCAGTATTCACCCAGGCCACGGGCTCGACCTCGGGCCGGCCTTCCATCCGGGCGGTCATCAGCCGGGTCACCGACGCAGCCAGCACCGGATATTTGTAGAGATGCGATGGCACGCGGAACTCTTCGGGGGCGATGCCTGTGAGCACCGGGTGCCCCGCCGCTTCGGGGACGACCCGGGCGAACGTCACGACATCCTTTCCGTAATGATTGTCGTAAGTGCCGCCGAGCACCTCGGCATCGAACTTCTCCCAGACTCCTTCGGTTTCGCCACGCCGCTTGCCGAACGCGTGGCTCGCGGTGCGAATGCCCACCACCGGTTTCCCCGCGGCGACGTGCGCACGGATGAGGTCCATCTGCGCTTTCGGCGGAGCGTGCCGCCGCACACTGATCAACAACAGATCGGCATCCTTGAGCGCCTCGAAGGCGGGAAATACTTCGTCTTCCTCCGCCGGCAGAATGGAGAAACTGCAGCGGAGGCCGCGCGGTTCGAGCTCGGCTTTGGCAAAGGCCGGCAGGGTGGTTTTGGTGTCGTATTCGCCCTCGCCGATCATGAAGAACACGTGCGGCGGGCGGCCTTCCGCAGCGACTGCGGAAGCGGCCACGAAGGGCACGATGACGAGCAGGCGGAGAACGATTCTGAACATGGTCCGGAGGGAGACGACCGCAGTACACGCTTTCCCGGCCTTGTTCGCAATCACGCGGCGCGTTTAGCGCGCCGAAATTAATGACGAAACCCGAATGACGAAGGACGCCTGATTCGCGGGTGCTTGTCCCCGCGTCTCCCGTCATTCTGATTTCGTCATTTCACGGTTCGTTCGAACGCCACTTCCAACTGCTCGAGCGCCGTGGCGAATTTCGCCGGCTCGAAATCGTCCTGTTCACCAGCGAGCAGGTTGGCCACGCCGAGCGCCGAATCGAAGGTCGCCGGATCGAAACCCCCTTCTTTCTTCAAGGCCCGCCACAGTCGATGGATCGCCGGCACCAGCACTTCCGCCCGGCGCCGCAGCTCCGGGGCGACCCCCTTCGGGTCACGGAAGTCCCCGCCGATCGACACATAGCCGCGCAGCAACTTGACGATTTCATCTTTCGTCCAGGTGGCCTTCGCGGCGGTGTGCGCCAGCTTGTCGGCCGCCGCTTGCATGGCGGCGAAATTTTCACCCTCCGGCAATCCGCCTTTTCCCGGCTCCGTCTTGCGCAGAAGCCAAACCAGCGCCTTCCAGCGGCCAACGAGCCGGTCCTCGCGTTTGGCGGCGAGCTTCCAACTGATCTCGCGCAAGGCGGCGGCCTGACCGGTGAGCCAGGAGCGGGGTCCAAGCGAGAGCCGCTCGTCGCGATAGTGCGGCGGCTGCGCAATGGTTTGTCCGTCGAGTTCGAAGAACAACTCCGGGTGGCCGGCCTTCAGGATCGCATCATCGACGTTCAGGTGGCACGCAATGCAGGTGTTGGCGCGTCCATAAAGGTCGTTCAAGTCGCGCATCCCCGCGGCCACCATTTGTTGATAGTTCACATCGGGCCGCGTGTGGAAACGGATCCAGGGCTCGGCGGGACCGTGGCACGCTTCGCATCCCACGCCGCGATCGGCTTTCTGGACCAGATGATCCAGCGGAACCGCCTGCATCGGAGCATGGCAGACGTTGCACTGCGCCGCTTTGGCCGGATCGCCAACGATGCCCAGGGTCTCGGAGATGCGGATGGAAGTTCCTTTCCCAAGAATGCCATAGGCCACCGCGTGCCGGTCCCGTTTCTCGTAAATGATCGCTTCGTTCCGACCGGTGCCGCCGCCGTGGCAGCTTGTCGAGGAGCACGATGGAGCGCCCGTAAACTTCGCTTTGGAGAACTTCGGATCTTCGGCCGCTCCCACCGAAACCACGAGCGCGCACGAGACGAGAATTAACGCCGGAAAATTAATCAGGTGTGACACGAAATCGGGTATAGGATTCTTTTTCGTGAAAAGCGAACACGGAATTAGCTTGGCAGCACGTCGCCGCAATTCTACCCGTCAAGTTCCGCTCGCGAGGCTGTTTCCCGGGCTTGGACGACCCTCCTGACATGGACGCAAATCCTGAAAAGCTGACCACCGGCGAGGCCTTGAGTGTGGACGAGCTTGTGCAGTATCTGCCCGCGCTCAAGGAGGTTTCGGCGGTGCTCTTGAAGCAATACGCGGTCGGCGCAGCAGTGCGGCGGAATTTTCGCGCCGGAGACATCGTCTGCGAGGAGGGCGAGTTCGGTTCCACTGCCTTCTACATCGTCGAGGGCCAGGTCGATATTTACATCGGCAATCCCTTGTCTCATCTGACCACGAAACCGAAGGGCACCGGGGCCTTTTCGTGGATGAAGAAGATGACCAGCATGCTGGTCTCCGAAGCGGTGGATTCGCGGGAAACCGCGGAGCGCGGTTTCATTCCCATCGATGCCTCCATCGATTTGCCGCGCACCACGCCCATCGCCTTGCTCGGCCCGGGCGAGTTGATCGGCGAAATGACCTGCCGCACTTTCCAACCGCGCTCCGCCACGGTGCGGGCGCAGGAGGACTGCGTGATGGTCGAGATGCTCCGGGTCATTCTGGACATGCTTGTCGGCACCCGCGACGTGGATCCGACGACGAAAGCCACGACCAAGGTGAAGGCGCCGACTTTCAAAGGCACCTCCTTTAAGAAGCAGATGGACGAGCAGTACCGGGCCCGGTCGCTGGCCAATCATCTGCGCACGGTGCCGATTTTCGCGACCATCGATCTCGATTTCTTCAACTACATCCGGCAGCACGCGGAACTCGCTTCGTATTCAAAGGGCGAGGTCATCTGCAATCAAGGCGCCCCGGCGGATGCATTCTATCTCATTCGCACCGGCCTGGTGAGAGTCTCCCAGAAGATGCCCTACAAGGCCGGCGTGCAGCGCACTTATCTCGCCGATAAAACCAGCGGCAAGCAGTTCTGGTTCATGCCGGACGGACATCCGGTGGAAGACGAATTGGTGCGCACCTACCTGAAACGCGGCGAGTTTTTCGGGGAAATCGGCCTCCTGCGCGATCAGGCGCGCAATGCCACTTGTTCCGCGCTCGATGCAGTGGATCTGGTCAAGATCGGCAAGGACGATTTCCAGCTCATGCTCGAGAAGTTTCCCGTGGTGCGCGCGACCCTCGAGCAGATTTCCGAGGTGCGGGTCGAGGCTGATCGGGGAAAAATGCTGCCCGTCGGCCTGCAACTCGCGGAGTTTATCGACCAGGGACTTTTCGAAGCGCAAAACCTCCTCCTGATCGACCTCGACAATTGCACCCGCTGCGACGCCTGCGTGGCCGCCTGCGCGGATGCCCACGACGGCGTGACCCGCCTGATCCGCGACGGCCTGCGCTACGATCGCTTCCTGGTTGCGACCGCCTGCCGATCCTGCCGTGATCCTCTTTGCATGACCCAATGCCCGGTGGGCTCGATCCGGCGCAAGGAAAGCCTCGAAATCATCATCGAGGATTGGTGCATCGGCTGCACCAAGTGCGCGGAGCTCTGTCCCTATGGGAACATTAACATGCACGGCTTTGACGTGATGAAGGAAGTCCCCGTGGTCGAGAAAAAGCCCGCGGTCGACAAGGCGGCTGCGGGAAAGACCGCGCCACCGGCGGTGGCCGCCAGCAAGCCCGCCACGGCTCCAGCCCCGGCGAAAGATCCGGCGAAAGATCCGGCGCCCGCGAAGGCCGCGGCGACCGTCGGAGCGGAGGTGCGAGCAGAAGTGGCCTCCGCAAAAACAATTCCGGCCAGTGGCGGACCAGCGGTCGATCCGAGCGGCGCGTCGGCGTCCAAGCCGAGTCCGCCCGCTGCCTCCGCAGCGGCGGCGGCGGTTCCCCAGACCGCACCCACGACGCCGTCCGCGACCGTTCCACCAGAAGCAAACGCCCAGGTTTCGCCCGCTCCCGCCCGTCCCGTGGCCGCGGCCCCGGCACCGGAAAGCTCCGCACCAGTTCCCGCAAAACCAGCCCCCGCACCCGCTTCACCAAAACCAGCGGGGGCCGCGGCGGCGAAACCAGCCACGCCGGCGGCGCCGAAGAAAATGGAGCGCAAGATGGTCACGGTGCAGAAGGCCACGACTTGCGATCTTTGCACCCAGCTCAGCGTGCCGAGCTGTGTCTATGCCTGCCCCCACGATGCCGCCAAGCGGGTGGAGCCCACCGAGTTCCTGGCTCGACAAATCGGCCGTGAAGATCCCAACAAACGCCGTTTCCGCTGGCTTAGTCGTCCGGTCGATCGGACCACCCATTAGAACTTCGTCACTTACCGCCATCCGGCCAAAGTCTGCGGCCACCACGGCTCTCGTGGAGTTTCCTTCTAAATTATGAAACAGAAGATACGCCGTGCTGAATGGTTTCCCCACTGCCCCGTGCAAAACCCGGATTCAAGGCTGGAAACTGAACGCTGAGTGAGCACTCTTCCCTTCATGCCATCCGCCTGCCCTGACCGCGCATGAGAATCGATCGCTCGCACGTGCCGTGGTTTCTCTTCGTCGCGCTGGCCACCTGTGGCGCGGCGCTCCTCTTCCTGGCCAACTTTCATCCGCACCGCCTCCCCTTCCCGATTCATCTTCCGCGCTTCTTCGGCGAGGCGCCGCCCGTGCGCAACACCTTCGGCGGCACGCCGCTGGGGCTGATTTTCGGCTCCCTTGCGTTCCTCATTTTCCTCTTCGCGTCCGCCCTCGGGATTCGGAAAAAGAAGCGCCTGTGGCGGATCGGCAATGTCCAGCTCTGGCTGAAGGCCCACATCTGGCTGACGATCCTCACCATCCCGTTGGTGCTGTTTCACTGCGGCTTCCATGCCGGCGGGCCGCACACCACCGGGCTCGTGATCCTCTATCTCTTCGTCATGGGCAGCGGATTTTTCGGCCTCGCCCTCCAGCAATTCATGCCTCGGCAAATGAAAGACCGGCTGCCGCGCGAGGTGGTCTTCGAGCAAATCCCGCATATCCGCCAGCGGCTCGTGGCGGCGGCCGAGGAAATGCAAAAACTCGTGGCGCAAAGCCTGAATCCTCCGAAAAAGGATCCCGCGGTGGAAGCGAAGGCGGCAACGGAGGGAGCGTCGGCGGTGGCCGTCGAGCTGGACCCTTCCGTCGGCATTCTCAATCAATTCCTCATCGTCGAATGCCTGCCCTATCTGTGCCTGCCGCGGGGCGAAAAACACCGGCTGGGAGATGAGAGAATCAGTGACGATGTCTTCCGCCTGCTCAAGCTGAACCTGACCGAGAAGTGGCAGCCCAAAGCCTATGACCTCCAGGCCTGGTGCAATGATCGCCGGCAGCTCGATCTGCAGATGAAGCTCCACCACTGGCTCCACGGCTGGCTTTTGATCCACGTGCCGACTTCGTTCGCCTTGCTCATCTACACCGCGTGGCACGCCTGGGTCGCCGTGCGTTTCCTGGTGATTTTTCCTTAACCGCAGGCCATGGCTGAGCGCACCCAAAAGCAGGTTGCCGAAAAGTACAAGGGCAATCTCGCGTACTACACAAAGCCGCATTACCTCCGGCGGCTCCGAGGCTGGTGTTTTGTCTTCACGGCCGTCGCCGCCATCGCCGGGGCCGTCACGTACCAATACTGGGGAAGCGAGCGGCTCTTCAGCACCGGCCCGATCTCCGCCAACCATGCCCGCTTTGCGAACGACTGCCGCGTCTGCCATCTCGGCTCCGATCTCGACTTGTGGAAAACTCTGCCACCCCTGGCCACCGGCAGCCGTTTGATGGAAAAAATGGCCGAGGAAAAGTCACTACCCGGCAAGGACGAGATGCTCGGCGCCATGCAAAAGGGCCTTTCCCTCACGTCGCTCTCGCTCATGGACCAGGCTTGCATGAAATGCCATCCCGCCATGGGCCTGCACCAGCCCCAAGCCGCGGGACTCGCCTTGCGCACCGTCTTCACCGAGCTCGCGGTGGTCCACGCGACCGCGTGCGGCGTCTGCCACCGGGAACACGTCGGCCGTGATCGGATGGCGCTTCCGACCAGCCAGACTTGCGCTTCCTGTCATGGCGACGCGGAGGAGCTCCAGCGCACCCGCCAATCGCTGAAGCTGAATCATCCGCCCCTCGCCGCGACCGGGGAAAATCGCGACTGGGGCGACGGCGTGGTTCGTTTCATCGCGCCGGAACGGCCGCCGGAAGCGCTCAAAGCGTTCACCTCCTACGCCCAAGGCCATCCCCCATTTGATTACGAGCAGCCGTATTTGCGGGACCCAGCCGACCTCAAGTTCAACCACTCCCGCCACGAGCGGAACGATATTCCCGCGGTCCAGAATCGAAAGATGACCTGCACGGATTGTCACAAACCGGGGCCGGGCGGAATCTACCTTCAACCCGTCAACTTCGAGCAGCACTGCCAGCAATGCCACTCGCTCCAGATCCAACCCAGCCTGCCCAAACTCCTCATCCCGCACGGCGATCCGCAGAAGGTCCGATACTTTCTCGCGAGCTTGAAGACTTCCTTTGAGAATGCCATTCGCGCGGAAGGAGTGAGCGCGCCCATGGAAATCTCCCAGCGAGCGGATGTCGAAATGGAAAGCATGCGGCGGCGGGGACTTCAGACGCTCCCCGATCTCGAAGAAACCGTCTTTTTCCTGGGCGATCCAAAGGAGGATCCGAGCGACCGCCTGCTGCGCAAGGGCCGGCGCAAGTTTCTCACCGAATGTGCCAAGTGCCACAGCGTCACCGCCGGCAACGCCAGCACCGCACCCAAGGTCAATCTGCCAAACGTGGCCGAGCGCTGGGTGCAACGCGGCCCCTTCACCCACCTGCCCCACCAGCACATCGCCTGCACGGACTGTCACGGCGCCGCCCATAAGAGCAAGCTGACCAGCGACATCCTCATGCCGCCGCAAACGCTCTGCGCGGAATGCCACCGGCCCACCGCGAAGGACGGGCTGGCCCAGAACGATGTGACCATGGAACGGCGCGCTTCGCTCCAGCCGGACAGCGGCGAACTCGCCGCGGCACAGCGCAGCACTGGCGGAGTGAAGTGGGATTGCCAAAGCTGCCATGGCTTCCATGCCCCGCCCGCGGCCACCACCTTCATTCAGAGCAGCCTTCAGCCGCCGCCGCCGCCACCCAGCGGAGCTTCGGCGGGCGGCAAGCCGTAGAACGCTGCGAGCAGCGATGGTGCGGAGCTTGATGCGACACCTGCCGCCTCGCTTTGCTCGCCCAAAGGCCGACTGCAAGTCGGCCTCACCTTGCGGCGTCACCCGGGGGTGAAAAACTGCTCGATCGCGTCCGCGATGGCATCCGCGATCAACTTCTGAAACAACGGCTGGCTGAGCAGCACCTCCTGCTCGCGGTTGACGATCACCCCGCATTCCAGCAAGGCGGCCGGCATCAACGCCGTCTTCAGCACGACGAGATCGTCATAGTCGTAAACACCCCGTTCACGATCGATGATCGGACGGTTTTCGCCGATGATCGGCTCGCTATGGTGCGACGCAAATTCCATGTCGCGCCGCTGCATTTCCGCGCCGAGCAGGCGGGCAAAGGCGAGACTGCGCGACCCCTCGGGATTCTTGCGGGAAATGAAGACGCCATAGCCCTGGAAGCGATCGCAGTACTGCAACTTGCGTCCGTTGATCTCCTGCACCTGGAGATACTTGTTCGCCACGGAATCATGATGGATCGCCAGAAACAATGCGGCCCCGGCCCGCGCGGCGCGCCGGGAGCGCTCCGCCAGAGTGATCGCGCGGCCCTCCGGATTGATGATCATCGGCTCGACCCGCTTCGAGTTGACGAGCCGGTCGTGAACGAGCCGCACGATCCGGCGATTGAACTCAAATTCCGGGATGCCGCTCGCGCTAAGCGCACCCGGCTGATCGAGGCTGTGCCCAATGTCGAGCGCCACCACGTGCCGGCCATCGGAGCGAACGGCCGGCTGGTAGGCCGGGGCGCTTTTGGCGGGCGCGGAAATCGGCACCACGGACCCGCGGTCGTCGCGGGCCGGATCGGCACCGAGCCCGTGTCCCGCGCCCAGCGCAGCGCCGACCAAAAGCAACGTGAGCCCGTGCGCGCAATTCACCGGTTACGGCTGGGACTTTTTCTCGCGCTCGACATTTTGCCGGGCCTTCACGATGAGCCACTGGCCGTCGATCTTGCGCACATCGAAAATGTCATTGGCCGTGCCTCCGCCTTTGCGGCCTTTGGCGGGGTTGCTGACCTTCCAATCGTAGGTAAACGCCACCCGGCGCACCGCCGGATCGCCGGTCGCGCGCACGAGCACTTCGCGCACGTTGCTGATTTCGTAAACCGGCCAGCGCTCGTTGAGCTTCCCCCGGCTCTTGCGAATTCCCGCGGGCGTCTGCACCCCCTCATCGTAGTAATCCGCTTTCGGCGCAAAAAGCCCCACGTAGGCCTGAAGGTCACCATCGGAGATCGCCTTGAGATGCGCGGAAACCAGATCGCGAATCGCTCCGTCCTCGGCTTCCGCGGAGGGTGCCGTGGCTTCCTCCAGGCGGGCGGGAAAGAGCGGCGCGTCCGGGATGAGGGACGGCGCCGGCGTGGCGGGGCGTCGCGGGGCCGGGGTGGCCGGCGGGCGCGGCGGCGGTGTGGTCACCAGCCTGGGCACCGGCGTCGCCAGCGGGACCGGCGCCGGCGTGGCGATCATCCGCGAGGGCGGCGGCGAGACGTCGGCGGGCGGCGGCGCCGCATCGCCGGCGCGACTCAGCTCGATCATTCCCGAACTATAACTCTCGCCGAAGCCCAGGTTCACCAGTAGTTCCGCGGGCCGATAACCGTCGAGATCGATCCTCACGTGATAGGTTCCCGGGGCAAGATTCTCGAGTTTGGCGGGGCTGCGACCACTGGCCTGACCATCCAGATAAATGGTGGCGCCCGCCGGCTGCGTGTTGATCAAGATCTGCGCGGAAGAACTTTTCCGCTCCGGCGGCGCGCCCTGGCCGGTGCCGGCCAGGCCGAACGTGACGGCCAATAGCCACCAGAGCAACAACTGCGGGGCAGTCGCGAGGGCGGACCGAGGGTGTTGCCTCGGACGAGAGCGTGGAAAAGGCGGGCCGGCGTGCATTCGGCGACTGAAGTAACAGGGCTGCGGGTCAGCGGCAAGCCAGCCGTCGCGGCTCACGGCAGCACCCGAATCTTCAGATTTCGGAAAGCGACTTCGTTGCCGTGATCCTGCAGACAGATGTGGCCCTTGGCCGCCTGGCCAAAGCCGGGCATCTTCGCGAACTTCGATTTGGCCACCTTTTCATTCCAATCCGCCGAGCCGATCTCGTACTCGACGTACTTGGTGCCATTCATCCAGTGCTCGCAAGCATAGGTGCCGGCGGGCGTCCTCTGGCATTTCAGGACGAAATGGTTCCATTCCCCGACCGGCTTGGTCGTATCCACGCTCGCGGGATAGAGCTGGTACATCCAGCCCGCCTTTTGCGGATCGTGCCCCTTCTCATTGTCCTGGATCTGCGCCTCGGGTCCGGTCACGTAGGGCGGGCCGTCGGTTTCGAGTACCTTGAACATGACGCCGGAATTGCCGGCCGGACTGATCTTCCAATCGACCGAAAACTCGAAGCTCTCGAATTGATCCTTGGTGATCAGGTCGCCGCCGCCTTTGCGCACCAGCGCGCCGTCCTCGACCACCCACTTGTCCGGGAACCCGTCTTTCTTGTATCCGCGCCACCACGGCGCGGCGTCCTTGCCATCGAAGAGCAGCTTCCAGCCGGCCGCTTGTTCCTCGGCGGTGAGCGTATTGGGCGCCGCCTCTTCAGCGAAGAGCGGCGCGAGGGAAACAGCGAGAAGGAGGGAGCAAAGGAGGGGCTTCATCACGGCAGTTGAACACGGACACCCGCCCAGGAGCAAATCCGGAACCCGTAAATCGCTGCTCGCCTCGGCAGTGGGGTCAGGCGCCCCGCCTGCCACGAGTTGCGCGGGCTCCCCGCCTGCCCGCGCCTAAGAAGCAGCGACCGCTGCTCCACCGGCCAAAAGCGGGCGCTGCGGGCTACGGCTTCCGGGCGCCACTCAGTCAAAAGATGAACACTGATCCGAACACTGTCCCCGAAAGCACTTGCACTCCGGGTTAAGTAACCAAGGGAAACGAGCAATCGCGTCATGCATGTTTGTGTCCCCGGCCCCATCCATGCCTTGGCAGCGGTCATTCGAGGACCACCGGCCAATACTCGATCTTGAGTTTTCGCTTGATACACCAATCGCGCAAGCGGCGCGAGACAATCCAGTATGGTTCATATTTCTTCATCGGATCGCCGGGGAAGTCCGGGCCGCGCTTGTGATGGGGCTGTTCTTTGGTGTTTGCGAAATCGACCGGCAACATCGCCTGCACCGACTCCGCAGGGAATCGTAGCAGGGGAGGGAAATAGAAATCGTCCACGTAGCAACCAAGCGCCTTGGCAGACTCGTAATCGGTTCCATCTTCGCAGACGAGCCTGTCGAGCAGAGGCGGCATCTCTCGGTCGCTTTCCATGCTCCAGACGGGTTCGTCGTCGGCGTTCTCACCGATGAGTTCAACCCGCCTAAAGACAAGACCAATAAAGTGTTCCGCCTCCATCTCACGCTTTAGGTGGTCTTTGCAAAGAGGCCCGCGCCAAGGGAAGGGTCGTCCGATTGGCTGGTGATTGATTTTGCCCTGCTTGATACGCAAACGCCCTTCGTCGTCCTTGCTGGCGTCGTTGGTAATGACTTTCTCAGGAAAAAAAGCAAAATGCCCCGTCTTGGCGTAGTCGGCGGCGTCAAAAACCCGTCTGCCTTCAATTTGGTAAAGACGAGGATCATTAATGGGACAACACGGGTATTTTTTCCAGTAAGGTTCGCGTCCCTGTTCTCGCAGAAACGCAATAACCTCATGTACCGCTTGGTCATCCTTCGTCCCTTCTATTGTCGGCAGTTTTGGGAGCGTGGGGAAGAACTGCGGCCATCGGCGCTTCAGCTCTTCATATAAGTCCGACCGCGCGCCAGGAAACCTAATGGCTACTGCTGGACTGAAAGCAATGAGTTCTCGCATACGTCAAGGAATGATGCCATTTACCCGACTCCAGGCTTCGACGACGTCGGCCATGTTTTTGCACTGTTTTCCAATTTCCGATGTCGCACCCTGAGCAGCGCTATAATCCAGATAGAATTGTATGACTCTGTTGACCTTAGTCTCGGAATTTAACAAGTCACAGCAGGGTTCGCCCTAAGTCACAGCCGGGGTCAGCCCTATAATTTCGCACCTTTTTCCAGTTGGGGCGGCTGCTCCACTGGTCACAGGCGGGGCACCTGCGCCACTCAGTTCACCTCGCGAAAGGTGCCGCGGTTCTTGCTGGACAGTTCCTGGAGAAACTCCTGGCCGCCATCGGGCATAAAAGACACCGCATGAATCGTGACCGATCGCGGCATCGTCTTTTGCAGCTCGGCGACTTGCTCGATGACTTCGTCGCGCGTCGAGCCCGATGGGTCGCCGTCGGAGACGAAGAAGATCGTGTCCGGTTTCAGCGAAAAGGCTTTGGCCAGGCCCTGGTCGGCGTGGGTGCCCTTGTGCCGTTGCCATTTCGGGTCGGGAGGCACGGCTCCAATGTACTCCACCGGGCTCACCGATTTCAGCCACTTGATGGCCTTTTCCTTCTCGTCCGTGCGCGCCATGGTCAGCGCTGGTTTGTAAGCCTCGGCCCCGTGCGCGAAGGCCACGATGCCAAATTTGACCAGCGGATTGAGCCCCCTGATCACCTTGCTCACTTCATCCTCCAGCCGGGCGTAGCTCTGCGGGTTCTTCGGCTCGGTGACCATGCTCGCGGAGATGTCGATGCAGAAGACGACGTCCCGCGCCGTCGCGCGCAAGCCAAAGAAATTGATGCCGCTCCCGCCTCCGCCGCCACCGCCGCCCGCGCCGCCGCCCATCGCGCCGACCCCGGGGCCGAAGCCGCCCATGCCGATCATTTTTTGCGGCACCACCACGCTGGCGGTGGGCATGTTGGGCATGTCGGGCAATGCGATCTTGCTCAGGCCCACGGTGGTGATGCGCTTGGCCTGCGCCGGCGCGCTCATCGTCTTGGTCTTCTTGGCCATCGAGACCTGGTGCTCGAGCGCGCGCTTGCTCACGCTGGGACCGGCCGGCGGCCCGCCGGCAAATTGCAACTTCCGTTTGGGTTGAAAGATCTGCACCACGAGGTAGGTCGCGCCCACGCCGAAAAGGAGGTGCACCACGATGCTGACGACCAGAAACTTGCTCGCCAGGATCTTGGCCCAAAAGCCGCGCCGGGAGCGGGAGGAAGAGGTGTAAGTCGCCATACTCGAAGCTCTACTGTTCTTCGTCGCTAATGGTGAAAGTCACATTGGTGATGCCGGCCACCGCGAGCGCGTCGAGCACATCCACCGTCCGGCTGTATTTGGCGTTCGGCTCGCTGACCACGGTGACCATGGTGGGCGATTTTGCTTCATCACTCGCCTTGCGCAGCCGGGTGAGCGTGCCCTTGAGCGCCGGCAGATCCCGGCTCGCCGGGGTGTCCATCGGCTCATCATTGAGCGACACCTCGCCCGCCTCGGTGATGGTGATGACCTGCTCGTCCACGAATTCCGTCGCGCTGCTCGTTTCGGCATTGCCCGGAAGTTGGGAGTTCAGCTCCTTTTCCACTTTCACCGCGCCGGCCATGACCATGAAGAAGAGCATGATCACGAAGACCACATCGATCATCGGCGCGATCTGAAAGCCCAGTGACCCTTCGTTGACATTGGCATCAAAGCGGCGCGCCATGGCTCAGTCCTTGTTCACCGAAGCAAAGGAAATATCGCTGATCCCCGCCTCCGCCGCCGCGCTCATCGCCCGCGAGACGCTCATCGCCGTGGCCTCGCGGTCGCCTCGGATCACGCAGCGGAAAGTGGGATTCGGTCCGCGCGTAGCCTTGGTTTCCCCGACCTTTTTCGCGCTGACGAGCGCTTTGGCGAGATCCGGAAGCTCCGGATAAACCTTGTCGTCCAGGATGTAGTCCGCCTTTTTCCGAGCCGGATCCCAGCGCACGTTGACGATCGCTTCCGCGCGCATCTGATCCTTCTTGATGGCATCCGGCGCGATGGGCAGCAGGATGTTCTTGTCCACCTTGAGCACCTGCGCGGAGGTGATGCTCATGAAAAAAATGAGCAGGACCAACAGCACGTCGATCATCGGCGCGATCTGGAACTCCGGCTCGCCTTCGCCTCCTCCGCCGCCGGCCATTCAGAATGTCCTCCAGTGCATGCTGCGTGGTTGTTTCAAACTTGGGGAACCTCTTCGAGCGCGACCCAGTTCGGCGCCGCCGCATAGATTTCATCGTCGCCAATGTGCGCCCCGGTGAGCTGTTCATAAGGCATTTTGCGCAGCAGGCTGGCCATGGTGTCCTGTACATCGTGCAACACCTTGGCCGCGCGGTTGCGCAGGAAGTAGTAGGCGCTGAAGGCGGGGATCGCGATGAAGAGCCCCGAGGCCGTGGCGGTCAGGACTTCGCCGATCGCCGCCGAAAGGCTCGAGGGATCTCCGATGCCCGAGCTGCCCAGCGTTTCGAAGGCCTTGATCATGCCCGTCACCGTGCCAAGCAGACCGATCATCGGAGTACACACGCCGATCACGGAGAGATAGCTGATGTAAGTCTGCATGTGCGAATTCTCCTTCGCCATCTCGGCATAGATCCCTTCTTCGACGGGGGTCTTGCCTTCGCCGAGAAGGCTCACCGCCACGCGACACACATTCGTGAAAGGCGAAGGGTTCTCCTTGCAGTAGTTATACGCGGCGACGTAATCGCCCTGCCGGAAAAAGCTCTTCACCGCGGTCACGTGTTCTTCCGGCAGCACCCGCTTGAGCCCGGTGCGGATCACTCCATCGCCGATCAGGTAAAGGGTCAGCATCGAGCAGATGCCGATCGGCACCATCACCCACCCGCCTTCCCGGATTTTCTCCCAAAGCGTTTTGTGCACCACCGCGGGGGCGGTTTCGGGCTTGGCATTCGCAGCGGGTGTCTGCGCCTGGATGCTGGCGATGGCGCAGAAAACGCCGGCGGCGAGCAGGGAAAGGAGGTATGCGTTTCGATTTTTCATGGGGAGTGAGGGGGAAAGTCCGGGGGATTTCTTCGGTTTCAGCGTTGTCTTGCTCAGGGCTCCGCGAGGATTTTTTCGATCTTCGCGATCGCGGCAAGTTCCTCCTTCGCCTTGGCGGCTTCCGCCGACGCGGGGAAAGTCTTGATCACGTCGTTGAGCACCTCCTTGGCGTGCTCGCGCTCCGGCATCCCGGAGAAGGCCAGGCCCACGCCCAGTCTCGAAGCGGGCAGCAGGAATTTTGCTTCGGGATAAAAGACCGGAAGCTGGAGAAACGAGAGCATCGCCGGATCCCACTGTTTGAGCGCCAGATGGCTCTGGCCCTTGTAGATGGCGCTCAATGCAAGCACCTCGGGAGAATTGCCCTCCTTCATCACCGCTTCGAAAATCTCGAGCGCCCGTCCGTGCTCGCCCTTGCGGCTCATCAGGGCAGCGGACATCGCCCGCGCCGCGATCCCAGTCTCCGGCTCGGCGGCAAAGCGCGTCATCTGATCCGCCAGCGACGCCGCGTCGCGATCGTTGCCCAGGGTGATCAACGCGCTGGCTTTCAGGACCGCCAGCTCACGCCACCAACTTCCCGGCGCATCGTGGAAACCCTCGTAATACTTGTAGGCCGGCTCCAGGTAGGTCAGGGCCTCCGCGACCTTTCCCTGCCCCAGGAGTTGCGCCGTGCCCTTGAGCTGGGGCGGCTCGGGAAATTCGATCTTCTCGATCTTCTGCACCGCATAACCCACCTCGTCGATCGGCGGCGTGGCCGGCGCCTGCCCCGCGGGCGGCGGTGGCATCTGGCGTTCCACGCGGGCCATGATCATGTCGCCGGCGCGCCGCACAATCCCCTTCGTCGCCACCACCGTGCCGTCTTTCAAATTGATATTTTGCGCCGCGGCAACCCCCGCCCCGCCCAATAGTAAGAGGAGCACCAACCTCATACGCTGCCTCCCAGGTCCTGGATTTTCTTTTTGGCGGCTTCGTATTCGGGCAGCTTCTCGAGCTTCTCGTTGCGCAGCATCTCCTTGAGATTGTCGATCGCATCCTGGCGCTTGCCCATCTGCTCGAAGCTCTCCGCGGCCCGCAGGTAAGACTTTGCCACCCACGGCAGATACTTTTGATAGCCCACAAAGACGCGGCGGTAATGCGCGATCGATTCCGGCCAGCGCTTTTGTCGCGCCTCGATTTCGCCAAGCGAAAAGACTGCATAAGCCGTGGAATCGCCGCGCCATTCGCGCACCGAAGCCACTTGCTCGAAGAGCTTCCGCGATTCGTCGTAGCGTTTGAGCTCCAGGAGGGTCTTCGCCTTGCCGATGGTGGCTTCTTTGAGCTTCATCGACGCGGCAACCTTCTCGATCGCATCCGTGAAGAGCTGGAGCGCTTTGTCGTATTCCTTATTGGTGAAGGCGATCTCGCCCAGCCCAACGTAGGCGTAGTCCAGATAATCGCTCTTCGGATACTCCTCTTTCAGCTTGGTATAAAGCGGGGCCGCGCGCTCGGCGTCCCCCTTGTTCCACAGGAAATCGCCGATCTGCGAGAGCAGCACCGGGCTCAGGTCGTCCACCCGGAAGCGTTCCGCGATCTCTCGGTAGATGCGCTCCTTTTCCTGCGGCTTCTTGAGCAGCGTGGCCAGCTCGGCCCGCGCGTAAAGCAATCGCGCCTTGCCCGTGGCATTGGCGTCGGGCTCGAGAACAGCGAGCTGCTTGTCCAACTCGCCCACGGCATCGTAGGGCGGGAGCGGAGGCGGCGGTGGCGCGGGCGCGGCCGGCGCGGCCCCCGGCTCGGCGCCGGGGACAGGTTCCGGAGGCGGCGGCGGCGGCGCCGCCGCGGGTGGCGGGGTGGCCGGCTTGGGCCGCTTCGAGCAGAGTTGCGCGAGCTGGGTGAGGAGCAATTCCACGGCTTCGCGTTTGGGCTCCGCGAGGTATTTCTTGAGATTCTCCACCATCACCGCCTTGGCCTCTTCGGTCTGGCCCTGGCGGGCGCGCGCCTTGCCGATCCAGAACATCGCCGACACCACCGACTGGTGGTCCGGCTTCTCCTTCACAAACTCCTCAAACATCCGCGCCACCTCGGGCCAGTTGCCGAGCTTTTGCAGATGCTTGCTCGCTTCAAAGATCGAGTAATTGAGCACCTCATCCGTCTTCGCCGTCTTGTAGGAGCGCTCGTACGCGGCCACCGCCGCTTCGAGCTGATTCTGCGCCGCCAGCGCATCGCCGAGCAGCGCCTGCACCTCGCCTTCCATCTCATCCTTGGGGAAATCCTTGATCCACGCCTCGCAATCCTTTTGCACCTCTTCGTATTGCGACGCCGCATACTTGCACACTGCCACGCGGTAGCGGGCGTCCGCGGCGTAGGAACCCTGCGGATATTTCGCCAGATAATCATTCAGCCCCTTGAGCGCTGCCTCGTACTCCCCGCCAAAAACCTTCACCACCGCGATGCGATAGGTCACCTCCTCGATATTGTCGCCCTTGGGGAACTCGACCAGGTACTGCTCGTAATCCTTGACCGCCTCTTCGTACTTGCCCTGCGCAAAGCGCGCATTGCCGAGCAAGTAGCGCATCGTCTCCTTATATTCGCTCTTGGGCACCTTCTCGAGCATGATCCCGAAGAAGCTCTCGGCGCTCGGGTAATCGTGCACTTGAAGCGCCACCGCCCCGCTGAGGTAACCCACCGTTCCCGCATTGGGACCTTCCGGGAACTCCTTGAGATATTGCCCGCACAATTCCTGGCAGCGTTTCGCCTGATCGAGATCCGCATACGCCACCACCATCGCGTAAAGGGAAGGCTCCCGCTCCGGCGCCTGCGGATACCGCTTGATGATGCGGTCGAAGACCACGATCGATTCCCACTTCTTCTCCCAGTCGTACCAACACTTGGCCTGGCGGAAGAGGAGCGCCGCGGTCATATCGGGCAGCTTCTCAAAAGCGTCGAGGAGATCCTTTTGCTCCGCCTGGATCCCCTTGATCTGCTGATTCATCATCTGCGCCTGCGCCAGGGCCTGGGTATTGTTGACCGCTCCCCGCAGGTTCGCCTCCATGCGCCGATCCATCATCTGGAGACGCTCGCGTTGCAGCTTGATCACCTCCGCCCGCGGCCGCACCGCGCGATAGGCGGCGATCGCCTCCCGGTAAGCCTGCTTGTCCGCGAATCCGTCCCCCAGCTTCACCGCGATGTTGTTGAGCGACACGAGGTTCTCGACCAGCGCGATCTTAGATTGCAGCTGCACCAGCAGCGCCACCGCCTTGTCCGGCTTGTTCGCCTCCGCGTAAAACATCGCCAGCTCGATCGCCCCGCTCGCCTGCGTCGATGTTTTGATCTCGGTGCCGACCAGCTTCTCGAGCAGCGGGACCACCTTCTCCGGCTTCTTCAGCTCCTTGTAACACCGCACCTCCGCCGCCATGGCCAGCTCCCGAAACTGCGGCACCGCCTCCAGCGCCTCGAAAAGCTTCGCGGCGTCCTCGTACTTCTTGTCCAGCAGCGTCGATTGCGCCACCGCCCACCGGACCTCGAGCGCCTTGTCGCCCTGGGGAAAGTAAGCCAGATACTGCTTAAACGCCTCCACCGCCTTGGGGTAGTTCGGTGTGTTGAAGTAAGCCGCGCCGATTTGATAGTACACCCCGTGCAACTGGGCGGCCTTCACGTCGGGCACCATCTTGAGAAATTCCTCGTAGGCGCCGATGGCCCCCGACCAATTCTGCGCCGCAAAGGCCTGCACCGCCTTGTTGAACACCGCCGCCATCTTCTCCGGATCCGGCGCTGGCACCTGACCCGACGAGCCCGCTGCCATCCCCAGCAGGAGCAGCGCACAAGCGAGCACGCGACACAGGGCATGGAGACGAAGCGGCAGGTAGGACACGATCGGGGGGAAGGCGCGAACGACGGAGAAGGCTCGTTACATACCGGCAAATCCCCCAGTGACAAGGAAAACGCAGTCTTTTTCGCAGGAATGCTGCCATCGCTGACGAGTTCGCCAGAGTGTGACGCCGACTTGCAGTCGGTGTTTCCCACACCCCACCCAATTTCCCGCTGCCTGCTGAGTGACGTCTTTGGCGTGGCCTGTAGATCGCCGACTAAAAGTCAGCGTCACCCTGCTGCGCTGCTGAAGTCGAAGAAGCCCACGGCAGCCAACGCCGCTCGCAGTTCCGCCTGCTGCGCCTCGGAGAGCGTCCGTAGTGGCAGACGCGTCGGGCCGCAGTCCAGGCCGATCATTTTCATCATCGCCTTACCGGCGGGCTGACCGCCAAAGCGGAGGAAGGTGGAAATCATGGCGTTGGCGCGAGCCTGCTCCGCCTGGGCCGTGGCGAGATCGCCTTTTTCGAAGGCCGCGATGATGCGGTGATAGACCGGCGCGGCGAAGTTGTAGGTGCTGCCGATCGCTCCGGCTCCGCCCAGGCTCAGGCCGGCGAGGAGCATCTCGTCGCGGCCGAAGAGGACATCGAATCGCTGATCATCCATCCGCAGGCACTCGGCGAAATCCAGGAGGTTCTCGAAGGTGAATTTCAC
The DNA here is from genome assembly GCA_034667665.1 of Chthoniobacter sp. Lineage (GTDB taxonomy): Bacteria > Verrucomicrobiota > Verrucomicrobiia > Chthoniobacterales > Chthoniobacteraceae > Chthoniobacter. The sequence goes on from JAXDQW010000030.1 coordinate 153,296, forward strand.
GCCGGCGAGGTTCGGGATGCGGGGCGCACCGGCGCGGAGAAAATCCGCCGCGGCGAAGTGGACGCCAGTCATCGAGGGGATGTGGTAAAAGTAGAAGGGTAGCGCGGGGGCGGCCGCCGCGGTTTCCGCGCAGAAAGCGACGAGCTCTTCCACGCCCGTCGGCTTGAAGAAAAACGGGGCGAGGGTGGCGATTCCCGCCGCGCCGATCTGCTGCGCGTGCGCCGCCAGCGCGCGGCAATCCGCGAGCGAGGTGTGCCCGACGTGGACGATGATGCGCAACCCGCCGCTCGCCGCGGCCTGCTGCCAGCGCTCGGCGACTTGCATCCGCTCGGCCGTGGTCAGCGACAATCCTTCGCCCGTCGTGCCGCAGACAAAGGCGCCGCTGACCCCGTTGGCCACGAGCGAGGCAACCTGCTTTTCGATCAGCGCGAGGTTCAGGCTGCCGTCGGCGTGAAAGGCGGTGAAGGGCGCGGCGACGAGGCCGGTGAGGCGGGGATGGGTGGACATGGGAGGTGTCGGGCTGGCTAAAACTGGTGGGATCATGACAGCAGGCAAAGAGCTGCCGCAAGCAAGCCCAAGGCAGAGCTGGACGCTGAAGGAGCGCCGGTTTCGCGCCAGCTTTTGGAGTGCTCCAGTGCTCTGGAGCTTTTCGGCGCCAGGGATGTGACTCGCTCCCGCACCCACAGGACAGTCCGAAAGCGCCAGAGGACTAAGCGAGTCAGGACGGATCACGGAACGCGGGGCACCTGCAACGACCAAACTTCCGGCGTGCGCACCCGCGGCCGGACTTCGCCATTCGGGATGACCACGCAGCCGCGCCACGACACCACGGGCGCGGTCGCGCGGGAGAATGGCAAGCCGTCGAGCACGCTCCACGTATCCGTAGGAACTTCGTAGGCGAGGGTGTCGCGGGGAAAGCCGGGATGTTTTCCGACCGGCTGGAAGGTGACGTTCAGACCGTCGTCGCCGCTGAAAACCAGCAGGCGCGACGGGCCATCTGCGGGCGCGGGCGACGGTGCCGCGACCGCGGCGCGCGGCAGATCCGCGAGGCGCTTCCACCCTTTTCCGGGGGTGAAGCGGTAGGCGTCCCGCAGGAATTCGCGCGCCGGTTTTCCATCGGCGCCAGCCCGTAGCTTCGCACCGCTGAAAAGAAAGAAGGAGCCGTCCAGCGCGCCCGCGACCGCCAGCATCCGCTCCGGACCGGGCCACGGCTCGAGCTCTCGCCAGCGCGGCTCGGCTTCCGCAAGATCGAGCGCCCAAAACGTTTTCAAGGCAGTCGTCGCAGTGGGCGCGGCGATTCCACCTGCGACGTAGATGGTGCGCCCGATCAGCGCCCCGCAGGCGTTGGCGCAAGGTCCCGGCAGGCCGGGCAGCGAGCTGATCTGGATCTCACCGTCTTTCCACTGCATCCGAAAGACCTCCGCGAAGTGCTGCGAGGCGTCGCTTCCGCCGATGCAAATGACCGAATCGTCAAAGGTGACCGACACGCCATATCCGAGCGCGCGCGGCAGCTTGCCACCGCTCTTCCAGGCGCCCTCCGGCCGCTCCAGCACGAACACGGAGTCATACCATTTCTTGGTCAGCGGCTCCGCCCACTTGTCCCCCGTGATGTTCGCCCCGCCGGCGACGATCAGCGCTCCGCCGCTCACTCCGGCGAAGCCGCCCGCGAAACCTTCGCCGTCGGGAAGGGAGGGAAGCCGGGACCAGTGACTGGGTTCGACGGCTTCGGCGGGAATGATAATGACCAGGAGCAAAACGAGCATCGCCGGCGCGTCCCAGGCGTTCTTCACCACTCGCCTTTCCGGCCAAATTTGGCGCACGCATTTTCGCTGAATTTCTGACCCGCCGCGTCGATCGCGGCGCGCAGCTCATCGAGGGATTTGCCCGCCGCCTCACGCGCCGCGGGAATGAGCGTTTCGCATTCGTTCGCATCCATGAAACGCGCGGCGTCGAGCAGCCGCGCCTCGTCTTCGGGTGGGATGGCGAGGAAGCCATGTTTGTCGGCGTGAATGAGCTGGCCGGGCTGCACCTTTCGCCCGAAGACCTCGACCTCGCAGTTCCAGCGCACCGGGCAACTGAAGGCGTGGCCCACGCACAGCCGGCGGGCGAGCGCCTTGAAGCCGGCGTTGGTCATCTCGTCGAGGTCGCGAATCGCGCCGTCGGTGATCGTCCCCACGCAGCCGAGCGCACGGTGAATGTTCGAGTTGACCTCGCCCCAGAACGCGCCAATCACGCGGGGTTTGTCGAGGTCCTGCACGACCACGATTTTCGGACCCGAAACGCTCGCAACGTATTCCCGATAGAGGCTCCACCCCCGCGGTTCGTTTTGCGGATGCGCCGCATTGCCCGGCTCGCACACGACGGTGATCGCGTAGCCGACCATGGGTCCCATTTGCGGCATGAAATCCCGCGTTTCCTCGAGATTGAATCCGGTGGCGCTGGCCTCGTGCCGCGTGATTTGCTCCCAACCATTGTAGATCGTGGGCGTGTTCCAGCGCTTGAGCTGGAGCAATTCCGAATGTGAGAGACGCTGCAATTCAGCGGGCATGTTCGCGAGGTAAGTTGGAGCTCTGTCAGCCTTGCAGCTTACTTCCGGGCCAGCCGGTCCGTCTCGTCCAATCGAAAGCGCGTGCTCACGATCGACTGCTTTTCCTTACCCTCGCGATACTTGATATAAGTCGTCGCCACAAAGGTGCCGTCGGGCAGGAGTTCGAGGCCGGGGTAGCCGCAGTCGCCACCGCGATAACTGTGCAGCAATTTGATGCGATACTCCCCTTCCCGCGCCGCCACGATGTCTTGGTAGCGGCCGACCCAGGCCACGAATTGGTTGTGGGTCGGACTGCCTTTGCGGGTATCGCGAAAGCAAACCACCAGCCGCCCGTCGGGAGCGTAACGGGGCAGGTGCCGGTCGCCAGTCAGCCCGACCGGCAACGGCTTCGCTTGCGACCACGTGGTCCCTTCGTCATCGCTGGTCATGAACAGGGAGCCGGCTCTGCGGGAGTTTTCGCGCAGCAGGCAGAGCAACTGTTTGCCGTCCGGCGCTCGCACCAGCGCGGGCTCACACGGTTTGACGCCGGGCAGGTCGAGAATGATTCGCCAGGGGCTCCAGGTGAACCCGCCATCCGTGGAGAGACTTTGGCTGATCACGTTCGACGTTTTCTCCTCCGTCTCGCCCGGTCGGCGAATATTGGTCAGGCCGAGCAGTTTCGCGCCTCCTTCGATCGGCACGATCGAGCAGAAGGGCATTACGCATTCCAGGCCTATGCTGGCCATGGGCGACCAGGTCTTGCCGTCATCGGTCGAGTGCGCCTGCTGCATCTTTCCGTCCGCACCCTGTCCCGCGAAGACAAACAGGCGATACCCCTCTTTCGGATCGGGAAGACGGTAGAGCACCGGGCAATTGAGCACCTGCGTCCAATTCTCTGGCACCGCCAGCAAGTCGCTCCAGGTCCGGCCCCCGTCGTCGCTACGCTTCATCGGTCCGCACGTCCCGCCGTGGCCGAGGGTCCAGACGCAGAAGATCGTCTTGCCGTCGGGCAGGAGCAACGTGGTCGCGTGCCCCTGGTAAACCGTCTCCGTGCCTTGAGCGATGACCACCCGCCGCGAGGTATCCTGGGAAAGATCCACGACCGGAAGATCGGAAGCCGCGCGGACGAACGGCGCGGCCGCGCAAAGCAGCAGCGCCGCCGCGACGCCGTGGACGATTCTGACAGTGCGCATGGGGAGAGGGTTGAAAGTTGATTGGCGCCGCCAGCGCAGGCGCGCCTATCAACCATCAACTATCAACTATCAACCACTTCGGCGCCGGATAGCTGCCGGCCCTATTTCCCGCCCGGGCCGTAACCCTTGGCCGGGGTGCCGTCGTCGTTGAGGTGGTTGGTCGCCCAGAGCACGCCGCGGGTCACGAGATTGAGGTACCGGTCGTCGGACACAGTCTCGTTGTTATGGCCGATCGTGGTGCTGAAGACGCGGGTCTTCTTCGGACCAAATTCATTCGTCCACACCACCACGGTCTCCACTTCCTTGCTGCCACTCACGACATCCTTGCCATCCGGGCCTTTCGATTTCTGCGGCTGGCTCTGCTTGCCCTTGGCGAGCGCCTTGCCCGTGAGGATCTGGATGTTGTTGTAGAGTTCTTCCTTGATCGTGGTCCAGTTCTCGAAGCCCTTGGTGATCGCCGAGTCCTTGTCCACAAAGCTGATCGCGATCGGCTCCTGCGGGCCGTGGCCGGTGGATTGCAGACCGAGGTATTCGTACCAGTGCGAATTGTCCGCGCCGCCAGCGACGGGCTTCTGATAATCGCCGAAGCGGTAGCAGTGCATCGCGCAGTGCAGATTCACGCCGGGCGTTCCGTCCAGATGCGGCTTGATCACGCCGTCGATCACCGCTGGTTCCTTGATGTCGGCCGAGCATTCGTCATGGATCACGAGGTCGAAGCCCTTGGCGTAATCGGGGTTGCCGTAGAGCGGGAGCGGCGGCTTGGTGGTTTTGTCGTCGGTGTGCATCAGCTCCACGACGATGTTCGCCCGCTCCTCGATCCCCTTTTTCAGGATGTCTTTTTGCTTCGGATAATCGTGGCAGCAGCCACCGGTGATGAGCAGAACTTTGAGCGGTTTCGGCCCATCAGCGGCACGAAGCGTGGGGATCAGCGCAAGGCTCGAGGCGAGGACGGCGGGGAGGAGGAACTTTTTCATAGGGATCGGCGAGGGTAGGCGGGCCGGAGAAGGTGTCCAGCAAATGCTCCGTTACGCCGCTCAGCGGAAAGTTGATGGATGATAGTCGATAGGCTCCGCCAGCTCCTCGCGCGCACCAAGGCGTGCGCGCGCCTATCAACCATCAACTTTCAACTTCCCCCCTACTTCACCTCGAGCAGCTCGATCTCGAAGATGAGCGTTTCGTTCGGACCAATCGGACCGCCCGGCGTTCCGCGCTCGCCATAGGCCAGCTTCGACGGAATGTAGAGAATCGTCTTGCCGCCTTCCTTCATCAGCTGAAGCCCCTCGGTCCAACCCCGGATCACGCCGCCGAGCGGGAACTCGATCGGCTCGTGGCGCTTGTAGGAGCTGTCAAACTCGGTGCCATCGAGGAGCGTCCCGCGATAGTGCACCTTGACGGTGTTGGAGGCCTTCGGACTCTTTCCGGTGCCTTCCTTAAGGTGTTTGTATTGCAGCCCGGTGGCGGTCGTTTTCACGCCCTCTTTGCCAGCGTTTTCTTTGAGGTATTGTTCGCCTTTTTCGATTGGGGTAATGGCCATGGAGGTAAGCGGTGCGAGGATGAGCGCGGCGACGCCGAGCAGGTGAAGGGAAACGAGTTTCATGAGCGCGGGACCGTAGGGCACCGCCGCGCGGGGGGCAATCATTCTTCGCCTTCACTCGCGCCGAGCCAGCGGCTCGCCGGCCGTGATCTTCCCGGCCTCCAGCGTCCAGCGGTAGATCGGCGCCTCGAGGGCCTTGCGCAGCGTGCGCAGGAGGTCCGGCGCGTCGCGTTTCTGCAGCATCAACTCGCCGACCCCGTCCGCGTGACAACTGAGGACTTTGCTGTAGCCCTTCGCATCGCGCGGCTCGCCAATGACCCGGGAAAAACCGGGCGCCATCGGCGTGGCCAGGCGCGAGAGGACGAGAAAGCTGTAGGGCAGGCTCCGCAGATCGATGCCCAGCTCCCGGCCGAGTTCCGCCCAGCGCCCATCCTGAAATGCCGCCGGCGGCGGTTCGGCGAAATGATGGCACCAGTGGCGCTCATTCTTCGGCACAAGCATGCCGCACCGCGCCTGATGCGTGCATGGCGCGATGACCCGGAATCCTTCCGGGAGCAGTTGATCGCGCACGGCGCTCAGCGCACGGCTGTCCGCGTGCGTCCCCGCTTCCACCCAAATGATCTCCGCGGCCTCGCGCGCGGCCTTCAGCAACCGCTCGCGCTCGGCGCCGGCCAGTTCGTTGAGCACATGGCTGACGAGTAGCAGCGAATCCGGGACGGCCGCCTCGTGCAGTTTCACGCGCACTTGCGGGAAGGCGGCACGCGCCCGCTCCGCCGCAAAACGCACGGCGAGCAGCGAGCGATCGTGCAGGGCGAGCGCGTCACACTTCGGCCACGCCGCGAGCACGCGCCGCCCGGCAATGCCGCTGCCGCAGCCCCAGTCGAGCACCTGCCGGCTCTGCGGGCTCCAGCCGCGCCACCCGAGTTCGCGCAGGACGGCGTCCCATTTCCAGCCGATGCGCTCGCCGAGCGTTGCATCGTAGAGCGCCAGATCCTCGGGCGAGCGCCAGTAATCGATTGCGCCGGCGGTGCCGGTCAGAAAACGCTCGCGCAGCCGGCGCAGCGCTGCCAGGTCAGCAGGCGTCCAGTGCTTCATGGCAGCTCGCCGAAGAGCCGCGCGAGACGCTGCTCGCGGAGACCGTAGAAACCGAGCAACTCGCGCAGGCGCGCCCGCAGCGGCTCGGTCGCGAGCGGCTGCACGCGGCGATGCGCGGCGATCATCAGATTCTTGCCAGTGTGCTCGGGCGAAATGAATTCGAAAACACTGGCCTTGAAGCCGTGCATCTCGAGCAACAGCGCGCGAATCCCGTCGGTGAGCAGCTCCGCTTCCCGCTCGGCGAGGATGCCGTGCCGGAGGACCTCGCGGAGCACCGCGGGCGGCTGAAGCTGGCCCCGGATTTCCTGGTGGCAGCACGGCGCGGCCAGCAGCAGCGCCGCTCCGGAAACAACGCCCTGAAAAAGCGCCTCGTCCGTCGCGGTATCGCAGGCGTGCAGCGCGATGAGCACATCCGCCGGGGCCTGGAACTCGCCGATCGCGCCGCGGCTGAAGTGCAGTCCGTCGCAGCCGAGTTTCCGCGCGAGGCCTTCCGTGAGCGCGACGAGATCCTCCCGGACCTCGACGCCGGTGACTTCCGCGGCCACGCCGCGGGAGCGAAAGAACTCGTAGGTGGCAAACGTGAGGTAACCCTTTCCCGCCCCCATATCGAGCACGCGCAGCTCGCGCCGATCGCGCAGCGGCGAGTCCTGGAGCAAATGGCCGAGCAGCTCGGTGAAACGCTGGATCTGGCGCAGCTTGTCGGCCATGCCGGGGCGGGGCTCACCGCCGGCATTGGTCACGCCCAGCGCGCGCAGAAATGGCGCATCATCGGAGAGCGAGGCGGTCTTGCGCCGATCGTGCTCGGGTGGCGGCGCGACGTTGAAACGCGGCCGGCTGGCCCGCAGCGTGCCCGGCCGCCACTGCCAATCGCCGCTTGTGGTGAAAAGGTAGGCGCGTCCGAACTTGGCGGAAAGCAGCTCGCCGAGGCGCGCGATCCCCGCTTCGAACTCGAAATTCGTGGTCACATCGCGCCGCACGTAATGGAAGACGAGCGAGAGCGTCGGCACGTTTTTGATCTCGACCAAACGCCCGTAAACATTGCGCAAATCGCCGGCCGCAACGTCCGGTTCGCTCAGGGTCAGCTTGACCAGAGTTCCCTCGCGCAGGCTGGCGCGCACTTTTTCGAGGAAGCGTTCACGGGAGGGATCGGACATCGGGAAGGTCACGGGGATGGGATAGTGGCCGCGATGCCGGGCAAGCGCGAGCCCGCCAAATGCAAAAGCCGTGCAGCACGGCACCCGCAGCGGACGCCGGACGTTCGATGCGTTTGCCAAGCGCACGTTTTCCCCGCATTGAATACCCATCCATGACCCCCGGCTTCAAAGATTACCTCCGTGAAGCCTTCAACGCGAAGCCGTGGGGAATGTTCGTCGCGCCCAATTGGGTTGGCCTCGGCGCCTTGGCCCTGCTCGGCCTCATCAATCCCGGATTCTGGTTGCTCGGCGCCGGGCTGGAACTCGGCTACCTCTACGCGCTGATCGGCAGTCAGCGGTTCCGGCGTTACGTCAATTCGCTCGGAGCCGGAGACGCGCAGCGGGCCTGGCAGGCGAAGATCGCCGAGCGCGTCGCGCGTTTGTCGGGTGCGGACGTCGAGCGCTTTCGGTCGCTCGAGGAACGCTGCCGCGCGGTCCTCGCCCGGCAGCAGGGATCCGAGATCATCCCGGAACTGCCCGTGCAGGCGGAGGGCCTCGGGCGGTTGCTCTGGATTTATCTCGGGCTGCTCCAGACGCGCCAGACCTTGCGCCAGCTTACCGATGAAGCTGGCGAGAGCGCAGCCGACAAACTCCGCCGCCTGGAAGCGCAACTGCGCAGTGTGGACGACGAGCACCTGAGCAAAAGTCTGGCCGGTCAGATCGACATCCTTCGGCAGCGGGTGGCGACCCAGAATGAGGGCCGCGCCAAAGTCGAATTCCTCGAAGCCGAACTCGCGCGCATCGAGGAACAGGTCGAGCTGATTCGCGAGCAATCGCTGGTCGCCGCGGACCCGGCGTCAGTCTCCCGTCGCATCGATGAAGTTGGCGCGACGCTCGGGGGCACCACGCAATGGATTCGCGAGCAAAACAAGATCTATGGCGAAGTCGCGGAGATCCTCGATGAAGCGCCGCCCATGCCGCTGCAGCAATCGCAGTGAGCAGCCGGCGCATTCTCTCCGCCGGACCATTCCCCTTTCCACACCCATCCCATGAGCAACGAACCCGGTCTCACGCCTCTCGGCAAAATCCTCTCCGTCCTGATCATTGCCGGCCTGATCGGACTGGGCGGTTACGTCGTCCTCCTCAAATCGAAAACCCAGGCGCCGAAGCCCGGAGAGGAAGCAGCAGCGCCTGGCGCCACCGCCACGGCCGTGGTGGAGCCGCAGACGGAAACACCGCGGCTCCCCGCGGCGGCGGCCTACGTTCCCAAAGGCAACGTCGTTGAGATCGAGCTGAGCGAATATGCCGGATACGCCGGACTGATCGCCGCGAACGGCGGACTCGAGCCGAGCGAGGAATCGTTCTTCTTCAAAAAGTACGGCTTCAAGGTGCAGCTCCGCCTGAGCGAGGCGGAAAGCTGGCCCGCGCTGAACAGCGGCAAGATGGCCGCATCCGCCACCACCGCCGATGTGCTCGCGGCTTACGGCCGGCAGTTCCAGGTGGTGGTGCCGGCGCAGATCGGGTTTTCACGCGGCGCGGACGGTGTGGTCGTGACCGCGGACATCAAGCGGATCAACGCGCTCAAGGGCAAGGTGCTGGCCACGGCGCAATTCACGGAGGCGGACTTTTTCATCCGCTACCTCGCGCAGGAGGCCGGCCTGGGGGTGAAAATGCTGCGTGACCTGGCGGCTGCGCCATCGCCGGAGGCGGTCAATCTGGTTTATTGCGAGGACGCCTTCGCCGCCGGCGATCTGTTCCTCGAGGAACTCAAGACCGGCCGCAACCGGCTGGCGGGCTGCGTCACGTGGGCGCCGAAAACCACCGATGTCGTCGCGCAAAGCGCGGGCAAGGCCACTTTGCTGACCACGAATCGCAACCTGCTCATTGTCGCCGACATTCTGGTGGTCAACCGCGGCTTTGCCGAACAGCAGCCGAAGATGGTCGCCGGGCTCGTCCACGGGCTGATGGAAGGCAACCGCCGCGTGCGCGACAATTCCGCGGCGCAGCTCGACGTGATCGCCAAGGCTTTCAAGTGGGACCGCGCCAAAACCCAGCACGAGCTGGAGAAAGTCCACCTCTCGAACCTCCCCGAAAGCCTCGCCTTTTTCTCCGGCGCCATCGACGCGGCCGGCAGTTTCGGCGGCATCTATCAATCGGCGGTCTATGCCTACGGCAAAGAGTTGATCAAGGACCCGGCTGATCCCGCGCGCTTCCTCGACCTGAAACATCTCCAGGCGCTCGAGCAAGGCGGCGAGTTCGCCAGCCAGCAGATCGCCATCGCGCCGATTCGCACCGAGGGGAAACCGGCGCTCGAAGACAACCCGCTGCTCAGCCGGGACATTCGTTTCTTTTTCGAGCCCAATTCCGCCCGGCTCGACATGACGAGCACGGAGAACCTGAAGAACCTCGATGACATCAAACGCCTGCTCCAGGTAAGCCCCGGCTCGACCATCCTGCTGCGCGGCCACGTGGACGACACGCTCGTGCCCCAGTTTCGCAAGCAGGGGGGCGAAGCCTTTGTGCGCAAGATGGCGCTGTCCGCGATGGAACTCAGCCGCAATCGCGCCGCCGAGGTGAAGCAGCAGGTCATTGCCAAATACAAAATCGATCCCACGCGCCTCGAGACCGTCGGCCGCGGCTGGGAGGAACCCGCCGGCCCCGACCCCGAGAAAAACCGCCGGGTGGAGGTGCAGTGGTTTACGGTGGAGTAGCGGTGCAGCTCGCTTGAATCAGTATTGTCGGCGCCGATATCGTGATGGCGTTTCTACGCGTCTCCTGTGAACGAAGACCCAGCAGTCCGATCAAGCGTCGTCCGATGCACGCTCAATACTGTACTTTGCTTGCTGCCGCTTCCAACGATGTTCGTGCTTGAACTCGCCACCCGTGATGCCGCCCTTCGCAGTTTCAGCGTTGTAGTTATGGCTGCTCTGCTCATCAGCATCCCACTCATTTCCCTCGGCGCGGCAGTCATGCTGTGCGTGCGCTTCTACTTTTCGTCGTCTCCGGCGAGCGGGCTCAGCTTTCGCCATCTCCTCTCCCCAGCGATCGTGCTTATTGTCCACGCCATTTACATCGTCGGCTTTTTACTCAGCCCGTGGCCGGGCGCCATCAATCGTATGTAGCCGTGCGCTCGTCTCAGTGCTCGCTATGCCCAACCAGGCGCTGCGGTCGTTGGGCGATTCGGAACGCCCCTTCTCAGAACCGTGACTCACCAGCTCGCACACGTCGCTCTCCTCGCAGTCCATATTTTGGCGGCGTCCGCTTGGTTCGGTGCCATGTTTTACAGCCTCGCAGTTCTCCATCCGCGCGCTCGCGCCTTCTTCGCTGCCCAAGCGCAGTTTGAAGCGTTCATCACGTTCATTGCGTCCGGCGCTCGCTGGAAGGTTCTTTTCGGCTGCTCCGTGATTGCCGTGACCGGCCTCCTTTTAATCTGGTTTCACGGCAGTTCTTCTCCCATCTGGCAGGCTTGCTTGATCGCCAAGGCCGTCCTGTTCGCCGTCGCTGTATCGATCTTTGTTTACGCCTCTTGGTTCGCCTGGCCTGCTCGGGTCCTCGCCGCTCCGAACGAAATTCCGGCATTCCAACGTCGCTTCCAACTCATCGCCGTTTCTCTGATTACTCTCGTCGCTCTCTGCTTTCTTCTTAGTATCCTCGCGCACCATGAAATCGCCAGCGCGTTACCTTGGACGTCGAAGAGGGTGTCAACCTGCCCGTCACAACCAGAAACGTTCAAATCAGGGTCAATCATTCTGACTTGCTGAGCATGAACGCTGACGAATGCGGAGCCACCGCCTAGCCACTTCCCAATTGAACGACACCCCAAAAACCATGAAACCAAAACCCATCCCCGACGGCTACCAGGCCGTCACTCCCTACCTGATTGTCAACGGCGCGGCGGGCGCGATCGATTTCTACAAGGAGATCTTCGGCGCGACGGAGCGCATGCGTATGGCCAGTCCGGATGGGCGCGTCGGCCATGCCGAGCTGCTCATTGGCGGCTGCGTGGTCATGCTCGCCGATGAATGCATCGAGATGGATGCGCGCAGTCCGCAGACTGTCGGCGGCTCGCCCGTGTTACTCAACCTTTACGTGGAGGATGTGGACGCGGTGGTCGCGCGTGCGATCGCCGCCGGGGCGAAGCTGCTGCGGCCCGTGGAAAACCAGTTCTACGGCGATCGCTCCGGCAACCTCGTCGATCCCTTTGGGCACCTCTGGAATCTGGCGACCCACGTCGAAGATGTCCCGCCCGAGGAGCTGGAGCGGCGGGCGGCGGCGATGTTTTCGCCGAAAGAGTAAATCCTGGAAACGGCGATAGGAACCGCCGACAACGCGGGACGCGAAGGACGCCGCACGGCGCGGCTTTCCCCTTGAGGCGGCGGCACGCGTCGCTAGACTCCGCGTTCCTTTTTCCCATGCCCAAGTCGCGCCAGCGCATCGTCCTCAAATTTGGTTCCGGCATTCTGGCCGCGGCGCGCGGCGTGTCGCTCGACGGCAAGCAATTCAAGCGCCTCGCCGCCGAGGTGGCCGCGCTGGTCAAGGCCGGACACGAGTGCTGCATCGTCTCGAGCGGTGCGGTGGCGGCGGGGCTCGGCGTGCTCGGGCTGAAGGAGCGGCCCGAGGGACTGGCGGCGCGCCAGGCTTGCGCGGCGATCGGACAATCGAAGCTCATGCAAATGTATGCGACCCACTTTGCCGGCCATGGGCTCAACGTCGCGCAACTGCTGCTCACCCACGGCGATCTCGACAGCCGTCTGCGCCACGCCAATGCCAGGAACACGCTCGCCTGTTTGTTCGAGCGCCGCACCGTCGTGCCGATCATCAACGAGAACGACTCCGTGGCCGTCGAGGAACTCCGCTTCGGCGACAATGACCGGCTCTCGGCGGAGGTCGCGATGCTCGCCGACGCCGACTTGCTCATCCTCCTTACCAGCGTGGATGGCTTGCTCGACGCCGAGGGGAAGCTCGTGCCGCTCGTGGATGACATCGACGGCGTGGCGAAGCTCGCGCGTCAGGAGAAGGGGAAGTTTTCCGTCGGCGGCATGGTCTCAAAGCTGCAGGCGGTGAAGCTGGCCACCGAAGCCGGCATTCCGACTTATGTGGTCAGCGGCCGGAAACCGGGACGCATCGCGGCGGCGGCGGCCGGCCGGCGAGTCGGCACCCGCTTCGTGGCCAAAGGTAAAGCGATCTCCGCGAAAGGCCCGAATTGACGCGCGACGCGTGCCGGTCAGAACCGCTCTGACTTTTCGCGTTTTCGGTGTATCTGGTGAACCACCATCCCATGCTGACCTTGCAGGAACAGATTCACGATTTCGGCCGGCGCGCCCGCGCCGCGGCGCGGCGGTTGCGGCAATATCCCACCGAGCAAAAGAATCGCGGCCTGCTCGCCATGGCGGACCGCCTGATGGCGATGGAGGCGGAGATCCTCGCCGCGAATGCAGAGGACGTGGAGAAGGCGAAAGCGGACGGACTGACGAGCGCGATGATCGATCGCCTGACGCTCAATTCGAAGCGCCTCGGGGCCATGGCGGAGGGCATTCGACAGGTGGCGGTGCTTCCCGATCCGGTGGGTGAGATCATCCGCGACTGGACGCGTCCCAATGGACTGCGCATCCAGAAAGTGCGGGTGCCGATCGGCGTGGTTGGGATCATTTACGAAGCGCGCCCGAATGTGACCAGCGACGCCGCCGTCCTTTGCACCAAGACCGGCAACGCCACGATCCTGCGCGGGGGGCGCGAGAGCCTCCACTCGAACGTCGCCATCGCCAGGGCGCTCAGCGCCGGCTGCGTGGACGCGGGGTTGCCGGAGGATGCGATCCTGCTCATTCCGGTCACCGACCGGGAGGCGGTGCGGGTGATGTGCGAGATGGACCAGTATCTCGACTGCATCGTGCCGCGCGGAGGCAAAGGGCTGATCGAAATGGTGGTCAGCCATGCGCGGATGCCGGTGATCAAGCACTACGATGGGATCTGCATCATGTACGTGGACCAGGACGCCGACCTCGCGATGGCGGAAAGCATCGTGCTCAACGCGAAGGTCCAGCGGCCGGGCGTGTGCAATGCCATCGAAACCGTGCTCGTGCATCGGGGCATCGCCGGGAAATTCTTCGCCACCGTGGGCCGCGCCTTGCTCGCGGCAAAGGTCGAGATTCGGGGGGACCCGGCGACCTGCGCCCTGCTCGACGGCCGCGCGAAGGCGGCGACCGCCCAGGATTACCGCACCGAATTCCTCGATCTGATCCTCGCCGCGAAAGTCGTGGATTCCCCGGACGAAGCCATCGCGCACATCGAAGACCACGGCTCGCATCACAGCGACGGGATCGTCACCGGCAACGCCGCGACCGCCGAGCGATTCCTCGCGGAGGTGGACAGCGCGACGGTTTATTGGAACGCGAGCACCCGGTTCACCGATGGCGGCGAGTTCGGCTTCGGCGCGGAGATCGGAATCAGCACGGACAAGCTTCATGCGCGCGGCCCGATGGCGCTCGAAGAGCTGACGACCTACAAATACGTCCTGCGCGGCAACGGGCAGATCCGCACTTGAAACTTCCCCCGGCACCGCGCTGCGTCAGTTGGCGCCGGGGTCGGGCCGCAGGGAGCGCTGGCCAAGTCCGGTTCTGGCGTGGAGAATCCAGGACGTGCCTCCCCGCATGAGCGAGTCTCTTTCCACCGCCTCCTTCGACCTCGATCGCCTGGATGCGCTCCTGCGCCGGGCGCTCGTTTTCAATCACATCCACGACGCCGTCATCGTGACCCGCGCAGACGGCATCATCATTGATTGGAACAGCGGCGCCGAGCGCATCTTCGGCTGGTCACGCGACGAGGCGCTCGGCCGGTTCAGGGCCCTCTTTCACCCACCCAGCGAGGGGCCGACCCTGGCGGCAGAAATCAACGAGACCGTGGCGCGCGAGGGCAAGTGGACCGGCCCAATCACTTTCGTGCGGAAAGACGGGACCTCCGGCCGGTGCGAAGCCGTGGCCGTGCCCCTCCTCGACGGCGAAGGACGGACTGAGGGCATCCTCAGTGTGCACTCCGAAGTTTTGCCCGAGCCGCCGGCCGACCCGCCGCCTCCTCCGCTCGACGCGGAAGAGAAGCGCCCCGCCAATGCGCGAGGCGAGAATCGGCTGAGCGACGAACGCTTCCTCCTGCGCACGCTGATCGACGCGGTGCCCGATCCCATTTTCTGCAAGGATCGCGAGGGCCGCTACCTGCTGCACAATCTGGCGGACCAATTGATGTTCGGCACCAAGGGCGCCGAGCATCTTGGGAAGACGGTGTTTGATTTGCCAGGACTCAACAAACACGCCGCACTCTACCATGCTGACGACATGGGGGTCATTGAAACGGGCAAGCCGGTGATCAATCGCGAAGAGCCATTTACCCGCCCGGACGGGACCGAGGGCTGGTTCCTCACCTCGAAGTTCGCGCTGCGCGACGAGGATGGCACGATCATCGGGTTGGTGGGCATCGCACGCGATATCACGCTGATGAAAGAAGCCACCGAAGAGCTGCAGGAAGCGCGGCTGCGGCTCGTCGATCACGTGGAAAACTCGCCCCTCTGCGTGATCGAGTGGGACCCGGAATTTCGGATCGTGCGCTGGGCGGGCCAGGCCCAGGGCACCTTCGGCTGGAGCAGTGAGGAAGTCGCGGGCAAGCACTTCGCCGACTGGGCCTTCGTGCATCCGGACGATTTGGACCAGTTCCGCGAGATCGGCTTCCGCCTGGTGGACGGACGCGACCAGCGCAACGTGTCGCACAACCGCAACCTGACCAAAGGCGGCCGGGTCCTGCATTGCGCCTGGCAAAACTCCGTCCTGCACGACCGCAACGGCCGGACGACTTCGATCCTGTCGCTCGTGCAGGACATCACCGATCGAGTGATTTCCGAACAAACCGGAAAGAAAGCCGCGGCCGAGCGCCAGTCGCTGGAGAAAAAGCTTCAGGAATCGCAGAAGCTCGAAAGTCTCGGGGTGCTCGCGGGCGGCATCGCGCACGATTTCAACAACCTGCTCACCGGCGTCCTCGGCAACGCCAGTCTCGCGCGCATGGATCTGCCCGAAGACTCGCCGGTGCAGCCGCTCCTCGGGCAGATCGAAGCCGCCGCCATGCGGGCGGCCGAACTTTGCAAACAGATGCTGGCCTATTCGGGCAAAGGCCGGTTCGTGGTCCGGAATCTCGATGTCAACGCGCTGATCGAGGACACCACGCGGCTCCTCCACGTTTCCATCAGCAAGAAGGCGGTCCTCAAATTCAATCTCGCGCCCGATCTTCCGGTCGTGCTCGGCGACGCCACACAGCTTCGCCAGGTGATCATGAACATGGTCATCAACGCCTCCGAAGCGATCGGCGAAAAGAGCGGATTCATCAGCATCAGCACCGGCCTGACCCGGGCCGATCGCGCGTATCTCGCCGGCTCCTTTTTTGCCCCCGATCTGCCCGAGGGCGATTACGTTTACCTCGAAGTCGCCGACAACGGCGGCGGCATGTCCCCCGAGGTGCTGGCCCGCATTTTCGATCCCTTTTTCACCACCAAATTCACCGGCCGCGGTCTTGGCCTCGCCGCGGTGCTCGGCATCGTCCGGGGGCACAAGGGCGCGCTCAAAGTCTTCAGCGAGGCCGGTTGGGGGACCACTTTTAAAATTCTGCTCCCGTGTGCGGAGGGCGCGGCCGAGGAGATCGAAGACGAGGCCGCCCGGCCCGGGATCTGGCGGGGCGAAGGCCGCGTGCTGGTGGTGGATGACGAGGAGACCGTCCGCGTGACCACCGCGCGGATGGTCGAAGCCTGCGGCTTCGCAACCCAGCTCGCCGACGATGGGCGCTCCGGCGTCGAGGAATTCACGGCCGCCGACGGTGCTTTCACACTGGTCATTCTCGATCTCACCATGCCGCACATGGATGGCGAGGAGGCGTTCCGCGCCATCACCGAGCTCAAGCCGGACGCGCGCGTGCTCCTGATGAGCGGGTTCAACGAGCAGGAAGCCATCGCCCGCTTCACCGGTAAAGGCCTCGCGGGCTTCCTGCAGAAACCGTTCAACCTCCCCGCCCTGCGCGAGAAACTGCAGGAGATCCTGCAGTAGAACCCCCTCGGCGGATCGAAGCCAATTCTCACGCAGAGCCCGCGGAGAGGATTGAGGGCACGCCGAGAGGCGGGCTCGCCACTGAGACTCTCCGCACCGCTCGTTGAATCTGGCGGAACAAAGCCGCGTATTTCGATGTAACAGCTGTTACACGCTAATACTGGTCGCTGTTTGCAAGGGAGATACCAATCCCAGCCATTCTCGCTGTTTGTCAGGCGACACGCAGGCTTGCCGACCGGCTCCTGCCGCGACCACACTCCGTGCCATGAATCGTCTTGTTCCCCTCGCCTGCCTGTTCGCCATGGCCACCGCTTCTTTCGCCACCGAGGCCACCTTTTATCTCGGCACCTATACCAAGACTCCCAAGAGCAAAGGGATCTATGTCGGGAAACTCGACACCGATACCGGCAAGCTCGGACCGCTGGTCCTCGCCGGGGAGGCAAAGAGTCCCAGCTTTGTGGCCCTGGCGCCGGGCGCGAAGTTTCTCTATGCGGCCATGGAATCCGGAACCGGTGCAGTGGGCGCCTTTGCTGTGCAGGCCGACGGCACGCTCACGGCGCTGAATGAACAGCCCTCCGGCGGTGGCGGCGCGTGCCATGTCTGGGTGGATGCCACCGGCCGCAATGTCTTCGTGGCGAACTATGGTGGCGGCAGCATCGCGGCGTTTCAAACCAAACGCGACGGCTCGCTCGGCGAGCGCACCGCGTTCGTGCAATACATCGGCACCGGCCCGGATCCGAGACGGCAGGAAAAGCCGCACGGACACTCGATCTACACCGACCTGGAGAACCGCTTCGTCTATTCCTGCGATCTCGGCACGGACAATGTGTGGATCTTCAGACTCGACGCCGACAAAGGCACCCTGACGCCGACGGAGCCGCCTTCCGGAAAGGTGCCGCCCGGCGCCGGACCGCGCCATCTCACGATTCATCCGAACGGCCAGTTCGCCTACGTGTGCAACGAGATGGGCCTGAGCGTGACCGCCTTTTCGCGCGACACCGCGAGCGGCGCCCTGACGGCCGTGCAAACGCTCCCCACGCTCCCCGAGGGCACGGCGACCACCGGCGTTTCGACCGCGGAAATTTTTTGCCATCCGACTGGCAAGTGGCTCTACGTCTCGAACCGCGGGCACGACACGCTGGCGGTCTATGGCCTCGGCGCCGACGGCAAACTGACCTGGATCGAGAACGCTCCCGCGCTGGTAAAAGTGCCCCGCGGGTTCGCCATCGATCCCACCGGCAAGTGGCTGATCACCGCCGGCCAGGATGACGACCGGATCGCGGTGCTGAAGATCGATCCCGAGAGCGGCAAGCTCACGGCCACCGACCAAAGCGCTGACGTCGGCTCACCGGTCTGCGTCCTCTTCGCACCGAAATAATGTGACGCGGACTTGCAGTCCGTGATCCCCACGCCTCACCAACTTCCCCCGGGGATGGCCAGTCCCGTCGCGTCAGGAAAGCGTGCTCGCACGGGGTGTGGCGCGGACTTGCAGTCCGTAATCCCCACGCCTCAGCAAACTTCCCCCGAGACCGTCCCCGCCGACCATACTCTCGCAGACTGCAAGTCTGCGTCACACTTCCACCGGCCTCGCGTCAGGAAAGCGTGCTCGCACGGAGTGTGGCGCGGACTTGCAGTCCGTGTTCCCCACGCCTCACCCAACTTCCCAGAGGATGGCCGGCCCGCCGACCCCCCGCTCCCGCAGACTGCAAGTCTCCGTCACACTACCAGCGCCTCGCGTGTCAGGCGGTTGCTGACCAGCCGCATCAGGCCGCGCGGGTTTTCGTTTTGGAGTTCGGGCGGAAGCGCGCTGGCGGGGAAGTTTTGGTAACAGACCGGGCGGGCGAAGCGCAGAATTGCGGCGGTGCCGACGCTCGTGAAGCGCGCGTCGGTCGTGGCGGGATACGGGCCGCCGTGATTCATCGCGGGGGCAACTTCGACCCCCGTAGGGAAGCCATTGATGATCAACCGGCCGGCCTTGCGCTCGAGCACGGCGAGCAGCTCACCGGCCTCCGCGAGATCCTCCGCGGTGCCGTGAATGGTCGCGGTGAGCTGGCCTTCGAGTTGCCGCGCGATTTTGACCAGCCCGGCGAGATCGGGCGCATCGACGAGGAGCGCTCCGGGCCCGAACAGCTCATGGTGCAGCTCGCGCCGGGCGAGAAAAGTTTCGGCATCGGTGGCGAAGGCGGCCGCACCGCCTTGAGTCCGGGAGGGGTCGGGATCCGCTTCGGAAGTGGCCAGCGAAACCACGCCCGGCACGCGGGCGACACCATCCACGGCCTGCTGAAAAGCGTCGCGGATCCCCGCGTGCAACATCGTGGCCGGCAGGCTGGCTTCGATGAGCTCCGCCAGGCCCACGGCGAAGGCCTGCATTTCCGGGCCGCCCAGGCCGAAGACCAGGCCCGGCTTGGTGCAGAATTGCCCGACCCCGAGCAGCACCGAGTTCTTCAGCCCTTCCGCGATTTGCGCGCCGCGCTCTCGCAGGGCGCCGGGGAGAATGAAGAGCGGATTGAGACTGCTCATTTCGGCAAACACGGGGATCGGTTCCGGCCGGGCCGCCGCGCTGTCAAAGAGCGCCCGGCCGGCGCGCTGCGAGCCGGTAAAGCCGACCGCGCGGACCAGCGGATGCCGGACCAGGGCGTGCGCGGTTTCCACGCTGCCGTGGAGAAAGGAGAAGGTGCCGCCCGGCAAGCCGCAGGCCTGCACCGCTCGGGCGATCGCACCGGCCACGAGTTCGCCCGTCCCCGGATGCGCCGGATGCGCCTTGACGATCACCGGATTGCCCGCCGCAAAGGCACTCGCGGTGTCGCCACCGGCGACGGAAAAAGCGAGCGGGAAATTGCTCGAGCCGAAGACGACCACGGGTCCGAGCGGCACCAGCATGCGGCGCAAATCCGGCCGCGGGATGGGCAGGCGCTCGGGCAGTGCGGGGTCGATCCGCGCATCGCACCAGGACCCCTCGCGCACCACTTCCGCAAAGAGCCGCAACTGCCCGACGGTGCGTCCGCGTTCACCGGTCAGCCGGTCCAGGGGCAGGCCCGTTTCGCGGTTGGCGCGTTCCAGCAGCTCGTCGCCGAGCGCGAGGGTTTCGCCGGCCACTTTCTCGAGGAACGATGCCCGCGCGTCCGCGGGGAGTGCGCGGAGCGCCGGGGCGGCCTCTTCGGCGAGCAGGCACGCGCGGTCCATTTCCTCGGACGAGCATTCGTGAAAGACCGGATCGAGGCGCTCGCCGGTGAGCGGGCTGATGGCGTGAAAGGTGTGGGTGCTGCTTTCGCAGGCTACTCCGGAAACAAAGCTAATTCCGTAAACAGGCATGGCGCGAGTGAGCGTCCGGCAACGGCGTCAGGCAATCCGATTTTGCAAAGTGCCCAGCCCGGCGATCGCGATGCTCATGTTATCGCCGCTGGCGAGGGTGAAATCATTCGGGGGCACCGTGCCCGTGCCGGTGAGCAAGTAGCAACCGTGCGGAAAAGCATTGTCGCGAAAGAGAAAGCCGGCGAGCTCGGGCAGGGTGCGCTTCATCTGGTCGAGCGCGGTCGCCCCGCGGAAGACCGTGGCGCCACCGCGGCTGATCTCGATCTCGATCGTCGTCTCGCGCGGCAGCGGCTCGCGGACCACGAGTCCCGGCCCAAGGGCGCAGCAGGCGCTCCACACTTTGGCCTGCGGGAGATAGAGCGGGTTTTCACCTTCGATATCGCGCGAGCTGAGATCGTTGCCGATGGTGTAGCCGAAGATCCGTCCCTGCCGACTCAAGGCGAGCGTGAGCTCAGGCTCGGGCACGTTCCACTTTGAATCCGAGCGCAGCGTGAGCGGACCGCCCGGCCCGACCACGCGATGCGGTGTCGCTTTGAAAAAAATCTCCGGGCGCTCGGCGTCATACACGCGGTCATAGAAGCTGCCGCCGCCCGAGTCTTTGCTCTCCTCGATCCGCGCATCGCGGCTGCGCAGGTAGGTCACCCCAGCCGCCCAGACTTCCTGGCTCTGGATGGGCGCCAGCAATTCGTCCGGGCGCAACACCGGGACCGCGTGAACGAGTTGCTCCCACAGCCATCGGGCGGGGTCGTCCTGCCCGAAGAGAGTGTCCAGATCGCCTCCCGCGAGGCGGAAGCAATCCTCACCGCGCTGCGCGAGCAGGCCCTCCGGCGTGCGATAAACGGTGACAGGTGGATGAGTCATGGCATCGCACCATGAACCGCTGAGACCGCTCGCGGCAAGCTCGTCGGAGCAGTGGTTCTTTGCCATCTGCCACCTGCCACTACTGCCCGATCCGGCTCTTGATGCGCTGGATGCTTTCTTCAGCAAATTTGCGCTGGTCCGCGGGCAGCTCCGGGTCCGCGAGTACGCGGGTGAAGTTCTCGATCGCCGGCGGCCCGTTGCCGGCGGCGGTGTAAGCCTGCGCCAGATAGAGGCGATAGCCGGTCGTCGCGCGCTGCTCGGCCTCGGCCAGCGTGATCAGCTTCTCGAGCGCCTCGATCTCCGTCTTATAGGCATGGGCCTCATGGGCGATCTGCGCGTGCTTGAAGAGCACATTGGGATCGTTGGGCAGCCGTTCGATGAGTTGCCGGGACAGCGCGTAGGCTTCGTTGAAATGTTTGGTGGCGTAGAACACCTGCGTCTTGGTCGCGAGCGCGCCGAGGTGCTGCTTGTCGATGGCCAGCGCCTGGTCCGCCGCCGCCAGCGCGTCGCCCCAGGCCCCGCGATTCATGTGCTCGATGGCGAGCCCGCTCCACGCCTCCGCCACGCCCGGGTCGATCGCGATGGCCTCCTCGAGCAAAGCCTTGCCTTCCGCGGCGCGCCGGGCCGAGACGAGCTTGGTCCCCGTGAGCGCTAGGAAGGCGGCCTCGTCGTGCTTCGACACGCCCGTGAGCCGGGCTCTCACGGGTCGGAGCGCCTCGGGCGACCACGCCTGCGGCGCGTTGCGTTTGAAGACGAGGCTGGTGTGATCGACATAGGTCAAAGTGAAGTCCTTGGTCTCGAGGAGATGCTCCAGCAGAGTGCGGTACTGGGTGGGATCTCCGGCCAGAAAGAGCGTGTCGAAACGGTAGCGACGGTCGAGTTGGCGAAACAGTTTCGGATTCAGCACCGCCTGCACGAACGCCCGCGCCCGATCCGAGCGCGGATCGCGATCCTCCGGCTGGAGCAACTCCGGGCGTTGCGCCACGAGCCACGGCAACGCCGGACCGTTGAAGTAGAGCACGGTGGAAGTCAGCGATTCCAGGGCCAGCCGCGGGGTGGTGATCCGCGCATCCGCCTTGACGAGGAAACGCGGCAGCCACCACGCCAGGAGCGCGGCCGCGAGCACGGCTGCGGCGACCGCGAGTTGGCGGCGGTGGGGATCAAGCGTCGTCCAGAATTTCAGCATGACGGGACGCGAAACGTAGCGGGAATAATTCCTTGCGCCACCTTCCTCGCTGAATTATCCATCCGCCTCCATTTCGGAGCCGCACGGGTTGGTAGCTCAATGGTAGAGCAGTGCCCTTTTAAGGCATTGGTTGCGAGTTCGAGTCTCGCCCAACCCAGCGGCCCTTTTACAGAGGGGAAAGCGGCTCGCGGCCCCTGTATTTAAGCCCTTTCCGGGGCGGTTGGCGTTTCTGCTCAACCGCATAAACCTGCTCTGCAACCCCTTTGCTGAAATTGAATTTGCTACCCTAAATTTGCTACCCTGGAAGCGTGGCAATGAGGGAGCGGAGGCCGCGTCGCTTTCGCGGTCCAACTCTTGAAGTCGCGGATCAAGCCGGAAAGGTCCGGGTGACGGGCGATCAGGTGTGGCACCGTGCTGCGTGATGGTGCTTATCGGACCCAAGGGCCGACTCAATCAAGGAGCGCTCGACGCTGGTTTCTCTCTCGCACCTTCGGCTTCGATGATCGGCCACGTGGCGCGGTCGGGGCTGGAATAGGGACCGATCTTTTCCACGGGAATCGCCTGAAAACCCAGTGCCCAGGCGGGCGAGTCGGGGGCGAGGCGGAAGTCATCCTTTTCCGGCGCGAGGAATTTCGGGTCGGCAATGATGCTGTTCTGATCGCCGCCGAGTGCCTGCCAGCTTTGCCATTCGTCGAGCGATTCCGTTTCTTCCAGCGAGACGTCGTCGGCGAAGAGCGCGCCGGATTCCGCGGGCCAGTCGAAGCGGATGCGAAAGTTCTTCATCGATTCGTGAAAGCCGTTCTCGCCGCGGCCGGGGATGCTGAAGGCGAACTCCACGTCCTGCCATTGCGTCGTCAGCTTCACATCGGCGGGCGAACTCGACCAGAAGTGTCCCGCTTTTCCGTCCTTGGGCGGGAGATAAAATTGGAGCCTTAGCGCGGCCTTCGCGTCGGCGACGTCACTGCGCAATCTCGCCCGCAGGCGATACGACGTGCCCGGCTTCAGCTCGATATCACGACTGACGATGATCGGAAACTGGTTCTGCTTCTTCTCCGGATCGAGCGCCGCGTCCATCCGTAAAAAACGCTGATCCCCTTCCGCGACCAGTGCCGCGCGCGCGTCCGCCTTGCCGCGCACCTGCCACATCCAGTCCAGCGGCAGCTTGCCGGGCTCGCCTTCATCGAAGCGTGGATTCGGGGCGAGGTTGCCGCCGATCGGCTTGCCCGCTTTGCGCATGCCGGTCTTCATCGGCAGGCCCTCGTGCCAGTAGAGATTGCGATCGAACTGGTTCCGTTCCGGATTGAACGCGACGACGTTGAGCGCCCGCGCTTCCGGGTTTTTCCAGGCGATAATGTTGCGCGTGAAAACGTTGCCGGACATCACGCGGCCCTCCGCGTCCGGGATGTCGCGCGGGTGAATGTCCATGCCGCGCATCCCTTTCCAGGCCGGCTCCTTCGCCACCGACTCGTAGCCCTTGACCATTGAATCCAGGTGCTGCGTCCAGAAGCGGTGCTTGGTCGTCCAGCCGTTGAATTCCCACTGCCGCAGGCCGCCCTCGACGAAGATATTGTTCTCCACGCGGGTGTCGCGCGCGCTGTGCCCGTGCATCAGGGAGCGCCCGCAGCGGGTGACGATGTTGCCGATCACATCGACGCCGCCGGAGTTGTCATCGAGATAAATGCCCCAGGCGAAATAGGGCGAAGTCCACTTGCCGTTCCAGCCGAAGCCGAGCACGTCGTGGATGTAATTGTAGCGCACCACCGTGCCGCGCGGGCTGATCCAATCGCGCCCGCCGCAATAGGTGGCGCCCACGTCTTCGGTCTCCAGCGCGAGATGGCGCAGATGATTGAACTCGATGACGTGATTGTTCCCCGAGAACATGATCGCGAAACGCGGGGTATCGTGGACCAGGCAGTGCGAGACGCGCTGGCCGACGCCATCGAGGGTCACCGCGGCGCCCTGTTTATAAAGGACGCCGGAGTGGTGGATGTAGCAGTTGTCCACGAAATTGCCGGCGCCGGTGAGCGTCTTGCGGTCGCCGCCGCTCAGGGAGACGCCGTTGCGCCCGGTCTGGAAAATGTCGCACCCGACGACGCCATTGTCGGCGCCGCCCGCGATGCTGATGCCGGTGCCGGAAAATCCCCCGACATTGCGCACGGTGCAGGCGAGCACCCGGCAGTGCTGCGTTTCGCGCATCGCCACGGCGCTGCCGTCCGCGCACTCGAAGGTCAGCCCACGCAGCGTTACGTAGGCGGTGCCTTGCAACTTGAGAATGTCGCCGGTGGTGGGCGCGAAGACCTGGCCGTCGAGCGGCGCAGCGTCCGGCGGTTTGAAGTAAAGCGTCCCGGTTCTGCGATCCAGGAACCATTCGCCCGGTGCATCCAGCTCCTCGAGCGCGCCCCGGAGGTAATAGCGGTCATTCGCGCGCATCGCGTAGCTCGCGTTCCTCGTCGTGGTGATGATCCGCTTGTCCGCTTCCGCCGTTTTCACCGGCAGGATGTCGTTCCACCAATTGTAGCGCGGGAAGATGAAGACCTCGACGTCCTCGGGATGAGCCCAGGAGCGCCAATCCTGCGGCTTCACCAGCAACGTGCGCAGGTTCTCGCCCTCGATGTCCGCATACATCGGCGACATCACCCCGTCGGCGTAAGCCCAGCCGCCGCCGTAGGGATTCTGCGGATCGAAGTTGGGATAGCGCGCCATGATCTGTCGCTGGCCGCCGAAAAAGAGCTGCTGGAAGACGATGCCCTTAAAGCCCTGCGCGCCCACATCCGCCTGCATGATGCCGTCCTTCCACGGCTTCCATCCACTGATCGGGCGTCCGCCAATCAACACCGGCTTTTCGTTTTCAAAAGCGCGCCAGACCACCGGCGCCTCCGCCGTGCCGGAATCTCGCGCCTCGAGCCCGAGCCCCTCCGGCAGTGAATAAAGCCCGCCGCGCAGATGCACCGTGCGCGCGCCCTGCTCTCCGCGGATCGCCTCGCGCGTCCGACCCAGCGTCGCAAAGGGCCCATCGGTCTGCCCCGCATTCGGCGCGGCCAGCTTGCCGGACCAGGTGTCGTTTCCATTCGGCGCGACATACCAGTCGGCTGCATGGGTGTGACAGAGCAGGGCGAAAAGGGCGGTGATGAAAAATGGGCGGCGCATTGGGGGGAGGAGTGATGGAGCCTTTCATTTCACTTCAGCCGCGCATATTTGCGAGGGAATCCCAAGTATCGTCCCCAGACCATGAATCGCCGTCCCTTTCTCACGACCGGCAAGCATCCGGCGCGCCTCGTCCTGCCCACCCTGCTGCTCATCATGAGCGCGATAGTCTTCCCTCTCCTCGCTCAAGAGACCAGCGTTCCTCCCAACTCCCTGCTCGATCTTTCCCTCGAACCGCCGGCGATCAATACCGCGCCCGGTCCCGAGTACGACGACCAGGTGCGCATCGGGAACATGATCATCGGCATCGACCGCACGCCGAAGGGACGGCTCTGGGCGTGCTGGGTGGGCAACGGCGACAGCCCGAACGGCTTCTTCATGCTGGCCACGAGCGATGACGATGGCGCCACTTGGTCAAAGCCGCGGGTCGTGATCGATCCCACTGATCCGCCCGGCGCGCCGCAGCGTCGCGCGCTGGTGGGCAACCTGTGGACAGATCCCACCGGCCGACTGTGGCTGTTCTTCGATCAGAGCCTCGGCTACTTCGATAGCCGTTGCGGCGACTGGTTCATCCGGTGCGACAATCCCGATGCCGAAGAGCCGGTGTGGTCCCAGCCCGTGCGTTTCGCCGATGGCTGCACGCTGAACAAACCGACCGTGCTCAGCAATGGCGACTGGCTGCTGCCGGTGTCGCTCTGGACCCGCAATCGCATCGGCCCGGCGGTGCTGAAGGAGGCACATCACGACCTCGATCCGATCCGCATGGCGAATGTCTTCGCGTCCACCGACCAGGGGAAAACGTGGACGCGGCGCGGTGGCGTGGCGTTTCCCGGCACGGACTTCGACGAGCACATGATCGTCGAGCTGCGCGATGGCCGGCTGTGGATGCTCGCGCGGGCCAAAGGCATCAGCGAGAGCTTCTCGTCGGACAAAGGCGCGACCTGGAGCGAGCCGCAGCCTTCTGCGATTCAGAATCTGAGCGCGCGCTTTTTCATCCGGCGGCTCGCGTCGGGCAAATTGCTGTTCGTGAAGAACGGACCCATCGACAAGAAGCTGCCGCGGCGTTCGAGCCTGACGGCGTTTCTTTCCGACGATGATGGCAAGACCTGGAGCACGGGCCTGCTGCTCGATGATCGCGCCGAGGTTTCGTATCCCGACGGCATCCAGGCGCCGGATGGCACGATCCACCTCCTCTATGACTGGAACCGGCACACCGACGCGGAGATCCTGCTCGCGAGATTCCGTGAGGAAGATGTGCTCGCGGGCAAATTCCAGTCGCCAGGTGCGAAGACGCGCCTCCTTGTCAACAAAGCCTACGCGCCGCACCCACCGAGCTCGATCCGGCCCGATCCCAAATGGACCGCGCAAGCCGCCGTGGACGCGAAGCAGGACCGCCACACCTTCGCCTACGACGGCGTGACGCCGAACAAAATGGTCTGCGACACGACGCTGCGCGAGCTGCCCGACGGTTCTTGGATTCTCTTCATCCTCGCCGGCGGCGATACCGAGCCTTCGCCACTCAACTACACCGGCGTGACACGCAGCACAGATCAGGGCCGGACGTGGATGCCGCTCGAGGCCTTCGAGGTCGGCTTCCCGCGCGAGGGCAAGACGATCGGCCAGGGCCCGACCGAGCTGATGATCCTCGATGGACGCGCCACCCTCTTCTTCTCGACGCACTCGAAGCATTGGGCGAACGATTGGCGCTCGTGGTTTTTGACCAGCGACGATTCCTTCAAGACGTGGAGCAAGCCGCAGGAGGTGCCCGGCCGCTTGAAGGAGCGCACCTTCATCCGCAATCACATTGTCACGCGCGATGGCCGCCTCATCGCCCCGTTCCAGCATTACATCGGCCCCGACGATGAGCAGGACAAAGCGCCGCTCGACCGCGCCTTCACGAATCCGCGCAACGGTGTGATCATCAGCAGCGACGGCGGCAAGACCTGGAGCGAGCACGGCGACATTCGCCTCACGCCGAACGACCGCTACTTCGGCTGGGCCGAAAACAACCTCGCCGAGCTGAGTGACGGCCGCATCGCCATGATCATTCGCGCCGACAAGCTCGGCGGCGTGCTTTACTACGCCGAGTCGAAGGACGGCGGCAAAACGTGGCCGGAGTTCGCCTCCATCACGCACGTGCCCAACCCCGGCAGCAAAGCCACGCTCTATCCGCTCGGGGGCGACACCGTGGCGATGTTGCACAATCCAAACTCGAAACACCGCAGCCCGCTCGCCCTGTGGATCAGCTTCGACGGCCTGAAGACGTGGCCGTATCAGCGCGTGCTGGTGCCCGAGTCCAGCGATGGCCCCAAGGGCCGCCTCAACTACCCGGACGGCTTCGTGAGCAAAGACCAGCAATGGCTTCACTTCGGCTACGACGACAACCGCCACCGCGCCGGAGTCTATTCCGCCAAGCTCCCGCCGCTGCCGTAGGCGAAGACGCAGAAGGTGGCCCCGACTTGCAGTCGGCGCTGCCGCATCCGGGCAGACTGCAAGTACTACAAGTTTGCCCCGCACTTTGCTCGGCCCGCGCCTCGCTTGCGCCCCACGGCCAGGCCCGGCCGCGCGCGCCTTGCCATTGGCCTGCCGCGCCGATACCACAAACGCCACATGAGCGTCCCCGAGTTTCTCTCGCCGCAGCAGCCGAATGGCTTCGACAATCTCCACGTGGACGTGGCGCAACTCTACCGGGCCTTCCCGGTCGATCGTCCCGCGGACCTTGGCTTTGCGTGGGACGGCGCAATCGACCGGCTTTATGCCACTCCCCTGCTCCCGGTTGCGATGCGCAGTCACGCCTGGCAACTGCTCCGGCGCGTGCGGCTCGATCTGACCTGGTTTGAGCGTTTCCGGCGCTATTGGGGGAAGGTTCTCGGAGGGCGGCCGCTCTGGGGCGTCGAAGATTTCTATTTCCTGCGGAACATTTACCGCATGCGTTTCCAAAGCGCCACGGTTCCCGATACGACGGACGCCGGAGTGCACCTCGAGACCTGGCAACGGCCCGAGGTGCTCTCGCACCTTTTCCATTCTGTTTACAAGGAATCGCTGAACAACGAACTGCGCCTCCTGCGCCCGATGCATGCCCTGCATCGGGGACCGGTTCAGACGATCCTCGAATTCGGCTGCGGTTCCGCGCCGATCACCACGACGCTCTGTGAATTCCAGCCGCCGCGCGGCGAGGTCCGGGCCTGGATCAGCGACATCGAGACGGTCCCCTTCCACTATGCGGCGCACACGCTGGCGCCCTTCCGCAACGTTCAGGCCGTACCGCTCCGGGCTGAGACCCGCTTTCGCTTTCCGCTGGAGAAGAAGTTCGATGCGATCTTTTGCATGACCGTGCTCGAGCACCTCCAGGAACCGCTCGCCATCGTCGAGCATCTGCGCGAGTTGCTCGCGCCGGGGGGGCTGTTTTTTTTCGATTACGTCAAGAGCGATGCCAGCGGTCTGGACACGAAGGCCGGCCTCGAACAACGGCCGGCCGTGCTCGCCTACGCGCGGGAGCATTTCCGCATCCTGCATGGCAACCTCGACGAGAACCGAAGCATCGGTCTCACCATCGCGACACCCCGCTGAAGCCGCCGCGTCCCTCCGAACGGTAGCCGCTTACCCGAAGCTGAGCTTTCTTACGCCGCCGGCGGAGACCGCGTTGAGCACTTCCATCAACCGCTCGTGCCGCACGTTGGGATCCGGACGAATGAGCACCGGGTTTTCCGGGCCGAAGCGCTCGATGGCATCGCGAAACCAGTCGCGCAACGCCGGAAGCATCCGATCAGCCGGCAGACCCATGCGCGAATCGTTGAGCGCCACCGTGCCGTCGGCGGCGATTTCAATCACGATTGCGTTCACTGACCCGTCTCCCTTCGTGGGGAGGCTGACCCCGAGCTCGCGCTCGCGAATCTGTGAACCGGCGCAGGCCATGAAAAACAACATGAGCACGAAAACCACATCGACCATCGGCGCGATTTGAAAACCGGGGTCGCCATTTTGGGAGTCTGGGAAGGAGGACATGGCGTCAATCTACCTGCGAACGGCAGAAATGGAATGACGAAACCAGCGAGGCGGCAGCGTGCGCGACCAACGGAGACCGGACGCGGGCGAGAAAGACGAACGACGATAGCACACCACGCGCAATGCGCGGGCGCCGCTTAGCTGAAGGTCAGATTCTTGACCCCGGCGTAGGCAGCGGCGTTGAGCACATCGACGATCCGCTCGTGCTTCGTATCAGACTGGGGCCGGATGATCACCGGATCTTCGGTGCCGAATTGTTCGATGGTCGCCTTGAGCCATTCGCGGAGCCGGTTCAGTCCCTTATCCGTCGGCGCGCCGTACACTTCGTTGTTCATGCTTACCTGCCCTTCGGGCGAGATGTCGATGACGATCGGGGTCTTGCTATTGTTGGGGCCCTTTGCGGGAGCACCGCTCGGCAGCGCGATGTTCAGCTCGCGCTCTTTGACCTGCGAGCCTGCCATGGCCATGAAAAAGAGCATCAGCACGAACACGACATCGACCATCGGCGCAATTTGAAAGCCGATATCACCATCTTCTGAACCCATAGATCCGCCCATAATTTTAGAATAGTTGGAGGTTTTGGCGGCTCATCACGGAGCCGCTTTTTGGGGCATGTCTTTATCCACCACGGAGAAAGTGACGTTGCCGACGCCGGCATTGGCCGCAGCGATCATGACGGCGCGGAGATATTCGTAGCGCACGTTGCGATCGGCCCGGATCAGCACGCGCATGGCGGGATTTGCTTTGACGTGCTCCGCCAGCATTGGCGTTAGTTGCGCTGGCGCGTTAAAGGTCGTCTTGTCCACCTCGATCGTGCCTGCGTTGTTCATCTGATTCCACAGGAGGTTGATAATGGCCTGGCCCTTGGCGTTTTTGTCCGGCGGCTTGGCATCTTTGGCCGTCGGCAGGATGACCGACTGGTTGGTCTGCAGCACCTCCGACGAACTGATCGACATGAAGAAGATGAGCAGCACAAGCAGGATGTCGATCATCGGCGCAATCTGAAACTCCGGATCTTCCTCCGGCGTCGAGCGCGCCGCCGCCTTCATCTGCTTGGTATGCTTGGCCTGCGTCATGGCATCAAGATCGGAAACTTAGGCCGCCCAATCCAGCGTCGCGCCGCAGTGCGGGCACGGATTGACACCCGGCGTCACCGCGCCGTTGCAAACCGGGCAGTTGGTAGTCAGGGCCATGGAGACTTTGCGCGAGCCCCCGCCTCCGGGCAGCGGGACACCGGCGCTAAAATTCTCGCCGATCTGCACGCCGGCGAGTTCGTCGTAGGGAATATCGAGCAGCAGTTCGTTCACCACGTCGTCAGCGTGGACGATGACCATCTGCGAGATGTTGCGGAAGACGTAATAGGAGACGAAAGCCGGGATGGCGATGAAGAGACCGCTGGCGGTGGCGAGCAGCACTTCGGAAATCTTGCCTGAAAGCGCGCGGGGATCCTGAATGCCGGAGCCAGCCAGCACCGCGAACGCGCCCATCATGCCGATGACCGTGCCGAGCAGCCCGATCATGGGACTGACCACGCCGATGACGGAGAGATAACTGTTACGGGTGCGAATCAGGGTGGCTTCGCGCAGGCCGTGCTCGGCGATGGATGCTTCCACCGCTTCCTTTCCGCGCCCGATGCGGGTGAGCGCGGCCTTGAGCACATTGGCGAGATAATTCTTGTTGGCCTGGCAGGTCGCCCAGGCTTCCTGATAGTTGCCGGCGAGGATCGTCTGACGGAGCGCTTCGACGAGTGGCGGCGGCGCGAGCTTCTCCTTCCGCAACGACATCGAGTTTTGAATGATCAACGTCACCATCACGACCGAAGTGCCGATGATGCAGAACCAGATGAACATGATCAGTGGTCCGCCCTCCATGATGATATGGATGATGCTTTGACTCTTCGGTTTCTCGGCTTCCCCCTCTTGCGCGAAGCCAGTGGCCTGGCCAAAGGCCAGCAAGGCGAGGAAAATGACGAGGGGGAGGTAACGGCGGAGCTGGGTCTTCATCGTGGGGGTTGGGGTAAACAAAAAGGTGATCTGGGGGTTAGGGAACGGTGACTGGGTGGTCTTTGTCGCGGCTGCGCAAGGCGTCGGCTTTTTCCTGCGCCACCGCCACCGCAGCCCGATCATGATAGAAAAGTGTCACGGTGCGCAAATAATCTTCGAGGGCACCTGGAAGATTTCCTTCGGCTTCCTTGATTTGGCCGCTGACCAGGAACGCTTTGCTGTAAGCCAGCGCCTTCGTCGCCGGCGGCGACTTCTCCTTGAGAGCTTCCGCGGTGATCGGATCGAGCCGCGCCTTGGCGCCGGACAAATCCTTTTTGGCCACGGCGATTCGCGCGAGACCCACTTCTGAAGTCGCCGAGGTGGTGCCAGGCGCCTGGTAGAGCCGCTTGAATTCATTGTAGGCCGCCTCCGCCGCCGTGAAATCGCCGGTCTCCACGTAAATGTCCCCGAGCATCCCGGTGGCATACTGCGCCCATTCGGTCGGCAAACCCTTGTATTTGTCCGTCACCGATTTCATCAGCCCGAGGGCCTTGGAAAAATCGCGCGCCGTGAAAGCCTGGTAGCCCAGTGCGTACTCGGGAGGAGGCGCCATCTGAAACGATTCAAACATCGCGGGCGGCAAGGTCAGCGTCTGCGCACCGATCTGAATCTTGACCCCGGCGGCGCTGGCGCCGAGGACGGTGCCCTGCTGCACTCCGGTGGTGCCACCCTTCACTTTGAAGGTCGCATTCGCGACCGCGGGCGCCTGCGCGATGGCCTCCAAACCAAGTAGCAAAGCGCATCCACAGCCAAAAAGGAGTTGCTGGAGGGGGAACGTGACACGTAGCTTCATGCGTTTCGCGGTGCGCCAAACTAGAGACCCCGGCCCGCGAACGCAACTGAGAAACATTCCCCAATGGTCAATTTGATCCGCCGCTTTCAACAACCGCTGATGATCTTCATCACGGTCATCATCATCATTGCCTTCACCTGGCTTTACAGCGACACGCGGTTCATGGACCGCATGGGAGCCGACCGGATGGGCCGGATCTACGGCCGGCCGATCTCGCAGGCCCAATTCATCCGCACCGGCCGCAATTACGAGCTCAGCCGCGGTTTGCAGATGAACGAAATCATCAAGGCGCTCTGCGCTCTGCCGGACGAAGTCCCGGAGTTCATGATCAGCATGTATCAATTGCCCGAGGAGTACGCGCAGCAGTTCGTCTGGAACACCATGGTGCTGCGGCACGAAGCGGAGCGGCTCGGCATCGACGCGACGCAGCGCGAGCGCGATGAGCTGATCAAGAAGATGCCCGCCTTCCAGACCAATGGCGCCTTTGATCCGACGAAGCTCAGTCTTTTCATCACCGGCCAGCTCACCCCGCGCGGGCTCTCCGAGGACGCGCTCGAAAACCTGGCCTCCGATCAGCTCAAGCTGAAGAAGATCAAGCAGGTGCTCGGCTCGACCTTCGCGCCGTCGGCCTCGGAGGTCCGCGCCGCCTACGAGGCGCGCCACCAGAAACTCGAGGCCTCCGTCATTCGCTGGGATTTCGCCGAATTCCTCAAGGCGCAGCAGCCGACCGAGGAGGAGGCCAAAAAAGCCTACGAAGAGCGCAAGGCGACACTCCAGACGGAGGAACAGCGCAAGGTGAAATTCGTCGCCTTCACGCTCCCCCCGGCGGACAAGCCCCTCGCGGGCAAAGAGCGCGTCGATGCGCTCGGAGCCTTGAGTGAAAAGGCGCAGGATTTCTCCGTGGCGATGACGGACAAGAACGCGAAACTCGACGAGGCGGCGGCGAAGTTCGGGGTGAAGATCGAGGAATCACCTGCCTTTACCTCCGCGGCGCCGCCCAAAGAGCTCGGGAATGCGCCGGAGGTTGCCGAGGCCGCGTTCAAGCTCAGCAAGGAGGATCCCAATAGCGACCCCGTCCAAACCGCCAGGGGCTATTACATCCTCCAGCTCGCCGAGGTGATTCCCGCGCGCCCTCGGACCTTCGACGAGGCGAAGACCGCGCTGATCGAACAGCTCAAGACCGAGCGGGCCCAGGAGGCGATGAACCTCAAGGCCACCGAGGTCCGCAACAAGATCGAGGCGGAGCTTAAAGCGGGGAAATCCTTTGCGGAGGCGGCCGTCGCGGCGGGCGTGAAGGCCGAGCCGTTTCCACCTTTCTCGCTGAGCGAATCGCCCCCGAAAGAGCCCAATGCCGACGAGGTCATGCGGGCGGCGAGCCAATTAAACGAAGGCCAGCTCAGCGCGTTTGTGCCGACGCAGGGGGCGGGCGGCGCGAGCGGCGGTCTGCTCGTTCATCTCGCGAAGAAACAGCCGATCGACGAGGCGGCGTTCGAAAAGGACAAGGCGCTGGTCGCCGAGCAGGTGGCGCGCGGCAAGCGTGACGCCGTCTTCCGCCAGTGGTTCAAACTCCGCCGCGCGGAGGCAAACGTCCAACTGGCGCAGCGGCACGGCTGAGCTTCGAGGGGGACGCGGCGGCCGGTGCTTTTCATCGTCCATGAGCAGCTCACCCGAAAACGAGGAACTCTTTGACGAGGCCAACGGCGACCTCGCGCTCGGCGAGCTCGAAGCGGCCGTGGAGAAATACCGCCGTTGCACCGAGCTCGACCCGGCCTTTTTCGACGCCTGGCACGCGCTGGGCATGGCGCTGATGAAGCTTGGCCGCTACCCGGAAGCGATCGAGGTCGGAAAGAAAACGGTGGAACTCCGCCCGAACGACCAGCTCGCGTGGTCCAGCCTCTCGCTCTTTTACGTCCGCGCCGGGCTGATCCCGGAAGCCGAAGCCGCGGGCGCGAAAGCCAAGATCCTGAGCTGGGGCGGGAAGCTGAAGCAGGCTTGACGCGTCGAGACTCGGAAATCCTCCGATTCCGGCCTACTCTTCGCGACACCTTCCGTTCGAGTATTCGCTCTCCATGTCCACCTTCTTCCTCACCACCGCCATCGACTACACCAACGGCGCGCCGCACATCGGGCACGCTTACGAAAAGGTGCTCGCCGATGTCCTTGCGCGCTATCATCGGCTGAAAGGTGACGAGGTTTTCTTCCTGACCGGCGTCGATCAGCACGGGCAGAAGGTGCAGCAGTCCGCGGAAAAACAGGGGGTCCCGCCGCAGCAATTCGTCGATAACATCACCGCGAAATTTGTCGCACTCTGGGACAAGCTCGACGTGCAGTATTCGAAGCCGGGCGGCTGGGCGGCGACGACCGACGCGATCCACAAGGAATGTGTTCGCGCCAATCTCCAGATGCTCTGGGACGAGAAGGTGCCCGGCACCGACCGCAGCCGCTGGATCTACCAAAAGACGCAACGCGGCTTTTATAGCGTGCGGCAGGAACAGTTCCTCACCGACAAGGAGCGCGGCCCCGACGGCGAGTTCGGGCCCGAGTGGCAGCCCGTCGAGGAGCGCGAGGAGGAAAACTTCTATTTCCGCCTCACTGCGCATCCCGACTTGGGCTTTGATCCGAAGCAATGGCTCCTCGACCTCATCGACCAGCGCAGCCGCGACGGAAAGCCGTTCGTCGTTCCCGATTTCCGCGTCGCGGAGCTGCGCAACGCCGTGGAAAAACTCGATGGCGACCTCTGCATCTCACGCCCCGCGTCGCGGCTGAAGTGGGGCATCCCGTTTCCCGAGAGCTTCGGCGCGGGTTACGTAACGTACGTGTGGTTCGACGCGCTCGTGAACTACATTACCTACGTTCCCGGCCACGACCCGAACTACCGCGAGCGCGCCGCGGGGGGAAAAGCGCCGGGCGTCTTGTCGTTCCAGGACTGGTGGCCCCCGCTCCACGTGATCGGCAAGGACATTCTCATCCCCGCGCACGGCATCTATTGGCCCATCATGCTCAAGGCGCTCGGCTTCACCGATGACGAGATGCCCACGCTCCTCGTCCACGGCTGGTGGAACATTGCCGGCGCGAAGATGAGCAAGAGCCTCGGCAACATCGTCGATCCCGACGCGCTGGCGGACAAATACGGCGCGGAAGCGGTGCGGTACTACTTGATGAGCGACATCGCCACTGGATGGGATGCCGACTTCAGCGAAGACCGCTTCATCCAGCGCTACAATACCGTCCTCGCCAACAACCTTGGTAACCTGCTCAACCGGACGCTGAACATGGCTCAGCGTTATCGCAGCGGGCTTGTGCGATTCACCTCGCGGCCACCCATGGGTTCGTCAGAGGAATTGGTCAGCAGCTACCAAGCAGAGATGGACACGACGGTTTCCCATTCGAAACCGGCAAATGTCTCGACCGCATTGGC
This sequence comes from Chthoniobacter sp., assembly GCA_034667665.1. Classification (GTDB taxonomy): domain Bacteria; phylum Verrucomicrobiota; class Verrucomicrobiia; order Chthoniobacterales; family Chthoniobacteraceae; genus Chthoniobacter. Next base: position 188,613 of record JAXDQW010000030.1, read on the forward strand.
TGTGGTATCGGTCCTGATGGATCGATGCAACGGAACGGTCGATTCAAAGGCTCCGTGGAAGCTGGCGAAAGATCCTGCCCAAGCGGAAGAACTGGACGTAGTTCTCTATTCTCTCGCCGAGTCCCTCCGCATCATTGCCATCCTCATCTCCCCCATCCTGCCGAAGGCGGCGCATGGCATTTTCGACCAGCTCAATTGGAAGATGGACGAGCAGAGGCAGGAGACGCGCTTCCGCCTCGCTGAGGCCACATGGGGAGGCCTGCCGGATGGTCATGTCCTCGGCAAGCCCACGCCGCTCTTCCCGCGCATCGAAGCGCCGGTGGAACCCACCAAATGAGGCGCGCTTCTCCGGCTCAAGTCGGCGCCTCCGGGCGCAGGCGTCGAGGCCGCGCATCGAAAAAAGCAACTGTCATCCTGAGGCACGAAGGATCTCTGATTTCTGCTTTTCGCCGCGGCGCGTGAAAGAAGAGCCGCGCGCCGCTCGTGCCAACCGCGCGCGAGAAGCAAAACCGACGTCAGAGATCCTTCGTGCCTCAGGATGACGGGGATGACGATGTGCGCTCCCCGGATCCTGATGTGCCTCCGTTGCGGGACCAGGAATGCGCCGAGAGCCAAGCCTCGCGAAACTACCTCCGCGACACTTCCCTCGCTCGCACCGCCGCACCATCCGCCACGGCGTCGGGTGGATGCAGGATCACCGTTTGCTCCTGCGCCAACCCCGCGCGGACTTCGGCGGCGGTGCCGTTGTTGTGCGCGATTTCGACTTTGCTCAGGTGCGCTTTGCCGGCGCCGAGGACGAAGGTCATCCAGTCGCCGCCCCGGCGGAAGAGGGCGCCCGTCGGGATTTGCAGCACCTGGTCGCCGCGCCAGGTGAGGATGCGGGCTTCGACCCGGAAACGGTCGCCGAGCGGGTGGCTGGCAGGGATCGGATCGAGGAAATTGACGCGCACTTTGACGCGCTGTTCCTCGACGCCGAGCGCACTGATCTTGGTAAAGCCGCCGGGTTCGATCACCGTGACCTGACCGCGCAGCGGCGCGTCGCCGCCCCACTGCTCGATGCTCACTTCGGCATTCGGCTGGACGCCCACCGCGTCGCTGGAAAGCAGTTCGATCTCGGCTTCGAGGTCGGTGGGATCGCCGACTTCCATGATCGGCGCACCCGCGTTGAGCGTGCGCGCGCTCTCCTCGTAAACATTGAGCACGAAGCCGTTGACCGGCGAAACGATCTTGAGCGGCTCGGATTGCTCCTGCGCGGGGCTTTTGACCTGCATCAGCGCCGCCTCGGCCTGGACGCGCTCGAACTCGGCAACCTGCAGCGCAAACTCAGCGGTGTGCAGTTCGCGCGTGAGGATGTTCACCTGGTTCTCGGCCGCGTCCCAATCCCGCGCGGCGATGGCGCCGGATTTCTTCAAATCCCGGGCGCGATTGAGTTCCTTCTGCGCGAGGTCGAGAGCCGCACGGGCCCGTTCGACCTGCGTCTCGCGCTGCATTTTCAGGGCTTCGGCGCCTCTCACCCGGGCCTCGGTTTCGGCGCGGGCCCGCGGGTCGAGGAAGCTTGGGAGCTGGGGCTGGATCGTGGCCAGGACGGTCTCTCCGGCGGCGATGCGATCGCCCGCCCGGAGCTCGACGCGATTGAGAAAGCCGCTGATCGGAGGGGAAATCACGTAGCGGTGACGGATCCGCGTCTTGCCTTCCTCGAGCACACTCACAGTCAGCGGGCCGGTGATGACGGTCGCGGTTTCGACTTCAATCGGCTTGGGCCGCAAACCGGCGATGATCCCGAGCACCAGCACCGCGCCGATCACGTACGGCAGCAGCTTGCGCCAGCCGCCGTTTCTGGCCTGGCGCGGGCGCGCGGGAGCCGAGCGCGAGCTGTGGGCGGAGGACGTGGTGGGTTTCATTAAGGGCTAGTCTCTGGCTTTCAGGACGCCGAGCAGGTCGAGCTTGTAAACGCGGCGGCTGACCACGGCAAAAGAGAACGTCGCGGAGGCCAGGACGATGAGCACGGCGGTCGCGCAACTGCGCGCGGTCAGCACGAAGGGCAGCCGGACAGTTTCGGTGCTGGCGGTGGTGACGATCGCCTTCGCGAGCAGGCCGCCGATAACCAGCCCGACGGGCAGCGCCACGAGGGTCAGCAGGGCAAGCTCGCCGATCAGCACCGCGGACACCTCGCGATGGGTGAAGCCCACCACGCGCAAAGTGGCGAGGTCGCGGCTGCGCTCGGAAAGGGCGATGCGCGCGCTGTTATAGACCACCCCGAAGGAGACGATGATCGAGAAGCTGAAATACAAACCCTGGACGAGGCCGATCATGTCGGCGGTGCTCCGCTGGAAGCTCCCCCGGATGGCATCGGTAATCCCGAGTGAACCAATGCGCGGCGATTCCTTGACCCGTTCGAGGAACTCGCCCCATCGGCTCGCATCCACGGCGAGATGCGCGCCGCTGACCGTCCCGCCTTCGCGCATCAGCCGGCGCAACGAATCGATGTCCATGTAAGCGGCCACGCCCGCATAATCGGTGATGAGGCCCTGGATGACCGCTTCGCGCGTGGGGCGGCGGCCTTCCTGCACTTCGAGGATGATGGTGTCGCCGGGCTTCGCGCCGAGGATTTCGGCGAGCTTGGCGGAAACGAGCAGGCCGTCGGGCGGGAGCGCCACCGGTATGCCGTGCTCGTCGAGCAGGCGGTTGAGCAGGGCTTCGCGCGGCAGACCGGTGACGCCGAGCCGGCGGGCGCGATGGCCGAAGCGCAGCCGCGCCGGCACGCTGCGAAAAGGCTCGGCGGTCATCACACCGGGCAGGTTCCGCATGTCGCTCAACGCCGAGGAGGAGCCGGGTTCGATGAGGCTCAACGTCACGTCCTGGCGTTGCGCCAGGTTCCACTGGAACGAGATCAGGTAATCGATCGCGTCGCGCATCGCGCCCGGGACCATTGGAATGCCGGTGGCCAGCGCCAGCCCGAAGGCGGTGAAAACCGCCTGCCACGGCTTGCGTTCGAGATTTCGCAGCGCCATGCGAAAGGCGGGCGAGGCGAGCTGGGCGAGCCCGATCCGTTCGAAGAGCGAGGCCTTGAACTCCGCCGGCGGCTCGGGCCGCATCGCCTCGGCGGGCGGCAACCTGACCGCCTGCCGCACCGCGCCGATAACGCCGACAAACGCCGCGCCGGAGCTGACCAGAAAAGCCACCCCGATTGCCGGCAAATCGGGATGAAAGGTCAGCGCGGGAAAGCGGAAGAACCGATGGTAAACGCCGACCACATTGGTTCCGAGCCAGATGCCGACAATGCTCCCGACGAGGATGGCGGCGGTCACGATAACCAGCGCGAATTTGAGGTAGTGCACGCCGACCTGGCGCGACGAGTACCCGAAGGCCTTGAGCTGCGCGATCTGCTCCCGCTGCAAGCGGATGAGCCGCGTGAGCACCGCGCTGGTCATGAATGCCGCGATGCTCAGGAAGACCGCGGGAAAGGCAACGGAAAGCCCGCGCAGCACGCGCAACTCGTCGTCGAGTCGCGTGGCCGAAGGATGATCCCGGCGGCCATAGGCGACCAGACCGCCGTAGGGCGCGAGCAAGCGGTCGAGTTCGGCGATGACCGGCGCGGGGTTGGCGCCGGGTGCGAGATCCACGAGGACGCTGTTGAAGGCGCCGTCGAGATCGAAGGCGCTCGCGAGCTCGCGTTCGTTCATCCAGAAAACGCCGAAGCGGCGATTGTCCGGCAGGGTGTCGCCGGGCCGCGCCTCGAAGACGAACTCCGGGGAGAGCGCAATGCCGACGATCCGCAGCGTCTGCCGCGCGCCGTGGATGATCGCGGCGATCTCGTTCCCCGGCTCGAAGCCGTGCGCCTGCGCGAAGGCCTCACCTACCACGACTTCATTATGGCTGCCGATTTCCGGCAACCGGCCGCGGCGCAGGAAGAGCTGGTTGAGCTGCTGCGGCCGATCGTCTGGAATGGAAAGAATGCTCCCATCCGCCGGCTCCGCGAGGCCCGGCAGATCGAGCGTCACCTTCCCCACCACCCGCGTCTCGACCGCCGCCGCGCCCGGTATCCGGGCAAGGCGCGGGCGCAACGCATTCGGCGCGCGCTTCAGATCCGAGAAGACGTCGGCGAAACGGTGGCGCTCGTAGTAGGCATTGCGGGTCGATTCGAGCGAGAAGATGAGGCTGCGCGCCATGATCATCATCGCCAGCCCGCAGGCCATGACGAGACTCACGGCCACCATCTGGCCCTTCATCTTGCCGAGATCGCGGAGGAGCTTGAGATCGAGCGCAGACAGCATGCTCGTCCTCTTCACCAAGCCAGCGAGCGCACCGGCCGCCGCGTCCGGTTTTCGCGAATGTCGATGATGTGGCCGTCGGAAAGATGGATCACCCGGTCGGCCATGTCGGCGATGATCGCGTTATGGGTGATGACCACGGTCAGCGTGCCGAGCTCGAGGTTCACCTTCTCGATGGCTTCGAGCACGGTGATGCCGGTCTTCACGTCGAGCGCCCCCGTCGGCTCGTCGCAGAGCAGCACCTCCGGGCGCTTGGCAATGGCGCGCGCAATGGCCACGCGCTGTTGCTGGCCGCCGGACATCTGCGACGGGAAATGATCCATCCGGTCGCCGAGCTCGACGAGCGCGAGGCTTTCTTCAGGAGTCATCGGATCGCGCGCGATTTCCGTGATCAAGGCCACGTTCTCCCGCGCGGTCAGGCTCGGGATGAGGTTGTAGAACTGGAAGATAAAACCCACGCAATCGCGGCGGAAGAGCGTCAGCTCGTTCTCGTCCGCATCGGTCAAGTCCGTCCTGCGATAGCTCAGTGTTCCCGCGCTCGGGAGATCCAGGCCGCCGAGGATATTGAGCAGTGTCGATTTGCCGCTGCCCGACGCGCCCAGCAAAACGACCAGCTCGCCTTCGAACAGATCGAGATCCACCCCATCGAGCGCCCGGATTTCCACTTCGCCGCTCGGATAAACCTTGGTCAGCCCGCGGACCGCGAAAAGCGGATCGCGCCCGGGCCCGTCGCCGGCCTCGGGCGGAAGCGCCGTTGGGATCGGGATGTCAGGTGCGGCGGTTTCCATGCGGGAAGACTGCCGCACACTTTGGGCCCGCCGGCAACTCCGCAGGCCACGCAGCGACAATCGACGGGGCGGGGGCGCCCCGACTCCTTGGAGATCGCGCTTTCGGATTTGGGCGGCGTGAATCAAACTGACGCACACCGCCCATGAAGATCTCACCACTCACTCCTTGTGGAAGTCCGAGGCGGAGGCGCCCCGGCTTCATCGAACCGCTCGAAGCCCGCATCGCGCCCGCCGGCGTCGTTTTCGACCACTCCGCCTCCGGGGACGGCGTGCCGGATCAATTGATTCTCGCGCGCGATGGCGGGCAGCTCACGCTCACGATCAACGGCGCGCTCGCGCGGTCGTGGGAAGCGGCGGCAATCGATTCGCTCGCGATCATCGGATCCGGCGATGACGACACGCTCATCGTCGATCTCGGCTCGGGCGCGGTCGTTCCCCCGGGCGGACTCGATTTCGATGGCGGCCCCGGCTTTGATACGCTCGATTTGCGGGGCGGCGCCGTGGCTCACGAAACGCACGTCGCCTTCGATGCCCACTCCGGCGTCATCACCCTCGATGGCCGGGAGGTGCGCTATCGCGCCATCGAGCCTGTCGGCGACACCGGCCCCGCAGCCTCCTTCACCTTCACCGCACCGCCCGGTGGCGACACGATCAGCCTCGATAACGGTCCCGGGGCCGGGGAAGTCACGATCAGCAGCGGCACGGGTTCCTTCGAATCGATCACGTTCGCGAACAAAACGACGGTGACCATCAACGCCGCCGACGGCGCGAACATCTTCAACCTCAACGGCACCTCCGCCACTGGCCTCACCACGCTGACCCTCAACGGCGGCCCCGCCGGCGGAGTCGATACCTTCCACATCAATGCCGCCACCGTGCCCCTCACGCTGAACGGCGGCGGCGGCGACGATGTGTTCACTTTCGCCGATGGCGTGACGCTGAACGGCGGCACGCTGACGGGCGGCGCCGGCACCAACTCGCTCGATCTCTCCGCCTACACCACCGCGGTGAACGTTCATCTCGGCAACGGCACCTCGACCATTGGCACGCTCGCCACGATCACCAACCTCACCGGCGGCGCGGCAGGCGATACGCTGACCGGCAATGGCAGCGCCAACATCATCCATGGCGGTCCGGGCGCCGACGCGATCGCCGGCGCTCCCGGCGGGGATCAACTCTCCGGCGATGCCGGCGACGACCTGCTCGTCTGGAACAACGGCGACGGCAGCGACGTAATCGACGGTGGCGCCGACAACGATACGGTGCAGGTGAACGGCTCGCCGACCGGCGGCGATCAATTTCTCATTCAGGTACATCCCGCCGCCCCCGCGCGGCTGCTTTTCAATCGAACGAGCCTCGGCCCGTTCAGCCTCGACATCGGCACCACCGAGGCGCTCGATTTCAAAACGCTCGGCGGCGATGACACCACCACCGTCGATTTCGCGGGGGGCAATCCGATCCCGATCAACGGCCTCGCTTTCGACGGCGGCACCGGCGACGAAATGACCCTGACGAGCGACCGCCTCGTGCTTCAGCGGAGCTCGGGAACGTTCCTCGCCGCGGCGGAGATCTACACGCCGGCGGGCGCGGACGCCGGTGAGGTCAGCGTCGATGGCCGACTGATTCATTTTTCCAGTCTCGCGCCGATCGATGACACGCTGCCGGCGACGAATTTCACGTTCAATGCCCCCGACGGCGGGCAGGCGATCAACGTCATCGACGGTCCGATGGTTTCCGGATTTCAAACCGCGCAGATCAGCAGCGGCGCGGGCAGCTTCGAGCTGATCAATTTCGCCAACAAAGCGAACACGACGATCAATGGCAGCACGGGCGCCGACACCATCAAGGTCGCGGCCCCGTCGGCGACGGGTGCACTGACGGTGAACGGCAACGACGGCGCGGATTTCTTCAAAGTGACCGCGTCGGTTTCCGCCACGATTCATGTCGAAGGCGGAGCGCCGGGTGGAAAATCCGGCGACGTGCTCGATGTGGAAACGAACGGGGTTCCGTCCGTGCTCGGCGCTGGCTTGGTCACGACCACGGGAGCGGCCAACATCACGTTCGCGGGGATCGAGAGCGCGTTCTTGAGCAATCGCACGCTGCGGGTGCTCAGCCCCACGACCGCTACTTATTTCGATACCGACGGCGATCTCGTCACCATCAAAACGACGGTCGGCACCCTCGGCCTGGAGGACTTTCAGCTCGCGCTCAACGCCGCGGGCACCGGCGCGCAACTGCTCGCGATCAATCTCACGCCGGGCGCGGGCGCATTTGCCAACACGAATCTGACCATCACCGCCAAGCTGCAGGGCGGCAAAGGGGACGGCTTTGCGAATGTGGGTTTCATTAACGCGCTGGGGACCGATCTTGGGAAAGTGACGATCGCCGGCGATCTCGGGAAGATCGAAGCAGGCGACAATCTCGACGCCGACACCGCGCTCGCCGCGCTCACGGTGCAGTCGCTGGGCGTGCTCGGCACTTTCACGCAGGCGCCCGGCGGCGATCTCGGGAGCGACATCCGCGGGCGGCTCGGCGCGCTGAGCGTGAAGAGCGACCTGATCGGCGCGAGCATTTCTTCCTCCGGCGCGGCGCCGTCGATCGGCAATGTTTTCATCGGCGGCGACGTGGTCGGGGGAAACGACCCGGCCATCGAAGCCGGCGTGTTCTCCTTCGGCTCGATGGGCAGCGTGACGATCCGCGGCTCGATCGTCGGCGGCTCGACGACGGGCGACAGCTCAATCTTTTCCTCCGGCGCGATGGGCGCGGTGACGGTCGGAGGCTCGCTCCTCGGCGGCTCGGGGGAAAGCAGCGGTCGAATCCAATCCGGGGCCGGCATGGGCGCAGTGGTGATCAAGGGAGACATTGTCGGCGGCACCAACGGTTTTTCCGGACAGCTCTTTGCCAGCGGCAACATTGCATCGGTCACCCTCGGCGGTTCGCTCCTCGGCGGCAATGTGCCTGACCCCGCCCTCGATTTCGTCACCGGGGCGATCCAATCGAACGGCAGCATCCCCGGTGGGGTGACGATCGGCGGCAGCGTGCGCGGCAGCAACGGGGACTTCAGCGGCTTTATCGACGCCGATGGCAGCATGGGCCCGGTCACCATCGGCGGTTCGCTCGAGGGCGGGGCGGGCACGAAAAGCGGCTCGATCACCGTGGACGGCGCGCTCGGCACGGTGACCATCGGCGGCGACGTGCGCGGAGGCGCGGCCGTCGGGGCGGGGTCAATCCGCAGCGTGACCAGCTCCATCGCGGGCCTCACCGTCGGCGGCTCGATCGTGGCCGCGCCCGGACGGGCGCAAGGCATCTTTGCCATCACGACGCTCGGGCCCGTGATGGTCGGCGGCGATATTCGCGGCGATGCGGTCGGCAGCGAGGTCTTCATCTACGCCGGCGGCCTGGCGAACAAAGCGGATGGCATCAAGAGCGTGACCGTCAATGGCAGCGTGAAAGACGCGATCATCGCCGCCGGGCTGCATGGGCTCACCCTCGCGACGAACCCCGACTCCGGCATCGGCGCGGTAAGCGTCGGCGGCAATTGGATCGCCTCCACGCTGAGCGCCGGCCTCGACTACGCGGCGTCCGGGGATTTCGTCGGCGACGCCGATGACGTGAAGCCCGCCGATCCCGTGGAGACAAAGCCGATCTTCTCCCGCATCGCCTCGATCACGATCGGCGGCTTCGTCGCGGGCACGGTCGGCCCGGGCAGCGGCGCCAAGCCGGATCACTTCGGCTTCGTCGCCGAGGAAATCGGCAAGCTGAGCATCGGCGGCATCGTTTACCCCGTCACCGCGGGACTGGATAAAGTCGGCTTCGCCCTCGGCGCCACCGGCGATGTGCGGGCGCGCGAGATCGAGGCGAGCCCGGCGGTCTTCCCCGCGCCCACGCCGCCGGCCAGCGCCGCGCCGCTCATCTACGCGGTGGATGAAAACGGCAACCTCATCAGCTTCCGCGCCGACGCGCCGGGGACGATCATCACCACCGCCAACATCGGCGGCCTGGGCGCGAATGAGCGCATCGAGGGGATGGACTTCCGCCCAGCCACCGGCCAGCTCTATGCGCTCGGCATCACCGATGCCGACTCGGGCGACGACTCGGGCCGGGTGCTGCGCATCAACTTCACCGCCTCGACCGCCACGGCGGTTGCCGTCGGTCCTGCCTTTTCCACCGCGCTCGCCGACGGCCAGCACTACGGCTTCGATTTCGATCCCGTGGCCGACCGCATCCGCCTCGTCGGCCACACCGACCTCAACCTGCGGCTCAATCCCGACGACGGCACCGCCGCCACGGACACGCCCGTGGACGACCCCTCCGATGTCGAGGAAATCTTCGCCGTCGCCTACGATCGCAACTTCGTCGGCGCCACCGCGACCGCGCTTTACGGCATCGAATTCCAACGCGATCGGCTCGTGCGGATCGGCGACGTGGACGGCACGCCCGGCTCGGCGAATGGCGGCGTCGTCACGCCCCTCGGCGCGCTCACCCCGGGCAGCTTTCTCACCGACAGCCAGGACGGCGGCCTCGACATCGAAGCGCGCACCGGCGCCGCATATGCTGTGTTCTTCGACGTGGATGGACCGATCGCCAGCCAGACAAATCTTTACACCATCAACCTCGGCACCGGCGCGGCGGCGCTGGTCGGCGCGGTCGGCACTGGGACGGTGAGAATCCGCGACATGGCCGTGGGGATGCCGAATGACCTCACCATCGTCAGCCCGACCGAGGCGGTTTACTTCGACGAAGACGGCGATCGCGTGACGGTGAAGACGAGCCTGCCCGGCCTCGACGCGGGCGACTTCACCTTTGCCACCGGACAGTTCGGCTCGCGGCTGCTGCGGCTTGATCTCGACGACGAAGGCCCGGCCTTCGCCGGCGCGGATATCACCATCACCGCCGTGCCTTTCGCCGGCCGCGGAGACGGCTTCGCCAATGTCGGCCACCTCGACGCCAGCAACGCGGACCTCGCAAAGGTCACCATCCATGGCGACCTCGGACGCATCACCGCCGGCGATCCCACCCTGAGCGGCGGCACCGCCGTCGCCGCGCTGACCGTGCATTCGATGGGCCTCTTCGGCCTCTCCACGCAGCTCCCCGGCGCGGACTTCAACAGCAACCTCGATGGCCGGCTCGGCGCGCTCACGGTGAAGACCGACCTCAAGGGCGCGCGCATCGCCAGCTTCGAAGCGACGCCAGCGAACGGCTCGATGGGCGACGTCTTCGTCGGCGGCAGCGTCGTCGGCGGCGCCGCGTCGTCCGGCATTTTTTCCTCCGGCGCCATGGGCAATGTCACCCTCGGCGGCTCGCTCTTCGGCGGCTCGGTCGTGGACAGCGGGAAGATTGAATCCGGCGGTGCGATGGGCAAAGTGACCTTTGGCGGCTCGATCATCGGCGGCACCGCGGAGCAAACCGGTGTCATCAAAACCGGCGGAACCATGGGCGCCGTCGTCATCAATGGCGACATCCTCGGCGGTACGGCGGACAACACGGGCGGCTTGAACGTCGCCGGCAGCATCACCTCGATCACGCTCGGCGGCTCGCTCGTCGCCCGGACGATCGCCATCCCTTCCTCCAGCGTGGGTTCCGGCGTCATCATCACCAGTGGCGGCACGACCAACGACATCGGGCCCGTCAACATCGGCGGCAGCGTGCTCGGCGGGAATTCATTCAGTGGCGTGCTCTTCGCCTTCGGTCACATCGCCTCGGTGGCGGTCGCCGGCTCGGTCGTCGGCAGCACCGGCGCTCAGAGCGGGTCGATTTTCGGTGTGACCGGCGTTGGCCCGGTCACCATCGGCGGCGATCTGCGCGGCGGCGCGACTACGTTTTCGGGCACCATTACCAATGTCTCCGGCGACCTCGGACCGGTCACCCTCGGCGGCTCGCTCACCGGCATCGGCGCCGGCACCGGCATCATTTCCGCCGGCAACCTCGGCGCCGTGAAGATCGCCGGCAGCGTCCGCGGCAACGCGCCCGGCGGCGCGCGCATCCAGGCCGAGGGCGTGCCCGATTCCGCCACCGCCGCCATCGCCGGCCTCAGCGTCAAAGGCGGCGTCAGAAACGCGCTCATCCTCGCCGGCTACGACGACGCCCTTCTGGACATGCCCACGAACCCCGACGCCGGCATCGGCGCGGTGAAGATCGACGGCAACTGGCTCACCTCCTCCCTCATCGCCGGCGCCGCCGCCACCGACACCTTCTTCGGCAACGCCAATGACGTAAAGATCACCGAGCCCATCCCCGACGCGATCTTCGCGACGATCGCCTCGATCACCATCAAAGGCTTCGCCGCCGGCACGCCCGGCATCGCCGGCGACCACTTCGGCTTCGTCGCCGAGCAGATCGGCAAGCTGAAGATCGGCGCCGTCAAAGTCCCGCTCACCCCCGGCACCGACACCGCCGGCTTCCCGATCGGCGCCACCGGCGACCTCCGCGTGCGCGAGGTGTGAGATCGAGGGGCTCGCCCGTCCTCCATCCTCCCGATTCCTCTCCCCCTCCTCGGCGGGAACCCGCTCCCGCTGGGCCGGAATCGACCGGCGTGCCGCCGGCGGACTCCCCGGCGGATGTGATGCGGTGCAAGGTCGACGAGTGACCTGTGCGCGGCGCAGCCGCATCCAACCAAGCTGTCATCCTGAGCGGAGCCGCGCGGCGGCGTGGGGAAAAGCGGGGTTGGGCGCGCGGCGGAGTCGAAGGATCTCTGACTTCCATGGGCGCGGGCGGAGGCAGTCTGCAGATGGCTCCGCACCGCCTCTGCCCACGAGATTGGAGGTCCTTCGACTGTGCAGCGCGCGCCCCCCACCCTGCCTCCGCACACCCCGCGCTGCTCCGCTCAGGATGACAGTTGGTTGGAAGCGGCGCCGCTCCCCTCAACGACGCGTCGTCCTGCACCACATCACACCCACTTCCAGCCGCACCGGGTTTCCACGCTTGCGTGGGGGCGCTTGGCCGATAGGCTGCCCCTCCGCGTTTCACTACCTCGCTGGCGCACGCGTCCACCTCTACCCATTCAGACAACTCCATGGCGAATACCATCCTCGTCGGCGCCCAGTGGGGCGACGAAGGCAAAGGCAAGATCATCGATTTTTTGACCGAGAAAGCGGACATTGTCGTCCGCTCGCAAGGCGGCAACAACGCCGGCCACACGGTCATCGTGGGCGGCAAGAAATACGTCCTCCATCTGATCCCCAGCGGGATCCTGCGGCCCGGGAAAATGTGCGTCATCGGTAATGGCGTCGTCATTGATCCGGTGGCCGTGGCCCGGGAGATCGACGGCCTGCGCGCGGAGAAAATCAAGGTGACGGCGAAGAACCTCCTCATCTCGGATTGCGCCCATGTGGTCTTCCCCTATCACCGGTTGATCGACGAGCAGCGGGAGCTCAAAAAAGGGCGGCAAAAGATCGGCACGACCAAACGCGGCATCGGCCCGGCCTACGGCGACAAGGCCGCCCGCGTGGGCATCCGCGTGGGTGACCTGGTGCAACCGGATCGCTTCGCGGAAAAGCTGGCGCAACGGATCAAAGAGAATAACGCGGTGCTCAAGGCGTTTGGCGCCAAACCGTTGAATTACAAGGCGGTGCTCCAGGAATATACGGTCGCTGCCCAAAAACTGGCGGGGTTCGTCGGCAACACCGTGGTCTATCTTCATGAAGCCGTGAAAGCCGGGAAAGAGATCCTCTTTGAGGGCGCCCAGGGCACCTACCTGGATATCGATCACGGCACCTATCCCTACGTCACCTCCTCGAATACCACCGCGGGCGGCGCCTGCACCGGATCCGGCGTTCCCCCGCATCGGGTGGATCGCGTCCTGGGCGTGATGAAAGCCTACACGACGCGCGTCGGCGAGGGCCCCTTCCCCACCGAGAATGCCGAATTCAGCGACCTGCTCCACGGCATGGGCCGCGAGTTCGGTGCGACCACCGGTCGCGCGCGCCGTTGCGGATGGTTTGACGCGGCGGCGACGCGTTATGCGGGCATGCTCAACGGCATCGACGACATCGCCGTGACCAATCTCGACGGCCTGGATTCCCTCGCTTCGATCCGGGTTTGTACCGCCTACAAACAGGGCCGAAAAACGCTCGAAGTTCCGCCGAGCGACTCGAGCCAGCTCGCGAATTGTCAGCCCGTGTATATCGATCTGCCCGGCTGGCAGGAGCCCACCCACGAGGCGAAGACCTGGAGCGCGCTGCCGAAGAACGCCCAGGCGTATCTCAAGAAAATCGCCGACCTGACCGGCGGCAAACTGGTCATCGCGAGCGTCGGCCCCAACCGCGATCAGACCATCGTTCTATGATTGGCGATTGGGGATTGGCTCGCCCGTGGGCCTGACGCAGCTTCTCCCGAGCCCGTCATGAGCCCGCCTCGTCACATCGCTATCATCATGGACGGCAACGGGCGCTGGGCCAAGGAGCGCGGGCTGCCGCGGATCAAGGGGCATGAACAGGGTGCCGAGTCGGTGCGCGCCGTCACGGAGGGCTGCGTGGAGTTGGGCGTCGCCTTCCTGACGGTCTATGCCTTTTCCACGGAAAACTGGAAACGCCCGGAAGCGGAGGTCAACGCCTTGTGGGCGCTGCTCGAGCATTTCATCGAGCAAGAGACGCCGACCTTGATGAAAAACCACGTGCGTCTGCAGGCCATTGGACGGCTCCATGAGCTCCCCGAGAGTTGCCAGGCCGCTCTCCGCCTGGCCATCGACACCACCGCCGGGAACACCGCCACGACCCTGATCCTGGCGCTGAACTACAGCGGCCGGACCGAACTCGTCGATGCCACCCGCGCGATTTGCTCCCGGATCGCCAGGGGGGAATTGCAGCCGGCCGCGATCGAGGCCGAAACCATTAGCGACCACCTTTACACCCGCGCCTTTCCCGATCCCGACCTGCTCATCCGCACTTCCGGGGAGATGCGCCTCTCCAATTTCCTGCTCTGGCAACTAAGCTACACCGAGATCCATGTGACCGAAAAGTTGTGGCCCGATTTCGGCAAGTCGGACTTGCGCGAGGCCATCGACGAGTTCAAGAAACGCCAGCGCCGCTTCGGCGGGCTTTAGCATGGAAAAGTCCCAAACCATCCTCATCGTTGACCCCGAGACTGATTTTCTCGAGTGGGCGGCGAACCAGTTGGCGACTCCCACCACCCGGGTCATCACCGCGACGGCGGCGGACGAAGCGTTCAAGCTTTTCACCCGGGAAGATCCCGACCTGGTCATCACCGAGACGCACCTGGCTCCTTACAGCGGGCTCGAGTTGCTGGTCAAAATGCGGCAGCGCACCGCGAGCGCGATGGTCGTTCTGACCAGCGCCTTCGGCACCACCCAGACGGTGATCGAGTCAATGAAGATGGGCGCCTTCGATTTCATCCGGAAGGAGACGCTGCCCTTTACCTTCAAGGTGGTGGTGGACGCCGCGCTCAAGGCGCAGGCCGAGATTCGCTCCGCGACCACCTTCAAGCCGCAGCTCACCGTCGAGGAGCACCAGGATTCGATCGTCGGCAAATCCCCGGCGATGCAGCAGGTCTTCAAGATGGTGGGCCGCGTGTCGCACTCCGATGCGCCGGTCATGATCACCGGCGAAAGCGGCTCGGGCAAGGAACTGGTCGCCCGCGCGATCCATCATTACAGCAAACGCAGCAGCCGCAGCTTTGTCGCCATCAACTGCGCGGCGATCCCGGAGCAACTGCTCGAGAGCGAGTTGTTCGGGCACGAAAAGGGCGCCTTTACCGGCGCCATCGGCGCCCGCGTGGGGCGTTTCGAGCAAAGCAATGGCGGCACCCTCTTCCTCGATGAAATCGGCGACATGCCGATGGCGCTCCAGGGCAAGATCCTGCGAGTCCTCCAGGACGGGGAAATTTCCCGCGTGGGCGGCAACGAGACGCTCAAGACGGACGTGCGCATCATCGCGGCCACGAACAAGAATCTCGAGCAGGAAGTCTCCGCCCGGAAGTTCCGCGAGGACTTGTTCTATCGGCTGAATGTCGTCCGCATCCAGCTCCCGCCATTGCGCCAGCGCACCGAGGATATCCGGCTGCTGGCGGAGTATTTTGTGCAAAAGGTGGCGATTCAAAAACACCTGCCGCAGTTCACGTTTTCGGAGGAGGCGGTGCGCGTGCTCGAGGGCTACGCGTGGCCGGGCAATGTGCGCGAGCTCGAGAACACCATCCAGCGGGCTTGCGTCCTCGCCACCTCGAATCTCCTGCTTCCCAAAGACCTCCCGCTGGGCACCGCCCATCCCGCCGAGGCCGCTGCGGAGGGGGCCGCTCCCCTCGCCGCCCAGACCACCGAGGAGGCGATCGAGATCCTCTTGAAAGCGGCGCAGTCCACGCCCGACGTGCAATTGCTGCCCTGGCTCGAGCGCGAATTTACGATCTACGCCATGAAAGCGACCAAGGGCAATCAGGTCCGGGCCGCGAAGCTCCTGGGGATCACCCGCGCCACGCTGCGCAAACGCATCGAGCGCTTTGCCATCACCAAGGAACTGACCATCTCGTGACTCGGGCGGGTTGATCCAAACCGGTCGAAAAACGCAGCGACCGCCCATGAGATCCTGGCGCTGGAATGGCGCAGCCTTCGAACCCTGCGATTCCGTCCCGCTCTCCGACCGCGGCTTTCGCTACGGCATGTCGCTTTTCGAGAGCCTGCGCGTGACCCGCGGCAACGCCGAGTTCTTCGCGCAGC
The DNA here is from genome assembly GCA_034667665.1 of Chthoniobacter sp. Taxonomy (GTDB): domain Bacteria; phylum Verrucomicrobiota; class Verrucomicrobiia; order Chthoniobacterales; family Chthoniobacteraceae; genus Chthoniobacter. The sequence continues at coordinate 204,335 of JAXDQW010000030.1, forward strand.
ACCTGGCCCGCCTGGTCCAGGCGTGCGCCGAGCGCGAGTTCGCGGTCGATGAGGCGGCGTTGTCACGGGCGGGCGCGCTCTTCGCCGGCGACGCGTTGAGCGGCTTCGCCCGCCTCTACGTGACCGCCGGCGATGGTCCGCCCGCGGTCGCCGTTGAGGCCCCGCGCCTTTTCGTGCTGTTCGAAGAGCGCCCTCCGCCGCCACCCGACGAGGCCTGGGAACTCACGTTGCACGACGAGACTTATGCCGCTCCTTTCGGGGGGCTGAAGACCGCGAATTACTGGTTCAACACGGACGCACTCGCCCGCGCCCGGGGGCGCGGCTTCGACGAAGCCCTGCTCTTCAACGATCGCGCCGAGCTCGTCTCGGCGTGCATGGCGAACGTCTTCGTCGTTCGGGACGACCGGCTCTCCACCCCGTCGCGCTCCAGCGGCGCGCGCTCCGGCGTCATCCGCGAATGGGTGATCAACCGCCGCAAGGTCGCGGAACGCCGCCTCCGCCGCGAAGACATTGTCAACGCCGACGAGATTTTTCTGACCAATAGCTGGATCGGTATCCTGCCCGTCGCCACCCTCGAAGGCCGGCCCCTCGGCCCCCGCTCCGTCGGTCCCAAACTGGCCGCCGAGCTGGAAACCAGACGCGCCCCGCCGGAGCCGCCGACCCGTGGAACACGCCGTCGTAAGTGAGCAGACCAGCGCGCAGCGGCAGGAAGGCGGACCCGCTTTCTGCTAGCGGCACGCTCCAGCGCTCCGCATCCTTTGAGCCAAGAAGATGATCTGGATCGCCCCCTCGGAAAAAGACGCCACCTGGAAACGCCGCCAACAGGCGCGAGACCGGGTTCGACCTGCTGCTGACGCGCTTGCAGCTTCAATTCTAAGTGCGCTCGCGGCCGGTGGGGATCAGTACTGACACTTCGCGACAGAAAAAGTCACCGGATCGTCACCCTCCCGCCATCTGATTGTCACAATGGAGTCCAATAAACGCGGCGCCCCGAACCCGTCGGTCCTTCCCAAGAAAATGCCCCAGGCGATTTCGCGTATCACCTCCAGCAACGAGCGGCCAAGGCCTCGTCTCCGCAAGGAAAGATACCCGAAAACGGTTTACGGTTTCCAAGTTCGACAGGAACTGCTACCAACCGCCGCAGCCGCATTCACGTAGTCGCTCTGCAACAACCCAACCACCTCATCATGCTCCAGAAATCCATTCTTCCATTGGCTGCCGCGCTCGGGCTCACGGCAACGGTCGCCCTCCCGGCTTCGGCGGCGGAAAGCAGCGCGCTGCTCGATGTGCTCGTGCGCAAGAAGATCATCACCGAAAAGGAAGCGGCGGCGATCCAGGACGAGACGACCAAGGAGGAGCAGGCCAAAAGCGCGAACAAGATCAAGCTCAGCAATTCCGTGAGCGAGCTGAAGCTCTATGGCGATCTGCGCCTGCGCTATCAGTATGAAAACAAAGATCCGCAGGTGGATCCATTTACAGGGAGCGGTAATGGCACTCCAACCGGCGCGCAGCGCGGACGCTGGCGCTTCCGGCTGCGGCTCGATGCCGAGTTCAAGCTCGGCGAGGACTGGTTCGGAGGAGTGGAGCTACAGACGGCCTACGCCAGCGACTCGGCCAACCAGACCTTCGAAAATGGCTTCACCGACTACCCGATTTTTATCTCGAAGGCCTATCTCGGCTATCGGGCCACGGAGTGGCTGACGCTCACCGGCGGCAAGTTCAGCAATCCCTTTTACACCACGGATCTCGTCTGGGATCCGGACATCAATCCGACCGGCATCAGCGAGCAGATCGCCTTTCACAAGATTTTCTCCAGCGGCGACCAGTCGCCGGCGGGTTATGCGAAAGATGGCAAGACGGTCGCGCCGGTGGCACCCAAGGAGAGCCCGTGGGAGTTCACCCTGGTGGCGGGTCAGTTCATCTTCGACGACAACCTCGAAGGCGGCGGCAAAGACCCGGGCGTCACAGACAAAGACTCCACCACCGACGCGTATCTCTTCGAAACCCAGCTCATCGCCTCCTACAAGTTCAATAAGGACGTGAAGCTGACCGTGGCTCCGGCGTGGCTGGTCTATTCGGCAGGCTCCTTCACCATTCCCACCGCGACCACCGACGTCTTCGGCGAAGCGAACAACAACTCCTTCCTCGACTCGGGTGCCGTCTCCGGCGCGACTCGCAACCTGAGCATCATCCAGGCGCCGGGCGATCTCTCCTTCAAGCTCGGCGGGGTCAAGACGAAGTTTTACTGGGACTTCGCTTGGAACACCGAAGGCAAGTCGCGCGTGGAAGACATCTACCATCTCGAGCACGCGGTCCACACGACCAAGGATCCGAATGACTTCAAGAGCGACCACAGCACGCGCGATGACTTTGCGTGGCTGGCCGGCCTCCAGTTCGGCGAGAACAAGAAGCGCGGCGACTGGTCGCTGCTCGCGAATTACCGCGAGACGGGCATCGGCTCCGTCGATCCGAACCTCAATGACTCGGACTTCGCTCTGGGCGAGTTGAACACGCGCGGCGTCAAGGTCGGCCTGGCCTACAACGTTGCTGACTTCGCCGTTTTCAGCGTCATCTACATGCACGCTTGGAACCTTCGCCAGGATCTCTTCGGCGGCGAAGCCACGGGCGGCAATGGCGTCGCGGATTCGAACGCGGTTCAGGTGCTCCAGGTGGATCTGAACGTGAAGTTTTAGCGGCGGATTCTTTGGTGGCGTGCGCTTTTGCAGAGTGCTTTCGCGTGCCATCGAGCAAGCCCGCGAGCACGGTGCGGTTATCCCGCGATTCAACTTCGCCCGCCGCTATCGAGCCGGCAGCAGGCCCGGCCCTTGCCCTCCCCCCGGCAGGCTGATCTCCGGCGGCAACGCCGCCTCCTCCACGCAAGGCCACTGCCTCACGGCTTCCAGGGACTCCGCCGGGGAACGGTCTGCGGGCAGGATGATTTGCAGATAGCGCAGGAGATTTGCTTCCGCCGCGGAAAGCTTTTTTGCCTTCCCCGCACGCGCCGCCGCCACGAGGCCCGGTGTCTTGTGGACGATCCTGGTGTTCTTGGGCAACTCGCCGCGCGGCGTGAAGCGTTCACCTTCATCCGAGATGAAGACGCGCCGCGCGGCATCGAAGCGCCAGCCGGGCTTGAGCTTGATCTCCACCGGGGTGCGGAGCTTCGCCCCCGCGGGAATGCGGACAGCCGGGATCATGGCGGCACAGCTACCATCAGACGAGCGTCATCGCCAGGGGCAGGTTGGGGAGCGGGCCAATGCGCTGGGTGACTGGAACGCCCGGTCCGGCCTCCTGCGGCGTGCCGGTCTTCATCAAGATTTCGCGCACCTTCGCGGGCGTGAGCGGCGCGCCGTTCTTGGACTTGGACCTCCCCTGAAGACAGGCCACGGCGCCGGTGACGATCGGCGAGGCGCTCGAGGTGCCGGAAAACCGCAAGGTGGACCAGCGATTCTCCGAGGCATCCCCCTGGGCGTCGCCGTAGCCGAGCGTCGTGACGTGCCAGCCCCATCCCTGCACGTTCACGATCTTTCCGTAGTTCGAGAAGAAGATGCGCGACCGCGGGACGCCGAGCGAGCTGTAGCCGGGCAGGCCGGCGCCGAATCCCGCGAAGTCCACATGATTGGTCGGTGGAACGCCGGCGCCGACGATGATCGCTCCGCTGTCCTTTTGCAGACCTGTGTTTTGAAAAATGGGCAGGTTGAAGTTCTCGTCTCCATTTCCGGCGGCTTCGACCACGGTGATGCCTTTGGCGGTGGCAGCGACGATGGCGGTGAAGTTGTCGTCCCAATACTGCATGGCCACGTATTTGTTATTCGGTCCCGTCGCCTGCAACTCGATGAGTATGACATCCCCGGCCTTGAGGTTCGCGGTGGCGTTGGTCAGCGCTCCCGCAAGGTTGAAGACGCCATTCATGAAGGCCGAGTGAACCACCGCGGTGGCCTGATGGCTGATGCCGACGGTGCCCTTGTCATTCGGCTGCGAGACCATTTCGCCGAGCACCGCGGTGCCGTGGTTTCTCCAGCCGAGATCGGCCTGCATCGTCCCCCCGAGCAGCTTGATTTCCGTCGGCAAATCTTCGTGCGCGCGGTTCCACGCGCCCTCGATATCGCAGATGGTGACGCCTTTCCCCCGGGCGCCGCCCAGGGCCCAGACGTCCGCGGCGCCGATGCCATTGGGCGCCGCGTAAAGGTAACCTTGCGACGGCTCGAAGTTGCGTGAACCCGCCGCGCTCCCCGCCGCCATGGCCGGGACCGGACGCGGCGCGACGTAGGCTTGCCAGACCGCGCCCTGCTTGGTGAGTTCGCGCGCGAGCTTCGCCGCATCGCCGCTCTTCTTCGGTACGATCTGCACGTAGCCGCTCTGGATGAAATCAGCATCCAATCCCTTCTTCGCAAAGGCCGCGGCCTTCGGCGCCTTCGGCAGCGCGTTGGCGACCTCGATCCGCGCCCGCACTTCCTTCGCACTCTTCCCGAAGTGCGAACGCACTGCGGCGATGTCGTATTTGGCCAGGACCCGATTGAGCGCCGAGGCCTGGGGCTCGGCGGCCGCCGGAGCCGCGAAGCGGGCCGCGGTGAAAGCGACCGGACTTTCATATTTCAACTCGACGACGACGTAGTCCGGAACGTCCGGCATTTCGAAGGCGGTGCTGACGTAACCCTGCCTGGTTTGCTGGCCGGGGTGGTTGGTGGCTTTCGTTTTCTTGGACATGACTTTCCTCCAGTTTTTTTGCCGGTCCGCTCACCCGCAGAAACGCGACCGGTCTCCAATACTTGTTTGAGTTCCGAATTCCGCAACGGACGCGGGTGCTGTCCGCCGCGCTGTTAATGGTGTGAGAGCAAGCCGGGATGTAAACGCCGAATTTCAGTGCCCGGAAACGCACGCCTCGCCTTCAATGGCCATCGCCCTCGAACCGGGCCGCCGGGCGGCACGTCTTCCAACTTGTGACCTTGGCAGGTCTTGGCGAAACTCCCAGGTACATGAGCGCGACCGAAGCAACCGCGGAGATTTTCGTGACGGCTTTCAAGGCCTTGAAACCGAAGGAGCGGGAAGCCGTGTGGCAAAAGCTCGTGGGCGATCCAAAACTCGCCGAAGACCTCGCCGACACCCTCACCTTGGAAGCCCGGCATAGACAGCCGCGTGAGTCCTTCCGCGGCGTGCTGAAGACGCTAGGAAAGCCTCCGCGCCGAGGAGAGCGCGAAGTAATCGGCTAGGTCCAATGCCGTTCGGAAATTCCAGTCCAGGACAAGTCTGGAACCTGCAGCAGTTCTGCAATCCAAAGGCATTGTGCCTTCCAGGCCAGGGGGCGAGGAACAGCGGTCGGACTTTGCGCATGCAGCCGCGGAGCGGCGCCAACCCGAATAGCCGTGGTCGAACGAAGTGAGGCCACGGATTAGAGGTTGATGCGCGAGCCGCGTAGCGGCGAAACCCCCTCGCGGAAAGAAAGTCTCGCCGCTCCGCGGCTGGACTCCGCTTTTCGATCCCGTGGCCTCGCTTCGCTCGACCACGGCTATTCGGGTTGGCGCCGCTCCGCGGCTGTTTCGCAAGTCCGACAGCCTCGTTAGGTCATGATTCATGTGTAGAATTTCCGAACGGCATTGCGGCTAGGACTGTCGAGGCGGAAGCCCTGCTTGAAGCTTGGAGCTTGGAACCGCGAAGGCGTTTCGTTAGTCGTTCGATTCGCGAAAGTCTCGCACCATGAAAACTGTTTTTATTGGTTCCAGCCGCGAAGCCTTGGACGAGATCGCGGAACCGATTGCGAAAGCCCTCGCGGAAAATGGATTCAACGTCATCCGCTGGTGGACCCCGGAAGCGTTTCCACCGGGAAACTATATCTTCGAGCAACTGCGCAAGCATGCGATGCGAGTGGATGCGGCGGTGTTTGTGGCGGGCGCAGACGACGAGACGTGGTGCCGGGGGGAGCAAGTCTCGAAAGCGCGCGACAACGTCATCCTGGAAGTGGGTTTGTTTGCCGGGCACGTCGGCTTGAACCGTTGCCTCGTGGTGAGCGGCGCCCAGGTCAGGCTGCCCGTGGATCTCGGGGGAGTCGTCTATGTGGATCTTGGATCCACGACGGTTGCGGAAGCCGGGAAACGCGTGGTCAACAGCCTCACGGAGTCTTTCAAAGAAACCACCGTCAGGCAGTCCGATGCGTTCCGGATCGTGTGCGATTCCAAAGTGGCCAACGGGCAAATGGTGCCGGACGAACGGCGCGGATGGCTGCTGCGGAACAACTATTTCGGCCTCGAAGGGGCGGAGGCCTGGCTGGCGCTGTCCAGCGATCCCATTTACTCGGAGCTGGCCCTGATTCGCCCAAAGGTCAGCGAGTTGTTACGCAGGGAAAAAGCCGATTTTCGGAGCTATTTATCGTTGGGGCCGGGGGACGGGGCGCTGGATCGTTTTGTGGTCAGCACCTTGCGCAAGCCGAATCCGGACTTGAAGTATGTCCCGGTGGACATCAGCGAGGGGCTGCTCTTCACGACTTTCGGCCGCCTGAACGGCGCGGTGAATATCCCCGTCGGGATTCTCGGGGATTTCGAGGAGGGCCTGCACTTCGTGATGAGGGAGGCCCAACGCCACTGCGGTCCGCCCATGCTGGTCGGTTTGCTCGGCAACACCTTTGGCAATCTCGATCGAGACGAGGGCTTGTTCCTGGAGGAACTTTTCGGCCATCTCCGCGAGGGCGATGCCGTGTTGCTGGAAGTGACGCTGTTCAAGCCGGGCGACGAGACCTTCAAGAGTCAGCCCGCAAAATGGACGAAGGCCAAACGTCGCTTTTATGCGGTGGGCGCGGCGCGAAGGCTGGGCGTCCCCATCGAGAAACTGTTGAAGGCGTTCACCAAGAGCTTTACCGCGACCCCGGCGCAGCCAGGCCAGATCCCAGGCTCCCGAAGGATTCGGTTTGTCGCGAAGTCTGGCGATCAAACTCAAACCGTTGCCTTCATTCGCCGATATTCGGAAGAGGGATTGCGAGCGTGGCTGGAAAGCCAGAACCTTGACGTGACTGCCGAACGAATCGAATTCCCTGGAGCGATCGACAGCGGCTTGTTCCTCTTGCGGAAAAAATCGTAACGCGCCGAGGCCGCGCCGCGTGACTGTCTTGATGGGTGGCAGCCGTGGCGAGGCCGAGTTCTCGGGCAGGGTGGGCCGAGGAGGCGGAGGGGAGGGTTGGTGGTGGGCGGGCCATCCTGCCCGCCGAGCGACGCATCTTGCGTCGCGGCCTTTCGCGCGCGGTGAAAGATCGTTTGGGCGAGACGCCCAAACCGGCGGGAGAGACGCCCACCCTCCCCGAGCGGATTACGCAGATTACGCGGATTCAAGGGTTCGCGAGCCAACTCGCCCGGCGCAACGCACCCAATGACTGAGCGCAATCCGCGTAATCCGCGTAATCCGCGGTTCCATTTCCGCCTTCAAGCTCACTCGATCGTCACCTCGATCGCGAGTCGGCGGGCGAGCTTCAGTAACTCGGCGGTCAGCTGCTCGCGGGTGCGGCCGCGGAGGAGGTGCTGCGCTTCGGCGGCGGCGGGCGGCGTGCCGCGGCGCAGCGCGTCGAAATAGGCGGCGAGCCCGGCGCTGTCGCCGCGGCCGTCGTGGCGGAGGAAATAGTGGGTGAGCAGCGCGGCGGAATTGTAATGATCGTAGGCGGTCTGGGCGTTGACCCGCGCCTGCCAGTTGTCGCCCGAGAGGCTCATGAGGGTGGGCGGCGCGATGAGGCGCAGCGCGCGGCGGTCGGGATTGCGGCGCCACTTGAGCAGGTAGTCGTGCATCGCGGTGTCGAGATTCTGCAACGAGTAGCGCCCGGTCGTGTAGGGCCACGACGCCACGCACTCGGCGAAACCTTCTTGCAGCCACACCGGCCATCCGCCCCACGAGCGCAGGACCTGGTGGGTCACCTCGTGCTTGAGGACGAAAAGGTTTTTCGTGTGCTCGGTGGTGAGGGCGTTCGCGCCGGGCCGGAGGCCGAGATTGGGCAGCAGGATGAGCATCTGCCGTCCGTCGAAAAAGCCGCCGGTCGCCACCGCGCCGCCGGCCGCCTGGTATCCGGGAGCGTCGGCGAAAAGTCGCACGCGATACTTCTCGCGCTCAGCACCGGCGTGCAGTCCGAGGGGCGCGGCGAGGAGGACCGCGCGCGTGGCTTCGAAGACCGCCGCCAGATCCCGCACAATGCCGGTCGGCAGGCGCAAATCACCGGTGATGCGGAAGTGCGAACTCTCCCAGGTGAAACGGCGGGCCGCCGCGTCCTCCTCGACAAGCTGGACGGCCATGTCTTCCGCCACCGCTTGCGCCGGCCACGGCGGCAGGCAGGCGGGATCAATGAGCGGCGCATTGCGCGTTTCCGAGCGCCAGCGTCGCGTGAACTCCAAATCGTCCGCGCTCAAGGCGGCCAGCGGAACGACGGTCTTGCCGCGACCCGCCACCTCGAGCGTCGCGCGCAAGCCGTCGCACGCCACGAGCTGTGCAGCGAAGGTGCGGCCCGCGCGATCCGTCCAGGTGCGCGCTTCCTGCGCGAGGCCAGCCGCGGCGAGAGCGAGGAGAAGCACGGCGATTCTCACGTGCTCTGAACTTACGCACGCTCCGCCGCAGTCGCGAGTTCGCCGAGTGCCGTGGCACTTTGGGATGGTCTTGCCGCGGTCTTTCGAGAACAAAGGCTCCCGGCATGGATCCGCTTGCAGCTCTGAACTGTCGCGCGCAGGTCGAGGACTTTCAGCGCCGGCATCGCAGCAAGCTGGTGACGATGCTCTTCAGCGACATCGTCGGCTCCACGAAGCTGAAGCAGATCCTCGGGGACCGGGGCGCCATCGAGGCCATCCAGGCGCATCACGCCCTATTCCGGGAAATCCTTGGCAGCTTCGAGGAAGGCGAGGAGATCAGCACCGCGGGCGATTCCTTCTTCCTCGTCTTCACCAAGCCGTCGGACGCGGTAAGGTTTTCGCTGCTCGTGCAAGCCGGAATGCGGCGGCTCGCCGGCCAAACCGGCCATCCGGTCCTGGACCGCATCGGGATTCACGTCGGCGAAGTCTGGGTGAACGAATCCGCGGGGCCCGGGAAGAACAAGGATCTCTACGGCATGCAGGTGGACACCTGCGCGCGCGTTTCATCGCTGGGGGGCGCCGATCAGATTCTCCTCAGCCGCTTTGCCTTCGACAGCGCGCGTCAGGTGCTCCGGGGTGACGACCTCGGGAATCTCGCGCCGCTCTCCTGGCTGAACCACGGCCCGTACTTGATCAAAGGCGTCGAAGAGCCGCTCGAGGTCTGTGAAGTCGGCGAGACCGGCAAATCCGCCCTGACCCGGCCCGCCGACACGGACAAAGCGCGGCGCTTCCTCTCGCCCGATAGCGAGCCGGTGTTGGGATGGCGGCCCGCCGTGGATCAGCGCGTGCCGGGGACGAGCTGGGTGCTGGAAAAGAAGCTCGGCGAGGGCGGCTTCGGCGAGGTCTGGCTGGGGCGCGACAAAGTCTTCAAGACGCAGCACGTCTTCAAATTCTGCTTTCGCGCCGACCGGGTGCGTTCGCTCAAGCGCGAAGCGACCTTGTTCCGCCTGCTCAAGGAACGCATCGGCGCGCACCCGAACATCGTCGCGGTGGAGAAGGTCTATTTCGACGAGCCGCCCTTTTATATCGTCATGGATTATGTCGAAGGGGAGAACCTTTCGGCGTGGTGCGAAGCGCAAGGCGGGGTGTCGAAGGTGCCGCTGGCCGTGCGCCTGGAAATCGTGGCGCAGGTCGCGGCGGCGCTCCAGGCCGCACATGACAGCGGAGTGATCCATCGCGACGTGAAGCCGTCTAACATCCTGGTCAGCGGCGCGGCGGCGGGCAAGGTCCACGTCCATCTGACGGATTTCGGAATTGGCCAGGTGGTTTCCGCAGAAGCCCTCGCGGGGATTACCCGCCTCGGCTTCACGCAAACGATGCTGGAGTCTTCGCCCCAAGGCGGCACCCACCTCTACATGGCGCCGGAGCTGATGGCGGGATTTCCCGCCTCGATCCGCTCCGACATCTACGCGCTGGGGGTGGTGCTGTATCAGTTGCTGATCGGCGATTTGTCCCGGCCCGTGACGACGGATTGGACCCGACAGGTCGCGGAACCTCTGCTGGTGGAAGACCTCGCCCGCTGCTTCGCCGGCGACCCGCAGGAGCGCTTTGCCGGCGCGGAGCAACTGGCCGGGCAGCTCCGTTCGCTGGAAAGCCGCCGCGTGCTGGTGACCGAGCAACAAGCGCTGCTCAACGCCCGAGTGCAGGCGGCTTACCGGCGGGGAATCATGCGCACCGTGGTGGTCGCGAGCGCGGTGGTCGCGGCGGTCGCGGCGCTCGCTTTTTACGCCTTTCAGAAAGCGAGACAGGCCAGCCTGGCCGGGATTGAAGCGCAGCAATCCCTGGCTCAGGCCTTGCGGGAAACCAGGCGCGCAACGCAAGCCCAGGCCAACGCCGAAGAGGCGCGGCTGCTCGCCGCAGCCAAAGCGCTGGAAGCACAAAACTCCGCCGAAGCGGCCGTCAAGCCAGAGCGATCGCCGAGACCGCCCGGCAGCTCGCCGCCACCCGGGCCACCGAAGCGCTGCGCTCCAAGGAAGAGGCGGAAAAGGCCACCCAGCGGGCGCTTCAATCCAAGAACGAGGCCGAAACAGCAACCCGGCAGGCCGAAAATGCGGCCGCGCAAGCGCTGCAGTCGAAAACGGAGGCCGAAAACGCCGCCAAACAAGCGATGCAATCCAAGGTCGAAGCCGAAAAGGCGACGCAGCGAGCCCGGCAATCCCAGGCCGATGCCGAGAAGGCCACACAGCGGGCCGAAGACCTCCTCCAAACCGCGAGCAAGATCGATTCACGCCGGGCGATCCAGCTCCTCGAGGATGGCGATTGGGAGCAAGCGCTCGCCTACCTCGATCGAGCGCTCCGCTATTGGCCCGGGAACACCACGGCGGCCGTGCGGATCTGGAGCATCCTGCGGCACGGGTCCGGGGCTCGAGGTTTCCTTCCCGCTCAGATCCTTGACGGGACGCGCACCGAAAATTGCTTTCTGAGCCCCGATGGGGCGACGGTCGCGGTCATCGATGATTTTGGCGCCTTCGATTTGTTCGCGATCCGCGAGGACGAGGCAGATCCCGAGCCCGATTCCACCGTGCCTCCCGAGGCGCCGCCGAAAGCGCCGAGGCTCGTCCGCAGCGTCCAGTTTTCCACCGATAGCAAACTAATCGCCACCGCCGGCAGCAACGGCGGCTGGGTGGTGGAAACGAATGGAGGAACCGAGCCTCCCCCGTCCAGGGGCGGCGGAACGGAAATGGTCCTCGCCGGCGAAGGGTTCTCCCCAAACCTCCGCCGGGTGGTCACGCGGAGCACCACCGGCCGCCTGCGCGTCTTCGACACCACCACGGGCAAAGTGCTCAGCGTGCTCACCGAGCGGAGCAGCGCCGGCGCGCTGGCCGCCTGGACCTCTGACGGGCGCAATGTCCCCGTCAGCCTCAACGCGAACGACCTGCAACTCTTCGACGCTTCCAGCGGCCGATCCCTGGAAGCACTCCGGCATTTTGAGCAGCCGATCTTCCGCCTGCAGTTCAGCCCGCAAGGTGACGTGCTCCTCGTCACCCTCGGCCACGAGCAGCCCGAGCGCGTGGTGTTGGTTGCTCCGAAGGGAAAGCCGCCCCGGCTCGACCGGCTCGAAGGCATGCGCGAGGCGTCCTGGACCGGTCACCAACTCGACTGGGTGGGCACCCGCGAACCGCTTTCCCTTCTTTTCTCCACCGCACCCGACACCACCCGCAGCGCCAATCTTCCGGGCAATCTCGCCACGCTCAGTCCCGACGGGCGAAGGCTCCTCACCGTCCGGCTGGCCCGGGATTGCCGCCTCTACGCCTTGCCCGAGGTCGAGCCTTGGGCGGGCCCCACGACGCTCACCGGCAGCGACCGCTGGTGCGCGCTCGGCACCCGCGGACTCAGCCTCTACACCGCCAATCCCGAAGGCGGCATCCTCGTCTGGGACATTCCACGGCTCGAGCCGTCCCTGCCGGCCGGCCCCAAAGAGCGGATCAGCGCCGGGCGCGTTCCTTCTCCGGACAAAACCTGGCAGGCGGTGATCAGCGACGTCGGCCATCTCACGATCGAAAACTCCACGGACCCGGAAGTTGTCGCGGTGCTCTCCCGCCGGCTCGGCACCGTTGCGTCGGTGCAATGGAGTGAAGACGGCCACACCTTGACCCTGCACGGCCTGAATGGACGGATCGAACTTCTGCCCTGGGATCCGCCGACCAAGCCCGATGCGATGCTGCACGACCTCGTCGGATGCATCGGTGGATCGTGGTTCTCCGAAGACGGAGTGCTCCAGGATCTCGCGCCCTCGGAGCGGATCGAGAAACGGCAGGCCCTCGCCGGTCTTCACACCGACGACCCGCGCTGGGAGGCGCTGGTCAAATGGCTGCTGCACGAACGTTTCGAGTCCACGGCGGATCCAGACGATGACACGCCTGACCCGGCCGCGAACACCGATTGAGCCGCGAGATAACGTGATCGGAGGGGTCCCTGCAGCCGCAGAATTGTGAATACCGCTCCGTTCCTCACCGGTCTTTCGGCGGGGTGGCGGCTTGCACGTGGCGCTCGAAGAGCTCGCGAGGCAGGAACCAGTAGCGTCCGTGGGTTCCACAGAAAACGAAGCCCTGCGCGCACTCGCGCCAGTCATGCGGCGGCATGATCGTCCCGAGCACCGAGGATTCGCCGTCGCCGAAAGGACGCACCACCGGCGCGAACTCCGCCCTCAGCGGCAGGCCGCGCAGTTCGCCCTGCTCCTTGCGGGGCGGCATCATGATGCGACGGGCGTAATTCGGCGGGCCCGCGGCATCATCCTCGCGCACCCAGCCGTACCGACTGAACCCCAGCAGGCCCGGCCAGCGCAGCGATTTCTCCTGCGCGAAGGTCGTTTCGCGCCACTGCCGCGAAGCCGGCGACCACGCCCAGCACACCTGCTCCCGGCCGTCCGGTGTCTGGGCGCCGACCAGAATCTCACCCGCGCCATTCTGCGCGAGATCGTTGAGCTTGAGCCGCGGTTGATCGAGCGGAGAGACCGGGGGATTGCGCCGGGAACTGGTGAGCAACTCGGCTCGTTTCTGCGCCCAGTCGAAGCGCACCACGCCGGAGCCGTCGTCCTCGCGAACCGCAAGATAGAGCGCCTCCGGTGTGTCCAGCAGGATCTCGTCGGGTTTGATCTCGGGAAAATCCTGCCATTGCCGGGTGGCCCGATCGTAGAGCAGCAGGCTGCGGTGGGAGAGCGCGATGGCGATATGGCTCGGCGTGATCGCGAGCCGGGTGATCGAGGACTGAGCGCGCAGGGGGCTGGCCGGAAGGGGCGGCAGCGGGATGATCGTCGGCTCGAGGCTGGGCAGAGCGAGTCGCACCACGAAGCCACGGCCGGGATCGGCGGGCTCGTCGTTGGAACCGAACTCGGCGAAGAGCCAGAGCGCATCCTCCGCCAGGAGCGGCGCATCGGACGCCTCGTATTTCGTCCCTTCCTTCCGAAAGCCCAACGTATCGATATCGAAGCGAGTCGTGACCTTCAGGATGGCCGCGTCTGGCGCGAGGGCCCCGGCGGGCAAAGGCGCCGGCGGCTTCCTGAGCTCGGCGATTCCGGGCGGCTTCGGCGGTTCGTCGGGACCGAGCCTCACCCACCGGCGCCACGCGCTTGCGTATTCGGGAGAGCGCCGCGAGTCCGCACTGGGACGCCCCAGGTGCTGTTCGATCGCCTCGCGGACTTGCGCGGTTTCCGCCGGAGTGAAGCTGGCAAGGTCGAGCAAGTTCGCGACCGATTCGTCGAGCCATTCGCTCTCCGCGCAAAGGGCCAGGAAAAACTCCCGGCGCAGCTTCAGCACCGACTCCGAGTATTCGTGCGGGTTGGCGGCGGGACCGCTGCTGGATGCACGCGCCTGCCTGATGGGCACCCAAAGGAAGGTCGAAGGGATGCTCTCGACATAGGTCTTCAAGGTCCGCGTGTCCTGGGCAATGACGTGACGCAGGTCCCAGAAGGCCTCCGCCGTGGCGTCGAAGATCTGCAGCGGAGTCCCGCTCCGCGGAAACCGCTCGTAACGAAGGATCGCGCCGAGGAAGCGATCCTCAGGAGCACTGGCGGAGAGCAATTCTGTTTCAAGCGCGGCCAGCGCTCGGGTGGAGCAGGGCACCGGGAACCTGATCCACGAAACGGTGCCGGAATAGTTCCCGCTCGCGGAGTAATCAGCGATGTCGATTCGCTCCTCGTAGGTCCTGCGGGGAGTCCAGGCGAGCTCCTCCCGGATTTGGGCCCGGTCGAACGCGTCCTCGCGGCGGTCGAAGCGTGCCCGGAGCGAACGCACCTCCTGGAGGAACGCGTCGTCCTCTTCCATCCAGGCCGCGGCATACCGCGCTTGAAATCGGGAAAGCTCGCCGAACGCGGCGCCGTCCCCGGTCGCGGGCGTTTGCTCGGCGAGCAGCGCGACGGTGCTGCGCAGCGCGGTTTTCAACGCCCGCAGATTTTCGGCGTAGCGCACCTGGACCGAAGCGCGATCGATGGCGACGATCGCGAGCAGCGCCCGATCGGCCGCCCGCATCCCGAGCGTTCGCCACTCTTCGAGCCGCCGGGGTTCCGCGCGGATCGCGGGCGACATCCCGCCTTCCAGCCACGCTTCGAGGAGATCCTGCGCCACCTCGAGAAACTCGGCCGCGGGAAGCGTGTCCGCCGGCCGCAACGGATGGTGCAACAGATCCAGCAGGTATCCGTCAGGCGTGGGCCACCCAACGCCCCGCTGCGCGGCCAGGCCGATGTTCCAGATCTGCCACTGGATCGTTTCCAGGCGGCTCTCCACCCGGAGGCGGGCGAGGCTTTCGCTCTGCGCGCCGAGGGCCCACGCCGTATCGGCGGCCGCCGTGGCAGGGAGCCGCAGCTTCGCAGCGCTGAGCCAGGCTGCTTCGTCCGCATAAACCTGCGCCTCGGCAGCGCCCGCCGGCTCGTTCGTGGAGGGAGGTGCGCCGAGCTTTCCCGCGAGTGCCCGGGTCAGCTCGGCGACCAGGGCTGGAAGATTGCGGCGCGAGCCGCGGCAGACGAAGGTCCGGTCCTGGCCGCCGCCGGCGGGCTGCAGCCGCATCTGCACGACCAGCGCGTCCGAGCCATCGAGCGCGGGATCGATGCTCCCATCGACGAAAAAAGCGCCCGCCCAGAAGCCACCCGGCGCCGCCGTGTCCGCCTCCTGCGCAAGGCGCTGCAGCGCCGTCCGTTCGAGCACCATCAAGCCCGGGTGATGCACCAGTCGATGCGTGACCGCGAGTGTGAGCTGCTGCTCCAGCGAGCGATTTTCGACGCCGCCGCGGGTCGCGCGCAACTGGAGCATGGAAAGCGCGACCGCTCTCGGCGCGGTCAACGGGTCGCCCAGGGCGCGAATGCGGGCCGCCATTTGCGGCGCCCATTCGGCCGACGCGGCGAGCGGCGCGGGCCGATAGACCGTGTCGAGCACCACGCCGGGCTGGACGCGCACCACGCGGCTCTCGACCACGTGGCTCGTGCCGGCTTCCCGGCTGCGCACCAGCACCAGAATCTCGGCCCTCAGCAACTCTCCGACCTGGCCGGCGTTCGCCGGGTCGGCCGCGAACGTTCGGGTGATCTCGCGTTCGACCAGCAACCGTTCGAGCTCGTCCCGTTCGACGAGCGTGTAGCCGCCCGCCTTGGTCAGCTCGGCCACGAGCAAATCGCCGGCAGCGCGGTTCTCGAGGTCGGCGATAACCGCCAGGCGAGGAGCGCCAGAGGGAGGTGATGCGGCTTTCGCTCGGGGCGTCGGCAAAAGCTCGGCCATGCCGATCCCTGGAACACCCGCGGCCTCCGGTAACCCGGCGCGCTTCATCACGACGCTGTCGGCACGGAGAATCCCCAGTTCGAGGGCCGGGTGCGCCGTGTAGGTCTGGCCACCGGCATCGAGGAGCAAGCGGTAGATTTCCGCCCGCCCGGCAAGGTCCACCTGTTTCGTGGCGTAATGATTGTTCCAGCCCACCTCCGCACCGTGGGCCAGCAGGAGCTTCACGATCTCCGCCTCCCCGAGATAGGCGGCGTAGGGCAACGCGGGGTGAAGAGTGCAGTTGGCTTCGGTGCAGCGTCCGCTGAGATTCGGATCCGCCCCGGCCGCGAGCAGCAACCGCACGGAGGGCAGTGATCGCGCGCCGACCGCGAGCAGGAACGGGAGGTGGCCGGAGCGGCCGGGAGCGTTGGGCCTGGCCCCGCCGGCGAGCATCGCCTCGAGCACCGTGGCTTGTCCCAATTGCGCTGCATTCAGCATCGCAACCGTCCCCCAATATCCGGCCGCGCCGCCATTACGGTCCACGAGCGACTGCACCCGGGCGACATCGCCGATCCGTGCGGAGTCAGCAATCTCGCGGCGGAGTGCGTCGTCCTGCGCGCCTGCCGACAGCACGAGAATCCGCAAAGCGGCCAGCACGGCAAGACACCGGCGGGAAGGAGGGAAGCGCATACCCAATGACCTGCGACTCCACCAGCGGGACCGCGAGCGGTCGAGGAGTTTGCGGGCCGCCGTCCGCAGAACTTGCCGACTGCTGTGGCCTCCATAGTCTCGCAGGGATGCGCGTGGAACTCGCTGGCATCTCCAAGATTTATGGGCGGACGCGCGCGCTGAATCGCGTGCGGCTGGAGTTCGCAGCGGGGCGGATCGTCGCGGTGGTCGGACTCAACGGCGCGGGCAAGACCACCTTGCTGCTGGCCATCGCGGGGCTGCTCGGACTCAGCGAAGGGGACGTTTATTTCGACGACGAGCTCTTCCGGCGGAACCGGGTCGATTTGCGCCGGCGCTTTTTCTTTCTGCCGGATTTCCCGATCTTTTTCGGGCACTTCACGGTGCTTCAGCACCTCGGGATGGTGGCGCGGATTTATGAGCAGGAGGACGCCGCAACGCCGGAGCGCGCCATCGAGCTGCTGCGCGCCTTCGACCTCCTCGCGCTGGCCAACGAGGCCGTTGGCACGCTCTCGCGCGGACAGCTTTACAAGGCCGCCCTCGTGGGGCTTTTGCTGGTCAGTCCCGAGCTCTGGCTGATTGATGAGCCGCTCGCCTCGGGCATGGATCCGCTCGGCCTGCGCGAGTTCAAGCAGCGCGCTCGCGCCGCCGCGGCGGCGGGGAGCACGGTCATTTATTCGACGCAGATCCTGCCGGTCGCCGAGCAGTTTTCCGATGAAATCGTCCTGCTGCACCGCGGCGAAGTGCACGCGCACGGCCCGCTGGCGCAGGTCCTCGCGGCGCAGCACGACCAAAATCTCGAGGCGCTTTTCGCCGGCCTCCGGGAGGAAGCGTGAGGCTTTATTCCCGCGCCTGGTTGCGGGCGGTGCGCACGGCGCTGGCGCGTGAGCTGCGGGCGCATCCCGCACTGCGCCGCGATTCGCGCCGCCGCCTCTGGGGCCGGTCTCGGACGCTTCCGGCGTGGACCTTCCGGGCAGCCGTGCCGCTCGGCTTCGCGATGCTCGGCCTGCGGGCCGGCGAGCCGCAGACGGGACTCGACGCCCTGATGCTCTGGGCGCTGCTGCCCACGCTCATGCGGGCGCAGGATTGGCAAAATCGGCTGGTCCAGCATCAGGACGCGGCGGCGTTCGTGGCGCTGCCGGTGGGTGACGATTGGCTTTTCCGTTTTCACTCCGCGCAAGTGTGGCGAGCCTCGCTCTGGCTGGGCGCCGACGCGCTCGCGCTCTATGCCGCGCTGGCGTGGCGCGCCGCGGCTTCGCCCGCACTGATCCTCGCTTATCTGGGCGCCGCTGCCGCGCAATGGCTGGCGGCGCTCGGGGCCGCGACGCTGCTGCATCGCGCCTGGCCGCGCGCCCCCTTTGGCCCGTTCGCGGCCTTGCTCTGGGGACTCGCGTTCGCTTCGTGCTTTCTGTTCCAGAAGGCCCCCGGCCTTTTCCAATCGCTCTTTGCCGGAGCGGTTGCCGCGCTTTGGCCCGTCACCCCCGCGGGCTGGATTCACGCGGCCCTCGGCGGGTTTCATTCTGGTGAAGCGCAAATCGTTTTCGCGCTGCCCACGCTCATCCTGATCGCCACGCTGCCCTGGAATTGGGGAGCCTTGCGCGCGCGCTATCGTTTTCGCGAGGAGGCGCCGGACTGGACTCCACTGGCCATCGAGGAGGACGAGGAGGCCAGCGATTCCGCCGGTGCCCTGGGCGCCGCGCAAATCCACGCGCAAAGCGCGGCGGTCGCACTCGAGGCCGTCGAATCGCGGGAGTGGCTGCGCGACGGGTTCGCGGTGCGCGACGGGCCGCTCGAACGCCTGGTGCAGCGTTGGCTGAGCGAACGGGAACGCCGGGTGCTCGATTTCCTGTGCGCCGGCGCAGTGGGCTGGACCGCGTCGTGGCGTCGGGCCTGGATCGCCGCCCTGATTTGCGCCGCAACACTGACGGCGTTGCGGTTCGTCTGGCCATCGGCGGGGCTCGGCTTCGCCTTCGGCCTCAGCGCCTGGTTGGTGGCGAGCATCGCGGCACCGATGTGGGGCGGTGAGTGGCCCGGCTTTTCGCTCGTCTGGATCGGTCAGCGAGGCTGCGCGATTTGCTCGGTGATGCCGCTGGGCTATGCGGAGGTTTCACTCGTTGTCTTGAAGACGAGCACGATCCGGCTCGCGGCGGCCCTGCCGATTTACGCCGCTTTTGGCGCCTTCGGCGGCTGGTTTTTTTCCGCGTCGCCGGGCGTGGGAGCGCTTCTCGGCGGGAAGGTCGCGCTGCTGGTGATGGCGTTCCAGCCGTTGAGCACGATCATCCCTTTCTCACCCGGGACCAATGACAGCAGCAGCGGCTGCCTGGGCGCGCTCGCCTGGTTCGCGGCGCTCGGCGTGTTTCTCCCGCTCCTCGGCGGCGCGATCTTCTTTACCATCGCCTCGTCGCTCCAGGGGTTCCTGGGCGTCCCCGCGATGGCGGGTGTGGCGTGGGCCGGAGGCAGAATCTATCGCGCGGCCTACGAACGCGGCTGGTTCGATCTGCTGACTCCGATCCGGTAGCGGGAATGCCGTCAGCGTGACGGATCGGGCAGCAGCAGGGCCTGCGCGGCCAGCGTGCGCAATGCCTCACGGACCGCCGTTTCCGGCAGGCCGAGGAGCTGGGCAATTTCCGGGATGGTGCGGGTGCCATCGAGCACCGGGAGGATCTGGCGTCCGGATTCGGAAGGCTTCTCGATGGTGCGATGGATCAAGTTCGAGAGGATCTCGCCACGTGCGAGTTGATAGCGCGCCAGCGGGCTGGCCAGTGGCCGCTCGGAAACTTCGGTGGCGCAGGCGGCCGGTCGGGAATGAAGCTCCACCAATCCCGACATGACCGTGTGGAGCAGGATGGCGGGGATCCCGGCTTCAAGACTGACGGCGGATTCGCCGCGGCGCCGGCGCGTCTCTTCCCGCAGCTCCGGCACGGTTCGGCGTCCGGGATGGGCCTGCCGCAGGATCTCGAGAACCGTCTTCACCAGCGGGTTCACGGTGGTCACCGAGCCGTGATTGGTGCGAAAGCAAATCGCGTCCGCCGGCCCGGCCGGGGTGGCTTCCGCATCGGAAGAAAACCACAGCGCCTCGAGCGTCGAGCCATCGAGCGCCCGCTGAATCCGGCGCCCGCTGCGGCAGAGCAAGGTCTGGCGAAACCCGCGATCCCGCAGGATGTCGAGATACTGCTCCTTATCCACGAGGTTGCGGAGACCGGCGAGGCGTTCCCGCGCCGGCGGCGGCAGGAAGGCGTCGTTCATTTCCGACACATCCGCTTCCGCGAGGAACTGGAGGTCGTGCGCGGCGGCGGCGGCGATGAAGTCGCGGAAGTAGAGCGGCTCGTTGAATTCCGACAGATCCTCATGAAAAATCGTGGAGTCTCGGGTCCGCAAAATCCGGTCGAGCACCGCTTCGGCGGCGGCCCGGTAGAGGCTGTTGGCGGGGGCGGATTCGACGATCAACTTGATCAGCGATCGGGCCTGATCGATCCGCTGCTGCGGCTCGGTAAAGCGCTGCACGTGAAAGCGCATCGCTTCCCGAAAAAGAAACCGCAACTGGCTTCCCGGCTGTGCATTGTAGTCCACGTAAGCCACCCCGTCCGCGGCCAGATGCCGCCCCACGAGCGCGAGGATCGCGGCGCGAATCTCCGCCGGCACCCAGGAAAAGACACCGTGCACGATGATGTAATCGAAGGTTCCCGCATCGGCTGGGAAGTCTCTCACATCCAGCGCGCGCAGCTCGACATTGGAGAGCTTCAGGTCGCGAATCCCCTGCTCTCCCCGCGCCACGGCCGGCCGCGCGAAGTCCACGCCGAGGAACTGCGCGCGCGGCGTCACCAGGGCCAGCGGCACGATGTTTCCGCCGTCGCTGCATCCGAGCTCCAGGACGCGCGCCGTCGCGGGGTCCGGCGCAGTCAGCCCAAACATGGCCGCAACCGCCGCCAGACGATCCGGAGCGCTCGCCGCGCGGGGATTGCTGGGATAATAAACCTCTTCGTAGGCGGCGCGGAGCGGGCTCATCGGATGTCAGCCTGCCCGCCCGAAGGATGAACGCCAACGCTTTGTCGCGGGGTGGGGTCCCGGGTGGCGATGAGGGAAAAACATCCAACACCCAACATCCAACACCCAACATCCAATGGGTCTCGCGAACGTGCGCCAGCAGCGTTGGATGTTGGATGTTCGATGTTGGGTGTTGGATGTTCACCCCGTGGTTGCCACCATCGAAGATCTGTCTCCCTCTGCCTTCCCAACACCTGCGAAACCCAACCGAACCATGCCTCAAGCCAGCGAAACAAAATCCCCATCAGAAAGCGCGCCCAATCCACCCCCACAACTGACGTGCTTCGTGGTGATCGGGTTTGGCCGCAAGACCGACTACGCCACCGGCCGAGTCCTCGATCTGGACAAGACCTACGAGCAACTCATCCGGCCGGCCTTCGACGCGATCGATGTCAATTGCTTCCGCGCCATCGACGCCAACCGGACGGGCGGCATCGACGACATCATGTATCGCTGGCTCTACGACGCGGACATCGTGGTCGCCGATCTCTCCACCCTCAATGCCAACGTCTTTTATGAGCTCGGCGTGCGCCACGCGCAGAAGCCAAATACGACCGTCATCATCGCCGAATCGGTGCTGATGCAGAAGATCCCCTTCGATCTCAGTCACTTCGTCATTCACCAGTACCAGCACGGCGGGGACGAGATCGCGAAGGAAGATCGCGAGAAGTTCACCGCTCACCTGACGGGCGTGGTTCGCGACATTCTCGAAGCCGACCAGAAACGCCTGCAGGTGGCGCCCAAGTCCACGCGGCTGCCGGACAGTCCCGTTTTCAGTGTCCTGCAGGGCATCGTGCCGCCGTCCTATCAACCCACGACCCGGGTGCTTCCCCCGGACTTCGTCCCCCCGAATTTGCGCGCGGCGCCGGCGAAGTCGGCGGGTGAATCGCTGGCCCCGCTCATCGACGCGGCGGAGAAGGCCAAGAACGGCTACACGATCGGGGAAGGCGAGGCGAAGAAGAAGGTCCCGGTGGACTTCCCGCTGGCCATCCAGCTCTTTCAAAAGGCGATCGACATGGTCGAGGCCGAGAACAAAAAGCCGGATCTGTTCCTTGCCCAGCGGCTGGCGCTCGTCACC
The DNA here is from genome assembly GCA_034667665.1 of Chthoniobacter sp. Taxonomy (GTDB): domain Bacteria; phylum Verrucomicrobiota; class Verrucomicrobiia; order Chthoniobacterales; family Chthoniobacteraceae; genus Chthoniobacter. The sequence continues at coordinate 225,910 of JAXDQW010000030.1, forward strand.
TACAAGCACGCCCAAAAACAATACGATGCGAAGAAGATCGATCTGGCCGAGACCAGGGCCCAGATGCTCAAGGCGGAGGGCATTCTGGAGAAATACTGCGCCCCGGAGATTTCCACCGATCCAGAGACCCTGGGTCTATCCGGTGCGATCAAGAAACGGTTGTTCGATCTCACCGACCAGCCGCCCTACCTCGACGACGCCATTCGCTTCTACGAGCGCGGCTTTTACGTGAAGCAGGACTATTACAACGGAATCAACGTGGCTTTCATGTTCACGCTCCGCGCCAACATTCTCCTGGCCGAGGGCAAGCGCTTTGAGGCCATCGTGAGTTACGGTCACGGGAATCTGATTCGGCAGAAAGTGGCCGAGATCTGCCTCGCCCTGCGCAAGGACCAGGCCGCCTTCAGCCGGCGGGGTGATCAAGTGTGGGTGCTCATGACCGAGGCGGAAGCTTATCGGGGGCAGCGGCTCACGACCAAGGTCGAGGAGCTCGAAGCCAAGATTTCCGCCGTCCCGCCCAAGGACTTCGAGCAGGAATCCTACGAGCGGCAGCAAAAAGCACTCGAGGCCGAGATGGCCGCGTTTGAAAAAGCGGATCCGCTCGGCGCCATGTCGCCGCCGGCCGCGAGCCCGGGCGCAACCCCGGTCCCCAGGAGCGCGCCCATCTCGCCGGAGCCGTCCGCGCCCGCCGCGGCGGCGCCCTACCAATTGACCGATTCCGGGGCCATTACCGTGAACGCCAACCTCGACCGCAGCCGGGCCATCAAGTCGGTCGAGGTGAGCTGCAAGATCGAGTACGCCGGCAACTGAAGTTTGCTTCCAAAGCTTCCCCCGAAGCTCCGCGGCCTCGACTCCAATCACAGCGTCGCAGGCGTTGGACGCGCCTCGGCCGGGAGCTTCGCGATCGCCTCGGCGGCTTCGCGCCGGAGCATCTCGAGTTCGAGGCGGGTCCAGATGGTGCGCGGAGTGTGCGGGTCGCCGCCGGCGCCGAGTTCCAGAGCGAGCTCGACTTTTCGCAGCCAGTGCTGCGCCGCCTGGCGATCGCCTTTCCGGCTCCAGGCCAGAGCCAGCAGCACCCAGTCCTGGGGGCGGCCGTCGGCGATCGCAATGGACGCCCCGCCCGCCGCGAGCTCGCGTTGCAGCTCCGAGCCGCGCGCCTTGATGTAGGCCGCGCGCGATCGGTCGAGCACCGCGATGGCTTCGTCGATGCGGCCGGCGCGAAGCAGCGCCGCTCCGTAAGTGTTGAGACGAAAGTAGTCGTGATCCCGGTTTTGCAAGGACTCCTCGACGAGCGGGACCAGCGCCGCGGGATCGACCCCGGAATCGAGCGCGAGAAGGCAGGGCCAGGCGAGGCGGCTGCCGCCCCCTTTGACGTCCTTGAATCGGCTGAAAAACTCGACGCAGACCTCGCGGTAACGCGTCTTATCTCCACCGCCGTACCACAACTCCGCGGCGGCGAGTCGCTGCCACGGCGCCATGGAGGTCCGCTCGCGCTCGATGCCCGTGCGCAGCGATGCGCGCAGCTTGTCCGGCTGATCCTGCTCGAGGTCCACGCGCGCGAGGAGCGTCCAGGCATCGTGGTTGTGGGGCCAGATCTTCGCGATCTCGTGGCAATCCTCGGTCGCGCCGGCGAACTCGCCCAGCTCGGTGCGCGTCTGCGCGCGACGGACGTAGAGCTCGCCGCTCCGGTCCGGGTCCGTCGGGCTGACGAGCGCGAGCGCTTCGCCATAGGCGATCTCGGCTTCGCGCCACCGGCGCAGCTCGAAGAAGGCGTTGCCCTGCCGCTGTTCCAACAGGGCCAGCTCCCCGGTCAGGCTCGGTTCAACTCCCGCGCGCCGCAGCTCGATGGCGCGTCCGAAATGCCAGGCGGCGGCAAACCAGCGCTCGTCGGATTCACAGCGCTCGGCCTGGCCGGTGTGATATTCGAGGTCATCGACCAGCGGCTCGCCCTGCTGCGATTTGAGCCGCACCGCCTCCAGCGGAAGCTCCCCGACCGGGGGCGCCAGCGGCGTCAACCGCGCGGGCGGCAGCACCACCGCGTTCGCGAGCGTGACGGCATCCTCCCGCATCGCGGCGAGCGCCTCCGTCTGGCTGGCCAGTTGCCAGCAGCGCATTTCCAGGCGCCGGCGCGGCAACACCGAGCGGAGCGCGCCCCGGCGCTCGCCGGCCTGCTCGCTGGCGAGGACCTGCCAATCGCCCAGCGCCAGCGGCCGGCTCAGCGCGAGCGTGGCCACGGCCGCGGCGCCGTCGGCGAACCGCGCGTCGCGCACCTCCTCGCCATGCCGTAACATGGCGATCAAATTGCCGGTCTCGCGGTGCCAGACCCGCGCCGTGCCGTCGTCGGCGGCGGTCAGGAGGCAACGCCCATCGGGGCTGAAGGCGACGACGTTGACGGCTCCCCGATGGCGGAAGGTCATCGCGGTGTCGCCATCCTTCCACCCTTCCCATTGCACACACGCCGCAGTGCCGTCGTAGCTCCCGGTGAGAATGAAGCGGGCATCGGGACTGAAGGCGATCGCCTGGACATCGGCGGTGTGCACGCCGCGGATGCGCTCGCTCCTGGCCGCACCGGTGCGCGCGTTCCAGACGCGCGCGCTGTCATCCGTGCTGGCCGTGGCCAGAAGGGTTCCGTCGCGCCCGAAGTCCATGGCGACGATCGGCTCGAGATGGCGCATGGTCTCGCCGCGCGGGCGGCCGGTCGCGGTCTCGAAGACTTGCGCGAAGCTGGTGCGGGCGGTGCGCGAGCCGCCGGCAATGGCGAAGGTCTCATCATCCGGCGCGAAAACAGCGCAGAGCACCGGGCCGGGAGCGTCGATCGTGCGCAGCTCGTCGGTGTCGAGGTTCCAAAGAACGACGCGATCGGCCTCACTCCCTTGCACGACGACGAGCAACAGCGGCGCGGCGCCGTGCGGGCTGGCCGCGACCGTCACCGGCCGATCGAATTGCCGCACTCGCGGCGCATCAGCCTTTTCCAAATCCCAGCCCACCACCAGGGGCAAGCCAGTGCCGGGAGCGTGCCCCACCTCGGGCGCCGCAATCTTTTCCAAATCCCAACTCGCCACCAGACCGCCGGCCGCCGCCGTCCAGCCGGCCGCCACCAGCCGCCGATCTTTCGCCGTGAAAACGAGCGCGGCCACGCTGCCCGCAAATTTGCGCGGCGGTCCCACGCGCGTGCCGTCGTTGCGCCAGAGCTCGACGGTGCTGGACTCCGCCGGCGGCGTGGCCGTCGCGACGAGCGTCGTGTCGCGCGAGAACGCCGCGAGTTGCACCGAACCCGCGGTCGGCAGCGCGGGCGCTTCGCGGTCGCGCGTCTCGAGCCGCCAGAGCCGCGCTTCATCCTGGCCGGCGGCGAGCACATGCCGGCCGTCGGCGCTGAAGGCCGCGTGCAACACGCTGCCGCTGTGGTTGAGCGCCGGCAGCGCGGGGGCGCCCGTGGCGGCATCCCAGACCCGGGCGCGGCGATCGCGACTGCAGGTCACGAGGTGCCGCCCATCCGGGCTGAAGCGCGCCTCGTAAACCCACGCATTGTGGGGCAGCTCGGCGGTCTGGTAGCCGTGCACGCGGCTCCAGATGCGCGCGGTGTTGTCGCGACCCGCGGTCGCCACGCGCTCTCCGTCCGGACTGAAGGACGCGAAAACCACGTTGTCGCGATGCGCGAAGGGGGGGAGCGCGGCGGGCATCCCGGTCCGCACCTCCCAGAGGCGCGCTTCGCCGGCCAGATTGTCGGCGCCGCTCGCGGTAATGAGCTGCGCGCCATCCTCGGGGCTGAACTCCGCGTAGTTAACGGGCGCGGCGTGCCGCAGCGACCGCGCGCGATCCTCGCGCCATTCCCATAGCACGGCCTCGCCGCCGTTCGGATGCTCGGGATTGCCGCAGGCGATGACGAGCTGCTCGCCGGCTGGGTCGAAGGCGATGTGGTTGACCTTGCGGTCGAAGTGCCTCACGGCGAGCGTCTCGGGGACGCCGGGCGCCCGGACGCACACCTCCGCGTCTCCGTTCGGATACTCGAGGGCGAAGGCGAGCTCCGTGCCCTGAGGTGAAAAGGCGAGGTGCATGACCCGCGCCCGCGCCGGCCACGCCTCCCGGAGCGTGGCGCGTCCGGAGAGCGCGTCGGGCAACGACCAGAGCCGCACTTCCCCCGCGCCGCCGCGCTGTCCGTGGGCGGTCGCGATGAGCTCCTCACTTTGGGTCGAGGCCGGGGAGAACGCGGCGGCATTGGCGTTGTCGAGATCGCGGGCCGCCCCGATCGTGAGCTTCAGCGTCCGGTTGTTGTGCAGGTTCCAGAACGCCGCGAAGTTTCGCTCCCCGTCGCGATCGCCGCCGGTCGTGACGACCAGGTGCGGATCGCGCGGATGAAACTCCGGCCTTCCGATGGACAGATGCGGCAGCCGCGCCAGCAACCGCGGCATCTGCCGCAGGGCGGCGGCCAGCCGCGTGCGATCGATTTCATCGTCGCCGATGAGCGGCAGCTCGCTTTGGATGGCCGCATCGAAAAGGACGGCGGCCGCGGCCGGCTCACCGGCCTCAAGCCGCTTCACGCCTTCGCCGATGACCATCGCGGTGGCGCGCCGGTTCTCGCCCACCACGACGCTAATGAAGAGGGCCGCGAGGGCCAGGAGCGCGCCCCCGGCGATCGTGGCGAGGTAGAACATCTTCACCTTTTGCCGCCGCGCGCGCTCCGCGTCCTCGGCGTCGCGGCCGGCCTCGAGAAAACGCAGTTCGAGGACCGTGAGGCCCTCGCCGCGCAGCTCCTTCCAGGCGCTTTCGAGCCGCGCGCCGCTCCAGAGCAAGGATCGGTCGCCCCCGCGCTCCTCCCACTGGTGCGCGTCCAGGGTGAGCCGCTCGCGCTCGCTCCGCTCGCGGCCGGTGGCGTTGAGCCACTGGAGCAAGCGCGGCCAGCGGGTGAGCAGCCGCTCGTTCGACGGCTCGAGGTGCTTCCCGTCGCGCGAACGCACCAGGTATTTCGCCGCGAGCGCCGCGAGGACGTTCTCGAGCTCGTCGGCCTCGAACGCGCCGAGCTGCTGCTGGAGGTCTTCCCGGGAGAGGCTGCGCCCCACCACGCGATTCGGAAGCACGTCCGCCGCGACCAGTTGCAGGAAGATCCTCTGCACGATCTTTTGCCCCTTGGCATCGAGGCCGAGAAAAAGCGCCTCGGCGATTTTTTCGAACGCGAGCTGCGCGCCGCCGCTGGCGTCGTAAGCTTGCGCGGTGATGCGCCGGGACGTGCGCCGCTCGGGATCATCCCATAACTGGGCGAGCGCAAACTGCAGCAGGACGACCGCCGCCGGATCGCCGAGCACATCGTGCAGCAGCCGTTCGACGACGGCATCATCGACTTTGACACCGGCGCGCGCGGCGGGTTCGGTGATCGCGTGCCGCAGCTCCGCGGCCGTATAGGGCGGGATGTCCGCGCTTTCGAGCAAGAGCCCGAGGGCTGGCAGGCGTTTGGCGGCCTCGTGGTTCGCCGGGTCCATGACCAGAATGAGCCGGTGTAGGCCGGGCGGGTGGAGCGCGGCGGCCAGGCCTTCGGCGAGCCGGCGGAGATCCGCGCCGGGCGCGCCTGCGCCCGGCTCCTCGAGGCGTTCAACGACCAGCAGCGCGGGGCCATTTCCGGCGTCGAGCAAGCTGCGGAGTCGCGCCGGATCAGAGCGCAGCCACGCTCCCTGCCGGCGCGCGAACGCCTCGGCATCGGGCTCGGCCGGCGGTGTGCAGGCGCGCGCAAGATCGCGGAACGGCTCGCGCCGCAGGGTCACGAAGAGGAGCCGCCAGGCGCCGCTCTCCGCGGGGACGTTCAACGCCAGGCGTGGAAAAATCCCGTCCTTGGCGAGCGCGTGCCGGCCGCTCCCATCGGCCCCGAGCAGCGCGAGCGCGGGCGCTTTTTCCAGCCGCGCGGCGAGGCGCGCCGCGAGCTCGTCGCGCCGCAGATAGTCGCGAATCCGCAAATAGGGATTCTCGCGCGGCTCCTCATCGGTCCCCTTGGGCGCGGCTTCGTAGGGTGCCAGGGTGGCGTCGAAGACGATGTCCGCGTCTTCGCTCGAAGGCGCCGGGCCGAGCCAGACCGTCCAGTAGTCGAGCATGGCCTGGGCGGCCGAACGCTCTTCGATGATATCGAGCCGCCGGCCGGTCGCCCGCGCCCGGCGGAAAAACGTGCGCAGCTCCGCGCGGAACTCGTTCGTCGCCCGCGCAGCCCGCGGCCGGCGCGAGAGTCGGTAGTGGGCGTCCTGCAACTCCGCGAGCGAGACGAAGGGCGGCGCCCCCTCGGCCGCGGGCGGCACGGCGGACTCAGTTTCCATCGGCGGAGGCGGGTTGCTCATTGGGATTGAGGAATTGGAGGATGGAGTCGATCGGCGCGCCGATCTCCGCGAAGCTCCGGGCAAATTCGTTGAGGTCGCAGTCCGCGAGAAAGAACCGTGTCCCGGAGCGCTCGCGCAGGTCGTGATAGTGCATTTGCACGCCCCGCGCCGCCGCGCCCAGGGCCGCGGGGTCGAGCGGCTGCGCCGCGAGCGCGGCGGCGCGTTTTACCCGGGCCTCGCCGAGCTGGGCGGTGAGCCGTTTGATCTCCGCCGCCGCCGGATTGCGCGAGTCCTCGATGATTGGATCGAACAGCGGCGCGACGCTGGGCCAGACCCGATCGACATATTTGGCGTAGGCTTCGATGCGCAGGTCCGCCGGCGAGAGGCCGCCGCTTTCGACCGGGTTCAGCATCGCCGCGGCGAGCTGCGGATCCATGAGCCGGAATTCGGCATCGACCTGCTGCCACGAGGTGTGATCGGCGCGCATCCAGAGCAGTCCGGTGCACAAATAGTAAATCGCCCCCGAGGCTTCGCGGAACTGATCGAGGCCGTGCGGGTCGAGCCTGAGGCGCGTCCAGGCCGCGCAGATGTCTTCGAGCGCGTCACGCAGGTCGATCGCGGGCAGCAGCTCCGCGTAGGTGCGGATTCTTTCCTCGAGCCCCGGCATCTGCGCGAGCGCCCGCTGCAGATTCTCAATCGTCGTGTCGAGCTCCGCGCCGGCCTGCGCGAACTCGGCCTTCTTCACGTGCTCGACCGCGCTCTCGAGTGCCTTGAGCGAGGGCACGATAAGCCGATCGAACCACGTGGACTGTTTGGCGAGTGCGGCGGAGCGCGCGAAAATGCGCCGTATTTTGCCGACCGCATTTTCGAGATCGGCGCGGCGGTCGGTGAGCGCCTCGATCGTCTCGAGTTCGACGATTCTCTTTTTCAGCTTTTCCAGATGCCGGAAGCAGTTCCGCTCGATTTGATGGAGCTGGTCGTGCACTTCCTTCCAAAAACGGAGCGGCGCGAGGTTGTCGCGCACCAGCCGCAGGCAGACCTCCGAGGCCGCGACGGCGCCGCGCATCTCCGGGGTGGCGCGCATCGCTTCGATCAGCGCGCCGACGCCACTGCTGAATCGCGCCACCGCGCGCTCCGCGGGCGCCTTGCCGGCTTCACTCGGCAGCAGCGGCGCCGCGTCGAGCTCCGCGGCCAGATCGGCAATGAGTTGCGGCCATTTGCTTTCGACGGCGGCCGCATCCATAAAATCGTGGTAGCTCAAAAGCCGCACCGCCGCCGACGGCTGGCACCGTTCGAGCATGATCGGCACGAGGCGGCGGCGGCGGCCGATGGGGTCATCCAGCAGGGTGAGATGGCCCTCGAGATTGCACCAGTCGCTCGCGACCCATTGCGGCGTGAGCACCGCGAGAGTGCGCCGGCAGCCCGCGACCGCGGCTTCCATGTTGGCAATGCACGAGGCGCCCGCGCGGAACTGCGCCACGTCCTGGCAGACGTTGAGCTGCGCGGCGCGCAACTGCGGCAGCAGCATCTGTTCAACCCACGGCAGGTCGCGATGCGCGTAGCTTACAAAGACGTCGAATTGAGCCATCGCATCGGCTCCGTCATTGTCCCGCGCCCTGCGCCGGGATCCGTTCGGGATTGAGTGTCACCGTTTGACATCGCGCCCGACCGTAGGGGACCGGCCGTCCGCCGATCAAGGAGGAAAGCGGCGCGCGCCGCTTCGGCTCGGACCTGCTCGGGCACGACCGGCAACCTGGCTCGCCGCCAGGTTTACCGGGCGGGTCAGACGCGAAACCCGTACTGTGCGCCAAGCGCGAGGCACTCCGTGAGCGAGCGAAGGCCGCCGGTGCAAGTTTCGTCGCTCAGATTGGCCGCCGCGGCGCAAACCCCGTAGCGCAGGGCTTCTTCCGCCGGCTTGCCTTCGTGCCAGCCGAGGAGCACCCCGGCGGTGAAGGCGTCCCCCGCCCCGGCGGCGCCTTTGATATAATCCGGCGGCAACTTGACGCTCGCATGTTCATGCCACACGCCATCCCGCCCGAGCGCACATCCTCCTTCGGGATAGTGCACCACCACCCGCTCGCGCACGCCCGCCTTGAGCAGTTGCTCCATCGCCGATTGGAGCGCCGGACGGTCCAGCGCATCGCCGACGCGAATTGTGTGGCCGGTCACGCGACCGGCCTCGAACTCGTTCATGATGCACACGTCCACGTACTTCAACGCCGGAAGGACGATCCTGGCGAAGCGGTCGCTGTCCTCGCTGACCACGTCGATCGACGTCTTCAACCCCGACTGCTGCGCGCGGGCCAGCACTTCCGCGGCCACCGTGCCATGCGTCGGACTCGGGCTGTCCATGCGGTCGAGGAGCAGCAAATAGCCGAGATGGAAGATGCGCGCGCCCGCCGCCCCAAAATCAAAATGCGGCGCATCGAGCAGCGCGTTGGCCCCGCGGGCGTGAAAAAAGGTCCGCCGTCCGCTGCCCTGCACCGTCATCACATCGGTGTAACTCGTCGGCGCGCCGTCGGTGGGCAGCAACGCGCGCGTGCCGATGCCGAGCTCGGTGCAGCGTTCGATGATCCAGCGCCCGTTCTCGTCCGCACCGACCAGCCCCGTCGCTTCGAGCGGGAAAGCGGCGCCCATCATGGCCAGATCCACGAGCAGATTAAACGGCGAGCCGCCGGTGCCTCTGGAAGTCGAAAGAATGTTGGCCAGCGCGTCCTGCTGCGGCCAGGTGTCAATGATCTTGACGGCATCGACGATCCAGTTGCCGCCAGCAAGAATTCCAGATCGGGTGCTCATGGGGGGATGGGGGTAGTAGAGAGTGGTGAGGGAGGAGAAGTGGCAAACTCGCGCGGAGACTACGGGGCGCGCCCCATCCCGCTCAACTCTCAACTCACAGCCCGGCGGAGGCAGCCGCCGCGAATGAATCGCCTTCAGTTCGTCCTCCCTGAACGGACGTGGAACCAACTTCGCAGAATATCGTCAGGCGGTCTCCTCCCTCACCGTCCTGCCGCCCGGCAAAGCACTAACTTTTCCCTCGGTCTCCGAAACCACCACCGCCGAAATCCGGAACACCATCGCCGCCGTACAACAATGCGTCGCCACGTTTGGAGGTGTGCGATGAGACTGCCTCCTGACAGCGTCATCGCTCGCGATAAGGTCTTTCGATACCTGCTCGTGTTTCGCGCCAAGGGCGACAAATCCAAGTTCCTCGCGCGAGCAGGCTACGACCTCAGCAACGGCGATCAACTGATCGAAGACCCGCGCACGCAAGTTCTGCCGCTCGATGCCCTACTGACCGAGCGAACGGAGCTCGGATAGTTCTACGAAATACGCGCACCCCTCAGCGGCCCGAACGGACACACCCTCCCAACGGCATCACCGCCCTCTCAGCAATTTGGTCATTTGCTTCCTTCTTCAACGGCAGGACGCGAGACGCCACTGGCAGACGGATCGAGGCCGGACTAGGAAGGAGCGCCGTTAATCTGACGATTGCACCCCTGCGGGGCTTCGATCACGAAAGACTCACGCATCGCTCTCAGGGCCGCGACTTCCGGCTCACGGATGTGCATGGCGAGGTGGTGAAGAATCCTCGCGTAACGGATCGCTGCAGCCGATGGACGGATCTGGCGAGTTCCGGTGCAAGCTCCCGGCTCATCGGGTCTGACTCGCCGGAACCCCTCCTTTATTTCTTTTCCAGCGCTTGCAGCAGGGTTTCCGAGACTTGCCTGACGAGGAGCGCGGTTCCTTCCGGTTGCCAATGAAAGCGGTCTCCGCGGGCGAGGTCGAGGTGGGGCAGCATCAGGCCGTTCAAATCATCGATCGGCACGGCCTCTTCTTTCATCACCCTGGCCGCCATCGCGTTGTGCTCAACGATGACCGGATTGATTTCGGCGTCGAGTTCGCCGGGCTGATCCTGCTTCGTCACCGGCGTCGTGCTCGCCCAAATCAGCCGGGCCTTCGGAGCGTGCTTTTTAAACGCCTGAACCATGGCATGAGTCAGCGACTCGAATTGGCCCTCGGGGATGCGCCCCGTCTGCCAGCCGTGCAGGCCAAGGTTGAAATGGATGATGGCGTACGGACCCTGCGCCAGAACCTCCTCGATCTGGCGGGGCAGCGATTTGTCACCCTGGCTGGTTGGGGTTACCCAGGCATCGACGTAAGCTTTCCCTTCCAAAGCCCTGGCCACGCCGGGAAGGTATCCGTTGAGAATCGAGTCGCCCATCAGCAGCACGCGCGGGAGTGAAGGATCAACGATCGGAGCCTTCTGCAGACGCCATCCCGGACCATCCGCATGAAGACGCGGATCGGCTTCCTTTGCGGGAGCGTTTTGGGCGTGGGTGATTGACGCGAGAAAGCATCCGGTCAGGGCGATGAGAAGCGAGCCGCGGTGGAACATGACCTTCTTGCGATTAAACCTTACTCCATGAATCGGCGGGTATTCTTACCGGCGACTTCGCGGACTATTTTCCCTTCCCGATCCGTTTCCGCGATGCTCCAGACATTCGTCCCCTCATCGACAAAGGTCGCTTTGGTCACGACGGCTTCTCCAGTGTCCGCCAGGCGATCGCGCCAGGTCATCGTGCGGGAAGCGGAATCCCAAACCCCTTCATTGCAAGCAACCGAGCCGATGGCCAGGAACGACCAGCTTAGGTAAGCCTTCTTCTTCACATCAAAGGTCATGATGGTGATGCCACTCGCCTTGGGGATGCCTTCTCCCGCCTCCGTGGACCAGCACTGGCGGAGGAACCTTCCGTTCAGCACCCACTCGCCGCTTTCGGTTCTCTTCCAGGCCGGCTTGCCGGTGATCTCGCTATCCCATTGGCCAAAGTAATGTTTGAGGACCTCTAGTTCAGGAACCGTAGGATCGGGGCCTTCCGCGATTTCCTCGGCAGAGGTGACCTGACAAGTGAAAGCGCTCGCTGGGATCTTCACCGTGAGAGTCATCGGTTTCATAGCGTCTTGGGAAAGAATGGTAGCCTTCAGGTTCGCGCGCGAAGATCGCGGTGCGCCGGTTTAATTTCAAACGCGTGCGACTGCCCTATTCGCCGAGTAGGAAGCGGAAGTCATCCAGGGTGAGGGCGCGCGTGAAACTCTCCTCACCGAGGATGTCCTCCGCCAGCGCGCTCTTGCTCCGCTGCAACTTCCGGATTTTCTCCTCGATGCTCTCCTTGACCAGCAATCGGTAGGCGATGACATGGCTGGTCTGGCCGATGCGGTGCGTGCGATCGATGGCCTGGTTTTCCACCGCGGGGTTCCACCACGGATCGTAAAGAACGACGTAACTCGCCGCGGTGAGGTTCAGACCGAACCCACCCGCCCGCAGGGAAATCAGAAACACCGCCGCGCCTTCGGAGCTTTGGAAATCCTGCACGAGCGCCCCGCGCTCTTCGGTTTCGCCGGTGAGCAGGAAATGCCGCCACTGCCGGCGCTCGATTTCCTCGCGGATGATCGCGAGCATCTGGATGAATTGCGAGAAAACGAGCACCTTGTGGCCTTCCTCGATGACCGGTTCGAGCAGGTCGAAGAGGGCGGTGAGCTTGGCGCTTTCCGCCTTGGCGGCTTTCTCGCTGACCAGCGCCGGGTGACAGCAAATCTGCCGGAGGCGCAAGAGAGAGGTGAGGATGTTGAACCGCTTCTTATCCAGCTCCTGGGAGGTGGTGATATTCAACAAGGCCGCTCGAGCCCGTTTCAATTCCGCCCGATAGAGCGTCGCCTGTTCGCCTTCGAGCTCGCAGAGCAGGTCTTCCTCGGTGCGCTCCGGGAGATCCTTGGCGACCTCGCTTTTCGTCCGGCGGAGCACGAACGGGCGCACCCGCGCGGCCAGCCGTCGGCGCGCGAACGGGTCGCTGCGCTGATCGAACGATTTGGCAAACGAGCCGCGTTTGCCCAGTACTCCGGGCATGGCGAAACCCATGATGCTCCAAAGATCGAGGAGCCGGTTCTCGATCGGCGTTCCGCTGAGCGCCAGCCGGTGCTCCGTGCGCAAAGCCCACGCGGCCTTCGCCGTCTGCGAGTCGGGGTTCTTGATGTATTGGGCTTCATCGAGGATCGCCGCGTGCCAGGGCGCGGCCGAGAGCGCCGTCTCGAGCAGGCGGAGTTGGGTGTAATTGATGACCACGAGATCGGCTTCACCGCGCGCCGTTTTTAGCGCGGCCTCGGCCGACGGCCCTTTCGCGAGCACCTGCACGCGAAGGCTCGGCGCGAATTTCACCCCTTCGGCCGCCCAGTTATCCGTCACGCTTTTCGGACAGACGACGAGGCTCGGGCGGCCATCGAAACCCGGCTGCGCGCGGAGCCAGAGCAGCCACGCGAGCGCCTGAACGGTTTTTCCCAAGCCCATGTCATCGGCGAGGATGCCGCCGAAATGATTCGTCGCGAGATAGGCGAGGAAGTGAAACCCATCGCGCTGATAGGGGCGCAGATCCGCGCGGAGATCGGCGGGCACGTCCGGGGCGACGCGCGTCTGGATTTCGCCGGCCCGCCGCTCGATGGCCACCGCCTGCGGCTCGGGCAGCAGCCGGCGCGCGGCTTTCTTGCCGGCGAGCTGCAACGCGTGGAGGCGCTGCGGTTCGCTGGAAAAATCGCGGGCGCTCAGGCCGAGATCGGCGAGCTGCTTTTCGTCGTCTTCATCGAGCTGGAAGTGCAGGCGCCGCCAGCCTTTTTCGCCGAGCCGGACGAAACCGCCGCGGGCATCGAGCAGCACTTTGATTTCCTCCGGCGTGAGCGTGGTATCGACGACGTCGAGCGCAACGCGCAGATCAAACCAGTCGATGCCCGCTTCCTCGACCTCCAGCTTCACCTGCGCCTCGACGGGCGCGTTGCGCAGGGTGGTGAGGAGCGGATCGAGCTCCACGCCCACCCCCTCGGGCAGGGCGTTCAGCCATTCGGCAAACTGCGCCGGGAACTGCTTTCCCACCTGGCGCTGCCATTTCTTGTCATAATTGTCCCACGACACGCGCAGGGATTCCACCAAGCCCGGCGCCAAGCGCAGAGCGCCGCGGTCGAAGCGCGTCAACGTTCCAGGCTCGTCGTGGCGCGCTTTCACCGGGGTCCATCCTTCCCGGTTGTAGGCCGCGAAGACCTCGCCCCCCTCCCCCTCGGCGCGGATCTTCACCATCAGGCGCTCGCTGCCCCCGAGCGCGGCCTTGTTGACCGCGCAGTGGAACACCGCGCGCAGCCGCACCGTCCGGGTGCGTCCGGCGATCCGCGGCGGAGGCTCGACGCCGATCCGGTCGAGCAGCGTGAGGCCTTCGCTGGTCTCGAGCGCTTCGGCGGGAACCGTGATCGCGCCTTCCTGCGGGGCGAGCCGCCCCATGGGCGGTCCTTGGAAAATGGTGTCTCGCGTGACGTAAAGCGACGGCGTTCCATCGATGACCGTCAACGCCGGCGGCGGTTCGCTGCCATCCGGCAGCACGAGGGCAAAACGGTAATCGATCTTGTTCCCGCCGCTGGTGTCGATGCGCCATCGCAGCGGCTCGCTGGCGCGCGCGAACGGCGCCCCCTCCGGACTGACGACTCGATCCTCAAAGCCGGGAAGGCGCAACAATTGGTTGAGCACCCGCGAAGTGTCCGGCTCTTTGTAGCCGCGAAAAGGCGGGCTGGCGAACCCCGTGTAGAAGATGCTCCAGACGGCGAGCGAAGCCTCGTCCAGCGGGAGCTGGCCTTGATGCGCGGCGTTGAGGAGCTGCGTGAACGGCGCCGTGGCGATCGCGGAAAAATCCGCCAGGCCGGCCTTCCTCCATTCAAGCTGCACTCCTTTTTCCGCGAGTCGGACGCGCAATTCGGCATTCTCGCCGGGCGCCGGTTCGGTGCGATTGGCGATCCCCTGCAGCCAGGTGCGCCATTGGTCCACGCGCTGCCCCCGTTCCCACGACTCGGTGACGGCTTCCACCTCCGCCCAGGCGGTCGCCTCGAGCAGCGCGGGCGCGCACGTTTTTCCATTCCGGCGAAGATAGGCCGCAATATAGAGCCACGCCTCCCACGGCGTGCGCGGCTCGGCGGGCCAGATCTGCACGGAGTTCCATCCCCAGGCCGGGCGCTCGCGGGTGATCGGCTGCAGCAGCGTCTCGGTGATGTAGCCCGCCCCCCGATGCCAGGTGTAAAGATTGTCCACCGCGTCCGCGGCGCGCTTTTCCTCGGGCTTGAGCTTCCGGCCCAGCCGGTCGGCAAACAAGACCGCCACCTTTTCATCCGCGGCCCGCGCGGGCTTCACGCGCGGCGCCACGACCGGCGCGGCAGCCGAGGGCGGCGTCTCCGCCACGCGTCCGGCGTTCTCCTCGAAGTCCGCGAGGACTTTCAAGGCGAGCGCACCGCAGTGTTTGCAGTCAAAGGCCACCGGACACGAGCAGTCCCCTTCCCATTGCCCGTCGCTGAACCGTATCTTCACGCGATAGAAAAGCTTTCCCGCCACTTCGGCGCGAAAACCGATGCCGCGCTTGTAAGGCTCGAAACCGGTCACGCGGGAGTCCTCCAAATACCGCTCGGCCCGGCGGCGCGCTTCGGGGTCCAGCGAGGCCAGGTAATGCCGCAGGGCGTCGAGATGTTCGTCCTTTAAGCCGAACATTGGAGAAGGATGCCGCGATGAGTTTGGCAAAACGGGTCAGCCGCGATGGTCTTCCGCGCGGTCACCGTCAGCGCGAAATGGTCCCGCCTCCGGCAACGGACCGAACCCAAGGGAGTCGAGGCAGGAAAAGCGAAGCGCATGGTGGCTGCGACCTCATATCCCGCGGGGCCGGCATGTGCAATCCGCAGGCCGCAGGTTTTCGTCCATGGGAATCGAGAGACCTGCCTGGCGCGCGCCAGGAACGCGTCGCGACGCCGCAGCCATTCGCGCGGCGCCTCGTTTCCAAGTTTGCGCTTGCGCCGGCTCTTCGCGGCTACACAAAGAAGGCATGCGTACGAATTTGATGAAAATCGCTGTGCTGCTGTGGTTATCGCTGGGAGTGACGGTCCCTCGTCCAAGCCTGGCGGGGGAGAGTGCGGGAATTGCCAAACTCCTGGGTCTGCCCGCGATCGCAACCGCTGCCTCGAAAACGAAGCCATCACCCATCGGCACGAATGCCGCGGGCCTGCCGGAGATCGGTAACCGCAGTGACGCATTCTCCGCAGGCATCGTCAGCACGTTCATCCAGCCCGGCACTTCCGGCGGCGCGGCCATGCTGGGCGATTGGGACGGCCGGGAGGACCAGAGCGCGGACCACAGTTCCCGAATCACGCAACTGAGCGGCAACACGTTCTTCTCACGGTTTGCGATTTCCGAACACACGGTGGCCAATGGCTTCAACGAGAACGTCTTTTATGGCGGGGACAATGTCGGCAACTTCTGGATTTTCACGGATACGACCGGTTCGCTGGCTCCGGAAAGCATGACGCAGATCAATTTGCCCGAACTGGTTGGCACCCAGACCAGCGGAGGGGTGACGCTCGTGAATCCAACGTCGGGCGATTTTACCTCGGCCGGGGTGGTGATTACGGGCCTCGCGGTCAGTCCGGTCGCCGACCTGGGCGATTTCGGCGCGGCCAACTCCGACGTCATCGGGGAGATCGTTTATGTGTCGTTGCTGGATGTGGATGGCGGCGCTGCCAATGCCGCCAATCAGCCTCTCCATACGCGGATCTTTGCGTTTGGTTTTACCGATGGCGCGGGCGGTCTCACCTGCGTGGGAGCTCGTCAGCTCTTGCGCAGTCCGCTCTTTAACATTGCCGGACTGTGCGTGGACGAAGATGGCAGCCTCTACTTTCACCTGGCCGATCTGATCCAGAAGAATGGCGGCGCCATTTTCAAGGCCACGGAAGTTTCGCGGCCGGTGACGGGCGCGGCGGTGAACCCTCGAATCAATCGCGCCATTCCACTCCTGGCGTCTCCACCCTCGATCAACAGTTGGCAGGGAACTTCGGCGAATCCGGTCATCACGGCGAGCGGAGTGCGCCTGACTAATTTTTCAGGTCCGTCCACGTTGTTTGGCAACCTCGTCGCCCTTTGCGCCGGCCCTGATAATCGGATCTATGCGGCGGCGGCCGCATCGTCGGATTCCAATCTGCCGGGGGCAGGACCATTTGCCGGCCCGGCCACCTTTGGGGCTACGCCTTCGATGATCATCAGTTTCGCGGATCGCCGAGGGGGAGACGAGGCGAGTTCGCCCACCCCGGCCGGACTGCCCAACGGCCTCTCGGATTCTCTCGTGGCCGGCCAGGCGCGCATCCCGGGAGCGAACAATTTCAAGGTGTATGCGCTGGGCAATGGGCCCGACCGGCGCGTCGAGCCCTCGAAAGCCGTGGACGGCTCGTTGGACCTCGCCGTCTTCGGCACGACGGCTTCCACCCTGAAACTCGACATGCAAATCGATTACTCGATCTATTCGGGCATCGTCGTGGACGAAGATTTCAGACTCCACGTCGTGTCGGGCGGGACGCCCGCCGGCGTGGGCCTGAACCCCTCGCCTTCGCGCGGTGAGATTCTTTCCTTCAGCGACCGTCGCCCGCAGGATCGCCGGGCGGATTTCGTCGATTTTCGCGGCGATACCCTGCCCAACCCGCCGGCCAGTGGCGGGAACGTCGGCGATGGCGATTCGGATCGCTTCGATCACCTTTTCCTGGTCGCGCCCATCGATGGCAACTCCTTTCTGCCGCAAGGCATTTCCGGCCTGGCTCGCGGCTTCCTGCGCTACCCCTATCGCCTCGCTCCCAATGCCATGAGTACGGGAGTCACCCTCGGCCAAACTGGCGGCCAGCCGGCCCTGGGTGCCAGTGACTCCGTGGGTCCGCTGGTCTTTGAATCGTTTGATCCGGGCCATCAAGTCGCCGGGGGTGACGACCAAAACACGCCCTTCCGCGGCGATGATAATGATGGCGCCGGCGCGGGTGGCCCCAATCCTGGTCCACTCAATGGCGGCTTCGAGTTTAGCTTTGGTGGTCCCGTGGGGACCGCGAACGCGATCCAGAACAATTTTTTCCTGAATAGCGCGGGCAACGTGACCTTTGGCGCCGCCTCCACCGATAATACGCCCACGGTAGCCGAGTTGCGCACCGGCCCCCGGCGCATCGCGCCCGCCTGGATGGATCTCAATTTCCAGTCGCGCGTGCAGGGCAACCTGAACACGTTCCCGTTGACCGCGCTGGGCTTCGCGGGGGTTAACGCTTTCAAGGTCCGCTACATCAATGTGCCCGAGACCGGCAAGGAAGCGGCCGGTTCCAGCAATACCTTCTCGCTGACCTTGTACGATGACGGCACCAGTATCGACGAGAACGCCAATCAGGCGCTGAATCCCCCCAATCCCATCGGCAACAACTCGGTGCCGTTCGATCTTCAGGAAGGACCGACGGACCTGCGCTTCGTTCGCGAGCCGGTTTCCAATGTGATCATCGGCGAAATCCCGCGCCGGGATGGCACCGGCCGTTTTAGCTTCGACTACGTCGGCCTGTCCGCGCTGGGACTGCCGGCCAATCCAGTGCTCGTCGGTTTTTCGCTTGGAAACCTGCCGGCGGGCGATCCGCCGGGCCTGTGCGATATCAACCTCAGTGAGGCCGCCCGGACTGCGGATGACCCTGGTTTCCAGGTGATCCAGAGCGAGACGGCTTCGATTACCAAAGGCCTGATCGGCGACGGGACGGAGCCCGCCCTTCAGGAGTTCTTTAACACGGGCGATGAGGCCTCCGGCGTTTCAGACCTGGACTTGAAGAGCGAAGGTTCCGATGCGGCCGTGGCCACCCTTGCTACCCAGATGGATCTGAACCGGGAGCACGTGGCGTTTTACGGCACGTCCAGCGCCCCGCCACCCAACGCCACTATTTCCACGGTCATTGGAATTCCAGACGCCGTGACGGCCGGAACCACGGCAATCATCAACGCCTACTGCGACCTGCCAATCCTGATCGTTGGCCAGGGTTTCTTCCCGGATGAGATGACGACCATCTGCGAGGGTGAGGCGACCGAGCGGACGGGCAGAACGGTCAGCACTAAAGCGGTCATGACGATTGACATCGACGGGAACGGGGTCCCGGATTTCACCCAGCCACTGACCGATGTCACACCGATCAGCGAAAATCTGATCACCGCTACGATTCCCAAGACTCTCCCGGGCTCTCCGTTTCCGCTCAGCGTCGTCAAGGGCCAGGCTTTTATTACCGTTACCACCACTTTCTCGTCCGGTGATAACAACGTCTTCAGCCCGTTCACGCGCACGGCGGTTGGGCTGCTCCAGTTGGGTAATCGGGCGCCCGTCGTCACCAGCATCACTCCGACCACCCTGAAGCCGGCCGCCGGTCAACATCTGCAGCTCACTGGCGCGGCGTTTCGGATCCCCAACACGCCCACCCCCATTCCCAACGTCACTCGCGTCTATGCCGTGAGAATCAGCAGGGGCAAGATCTCCCGACCCACCATTGACGCCACTTCGTTCACCATCGACAGCGACACGCAGGTTTCTGCCGTCTTCGACTTTCGCCGCAATCAAAACCGATATCAGTTTCTGATTTTTGCGGAGGGTCCCAACGGCACCTCTCGGAATGCCCTTACCCTGCCGCCGGGCGCCGATTCCGACTGCCCGCTGGGTAACGAAGAAGGAAACGTCATTAAGCTGACGCTCAAGAGAGAGTAGCTCGCCTGACTTAGAGCGTGTCAGGCACTTTTGGCCAGGTGGCCGATTCGTGTTCCCGTGCGTCTCTGGTCGGCGGCGGCTGGAGTAGTGGAGTATTGGGAACTCACGGTCATCACTCCATTACTCCATCACTCCTCTTCCGCAGAGGTGCGCCTAAGGGTGACTAAGGGAAAAGTTCATGACAGGCTCTAGAGTCATTGGCTCGGCGGGCTGACTTCGCGGACCATCGCGCCGTGGGCCTCGCTCAGAATGAGGATGGCGAGGCGTTCGACTTCATTTAGTTCCTGCGGGGTGAGCATCTGGTAGTCGAGACCACTGGCGCCGCCTCGCGCGTCCGGCGGCGCGGGGCTGGGGACGCCAGCCGGGTCGCTGCTGTTCAAGCTGGCGTAATCGAATTTACCGCGCAGGTCCGTGTAGCCATCCTTGAAAAAGCGCACCGCGCCGCTCTTCAAGCGTGCATAGACTTTCACATATGCCCTGGAGATGGGCTGGCCGGCCGCGCTGTCGCGCAGCTCAAGGCGGCCATAGTTCTCGGCGAGGGCGAGCTTGAGCGTGTTCGCATGATAGGCCTGCGCCTTGCGCTGGCCGGCGCCGAGGATTTCCACGAGCACGTTCGCCTTGGCGAAGGCCGCGGGCAGAGGAAGGTCGAGAGTGTCCTGGCCCTCGGGCAAGGCCTGCGGCGCGCTTTGCGTAGGCTTGATGATCGAGAAGCGGCCGGGGTCCTGCGTGGCGAACGGGCTCGCGCTGAAGAGGAACTCGGGATCCATCAGGTAATAGTTGAGGGTCACCTCGCGCAGGTTTTTCCAGGTGAGCGCAATGCTGCGGTTCTCGACCTTGAAATCAAACGCCGGCTCGCTCGCGGCCAGCTCGGCCTGTTGATGATCGCGAACCGCCGGGTCGCCCGCGGGAGTCTCGGGTGTCCGGAGCTTTTCGATGGCGGCTTCGGCGGCCGCGATGGCGGCCCGATTCGATGGTTTTGACTTTAGTCGCGCAACCTTGTCCTGCGCATCGCTGACTTGTGCAGTCAGGACGTCGATGCCGGCCTTCTTCGCTGAGCCCCGGTCTTCCAGCTCATCGAGCTGCGCCGTCACCTCCGCGAAAAGCTTGCGCCAGCGATCGACGGGGTAATCGGCATAGCTCGCGGCAATCTTGCGCGCGGCGGCCGGCTGCTCTTCGTAAAAGGCGGCGTAGCTCGCGAAGTAGTCGTATTGCAGCCGCGTGGGCAGCGTTTCGGGCTTGATGGCGTGGAAACGCGCCAGCGCTTCCTCGACGCGATCCTGCAGCAGGAGGTAATAGACCACGCTCATGGCATCGGCCGCCTCGAGCGCGGGCTTGTGCGCGAGAATGCTCAGGAGGCTCTGGTATTGCGCGCGGAAGACGGGGTTGGGAATGGTCTGCTCGGCGCCGATGCGGTGCGCCCGCTGATTGACGAGCGGCGAGTATTCGAGGTGTTCGTAGGCCCGGCGCTCGATCGGATCGATGGTGATCAGCTTCGAGCCGAGATACGGGCCGCATTCCGCGAGGAAGTCGTCGCGATGCCGCAGCCATTCGCGGAGCGCGGGCGCGTGGTTGTGCACCACGGCGTAGCGGTAAACCGGCTCGCTCCAGAGGTGATGTTTGGCGAGGAAAGCGGTGAGCTTGCGGAAGAAGGCGGCGCTCTGGCGCGCGCGCCAGGCGATCTTTTCGAGGTCGAGCCGGGCCAAATTGTGCTGCTCGAGAAACGTGAAGACATCAGCCTCGCTGCCCTCCTGCGAGACGTAATCCCACGACGTTTTGTCCACCTCGGTGAGTTGCCTCACGACCTTGAAGGTGACCGCTTTGGCCGCGCCGGCGACCTGCTCGTCGCGCGAGACGTGCACCGGATAGTGCGCAAAGGGTTTCGCGGCGGGCGCCGGGAAGTAGAAGAAATATTCGAAGGTCTCCGTGGTGTACGCGTCGAGGCGCAGCCGGCGGCTTTCCGTGGCCTTACTACCGAGGACGGGCAGCGCGCCTTGCGGAATTTGCAGCAGCAGCTCGAGCTTCGCGGGCGCGGAACCGGAATTGGTCACGACGATGTTGGCGCCATAGACCACGCCGCTGAGGAACTCGCCGGTCACATATTTGTCGAACTGCTCATTGCCTTCCTCGCGGTAACGATCGTCGTGGCGATAGAAGTTTTGACTGACGAGGAGCTCCGCCTCGCCGGGGCCGACCGCCGCAGCCGGTTTGATCTGTTTGTGAAAGGCGATGAGCGGACTGCCGGCCGTGAGCGTGAAAGCGCGGGCATCGCTTTTGGTGGTGTGTTTCGCGGGCTCGAAAGGCAGGTCGAGCACCGCGAGCGCGAGCATCATCTCGGTGAAATTGCGCGTGGCCTCGGCCACGTTTTGGCTCAGGAACGGCGTCTTGCCATCCCAGGCAGCGTAGTCGCGCCAGAACGCATTGATCGTGATGAGATCGGCGTTCTGGCTGGCCATGGGGAGCTGGTAATAATTGTTCTCCGCCCATTCCTTGGTCGGCCCGAGCTGGCGGAAATATTGACGCACCGCCCTGCGCAATTCGGTGGCCTGTTCAGGCTCGAGGATGGCGAGGTCGTAGAAGGCGTGCGGGGTCTTCTGCAGATCGCTGGCAGGCTTGTCGGACTCTATAGCGAAGCCCCGGGAGAGATTCGCTTCACCCGCTGCGTCCGTGGCGAGGCCGCGCGCCGCCCCGCCCCGCTCTTCGAGTTCGAGGCCCGCCCGGCTTTTCGGCATGGGCTTGCCCGCTGGCAACGGCGTTGCCGCAGATCGGCCAAGGAAGGTCCCGCCAGAGACGCCCGCCCCGCCGGGGGCGGCATCCGCAGCGGCCGCGGCCGCCGCTGGTTCGCCGCCAAAATTCTGGGGAATCTGCGGGGCATTAAACTCCTTCTCCTTGTGAAAAAGCTGCTCCGTTTCGCCCTCGCTCAGAGCGCGTCCACGCAGCGCCGTTTCGAACAGGAGATCCTGATGCGCCGGATCGGGCGGGAGCAGTTCCCACAACTCGCGCAGGTGTCGGGCAGTCGCCGCTGCTTCGCCCGGCGCGCGTTGCGCGAGCAGACAGCGCTCGACGACATTCAGCCGCTCATACGCCCAAGGCTCGAGATAACGGGTCAGATCGGCGCCGAGCAGGTATTCGTCCAGGAAAGTCTTGTCCTTCTTGTTCCGCAGATAGGGCTGGACGACTTTGGTGAAGAAGCCGGCGTCTTTGCGGCTGAGAAAGAAGCTCAGCTCGTGGCAGGCGAACTCGGAATACTTCGCGCGTTTCTCTTCCTCCGACAGCTTCGGCCATTGGAGGATGAAGGCGAACTTCGCCAGCGCTTCGCCGGGGGCTACCGCTTTTGGAACCGGAGGAGCGCCGGCACTGGGGATGGGATCCAACCCTTCAATCTGCGGGTGGTCCGCTCCGGGACTGCGAGTCATCATTAACGCATAGATCGACGCGAGCGAATCGTAGGTCGCGAATTCGGAGGTGAGAATGTCAGCCAGCGTCAGTGTCTGGCCGGCGCCGAGCGTAGTGACATCCCTCTTCTCGGTGAACGGCTTGGCGGGATCGAGGCCGCGCGCGAGCCGCAGATCCTGGATCTTCGTCGCCACCTCCGGCAGCGCGAGGGTGCGCCAGACGGCGCTGGTCAGGTCCTCGGCATAAAGCTGGACATACTGCCGGTCGCCGAGCGCCTTGCGGTCGATCCGCACCACGCCGTCCTTGCCCGGAACGAGGTTGTAGAGCGCCGGCGCAGCGGCGGCGAGGAAGTCGAGGTTGGATCCATTATCCGATTCTACGACCGCCTCCTTGTATTCTTTGCTCTCCTCGGGTGCCGGCGGTGTCATTTTGGATTCGCGATCGCCGCCACTTCTTTTGAGGGCGTCGGATTCCGCCATCGTTTGCGCGTCGAGGTCCGTGGAGCGGACCTCCCACGGGTTGAGCAGCAAGCCGGGTCGCGGGAGCAGGTTGCCGGGGAAGGCTTTCGCGTAGCGGCGTTCGAGGATGTAGCGATACTCGTCGCCGATCGCGCGTCCCGCGGCGAAAAGATTGGGCCGCCGGCTGGGCTCGGCGAGGCCGGGTTGGATGGTCTCGAAGTCGGCCAATTCGGCGAGATGCCAGTCGTTTGGGATGAACCGGGCCGCGGCGACATGCAGCCGCGTGTAAGGATTCGCGTTGCGGAGCTGGATCACCAGGGCGTCGCCGTCGGCGCGCACGGATTCAATCTGCACGGGCGCGGCATTGCGCACTTCCAAGTGGCGGTTCGGCGAGATGAGCCAGTTGCGCACCGGCACCCCGGCGGTGACGCGGATGGCGATCTCGTGCGCTTCTCCGCGCAGGAGAAGCGAATAATCGCCGGGTGCGAGCCCCTTGATTTCCAAAAAGCCATTGGCGAGCGAGAGCGCGGCGAAGTGATCTTTCACGAAGGTGTCATCGCGCTTTTCGAGCAGCGACACCTGCTCCGGCTGCAGGCCGGTGGCGATCCAGGGCACGCGCAAGATTTCGCCGGTCTTGCCGTGAAGGGCGTCCGGTCGCAGCGCGCCGGATTCGTCGATCGCCCATTCGCGGGTTCGCTCATTCGCAAGGTCGGCGGTGACGCGCTCGATGCCAGCCAGCGCGCCGAGCTGCACGCGGCCTTTCGCATCGGTGCTCAAGTCCACCTGCACGTCGCTGGTGAAATCGCGGTGGGTAAAGTGGAAACCGACGACTTGATCCGGCTGCGGCTCGCCGTTCTTGCCGAGCAGTTCGACGACATAATTGCCGCCGAATTTGCTGAGCTGCGCATCGGCCACCTGCTCGGTCTTGTCGATGCCGTTGAGCGCGAAGGTGCGGGAAGCCTCGAGATCCTGTTTTTGCCCGCCCGCGCTGAGCTTCTCGATCTTGCCGGTCAGCGTCACGCTCACCGACGCCAGCCGCTCCGGCACCGGAAACGTGTAGGTGAACACCCTGGCCGGATCCAGCTTCAGCTCCGTGATCTCTTTGGTGGTCTCGACGTCGTCGAGAGTGGTCGTGGTGAGCGTCAGCTTCAGATCCTGGAGCAGCTCGAGCGTGGCCTGCGCATCCCCGATCCGGAGCGCGGCACGGACGGCGAGGGTCGCCTCCCGGCGCGCGAGAAGCTGCTCGCGTTCGATATGGAATTGGGCGTCCAGCTTGTATTCTTCCGCGTGATGTTCGAACTCCGTGAGCGTCGCGAACTCGCCGGCGGCATCGGCGAGGATGACCGGTTTCGAGCCCGGCTGCTGGGTGAAAGGCACGACGATCAATCCGGCCTTCGCATCCGGCGTGAACTTGCGTCCATCGAGCCACACCGCGGCGTCCTTGACCGGTTGGAGGCCTTCATCGAGCACGGTGAGCATGTCGCCCGCGGGCCCCATCTGCTGGAGCAAATGCCACTGACCTTTGCGGAACAGGGCCCGACTGCTCTTGCCCCCGCCGATGAACTCGATGATCCAGGCGCCGCGCCGCGCTTTGAGCTCGGGAAAGCTGAAGGTCCGTGCCACGCGCCGAAACGGGCCCGCTGCTTCCGCCGCGAAGTCGTGCGTGGTCTCGCGATTGGCGACGAGCCCGTCGAGATTGACGTCGGTGTTGAGCTGGCGCTTTTGCGTGAGGAAGAAGGAGAGCGTGTTGAGCTCATAAACTTTTACGATGAGTTTCGGCACATTCTTGACGAGGAGATCGACCTTCACTTCGTCAGCCGGCGCCAGGAAGGGCGGGCTCGTCGTCGCGAAATCCACGTCCACGCGCTCCTTGAGCGCCTGGAAGGCGGTGGGCGTGAGCAACGACGCCCATTTTTCCGGATCGCCGATGCCGTTGACGATCTTGGTCTCGGCAAAAATCGGCTTCACATACGTGTCGCGCAGCCAGACCGCCCACGGCTCCCAGGTGTCTTCGTCACGCAGCAGTTGGAGCAGGTATTCGCGCACCAGCGGCTCGTCGTCACCGATTGGCGCGACGTGCTGCAGCTCGTCGCCAAAATTCGCGTTGAGATCCACCGGGAAGCGCGCGCGCGCGGGCTCGTCCACATAGGCCGGGTTGGCGTAACCGGTGCGGCGCGGGAGCTTGAGGTACTCGAGGAAACGTGCCTTGTCGTAAAGGCCGCGGGTACGGTCGTGCTGGAGCCGTTGAAAGAGCAGTTGCGCCTTGAGCGTGTTGAAGGCAGGCGAGAGTTTCGCGGCGAAGGCCCAGGCCCGGTCGAGCCACGCCTCACGCTCGCCGGGGTCGTATTCCGCATCGGCATCCGCGCCGGGCAGCAGCTTCTTCAGCCGGGCGAAGACGAAGGTCTGGTTTTCCCCCAGCGGCGGAATCCGGCGCGCCAGGTCATCGAGCTGCTCGGGCAGGAGCAGCTTGTGGATCGGGAATTCGCCGAAGCCACGGCTCTCCGGCGTCTTGAGGTCGGCGGCGATGAGCTCGACGAGCCCCGGCAGATCAGGCCGTTTGAGCTTGCCGAGCAGCGCGCGTGTCTGGGCCGGGCTGATCTCCACTTTCTCGCGGACGAGGGCTTCCAGCCCGGCGTCGGAAAACTCCGCGAGATCGTCGCCGGCCTGCAACGCCTCGGTGCGAAAGACATCGCGCGCGATCGCGGCCTGATCGAGCGCGGTCGGCAGGTCGGGCTTCCGGTCGCGCACTTCCTGTTCGTGATCGAATTCCAGATTCAACCGTTCGCGGAGGAACTTCAGCGTCGCCTTGGGATCGGCGTCGTACCCAAGCAAGGCCGCCCGATTCTCGATCACGCGCCGCTGGGCGGAATCCGGAAAGCGCTTCGCCCATTGCTCCATGATCGCCTTCAGCTTCGCCGCCTGCCGGGTGTTCTGATAATGCAGCGCGTGGAAGAAGTAATATTCCTCGCTGCCGGGAATGAGCTCGCCGAGCACGGCCGCGCGATCCGGCGCGAGCGCGAATTTCTCGATGAATCCGATCTCGTTCTCCGCGTGCAGTACGGAGACGACGGCGAGGCAGAATGGGAGGAGAAAGGTGAGCTTCATGGAATTGAGTCGAACGAATGATGTGAGCGAAGGAGCGGCGCAGGCGCCCCAGTTGGGAGGCTGGCGCATATTGGGCGTCACAGCCGCGGAGCGGCGTAAACCCGAGTAGCCGTGGTCGAGCGGAGCGAGGCCACGGAATCGGAAAACGCGAGGCAGCCGCGTTAGCGGCGGAACATCGCTTCCGCGCCGGGTGTCGCCGCTACGCGGCTTCCGCATCACTTTCTCATCCGTGGCCTCGCTGCGCTCGACCACGGCTACTCGGGTTTTTGCCGCTCCGCGGCTCTGAGAGAGACTGGGACGGGCGCCTCGCCTGCGCGAATCGTCGGCGATTGGCCCCTGAGCAGGCGAGGACGCCTGCTCCACTTTTTCGCAGGCGGGACGCCTGCGCCACTTGCCGGCAGCGTTCACTGGCTCGGGGGGCCGACTTCGCGGACCATCGCTCCATGGGCTTCGCTGAGGATGAGGATGGCCAGCCGATCGACTTCGTTCAGCTCCCGCGGGGCGAGCATCGGATAGTCGAGGCCGCTCGCGCCACCCCGCGCATCCTGCGCGATGGGACGCGGACTTCCGGCGCGGTCGCTGCTGTTCAGGCTCGCGTAATCGAACTTCCCGCGCAGGTCGGTGTAGCCGTCCTTGAAAAAGCGCACCGCGCCGTTCTTCAAGCGCGCATAGACTTTCACGTAAGCCTCGGAGACGGGCTGGCCGGCCGCGCTGTCGCGCAACTCGAAGCGGCCGTAATTCTCGGCGAGCGCGAGCTGGAGCGTGTTCGCGTGATAGGCCTGCGCCTTGCGCTGGCCGGCGCCGAGGATCTCCACGAGCACATTCGCTTTCGCGAAGGCCGCGGGCAGCGGAATGTCGAGGGTATCCTTGCCCTCGGGCAGCGCCTGCGGCGCACTCTGCGTCGGCTTGATGATCGAGAAGCGGCCGGGGTCCTGCGTGACGAACGGGCTCGCGCTGAAGAGGAATTCCGGATCCATCAGGTAATACTTGATGGTGACTTCGCGCAGGTTTTTCCAGGTCAGCGCGATGCTGCGGTTCTCGACCTTGAAATCCATCGCCGGCTCGCTCGCGGCGAGTTCCGCCTGCTGTTTCTCGCGGTTCGGCTGGTCATCCCCCGCGCGGGCGACCGCCTTGTTTTCGATCTCGTCGAGCTGGGCGGTGACCTCGGCGAAGAGTTTGCGCCAGCGGTCCACCGGATGATCGGCATAGCCCGCGGCGATCTGTCGTGCGGACGCCATCTGCTCTTCGTAAAAGGCGGCGTAGCAGCGGAAGTAATCGTGCTGGAGCCGCGTGGGCAGGGCCTCGGCCTTGATCTCGTGGAAGCGGGCCAGCGCTTCCTCCGCGCGATCCTGAAGAAAAAGGTAATAGACCACGCTCATCGAATCCATGGCGTCGAGCGCGGGCTTGTGCGCGAGGATGTTCAGCAGGTTCTGATATTGTCCGCGGAAGACGGGGTTCGGGATCTTGTTCTCCGCGCCGATGCGGTGCGCCCGCTGATTGATCAGCGGCGAATACTCGAGGTGCTCGTAGGCGCGCCGCTCGATGGGGTCGATGACGAGCAGTTTCGAGTCGAGGAACGGCCCGCATTGCGCGAGGAAATCATCGCGATGCCGCAGCCATTCGCGGAGCGTGGGCGCGTCGTTGTGCTGGATGGCGTAGCGATAAATCGGCTCGCTCCAGAGGTGCAGCTTGGCGAGGAGCGCGGTGATTTTGCGGAAGAACTCAGCACTCTGGCGCGCGCGCCAGGCGACCTTCTCGAAGTTCAGCCGCGCCGCATTGTGCTGCTCGAGAAACGCGAAGACCTCGTCGTCGGTGCCGTCTTGCGACAGGTAATCCCATGAGGTCTTGTCGATCTCCGAGAGCTGCTTCACCACCTTGAAGGTGAACGGTTTCGCGGCGCCGACCACGCGCTCGTTGCGCGAGACATGCACCGGATAGTGCAGGAACGGCTGCGCGCTCGGCGCGGGGAAATAGAAGTAGTATTCGAAGGTCTGGGTGGTGTATGGCTCGAGCCGCAGGCGGCGGCTGTCGGTGGCCTTGCTACCGAGCACGGGCAGCGCGCCGCGCGGAATCTGGAGGAGCACCTCGATCTTCTGCGGCGAGGAGCCGGGATTGGTGACGACGACATTCGCGCCATAGACCACGCCGGAGAGGAACTCGGTGGTGACATATTTGTCGAACTTCTCGTTCCCCTCCTCGCGGTAGCGGTCGCCGTGTCGGTAAAAATTCTGGCTGACGAGCAGCTCGGTGCCGCCCGCGGCTGCGGCGGGCTCGGTGGGTTTGATCTGCTTGTGATACGCGATTACCGGGCTGCCCGCGGTGAGCGTGAAAGCGCCGGCATCACTTTTGGTCGCGTGTTTCGCGGGCTCGAAGGGAAGATCGAGCACCGCGAGCGCGAGCATCATCTCGGTGAAATTGCGGCTCGCCTCGGCGATGTGCGGGCTGAGGAACGGCGCCTTGCCATTCCAAGCGGCGAAGTCGCGCCAGAAGGCGTTGATGGTCACGAGATCAGCCTGCTGCTGCGCGATGCGGAGCTGGTAGTAATTGTTCTCGGCCCACTCCTTGGTGGGGCCGATCGGGCGGAAATATTGGCGAACGGCGCTGCGCAATTGCACCGCTCTTTCGCCGTCCATCGCATAGAAGGCGTAGTCCGAGGGCATCGGTTCGTTGACCACGACGCCCAGCGCCGTCGATTGTTTTTTCGCATCGGCATCCCCCAGGCTGCCTGCCCGATTCGACTCAAAGGCCAGTTCGGGCGTCGCCTTTTCCGCGGCATCTCTGCGCCCGACGCCCTCCCTCGCCGGTGCCAGCCTCGGATGAGGCGCGGCCGTCGACGCGGAGGCCGCGGCGAGGGCTCCCCCCATGGCGCCGACCGGCGCGGGATGATCCGTCGCCAGGGCCGACTTGTCCGCCAGCGTCTCCGCCTTGCCCTTTTCACGCCGGAATTCGCCCTCTTCCTCAGCCAGCGCCCGGCCCCGCAGCGCCGTCTCGAAGAGCTTGTCCTGGCGTTCCGGATCGGGCGGGAGCAGTTCCCAAAGCTCGCGCAGATGACGCGCCGCCGCCGCCGCTTCGCCCGGCAGCCGCTGCGCGAGCAGGGCGCGCTCGACCACATTGAGCCGCGCATAAGCCCACGGCTCGAGGTGCAGCCGCAGGTCCGCGCCGATGAGATACTCGTCCAGGAAGGTCTTGTCCTTCTTGTTGCGCAGATACGGCTGCACGACCTTCGCGAAGAAGTCGGGGTCTTTGCGGCTGAGGAAGAAGCTCAGCTCGTGGCAGGCAAACTCGGAATACTTCGCGCGCTTCTCTTCGTCCTTGAGCTTCGGCCATTGGAGGATGAAGGCGAACTTCGCGAAGTTGGCGTCGCCGTTCAGCGTGCTGAGGAGCGAATGGATCGCGGCGAGCGAATCGTAGGTCTCGAGCTCGGAGGTCAGGAGGTCCGCGAGCGTGATCGACTGGCCCGTGCCGAGCACCGTGGCTTCCTTCTTCTCGGCGAAGGGTTTCGCCGGATCGAGCCCGCGCACGAGCCGCAAGTCCTGGAATTTCGTCGGCACCTCGGGCAAGGCGAGGGTGCGCCAGACCGCGCTGCTCAGGTCTTCGGCGTAGAGCTGAATGTATTGGCGATCGCCGAGCGCCTTGCGGTCGAGGCGCACGATGCCGTCCTGGTCCGGCACGAGGTTGTAGAGCACCGGCGCGGCGGTGGCCAGGAAGTCGAGATTGGATTGGTTCTCACCAGCAGGTCCCGTTCGATCGAAGTCCGTAATGCCACCGGCTTTTTGTCCCCCCATTGCCTTGTTCTCGCGATCGCCGGCGCTTCGCTTCAGCGCCTCGGAGGTGGCCGTCACCTGCGCCTCCAGGTCGGTCGAGCGCACTTCCCACGGATTTAGGAGCAGGCCGGGCCGGGTGAGCATGTTGCCCGGATAGGTCTTCGCGTATCGGCGCTCGAGGATGTAGCGATACTCGTCACCGATCGCGCGGCCGGCGACGAAGAGATTGGGCCGGCGACTCGGCTCGGACAGCGCGGGGTTGAACCGATCGAAGCCCGCGAGATTTGAAATCCGCAAATCACTCGGCACAAAGCGCGCGGCGGCCACGTGCAGGCGGGTGAATGGATTGACGTTGCGGAGCTGAATGGCGACGACATCGGCGGCGGCGCGCACGCTCTCGATCTGGACCGGCGCGGCGTTCCGCACTTCGAGATGGCGATTGGGGGAGAGTAGCCAATTGCGCACCGCCGCCCCCGCCGTGACGCGAATCGTGATCTCCGCGCCCTCATCGCGCAGCAGCAACGAGTAATCGCCGGGCGGCAGCCCTTTGATCTCGAGAAAGCCATGGGCGAGCGAGAGCGCGGCAAAGTGATCCTTCACGAAAGTCTCCCCGCGCTTTTCGAGCAGCGAGACGCGCTCCGGCTGGAGCCCCTCCCCCATCCACGGCACGCGGAAGACGTCTCCGGTCGTGCCGTGCAAAGCCTGCGGCCGCACCGCGCCGGACTCATCGATGGTCCAGTTACCGACCAGGCCATTGGGCAGGGTGGCTTGGATCCGCCGGATCGCGTCCAGCGCGCCGAGCGTGACGCGCCCTTTGCCGTCCGTGCTGAGGGAGACGCCAACTTCATTGGAGAAGTCGTGGTGCTGGAAGCGAAAGGTGAGGACTTGATCCGCGAGCGCCTCGCCATTCTTACCCAGCAGCTCGAACACGTACCCGTCGCCGAACTTGCTGAAATGCCCATCCATCACGAACTCGCGTTTGTCGATGCCATTGAGCGCAAAGCTGCCCGAGGCCTGCAGGTCCTGCTTTTGCCCGCCCGCGCTGAGATTCTCGATCTTCGCGGACAGCGTGACCGCCACCGACGCGAGCCGCTCCGGCACCGGGAAGCGGTGCGTGAAGACCTTCGCCGGATCGAGCTTCACGCCCTTGATTTCCTTGGTCGTCGCGACGCCGTCGAGCGTGGTCGTGGTCAGCGTCAGCCGCGTCTCCTGGAGCAGCTCGAGCGGCACCTGCGCGTTGCCGAGCAACAGCGCCGTGCGCACCGCGAGGGTGGCCTCGCGCCCGCCGAGCAACTGCTCGCGCTCGAGGTGAAATTGCGCATCGAGCTTGTACTGCTCGCCGTGATGCTCGAATTGCGTGAGCGTGGCGAATTCGCCCGCGGCATCGGCGAGGATGATCGGCTTGGTGCCGGGCTGATTGGTGAAGGGGACGACGATCTGGCCGCTCTTCGCGTCGGGGGTCAGCTTGCGGCCATCGACCCAGACCACGGCGTCTTTCACCGGCTGGAAGCCTTCGTCGAGCACGGTGAGCATGTCGCCCGCGGGGCCGGTCTGCTGGATCAGATGCCACTGGCCCTTGCGGACCAGCGCGCGGCTCGATTTGCCGCCGCCGATGAACTCGATGACCCACGCGCCGCGCCGCCCTTTCAGCTCGGGAAACGAAAACTTCCGCGCCACGCGCCGGAACGGACTGCGCTGATCCGCCGCGAGATCGTGCGTGGTCTCCTTGTTCGCCACGAGGCCATCGACGTTGAGGTCGGTATTGAGCTGGCGCTTCTGGGTGAGGAAATACGAGAGCGTGTTCACCTCGTAGATTTTCACGATCAGCTTCGGCACGTTCTTGATCAGGAGGTCGAGCGCCACGTCGTCGGCCGGCGCGAGGAAGGGCGGATTGGCCGGCGCGAAATCGACATCCACGCGGTCCTTCAGCGCCTGGAAGGCCGTCGGCGTGAGCAGCGACGCCCACTGCTCCGGATCGCCGATGCCGTTGACGATCTTCGCTTCGGCAAAGAGCGGCTTCACGTAGGTGTCGCGCAGCCAGACCGTCCAAGGCTCCCACGCATCTTCGTCGCGCAGAAGCTGGAGGAGGAATTCGCGCACCAGCCATTCGTCGTTGCCGATCGGCAGCACGGTCGCGAGTTCGCCGCTGAAGCTCGCATTGAGATCCACGGCGGGCCCCAGCGCCTGCGGCTGGTCCACGTAGCTGGGATTTGTGTATCCCGTGCGGCGCGGGAGCTTGAGGTACTCGAGGAAGCGCGCCTTGTCGTAAAGGCCGCGGGTTCGATCGTGCTGGAGACGTTGAAAAAGGATCTGCGCTTTGAGCGTGTTGAACGCCGGCGAGAGTTTCGCGACGTAGCCCCACGCGCGCTCCAGCCAGGCCTCACGTTCGGCGGGATCGTAGTCCGCGTCGCCATCCGCGCCCGGGAGCAGCTTGCGCAGCCGGGCGAAGACGAAGGTCTGATTCCCGGTCAGCGCCGGGATGCGGGTGGCCAGGTCGTCGAGCTGCTCGGGGAGGAGCAGCTTGTGAATCGGGAATTCGCCGAAGCCCCGGCTCTCCTTGTTCCGCAGGTCGCGCTCGACGAGCTCGACCAACCCCGGGAGATCCGGCCGCTTCAGCCTCGCCAGCAGCGCCCGCTCCTGCGCCGGACGCAGCGCCACCTTCTCCCGCACCAGCGCTTCGAGCGCCGCATCCGAGAAGCGCCCCAGATCATCCCCGGAATTCAACGCGTCCGCCTGAAACACCCCGCGCGCGATCCGCGCCTGATCCAGGGCCGTCGGCAGATCGGGCTTCCGGTCGCGCACCTCCTGCTCGTGATTGAACTCCAGGTGCAGCCGGTCGCGGAGAAACTGCAGCGTCGCCTGCGGGCTCGCATCGTAGCCCAGCAAGGCCGCGCGATTCTCGATCACCTGGCGCCGGTCCGAATTCGGGAACCGATTCGCCCACTGCTCCATGATCGCCTTCAGCTTCGCCGCCTGCCCGGAGTTCTGAAAGTGCAGCGCGTGGAAGAAGTAATAATCCTCGCTGCCGGGAATGAGCTCGCCGAGCACGGCCTCGCGATCCGGCGCGAGCGCAAATTTCTCGATGAAGCCGATCTCATTATCCGCGCGGAGCGCGGAGACGGCGGCGATGCAAAGTGGGAGGAGGAAGGTGAGCTTCATGAGTGTGAGGCCGACTTGCAGTTGGCGCGGTGAACAAAGTGGTTCGGCCTGGTGACCGGTGACACGCAACCGCCTCGCTGCGCTCGCCCGCAGCGGACTACAAGTCCGCTCCACATCGACTGCAAGTCGGCTCCACATCGTGGTGCGCGCGCGCTCATTGGGTGGGGGGGCCGACTTCACGGACCAGCGCTCCGTGGGCTTCGCTCAGAATGAGGATGGACAGGCGATCGACTTCGTTCAGCTCCTGCGGGGCGAGCATCTGGTAGTCGAGGCCGCTGGCGCCGCCCCGCGCATCTTGCGGCATGGGACGCGGCGGCCCGCCGCGGTCGCTGCTGTTCAGGCTCGCGTAATCGAACTTCCCGCGCAGGTCGGTGTAGCCGTCCTTGAAAAAGCGCACCGTGCCATTCTTCAAACGCGCATAGACTTTCACGTAAGCCTTGGAGACGGGCTGGCCGGCAACGCTGTCGCGCAGCTCGAAGCGGCCATAGTTCTCGGCGAGGGCGAGCTTGAGCGTGTTCGCGTGATAGGCCTGCGCCTTGCGCTGGCCGGCGCCCAGGATCTCCACGAGCACGTTCGCTTTCGCGAAGGCCGCGGGCAGCGGAATGTCGAGGGCGTCCTTGCCCTCGGGCAGCGCCTGTTGCGCGCTTTGGGTCGGCTTGATGATCGAGAAGCGGCCGGGATCCTGCGTGACGAACGGACTCGCGCTGAAGAGGAACTCGGGGTCCATCAGGTAATAGTTGATGGTGACCTCGCGCAGATTCTTCCAGGTCAGCGCGATGCTGCGGTTCTCGACCTTGAAATCCATCGCCGGCTCGCTTGCGGCGAGCTCGGCCTGCTGTTTCTCGCGGTTCGGCTGGTCGTCGCCGGCGCGCGCGACGGCCTTGTTCTCGATCTCGTCGAGCTGGGCGGTGACCTCGGCGAAGAGTTTGCGCCAGCGATCCACGGGATGATCGGCATAGCCCGCGGCGATCTGCCGTGCGGACGCCGTCTGCTCTTCGTAAAAGGCGGCGTAGCACCGGAAGTAATCGTGCTGGAGCCGCGTGGGCAGGCTCTCCGCCTTGATCTCGTGGAAGCGGGCGAGCGCTTCCTCGACGCGATCCTGCAGGAACAAATAATAGACCACGCTCATCTGATCCGCGGCGGCGAGCGCGGGCTTGTGCGCGAGGATGTTCAGGAGGTGCTGGTATTGCCCGCGGAAGACCGGATTCGGGATCTTGTTCTCCGCGCCGACGCGATGCGCGCGCTGATTCACCAGCGGCGAGTATTCGAGGTGCTCGTAAGCGCGGCGCTCGACCGGGTCGATGACGATCAGCCTGGAATCGAGATACGGCCCGCATTGCGCGATGAAGTCATCGCGATGCCGCAGCCATTCGCGGAGCACCGCCGCGTCGTTGTGCTGCACGGCGTAGCGCGCCAGGGGCTCGCTCCAGACGTGGAGTTGCGCGAGCAGCCCGGTGATCTTGCGGAAAAAGTCCGCGCTCTGCCGCGCGCGCCAGGCGACTTTTTCCAGGTTCAGGCGGGCGACGTTGTGCTGATCGAGGAAGGTGAAGACCTCGGCCTCGGTGCCGTATTGCGACACGTAATCCCACGAGGTTTTGTCGAATTCCGAGAGCTGCTGCACCACCTTGAAAGTGACGGGCTTGGCCGCGCCGACGACCTTCTCCTCGCGCGAGACGTTCACCGGATAATGGAGGAACGGCGCGGCGCCGGGCGCGGGGAAGTAAAAGAAGTATTCGAAGGTCTGCGTGGTGTAGGCCTCGAGCCGGAGCCGGCGGCTGTCGGTCGCCTTACTGCCGAGCACGGGCAGCGCGCCGCGGGGAATCTGGAGGAGCAACTCCAGCTTTTGCGGCGAGGACCCCGGATTGGTGACCACGATGTTCGCGCCATAGACGACGCCCGCCAGGAATTCGCCGGTGACATATTTGTCGAAGCGTTCGTTGCCCTCCTCGCGGTAGCGATCGTCACGGCGGTAGAAATTCTGGCTGACAAGGAGTTCCGTGCCGCCGGCGGCCGGGTCGGTCGGCTTGATCTGTTTGTGGAAGACGATGAGCGGACTGCCCGCCGTGACGGTAAAGGCGCCGGCGTCGCTTTTGCGCGCCTGCTTCGCGGGCTCGAAGGGCAGATCGAGTACGGCCAGCGCGAGCATCATCTCGGTGAAGTTGCGGGACGCCTCGGCGATGTGCGGGCTGAGGAAGGGCGCCTTGCCGTCCCAGGCGGCAAAGTCCCGCCAGAAGGCGTTGACGGTCACGAGATTGGCGTCCTGCTGTGCGATCGGGAGCCGGTAGTAATTGTTCTCCGCCCATTCCTTGGTCGGTCCGAGCTGCCGGAAATACTGGCGCACCGCCTGGCGGAGGCGTTTCGCGTCCTCACCGTTCACCGCGAAATAGAGGTTGTTGGTCTCCTTCATCGCCTCGTCCTGCGACTGGAATTCGCGGAGCTCGCCGAGTTTGACGGCGTCCTTGCCCGCCATTCTGCCGGCAGCGCTCTCGTTCTCGAGGCTCTCGGCAGGAACCTTTTTCGCGAATTCCTCACGGGCCACGCCGTTCAGCGTCAGAGCCCGCATCGCTTTCGCGGGCGCGGCGGCCGGGGCTGGGGCGGCGGGATGAATTGCGGGGGCCTCGGCCACCATTAGCGGCGGCGCTGCTTCCTCAGCTTTTTTCCTTTCGGCTTTGAAGAAGTCGCTGCCCTCGGACTCGCTCAGCGCCCGGCCGCGCAACGCGGTCTCGAAGAGTTGATCCTGCCGCTCCGGATCGGGCTTGAGCAATTCCCACAACTCGCGCAGATGCCGCGCGGTGGCCGGGCCTTCGCCGGCGAGGCGTTGCGCGAGCAGGCTGCGTTCGACCACGTTCAATCGCGCGTGCGCCCACGGCTCAAGGTAGCGCTTCAAGTCAGCGCCGACGAGATACTCGTCCATGAAGGTCTTGTCCTTCTTGTTGCGCAGATAGGGCTGCACGACCTTCTCGAAAAAGGCCGGGTCTTTGCGGCTGAGGAAGAAGTTCAGCTCGTGGCAGGCAAACTCCGAATACTTCGCGCGCTTCTCCTCGTCCTTGAGCTTCGGCCATTGGAGGATGAAAGCGAACTGGGCGAAGTTGGCGTCTCCGTTCAGCGTGGTGAGGAGCGAATGAATCGAGGCCAGCGAATCGTAGGTTTCCAGCTCGGAAGTCAGGATATCGGCGAGAGTGAGCGACTGCCCGGTGCCGAGCACGGCGACTTCCTTTTTCTCGGCGAACGGTTTGGCCGGGTCGAGACCGCGCGCGAGGCGCAGATCCTGGAACTTCGTCGGCACCTCGGGCAAGGCCAGGGTGCGCCAGACGGCGCTGCTCAGATCCTCGGCATAAACCTGCACGTATTGGCGGTCCCCGAGCGCCTTGCGATCGATGCGCACGATGCCGTCTTTGTCGGGGACGAGGTTGTAGAGCGCGGTCGCCGCGGTCGCGAGGAAATCGAGGTCCGGAGTCTTTTCAGCCTCTGCACGGCCCATCCCGGTTCCCAGTGCTTCGAGACCGGCGATGCCCCCCGCCTGCGCCTTGCGCTCGCGGTCGCCCATACTTTTCCGCAGCGCCTCTGAAGCTGCCATAGCCTGCCCCTCGAGGTCCGTCGAGCGGACTTCCCACGGGTTCAGCAACAGACCTGGGCGGGTGAGCATGTTACCCGGGTAAGTCTTGGTGTAGCGGCGTTCGAGAATATAGCGGTATTCGTCCCCGATCGCGCGTCCCGCCGCGAAGAGGTTTGGACGCCTGCTCGGCTCCGAGAGCGCAGGATTAAAGCGCTCGAAGCGGGAAAGATCAGCCAGCCGCCAGTCGTCGGGCACGAATCGAGCAGCGGCCACATGCAACCGGGTGTAAGGATTCGCGTTGCGGAGCTGGATCGCGACCGCATCGGCCTCGGCGCGCACGGATTCGATCTGCACCGGCAGGGCATTGCGCACTTCGAGATGCCGGTTCGGCGAGAGCAACCAGTTCCGGACCGGGGCGCCCGCAGTGACGCGGATTGCGATCTCCGCCGCTTCGTCCCGAAGCAGCAGCGAATAATCGCCGGGCGGCAGGCCTTTGATTTCAAGGAATCCATTGGCCAGCGACAGCGCACTGAAGTGGTCCTGCACAAACGTCTCGCCGCGCTTCTCGAGCAGCGACACGCGCTCCGGGTGCAACTGCGTTTTTTCGTCGATCCACGGGACGCGGAAGACCTGGCCGCTGATGCCGTGCAATGCTGCTGGCCGCAGCGCGCCAGATTCGTCGATGGTGCATTGATGCACCCGGGCGCCTGGCAGGATGGCTTGCACCTTCCGGATCGCGTCGAGGGCGCCGAGAGCTATGCGCCCTTTGCCGTCCGTAGCCAGGACGGCACCGACCTCGTTGGTGAAGCCCTCATGCTGGAAGTGGAAGTTGATCACTTGATCCGCGAGCGGTTCGCCATTCTTGCCCAGCAGCTCGAACACATAGCCGTCGCCGACCTTTCTGAAGTGCCCATCCGCGATGAATTCGCGTTTGTCGATGCCATTGAGCGGAAAGTCGCGCGATGCCTGGAGATCCTGTTTCTGCCCGCCCGCGCTGAGATTCTCTACCTTCGCGGACAGCCTCACTGCCACCGACGTGAGCCGCTCCGGCACTGGGAACGTGTGGGTGAAGACCTTCGCCGGATCGAGCTTCACGTCCTTGATTTCCTTGGTGGTCGAGACGCCGTCGAGGGTGGTCGTGGTCAGCGTGAGGCGGGGTTCCTGGAGGAGGTCGAGCGAGACCTGCGCGTCGTCGAGCAGCAGCCCGGCGCGAACCGCGAGGGTGGCGTCACGACCGCCGAGGAGTTGCTCGCGCTCGATGTGAAATTGCGCATCGAGTCGGTACTGCTCGCCGTGATGCTCGAACTGCGTGAGCGTGGCAAATTCACCGGTGGGATCGGCGAGGATGATCGGCTTGGTCCCCGGCTGAGCTGTGAAGGGGACCACGATGAATCCGCTCTTCGCATCCGGGGTCAGCTTGCGTCCATCGACCCAGACCACGGCGTCTTTCACCGGCTGGAAGCCTTCATCGAGCACCGTGAGCATGTCGCCCGCGGGACCGGTTTGCTGGATCAGTTGCCACTGCCCCTTGCGGACCAGGGCGCGGCTGCTCTTCCCGCCGCCGATGAACTCGATGACCCACGCGCCCCGGCGCCCTTTCAATTCCGGAAACGGAAACTTTCGCGCGACCCGCCGAAACGGGCTGCGGCCCGCCGGGTCCGCGTCGTGCGTCGTTTCCTTGTTCGCCACGAGGCCATCGACGTTCAGGTCGGTATTGAGCTGGCGCTTCTGGGTGAGGAAAAACGAGAGTGTGTTCACCTCGTAGATCTTCACGATCAGCTTCGGGACGTTCTTGACGAAAAGATCGAGCGTCACGTCGTCGGCTGGCGCGAGAAACGGCGGGTTGGCCGGCGAGAAATCCACATCCACCCGGTCCTTCAACGCCTGGAAAGCGGTGGGCGTGAGCAGCGACGCCCATTTCTCCGGGTCGCCGATGCCGTTGACGATTTTGGCCTCGGCAAAGAGCGGCTTCACGTAGGTGTCGCGCAGCCAGACGGCCCACGGCTCCCAGGCGTCCTCGGTGCGCAGGAGTTGCAGCAGGTATTCGCGGATCAGCGGCTCGTCGTTGCCGATCGGCGGGACAAAGCTGAGCTCCGCGGTGAGATTCGCATTCAGATCCACCGGGAAGCGCGCCTGCTCGGGCTGATCCACGTACTTGGGATTCATGTAGCCCGCGCGCCGGGGAAGCTTGAGGTACTCCAGAAAGCGCGCCTTGTCGTAAATGCCGCGCGTCCGATCGTGCTGGAGACGCTGGTAGAGGAGATGCGCCTTGAGTGTGTTGAATGCAGGCGGGAGCTTCGCCACGTAGGCCCAGGCGCGTTCCAGCCACGCCTCGCGCTCGGCGGGATCGTACTCGGCGTCGGCGTCCGCGCCGGGCAGCAGCTTGCGCAGCCGCGCGAAGACGAAGGCCTGGTTTTGGCTGAGCGCCGGGAGCCGGGTCGCGAGCTCGTCGAGTTGCTCGGGGAGCAGAAGTTTGTGAATCGGGAACTCGCCGAAGCCCCGGCTTTCCTTGTTGCGGAGTTCCTTTTCGATGACGTCCAGCAGCCCCGCCACATCGGGACGCTTCAGCTTGGCCAAAAGCGCGCGCACCTGCGCCGGACGCAACGCCACTTTGTCGCGGACCAGCGCTTCGAGCGCGGCGTCGGAAAAGCGGCCGAGATCGTCACCTGCCTTCAAGGCCTCGGCCTGGAAGACGCTGCGCGCGATCCGCGCCTGGTCGAGCGAGGTCGGAAGGTCCGGCTTTCGGTCCCGCACCTCCTGCTCGTGATTGAACTGAAGATTGAGCCGTTCGCGGAGAAACTTCAGCGTCGCCTGCGGGCTGGCGTCATAGGTGAGCAGCGCGGCGCGGTTCTCGATGATCCGGCGGCGGGGCGAATTCGGAAACCGGCTCGCCCACTGGTCCATGATGGCCTTGAGCTTCGCCGCATCACCGGAGTTCTGATAGTGCAGCGCGTGAAAGAAATAGGAGTCTTCGCTGCCCGGAATGAGCTGCGCAAGGACGGCCTCGCGGTCCGGCGCGAGCGCGAATTTTTCGATGAAGCCGATTTCGTTGTCGGCGTGGAGGACGGAGGCGGCGACGAGGAGGAGCGGGAGGACGAACCTGAATTTCATAAAGCTGAGGGGAGCGGTTGGGGGGCAACGAAAAACCGGGCGTCCAGAATGCTCCGCGCCGTGGCCGTGGCGCAACGGGTAGATTGCAAAAGAATTGTCACGTCAGCGTTGGCGCATCGAAATGAAGACGAATGACAGCGCCCGTTTCTTAGCGGGACGGAGCACAGACAGCGTGTCTGTGCTCCTTGCCGCGCGCGGCGCGGTTGATCACACTCAGCCATCCTCCCCATGAAACGACTCCCCCCACTTCTCGCCTTCGCCCTCTCGCTCTCCGTGATCCCGGCGCTGCGCGCCGAACTCAAGCTGCCCGCCATCATCAGCGACCACATGGTGCTGCAACAAAAGCAATCCAACCCGATCTGGGGCTGGGATACGCCCGGCACGAAGGTGACGGTGAGCTTTGCCGGACAATCGAAATCCGCCGAAGCGGATGCCGACGGCCGATGGACGGTGAAACTCGATCCCGTGCCCGCGAATGCGGAACCGCAGAAGATCGCGATCGCTGGATCCACGCAGAAGGAAATCCAGGACGTGCTCGTGGGCGAAGTGTGGATGTGCTCCGGGCAATCCAACATGGGCTTCACCCTGCGCCAGGACACGAACGGCGACCTCGAAGCGGCGGCCTCCAAACTTCCGAACCTCCGCCTCATCAAAGTCCCTCGCGTCGGCACGCAGGAGCCGCAAAAGGATTTCCGCGGGGAATGGAAAGCCTCCGCCGCGGATTCCGCGTCCACCTTCAGCGCCGTGGGCTTTCTTTACGGACGCTACCTTCACCTGATCCTCGGAGTGCCGGTGGGTCTGATCGACAATTCCTGGGGCGGCTCCGCGGCGGAGGCCTGGGTACGCCGCTCCTCCCTCGAGAGCGATCTGCGCTTTCAGCCGCTGATGCAGAGCACCGTCAAGCGCGAGGAGGAGATGCAGACGCAGAAGGCGAAGGACGATTACGTGAAAGCGGGCGAGCAATTCCTGGCGGACGTGGCCAGGGCAAAGGCCGAGGGCAAACCCGCGCCGCGCCCGCCGCAATCGCCTGAGTCCTGGCTCTCCGGCAATGCACGCCCTGGCAACATCTTCAACGGTGTGGTGCATCCCACGCTCGGCTACGGGATCAAGGGGGTCATTTGGTATCAGGGCGAGAGCAACGCCAGCCGGGCTTATGAATACGGATCCCTCTTTCCCTTCCTGATCGAGCAGTGGCGCAAGGAATGGAAGCAGGGCGATTTCCCCTTCTACTGGGTCCAGCTCGCCGATCACCACGCGGAAGTCCCCACTCCGGGCGACGCATCGTGGGCCGAGCTGCGCGAAGCCCAGACGAAGACCATGCAGCTCCCGAACACCGGGCAGGCCGTGATCATCGACCTCGGCGAAGGCAAGGACGTCCACCCGCGCAACAAGCACGACGTCGCTGCGCGGCTCGTCCGCTGGCCGCTGGTCAAGGACTACGGGCTAACGTTTGCCTATCGCAGTCCCGAGTTCAAAAGCCTGCAAATCGAGGGGGCCAAGGCCACGGTGACCTTGGATTGCTTCGGCAGTCTCTTGCGTCCCTTTGACGTCAACGAAGCCATCGGCTTCGCCATCTGCGGCGACGACAAGGTCTGGCACCCGGCCAAAGGGAAAATCGTGGGCAAGGACCAGGTCGAGCTGACCAGCGATCAGGTCGAAAAGCCGATCGCCGTCCGCTATGCGTGGGCGGACAACCCGGTCTGCAATCTCTTCAGCGACGACGGCCTGCCGGTGACTCCCTTTCGCACCGACGACTTCGAGATGATCACCATGCCGAAGCTCGTTCCCGCGCCGGCGGTGCCGTGAGGAGAGACGCGGAGCCCTCTCTCCCCTCTCCGCGTCTCGGCAAGGCCGGGCCTCGCTCTGGAGCGTACCCAGGATTGGGCGCCTACTGAGGCGCTCCTTCCGGCTTCGCCTCATCTTTTTTGTCGTCCTTACCCTTGCCTTTGCCTTTCGCGGGCTGAGCAGCCGCAGCCGGCCGCGGCTGGGTGACAACAGGCGCGGCCTGCGGGCGTGCCTCGGGCCGCTTGGCCTGAGGGCGCGGTTCGGGTTGATTGGGAACGCTGCGTTCAATGCTGCGCGCGGCGGGTTGCTCGGGGTTTGGCGGCGCGTCACCCTTCTCCGGACGACCCTTTTGCCTGGCCTTCGCGCCTGCGGCGGGTGGCAGTTCGCCAGAGGGCTCGGCACTTTCCTTCTTTCGGATCGGAGCTTGCGCCTGGGGGGGAGCTTCCGCGGGAGGACGCGCAGCTTCGATTGTCTTGTTCTTACCCTTTCTGACCTGGGGCTGTTCAGGCGTTGCCGCAGTCGGGGCCGCAGGAGGATTGGCTTCCGGGTTCACTGGCTTGGCGACCTTTCCCAGCTTGCCGGGCTTTCCCGCCTTGGTCGGTTGATCGGACACCACCGGCTTCTCCTCTGACAAGGTCTTCTCGGGCTTCGCAGTATCAACGGCGGGCACCGACGCGGGCGCTGCTTCCGGTACGGCCGGCGCGGCGGCGCTCCGGGCAGCGGGGGCGTTCTTACCTTTGGCCTTGGCCTTTGCATTCGCCGGAGATGCCGATAACGGAACGGCGTTGGTTTCGGCCGCGGCGGGTGCCTCCGCGGTCTTGGCCGCCTTCGGTTCCAGCGAGGGTTCCGCGGGTGCCGCAGGCTCGCTCTTGATCTTGGTGCGCAACTTCGCCACCTCCGCCGGCGGGCCGGCATTTTTCCAACCATGATCGACTTCGGCTTTTTCCACCTTGGCCGCGACTTTCCGCGGAGCGGTCGCCGGTTTCGTGTCAAATGCGGGTGCCACCACTCGGAATGAATCCCCCGCCACCGTGGCCCTTAATTGTTCGGCGCGGACCGTGCGGGGATCGCCGTCGAGTTCCTCGCGGCGCTCCAGCTTCAGGCGGCGGATGGGCTGCGCGCTTTCGCGGGAAATGACGTCGTATTGAGGCCCCTCATTATAGACGACGTTATTGACGTAGGTAATCCGGGTGATGTTCGTCGTCTGGTGAATGATGGTGATGTTCTCCCGCGGCTCGACAATGACTGTCCGCAAGCGCGGCGCCCCGAAGTTGCGCACTTCCACGAAGCTATAGTTAGTCGGGCCAATGTCGTAGTCGGCGTCCACCCGGGAACTAAAGCCGGCGGAGCGGGAGAACCGGGCCTCGGGCGGAAGGGGCGCCCAACCGACGTGCTGCGGGCTGCGGCGCCAGGAGACCCAGGCCGGTCCCCATTCGGTGCCTGGCACCCAGACCCAGCCGATCCGATCGACCCGAGCCCAGCGGCCATAGTGATAGACCGCCCAGGAGTAAGGCTCCTCGGAATCCCAGGTCCATCCTGCGTCCGTATAGACCCAGTGGCCGTCGCTGTAGGGGCGCCAGTCGCGGTCCACATCCCGCGGCTGCCAGCAATAGCCGTAATCGCCGACCTCCCGCCAATCTCCATAGGATTCGAGATTGTCGTGAAAGAAATCGACGGAGACCTGGACACCGGCCCGGGCGAGTGGCACCGCGGGGCCGAGGAGCATGACCGCGGCAAGAATGGAATAGAGAGGCTTCATAAATAGTAAGGGGTAAAAGGTGGCGCAGGGGCTTGTGCACATGGATCGCGCGGGCCAGCCGCACTCATGCGGCTGGCCCATTTGCATTAGTGCGATGACCAACGCCGGATCAGACCGGGTGACGCGATCAGTAGGCGCGAATGGACCGCGTTTCGGTGGTCGCGCTGACCGGACGATGAACGGTGCTTTCTTCGGTCGTCGTGGTCGTGCTGTGGACGGAAGGCTCGTGCTTCTCCTCAACCGTCGTGCAGGCGGGAAAGGAAAGGGAGGCAGCGGTGGCGAGGCAGAGAAGGATGAGTTTTTTCATGAGTGATTCGTTGTTTGGATGGTTAGCGGGCGGTTACTTGCTCGTTTCGGTCGTCGTGGTCGTGGTTTTCTTTTCCTCGATCACGGGGGCAGCCGGGACGACCACAGCTCGTTTCACGATGACCCTGGAAGCCACCATACGGTCGCCGTCCTTGACGTAATAGACGGTGACGGGCAACCCGGACTTGACGGTTTCGATCGAGACCGGCGCTCCAGTTTCATCGACGTAGGTGGTCGTCTTGCTATAGCTGTAGCGGACGGGCTCTGGCGAAGTCTCGGATCGGATCACGATTGTTTCGGGTCCGAACTCACTGATCGTTCCAGCCGAGGTGGTCGTCGAGGTTGACTCCTTCACGACGATCTGCGCGACGGCGACATGGGTGGTGATCAGCATCAGACCCAAAAGGGCCGCGCTGGCTACTTTGCGATTGAATTGTTTCATCGTGCTAATATCGGGCTGGCTCTCCGAATGGCCGTAGTCGGCGCGGTTTTATTTTGCGCGCGGGGATGGTCCGGCCAGAGCAAATCCTCGAATCCGCCCAAGCAGACGGCCATCTTCTTCAGCCCGAGTTCCAGTCGGGTCTTGATGGTGCCGAGCGGCAGGCCCGTTGTGCGCCGCGATCTCCCGCTGGGTCATTTCCTGGTGGTAAGCCAGCTTGAGGGCGTTCCGTTGCGCTTCGGGCAGCGTGGCCAGGGCGCGCTGCAAGTATTCGTTGATTTCACCGTGCGCGAGTTCTTCATGGACATGGGTCCAGCCGCTGGCTTGATCCCTGGTCTCCTCGGCAAAGCGGTCCTCG
This sequence comes from Chthoniobacter sp., assembly GCA_034667665.1. Lineage (GTDB taxonomy): Bacteria > Verrucomicrobiota > Verrucomicrobiia > Chthoniobacterales > Chthoniobacteraceae > Chthoniobacter. The sequence goes on from JAXDQW010000030.1 coordinate 269,992, forward strand.
ACCCGGCCATAGGTCTCGCGTTTGCGCAACCGGTCGATCGAACGGCGACGCGTGAGCGTGGCGAGCCAGGAAAGCGGCCTCCCCTTCAGCGGGTTGTAGCTGGCGGCCCGATTCCAGATCTCCAAAAAGACATCCTGGAGCAAGTCTTCGGCGTCGGCGTCATTATTGAGCACCTTCATGCTCATCGCTTTCAGGCGTCTGGCGTAGCGATCGTGCAATCGCTTGAGCCCGGTGCGCTCGTGCGCCTGGATGATTTCCATGAGGTGCTCGTCCGTGAAAGCCGAATCTGAGCAGTCGGCGGCTGCCGCTGGCCTCGATTCATGATGGTCGATCATGGCACAGTAAAGGTCGCGGTCTTAGATTGCCACGATGTGAAAGGCGCGAAGCCCGTAGAGCAGAAAGACCAGTCCCAGGATAATTCCGATGATATTGAGCAACTGGCCTTTGATGAACATGCCCACGATGTAGTAAATGACATAGAGGACGAGCCCCGCGATAAGTAATGAGATGAGGGTGGTAATCATAGTAGTGTGATGAGGTTGGAACGGTAAGCTTGCGTGTTGGTTGGCTACTGGAAGGAAGCGGCCGGTTTTTGGAGGAAAGCGCGGTTTGTCCTGGTGGGTCAGGTGGTCGCCCCGGGCGCGGGGCGTTCTTTCGCGGCAAGTTTATGGATCGCTGACTGAAGGCTCTCGAAGGCGATCGGCTTGACGAGGTGCTCGGAAAATCCAGCGGCGCGACTCTCCTCGAGGTCGGCAGGCAGACCGAAGGCGCTCAGCGCGACGCCCGGCAAGGCGGGATGGGAGCGACGCAGCCCTTCCATCAGTTGGTGGCCGGTGCCATCGGAGAGGATGAGGTCGCAGATGACCAGATCGAAGCGGCAGATCTCCGCGAGCAGGAGGCCGCCGCGCAGGTCCGCGGCGGCGGAGACTTCATGCCCGAGCTGTTCGAGCAGACGGCCGTGCACGATGCGCGTCACGGCGTGATCTTCGACCAGCAGGATCTGCAAGCGGCGGTCCGGCAATGGACCGGGGAGGGCTTCGGTGGACATTGCCCCTCCCGGCGGGGCCTTGGGCAGAGTCAGGCGAAACAGCGAGCCTTTGCCGCGGCCTTCGCTGAGGGCGGTCAGCGTCCCGCCCTGCGCCTCGGCCAGGCCCCGGGCTATGAACAGACCCAGGCCGAGACCGGGATTGACTTGCGGTCCCGAGAGGCCGCCTTGCTGAAAGGAATCGAAGACCAGGGGCAGCAGCGCGGGCTCGATCCCGACGCCGTGGTCGGCGAACTCGATCGTCAGCCGGCCGGGCGGATCGTCGAGCGTCGCGATGGAAATGCTGCTGCCCGGAGCTGAGAACTTGATGGCGTTCTTGAGCAGATTCCACATCACCTGCTGGAGCCTCATCGGGTCCGCCCGGACCAGGCTTTCCGCTGAGCGGAAGTCGAGCAGCACCTCGATCTGCGCGGCCGCGATTTCACTCCGGCAGATTTCCAGGACGAAGCGGACCGCCTCGTGGGCGTCGATCGAGCCGGATTGAAGCCGCACCTTCTGCTGGCCGACGGTGATGAAATCGAGCAACTCCCCGAGGAGTCGCGATTGCAGCTCGAGGTTGCGGTGGATCATCGCGAGCGTCGGCCGCGCCTCGGCGAAGCGCTCGTCTTCCTCCAAGGTTTGGACGCCGAGCAGCGCGGGGGTGAGCGGGGTCCGCAACTCGTGCGAGAGCATCGCGAGGAAGCGGTCTTTGGCGAGCGAGGCCTGGCCGGCAACGGCCTCGCGCCGCGCCGTCTCTTCCTGCACCAGCCGGCGATGGGTCGTGTCCCGGAAGGTCAGGATGACGCCCGCCGGTTCGATCGATTGGGGCACGCTGCCAAGCGTCGCTTCGAGCGGGCACCACGAGCCGTCGCGCGCCCGGTGTCGGAAATCCGCCGTCGTGATCGGACGGACCTTTTGCATCGCCTCGGAAAACGCCCGCTCGAAGCCGGGCAAATCGTCCGGATGAACGAATTCAAAAACGCTGCGTCCGTAGAGCGTCCCGACCGCGTAGCCGAGCACGCGAGTCACGGCAGGACTTTGATAGCGCACTTCGCCGGCCTCGTTCAGGACGGTGATCACATCAGGAACGCTGTCGAACAGCGCCTGGAGCCGCGCTTCGTTCCGGCGCAAACGCTCCTGCGCGGGGCGCAGCAGATAAGTATTGCCGCGGGGATCGACGATGGCATCGACCTGCCCGGAGGTGAGCGTCTGCAGAGCGTGTTCGGCGTGAGCCAGACGCAGGGCGAAGGTCAGCGCCTTCTCCACGCTGGGCGCGGAAACTATGGGAGCAGTCGCTTCCGGGTAATTCATTGGCTTTCCTTCTCGGGAAGCCCGAGCGCACGCAGGAGTTCTGCTTCTTCGCTGAGGTTGCCGATGATTTGCTGTTCAGGCGCCGGAGAGACTTTCACCAGGGTGGGCGTGACGATGATACCATCCACCAGGGCCCGCAGCGGCCGGGCCAGGACATCGACTACCTCGATGCGATGGCTCTCCGGGAAATGCTTATGGCAAAGCGCGTAGAGATTCGCCAGCGCCCGCACCGAGTTCGGCGCACCGCCGGCCATGTAGAGCCGGAAAACGTAAGCGCCGTTCGGGTGATCGCCCACGTTGAGGGCCTCGTTCACTTGGCGTTTCCCCGCTTCTTCACCCCTGCGGAAGCCGGCTTCTTGATGGCCGGTCGGGCGCGAGCTGGCTGCTCGCGCAGGAGCTTGTCGTCGCGGTCACGCACGACTTCATCCTGCCGCTGCACGCTCTCCTCACCGCGCCTCTCTTCCGCGAGCCTCAGCGTGTCGAGCTCGTCGGTGCGGTTTCGCAGGTCACGTTGGGCGGCGACGAGATGATGGTCGCGCTCGGTCATGGTCTGCTCCACCTCGCGCCGCTTTTGGTCGATCTCGTAGCGCTTGCGGCTCGTTTCCGCGTGCACCGCATTTTCCTTTTCAATCCGCAAGGCGCCCATGAGCACCTCGCCTCCGGCCGCGTAGGGGTCGGCGAGGGTAATGCCCTTGTCGCTGAAAATCAGCTCGCGCAGTTGATTGGAGTGCTTCGAGCCGCGCGATTTGATGATCGACAGCGCCCGGTTGCGCTCGCCGCCGTGCAGCGAATACGAGATCTGGATCCAGGAGTCCGAGATCGTGGAAACGTGCAGCGTCGTCGTCTCCAGGTGCGGGTCGCTCCCTTCGAGCAAGCTGGTGAAGAGCACGGTGATGCCCGCATTTCGGCAAAGGTAAATCAGCCGCTCGGCCACGGCGCGCGCGGCCAGGCCTCCGCCCACGCGGGCGAGCGCCGAGAGCGGATCGATGGCGACGCACCGCGGCTGGTGCTCGGCGATGACGCGCTTGATGCGCATGAAATGCTCCTCCGAGGAGGCCGCCTCCGTGCGCGCCGCTTCCATGCGCAGCAGGCCGCTGGCGAGATGCGCCGCGAGGTTCGTGCTCATCGAGGCCAGATCGCGCACGATGTCGCAGGAGTTTTCATCAAACGAGATGAAGAGCGCCCGCTCGTCGCGCCGGCAGGCCGCTTCGATGAAAGCACCCGCGAGCATCGATTTGCCGGTGCCCGAGCTGCCGGTGATCAAGGCGTTGGTGCCGCGGTAAAAGCCGCCGCAGAGCATGTCGTCGAGGCGTTCGACGCCGGTGGAGACCCGGTTTTTGAACGGCTGCGGCTCGGGGTGGACGCCGTTCGAGGAGCCGACTTCCACCCCCGCCGGTCCGATCACAAACGGCACTTCATTGAGCACGTGCGATGAGCCGCGGTATTTGAGCACGCGGATCGCCCGGACCGCCACACGATCCGTGACGCGCTGGCTGAGCAGAACCGCGCAATCGGCCATGAACGGCATAAAGCCGTAGCGCTGCGCCGTGGCCGGTTTGTTGTCCTCGACCTTCGTCGTGAGAATCCCGGTGAACTCGTTGCGCGTGAGCCATTCGTGAAGCCGGTACAGCTCCCGACACTCGGCCACGGGGTCGTCGAGCAGATTCAGCAGCACGTCGATCGCATCGAAAACCATCAGCTTCGCGCCCGTCTCGCGCGCTTTCGCCTCGACTCCCAACAGCAGCCCGGTGAGGTCGAACGCGCCGGCTTTCACCACGTCGGGGCTCAAGTGCGCGTTCAGGAAATAGAGATACTCCTTTTGCAGCTCGCCGAGGTTCCAGCCGAAGCTCTCCGCGTTCGACAGGACCCGGCTGGTGTTTTCCTCGAAGGCGACAAAAATCCCTGGCTCACCGAGATTCCTGGCGCCGTTGACGAGCACCTGGAGGGCGAGGACCGTCTTGCCACAGCCGGGGCCGCCCATCAGCAACGTCGCGCTCCGCCGGGGCAAACCACCGGCGGTGAGGTCGTCGAAGCCCTCGATGCCGCTGGAGAGTTTCTCCAGGGCTTCCGGGCCTTTCTGGCCGCTCACTCCGCCTCCAGGCTGCCGCACTTGACGCACCGCTTGAGGGCGCGACCCTTGTCGTGAGCGATCACTTCATGCTGGTGTGCGCAGGGAGCGGGATGGGGCTGCACCTGCCAGGCGATGTTTCTTCTTGGACGTTCGAAATGGTTGATGGCGTTATTCATAATTGCTCTCCGGGAAGATCCGAGGAATGCAGGGCCTCCCCCGCCTGAGTCTCGATCCGGCTCGAGTATCAGGGCTGCCCCCTAATCCGGCCAATACCTCGCCCGTGACCACCTCATAGCCAAAAGCTATGCGCAAATACGCCGCGCACCCTGCCCCTCTGAAAAAGCGTCTCGCCTTCCCACATTACCAATAGCCATTGGACATTCCCTGCGCGATGCTCCGGGAAATGGAGCTTCGTCACCTGCGCTACTTTGTCGCCGTCGCAGGAGAATTGAGCTTCACCAAGGCCGCCCAAAAGCTCCGGCTCGCCCAGCCGTCGCTCACCCGCCAGGTGCGCAATCTCGAGGACGAAATCGGGGTGCGCTTGCTGGACCGCGCGAACAACCGGGTCACGCTGACCCCGGAAGGACGCGTCTTTCTTCTCGACTCGAAAAAACTGCTCGCGCTGTGTGCCGAGAGCGTCGCCGCGGTGCAGCAGATGAATCGCGGAGAAAGCTCCCAGCTCCTCAATATCGGATACGTCGCGAACATCCATTATGGGCTATTGCCGGCCACGCTCGGAGCCTTCCGAAAACTCCACCCCGGCGTGGCGCTGAACCTTTTCGACCTGACCAGCGCCGAGCAGTATCAGGCGCTCGACGCCCGCAAGATTGATCTTGGCTTTGTCGGGCTGCGCCCCGCGCTTTCCGGCCACCATTTCCTTTCCGACTGCGTGGCGCACGACACGATCCTGGTCGCCCTGCCGGCCCGCCATCCGCTCGCGAAGAAGCCAAAGGTGAAGCTCGCCGACCTCGCCCCGCAGTTTTTTATCGGCATGTCCGCCAAGACCCATCCCGGCGCCCGTGAATGGCTGCTCGAAACCTGCCAGAGTGCCGGCTTCGCGGCGAAAATCCTCCAGGAAGCCGACACCGAGCCAACCGCGATCCGATTCGTTGCGGACGGGCTCGGCGTGGCCTTGATGCCCGAGCAAATCACCGGGTTGCCCCACGAGGGCGTGGTCTTTCGCCCGTTTTCCCCGCCGCTCCGCCGCGAAGCGACCATCGCCTGGCGGGCCGATAATCCCTCCAAGACGCTCCGGGATTACATTCAGATCGTGAAGGAGCTTTCGCGCAGCATGTGACGGTTGGCGACTCTCACCGATTTCCCATCCGCAGACGCTCAGCAAAGGGACGGGCTGGAAGTGCGCGACACCGCAGGTTGGAAGGCCATTGCATGTGGCCCGGCGACAAGCCGGTTCGCCGCAGAGAGCGCTGGCCAAAGCAACGCGTCCTGGAAGATGCTCGACGGCTCATGCCACGCCGCGATTCCCTGCTCGCCCGCAGCCTTGAACCTCTCGCCAGCGCGATGTGGCTGCTGTTTGTGGTCTGGACGTTGGTGATCGCCGCACTGTGGCTGGGTGGCCTCGGGGAGCCGCAGATCAATTCCACGATCACGAATCGCGGCCTGCGCGACGCGCTCCTGCTGGTCGTCGGCGGCGCCGATGCGCTGTGGCTGACCCTGGCCACCGCCAATCTTTATCTCGAACTCGCCGCACGCGAGGGGGTGGCGCGAACCCGCCTCTGGACCTTGCTTATTTTCGGCGCTGCGCTGGTCCTGGCCGCCTGCAGCACGCGGTTCGGCTATCCGCTGGGGTCCGTCGTGTACACCAATCGGCTGGGGCCGAAACTCGGTCCGGTGCCCTTCGGCTGGCCGCTGCTCTGGTTCAGCATCATCGTCAGCGGGCGCGAACTCGCCAAACGCCTGCTCCCCCGGGCCAGCCACACCATGCTCGCGCTCGCGACCGGAACCCTCGCCGTGATCACCGAACTCAATCTTGATCCATTGGCCACCCAGTTTCGGCTGTTTTGGTTTTGGTACGCGCGCGGAACGCACCTGCCGTCTTCGGCGCCGTGGAACAATCATGCCATCTGGTTCCTGGCGGCCACGCTCCTGGCGTGGGCGTTTCGTGAAGAGAACCTGGTGCGCCAGGCCCGGCCGCAGACGTGGCAGCCCGCCCTGATCATCTTGATCATGAACACCCTCTTCCTCGCCGCGCACCTCTGCTCCGCCTTCTCCCGTTAGCGCGATGGGGAGGGAAAGGATTGGCGTTTCTGCTTCGCGGAGCCTGCGCCGGAGGCCGGCGACACCCACCATTGGCGAACGAAGTGGTGGACGCGCAAAAAAAATGGCTTGCTCCCGCGCGCCTTATGTCTATCACACGGATATAGATTTGTTCACTGGATGTCCAAGCCCGCTTCCACACCGTTTCGCCCTCTCCTCCGCCACGGGGAGGCCGCGCTCAACGCGAACGCCGGCGCCGCCCTGGCGCCAGATCCCCGGGTTCCTCTGATTGACTACTCCGAGCTGGTGCGTCCTGTCCCTCCGCCCATTCCCGATCACGAAGTGCCCGCCAGCCAACGCCGCTCCATCAGAAAACTGCTCCTGCCGCTCTTTCTTCAAGTCGGCACGTCGGCCCAATCGCTGCGCGCCGATTCGATCGGTTTCTGGCGCGTGGGCGAGGATCGCTACTGGATGCCGCGGATTACTTTTCGCGGGCCCGAAACCGATGAGCCGGTCCTGAAGCTCGGGATTTTCGCCGGCATCCATGGTGACGAACCGGCGGGAGTGCTGGCGCTGGTGGACTTTCTCCAGGCTCTCGAGGCGACCCCGTTTTTTGGCCGGGCCTTTCGCCTCTACATCTACCCCCTCCTGAATCCGACCGGCTACGAAGACGGCACCCGGCTTTCGCGCAGCGGCAAGGACCTCAACCGCGAGTTTTGGCGCGGCTCGCTCGAACCCGAGATCGCCCTCATCGAACAGGAACTCCGGAAACAGAAGTTTGATGGCATCATCTCATTGCATTCCGACGACACCAGCGACGGCCTCTATGGATTCGTCCGCGGCGCCACGCTGACCAGGCATCTGCTCGAACCGGCGCTGGCGGCCGCGGAAGCAGCGCTGCCGGTGAACCAGGCGAAGCTGATCGATGGCTTTCACGCGGTGAACGGGATCATTCACAGCGCCTACGACGGCATTCTCGCCGCGCCGCCCGACGCGTCACCGACGCCATTTGAAATCATCCTCGAATCGCCGCATCACGCGCCGCTGCATCTCCAGCGCCAGGCCTTCGTCCTCGCGCTCACCGAGATCGTCCGCCATTACCGCCGCCTGATCGCCTACGGCGCGAATATCTGAGCCGCCTTGAGGAAGTGGAGCTGCGCTTCCTCCCCGGTGCGCTGATTCGGAAGCCCCGGGCCTTTGACCGGCCACGGCAGGTTGCGACGGGACGCCTCGCAGTGGTGACAAGCTCCGTGCATTTCAGTAGGAACGGGTCGCTCTGCTTCCAAATCCCTCAATCTCCTCGGATCCCCGGCGTCTTCCATGCCCTCCACATTCTCTTTTCCGACTACGACGGTGTTTGGAATTGGCGCACGGAGCGAGCTGCGTGGATGGCTGGAGAAGCTGGGCAGTCGGCGCCCGTTGGTCGTCACTGACGCGGGTCTGACGAAGACGAAGGCCTTTGCACTGCTGACGGCTTCGTTGGAAGGGACCGGCGCCGCAACCTTCCCGAACGTGCGACCGAATCCAGTGGAGGAAGATGTGGAGGGCGCCTTCCGCGCTTATGGCGCGGGGGCTTGCGACGCGGTGATCGCGTTCGGCGGCGGCAGTGCGCTCGACGTCGGCAAAGCGGTGCGCCTGCGCATCAAGCGCCCGGACACCACGCTCGCCCAATTTGATTTCGGGGCCGACTGGACGGGGCTGGCGCCACTGATCGCGATTCCAACCACCGCGGGCACTGGAAGCGAAGTCGGACGCAGCTCGGTGATCATCATGGAGCAGCGCAAGCGCGTGATCTTTCACCCGGCGCTGCTCGCGAGTCTGGTGCTGCTCGATCCGGAATTCACCCGCGAATTGCCGCCGAAACTGACGGCCGCGACCGGAGCCGATGCCCTGACGCATTGCATCGAATCGCTCACCTCGCCGGTGTTTCACCCGCTTTGCGATGGCATTGCGCTCGAAGGAATTCATTTGATCGGCAATGCGCTGGTCCGCGCGGTGAAAAACGGCGACGACCTCGAGGCCCGCGGCTGGATGCAGATGGCGGCGGCGATGGGCGGGATCGCCTTTCAAAAAGATCTCGGGGCGACGCACTCGCTCGCGCATCCGCTCTCGGCCTTGTGCGGTCTACATCACGGACTGGCCAACGCGCTTTGCCTGCCGGTTGTCATGGACTTCAACGCCAGACGCAAACCGGGCCTCTATTGCCGCATCGGGATTGCGCTGGGGCTCAGCAATCCGACCGATGCGGAGACGATCGCGGCGGTGCGCTCGCTGCTCGATGAAATCGGACTCGCCCCCGGCCTGCGCGCCCACGGGGTGGACGAGTCGAAGCTCGACGCGCTGGCGGACCAGGCGTTTGAGGACAGTTGTCACCTGACGAATCCAGTGCCCGTCACGAGGGAAGACCTACGAAACCTTTACGCGCAAGCCCTGTGATCTTTCCACAAAACCCCTTCATCGATGGAGTGTCGTTGGAGCCTCGGGAAGGCCGGCGATTGGAACTCGTCGAACCGGCGACCGGAGAGCCGCTCATCGAGGCCTTCGCGGCGGGCCCCGGCGAAATTGACGACGCCGTGACCGGCGCACAGCGGGCCTTCGAGAACGGGTGGCGCGACCTACCGCCGGGCCGGCGGGCGGAGATCCTGTTCGCGATCGCGGCAAAATTGCGCGAAGGCGCGGGCGAAATCGCGACCCTCGATTCGCGCAACGTCGGCAAGCCGATCGCCGATGCCCTGGATGAAGCCGCCCTCGGGGCGCGGGTCTTTGAGTACTACGCGGGTGCCATCTCGAAATTTTTCGGCGAAACCATCCCGGTCGCGCGCGGCGGATTCAACTTCACCCTGCACCAACCGATGGGCGTGGTTGCGGCCATCGTGCCGTGGAATTTCCCGTTTCCCATCGCCTGCTGGAAGGTTGCGCCGGCCCTCGCGGCGGGCAATTGCGTCGTGCTCAAACCCGCCTCGCTCTCACCCCTAAGCGCGCTGCGTCTCGGGGAACTCGCGCACCAGGCCGGACTTCCACCCGGCGTCCTGCAAGTCGTTCCCGGCCACGGTGGCGCGATCGGAGACGCACTCGTTCAGCATCCCCTCGTCCGCAAAGTTTCGTTCACGGGCTCGACCGAAATTGGTGCGCACATCATGCAACTCGCCGCGCCCGGCATGAAGCGCGTCTCGCTCGAGCTGGGCGGCAAATCGCCGAACATCATTTTTGCCGATGCGGATCTGGAAAAGGCCGCGAGCAGCTCGCCAATGAGCGTCTTTGCCAACACGGGACAGGATTGCTGCGCGCGCAGCCGGGTCTTCGTCGAACGCCCGGTCTTCCATCAGTTCGTCGAACGGTTCGTCGAGACGATGCGAGCGCTCAAAGTCGGCGATCCCTCCGCGACCGAAACGCAAATCGGTCCGCTCGTTTCGCGGCAGCAACGCGAGAAGGTGGAGAGTTATCTCGCCGCCGCCCGGGGCAGGGAAATCATCGGCGGAGATCGGATCGAAGGCCCCGGATTTTTTCTGCGTCCCGCGGTCGTCCTGGGCGGTGAGACCACCGACGCGATCTGGCGCGAGGAAGTTTTCGGTCCGGTCGTTTGCATCCGGCCTTTCGATGACGAAGCAGCCATGCTGCGCGAGGTGAACGACTCGCCCTACGGGCTCAGCGGCTCGGTTTGGACGAATGATTTGAGGCGTGCGTTGCGCGTGGTCCGGCGCGTCGAGAGCGGTGTGCTGAGCGTCAATTCGCATTCGAGCGTCCACGTCGAGGCCCCGTTCGGCGGCTTCAAGCAAAGCGGGATCGGTCGCGACCTCGGGATGAACGCGCTCGAAGGCTATACCGAAACAAAGAATGTCTTCATTGCTGAGGATTGATCCCGATGAATCTCAAACAACTCACGGACCAGATAAAAAAGGGCGGAATCGACACCGTCATCGTGGCCTTTCCCGACGTTTTCGGGCGGCTCATTGGCAAACGCTTCACCGGCGATTTCTTTTTGCAGAGCGTCGCCACGCACGGCACCCACGGCTGCAACTATCTCCTCACCGTCAACCTCGAGATGGACCCGCTGGACGGCTTCAAGCTGGCGAATTGGGAAAAAGGATTCGGCGATTTTGAATGGCGTCCCGATTTTTCCACGCTGCGCGCCGTGCCCTGGCAGACCGCTTCCGCGCTCATCCTGTGCGGTCTGCATCACCACGATGGCCGCCCCGTGGACGAAGCGCCCCGAACGGTGCTGAGCCAGCAGATCGAGCGGCTCGCGAACAAAAAGTTGATCTGCAACGTTGCCAGCGAGCTCGAGTTCTACCTTTTCAATACCACTTACCACGACGCGTTTGCGGCCGACTATAAGAACCTTCCGGCATCGAGCGATTACCGCATCGATTACCACACGATGCAGCCGGCTCGCGACGAAGACGTTTTCCGGAGCGTGCGAAATCAAATGATCGCCGCGGGCGTCGCCATCGAATCGAGCAAAGGCGAATGGGGCCGCGGCCAGCACGAAATCAATTTCGCCTACGCGCAGCCCATGCCCATGGCCGACATGCACGTCGTGTTCAAACAAGGGGTGAAGGAAATCTTCGCGCAGCACGGCCGTTCCGTTTCATTCATGCCCAAGTTTTCCGTGAGCGAGCCGGGCAATAGTTGCCACATTCACGCCAGCATCTGGCGGGGCGGAACCAACCTTTTCTGGGACGCGAAAAGCGAAAGCGGCTCGAAGTTTTTCCGGCAATTCCTCGGCGGCCTGCTCAAGTATTCGCGCGAGCTCTGTTACTTCTTCGCGCCCACGATCAATGCCTACAAGCGCTTCCAGGCCGCGAGCTGGGCGCCGACCAAGCTGGCCTGGTCCACCGACAATCGCACCACGGGCTTCCGCATCGTCGGCCACGGCGCTTCGTTGCGCATTGAAAACCGCATGGCGGGCGGTGACGCGAATCCCTATCTCGCCTTTGCCGCCACCATCGCCGCGGGCATGGCGGGCGTGGATGAGCAACTCGACTGCGGCTCGTCTTACGAAGGCAACGCCTATGTCGATGCGAGCCTGCCCGCGCTGCCCAGGACTCTCCGCGAAGCAGTCGGCTTGCTCGAGGGGAGCGGGCTGGCGCGAAAGGTCTTCGGCGACCCAGTCGTCGATTTCTACGTCCATACCGGGCGTCTGGAAGTCGAAGCCTTCGATAACGTGGTCACCGACTGGGAGCGGCAACGCTATTTCGAGCGGATTTGATTGGTGAAGTGGCGTGGCGTGGAGCAACGCCTGCAGGGCGTGCGGCAGAACTTCGGCGCGCTCACTGGGCGAATCGCTTCATCACCATCACCAGGCCCAGGAACCCGGCGCAGAGCGCGATGGCGAACAGGTTGTCCGCAAACTGCGGCGAGAAGATCAGGATGAAACCGCGGCCTTTCACCAGCGCGGCGAAGCTCGACACGCAGAACGGCATGAGGAAGAGGCGAAAGAGGCCCCAGCCATCCATTTTTCCGGCTCGCAACGCCGCGCGCGTGCTGAGCACCAGGGCCAGGCCAATGACCGCGCTCAGGCCGAGGGAAGTGAGCCAAAGCGCCGGACTTGGATCGAAATAGCGGACCAGCACGACGAGATACCAGATGGCGTAACACCAGAGGATGAGGCGCGCCGAATCGAGTTGACGCAAATAGCGCAGGAGCACGCGCGCTTATAACGGCGCCGAGGGCGAGGTGCCAACGGAAGGTGATTGCCGCGACGCTCCGGGTCCGAGGTAATGGGAGGCGCCGCGCGCCCCTGATCTGCGATCGCGTTCGCATCAGTTTTGAATCACACCCTCCGCGTAAAGATGAAATCTCCCCTCAGAACCCTCCTGTTCCTCAGCCTCATCGTGCTCAGTTTGCGCGCATTGATTTTCGCCGAAACGCAGCCGCCTCGCGCCACCGATGTCCTCGTCTATGGCGCGACGCCGGCGGGGGTCTGCGCAGCCGTCGGCGCGGCGCGCGAAGGCGTGAGCGTGCTGCTGATCGAGCCGAGCGCGCACGTCGGCGGAGTGAATACCGGCGGACTGAGCTTCAGCGACTCAAACCAAATGTGGCGGGTGGCGCTGCGCGGGCTGTTCGAGGAATTTCACCAGCGCATCGAGGACGACTACAAAGCACGCGGCGTGAAGCTGCCTTACACCGTCGCGGAGAAAGATCAGAAAGTGTGGACCTACGAGCCACATGTCGCCGCCCGCGTCATCGAGGCGATGCTCAAGGAAGCGGGCGTGCCCGTGCTCACGGAACGGATCCTGGGTCGCGCGGAAACGGACGGCACGCGCCTGAAAAGCCTCGCAACCACCCAGGGCGAGGTCTTCACCGCGAAGACCTTCATCGACGCCACCTATGAAGGCGATCTGATGGCCGCGGCGGGGGTCACCTGGGTCATCGGGCGCGAAGGGCGCAAGGAATTCGGCGAGCCGCTCGCGGGCAAGCAGTATCCGAAAAAGCCGATGCCCATCTCCGGTCTCGATGCGCAGGGAAAGCTTCTCCCGCTTCTCACCACGAAAGACGCCGGCGCGGACGAGGAGGGCGACCGCAACGTAATGACTTACAGCTTCCGCCTCTGCCTCACGGCGAAGCTGGAAAACCGCGTGCCTTTTCCCGAGCCGAAGCAATACGACCCGGCGCGCTTCGAGGCGGTGCGGCGCTACTTTGCCGTCGAGAAGAAGCCCGTGTTGCTCTGGGATCTCTATCCGCTGCCGGGGGAGAAAGCCGACGCGAACAACGGCATCGGCAAGCAATTCTCGATGGGCATCATCGGCGGCGGCAATGCGTGGTGCGAGGCCGCCCCGGAGGAGCGCGCGCGGATTTGGGAGGAGCACAAGCAATACACGCTGGAGCTGTATCGCTTCCTCACCACCGACGAAGGGGTGCCGCAGAATCTGCGCGAGACGCTGGCCAAGTATGGCCTGTGCAAGGATGAATTCGCCGCCTACGACCACTGGTCGCCGCAGCTCTACGTGCGCGAAGGCCGGCGGATGCGCGGCGCGGTGGTGATGACCCAGGCGGACATCCTCTCGACGAACACCAAGCCGGACCCGATCGCGGTCGCGTCGTTCCCGATCGATTCGCACGACTGCCAGCGCGTCGCGCGCGGCGACCGCGAGGTGATCAATGAGGGCACGATCATCCCCTTCCGACTCAACCCGGCGCAGCGGGCCGGGCCGGCGTATCAAGTGCCCTACCGCGCCATCACCCCGAAAGCCGGCGAATGCACGAACCTGCTCGTGCCCGTGGCGCTTTCGGCCACGCATGTCGCGTACTGTTCGGTCCGCGTGGAGCCGGCGTGGATGACCATCGGCCACAGTGCCGGCATCGCCGCGGCGCTCGCCGCGAAGGACGGCGTGGATGTCCAGCAACTCGACTACGCCCGGCTCAAAGAGCACCTGCTGGCGCAAAAGCAGGTTTTGGAGCTGCCGTGAATGCGTCGCTGGCGCGAGGGCTCTCTGCCCTCGTGCCAGCGGGTTTTACATGGATGCGACCCGTCAGAAAAATTGCGCGAAACCTTGTCCCAATGACATAGTGCTCCTCCCCCAAGATGAATCATTCATTCACTCCCCGCCGCTTGGTTGGCCCTCTCGCATCGACGCATCGCGTCGTCACCGCGTTGCTCGCGATGTCGGCGGTCGCCGCCGCGGAACCGATTGCGCGCTGGGATTTCGGCACGGAGGAAACCACGAAACTGATCGAGCATGGCGCCGTGCATCGCGATCTGCCGGGGCCGCGTCCACCCGAGTTCCCGGATTTCGACCCGGCGAATATGGCGGTTCAGTTCGATGGCGGCGGCGCGCATTTCTCGTTCGCCGACCGCGGGCCGGGGAGCCCCTTCGACTTTACCAACGGCGACGCGATCACGATCGAAGCCTGGGTGAAGATGGCCGACATCAAGAAGGGCGAAAATGTTTACCTCATCGGCAAAGGGCGCACCGGTGACCCGGCCTTTGCGAAGGACAATCAGAATTGGGCGTTGCGGATGCGCGAGGGCGCGGGGCAGGCGCAGGCCAGCTTCCTGTTCGCCACCCCGCGCGGCGCGGAGGCCGGTGCGGCGAAAGTCGCGCACTGGCACCGCTGGACAAGCGTGGCGGGATTTCCCCCGGGCGGCGGGTGGCATCACGTGGCGGTGAGCTATCGCTTCGGCGAGCCGGAGAGCATCCGGAGCTGGATCGACGGCCAGCCCACCGCCGGCGTGTGGGACATGGGCGGCGCAACGCGCGAGGCGCCGGTGGTGGATAATGACGCGATTTGGATCGGATCGTCGATGGGCGGGTCGCCCTCCAATAGTTTCCGCGGCATGCTCGATGAGATCGCCATTCATCGCGAAATGGTGCCGGACGAAGTGATGCGCGCGCGGGTCCGCCGCGAGACGTTGGCCCAGCAAGTCATGCCTGCCGGGGATGCGGCGCCGGTCATTCCGGAAATCCCCGCCGGCCGGGTGCTGGTCACCTTTCACGAAGGGCTCGCCGCACACGATCGCTGGGCGAAAGCCGGTGACGCGGCGCCGGCGGAAACCCTGCGGTGGGAGGCGCAGAACTTCGTCATTCCGCGGCTGCCGCTGCGCTATGACGACTGGGGCATCCGGCAGGGATGGAAAGGGCCAGTGCTGGTCCGCGCGGCGGCGGACTTGAAGCTGGCACCGGGCAAACAGCGTTTTTTGGTGCGGGCGCGCGGGTTGAGCCGGCTCTGGGTGAATGGCGCGGTGATCGCGCGGACCAAACCGCCTTCGGGCGATTCCGGCGGTTACCAACCCGTCCAGCCGGTGGCCAAGCCGCCGCTGCCCGGCATGCGTCCGGTCAGTTTTGGCGACCAGGAAGTCTTCGGCGACGCGGAAATCGGCGCGGATGGCCTTTGCCGCGTGATTCTGGAAGCGGTGGTCGGCGGGAAGAAATCGCGCCCCGAGCCAGGCGAAATGTGCGTCGCCCTACTCAGCACGGCTGGGAGTGAGTATGTGCTTCTCCAACCGGAAAATGGCGGTGCTTCCGAGGCGCTCACAGAAGCAGGTTGGACGGCGAGTTCCGCCCGCAACGAAGCCGTGTTGAGCGAACTCGACGACACGAACCGCCACGCCGCCGCCGCTTCGCAGGATGCATTCTGGGAAAAACGGCATGGGCTGGCGCGGCAATGGATTGCCGAACATCCCGCCCCCGCAGCGCCGCGGACGAAAGAGTCCGCCAGCCACCCGATCGACGCATTTCTTTCCGCGAAGATCGAGCGCGCGCTGGCCGCCACGGCCGGCGGCCTGACTCCGGACGGAAAGCTCTTTCACGAAAAGGTCCTGCCCGTGCTCAGCGACAACTGCTTTCGCTGCCACGGCGAGAAGGAGAAAGGGGATCTCCGCATTAACACCCGCGAAGCCGCCCTCAAGGCCGGCACCTCCGGCAACCCCGCCGTCGTGCCCGGTGATCTCGCCGCGAGCGAGATGATCTCGCGCGTGAAATCCAGGGAGGCCGACGAGCGGATGCCGCCCAAAGGCGACGGATTGAAGCCCGAGCAGATCGCCGCGATCGAAGCCTGGATCAAGGCCGGCGCGCCCTGGCCGCCCACGCCGGTTTCACCGGAGGAAGTCGCCGCGCCGCCGATCGTCGGCGACGCCGCCTTTCTGCGCCGCGCTTTTCTGGACACCGTCGGCGTGCCGCCGGGCGAGGACGATGCGCGCGCCTTTCTCGCCGACCCCGCCGTCGATAAACGCACGCGCCTCGTGGACCATCTGCTCGCTGACGCACGCTTTGCCGACCACTGGATGAGCTACTGGCAGGACGTGCTCGCGGAAAACGCCAGCATCCTGAAGCCGACCCTCAACAACAGCGGCCCCTTCCGCTGGTTTCTTTACGAGGCCTTGCGCGACGGCAAACCGCTCGATCGCCTGGTCACGGAGCTCGTCCTCATGCGGGGCAGCAAGGTCGAAGGCGGCAGCGCAGGATTCAGTATGGCCGCGGACAACGACGCGCCGCTCGCCGCGAAGGGGCAGGTGCTCGGCAGCGCCTTCCTCGGCGTCGAACTGCAATGTGCGCGCTGCCACGACGCACCGTTTCACAGCAGCAAGCAGCGCGACCTCTACGCGCTGGCCGCGATGCTCGATCGCAAGCCGATCACCGTGCCGAAGACGAGCACCGTGCCGGCCGCGTTCTTCGAAAAGAAGGCGCGCGAGTCGCTCATCAAAGTCACCCTCAAGCCGGGTGAGCCGGTGGCCCCGGTGTGGCCATTTGAAAAGACCTGCGGCAGCGCCGACAACGCGGCCCTCGATGCCCTGCTGCACGATCCAAAGGACACCCGGGAGCGGCTCGCGGCGCTCCTCACCGCGCCGCAGAACCAGCGTTTTGCGCAGGTGATCGTGAATCGCGTGTGGAAGCGGCTCATCGGCGCGGGGTTCGTCGAGCCAGCTCATGATTGGGAGGGCCACGCCCCGAGCCATCCGGAGTTGCTGGATTGGCTCGCGCGGGAAATTGTCGCCCACGACTACGACCTCAAGCACGTCATCCGGCTCATGCTGACCTCGCAGACTTATCAACGCGAGCCAACCGGCCAGAACCTCAAGGCCACGCCGGAAAAGCGCTTTTTCGCCGCGCCGGAGCGGCGTCGCCTGACCGCGGAGGAGGTCGTCGATTCGCTCTACGCAGCGTCTGGGAAAGCGATGGTGGTCGAAGAGCTGACCTTCGATCCCGACTCGCGCCAGGCGGCGGACACGATGATCAGCCTCGGCAAGCCGCGCCGCGCCTGGATGTTCGCCAGCCTTTCCAACGAGCGCGACCGGCCCAGCCTTTCCCTGCCCCGCGCGCAAGCGGTGACGGATGTGCTCGAAGCGTTCGGGTGGGCCGGTGCGCGGCAAAACCCGCGCACGGATCGGGAGACCGATCCGAACGTGCTCCAGCCCGCGGTGCTCGCCAACAGCCTGATGAGCGCGTGGATCACGCGCGTTTCCGCCGACAGCGGTCTGGCGGAGCTGGCGATCAAGGCGCAATCGCCCGGCGCGCTGGTCGATGCCGTGTTTCTCCGTTTCCTCACGCGCCTGCCCACCCCGGCGGAACGAGCCCGTTTTGCCGCCACCCTCACGCCCGGCTTCGCGGAGCGCCTGGACGTGCCTGCGACACAACCGCCTCCCGAGTTGCCGCCGCTGGGCAAGATCTCCTGGTCGAATCACCTCATGCCCGAAGCGACCCAGGTCAAAATCGAAATGGAGCGCCGCGCCCGCGCCGGCGACCCGCCCGATCCACGCCTCGTTCCGGCCTGGCGTGAGACTTTCGAAGACTTCGTCTGGGCGATGATCAACATCCCGGAATTTGTCTGGATGCCGTGATTCGGGCGCAAACGGCTTTTGACCCGAAACACCATGAATCGCCGCCCTTTGAGGGTTAAGTTTACCGAACCACCAACACCGTGAACCGCCGCCAATTCCTCACCACCACCGCTGGAGCGATCGCTTCGTGCGCCTTCAAAGCCACTGCCGCCGAGACCGCCGCGTCGCTGCTCAAAGGCAAGGCCGAGCATTGCATCTTCATCTGGCTCGGGGGCGGCATGTCGCAGATCGACACCTTCGATCCCAAGCGCCGTGGCGATCCGGCGAAGAAGGTCGCGGGCTCTTATTACGACAGCATCGAAACCGCCGTGCCCGGCGTGCGCGTGTGCGAGCACCTCAAACGCGTCGCGCCGCTCATGGATCGCATTACCGCCGTGCGTACGATCCACCACGAAGTCATCGACGAGCACGCGGCCGCCGTGAACCGCATGCACACCGGCCGGCCTGTCAGCGGCACGGTGATGTATCCGTCGCTCGGCTCGGTGGTTGCCTTCGAGCGTCATGCGGCGTCGGATGACGCTCCCCCTTACGTTCTCATCGGATACCCCAACGTCACCCGAGGCCCCGGCTTTCTCGGCTCCCGTGCAGGCTACCTTTACCTCACCGATACGAGCCAGGGACCGGCCGGTTTGTCGCGGCCCGACGGCATTTCCAACGAGCGCCAGGCGCGGCGGGAATCGTTCCTCGCCGCCCTCCGGCAGGGCGAGGATGCGAAGCTCGAAAACGACTCGCGGGTGCACGACTACGCGACCGCAATCGAGCAAAGTCTCAAGCTGAGCGGCCCGGGGTTCACGCGGGTGTTCAAGCTCGATGAGGAAAAACCCGAGCTGCGGCAGCAATACGGGGGCGAGTTCGGCCAGCGGTGCCTCCTCGCGCGGCGACTGGCCGAGCACGGCGTGCGTTTCATTGAAGTCTCGCACAACCTCAACTTCGTGAACGGCACCGGCTGGGACGCCCACAACACGGGCATCCTCAAGCAGCACGAACTCATCTGGGATCTCGACCAGGCGGTGGCTGCGCTCATCACCGATCTCGAAGCGCGCCGCATGCTCGACAAGACGCTCATCGTCATTGCCACTGAGTTCGGGCGCCCGCCGGAGTTCGACGGAGGAGGAGGACGCGGCCACCATTCGCAAGCGTTCACCTGCGTGCTCGCCGGGGGAGGTCTGCGGCACTGCGGCGCCTTCGGCGAAACCGATGAGCTCGCCCGCAAACCGGTTGTCGATCCGGTGTCCGTCCCCGATTTTTTTGCGACGATCCACGCCGCGCTCGGGGTCAACTACACGAAGGACCTTCACGAAGGCGACCGGCCCATTCCAATCACCGACCGCGGGCAGCCAATTGCGAAGCTGTTCGGGTGATGCCAGCCGCTTGACCCAAGGCCAAAGCGCGGCGCGCACCTCGGCACCGTGCGCCCTCGCTCCCCTTCCCCATGGCGGAAGGCCAGGTCGCCGGCGACAAGGTCAGGCGAACTGGGGACGATACTCCGGAATCAGTTGACGCAACGCCCGCTTCAGGTCGTCGGCTCCGGCGGTGTGCAGTTGGCCAGCCAGGCCCGTCAAAAGCGGCTCGAGCTCATGCAGAGGTCTTGGCTGCGAGACGAAACGCATGATCTTCGGATGGAGCGTTGGAGCGATGTTTTCGCCACCGTGGCTGAGTTCCTCGAAGAGCTTCTCGCCGGGCCGCAAACCGGTGAATTCGATTTCAATATCCTCCCCCAGCTTGAGCCCGCTCAATTCAATCATCTGCTTTGCCAGCGCCACGATTTTTATCGGCTGGCCCATGTCTAGGACAAAGATCTCGCCGCCTTCGCCCTGCATCGCACTTTGCAGGACCAGGCTCACCGCTTCCGGGACGGTCATGAAATAACGGGTCACGTCGGGATGCGTCACCCGGACAGGCCCCCCGGCCGCGATCTGCCTGGCAAACGCGGGGACCACACTGCCGGAAGAACCAAGGACATTCCCAAAGCGCACGGCCATGAACTTGGTGGAGCCTCGCTGGCTCGCGTGCAAGGATTGCATGGAGAGTTCCGCGAGCCGTTTCGAGGCTCCCATGACGTTTGTCGGATTGATCGCTTTATCCGTGGAAATGAGCACAAATCGTTCGACGCCATGCTTTATGGAAAGTTCCGCCGTCCGCAGCGTGCCGAAGGTGTTGTTCTTGATCGCTTCCCCGGGCGTGCTCTCCATCATCGGCACATGCTTGTGCGCCGCCGCATGGAAGACCACCTGCGGCCGGTGCTGCTCGAAGAGCGCCTTCATGCGTGGCGCATCCAGAACGTTGGCGACGCACGGGACAATGATCGAGCCATGCCCGAAATCGTGGAGCGCCTGTTCGACCTGGTACATCTGCACCTCCGACTGCTCGATGAGCAGCAGACGTGCAGGTTTGAACCCGGCGATCTGGCGGCACAGCTCGCTGCCAATGCTCCCCCCGGCGCCGGTGACCGCCACGACCTTATCGGCCAGGATGGCGCGGATGCTTTCCGTTTCGAGTTCCACCTGATCGCGCCCGAGCAGATCCTGAATCTCGACCGGACGCAGTTGGGTCACCCGGACTTTTCCGGTGGCAAGCTGATCGATGGAAGGAACCGTCTGGAATTTCAACTGCGCTTTTTGCAAGACGCGCACCACCTCGCGGATGCGTTTCTGCGGCGCGGAAGGCATCGCGATGATGATCTCCTGGAGGCGCAGATTCGGCCGTTTGGCCTCGAACAAATGGAGCAGCGGATTGTGGAAAAGGGTCATCTTCATGACCGGCGGCGGGGCGTCGGTATAAAGCAGGATTTCCGGCGGTCCGATGACCGGGATGCCGTGCAGCGTGGAGCGCCAGGTCCGACGGTCATCATCGAAAAATGCGACCGGCACGAGACCGAGATGTCGCGTGGCCAGAAGCTCGCGCGCAAGATTTGCCCCCACTTCTCCCGCGCCTACAATCCCGACCGGGCGCGCGGCTGGGGTCGCTCCCGCGGTTCTGCTTCCATACCGCTCGCGGCTGACCCGCAACGCGAGCCGGCCCGCGGACAAAAGGAGCAGCGAGAGCGCGAAATCCACCACGATAATGCCGCGAGGTGGGGCGATTTGTGCGCCGAGAAGAAGCCGGCCGACGAGAATGACCCCGGAACTGGCCATCAATGCTCCGAGCAATCTCCCGAGATCCGGTGTGCTGAAAAAGGTGAGCAACCCGGAGAACTGCCGGAATCCAAAAAGGAAAAGGAGCTTCAACGGGACGCTCCACCAGATGACCATCAAGAACTGCCCCGCATACTCCTTCGGCACGTTGAAATCGAAGCGCAATTGGTAAGCCGCCCACAAACTGCAGGCGAGTCCGAAGGTGTAGATCAACAACAGCGTCACCAGACGAAAACCCGCTCCGCGCCGGACGCCGACGATTTTCCGGCACGCGATGAGGGCCACGTGCTGAGCCGAGGGCGCCGGAGAAAATCGAACCATCGGCGACGCCAGGGGCGCCCCGAACGGCTGATTGAGCGCCCGCTCCTCCCCTCGATTCATCACCGTTCCGTTCATCACGTCGTGCGCCTCCCCATCCCGTCTTCGTCGCCCAGCTTCATTCCCCAGTCGGACGGACGACCCGAGAACGCGGATGTTCCGCCGGCTCTGGCGCCAGGAAGAACTACGCCCAACCAAGGTTTCGGGTCAGCCATGGGCAAAAGGCGGAATATCAAAAGATGCTTTCACCCACGGTAATGATGTCACCCTGCTGGACCTCAAACCCGCTGGCAGCTCCCTGGCTGGCCATCGTTTTGGCGTTCAGTTTCATGACGGAGTCTTTTCCGTTGACGCTCCGCTTGAGGGTAATTTTCGCTGGGTCAGCGATGCGGGTATAACCGCCAGCCATCCCGATGGCCTGGAGCAAACCCATGGAATCACGGTCAGGCATCTCGTAAGCGCCGGGCCGGTTCACCTGCCCCAGCACTGTAAAACGGCGCTTGGAGTATTCGATCACCGTCAGGTTGACTTGGGGATTCACGAGATAGTCTTTCGCGAGCATTTCGCGGATCGTGTGCGCGGCTTCCTGCGTCGTCCTTCCGCCCACGGCTACCGATCCGATCAGGGGCAAGGTGACCGATCCATCCTTCGAGATTCGGACCCTTGAAGTCAGATCGTCCTCTTGAAAAACTTTGACGTCGATCAGATCATTCGGGACCAGAACGTAATTGGACTGCCGATCCGCAGGACTGGCGGGCTCGCGAGGGACCTGGCCCAACGCCAAAGCAGCAACCAGCACATATCCCAGGAGAACGACGAAGAACTTCATGGTTTTTGAATTCCGGCGGGCAGTTCGAAAGGGAGGCAAACGGCGAATCGCCTGGCCGGCAATGAGGGGGTTGGGAGAGTGGAACAAAATCGACGCACGAGAGTTTCGGTGGGATTCACACACGGGCGCCAAAGCTAGTAGTGCGTGCTGATTTGAATGGTCGCCAGATTCTCCGTAAAGCCACTGCCGGGATTGGTTGAGTCATTTTCACGAAACTCATAAGCGACCTCCATGCTGGCCCATTTCGTCACATCGAACTCCAGACTGGGCCGGGTAAAGAAGACATTGTCGGTGCGGTTTGCTTCACCCCGCCCGTCAACTGACTCGTAGGCAGATCGCTCATAGCCGGTGGCCGTGCTGACGTAAAACCGCTGAAAGAACCGCTGACGAATTCGCCCCTCGACACCGGTGAGCACGTAGTTTTCGCCCGCCTTGCTGGCGGAGGCCAGCGTTCGGCGCGAACCCCGCAGCGATAGCTCGGTCGCCACGAACGGCGAATAGGTCGCTCCCAAGGCGAAAATCGGCGTGGTGCGGTTTCCTCCGTGGTCCTCGATCTGCCGGAACTCGACTCCCAATTCGCCGTCAAAGGACAGCTTCCCGGTGCCCAAATAATGGGCGCGCACCAAGCCTTGTTCGAACGACTGGACAGCCCCCTCGTCCACCTCCAACCGGCCCACCGCCAGGCCAACTCCAAGCTGGGTCTTTGGGAAAACGCGGTAATTCACCCAGTTCTGATTCTTCCATTCCGTCGAATCGAGCGCCTGCTCATAATTGAGGCCCAAACGAGAGAAGTTTGCTTCCATCGACGTTTTTTCACTGAATTCGTAGCGCGCGGTGATCTCCGTATCCGTGATGGTCCGCTTGACGCGCCCACCCACGTCAATATCTGAATTCGACAAGGTTTGGAGGCCCGCCCGAAATCCCAGACTGAGCTTTTGAAATGTCCAACGGCCCGCGAGCGACACATCGTGATCCACCGCGTTCTCCTCACTGTGATCCACAAACGCAATGGCGGAGGCGGTGTAATTGGCGAAGAAAAACCTTCTCGTTTCGAAGAAGACCGCTTCCTCCCGAGGATGATCTTCATACTGCTGGGCATAGCTGCCAAACTCTTTCAGGTGCTGACGGAATTCACCCAAACCGAAGGCTATTCCCGGAGAAAGGACCCCGAAGAAGTCGGACTGCCTGTTCTGTGCCGAAATGAAAATGTTGTCATCGAAACCGGTCTTGAGGACGACATGCGGAGTCACCTTCCATTTCCGGGAAGATTCCGACTCCAGGACCTCCGGCTCCACTTGCTGAGGAAAGCGCACGTCGCCTTCGGGCGGTGATCCCTCGGCATTTGCAAGCGTCTCCTCGGCGATCGCCGCCGGCCGGGCCTCCGCCCCTGGGACCCCCGGCAATTCTCCAGAGGCCCCCCTGCTCCAGAGTGTGACCGCGAGACAAAGCACCCAACCATATCCGCCCGGGAGGTTCCCGGTGCGCTGCCCGTGAATGGCGGACGCCGGCCTGCTCGTGGTCTGAACGGCCGAAGGGTGCTGGATTATAGTCTTTCTCACTGTTATTGGGAAAGCGGTACTCTCTAGCGGGTGATGCAGCGCGACTTTGCGAGGCGAACGAGGGTTTGTCAAACCGATTCCTCACAAAACTGTCGCTACTTCCATATTTATCATAATTCCAACGTGCATGTCACTGCGCTCATCCTTCGCAGGACTGAGCCCACACGCGGCAACTCCAAGTCTCTCGACCCCGGCAGAATCGTGCCTGATTTCGCCCCGCCGCGCCATCGTGGGAAGCGAACTCTTGATTTTTATATTTTGCGCATTTTAGTATGGAAAATATCGCAATATCTCGCTAGTTTTCGTTTCATGCGCAAGGACGACAAAGAACTCTCCTGGCGAATCGCGACCTCTGATTCCACCGCGCCTGCCGCATCCCTTCACGGGGCGGCGACGGCACGCGAGCCAGTGGCGAGCGGCACGGCGGTGTTCCGGTGACCAACCGATCTCATGCCCACCGCGCACCCATCGGAGGACCGCCTTGGCGCAGCGTTGAAAACCCGAAAGCGCCTGCCTGGCCTGGCTGGGCCGATCGTCGATCGTGAAGGGCCAGACGAACACTCCCTGATCGTCAATGCCGACGACTTTGGGAGGTCCCACGCCGTCAATGCCGGCGTGATTAAGGCCCACGAAGATGGAATCGTGCGCAGTGCCAGCATCATGGTCCGGTGGCCCGCCGCTCTTGAAGCAGCCGAATACGGCAAGTCACATCCAGAACTGAGCCTTGGTCTCCACGTCGATCTTGGCGAGTGGCTTTATCTCGCAAATCATTGGATGCCGATCTACGAGGTCGTGCCGTCCCATTCTAAGTTTCATACGGTGGAGGATGAGGCGCTCCGGCAGATCGAGGCCTTCGAGCAGTTGGTGGGAAAGCCGCCCACCCACCTGGACTCACATCAGCACTGCCATCGCAGGGAACCATTGCGTTCGGTGCTCCTGAACGCTGCTCGGAAGCGGGGCATTCCCCTCCGCGAACACTCTCCCAACATCCGTTACTGTGGCTATTTTCACGGCCAGTGTGCCAGAGGGAAAGCCCTTCCCGAACGGGTCAGTATTGCGCATTTGCGCAATATCCTCTCCTCTTTGCCTTCCGGCATTACGGAATTAAGCTGTCATCCAGCGTTGGGAGAGGACGCCACGATTCGGCATTGCCGCGAACGCAACTCGGAGATGCGGACTCTGTGTTCTGCCGAAATTCGCGAAACGGTCCGGAGCAACGCCATTGAACTGATTTCTTTTTTTCTGACCTCCGCTCCCAAGGAGCTGTCCCTTCCGCCGCCGACGCTGAACCAAACCGAAAGCACTGCGCGGGAAGACCGCGGATTGGCGTCAGCTGGCGAATCTAAAGTTTCAGACGCAGAGCAAGCTGCATAGCGATTTCCAACCAGTTCTGTGACTGGTCCTCAGGAGGGTTCCATTCCAGAGACCAGCCCAGCCACTGGATTGATTGGTGGAGATAGCAACGGTCGAGCTGCCGGAGCAGAGAACGAGTCGAGCCGAGACCCGGACCGGAAAAGGCTATCCGATAGGCTTCGGCAAGCGCGAATTTCTGATCTTCCGTCCAGTTCCCCGCGCAGAGCGCGGCCAGATCAATGAGGCCTGGGCCAATCGCCGCCATCTCCCAATCTACCGGGCAGAGGCGGGTGTGGGCACCGTTGGCGGTGGGTCGGACGACGACATTCGAGGCGTAGAACTCGCCATGAATAAAAGTGGTCGGCACCGACAGGAGCGACTCGATGACCTTATGATAGCGGCTCGCCAGCCAGCGGATGTCGCGGCGCGCCTTGGGTGGGTGAGTCGCTTCTTCACGATGCAAGAGGAACTCCGCGCGCAGGATCCATTGCCGATAGAGGGTGCGATCGTAGGAGAGCAAGTTGGAACGATGTCCCACCGCCGCGAGCTTTTCGTCGCAACTGAAGCGACTGTGCAGGTGGGCCAGGAACCGCGCCGCTTCCAACCAGATGTCGAAATCCCCGACGTGCCGCAATTGCAGACCCGGAACCCGCTCCATGAAGAGCCAATAATGTCCCTTCGCCGGATCGATGACCGTTGCCAAGCACTTGGGTGTGCCAAACTTGTCCAGCTTGAGGATTCGGCGGTAGGTTTCAATTTCCCGCGTTGGATCGTACAGGAAGAACGGCTTTACGAGCTGCGACGCCTTCAGCATCGAGAACCAATTCAAGTCCTTGAACATCAGTTCCAGGGTGGTGCCGTTATCGAGTTCCACATCCAATTCTTCCAACGAAAAGCTCGTGCTATACGGCGAAAGCCGGCGCGTCAGTGACACGATCCGGCAAGGCCGACGGCGATTCCTGCACAGCGCCGCCGTCAGCACGCCGATCAGTTGCCGCGTGGTCACTTTCGTTTCGCGCGCCAGTGCTACTTCGGTCATAAAGTTCCGTGAACCAATTCAACAAGGCGCGGGAGCACCTTGTCCGAGTCGAAAAACTCCTCGGCGAGCGCGCGTGCCGCGCGAGCGTGCCGGGAATAGTCCCGGTTCATTTCTTCAATGGCCGTGAGGACCCCTGCGCTATCGTCGAACGCGAACAAACCTTCTCCCGTCGGAAGAAATCGGCCGAAACCGGTATCCTGGGCCAGAACCGGTTTGCCGGATGCGAGATAACAGACACTCCGATCGCTAAACCAGCCGGACTGCGAGACGACGTAACCGCTCTTGGCGATGCCAAATTCCGCCTTGGATTGCTGAATAAAGCGACGATAGCTCGCCGGCGTGCCCGTGAGTTCGGACGGATCGCGAATGGTCCAGCGATGTCTGGCCAGCGCCTCCACATCCGGGGTTTCGCCGGGGTGGATGGCCAGCGCCAGCTCGAACCGCTCATCGGTCATCTCGGGCAGAGGGAAAAAGCGCCGCAGCGAGTGCGCCTTCTGGCCATAGAATTTCCCGTCGTATTCGACCGATCCGTAGCCCCGCCAATTGCCCACCGTGGTGAGCGCGCCCCGGCGGCTCCCGTTGGCGACCGGCCATTCATCGAGAACGATCGGCTGAAATGTCGGGAGCCAGTCCAATCCGCATGTCGGCACCGGGCAATCGGGGGTCCCGATGGCCTGTCCGACAGTGACAAAGTGAGTGTGGGCGGCAAAACGCATATCGATCTGATAGACCGCGCTCCATAGCTGGTTGAATGCCGGATCAAGATCGAGATAGACGCGGAGGGCGATCGGCTCGAGCAGCGCCGGATCAGTCAGCATTCCGGAAACGTTGATCAACAGGTCGGCGCGCTTGGCGATTTCGCGGAGATCCGCGTAGCTCAACCCGACAGTTTGCTCGGTGCCATCCAGCAGCAACGCCGCACGTGTGCCCAAGCCGAACTCGTCCACCACGGATTGGAAGTAAGCGGCGTTTTGCGATTCCGGAAGGGAGCCTCCGACCGGTCGCAACGCCTTCTCGGAAAGCGGTTCTACAAAATAAACTTCATGGCCAAGCCGCCGCAGACCGAGCAAGAATTGCAGAACGGCCCATGTGGCACCGCCTTGAAACGGATCTGCGGCGATCATGCCGCTGAATAAAATGACCAATTTGGATGGATTTCCACACACGGCGAAATTGTAATGGCTCTTGAAAATATGGGAAGCGAATATTCTTCCAGCGCACCCTTACCGATGGCTAAGGTGTCTCCCTTCAGATGAGAGCTACCGCTTCGTTCTTACTTTTTCTCACTTTCGCGTCACTCGCGATGGCGGAGACCCGCCAGCCACTACCCCCGTTGAGCCGAGCATCGAAGCCGATCCTCGATTCCGACGCAGAGTTCACCTTCGCGGTGATGGGCGACTGTCGCGCAACCCTCCCGACGACGCCGCTGCCGCGTGTCTTTCACGACATCGTCCGCGACATGGCGCTGCTGCGCCCGGCGTTTGTCCTCTTTGCCGGCGATGCGATCTACGGTTACGGCCAGACACGTCAGTACTTGCTCAATGAATATGACCGCTTCCGCGCGGCGGTCGCTCCGGCCGGGATTCCGTTTTTCAACGCGCCGGGCAACCACGAAATGCAATCGGAGCCGACGGCGGTCGAGGCACTTAAGGCCGCCGGGCAGGCGCTTTATGGCTCGTTCGACATCGGCCGGTACCACTTCATCGCGCTGAACACCGACGAGGTGAACCTCGAGCAGCGCGTCACGGGCCCGCAGTTCGAGTGGCTGAAAGCGGACCTCGAACTGAACAAAGGGGCCGCCGGGATTTTCGTCTGGATGCACCGACCGATGGACTCGTGGTTCCGCGATGACTTCAATCCGGACGACCGCGATGCCCTGCGCGGCCTCTTTAAAAAGTATCCGGTCAAAGCCGTGTTTGCCGCGCACGATCACTACTTCGATACCGGCGAGCACGACGGCATCCGCTACTTCACCAGCGGGGGCGCGGGAGCGCCGGTCTATGCGGAGCCGCCCAAGGGCGGCTTTGCGCATTACATCCTCGTCTCAGTTTCCCCCGAAGCGATCGCCTACACCGTGGTTGCGCCAAACTTCATCGACGTCGCCTATACCGCCGGAAATGACGGCATCGAGCCCGTAACCAAGGCTCGGGTGATGAACATGACCGCAAGCGACCTGCTCGCGCGGAATCTGGAATTCCGAGTGCCGCGGCTCTCCCTGCCCGACCGTTATCGCGTCTCCACCCTGCTCCGCGATGATGAGAACCGCCCAGTGCACCACCGCGCGGCGATCCGCAGTATCACCGATAATCAGGATGGCTCGGTCACGCTCGGAGTGAGCGTCGCGATGCCGGGAGGCACTGGCTTTTACGTTACGGTCGAAGCGCGCGAGCCAGCTCCGGCCAAATAAGCTGCCAGGCGCGGCTTTCGAAAGCGGGTTATTTGAGCGTCAACTTGACCGGGCCGCTCTCGCTCGTGCCGGGGAAAAACCCCGCGCCGCGATTCTGTTTCTGGAAGAGCACGCCTTTGAGCGCCCGACTTGCGCTGCCGGTCGCCGGAAGGAAGGTGCCGCTGAAAACGCCGGTGGTGGAGGCAATGGTGAGAACCGGCTTTTCAGTGCCTTGGGCAAGAACCTTGACCAACCCAAGCGCCGTCACATCCAGATTCCTGGAAATAGCGGTGCTCAACCCGCCACCACTCAGCGTGAGCAGCATGTTGCCGCTCGCGGAGTTCGTCGCTCCGAGTCCGGGCAAAATCTTCGTACCATCCTCCGTCGAGGGCGGGATGTAATTTGAACCGATCAGGTCGATCTTGATGCCAGACATCCAGCCGTTTTTGTAGCGAACGGCCGCGGGATCGGGGTCGGGCGGCCGGAACCACTGTAAAGCCAGGCCATCGAGGTCGCTCCCGGTCTTATTGCGGAAAGTGACCAGCCCGGAGATCGAACCTTTGTTGGCATAGAGCGGAACATAAAGCGGCAGCACCGGACCAGGCAGCATGCTGCCGCTCCAGACAATCGGCGCGCCATCGGCAAGGACACCGTTGAGCTTGGCCACGCCCGCGATGGAGACGGTGAGCGTCGCCCAGCCGTTGCCTTGCGGGTAGGTCGCGCCCGCGTTGGCAGGGTTGGGCGGAAACAGCACGGTGTATTTCCCGCGCAGCGGTTCTGCGACGGGATTCAAGGTTGCGCTGAAAGTTTGGCGTTGCCCTTTGATTGCGGTGGTGAAGCCGCCAGGCTCAAGGATCGAACCGGTCACGGTGCCGGCCGCGAGGTTGTAATTGAGGGCCAGGGTCAGGCTCGTATTCGGGAGAATGAGCGTTTTCGCGCGACCCAGGCCAAAGCGCGCCACGCCGTGGTTGTCGAGCACCGCGACGATCGGAAAACTGACTCCACCGAGCACGATTTTTCCGGTCAATGCGCCGGTCGGACCGAGCTTCAGCGCGAACCACCCCGAACTGGCGTACGCGGGCGAACTGGCGTTGATCAGACCGCGGTAGGCGCCCGCCACCGGGATGAACGGATTGACGACAAAGTGCGCCTGAAGGTGCATCATCGCCTTCATGGTGAAGGTGAGCTTGGCCAGCTCGCCGCTGGCATCGCCGGTCCAGCCATCGAAGACCCAACCGACCGCCGGGACCGCCGTGATCGAGTAACTCTTCGCCACTTGCAGATCATGGGTGCCCGCGAAACTTGCCGGAACCGTGCCGCCTTCCGGCGGAACGGCATTCACCGTCAGCGGACTCATCAGGACGTAAGTGACCGTGCGCGTCGCGAGCAGCGATTCATTGCCGCCTTCGTCCACCGCCTTCACTCGAATCGTGTTCAACCCTGGCACCAAGGTCACCGTCTTTTTCCAGGTCGTCGTCCCATCGGCCGCTTGGAATGGGTCGTAAAACCCGCCGGCACCGCGCTGGACCAGCACCGCGACAACCCCGGAAGCATCCGAGGTCGTGCCGGAGACCTCGACGCTGGCATCGGACGTGACAAGCCCCGCCGCCGGTTTCACCACCACCAGCTTCGGCTTGATGAGGTCAGGTGGAAGGATGCTCAGGACCGCTGTGGGAATCGCGCCGAGCGCGGTGCCGCTGGAGGGCTCGCTCAATTTGAGATTGATTGTCTCGGCGAGCTCCCCCGCGACATCGTTCGTGGCGATTGAAATCGTAAACGTTTTTTCCTTCACGCCCTGGCCGAAGCTCAGAACCTCGCTCTTCTCGGTGTAGTCTGCATTGGCGCCAGCGGTTCCGCCGGCCACCGTCGAGCAGCGGACCGTGACCGGCCCGGCGCTGTCGTTGGCCCGAGTGACCGTCACGGTCGCGGAGCCGCGATTCTCCGTGACGCGGTATTGCGGCGCGCTGAACGAGAAAATACCCGCCCGTCCCGAGCCGGGCGCGACATCGGCGTAGCTGGTGGCCACCCGAATTTCGTCGAAACTCCACGCCGCCTCGCCGGCCAGCACCCCGATGGCATCAATCTGGTCGAGATCGATGTCGTTCTTGGTGGCGACCGGCGTTGTCGGCGCGGTCCCGCCGATCGGCGGATTGACGAATAACTGAATGGTGTCATTGCCGCTGGCGAAGGTGATTTTCGCGACGAGAAACACCGTCTGGTTCTGAACGACGGCGACGCCCGAGTCCCCGCCAGCCGCCGTAGGGGAACCCGAGGTGGCCAGGCCCCAGGTGTTCCTCTCGCTCGGTTTGCCGATGAACAGGCCGCTGTCGCTCGAATAAAGCGTGAGCCCGAAATAATCGTCCTGCGAAGTCGTCACCGCGCTCGTCTTGCGGAGAAGGAAACCGGCCCACAGCACTTTGGCCGGCTCACCCGGGATATTCACCACATCGCGACTGAGGTCGCTATAGCCGGACAATCCCGCGTTCGTGGCGACTGAGTTTCCAGGATACTGTCCGATGCCCAAGGACAGGCTGCCCGCTTGGATCTGGTCATCGGGAGTGCCCGCTTCCACCCACTGATCGCTGAACCCGATGCCGCCAGTTTTTCCGTCGAGTAGCTGCGCGGCCGGGTATTCGAAGCTCTCAGAAATGAGCAAATCCGCTCGGGCCGGGCTGACCGCGACGAGGCTCAGGGCGGCCAACGGCAAAAGGGAACGGAGAACAGCGTGCAGTCGAGACCGTGAGCGGGATGCGGATTTCATGGGCTGCGAGTCGGGGTTGGAGCGGAGGCGGTAAGAGTGGCACAGTTGGCACCTTTGTAAATACCCGCACCTGCCAGACCCGATGTGCGGCGGGCAAGGGCAATTTCAAAGGAGGACCGACCCAGCGGAACCAAGCCTCAGGGTGGCATGGAACGGTTCGGTCCAGATTGCCGCTCCTCAGGCTTTCGGCAGGGCACCGAAGGGCAGGAGCTGAACGCCGAGTGCTTCGAGCCCCCCACGCACCCGGGGGTCGCAGAGCGTTTTCACCTCCTTGCATCGTTCGGCGCAATAACTGGAGTCCAGCGCGCGGTCCAACCCCGGATGGCAGCATAGCTCGCTGACCCCTGGCGGCAATTTTGCCAGGATCGCCAAGAGATTCCGGACGCTGACGCCGCCCGGGTAAGGCACTCCTTTGTGCCCCTGACCGTAAAAATCACCGCAAAAGGCCACCGCTGGGCTGCAATGGCGCAGCGGCAAATCCAGCTCCTGGGCCAGCGCCAGCAGCACCGAGCGAGCCGGCTCCTGCTTGTGGACGTGCTGGTGAGAATCGAGGTGCGTGGGCGGCCGGCCCATCAACTGCCGAAAGACCTGGAGCTGCCGCGCCACCTCGGCGCTCACTGCGTCGAGGTCATCCGTCGGAATCACCTCATAAGCCGGATGCCACTCGCCAGCGCGATACACCCATTCGCCTAAGTCCACGTGCAACCCGACACTGAGCTGCGGCCGTCCGTGTGCATACACCGCGGCCTCGGCCGCAGCTGGCTGGCGGACCATCAGGCTCGCGCTCGTGACAATCCCCCGCTCGTGCGCCTCGATGATTCCCTGGTTTGTGCCGACGCTCAGGCCGAAATCGTCCGCATTGACAATGAGAAAACGCCGCACCGCCACGCCTTCTATTTTGTCGCCTCGACGAACAGGCTTTCATTCTCGCGGTTGTCGAGGTCGAGGATCTCGGGCCACGCGGTTTTGGTCTCCTTAAAGGCGCAGCGATCCACGCGCGAGAAGCCCGCCTTGATCAGCGCCTCCTCGATGAAGTCGTGGGTGAAGAACAGCTTCGAATACCCATACCAGAGCAACTGCGTGATGAACTTCGCCCCGATACTCCTGGCATCCTCGTCCGGCACCACAAAATAGTCGAGGTCGCCGCGCTGGTAAGCGGCAATCCCTCGATCGATGTCGGGCAGACCCAGGCGCAGCACCCCGCCGGGCTTGAGCACGCGGCGCAACTCTTCGAGGACGGGCACCAGATTGGGGAAGGTCATCTCCGGCAGGGCATGGATGCTCACCGCATAATCGATGCTCCCCGTCTCCAGCGGCAGGCCTTCGAGGATGTTGGCCGGGAGATTGATTCCCTCCTCCTCCTTGATGTCCGAGTTGATCCATCCCTCCGGAACCCAGCTGCCGCAGCCCCAATTGAGACGTTTGACGGGAAGAGCTTTCATAAATCGTGGCGCGGATCCTAGCGGGCGGCGCTCAAGGTGCAACCTCCGCCAGCAGCCGGCCCAGCACTTTGTCGGAATCGAAGAACTCTTCCGCCACAGCCCGCGCCGCGCGGCTGTGCTCCGAGTGATGGGCCGCAATTTCTGCCGCAGCACCCGCCGCCTCGTCGAGCGAGGCAAATGCCATCAGCCCCCGGCCGGCCGGGAGGCGGCGGCTGAAGCCCGTATCCTGAACCAGCGCGGGCTTGCCGGCGGCGAGATAGACGGCGGTGCGATCACTGAACCAGCCACTGGAAGTTTGAACGTAGATCCCTTGGGCCACGGAAAACTCCGCGCCCGAACTCCGCACGTATTCGCGATAGTCGCCCGGTGTCCCGGCGGCGGTCGATGGATCGACAATTCGCCAGCCTTGGGCCTCAAGTGCGGTCCGATCCTTGTGATCGCCGGGGTGAATGCCGAGGGCGACCTCGAAAGGCAACCCAGTGAGCCTGGGCAGGCCAGCGAATTTCCGGAATTCGTGCACCTTGAGTCCGAAGGTGCGCCCCTGGAATTCGATCGCGCCGTACGAACCCCGCCAGTTGGCGACCGTGGTGAAGCGATCGAAAGAAGGCTCTGGCGGAGGCATCCACGACTCCATGACGACGGGAGGAAAAGTCTTTCGCCATTCGTATCCGCAGGTGGGAATCGGACACTCCGGCGAGCCGATGTTCTGGCCGATCGTATAAAAGACATCATGCCCATCGAGGCGCGCGCCTGGATTGCCAGCCGCGCTCCAGAACTGGGTAAACCCAGGGTCGATATCGATAAAGACCCTCCGCTTGAACCGGCTGAAGAGCGGCTCCAGACAAAGATGCCCGCTGATATTGATGAGGAGTTCAGGGGCTGCGTCCATGAGTTCACCAAGATGGAGCCCCGCCAGGTGCTCCCCATCATCTCGCAGCAAAGCCGCCCGCCCGAGCAATCCGAACTCCGCCATCACCGCCTCGAAATAGCGGATCCCTTCGGCCAGCGCGGGTGCCGCAGAGATCTGCTCGACGAAATAGACGTCGAACCCGAGCCTTCGCAGACCCAGCACCCAGTTCATCCGCACCCACGCCTCGCCGCCGCTGCGAGACTTGTTGGCCAGAGCGCCACTGACAACGATGGGGGTCACTGGAAAAGGGTCCAGCTACGTGATTCGCTGGAATCAGCTTCCGACCCGCATGGAGGACGCTTCCCTCTGCCAACGCGCACTGCCGCTTCAAGCCACGCCGAGCGCGCCGAGCAACCGGCGCAGGACTCGGTCGGAATCGAAGTATTCTTCCGCGATCTGACGCGCCGCACGTGCATGTTGCGCATAGTTGGAGGAGATTTCTGCGATACCGCCGAGCGCCTCGTCGAGCGTAGAAAATGCGAGCAATCCCTCTCCCACCGGATACCGCCGAGTGAAGCCGGTATCCTGAGCGAGCACCGGTTTGCCCGTGGCGAGATAGCAAATGCTCCGGTCACTGAACCACCCTCCCTTGGTTTCCACGTAGAGGTTTTTCGCGACCATGAATTCCGCTTTGGAACGCCGGATATACTGCTGATAGCGCTGCGGATCGCCGGCCGCATCGCGCGGGTCTATCAATTCCCAGTCGTTGGCCGCGAGCAGCGAGAGATCGTTTGTTTCGGCCGAATGAATGTCCAGCGCGAGTCGAAACTGGGCGCCGCTGAACTTCGGCAATGCCGCGAACTTGCGAAACTCGTGCACCCGCAATCCGTAAATCTTGCCGCGGTAATCGATCGGCCCGAACGGCCCGCGCCAACTGGCGATACTGGTGATCCAATCCCCGGCGGGACCCTCATGGACAGGCCATTTCTCGAGCACGATCGGCTGCGGCGTGGTGATCCAGGAAAGAGCGCAGGTCGGGACAGTGCAGTCCGCCTGACCGATATTCTCTCCGATCGTCACGTAGGCATCGTGACCCCCGAAAACAGTCGCCAGGCCCAGTTGCTGCCACATCTGGCCGAAACCCGGATCGATATCGAGGAAAACCCTTTTGGGAAAAGCGGCGAGGATCTCGTAATCCGAGAAAAAGCCCATCACGTTGAGCAGGAAGCCGGCGCTGCGTGCCCTGGCCAGAACCGTCCGCCGTGACATTCCAATCATGCGCTCTCCCTGGTTGAAGTTCAGCGCGTATGCGCCTTCCAGGCCAAACTCCTTCATCACCCGGGTAAAATACCTCAGGTTGATCGAATCCTCGACCGCGCAGGGCTGGCCCTTCTCGTCGAAGCACATCGAGGCATCGAGCCAGTCGAGAAAGAGCACATCATAGCCCAAGCGCTTGAACCCGAGCAGGTACTGCAGAAAAACCCACGTGTGACCGCCATGCCCCGGCCTCTGCGCGAGCGACCCTGCGATGGCGATGGTTCCTTGCTTACTCATTGGCGGGTCTCGAAAACATATGGTCCCACTGGGTCTTGCAAGACGCGTGCCCGGCCGACAAGCCTTCGTGCACGAACGATTTGGACAAGTAGCGCCACCGGATCGCCGCGCACTCGCGACCGAGACAGAGTTCCCTGCCGCCAGCCAAATGGTGGCGCCTGGCAGCGGACGCTCTCGACCAAACCCTCGCTTTGGCCCTGCGGAGTCGATTCATTCATGGACCGGCCTCGGGGCGGGCCCATCTCCATCCTTCCGTCACGGCGGCACTGCGCCGCTCGGAGTTCTGAACAGCGGGCCAGAAAACGACCCTTGACATGGCTCACTTCATCACTCGAAATTCATTAACTTCCGCGAGCGCCCGTTTCCGCCGTCCAAGCCACCATAATTCCCCCGTGCAAATATAGGTTTCTCCTGACGGAACCAGACTCCTCTCACAACTTGGTGATGAGCCTCGTTTCGCCGAACTCTCGCGTCCTCGAGTTTGGGTGCGCGACCGGCTACATGTCGGAAGCCATGAAGGCCCGACTGAATTGTGAGGTGACCGGAATCGAGGTCTGCGAAGAAGCCGCCGAACTGGCGCGTCAGCACTGCCGTCAGGTGCTCGTCGGCGACGCGGAGGTGATGGATTTTGAGGCCGTCCTGGCGACGGAACAATTCGATGCAATTATCTTCGCCGATGTCCTGGAGCATTTGCGCGATCCCGGCGAGGTCTTGCGCAAAACCGTCAAACTGCTCTCCAACGAAGGCGCGATTGTCGCATCGATTCCAAATATCGCGCATTCCAGCATGCGTCTGGGGTTGCTCAATGGAGAATTCCGTTACCGCCCCTACGGCCTGCTCGATGATACCCATCTTCGATTCTTTACCCGGGACACCATTGAGGAGTTATTTGACAAAGCCGGGCTGAAAATCACGACCTGGTTGCGCCGCTGTCTGGCGGTCGATCAAACTGAAATCAAATTCCCTGAACATCTGTTGACCGATGAGATCCTGCGTCTGTTTGCCGAGGATCCAGAAGCCGATACCTATCAGTTCATCGTTCGTGCGGTCCCTTCCAGTCTTTCACCGTCCGGTTCTTTGTCGCTTCAAAGCACGACCATTGCCAAATTGAATGGCTCCCATGGAAAACCCCCTGAGCCAGAGTTGCCCGCGGCCCAGCCCGCCAAAGAGATAACAGACGAACTGTCCCCGGAGAGACCTGGCCTTTCCGCCGAAATCGCGGACCTCGGCAACCAACATGACTCGATCGAAGAACGGCTGCGATCGTTTGAAGGCCGCCTCTACAATGAACTGCTCGTCCGGCGAGTCCGATCCATCATTTTACGGGTGATTCCCGAAGGCAAGAAGCTACTGGTGGTCAGCAAAGGCGACCATCAGTTGCTCGATATGGAAGGGCGAATCGCCAGCCCCTTTCCGCAAAATGGCACGGGCGATTTTGCGGGGTGGTACCCCGAACAGTCCAGCGAGGCGATCCAGGCCCTGGAAGAACTGCGCACTTCGGGCAACGACTACCTCGTTTTCCCTCATGCCTCCATGTGGTGGCTCGATCATTACTCCGAATTTGCGGAACATCTCACCGGCCACTACCGGAAGCTTTATGACGAACCGGACAGTTGCATCATTTATCATCTGACCGCCCCTTCCGACGTTCGGCAGTCGAGCGTCGAAATGAGTGAAGCAGAAACCGGAATCGAGCCGGCGACCGATTCGGTTCGACTCATCGCCTTCTATCTTCCGCAGTTTCATCCCATTCCCGAAAACGACCAGTGGTGGGGAAAAGGTTTCACGGAATGGACCAATGTCACGAAAGCCAAGCCGCTCTTTGAAAACCACTATCAACCGCACCTTCCTGCTGATCTGGGGTATTGCGATTTGCGGCTGGGCGAAACCCGCGACGCCCAAGCCGCTCTCGCCAGGGAATACGGCATCGGCGGGTTTTGCTATTACCACTATTGGTTTTCCGGAAAGCCGTTGTTGGAGCGTCCCTTCAATGAAGTCCTGACAACGAGACAGCCCGATTTTCCATTTTGCCTCTGCTGGGCCAATGAGCCCTGGTCACGCCGATGGGATGGCATGCCGGGGGACGTCCTCCAGGAACAGACCTATTCTGAAGAGGACGACTTGGAACACATTCGCTACCTTCTCCCTGCTCTCTGCGATTCACGCGCCATTCTAGTCAACAACCGGCCGCTGCTCCTGGTTTATCGCGCCCGCGATCTTCCTCATCCCGCTAGAACGGTCGAGTTATGGCAACGGGAAGCACAAAAGGCTGGTCTATCGGGGATTGAACTCATCGCGGTGGAAACCGGTTGGGATCCTGCCTGGGATGCCGCTCCGTATGGATTCGCCGGAAAGGTCGTTTTCCAGCCGCAGTTTTCGGTGCTGGACAACGCCAAACGGATCGAAGTTCCGTCCCTGCCCGCGCTCCGCGTGTATGACTACGAGGAAACGTGGCGCACTTTGGCGTCTTCCGCACCTGCGCCGTATCCGACCTTCCCTTGCGTCTTCCCAGGCTGGGACAACTCGCCTCGGCGAGGCGAACAAAGCGTGGTGTTCCATAACTCGACGCCGCTGGCCTATGAAAGCTGGCTCTCTCATGCGATCGAGGTGGCTGAGCAGCGCGAGCCTTCGCAGCGGATTGTCTTCATCAACGCATGGAATGAATGGGGCGAAGGCGCTCACCTGGAGCCGGATCTCCGCTCCGGAACACAGTATCTCGAGGCCACCAAACGGGCCTTATCCGCCGCCAAAATCGCCAAAAGCCATTGAAGTTGACGCTCAACGCAACCCTCCGCGTTGCGCTTCGCCTCACGACCCATGGCTCTCTTCCAAAACGACGGTTTCTGTCCAATTTGCGAGAAACCGTATCTTGGCGCGACTTCCATACCAGCACTTCATCTACGTGAAACTCTCCCGCGCGATTGGCTCGCGCGCCGAGGAGCAATTGGAGCGCGACTCCGAGATGCGCGCATTTCCGAAAGACTCCCACGGAACGGCGAAAGTCGCGCTGATCTCCATCGATCGCTCGATCGCAGCGTGGGCCGCGCTGCGGGAACTATTCCCCGAGCACGAGGGCAGCGTCCTCGAGGTGCTGCGGCAGTTGGGACGCTTGCGGACCGGCGTCGAAGCGAAGTTTCCGCAAGCGCGCGCGTTCATTCGTCCGGGTCGGGACGAGGCACAGCGCAAACCCTGCGTCTGAGCGCAAAGCGCTGACGATGCCGCCCGCGGCCACGACCATCCACCGCCTCGCGCTCACTCCGCAGGGGCGATTGCTGACGGAAGCTGCTGAAGCGGCGGACGACGCTCCGGCCGTGCGGGCGTTCGAGGTCGATGCCGCGCTGCGCGAGGCCTTCGCCGAGAGCTCGGCGAGCGGGTTGATCGCGCTGGCGAGCCAGCCGGTGGCTGCGGCCTGGCCGGCGGAGCTGGTATTCTGGAGAGAGTTTGCCAACGCCTATCTCGCGGGCGCGCGCGCATCTGCCGGAAGCCGGCGCTGGCGAGGCGCCGGGAGAGCTGGCGATGCCCGCGGAACTCGGGTTCGAGCTGGCCTTGCGCATCCCGGCGATGCGCGGCGCGGAGTTTCACGCCGAAGCGACGCTCGCCGGCGAGCCGCTCACGCCCGCGGAATGGGCGGCGCTGATGCGCGCGCAAGACGGATCATGTCGCTGCGCGGGCAGTGGGTCGAGGTCGATCGCGCCGGTTTCGACCCGTCCATCGGCTTTGAAGCGGCTGCCGACGAGGAACCCGCAACCGGTTTCGAACAGAGTGGACGAACGAAAAGCTTCGAGGGGACGCTCATGGAGCAATGCCAAGCCGCCGCTCCCCAACTCACGCCAACGGGGATTTAGGGGTTTACGAGTACTCTCGTGCGGGCGCGGTCTCGGGTAGGGTGCGCATCCTGCCCGCCAAGCGACGCATCTTGCGTGGCCGCCTTTTGTACCGCCTCAGAAGTTCGTTCAGGCGGGACGCCCGAACCGGCGGGCGAGACGCCACCCTACCCGCGGTAAGGGCTCCGCCCTTAAGATCCACTCTCGATAGGATGCAGCGGAAACAAAATTCCCCGTTACGCTACGCATAACGGTCTAAAGGCCAGCGGCGGCAAGGATGACCGCCGGGGGCGCAGGTTGCAACCTGCGCTTCTCCCGCGGCTACGGGTTCAGCTCTTTGATGAAAATGTTCCGGAATTGGACCAGGGCGGGAGGGCTGGTCCATTGGCCGTCCTTTTCGGCGCCGTGATGCTGGAGGCCGATCGGACCGCGCGGGGGCAGGTCGGGGATCGTGCCGCTGGAAACGACGGGCTGGCCATTGAGCACCGTCGTCACGGCGCCTTTTTGCACGGTGATCTCGAAACGGTTCCATTTGCCGATCGGATGGTCGGCCTTGGTCCGCGGGGTGACGCCGGCGCGCACTTCGGGGGGCATGGCGGGATCGCGGCGCACGCCGTACATCTCGCCGGAGCCGATCGGCCAGCACCAGATATTCACCTGATGTTTCATGCTGCCGCCGAGCAGGATGCCGGAGTCGCTGTCGGGCAGGGAAAGCTGGATCGGCTTGCCTTCCGCATCGAGCGCTTCGGAGCCGTCGGGCAGGATCTGGGCGGCGCGCGGATTGATGTAAGGAGTCTCCTTGAGGCGCCAATCCACGATCAGCGTGTAGTCGCCATACTCGCGATCGGTCCAGAGGTGCTTGTCGCCCTTGGCCTCGCTGCGCGCGTCGTAGTCGATGACGCCGTCGGCAACTTTCCAATGGCCGTTATCGCCTTCGGGAATCTTCCAGCCAGCAAAGTCCTTGCCATTGAAGAGCGAGACGAAGCCCTCGTAGGGATTCGCGGTCTGCTCGGGCGGGGTGTTGGAGGCCGGCAACTCCTTGATTTGGATGTTCTTGAAATGGCACTCGCTCCCCTCGCTCTCGAGCGCGAGGAAGCCTTTGCGCGGCACGCAATCCTTTCCCACGGTGACCTCCTTGCCATTCACTTCGAGCCGGATTTCGCCCTGATTGCAGGTGATGCGGTAGTGGTTCCATTCGGGCGAGCTCTTGCTGCGTTCCTCGCTCGGAAAACTGCGCTTGCCCGAGACCTTGCCGGTCGGCGTCATGTCCGCGCCCCAAATCGGAAAGATGTCGCCGTGGGTGGTGTACCACTCGTTCTTGCCCTTCGGATTAAAGCCGTTGTCGAGCACCTGCACCTCGATGCCGCGAGTGTAGCCGGTGCCCATCGCCGGGACGCCGTCGCCCCAGATGAAGACGCCGCTGTTCCCGCCTTCTTTCATGTGCTGCCAAGTCACATTCGAGAACGAAGTTCTCGTACATCCGCGCCGTGCGCATGTAGCCAGTCGGCACACCGCTGATCACCACCATCCCATCGCGCACGGTGAAGGTGTCTGGCGCGACGTTGACGGGCACCCATCCGGTCAGGTCCTTGCCGTTGAAGAGCGGGACGAAGCCGGGCGGTGGTTCGTTGTCCGCAGCGTGCAGCAGGATGGCGGAGAAGAAGGCGGCGCTGAGAAGTGAGGGGAGCTTCATGGGGGGAGTGATCTTGCGCTGAGCGGCAGCGGTTGCAAAAGGAGGAATCGAAGGCATCCCACCATCGGAAAAAACATCCAACACCCAACACCCAATCAACGCTGCGCGTGGTCTCCTACGCGCAGCGTCCATTGGATGTTGGGCGTTGGATGTTGGGCGTTGGGTGTTGGGCGTTGGGTGTTGGGCGTTGGATGTTGGGCGTTGGATGTTTCACCTCCGGTTGCCCCCACCACATGAAAGGCTTACACAAAGGGGTGACCTCGTTCCTCCAGGCTCCCCTCGCCCTTTTCTTTGGAAGCCTGATCGCATCCGCCGGTGCGGCGGTTGTCTCGGAGGAAGTTCCCGTCGGCTTTCTCCCGCTGGATTGGGTCACCGCCACCCTGCAGAAAACGCTCTCGCCGCAGGGACGCTCCGTCCTGGTCACCCCGACCGGGCCGGTCCGCATCGCAGACGAAGGCGAAAAGGTCGCGGCGGCCCGGCGCGCTCTCGAAGAGCTGCAAAAAGCTCCCGCGCTCGTCCCCATCGACATCAGCTTCGTCACGACCGCGCGCCGCGTGGTGCAGCGCCTGCCGGTCGAGGCCCCGGTGGCCGGTTCCGGAATCCCCGTCCCCAACCGTTACGACCCGCCGCGGATCATGGTCAATCCTGGCGGCGGCGTCACCGTGATCCCGAGCCAGCCGCGCAACTTCGGCACCAGGAACGTCGGTCCGGGCGCTATCTTCAATCCCGCTCCGACAAGCTCCGCCTCTCCCGAAGCGCGGCTGAGCGAAGCCACCGCGACCGCCGGCATGACCCGGCGTTTCTCCGTTTCCACTGTGCCCGGCAAACCGGTCTTGATCACCGTCCTGAGGCAGGTCCCGGACGCCGGAGCGCTGCGGACGCTGGCGTTGAAACACCGCGCCATCCCCGACACCGAACCGGCCTGGGTCGCGGCGGGCACCGAGTTGCTGCTCAGACCCGAACTTTCCGGCGGCGCCCTGGTCGTGAATATCGTGCCTCAGATCCTGCTTCCCGCGGCGGCGCCGGGGCAGGAGGACCGGCACATCCCGCTTTCGGCCTGTGCCGCCGGCGTCATGGTCGCCCGGGGCGCCCCGAGCAACACGGGGATTCTGCCGCGCACGGACCCGGAGTTTTACCGGGTGTTCCTCGGAGCGCAAAAGGCGGAGAATGACACCTTCACCGCGCTGACCGTCACGGCCGAAGTGCAATACATCGGCGGCCAGCCGAAATAGGCGGCGGCGCCGGCGTCCCGTTCTTGGGGCGAGCTGGAGCCGTGGTTGCCACTGCGGGGCGATGGGCTAAAGATCACGCTCAAGATGAAAACAGACCTCGATCGGACGGGCGCGTCGCTCGCTGCGGGCGTCGCCCTTTTTCTCCGCGTGACATGGCGGGGTCGGTTCCGTCGCGCGTAACCGGGCGGAGTTTTGCTTTTCTCCCGCCGCACCCGGCCCTAGCAAAGAGTGCCTCCAGCCAGGGCAATGCCGGCCACCACCATGAACTCAAATCCCGCCGTGGATAACTCCGCGCCCGCGCAGCGTCCGGGCGTGCCGCGCACGAAGAAATTCAGCGAGCACCTCAAGACCTGGATCACCAAGCTGGCCGACGATCAACGCACCTTGCGCGACGCCTTCACGAGCCTCATGTCCGTGGGCAATGCGCAGGACGAAGTGCCGCTGATCGTGAAGCTCGCCGAGAACCCGAAGTTCAAGTTCAGCGGACTCGGCTTTTTCAAAGGGCGCGTCACCCTCCAGCAGCACGACTTCATTCACATTCTGCTCGGACGCGGTCTCACGCTCATGGATGAAGCGTTCGTGATCGGCTTCACCATGGGCTCCACCGACCGCTGCTCGACGCACGAGGCCAATCTCTTCTCCTTCGTGAACCAGATCCTTTATCCGAAGCCCTATCGCTTCACACCGGAGGGCACCCAGGTCTTCAAGGACGCGGTGGCGCTCGGCTACATTTCGGATTGCACGCCGCTCGACACGGTGGACTTCAGCCCGATGCTCGACTGGCCGCTGCGGCGCATCCGCGAGGAGATCCATCTCGAGGTCGATCTGCTCCAGGCCTACTATCGCATCGAAGCGCGGCGCTACGCCAAGTGCGCGGCCAGCCAGCGGCTGCTGACCTGAACATGGTAGCAAGCCCCTGATTCCCGCCGGCTGCATCAGCTCGAGCTGAAACCAGCGGTGGCAATCCTCGTCATCCGCGAATCACACCCTCTCCGACCATCCCGAGTCACCTCACATGAAAATCCTGTCCCTTCTTCTCCCGCTGGCCGCTCTCCTCGCGCCACTCGCCGGCGCGGCCGAGGTCGCGTATCGCGAAGCCACCAAGCCGTTCAAGGATTCGCCCTTCCTGAAAAATGCGAAGGCGCAGCCGGTCGATCTGGCGCGCGGAACGCTGCGCATCCCGATCATCACCTGGGCCGCGGACGGCGTCACGGTGAGCGCCAATAGCGGACTGACGGCGAATCCCAACTCGGCGCTCGCCCGCGCGGTGAAGATGCCGGTGCAACTCGAGCTCGTGGATGACTTCGACGAGCAGGTCAAGAACTACGCCGCCGGCAAGACGCCTTTCCTGCGCGGAACCGTGGGCATGATCGCCCTCGCCGCCGAAGCGCTGACCAATATCGATCGCGGGCTGGAGCCGGTGGTGATTCTGCAGCTCTCGTGGAGCACCGGAGCGGATGGCTTTGTCGCGAAGGACGTCGCGTCGCTCGCCGACTTGAAGGGCAAGACGATCGTCGTCCAGCAGAACGGGCCGCACGTCGATCTCGTGCAGGTCCTGCTCCAGGACGCCGGGCTGCAGCCGGGCGAGGTGAACGTGAAATTCGTCCGGGACATTACGTTGAACGCCAAGGCGCCGAAGGACGGGAAAGTCCACGACCCCGCCAACGCCCTGCGCAGCGATGCGACGCTCGCCGGCGCCGCCTGCATCTTCCCGGACCTCCTCACGCTCACCGCCGGGGGCAAGGTTGGCACGGGGGCGGAGGACAGCGTGAAAGGCGCGCGCCCGATCCTCACCACCCGCACCGCCAGCCGTGTCATCGCCGACGTTTATGCGGTGCGCCGCGACTTCTTCGAGGCCAACAAACCGCTCGTGCAAAGCTTTGTCGCCGCGCAGCTCGCGGAACAAAAGCGCTTCCAGGATTTCCTCGCGAACGTCACGAAGAAGACCCAGGCCGATGCGGGCAAGGTCGCGGAGTTCAAGAAACTGAGCCGCCCCCTCGCGGCCATCTTTTTGCAGGATGAAGCCGCCGTGAACGACTTTATCGTCTGGGTCGGCGTGGATTCGGAGCTGGCCGGCCTGGCGGGCAACACCGAGTTCTTCACCGGCGCGAACAACCCGGTTGGCTTCGAGGCCACGCAAGCGCGGGTGCTCGCCTATTACGAGCAGACGGGCCTCATCACCAAGCCGCAGAAGCTCGCCCCGGCCGGCTGGAGTTTCTCGACCGATTTCGGCGCGGGCGCGAAGGTGAAGGAAACAGATAAGAAGACCTTCGCCTCCGCCCAGGAAGTCCGCCGGGCCGCCGACAGCAAGGACGCGAGCAAGCTGTTCAGTTACACCTTCAAGTTTCCCGCGAAGATGGCCGAGCTGCGCTGGCAGGATTACCGCGAGGTCTTCGAGACGATGCACGAAAAGGTCACGCGCTACGGCGGCGCGGTGGTCCAGCTCCGCGGGCATGCGGACAACTTTTTCTACAATTTCGTGCAGATGAAACGCAGCAAGGGCGAAAGCACCTACCAGCGCCGCATCGAAGGCAGCACGCAGTTTGAGACGCTCCCGCTGCCGACCGCGGAAGAAGTCGCCAACTCGGCGAACAAGCTCTCCTACTCCCGCGCCTTCGCCGTGAAACAGGCCTATGCGCAATATCTGCGGGAGAATCTGGGCCGGACGCAGGACGAGATGGATCTCTCGCGTTTCGATGTCAAAGGCATGGGAATCAGCGATCCCGTGAAAAAAAATCCCACCACGCCGGAGGAACGCGAAGCGAACATGCGCGGC
This sequence comes from Chthoniobacter sp., assembly GCA_034667665.1. GTDB lineage: Bacteria > Verrucomicrobiota > Verrucomicrobiia > Chthoniobacterales > Chthoniobacteraceae > Chthoniobacter. Next base: position 314,643 of record JAXDQW010000030.1, read on the forward strand.
GAACTGGTCATCATTGCGGTGGAAGCCGAGGTGCCGGTGGGTTTCGGCGCGGATGATCTGAAATGACACACGGACATGACGATGCACCGAATCCAGATCGATAGTGGGGCAGGCGTCCCACCTGCCATGGGTAGGGTGGGCGTCCCGCCCGCCGTGGCGCGCGTCTCGCGCGGCACATCCGGACATCTCTTCGCGTCACCTTGGGTATCAACGTTCGATTGGGTGACGCGGGACGCCTGCCCTACTACGCGTTGGGCGCTGCTCTTTGTCCTGGCGCTCCTGGCGCTGTGCTCGCCCTCCTTTGCGCAGGACGCCACCTCCGACGCGCTGACCCGCGAGCGCGAGGAGCAGACCGGGACGGCGATCACCATCCTGTTCGACAACTCCGGCTCGATGAAGGAGAACGACAAGATCAGACAGGCCAAGGCCGCCTTTCGCTCGTGGCTGCAAACGGTGCCCGCCGATTACAAGTTTTCGCTGATCACCTTCGAGAACAACGGCCGGCTCAACGTCCCGCTCGGGGAGCACACCCGCGACCTGATCGCGCAACGCGTGGCCCAGCTCGAGCCCATCGCGAGCACCCCGATCTGCGCCGCCCTGCGCATCGCCCGCGAGCAGATCGAGAAGCGCCGCCGCGATGTCACGCCTTATGAGCGCCACGTCGTGCTCGTCTTCACCGACGGCCAGGAAACCGTGGACCCACGCGGCATCAACGGCGTGCGCCAGGATATCGCCGCGCTGCGCGGGCAGACGGTGGAAGTCGTGGGCGTCGGCTTTCACGGCGAAGGCGATTACATGAAGGGCGTCGCCACCCGCTTCGCGCTCGCCAACAACGAGCAGGAACTCAAGCAGGGCCTCGCCAAAGTGGACGCCGAAATCGGCGGTGCGGATGACCTCGTCGTTTCCGCGGAGGACCTCAACGCGCTCAAGAATTTCAACGCGCCACCGCCGAAAACGCTCGCGGCCCAAACCACCGAACCGCTCCCGCATGCTCCTCCGGAGTCCCCCAAGCCGCCCTCCGGCAACGGCGGTCTCAAGCCCCGTTGGATTCTCTTTTTCATCATTGTCTTTCTGATCGGCCGCCGGCTGGTTGGCCACCACTTGCGCAAGCCGTGATGCGCAAGGTCATCGTCGCCCTATCGGTCCTGGCGATGGCGTTGATGATCGGTTGGAAGATCACTCAACCCGCCCGCCAGCAGAAGGCCCGCCGCGCGGAGCTCCTGCTCACGAGCGACGCCGCGAACCTCGATCGCGTCGTGCGCGTGTGGGGCGACGACTGGCTCGGCTATCTCATCTTCCGGTCGCGGCGCTTTCAAAAGGAGATGCAGCAGTTCCGCCTCGGGGTCCGTTACGAACTCGTTTTCGACTTCAAGGAGCGTTTCCACGGCTTGGAAAAAGGCGACTGTGATTTCGTCGCCGCGACCATCGACAGCTACCTCGCCACCGGTCAGGAGAGCGGCTTCCCCGGCGTGATTACCTGGGTCATCGACGAAAGCTACGGCGCGGACGCGATCATCGGCGGCCCGCGCGTGAAGTCCGTGGACGCGCTCAACCAGCCGAACCTCAAGGGCGCTTTCGTGGGCTTCTCTCCGTCCGAATTTCTGCTCAAGGCACAGATCGCCAACTTCCAGATGAACGCCCTGCTGCCGCGCGTTCCGGGCTTCCGCGTGGACCGGGCCGAAGACGCCTACGCGGCCCTCGCGAAGGGCAAGGTGGACTTCGCGGTGCTCTGGGAACCCTTCGTTTCGCAGGCGCTCAACCAGATTGACGGCGCCTCGCGGCTGCTGGATTCGAGCCAGACCAAGGGCATCATCGTCGATGTCGCCATCGCCTCGCGCAAGGCGCTGGCCAGCGATCCCGAGCTGGGCGCCAAGGTCACGCGCGCTTATTTCACCGCTCTCCATTACTATCTCGATCACGCCGACGAGTTCCGCGAACTCGCCGCCGCCGATGCGAAAAAGGACAGCGCCACCGCCACGACGATGCTCAACGGAATCAAATTCGTGCCTCTCGCCGAGAACGCGCGCACCTGGTTCGGGCTCGACGACAAGCTGCCCGAGGACGGACTGGCCGATGCCATCAACCGCATCGCGCGCATCCTCGGCACGGTCGGCGATCTCAAGGGCGATCCCCTCGCCGGCAACCCCTTCAGCATCATCAACAGCAAAGCGCTGCGCACCCTCTACGACGCGCCCGCCGAATTGCTGGCCAACGAGGTGAAATCGCCGGGCCCCACCCCGATGCCCGGCGGCGCGGCGTTTTTCCGCCGCCTGAGCGATGAAGAGTGGAGGCGCGCGGCGGGCAAAGTCGTTGGCACACTGGTCGATGAACCGATCATTTTCGGCAGCGGCTCCGCGGGCATCCCGGAGGATTTTCAGGCCATCCTGCGCGACGCCGTTTACAAGCTGGTGCACTACCCGAAATATCGCGTGATCATCAATGGGTTCGTGAGCCCGGGCCCGGATCCCCAGGCGGACCAGCAGCTTTCGGAAGAGCGAGCCCAGGCCATCAAACGCTATCTCGTCGAGCAGGGCGGGGTGCAGGAAGACCGCATTTTTGCGCAGGGTCTCGGCGCGAATGAGCTGCCCGCACGCCTCCCGGACGAGAGCGAAGCGGCTTGGAAACGCCGCAGCCGCCGGGCGAAGATCTACCTCGCTCAGGAGTAGCGATGGACAACTTCCGCTCGACCTTCCCACTCGACGAACCCGCGATCGCCCGCCAGGCCCTGCGCCAGATCATGACGGATCCGATCACGTGGGTACCGCTGGTGCCCGCGGTCGCGGCCTACACCATCTTCGACGTGCCCGCCATGCTCGCGCTCGGCGGCGGCGCGCTGGTGCTCGGCGGGGTCGGCGGGTATTGGCGCAAGCAATGGAGCGGCATCACCGGAGCGCTGCGGCGGAAAGCGGTGCTCGATCACAACCGCGCCCAGGACGCGATTCTCAAAGCGGCGGCGGACGAACTGCGCCTCGCCAAGGAAGGATCCTGCGCGCACCAGCTCGATCGATTCATCGCCGTGAAGCGCAAGGTCGAGGCGCGGCTGCACGAAGATGGCCAGCTCACCGCCCAGAAAATGCAACTCGAGCAGCTCGTCGATTCGCTTTGCTTCGGCGTGCGCGATCAGTTGCAGGCGCTGGTGATGAAAGAAGGCAACGGCGAAAAGGTGGATCGCAAGGCGACGCTGCAACAGGTGGAAGCGGCCTTTGAAACGCTGCAATCCACAGTCGCGGAACTCGACATCATCCTCGGCCCGACCGACGCGCCGGGCGGCGCCTCGAATGCGACGATCGAAGAGCTCACCCGCCGGCTGCGGGAAGAGGCCGAGATTGCGCGCCGGGTTCAGGCCCGCCTGCGCGCACAGGAAAGCGCCGACGCTTCCACCACCGAACTACCCAAGCTGGAGAGCGAATGAACGCGCCGCCACCCATGCTGCTCACTCCACTCGGCCTGATCCCCGGCGCGAGACACGGCCGGTCGCGGATCCCGGAGCGCTGGCTCCGTGGACTCGAGGTCGGGCCGCGCCTCGCAGCGTTCGTCCAAAATCCCCGCCTCGTTTCACAATGAAAACGGCCCTCATCACCGGCGCGAACAAAGGCATTGGTTACGAAGTGGCCCGGCAACTGGCGACCAGAGGCTTCCACGTCTTCCTCGGCGCGCGAAATCCGGACTCGGGTCGCAAGGCCGCCCAGGCTCTTGGGGCGGATCGTGCGACGTTCATCCAGCTCGATGTCGCGGACGCGGAAAGCGTGACGGCGGCGGCACGCAAAATTTCCAAAAGCGCCGATCACCTCGACGTGCTCGTGAACAACGCCGGCATCCTGTTCGACGGCGACTCCGCCATTCTCGAAGTCGAGCTCGAGCTCGTCCGCAAGACTCTCGAGACGAACACGCTCGGCCCGCTGCGCGTCACCCAGGCTTTCGCTCCACTGCTCGCGCAAAGCAGCGCGCCCCGCGTCATCAACGTCTCCAGCGGCGGCGGACAATTGACCGACGGCGCCGACGGCTGGGCGCCCGCCTACTGCTTCTCGAAGACGGCCCTCAACGGCGTCACTTCACAGCTCGCCGCCGCGCTGCCGAAGTGCGCCGTGAATTCGGTCTGCCCCGGCTGGGTGCGCACCGATATGGGCGGCGCGAATGCCACGCGCTCCGTGGCCGAAGGCGCGGACACGATCGTGTGGCTCGCAACGGAAGCGCCGCAGAGCCTGACCGGAAAGTTTCTCCGCGATCGGCAGGAAATTCCGTGGTGACCTGCGGTCGTCGATGCGCCTGCGTGGGAAGGCGCCGTGCACGCGCCGGGACCCTGCGAGATCTGCGCTCGGGGCTGTCGCTGCGCGAGGAAAGCGGTCAGAGTCCGCTGATGCGCAAAGTCACGAAATCCGGCGCCATCGTCGGCGTCTATGCGGGGAGCTTCGATCCACTCACCGTCGGGCACGCCTGGATGATCGCGGAGGGCGCGAAACTTTTTCCAACCTTCATCGTCGCGATCGGCCGGAATCCCGACAAGCGCTACACCTTCACCGACGGCGAGCGGCTGGCGATGCTCACCGAAGCCGCCAAGGCCCATCGCAATGTGCGCGTCGATTCCTTCGAGAACGAATACCTCATCGACTATGCGCGCTCCGTCGGCGCGACGCACATCCTGCGCGGGATTCGCTCGAGCGCGGATTTCGAATACGAGCGCTTCATGCGAAACATCAACGGCGACTTCGCCCCCGGTCTCACCACCGTTTTCCTGTTGCCTCCGCGCGAGCTCGCGGAGGTCAGTTCGAGCATGGTCAAGGGGCTCATCGGGCCGCGCGGATGGGAAAAGATCGTCCGTCCCTACGTCCCCCCGCCGGTCTATCGCAAGCTGCTCGAGCAGTATCATGAACGGCGCCTGGCGAAGTGATTGGCGCGCGCTGTGTGAAAGGCTGAACGCCCTCGGTGATGGCGCGACGGCGGGCGAGCGGGTCGTCGCCAGATACCGCGAGGAGCATCGGGCTTATCACAATCTGGAGCACCTCGAAGAATGCCGGGCGGAGCTCGCGTCGTCCCGTGCGCTCGCGCTGGAGCCAGACGTGCTCGAGCTGGCGCTCTGGTTTCACGACGTGGTGTATGACCCGCGCTCGGGCGACAACGAAGAGCAATCCGCCGAACTGGCCCGCGCTTTTTGCCGTGAGATGCATCTGCCTTCTGAGCTCGGAGAGCGAACGGCGGCATTGATCCTGGTCACAAAATCCCACCTTCCAGGCGGCGATGCCGATGCCCAACTCCTCGTCGATATCGACCTTGGCATTCTCGGCCAGCCGCGCGATCGCTTCGCCCGCTACGAAGCAGCCATCCGTCAGGAATATGCCTGGGTTCCCGACGCCGCGTTTCGCGCCGGCCGCGCAGCGGTGCTCACGAAGTTCCTGGCGCGCGAACGGATTTATTCCACGGCGCACTTCCGACAACGCTACGAGATCTCCGCGCGCGCAAACCTGCGGTGGTCGCTGGCTCGTCTTGTTGGGGAGACCCACGGCGATGCGCCTGCGGATGCCCGTCCCGGATAGAGGCAGGGATGGCGCATTGGGTTGCGCCACCCACGGTAGCCTTCGCCAGTTGGGCGTGGTGCCGCAATGTTGCCTCGGCCTGCAATGGGGCCGCCCTGCCAGGCGGCAGCGGGTCGAGCAACTACTTGAAGGCCTGCGGCAGCACCTTCAACGCGAAGAGAATGACCCCCACGAAACCAAGACCAAAAATACCATAGGCAAGTCTCACCCCGAGGCGGAGCCGCTTGAAGCGATGAAGTTCGCCGAGCCGCTGCGCGAGTTCACCATTTTGTCTGGTGATGATGCCGCGCAGGACTTCGTTGTCCTTAGTGACTTGCGAGGCCGCTGCGGCGGCCAGTTGGGCTCGCGCCTCTTCGAGCTGGCGCTGGGTTTCGCCGAGTTCGGCACGCCCCTTCAGTTCGGCCTCTTTAACGGCCCGGAGATCGGCTTCGACGAGCGCCATCCGCCCCATCGTTTCCTCGCGCTCGGTGACCGCGCTGCCGAGGCGTGCGCGCAATTCGACAATCTCACGTCCGGAGTGGGTGGAGTCCAGATCGCGGCGCAGCGAGTCGGCCTCGCGCCGCAACTCCTCGCAGCACACGGTGAGCGACTGGCAGGAGTCCTCCGCCGCGATCAGCTTTTCGCGCGCTGCCTGCAAATCCTGCGTCGTCTCTCCCACGCGATTCCGCAACTCGCCCACGTCGGCTTGGGCGCCACCGAGCTGCTGCCGCAAGCCCAATGCTTCCGCCTCAGATTTCGCGAGCCCCGCCTGGGCCGAGGCGACCGCAGCCACCAATTCCGTGAGCTTGCCTTGGGTCTCGTCCAATTGACTGCCGCGCTCTGCCAATTGGGCCTCGGCCTGGATGAGCAATTGCTGCGACCGATCCAGCTCCGTCGTGAGCTGCTCGTAAGCGGCGCGTTCCTCGTGAAGTGCGGTCTCATGGGTCAGCGCACAGGACTGCCACTCGGCCGCAAGGCTGTGAGCTTCACTCACGACGGACTCATGCGCCGCGAGTTGCGACTCGGTTTCGGCGGCACGTTCGCGCGCGTGGTGCAACGCGGTTTCGGCCGCAGCCGCTCGCGATTCCCACTCCCCAAGCTTGCGGCGCGCGTCGCTCTTCGTCTTTTCGGCATCGGCAACTTTCGCTTCCAGCTCCGCGGCGCGACCCTGCAGTTCGTTCACCGCGGCGTCGCTCGCGAGGGCCATCGCCTCCCATTCCGCGGCGAGTCTTCTGGCTTCGAGGAGCGCGGCCTGCGCGGTCACGGCGGTCGCCTCCAGCTCCCTGGTCCGGACAAGCGCTGCTTCCAATTCCGACTGCGCAGCCCCGGCTTTCGCCTCCCAATCAGCGGCCCGGCTGCGCGCTTCCGTCAGTGCCTTCTCCGCAGTCCCGCCGTCCGGCTGCGACTCGGCAAACCTCTCCCGCTCTTCGCTCAGCGCCGTTTCCGCGGCGGTCGCCCTGGCTTCCAACTCCGCAAGATGCGATGCCTCCAGATTCGCGCCGGTCGCTTTGCCCCTCTCGGCCGCGGCCGCCTTCGCTTCCCAATCGGCGGCGTTGCGCCGGGCGGCAGCGAGCACCTGCTCGCGTTGGACCAGTTGCGTTTCGACGGCGCTCAGCCGCTGTTTGGCGGTGGTGAGCTCGTTCTTGAATTGCTGGCGTTCGGTCTGAAAAGTCTTGAGTTCCGCCTGGGTATGCGTGGCGCTGGCGTTCAGCCGTTCGCATTCCTCCAGGACGGATTTGAGGTGCTGCTGAGATTTCGACGCTTCCTCCCGCGCCTCGGCGAGTTCCCGCCGGAGCTGGTCCCGAGCGGTGGAGAGCTCCAGGAACTCACGCTGGAGCGCGGCTGAGGGGAGCCCACCGTTGGCCGGCTCCACCGCTGGAGTCGGCAGGATGGCGGTCATTCCCCCCCGGCCATTCGACCCCGGAGGATGCCCATTCGAATCCCCATTCGACCCCGGCGAAGGCCGCGAACTGGCATGCGGCACAGTGACGATGGTCTCACACATGGGGCAGTCGGTGGTCAGTCCCGCCCCGGCGGCCTCCACGACCAGGTGCTGCCCACAAGTGGTGCATTCAAATCGAATATCGGTGCTTTCTGCGGTCGTCATGTCCGTAGCGGACGTGTATATCGGAGGAGGCTTCAGGTCAACGCAATTTGCCCCGCCGGGAGCGCCTGGGGCGGGCGAAAACCCGCGCAATTCGCAGCATGTCAGAGGCTTAGCGGAACGAGCCCGTTTTCACTTTCGCGCCGGCGCCGGGACGCTGTCCATCTTCCCAGCCTTGCCATCCCCTGCGGGCAGCCCTTATAAAGCGCCGCATGATTGACTACATGCAAAAGGGCGGGCCGCTGATGTGGCTGATTTTGTTCTGCAGCGTGCTCGCCGGCGCGGTCTTTTTGGAACGGGTGACCTATTTTCATCGGATCACCGTCCGGGTGGGCGAGTTCATGCGCGGGCTGTCGAATCTCATCCAGCACCGGCGCTTCGCCGAAGCGCAAATGGAATGCGCCAGCCTGACCACGCCGGTGACGCGGGTCATTCATGCCGCCATTCTGCATCACGATGCGCCCCGTGCGGAACTCAAGGACATCGTTCAGGAAGCCGGCCAGCTCGAAGTGCCGCGGCTCGAGCGGCGGCTCGGCATTCTCGCCACCATCGGCTTCATCACTCCCCTAATCGGCCTGCTCGGCACCATCATCGGGCTCATCGAAGCTTTCGTGAACATCTCCTCGCAAAGCGGTTTCGCCAGCTCGACGGACATCGCGAGCGGCATTTACCAGAGCCTGCTCACCACCGCCGCCGGTTTGGTCGTCTCGATTCCATGCGCCGTGGCCTACAGTTATCTGTCATCGCGGGTCAACTCGATCCTCCACGACATCGAGCGCGCCGGGATCGAAATCGTCAATCTCATCACCGAGCATCGCCACGAGCCCGCGCCGGAGATCATCGAATTCGGTCCGGCCCGAGCGGGCGTTGCGAAGTCCGAGATTCGAAGGCAGAAATCGGAGTGAATCAGAAGTAATCAGTGATCCGTAATCGCCGATCCTGATTTTGTCCCTGTCTCCCGGCCCAAGGTGAAACTCGTCCGCACCCTCCATATTCACCCCGCGTTGTTCAACGTCATCCCCTTGATCAACGTGCTCTTCCTCGTGGTCGTGTTTTTTGCCCTGAGCTCGCGGTTCGTGCTCCAGCCCGGCATCTCGATTGCCCTGCCGATTTCCGCCTTCACCCTCGGCCCGCAGCGCGACGCGAAAATCGTCAGCGTGACGGCGGTGCCGGTTCCTTCGATCTATTTTCGGGATCAAAAGGTCACCCTCGACGAATTGCGGGAACAGCTTTCCGGCCATCGCGGCCAGGAACGCGCGCTGATCATCAAAGCCGATCGAGGCACGCCTTACGACCTGGTGGTGCAGATCATGAATGAAGGGCTCAAGCTCGGCTTTTCGGTGGTGCTCGCCACGACTCCCGAGCGCCCGTGAAGTCCCAGGGAGGGGGGACTGGGCTGACCTTCGTCTGGCCGGGACGCGAGCCCTTTCCACTCGTGCTCTTCGGTTGCGTGTTTCTTTCGCTCGTCGCGCACATCGCCACCTTTTTCATTTTTCAGGTGGTCTATCCGCAGCGGGTCACCATTCCGCCGCCCGCACCGCAGGTCGCGTTGCTGACAGGTTCCTCTCCGGAGAATGAATCGCTGCTGCGCTGGATTGCCGCCGAAGATCCGGCGCTCGTCGCCAGCGCCCACAGTGTAGCGCCGCCGAATATCCTCGCGGTCCCCTACCGCCCGAGCTTCGCCACCGTGAGGACCAATCCGCGCGGCAGCGTCGAAGCCCAGGAGCCGATGCCTTTTCCGCCCGCCCGCAGTCCGCTGGCCATCATCCGCAGCGCGGCGCCGCGGTCCACACCCGTGTCTTCCGCGGGCACCTCGGCGCCGACCCACGTCGCCTTTTCCTCCGCGCTCGAGGGGCGCGCGCTTATCAAACCGGCGGAATTCACCTGGAAAAGCAAGGCCGTCCAACCCCTCAGTCCTTTCCGGGCGCTGGTCGGCGTGACCGGGCCCGGCGAAGTCCGCTTCACCTTTCTCCAGCACCCCAGCGGCAATGACTCGGCGGATGCGGAAGCTCTTGCACAGCTCGGGCGCCTGTCCTTCGCTCCCGCCGAGGCCCCGATCACCTGGGCGCTCGCGACGATCACTTTCGGCGCCGATGCCTATGGCGAGAATCCGCCGCCGCCCGAGGTGGGGAAGGAGCCCCGCCATGGCCGGAGGACGGGCGGGCCAGTCCCGAATCTGCCCGCGCCATGATCCGCGTCAGCTTGAGCTATCTGGTGCTGATTTGCCTCGTGCTCATGCTCGGGCCGATCTTCTGCGCCTGGATCTTCAACGAATGGACCCGGCAGCGCCGGGAGCGCGCCGCCTTCCGGCACGTCTTGCGCTGCAATATGTGCGGGTTCGAGTTCGAGGATAAGACCACCGCGCTGCTCTCCCGCTGCCCGCGCTGCGCGAGCCTCAACGAGCGTTACCCGATTTCGCGGCTCTAGCTTGCTCTGAGCGAAGCGAAGTCGTGCATTTGTGACAAGTTTTTGGGGCGGGGCTCAGGCAGCTTTGGTGAGGTGGGCCTTCTCGCAGAGCTCGCTGATGGAGGCTTGGAGCTCGTGCAGCGC
>JAXDQW010000031.1:0-3637 GCA_034667665.1 Chthoniobacter sp.
CAGAACTAAGGGCCACGGCCCTACCTCTTTTACTTGGGCTGAGGCTTCCTCGGCTGCTTCTTTGGAGCGGCCTCAGGCTCAGGCTCAGCCATGGACAGCATTTTGAGCTCAGAAGCATTCTCGACGACATCGTTGCGGATGAGCTGTTGCAAGTAGGCGCTCTCGGAGCGAAAGCCAAACCGCCGCATTCGAACCACCATTTTCGTATGGAGGGAAGTCGGGATGCTGACGGATTTCTTGATAGCGGGGTCTTCGGATGGAGGTCTGCCGTGCATGGTTAAAATTCCTACCCGGTATGCAATAAAGTGCAAACCAATTCTTACACGGCCGATGGCATCCCGCTAAAGAAAGCATTTAGGAGACTTTTATTGCTACTTAAAGTGTCTAAGAGACTACTATAAACTCCGAGATAGCGCGAAAAGATGCTAAAAGATTTGACGATTTCGGGTCTTTGGCGATAGCAGAACCGCTCGAAATGCACTTATCTTCTCACCAAAGCACCCCTTCGGCACCCGTCCGGGCATATCCGGGCGCAGACCAACCTCCTGCGCGGCAACGTCGGCAAGCGAAAACGAAGCGCTTGGGCCGTCCCCGTAACCAAGAGAAGGACAAGGTAAAAAAGTGCTCCGTCTCCATGCCGACGAGCCTCTTCGAGAAAGGGTCCGTGAAGGCTAAAGGGGACGGGCGCTCCTTCTCCAACTGGGTCACCGCGCTCGTTCGCCGTGACGTAGAAACCGAGGCCGCGGCATGACCGGCGCCGGTGCCCGAAAGATCTGGAAGACGGCAGCCGAGCCCGTGCACCGCATGGCGGGGCACGCCTACTTTACCGGACAACAACGGGATTTGATTCGTCTGGAGGCCGGCATCGAAGTCCTGCGCGATCTCAAGGTCGTCCTGCAGGATGCCGTGACCACGGGCGAAGATGGCGCCCTTGGGGAAATGGCCGCCGACCTTCGCGATCTCCACGAATCGCTCCTCGCCACACCCTTACGTAAGGATGCCAAACAAGCCGCGTAAGTTCGATCTTGTCGAAGCGACCTTCGAGCTTGCGAGGCGCGAAAGGATCACCTTTAGCGAGGCTCGCGCGAAGCTCGGCCGCCGTGGTGCCGAGGCCTGCCAGAACAAGCGCCGGCGTGAACGCGCCGGCCGTGATCAGCTTGCCCGCCGCAAGCTCGACTGAATCTCCCACTTCTCCCCCTATGACCCCTGAGCGTCAAGGCGCCCTCGACCGCCAATATGTCGAGGCATTCAAAGAACTGCCGCCCGGTCTGCGCGCGCAAATGGAATCGCTCGGCATCAAGGGGCCGTGCCTCGATCGTGAGGCTCCTGAGGGTGGGCGCCTCGTCATTGCCCGCGCTGGTGATGCGAGCGAGCTTTACGAAGGGCGGCTTGCCGAGCGGGTCGATTTCGCCGCCTCCGTGGACAAGCTGGCCGATGAGCTGGCTGAACGGTTCCAGGTCGCTGCGCCGACCGCCGCGCGACTCGCCGCTTTCATGGAGCAGCGGATACGCGAGGCCGGCGAACAGAGGATCTCTCTCGCCCTGGCGCGCATCGTCGGCTTCTTCCTGACTGGCTCAGAGAATTTGCAGGCTCGCGCTCACGGGCTCGCCCACGCCTGCCGCATGGCCAGCATCAATGGCTTTCCGTCCCTCCGTCGCAGCGCCGAGGTCTGCAACGTGAGCGTCGAGTGGCTGCGCCGCGTGGCGTGGAAGTGGTGCGCCTTGCTCGACCTTCCCCCGCTGGAGCGGGCCAAAACCGCGGAAGCCTGTGCCGCTTACTCACACGCCCAAAAAACCAAACACTACCGCAAGAAAAAATGCCAACCGCCCCCGCATCGTCCGAAGCTGAAACTGAAGTCGAAATCCAAACGCCCACGCACGTAGCGCTCGCCATTACCAGCGGCCTCTCTCCTGGCGCCAAGCTGCGCGAAAACCGTCTCTTCCAGCTCGAGCCCAACGGGGTTGAGTTCAAGGGCGAGATGACCTTCGACCAATGGATGGAAGGCCTGTTCATGGTCAAGATGTGCAAGGGCAGCGCGCAGATTTGGCTCGCCGATTTCATCGGGCGCGGGATGGAAGCCTTCCCGCGTGAGGACGTGGAGCAAGCCGTCTCGCAGCTCGAATTCGCGGAGTTTGACATCATCCGCGCCATCGCGATCTCGTCCGTGCCAAAGGGGCTGCGTGCCAAGGAGCTGACCGCCGAGCATCTCTTCGTGCTCGGGGCGTCCGGCCTCGATTCCGCGCAAATGCTCCGCTGGGCGAAGACAGCCGTCGAGCACACCCTCAGCGCGGTGCAGCTCAAGGATTCGATAGCCACAGGCAAGGTGTTGAAGCTGGCGGCAAACACGGCCGGCGGCCGCGGCCTGCTCACCATTCAGGGTGTGCGCGCGCAGTTCGACCGCTGGTGGACGCAAGTGGAGACGTCTGATCCCGTCGAGAAATGGCCGACCGATCGCAAGGCCGCGCTCCTCGAGGAGCTGAAACCGTCGCTCTCGCTCGGCATCAAGCTCGCCAAAGAGCTCGGCGTCAACCTGGAGGTCGCCGCTTGAGCGCCGTCCGTCACTCCGGGCGCCGCCAGATGCAAGGCCGGCGCGACGACTGGCTGCTCGCCAACCGCGAACGTCTGTCCCGCGAATCTCCCACCGCGATCGCGCTCTCCATGCAGCGCGCCGGCCTCTACTCGGCGAAGACAACCGTCGGAGATATCCGCGTCTTCCTCTTCCGTCGCTGCGGCAACCTTCGCCTTCCCTTCCGTCATGACCTTTGAAACCTTCCTCGGTCGCGCGCAGGAGACAAATCCCGCGCTCACCCGCGAGCCGCAAACCAAAGTGAAAGTCCGCGTCGCCCTGGTGCGCACGCTTCTCCGTCAGGCCTTCGAAGCCGGACAGAAATCCAGCCGCTCGGAGAAGTCCATCTTCGAGCATGTCTTCGGTCGCAAAGGATGATCGCCTTCGCCGTTCAACTCCAACCCGATGCCGTCGCCGTCCTCGTCGTGCTGGTGCTCGGACTCATCGCCACCCGCTTCGCTCCATGACCAAATCTGAGATTCTCGACCTCCTCGGGGCTGAAGAGAGAATCCGCGACCTTGCGCAAGCGGAGCGGTATGTCGGCGGCGCTGCGAATCTAAAACGGATGCGCGACGCGGGCCTGGTGAAGCCGTGGAAGAAGCTTCACCGCGACGTGCAATTCGATGTGTGCGACCTGGACGCCGCGATTGATCACATCAAGCAGCATGGGTGGCCTGTGACTCAGGCGGCGGCGGCATAGGCACGATCTTCCGCTTCCGCCTCACCGGCTTCTCCACTCCATGAATCCGCTCAATGTCCTCACGGTCGGGAACAAGGTGCGCGTAGTGCTTCTCGGTCACTTCGGTCGTGTCGCCGAGATACTTTGCCAGCTTGAACAGGCTGCCGTTGTTGGTGACATAGAGCGCGGCGAACGTGTGCCGCATCGTGTGTGGCGTCACGCGCGGATGGGCGCCGGTGCCGTCGCACTTTTTCGCCGTCATGTAGCACATGAACGGGACGCGGAAGTCGTAGCGGTAGAGAGCGCTTCCGTGAATCACTTCGGGCTTGAGCACCCAAGGCCCTTCCATCCGGCCTTCGTCGCGAGCCTTGCGCATGAAGTCGAGGAAGCTT
>JAXDQW010000032.1:0-59235 GCA_034667665.1 Chthoniobacter sp.
GGGGAGAAACGGTGCTCCATAACGGGCCAACCACTCATCCCGGCTTGGCCGCCCTCAAAAGCGCCAGAGGACTGGCGCACTCCAAAAGCTGGCGCTCCTCGCGAAGATCTCCGGCGATAGATCCAAAGTGCCTGACAGGCCCCAGCTACCTCGCACCCGCACCACACAGCCGGCGGGGCGCGACCTCGATGGAACGGGTGCCGTCACCCACCCAGATCGCTCCGTCCTGCACGGTGACCTGCAGCTCCAGCGTCCGCTGCGCCAGCGCGGCGAGCGCCTGGCTCTGGTCCGCCGGGATCTGCCAGACCGACACGTTGCGCAGCCGGGTGAGTTTCGTCTCGATGCCTTTCCACCAAATCGGGGTGCTGGCACTGAAGCTGTAAACACTGACGCGGCCCACGCGGGAAGCCGCGCGCAGCAGCCGCTTTTCGTCGGGCTGGCCGATTTCGATCCAGTGTTCGATGTGGCCGGTCAGGTCCTTTTGCCACAGACCGGGCTCGTCGGCCTCCCACATGTCCTTGGCGAATTCGAGAGCACCATGGTCGTTGTCGGCGGGCACGTTCAAGGCGAAGGCGAGCAGCCGGATGATCAGCCGTTCATCGGTCTCCGAGGGGTGCCGGGCGATCGTCAGCAAGTGGTCGCCATAGACGTTGCGGTCGATGTCGGAGAGCTGGAGGGTGGCTTTGTAGATGCTTGCTTTGAGGGCCATGGGATTGCGGTGGGCGCACAACCTACCCGCCCTCTCTTTATCCTGCCTAGGAAAGCGGTCGAATGCGGATTTACTACAGCGTCCCCATGACCCCCTTTCATCGCAACTGCGCCGGCATCTCCCGGCGCGACTTTCTCCAAATCGGCCTCGGCGGCACCCTCGGCCTCGGCTTGTGCGATCTGCTGCGGCTGCGCGCGTCCGCCAGCCCGGGCCCGGCGGCGGTGGGGAAGAAGAACGTCAATTGCATCATGATCTGGATGGATGGCGGGCCGTCGCACTACGAGACGTTCGACCCGAAGCCGGACGCGCCCGCGGAGATTCGCGGCACCTTCAAGACGATCCCGACCTGCGTGCCGGGTGTGCATTTCAGCGAGCCCGTGCCGGAGCTGGCGAAGACTTTCGACAAGTTCACGGTCATTCGCTCGATCTGCCACAAGGACCCGAATCACGGCGGCGGCAATCACTACATGATGACCGGCGCGCCGACGCCAGTGCCGGTGGGTTGCGGGGCGTTCGTGACCTTTCATCCGTCCTTCGGTTCGATGGTTTCCTACGACCGGGGCGTGCGCAGCGGCCTGCCGGCTTACATGGCGATGCCGAGCAATACGCGCTCGGGTGGGCCGAATTTTCTCGGCGGCCAGCATGCGCCCTTCGTGATCGGGGGCGATCCGAATGCGAATGGTTTCCAGGTGCGCGACGTGGTGGTGCCGGCGGAGATTTCCGAGAGCCACGCCAGGACACGCCGCGAGCTGCGCGCGTCGCTGGACCGGATGCAGCGCTTCAATGACCAGCTCGTTGAAGATCCGGCGGTGGTCTTTGACCAGTTCTACGAGCAAGGCTTCGACCTCGTTTCGTCCTCCAAGGCGCAGGCCGCATTCGATATCAGCCGCGAGGACGCGAAGGTGCGCGACCGCTACGGGCGCAACGATGTCGGCCAGCGGATGCTGCTGGCGCGGCGTCTCGTGGAGGTCGGCGTGTCGTGGGTCACAATCAACTACGGCGGCTGGGACGATCACCGGAAACTCTTCGAGACTTACCAGGGCAATCGCCTCAAAACCTTTGACCAGGCTCTGGCCGCGCTGCTCACCGACCTGCACGAGTGCGGCTTGATGGAAAACACGCTCGTCGTCGCCCTCGGCGAATTTGGCCGCACGCCGAAGATCAACAAGGACGCAGGGCGCGATCACTGGCCGCACGCGATGTCGGTGGTCATGGCCGGCGCGGGCATTCCCGGCGGGCAGATCGTCGGGGCGACGGATGTGAAGGGCTACAACGCGTCGGACAATGTCTATCGTCCCGAGGACTTCGCCGCGTCGCTCTACACGAAGATGGGGATCGACCCGCAGCAGACGCTCCAGACGAACACCGGGCGCCCGGTGCATCTGGTGAACGAGGGACGGTTGATCAAAGAACTGTTCGTCTAGAAGAGTGCGCCTGAACGCCGCACGTCGAAAGTCGAACGCCGAGCATCGAACGAAGGTCGGCGCGACCAGCGCGAACCATTCGACGTTCAGCGTTCGACGTTCGACGTTCGGCGTTTGCTTTCTCCTCGCGGCGCTCCCGCTCGCCGCTGCGGAGCCCACGCTGACCCATCTTTACCCCGTCGCCGGGCAGCAGGGCACGACCGTCTCCGTCACGGTCGCCGGCAAGTTCGAGCCGTGGCCGCCACAGGTCTGGGTGGATGCGCCGGGCATCACCTTCACGACCGGGAAGACCACCGGAAAGTTCGACGTCGAGATCGCGAAGGACGCTCCGCCGGGCCCGCATCTCGTGCGTTTCTTCAATGAAAACGGCGCGTCGGCTCCGCGCTTTTTCATCGTCTCGGCGGAGCCCGAGCTCCTCGAAGTGGAACCCAACAACGACTTCAAGTCGCCGCAAAAAATCGCGAGCCTGCCCGCGACGATCGGTGGTCGGCTCGACAAAGCGGGCGATGTGGATTCCTTCGCCATCACGCTCCAGCGTGGGGAGCGGCTGACCGTGTGGGTCGAAGCGTATGTGCTCGGTTCCACCTTCGATGGCATGCTGCGCATCGTCGATCCTCACGGTACGCAGCTCGCCTTCAACCACGATGGCCGCACCCTCGATCCGTTTCTCACCTGGCAGGCGCCGGGCGATGGCACGTTCATCGTGCAGCTCATGGGCTTCGCCTATCCCGCCACCGCGGCGGTCGGGCTGACCGGTGGGGAAGGCTGCATCTACCGGCTGCATTTCCGCACCGGTCCGCTGCCCCGCGACGCGGGCGAGGCTGCGGAATTCGCCGGGCCGGAGCCAGGCGCGCAGCCGCTCGCGGTTCCCGGCGCCACCGCCGGATGTATTCAGAAAGCCGGGGAGGAAGACCGCTTTGCGTTCAGCGCCGTGAAGCAACGCGCCTACGAATTCAAGCTGACCACGGCGCGCACGGGTTCGCCGCTGGACGCCTGGATGAAGATTGAAAACCAGGACGGCAAGGAACTCGCCCGCAACGACGACGCGGCCGCCTCACGCGATCCGCAGCTCACCTGGACCGCACTCACCGACGGCACCTTCAGCGTGGTCATCGGCGATCTCACACATCACGGCGGCGCGGACTTCACCTATCGCCTGGCTCTCGCTGAAGCGGCGCCCGCCGTCACGGCGACGGCCGCGAGCCACTTCGTCACCGTCGCGCCCGGCAAGACCGCGGAAATGAAGGTCACGGTGAAGCGCGTGAACGGCTTCAAGGAGAAGCTCCAACTCGCTGCAAAAAACCTTCCGGAGGGCGTGACCGCTCCCGAGGTGGAGATCCCTGAAAAAGCCGGCGACGCGACGCTCAAGTTTCTCGCGGACGCCAAAGCGAAACCCGCGGGCCAGCCAATGCAGCTCATCCTTCGCGAGCCGGACTCCGGCACTGAACATCCCGTGGAGTATCCGATGATCGCGACCTCCGAGAACAACGGCGTGCCCGCGGGCTACACCGAACTCGTCATCAACTCCACCGATCAGCTCTGGCTCACCGTCCCAGCCGCACCCCCAAAATAAGGGCAAGAAGCGCGGTCGCTTTGCCTTCAGTTACCCCATGAGCGCCCCACCCCCGTTTCCCGTCGTCATTTTTTCCCGCGACCGGCGCTCTCTCCGCTGCACCGCCAGAATACCTCCCTCATGCCCGAAGGCCTCGAAGCCGCCGCCACCAAACAGGAGATGGCCGACCTGATCCAGTTCCTGCGCACACCTGCGGAGGCCCAGGAAAAATGAAGCCGCGCAGGTGAACCCGAAGACGCCGCGATTTGTGCTCCCCACGCCCTCCGTGAAGCGCGCTACCCGCCGCGCATGCGCGCCAGGATGTTCGCCGTGATTTGCTGAATCCGCACGTCGGGACCGAGCGGCGCCGCGTAAACCTTCGGGCGGACATAGCCCGGCGGTGCGCTCAGTCCATCCGCCCACCAGCAGGTCGCGGCGTTGAAGACGACGTTACCGTGCGGACCTGGATAGACGGTGGCGGTGTAGATGCCGCCGTTCGGCTTGCCCGGCGCGCTTTGGGTCGGGCCGGTAGCGATGATTTCGAGACCGTCAATCGGCGCCGGATCGCCGTGCCATTCCCAGCCGATCGTCCCCGGTACGGCGTCCCCTGCTTTCATCCCGGTGCCGGCGTAGATCCAATGCCCGGGCTTCGTGCAGATCCAATCGGCGCCGCCCGTCACCGGTCCCGTGCTGTGCGCGCCGATGAGCTCGTTCGCGTACGGCCGCTCGTGGCTCAGGCTGCTCATCGCCGTGAATTCCCGCGTCCCGCCCGGCGGACCGAAAACGCCGACGCGTTCGAAGGCCCGCACGTTTTCATCGAACAGGATGCGCCCGCAGATGGCATTGCCCGAGAAGAAGCCCACGCTGACACCGGCCGCGACGGCGGCGCGGACGTTTTCAAACATTTCGATCGACCAATACTCATCGTGACCCACGCTCAGAAATCCACGCCCTCGCAACAGCCCGCGCGGGTCGCGGTGCGTGTCGAGATTCGAGATGTAGGTCACGTCGTAGCCGAGCGATTCGAGCCAGAACGCGAACGGGAACTCCCACAGAAAGAACTCGCCCGAGCCGATGGAGAGCGGCGCGTCGAGGATCTGACAGTATTTTCCGTACGGGCGGTTGCAGCTCACCTGCACCCCCCCGCCCCAGTACCACGGGTTCGCGCCGTCGTCGTAGAGCGCGAACTGCGAGGGCCACCGGTTGTAGGCCTGCCACGTATGATCGCTGCACTGGAAGATGAAATCCGCGGGCCGGTCGTCGCGCACGATGAAGATGACATAGCTCTGCGTGCCGTCGCGTTCGGCGGTCAGCTTGCCGACATAGACCCCGCTCAGCCAATCCGCCGGCACGCGCAGCTCGGCCCACGGCTCCCACCCGCAGTCGCGCACGCGCTTCGCTCCGATCGGCGGGTCCGGCTGCGTTCTTCCGTCGAGCGGTCCGAGGCGTTTCATGAAACGCCCGCCGTCGCCGCCGTAGTGGCCCAGCCGGTAGAGATCGAGCGTGAACGGCGACGCGGGATTCGTGCTCACGTGGAAGGTCAGCGTCTCGCCGGCGCGCACGCTCGTGCGCGAGCAGTAACCCTCGATCCATGGGCAGCGATATTTTGTCGGTGGATCGATGCGCGTGCGCGCCAGCATCCAGTCGCGTGTCCCGGGCCGGGCGTTTTCTTCCCGAATCAGATCGCGCGGCGGCGCCGTGAAACCGAGCTGCGGGGCGAACGCCGCGGCCGCGATTCCCGCCACGCTCTTCAGCGCGCCCCGGCGGGTGACATGGTGCTTCGGCATCGGATCAATTCGGCTTGCGGACGGAGGCTTTGAGAAAAGCGATCAGGTCGGCGAGTTCCTGGCGGGTGAGGATTTGATCGAAGCCCTGCGGCATCAGCGAAATCGTGCCCGGCAGCATCCCGGCGATGTCTGACCGGCTCACGCGTTGCTCGACGCCGGGACCGATCGCAAGGGTGATCGCGTCGGCGGTTTCGCCATGCACGATGCCGGTGCTTTCGTTGCCGTTCTTCATCCGCACGATCATCGGCTCGAAGCTGCGCACAAAACTCGCGCTCGGAAACACGATGGCTTCGAGGAGGTCGCGCTCGTTGCGCACCTGGCCGATGGAGGTGAGATCCGGGCCGAACTTTCCCCCGAGGTAGCCGACCGCATGACAGAGTGTGCAGGTGGTCTTTGTGTTGAAGATGGCCTGGCCGCGGCGCACATCGCCGGGTGGCAATTCCGCGGCGATCGTGTCGAGCTTCGCCCGCTGTTGCGCGGTGCCGAGGTTCAGGCTGGCGAGGATGACTTCCGCATCCGGTTGAAGACTCGCGGGGAGTTTGGCAAACGTCGCGCGGAGGGCCTGGGGCTGGGCTGCGGCGAGGGCGGGAGTATTGCGGAGCGCGTCAAGAAGGCGACGGCCGAGCACCTCCGGCAGGGCGCGGTCGAAGGCGGGAAGGAGGCGCGCGAATTCGAGTGGCCCCAACTGCGGGAGCAAATCGACGAGGACGCTGCGTTGCGCATCATCGAGCCGCGCGCGAGCAAGGCAGGCGGCGACGGAAGCGCGCGTGGCCGCCGGTTTGGCGCGATCGAGTTGCGCGCGCAGGAGATCGAAAAGCACGGTGTCGGCGGACAGCACGCCGGCCGGCAGGGCGGTTAGCGCTGCGATCCGGATGTCCTCGGGGTTCGCCGCGTCGCGGGCGACAGCGAGCAACGGTGGCGCGAGCCGCGCCCCCTCCTTGCGGGTCACGAACCGATGCGCGGCCGCGACGGCGTCGCGAGTCAAGTCCGGGTGCTTCGACTCCAGAATCCGGCTGACGTCGTTGATCCAGGCTTCGGGAATGACCGTGAGTTCAGCGCGGGCCATGGCGCGCAACAAGGTAGATTGAGCCGCTGCTTTGCCGTCGCCCAGGATCGCCGTGACCAGCTCCTGCACCGCGCGTTCGCGCGCCATTTCGGCGAGCAGGGATTCGATCTCGGCGCGCTCCCCTTCCGACACCGTGGGCGCTTCGAGACATTGCCGAAAGTAGCCGGCGAGTTCCCCGCCCCATGCGGCGTGGCGACCGGCGATCCATAACGCGGTTTCCTTGAGCGCGGTGTCGGACGAAGCGAATAGCGGAATCACGTCGCGGGGAGAAAGCGCGGTGGCGCTCATTTCGCTGAGTGCGATCAACGCCACCCGCCGCATCGACCTGCCACGTTCCTCGCGCAGCCCTTCCGCTGTCGCCTTTGCGTCGCCGATCTCGATGAGCGCAAAGATGAGCGCGTGTTCCAGAAAGCGATCGTCGGCATCCGCAATGTACGTGTCGAGCAGCGCAGGAACCGCGGTTCGATCACCGATGCGTCCGAGCGCTTCCGCGGCGACGCGTCGAAGGTGTGGCGGGTTTCCTTTCATTGCCAGCAATGCAGTCAGGTGCTCGCGTGCTTCGGCATCGCGCCAGAGTCCCGCAATCTTCGCGGCGACTTGTCGCACCGCCGGATGGTGGTCGGTCATAAATTCGCGCACCGCGGCCCGAGCCGCTTCACCGGAGATGCGAGCGAGCACCCAGAGCGCCTGCTGTCGCAGCGCAGGCGTGGTGCTTTTCTTCAGCACGTTCTTCAGCGCCGTCACCGCGTCGTCACCTCGTTTCGCGAGGCCGGCCGTAGCGCGTTCGACGACAGCGGGCCGGGAATCCGCAAGTAGCGCCGCAAGCGATGGTGGGTCCAGTTTCGGCCACGGCACCTTGAATCCGCGCGGGTCGTCGATGCGCGGTGCGTCCTTGCGTTTGATGCGGTAGATCGCGCCGAATACGTCGGGCTTGGCGAGTTGCGAGGTGGGGCAACAGAGCTTGTACCAGCCTCCGGTGTCGATGATGAGCAGGCTGCCGTCGGCGTCTTCGATGACGTCGGTCGGGTGAAAGTCGGTGTTGTTCGAGACGAGGAAATCGCTGTCGCGCGTACGGAAGGTCGCGCCCGTGGGTTCGAGGACGTGGCGGGTGACTTTGTGCAGGTTGAAGAGGCAGGCGAAGAAGTCGCCTCCCACGTTGCGGGTGAAGCCGCACGGCGCGCCGGGGCCGAAATGCGTCATGGCGGGGAGCAGCGCGCCGGTGCGAGTGACTGACTCGATCACGTCATGCACCTTTGGGAAGACCCCGCCATAGACCGCATGGCCGAGGCCGTCGCGTTTGCCGTCGCCGGAAAGATCGAGGAACGTCGCGGTGAAGATCGGCTCGCCCTCGCGGGTAAAGGCAATGCCGACCGGGTTATCCATGCCGCCGCTCATCACGGATTCGAAGTCCGAACCGTCCGCGCGGCAACGGAAAATGTGCGCGGCGCGATCATGGATCGGCGGGCGGCCGGGACGCCCATACGTCTGTTCCGCGAAGCCTCCCTTGCACCAATAAATCCACCCGTCCGGGCCGCGATAGGGACCGTGCAAATCATTCGCGCAACCGGTGAGCGTCCGGCCTTGAAACCATTCTTCACGCCGTTCGGCGACGCCGTCCCCATCGCGGTCGGTGAGTTTCCAAATGCTCGGAGGCGCGGCGACGTAGAGCGAGCCGTCGAGCCACATCACTCCTTCGGGGAACATCAGGCGATCGGCGAAAACGGTGCTGCGATCGAAGCGGCCATCGCCATCCGCATCTTCGAGGCGCACGACGCGATGGGGACGGTCGCTCAATTGCTGCTCGACCTTTTGATTCGAGCCCGACGAGTCGGAAACATAGAGCCGGCCTTGCTCGTCGAACGCCGCCGCGATGGGCCGCTCGACCAGCGGCGGACCAGCGACGAGTTCAATTTCAAACTCGTCGGCCAGCGTGAACTGGTGCGCGCCGAGGCCGACTTCGGCGGCTGTGGCGAGGGAGGATGCGACCAGCGAGAGGAAGCACGCATGGAGGGCAACGTTCTTCATGGGGGATCGCAGCGTGGGGACAACGCCGTCAAAAGGGAAAGGCGGAGATCAGAGATTTTTCGCTTTGCTCAGAAAAAACTCCCTCGCGCACGGCCGCACCTGGAGCCCGTCGGTCATCGCGGTGCGGGGCAGCGCACCTATCCCTACGTTTGTATCGTCACGGCGGCGCGCCTTGAGTAGGTTGCGAATTCCAATGACCTCAGACCTATCGGGCGTGGATTTCGAAGGCGTGGCTGCACGGAGCTGGAGCGGCTGGTGGATTGGCGCCGTTGCGCGGTGACTTGAAGATGCGGCGGCCCACGGCGAGTTACGGCAATCAAATCGCGGCGACGGCCCTGGCGGCGGCGCTCGGCTTGATCCTTTTCGCCTCGCGGTTTGGCGATTCCCTCGCGCGGTTGAGTTACGATCTGCCGTTCTACGTGCGGGGAGAGATCGCCGCGCCAGAGGTCGTGCTGGTCTATCTGGATGAAGCCTCCGCCGCCGAACTGGGGCAGCCTCCCGACGCGGCTCCGGACCGGACTTTGCACGCGCGGTTGCTGGACCGGATGACGCGCGAAGGCGCGCGGGCCGTGCTCTTCGACATTGTTTTTGAAGCACCGTCTGCCGATCCGCAAACCGATGCGCAATTCGCGGAAGCGATGCGACGCCACGGCACGGTGGTGCTGAGCGCGGCGGTGGAAGTGGAAGAGCAGCTTGGCACCGGTTCCGAAGCTATCGTCGCACCGACTCCGGTATTGCGCGAGGCGGCGGCGGGTTGGGGCGTGGCGGCATTTGAAATCGATGCGGACTATGGAGTGCGGCGGATATTTCCTGGAACCGGCAATCTGCCCTCCACACCCGCGGTAGTGGCAGGATTGCTGGGCCGCGGCAGCTCTTTTCCACGCACGCGCTGGCTGAATTTCTACGGGCCTCCGGATTGGCTCCATGGGGTAAGCTTCGCGCAGGCGCTGCGGCCAGACGGCCTGCCTCCCGATTTTTTCCGTGGCAGGATCGTGGTGGTCGGCGGGCGCCTGTCGGTGAGCCACCGCGCACTCCGCAAGGATGAGTTTGCGGGACCGTTGTCGCGCTGGGGGGGGCGATTTTTCCCCGGCCCCGAGGTCCACGCCACGGCCTTGCTGAATCTCCTGCGGGGTGACTGGCTGGAACGCCTCGTGACAGGTCTGGAAGTGGCGTGCCTGCTCATCGCCGCGGTTTTCGCCGGCTGTATCTTGAATCGCTGTTCACCGGTGCGCGCCACCATCGCCGGGGTCCTGGCGATCGCGGTGCTCTGCGCTGCAGCCGTTTGCGGCGCCTGGTTCGAGCGCATCTGGTGGGCGTGGCTCATTCCGGCCGCCGTGCAAATCCCGTTCGGCGTCGTCTGGTCGGTGGGCACGCAATATCTCGCCGAGACGCGCCGACGCGCCGCGTTGCGCCGCGCTTTCTCGCTCTATCTCTCGCCGCACATGGCGGACAAGATCGCGGCCTCGGAATTCGACCTCACCCCGGGTGGCCAACTCGTCGAGGCCACGATCATGTTCACCGATCTGGAAGGCTTCACCACCCTCTCCGAGGAACTCAATGATCCGGCGGCGCTCTCCGCGGTTCTGATCCAATACTTTCGCCGCACCACGGCGTGCATCCTCGAGAATGACGGGACGATCATCAAATACATGGGCGATGCCGTCGAAGCAGTCTGGAATGCGCCACTGGCCGATGCCGACCACGCGTTCAAGGCGGTGCAGGCGGCCTATCGCTTGCGGGAAGTCGCGAAGTTCACCGCGAATGGACGGCTCATTCGCACCCGCGTGGGCATCAGCACCGGCCCGGGATTCGCGGGCAATCTGGGATCGGAGTTTCGTTTCGATTATGCGGTGATCGGCGACACCACAAACTTTGCCGCCCGCCTCGAGAGCCTGAACAAACATTTCGGCACCGACATCCTGATTTCGGATGCCACGTTTGATCAGCTCGGCGGCCGGTTTGTGACGCGGCCCCTCGGTCAGTTTCGCGTGGCGGGAAAATCGCGCCCGGTCGGTATTCACGAACTCATTGCCCCGGCCATCAGCCCGCCGGGCGAGCCCGGGTGGCTGGAGGTTTTCGGGAAAGGTCTGCGCGCGTTCGAATCGGGCGACCTCAGAATGGCGACAGGCTGCATGGAAAAGACCTGCGAACTGCATGGCGGGAGCGACGGGCCGGCCGAGTTTTTCCTCAAAACCATCCGCGAAATCGAACGCGACGGCGCGCCGAAGGAATGGACCGGCGTCATCGAGTTTACGAAAAAATAGCCCGAATGAACTGGAGTCGCGCAGCCTGGCATAGGACTCTCCCGCGAGAATGAACGAGAAGTTTCACGGCAACCGGCTGTTTCGTGGAGTTTCGGCGGAATTCATGAGCCAGATCGGGCCGGTCATTCGCGAGGTTACCTATGAGGCGGGAGAGACGATTTTTTCGGATGAGGAAGTCGGCAATAACTTTTTCCTCGTGGATGAAGGGTTTGTGCGCATTTCCAAGCTCGGTCGCGGCCATGCGCAGGAAACGATTACCTTTGTCGAGCGGCACGACTTTTTTGGGGAGATGGCGCTGCTCGATTCGAGCCCTCGGTCCGCGCGCGCCACGGCGGTCGAAAAGGCCGTCCTCGGTTCCATCGACCGAGACGGCTTTCACCACATTCTCGGTCTGGGCTGCTCCGAGATTTACATGAATTTCCTCTTCCAGATCGTGGAACGACTGCGGGGAGTGACTCAGCATTTTATTTCCGAAGTAATGCGCTCGGAGCGGCTCAGCCTGGTTGGCTCAATGGCGGCCGCGATCATCCACGACCTGAACAACCCGATCTCGGTCATCCGCGCGTGCACCGAGATGCTCGAGCTGCAGGACTCCGCCGCCGACCGGGCCAAGCTGGTCCTTTTGAACAAGAAGGCGATCGACCGCATGTTGGCCATGATTCAGGAGCTGCTCGATTTTTCGCGGGGCCACGTCGTCGCGATCGACGCGCAACCTGAACCCGTGGATCGCATTCTCGACGATCTCGACGCGCAGATCCTGCGCTTGCTGCCGCGGCAGAATATCGAGCTGGTCCGGAACATCGCCTACAACGGCGAAGTCGCCGTCGATCGTGGGCGCTTCGTGCGCATGCTGGCCAATGTCATCAAGAACGCGATGGAGGCGATGCCTCTGGGCGGGAAGCTCACGCTTTCCATCCACGCCGACGCGGGCGCGGTCGTCTTTGCGATAACCGACACCGGCGGTGGCATCCCGCCCGAAGTCCAGAAGCGGATCTTCGAGCCATTCGTCACCGCCGGCAAAAAGCAGGGCACCGGCCTCGGCATGGCCATCGCGAAGTCGGTGGTGGACGCCCACCGTGGCGAGATCAAGGTCGAGAGCGAAGTCGGCGTCGGGACGACGGTGCGGATTCGCATTCCGAGCGCGGTGGCTGGCAACGCCGCGAGAGCTTTATCGTAATATCGAGCTTGTTCTCCGCGCGGAATCTCTGTTCCATCCTCCCATCAGCGATCCCTTCTGAACTCTCACCTGCGCGGCTTTGGTTGAGGATCAAAGGCCACCAATCTCCACCAGCGAAACCACCCATGACCGGCGTCCCACCAAGAGTTAACATTCCTAAAGCTAATCGAGGCCCTGCATCTCCTACTGGAGTAGGCAAGCTCCAAGTCACTTGTAATACCCCCAAGGTGCGACCCGCGACGATTACTTGGAAGGTGGACAGCGATCCGACGGTCAATGCATTGAACGCGGTCGTCGAGGACATTCCCTCCGGGACTGTGACCATCACCTATGTCTGCAACCCACAGCCCGGAAATCCCCGCAATACGGTTGTCATCGTTCCAGAAAAAAAGACCGTCGTGATTCTGGGCTTCAATAAGAAGCCGTAGCACCAGGAAAGGATTACGTATGCCCAACCCCAATGAACCCCTGACCGGATCAGCCCACTTCATCGATCCCTTTGAAATGCAACTGGAGCCCGATAGCGGCGATGGCTTCATCCATTGCATCACGATCGCCGCGAACTCTCCGCAGACCACTTGGGAGGTCGATGGCGATGGAAGGGCGCGACCGATGGACGAGGAGGTGCCGTGGCCCGCGGGGACTTTCAACCTCTCTTTTACAGTTGCCGCCCCTAATCGCCCGCCGCCCCCTTTGCCCGGCCTCGTGGTTCGGCCCGGTCTGGCGACGATCGTCCTCGTCGATTACGACGTCGCGTAGAGTGTTTCGGACTGCCTAAAAGTTCAGTTTGCAGCGCAGGACAAATGTCCGGTCGCGCGGCAGATCGAGATATGGATTAAGCGGGAAGAGTCGGTAGTCGGCACCGCTGAGATTCAATAGGCCGCAGCCGAGTTCGCATTGATTGCGGTAAAAGCGGTAGCCAGCGAACACGTCGAACTGCCAGAAGTCCTCGCCGGGTAGTCCAAGGTTCTCATTGTGCAGGCGCGATGTTGCTTGCGCGTTCGCGCCCGGCTCGGGAAAAATCACCGTGGTCGAGCGACTGTCCGATTGCTGACGATACCAATTTGCCTCCGCCCGCGCGAAGAAGCCGGAGGGGTGATTGAAAATCGCGTAAAGGCTAAGAGCATGGAGGCCGGATTGATCGAGCGCTTTCGCGCGTGCGGCGAGTGCGTCATCGGGCATCCGTGCGAGCGCCTCGACAAGCTCAGGATTCCGTCGCTCGAGCCGCGAATGCACGTAGCGGTAGCGCGCGCCGAAGGACGAGCAGTCGCCCGCCAGTTGATTCAACGTCGCGGTGAGCGTGTCCTCGCGATACCGAAGATTCTCCGTCAGCGACGACGGGGTGTAACCGACATAGGTCAGCAGGCCTCGCAATTGATCGAAACTCCCAGTCACGCGATCAACCTTCTGCCGCACGGTTTGATACTCGACGGCGAGATAGGTGTGCGAAGGAAACCGTTGCTCGAAGCTCGCGCCTCCGAGGCGATAGCGATTGCCCGGCACCGCACCAATCAGCGACTCCGAAATCGTGGATCGGTAGGCCTGTAGAAAACCGGCGACCTGGACCGGCTCAAGACGCACGCTTTCATCAAAGCTCGTGCCGCTGATTGCTTCTGAATATGCGCCGCGTACGGCGGCGCCGCTCCACGGTTGCAGGGAGAGGCCAGCTTTGGGCGAAACTTTCTCGATGACCCGCTGCCGATCGCTCACCGGAGAGTTTTGAAAATTCTCCGGATATTGCAATCGGTCGTAAGTGACCCCACCGGTGAGGGTGAGCCAGCGCGTCACTCGCAGCAGGTCGTAGCAATAAGCGTTGAGCCGCTCGAAATCGACGTTGCTCCTTTGGTTGGCCGGCGGATCGTCGAGAAATTTCTCCGTCGATGATTGCTGGCCGTTGGCAAAGTTAGTCAGGCGCACGCGGGTCTCGAAGTCGCCCCGCTGGAAACGTCCGCCAGCGACGATCGTATTCGGACCCGCGGTCAGAATCTGCTGCAACTCGCCGGTATAAGCTTCAAACCGCGAGCGGTATTCGAGGTCAAAGTAGTTCGGCGAGATGCCAGTGACCGGCGTTCGTCCGGCGAATGCGCGCAGGCTCGCGAAAAAATCGTGGTCGCGCGCACGGCGTCCTGCTCGCAAATCTTGCTCCACCATTAGCGGGTAGATTGTGGAGATATTACGTGCGACCACATCCACCTCCACATCGTCCGCGGTGAGCCGCTGACGATTCTCCAGCCGGCCGCCGAGGAGCAGGGTGTGGTTGCCGGGACTCCACTCATGATGCCAGCCCACCAGTAACAGTGCAGGATCCTGGCGCTCGCTGAAATCGAAGGTTAATGCCGCGCGATTCGGGATGGATACGATGGTGCCGAAATTATTGCGCACGATCGTTTCGACCTCACGCTGATCGTAGTGCTGAAACAAATAGCCGGTCTCGAGGTCGCCAATCTTGGTCTGAAAAAACATCGTGTCCTGCGGCCCGAGCTGGAGCTTGAAGGAGCCGTAGCTTTCGAACCGCGAGATGCGGTTATTCGGGCGCAGGCCGTCGTTGTATTGATATTCGGCGTCGAGCGCGTAGCTGACATTGCCGGAGGTGCCATATTGCGAGCCGGTCTCGCGCACTTCGCCGGTGCTGAAGTAAGTGGTGACCGAGTTGATGCCGAAGCCATCTTTCTCGAAAAGCTTCGAATACTCCTGTTCCGAGGCGAATTGCGAGAGCGGGCCGCCGCCGACTGGCGAAAGCAGATTGGCGAGGAGTAACTCGTTGAACCAAGCCGTCTCGTAGCGCACCTGGATGCGATTCGGATCGCGCAAGGCGTCGTAGCTGTTGGCAAGGAAAAGGTGCGCCGGCGCGCTGCTGTAATCATTGCTCACGGCACGTGTGGCTTCGCGCACGCTCTGCTCGATCATGCCGTCGTTTTGATAGATGGCTGCGAGATTGGCGCCACGGATGGCCCGGTCCTGGTCGAGCAGGAACTGCGAGCGATAGACGCGCCGGTTATCATTGGCGGCGATCGACTTCTCAAGGTCCTCGATTGCAGCATTGTAACGATTCTCCTGCTTCTTCTCGATGGCGGAATAAAGCCAGGGCGTTGGATCGTTCGGATCCAATTCCTTGGCGCGGTCCAGCTCCCGATTGGCCTTCGCTACGTTGCCGACTTCGCTGAACGCTTTGCCGAGGTAGCTGCGGAAGACGGAACGATTCGGCTCGAGCGCCGCCGCGGTTTGCAGATCCTGACGACCCTTCTCGTCGTCGCCGTGACGGATGGCCGCAAGTCCCCGCCCGAGCCACGCGTTCCCCAGCGCTCCATCGAGCGCGATCGCCTTTTCAAACGATCGTTGGGCGGCGCCCAGGCGATTCTCCGCACTCAAGACGAAGCCCTGCAGGGCGTAGGCCTGCGCGTGGCTGGGTGCCAGTTCGAGGGCGCGTTCCAGGATCTTCATGGCCTTCAGCGTGTGGCCGAAGGAGAATTCCAACTCGGCGAGCCGCGCCCATGCGAAGCCAAATTCCGGCGAAAGCTGCGTCGCCTCGCGGGCCGCTTGCAGGGCGGCTTCCAGATTGCTGCGCGATTGCTCGTAGTAGGAGACGGCCATCCATTCCGTGGCAGACTGGGGCGGTGCGATGCGGGTGAACTCTTTGAATTTCACTGCCGCAATCAGTTGCTTCAGCGCTTCGCTCCTGCCCGAGCGGCGGCGCAAGCGAGCCAGCTCCGCGCTCGCCTTGTCCACCTGTCCGACTTCCAGCAAGAGCGCCGCCCGATAGATGCGCTCCGCCTCCGATCCCGGGGTCCGGCCTGCGGGATAGGCTTGCAGCGCGCCCAGCAGATCGCCTTGCCGATAAGCTTTCAGCGAGGCCGCGAGCGATTGCTGCGCGGCCGGCGAAAGCCCGAGTTCCGCGACATCCACGACGCCCGGATAGTAAAGACACCACTGGATGATATTGATCGCCTCGATCATCGCGGTCTTCACGGGCGGCCGTCCCGGCTCGACCGTAGCCTGTTCGCCCGAGCGGATAACGACGCCGCCGAACGCGTTTTGCAGCGCGACTTCTCCCTCGAACATCGTCACCACCGTGCGGCCGTTCGCGCCGACTTCGGCGTGAAACTCAGTGCCGCGCAAGGCCCCGGTCACGAGCGGCGTGCGCAGATGCAGCTCCTGCGGCTTTTCCCGGCTGAAGAAAAAGATCGAGCCCCCTTTCAGATCGAGCGTGGGCTTGGTCCTCATCTGCTCCGGCGGCAGCAATTCGAGCACCGTCAATTCATTCATCCGCAAGACCGCCAGATTGGTCAGCCGCAGACTGGCCCGGCTCAAGCCGCCGGTTCGGAGACGATCACGCTCATAAAGCGCCTGGCCAATGGCCGCCATCTGCCAGACTTCCCGGGGTCGCGCGGCGTCCACGATATTCTCCCTGGTCAGCAGTTCGGAGTGATCAGCGACGGGCTGTGCCGACGCCATCAGAACGGAGAGCAACCAGGCCGCGATGGTCGCCCACCCCTTCATAAATCTAAGAAACGAGAAACTCCGCTGCGGATTCCATTTTAGGCACGACAACGACACGGTTAACCTGCACGCCGGCGGGAAGGCGAGCACAGATTCCAGCCCGCCGCCGGAAGTCGTTAACGACCGCGTGCCACTTCCACAGGCAGCAGTAGCTCCGCCGCGGTGCGGGCCAAGTAAGGAGGCACGGTGAGGAGACGGATGGATCCGCGGCCATCGCGAATGTGCCAGAGCTTGCCGTCCTCGCCCTCGGGCACTGGGACGCTGTAATAATTCGGATTGCGCTCGTTGAGCGAAAATACGGGACGCCCCGCAGAATCGCGCACTTCGCCGTGCTCACCGCCAAAGAGGCCGATCAATTTCGTCCCCCGCGGGACATAGAAGCAGAGGCTCCAGGGCTCGGTGTAGAACGCACTCATCGGCTCGCTCTCGGAAGATTTGATCGTCCACGGCAGCGGCGAGGCCAGCTTCACGAGGGTGCGATCCTTGCCGTCATCGAGCGCGACCTTGTAAACGCCCGGGGTTTGCACCGGCACCGCGACGGTGTGCTCGTGCCCGTCGGGCGGCACGCTGCGATCTTCCGCCACGAGCGTTTCGCGTTCGCCCGTCTCGCTTGCGCCGCCCAATTTCCAAAGCTCGACCCGCACGTTGCCGCGGTCGCGGTAGTGCGCGATGAGCCCTCCCGTGATCTGCAGTTCGATCGCGGCCGGCGCCTGCTCCACGCGGGTGTAAAAGATCTGTTTACCCCGACCGGCGCCGAGTGCGCCGGGCGCGACATCGGGAAGTTTCAGCGGTGCGGCGCTGACGAGGTCGCTGCTGAATTCCGCGGGCTGAAAGGCCAGCTCCGTGAGCGGATGGCGCTCGATCCCTTCGGCAAGGAAGCGCGCCAGGTCATCGCTGGAGAAGGGCTCGCTCGACTTCCATGGGTTCTTCGCGTCGGGCTCATTCCAAGCCGCCCCCTCGGGGATGCTCACGGATTTGTCGCGGTTGGCGAGGTCGCGATAGAGCGCCTTGCTGTGCACGAGCAGGGTCTTGCGCATCCGGTAGGCGTTCCGGATCAGCGCCTCGAAAGCGGTCTGCCGCGCGGCCTCTTTCGCCTGCGAATAGCGCTGGAAGAGATCGGCGTAGCGCGTGTAGAGCACGAGATCGTCGAGGCGGGCGCGCACCTGAGGCGGCGCCTCGATTTGGCGCGCGCGGTCGAGTGCACGAAACATGCGGCCAAGCTGATCCGACACCACGGGGTGCGGACGCGAGCCATCGAGCTGGCGGTAAAACTCGCGCATCGGTTCCCTGGCGGGACCAAAGGCCCTCGTGAGAAAATCCTCGACCAGTTCGTCCACGTGCTCTTCCGCGTGCACGTCCCAAAGCGTCCGCGCCGCGAGATAATAACCGAGGCCGTTCGCACCCCAGTTGTCGCTCGACTCGGCGGAGAGAAAGCGCGCGCCCTTTTCGTAGAAATGCGGAATGGTCCGCCGAAGATACGCGAGATTTCCGCCGCGGGCCTGGGCGGGCAGGTCGCGGTCCCAGGTGTTGACGCTGTAGTATTCGCGGATGCCGAGCCGCGCGCCTTTGGCCGACCAGCCGTCGAGCAGTTCATCGAGCGACGCGCCGCCCTTGACGAAGGCCGTGGCAACGCTGATGACCACCTGCGGATGGACGCGGAGATTCGGCGGCGGCGAGTGGTAATTGTAGGCATACATCCCGACGAGCTTGCCGGGATGCTTTTCGTTCACCGCCGCCGCAACCTCGTTGGCGAGCCGCAGCGCCTGGTCGGTGATGCTGCCGAGCTTCGCGCACTCCGCGCACTCGCACCAGCCGCCGCCATCGCTCGGGTCCATCGAGATGCTGTCGGCGTCCGGGTTTTTCTCGAACTGCCGCAGCGCGTCCTCGATCACCAGCTTGCGCAGGTCGGGATTGGAGATGCAGAACTTCGCGCCTTTGCGCACGCCGCCGACCACCGCGAGGTATTCCGGGTGCGCCGCGAAGGCGGGTTTATTGCGGTGCAGGATGCCGTCGTAGGAGTGGCCGGTATTCAGCGCGACGCCGGCGACGGCGCGGTTCCTGGCGCACCATTCCTTGTAAGGCTGCTCCGAGAAATCCCAGCCGCCGAAGCCATACCAGATGCGGCGGGAGAGAAAAGCCGGGTGCTCCTGCGCATCCACCTCGAGGCGCAGATCACGGGCTTTCGGGATCACCTCCCAGCGTTCGCCTGGAAAGAACTGGCGGTGGCCGAGCCGATAAAGCAGATCCCAACCGGCGTGCTCCACGCCGAGTTCGGTGGCGCCGATCACCTGAAGTCCGCGCACATGGGAACGCAGGAGATAATCTTCGCGTTGTGCGAGGTCCTTCGCGTTCCAACGCGCCCCGGCCTCCAGTTTGGGAAAATCGCCGGCCAGACCGACCGCGATCCCGGTGGCGCCGTCGCCGCTGGTCACGTCAAACTTGGTGTCAGCGATGCGGCCAAGGTAATCCGCCAGGCGCGCCGCGGTCTGCCTGGTCTGCACCCCGGCGTTCTCCGCCACCACCACTGCCATCCGCGCCGCGCCATCGGAAGCAAGCTGGACCGGTTCCGCCCAAGTTTGCGCGGCCAGAGGAAGGAAACTCAAAGACCAGACGAAGCGTAATAGCGCGGACATTTTCATGGGGATGATCCAGGGGCTGCGATTCAACCTGGTGCAATCGGGACCGCAGGCCAAGCCGGCCGCGGGCGCGTTTTGCTCGGGCGCGGCCGAGGCCCGGCGCGCTCCGCGCCGGTCCGCTTACAGCTCCACGAGCCGAAAGTCGCCATCGAGGTCGATGGTGTTCTTGTTCTCGTCGAGCGGCGGCGTGACGGCGGCGCCGTTGATCTTCGCCTTGACGATCTGTTCCGCGGTGATGCCGAAGAAATCGCCAGACGCCGCGCTCCCGGTGGCGGCGAGTTTGATCGTGAGGCTGGCGATCTTCGCGATGATGTTCAGGTCACCGCCCACGAGACCGCCGGTGACGATGCGGGTGTCGTCGCGGCCGAAGCCGTTGGCCGTCGAATCGGCGATGCCGGCGACGAGGCTGCTCGCGGTCCACGCGCCTTTCACGCTCACCGTGCCGATGGAAACATCGGCGTTCATGGCCGCCCCGGCGAGGTCGTAGCCGGCCAGGATCTGTGAATTGGCCACGTTGCCGCCGACGCTCAGTTTCTTGATCGCCACGGCCGCTTTGTCGTCCGTGGGCACGAGCAGGCCGAGGGCAGTGATGGTTGCGCCGGTCAGGTCGCCCGTGATTGTCGCGGCGCCGATCTGGCCCGCCACGGCAAGGGTGACGCCGGGGTTGATCGCCCCCTTGACGGTGAGTTTCTTGAGGTCGCCGTCGAGGTCGCTGTGCAGGCTCGCCGCGACGCCCTGCGTGGCGAGCCCGAACGCGCCGAGCGATTGCACATCCAGGGAAAGGAGCGCCGCCACCGCATCTCCGGGATGGCCGGCATCGATCTGCCCGAGATCGCCGGGCAGCTTCACCCCGCCGAGGTCCACGCCGGCGGCATTGATCGAGCCGACGTTGACCAGCTTGTTCCCCTCCTTCGTGCCGTCGCCATTCACGTCCTGCGGTTTGGCGCTGAAGGTGATTTTCGCACCGCTGAAACCCGCGCCGAGGTTGAGCGCCTGGAGCAGCCCCCCGCCATGCGCGCCCGTCTGGACGCCGACGAACTCGCTCCCGGTAAACGTGCCGACGCTCGTCTTCACCGTCACGAGGTCGCCGTCCAGGTCGGTGAAAGTCACGACCTTTCCGCCGTTCACGGGCGTCACGGCGAGCGGCTGCGGCGTGAGCAGCACCACATCGTTCCCGTCGCCGCCCTTGTAGGTGATGTTAAAAAAGTGCCCGCCGAGCGAGGCGAGCCCGCCTTCCACGAGGCCGGCGAAGGTGCCGGTCACGGCATCGCCGGTGCCGTCATTGTCGATAATGACGAACGACGACCCCGGCACGGGGGTGAAGCCGACGCTGCCGGCGAGGATCGCGCCGCCAAGATCCACCGCGCCGGTGATGGCGAGCTGGTCGTACTCCGTCCCGGGCGTGGTTCCGTCGATCTCGATGGTGAAGGTCGAGCTGCTCGCCAAGGCCACCACGCTCGTGCCGGCCGTGAGCGTCGCGAGGCCGGGTCCCTCGGTCCCAACCTCACCGACGGTGAACCCGTGGGCGTTGGCAAAGTTGATGCCCTGCCCGAGGTTCTTCGTCGTCGCGAACAGCGTGTCCACGTCGTTTGCGCCCGGGAGCACGAGGTTGCCGTTGATCGCCGCGCTCAACGTGGCCACGGTGATCGAGCCCGCGCCGGCCAGGCCCAAGCCATCCAGATGGAGCCGGCTCGCGTGCGCCGGCGAAATGGCGGAGCTGACATCGATGGCCGAAATGGGGCCGACGATTTCCAGCTCCCCGGCGGTGATGCGGTCGAGCTCCACATCGCTCAGATCGAACCCGCCCGTGGCCGTGCCGAGATGAATCACGGCCGCCGTATTGTTCGAGAGGGTCACGGACGCCGTCCCGGCATTGATCGGCTGCTGGATGTCGAGGTCCTTGGCGGAGATGAAGATGTCGTCGTTGGTTGTGACGACGCCCACCACGGTGTCCACGGTGCCGATGACGAGCGGAGTGCTTCCGTTGTTGAAAGAGACCTTTCCGCCCGTCGCGGTGGCGAGGGTGCCGACGGCGTTGGTAAAATTGAAGAAGGCATCGCCAGGCGCGCTCACTTGCAGATTCGTCTCGGTGATCCCCGCGTTGGTGCTCACCCCCGCTCTGGTGAACAGCGAAAGGGTGCCCGTCCCGCCGGCATCGATCGGCGCGTCGATGAGGATGACTCCCGTCATCGCGCTCCCGAGGCGCAGGACGCCCGCGGTTACGAGGTCCAGCTCCGGATCGGTGAGGCCGAGGGTGTTCGCGGCATCCGCGTCGCCGAGGTTCAGGAGCGTGCCGACTTCAAACGGCTGAACCGTCGCGATGCCCGCACCCGCATCTACCGCCGCGCCGAGGCTCAGGTTGTCCGCGCTCAAGGTGACGCCGCCGGTGCCGGTCACGCCGGCGCTGGCATTGATGGTCAGCGCCCGATCCTGCCCGGCGGCGCTGCCGGCGGTGAGCGTGACGGTGCTCGCGCCTGCGTTCACGTCCGCGCCCGCCTTCGTATCCGTGAGGGTCAGCGCGCCATCGACCGTCCCGAGCGCGATCGCGGCATTGCTCGTGGTCACGCCAGCGACTCCGGCCACGCTGCCGACGGTGAGATCGTCCAGGTCGGTGAAGCTCACCGCGCCGGTGACATTGGCGGCGATCGTGTTCACGTCATTGGCGACACTCGTGAGCGTGAACGGCCCCGCGCCGAGGAGGACGAGGCTTGGGCTGGTGACGTTGGCGCCGGCCGCCTGCGTCACTGGTCCCGCATTGAGCGAAACCGCACCACCCGCCACGAGGCCCGAGATGCCGTCCACGGTCCCAAGGGCGAAGCCGTCGGCGTCGGTCAGGGAGAAGTTGCCCGCGCCCGTGATGTTCGCCGCGACGATGTCCACGTCGTTTGCGGTCGTGAGCGTGACGGCACCCGCGGTTTCCGTGCGCAGACCGGCGACGGCGATCGAGCCGGCGCCGGAGATGCCGGCCCCGGTAATCAGGGTCAGCGCGCCCGCCTTCGCCGGCGAGATCGCGGAGCTGAGATTGATCGCGCCCGCGGCGCTCTGGCCCACCCGCAGCACCCCGGCGGTCACCAGATCGAGCTCGCCATCGGTGAGATCGAACGCGCCGGTGGCCGTGCCCAGGTTGATGGCTCGATTCGCGGTCTCCGGTCGGAGCGTCACGATCCCGGTGCCCGCGTTGATCGCCTGCTGCACGTTGAGGCTGTCGGCGGTGAGGGTGATCGCGCTGCCGCTCGCGCTCACTCCGATCACCCCGTCCACGCTGCCGATGATGAGCGGATTCACGCCGTCGAAAAAAGTGACGGCGCTCCCCGCCGCGACGGCCAGCGTGCCGACATTGTTGCCCGCGGTGGGCAGGTCCACCCCGCCGGCTGCGCTCACCCGCAGATTCGTTTCCACGATGGAGCCCCCGGTGGAAAGCACGTTGCCTCCGCTGATCAGCGCGAGCGTGGCCGTATTCGCAGCGTTGATCATTGCGGAGACGCTGAGGTCGCCCGCTGCGGCGCCGCCGATGCGCAGCGCGCTCGTCACGGTGATGCGATCGAGCTCCGGGTCGGTCAGGCTCAGGCTGCCCGCCACCTCGTTGCCGAGATTGATCGGCATCGTCGCGGTCGCCGGCTCCAGGACCACGAAGCCGGGGA
Source organism: Chthoniobacter sp. (assembly GCA_034667665.1). Classification (GTDB taxonomy): domain Bacteria; phylum Verrucomicrobiota; class Verrucomicrobiia; order Chthoniobacterales; family Chthoniobacteraceae; genus Chthoniobacter. Next base: position 22,779 of record JAXDQW010000032.1, read on the forward strand.
AGTTGATGGTCTGGTTGATCGCCATCGAGTCGGCGATGAGGTCGAGCCCGGTCGTGGCCCCCGGCGTGATCGCCGCGGAAACCGTGAGCGCGCCCGTGCTGCCGCCGCCGATCTTGACGAGGACGCCGCTGAGCAGATCGATTTCCGGATCCGTGAGCCCGAGCGTCGCCATCCCGTCGGCGCCGCCGAGGTCGATCGCGGTCGTGTTTTCAAAAGGCCGCGCCACGACTCCGCCCGCCCCGCCGCTCACCGTCGCGCCGATGCTCATCTTGTCCGCGATAAGGGTCACGCCGCCACTGCCGGTGATGCCGGCATTGGCATCGATGACCAGCGAGAAATCCTGCCCCACCGCGCCGGCCGTCAGCGTCACCGCACCCGAGCCGGCGTTGATGTCCGCTCCGGCCCGGCTATCGGTGATCTTGAGATCTCCCTGTCCCGCGGCCAGCGTGATCGGGCTGTTCACCGTGGTGATGCCCAAAGTCCCGCCCGCGGAGCCGACGTTCAGCCCATCAAAATCCGTGAAGCCAAGCGCGCCGGTGAGGTTGGCCGAGAGGGTGGTGATTTGGTTGTTGGGCTCCTGCAGCGTGAACGGCCCCGCCCCGAGCAACTCCAGGAACTGCGCGCTCACCTTCGCTCCCGCCGCCTGCGTCACCGCGCCCGCATGCAGCGTGATGACCGAGGTGCCGGTGTTCGGCACGGTCAGACCGGCCACGCCATCGACGGTGCTCATCTGGAAACCATCCGCATCGGTGAAGGAGAAATCGCTGCCTACGCCGGTGATCTCCGCCGCGAGGTGGTCCACGTCGTTCGCCCCGTCGAGCACCACGCTCCCCACGGCCTGGAGCGCGAGATTTTGCACCACGAAGCTGGCCGTCGCGATCCCCTTGATGATCCCCGCGCCGGTGATCAACGAGAGGGCGTCCGCGTTGGCGGGCGAAAGGCTCGCGCTCACGGTGATCTGGCCGGCGGCGGTTTCGCCCACTTGCACGGTTGGCGCGTTCAGCAGGTCCAGCTCCGCACCGATGAGACTCGTGCTGGTGGCGACTTCCGCGCCGAGGCTGATCGGACGCCCGGCGGTTTCCCCGTGGACGATGATTTGCGTTCCGGCCGTGACCGCGGCCCCGACCGCCAGCGTGTCGGCGGACAAGGTAACGCCCATCGGCGCGTTGACGGCGGCGTTCAGGGTGAGGGTTTCCGCACTCAAAATGATGTTCCCCGTGGCCGCCACCAGCGACCCGCCGACGGTAATCTTGTCCATCCCGCTGCCCGTGCTCGCGTTGAGGCTGTCGAGCAGCCCGTTGAGCACAAGCGTGTCGTTTTGATCCCCCAGGATCAGGCTGATGCTCGTGATCGGCGCCGTCGGCCCGCTCACGATGTGCGTGCCGTTGCCGGTGTAACCCGCCACGTTTGCGCCCGGGCCGATCGTGATGGTCTCGGCCGGATCGTTGAAGAAGTACTTCGCGCCCGTGGCGTCAATCGTGAGCGCATTGGCGATGTTGTTGTCGGCAAGGTATTGCAGCGTGCCGGCGCTGAGATCGAGCGTGGCTGGGGCGATGCGCGCTTCGAGCGGTTCCGGGGGGGGGAAAGCGCTTGCTTTGATAGCGCATGCTGCGGCTGTTGCCGCCATCTCACAAGCCGAACATTTTTTCCCGCCTGCTGCCGAGCCGCGCGCGCCGCGACTGGAAATGACTCGTCAATCGCGAAGCTCCGCGCGCCGCGGCTCGTCCAGCATCCGGCCAAAGGTTGCGTTGTACGGATGGACCTTGCCCGTCGGTGTGCCTTTGGCCTCCAGCACCCGGCCTTCATTCGCCCATTGGAAGATCGAGCCTTCGAGGTTGGACACCTGAGTCACGCCGGCTTTGCGCAGCCGATCCGCCATCGCCGATGAACGATAACCGACGGAGCAGTAGGTCACGACCGCGCGATTCTTCTCCAGCAGCGGCAGCACCTCCGCCGCTTTCGCCTCGGGATCGACGCGCCGGGCCCCCGGCAGATGGCTGACGTCGAACTCTGCCTGGGTGCGCACATCGAGCAACAGCGGCGGCGGTTTGCGCGCGTCTTTGAGCAGCGCGCTCAACTCCTCCGTGGACATTTGGGGCACGTTCGGAAAACGCGCGCGCACCAGCTTCTTCATGCCCTCGAGCCCTTCGCCGGCCAGCGCCCAGGCCGCCGCGCCGGCCATCAAAAGCAGCGCGCCGGCCGCGATCACGATTCGTTTTCCGCGCTTCGACATGAAGAAAAATCGCGCCTGGCCGGGCGGAGCGCAAGGCCCGTGGCGAACGCCGCCCGACCGGCTTAATGCCGCTTCGCTGATTTCGCGGCGCGGCTGATGGGTTCCCGCTTCCCGCCGCGTTCGGCGCTGGCCTCCACAAACTTCTTGAACGCTTTCAAAAATGCCAGGTGTCGGGCGCGCACCGCCGTCGGCAACTGGATCAACTCGTCCGGCACAAAGTGAATGGTCAGCGTCACCCGGGTGCCGCCCTCCCGCTGCGCCTCACAGACGGCTGTTCCGGAGCATTCCGGTCCGGAGAGGTTGCGCCAGGAGAGGCTGTTTTCCTCGAGCTGAAGGGTGATTTCGAAAGTGGACTCGTATTCCTGGCCTTCATGCTCCTCGCGCCAGAAGAGGCGCGTTTTGCTCAGCCATCGCGCTTCCCGAACGGTGGGCACAAAGGCCGGGAATCGTTCGAGACGTTTCCAATTCTGGTAAACCCGCCAGATCGGCGCGTCGATCTGAGCGGAGACGGTGATCGTTTCTTTTGGGAGCACTGCGCAGAGATTAGGCTAAACCCTGCGCATTGAAAGCATCGCCGCTCATGGCCAACCATTTCCTCGCCGCTGGTGGCGAGAACCGCCCAGAGGCGGCGGCCCGATCACCGTTTACCAATCACCCGGCAGATCCGTGAGCGTGGCGCGGAGGATCGCCCGGATCGACTGCTTTTCTGCCGTGGGCAAATAAGCGTATTCCGCTTCGGGCCGGGCTGGATCGAGCGCCGCGCGGAGCCGGCGATAGATCCGTTCCTTGATCGCCGGCGGCAGCCCCTGCCACACCGCGCTATAGATCATGTAGCTGCAACGATGCTGGAGGAGGCGGGTGCGCAGATCGAAGTCCTTGAGCGAGATCCCATTCGCGGCGCTCCGGCGGTCCCGGAGGAAATCCGTCTTGAAAGCGGCGTCGCCTTCCACGCCGCCCGGGGGCAGCGGAACTTCATCCGCGAAGAGCAGGTAGCGGGTGACGATCCGGGCCTGCTCGTCGAGCTCGGCGGCATGCTCAGCGCTGAGCACGCCTTGATCGGTGTGCAGGTGGGTGCGCGCGCGATAGGTCGCCGCGACCACTCGATTCACGAATCCGGCCTGATGCTCGAGCAGCAGTTGCGGCAGGAGGTCGCTTGTCGCAACCGGATAGTGCGCGAAGTCGAAGAGCGTGCCGGGTGGAATCGTTTGCTTCGAGATATTCCCCGCGAAAAGCCGGCCAATGACGTTGGCCCAAGGTTGCGCGAGCGCACTCCCGCCGGTCACGTACCAGCCGCCGAAGCGCTGATCGAAAGGGATGGCGTGCCCGGTCTGTTCGCGCCGGAACGAATCCAGACTTCCACCCGTCGGCCCCGGCACGACCGATTTCACGACCAGCCCGGGCACCTGTCCAGTGTCCTCCGCCGCATGGCAATTCATGCACCGCGTCGAGCGCTCGACGCGCACGGGCTGCTCGCCTCGGGGAATGTCGAAGATGTAAAAGATCGCGCCCAATTCCGGATCGAGTGAGACGACTTCGATCCGTCCGCCGGGCACGTACCCGATATAGAGATCCTCGGTGAAATAAAGCGCCCGCGGGCTGGCCGGCGAGATCAGCCGGAGCTGCAGACTGGTCGTCGAAAAGACCAGCATTTGCGATGTCGCCGGAATCCCGAGCGCGCGGAGCAGGCTGATGACAAAGGCCTTCTCGCTGTGGCGATCGAGCGCGATCTTGCCCGACTCCACGTCGTCCTTGATCCGGGTGAAGCGGTCGCGGAGCGTGCGTTGATAATACGAGTGCGGCGGCGCCTCGAGATCGCGGGATCCGGGCTCCGCACCGGGCGCCGTGATGCTCAGCAAGGCGGAGGCGATGAGCAGCAAGGGGCGAATCATGAGCCGCGCACGATACGCGAGCGTCGGGCTCCGGCAACTTCGCGTTCGATTGCTGCTGATCCGCGGTCGCAGCAGCCTCTGCTCCTCAAGCAGGTGTCCCGTGACGGCTCAGATTCGGTCTCGTAAAAGCCGCTTGAGTTCGTCGAGATCCACCGGCTTCACGAGGTGATGGTCGAAACCGGCGTCGAGGGCCCGTTGCCGGTCTTCGTCCTGGCCGTAGCCGGTCACCGCGATGATCAACGCCCCCGAGCAGGACGGCTCGCCGCGCAGGCGCTGCGCGACTTCGAAGCCATCCATGCCGGGCAGCCCGATATCCAGCAGGATGGCCTGGGGCGCCTGCTCCCGCGCCCGCTCCAGGGCCTGCGCCCCATCGTGCGCCAGGACGATTTGGTGACCGATCCGCGCCAGCAGCCTGGCCAGCGCCTGAGCCGTGTCCGCGTTGTCATCCACAATGAGCACGCGCAGCCCTTTGCCGTTCTGCTCCGCGCGAGCCGGTCCTTTTCCATTGGAAGGAATGGGCGCGGCGGCGGCCGGGAGGCGAATCGTGAACGTGCTGCCCAGGTTGGGACCATCGCTCTGGCCATCGACTCTCCCTCCGTGCATCTCCGCGAGCTTTTGCACGATGGTCAATCCGATCCCGAGGCCGCCTTCGCTCCGGGCGATGGAGCGTTCTCCTTGCGCGAAAAGCTGAAACATTTCCGGCAGCCGCTGCGGCGCGATGCCGATTCCATTGTCGCGCACAGTCATGACCAGTTCGCCGCCTTCCCGGCGCGCCGAAAGATTGATCCGGCCGCCCGCCGGAGTGTATTTCGCCGCGTTGGTCAGCAGGTTCAGAATGATCTGCTCGACCCGCGTCGGATCCGCTTCCAGCCAGAGACCGCCACGAGGGTAGTGGCACACCAGCTCATGCCCGCGTTCCGTGATCAGCGGCCGCGCGGATTCGCAGGCGCGATCGAGGATGGCCGCGGCGTCCACGATTTCCTTGCGCAGCCGGATCTTGCCGGTGGTGATGCGCGAAACGTCCAGGAGGTCGTCGATGAGGTGAGCCAACTGGCCGGTTTGCCGTTCGATCACCCCGGCGGCCCAGGCATGGTTGACGGGATCCCCCGAATTCTTGAGGAGGGTGGCCGCGCTGGAGACCGAGGCCAGCGGATTGCGCAGTTCGTGCGCGAGCATCGCGAGGAACTCGTCCTTGCGCCGATCCGCGGCACGCAGCGCTTCTTCACTGCGGCGACGCTCCGAGGTGTCGCGAGTGGACCGCGCGACCACTTCGACCGTCCCATCATTGGCGAGGACCGGAGAAAAGATATATTCGTAGTATCCCGTGAGGCCCGCGGGATTGGTGTAGGAGGTCTCATCCCGCAGCACCTGGCCCGTCGCGAAAACCTGTTGAATCTGCTCCTGGAGCCTGGTCGCCAACTCGGTGGGATAAGGAAGCTCGAAGAAGTTCTTCCCCACGACGTCCGCGAGTCCCAATCCCCAGAGGTCGAGCAGCGATTTATTCGCGTAAAGGAACCGTCCCGAACGGTCGAAGATGTAGGCAAAGTCGGCGATCGAAGAGAGGGTCGTATCGAAAATCCGCGCCTGCTGCTGGGTCTTCGCCGTCATCTCCTGGCGTTCCTCCAGCAAAGCGCGGACCTGATACTGGCGCCGTCGCGAACGCATTGCGACCTCCAGGGTGCTCACCAGAGTGCCGGGGCGGACCGGTCTTTCGATCAGCGATACATTCCCGACCGGTCCAAAGGCCGCGAGGTGGTGCCCGCGAACCTGCGCTTCGCCGGCCCCCGTGATCATGACAATGGGCAGATCCGACCAGGAGGGCTGGATTTCCAGCCGGGCAACGAGGAGCCGGACCGATTCCTTCCCGAGCGCTTCTTCGGCGAGGAGCACGGCCCCGCAGCCGTCGTCCAATCGGGCGCAAAGCTCGGGAAGGTCGGCGCAGATGGTCGCCTCCAGACCGGCTTTACCGAGGAACTGCACGGTCAGGCGCGCATCATTGCTCGTCGGCGCCAGCACCAGGATGCGCATTTCGTTTCCCGCCGCGCCCCCATCCGCCCGTCCCCCGCTCTGCTCACGCAGTGCAGAGCCGTCGGCGGAGGGTCCAGGCGGCTTCGGCATGTTATTTGGAGGCAGTCAGGAAAGTCGGCACTCCCGTCAGCACGCCCTGCAAATCCCGCAAAGGCTCGCCCACGGAGATTCCGTTCCGGCCCACGCGCATCTCGCGGATGGTCCGCTCATGGTTTCCGCTGCGCTTCTTGATCACCGACAAGGCCTGCTTCACCTCGCCGCGCGCCTCATAGAAGCGCAAAAGGACCACGGTATCGGCGAGATAGGTCAAATCGATGGCGGATTGCATCAGCCCCACCAGGCCCTGCTGCGCGAGGATCATGATCGTAATCACCCCCTGCTGGTTCAAATAAGCCAGGAGCTCGTGCAGTTGCAGCGTCAGATAACCCTCCGCCGGCATCGCATTGAGGTATCCGTTGATGCTGTCGATGATGATCATGCGCGCCGCATCTTGCGCGACGGCATGGCGAATCCGGTGCGCCAGCTCGCCGGGGGAAATCTCCGCGGGATCGACCTGCTCGATGGCGATCAGGCCGCTGCGCACGTGGGCCTCGAGAGCCATGCCCAGCTGCGCCGCGCGATTCATCAGCGTGCCGATCGTCTCGTCGAAAATGAAGACGAGCGCCTTTTCTCCGCGTTCTGCCGCCGCGAGCGCAAACTTGATCGCCAGCGTCGATTTGCCCGTTCCCGGCGGCCCCATCAGCATGGTGCTGGTCCCCCGGTCGAGGCCGCCTCCCAGCAAGGCATCGAGCTCGGCAATCCCGCTCGGAAAGCTTTCGCGTTTGAACTCGCGATGATGCTCTCCCGCCACCAGGCGCGGAAAAACGACCATCCCGCCCCGGCGCAGGATGAGGTCGTGATTGCCCTCGCGGAATTGGGAGCCGCGGATTTTCAACACATTGAGTTGCCGCCGGGAGATGCCGTATTCGGGCGACGAACGCTGCAGGGCGATCACGCCATGAGCGATGCTTTCCACCTGCAAATCGTGCTGGCCCGAGGTGCGATCATCCAAAAGCAGCACGGTGCAATGACGGCCGGCAAAGAACTGTTTGAGCTGCAAAATCTGCCGCCGATAACGCAACGCCGTGTCGGCCAGCATCCGCAACTCGGAAAGCGAATCGAACACCACGCGCGCCGGCTTCACGCGCTCGACCTCTTCGATCAGCGCGTCGATCGTCCGGTTCAGCTCCACCTCCGACGGGTGGAAAAAGGTGCTCTCGCTGTCGCCGCGGATTTTTTCCTCGATCGTGGAAAGCTCGTAGAGGTGGACCGCGGAGAGATCCCAGCCATGGGATTGGGCCACCATCCCAATCTCGTCCTTGGTTTCCGAGAGCGTGATGTAGAGAGCCGTCTCGCCCGCTCGCACGCCTTCCAGCAGGAACTGCATCGCCAGCGTCGTCTTGCCCACTCCGGGATTGCCCTGGATCAGGTACAAACGATTCCGGGGCAGGCCGCCGTCCAAAACGTGGTCCAGCCCCTCGACGCCCATCGCGCAGCGCTCCTCATTCACCAGAGTCGGGATTTGGCTCATGGCGCACAGTAGCGTGCGCGCCGGGGGAAAATGCAAGAGGGACCCGGCCCGCTGGCCGCCGTCAGCGGGTTTGATTAAAAATGGTGGATAACGCCAAGGGCGTTGCGTCCTCCAGCCCAGGGTTGCGAGGCACGAGCTACCCTGGGAACGAAATCCAAACGAAACCAACCCCAACGGGGTTGTGGCCAGGAGCGGCCCATGGACACAACCCCGTTGGGGTTGAGATCAGTTCCCAGGGTAGTCGCTCATGCTTCGCTCCAACCCTGGGCTGGAGGACGAAACGCCGTTGGCGTTGCTCTCTTCCACAATTCCTCTGCACCACTTTTGATCACACCCACCGTCAGCAGACGCCCGACGTTCCTGGTGGACTTCATTCCCCAGGCGGGGAATTCTTGCCGGGCAAGCTCCATGAAACTGCCTGTCATCGCAGGGATCATCCGTCGGCGCATCCTGGTGAACTTTCGCGTCGATCCGGAGGTCATGCGCGCCCAGGTGCCGGGCCGCTTGGAGCCAAAGCTCCATGGCGATTCCGCGATCGCCGGAATCTGTCTGATCCGCCTCGAACAACTCCGGCCCAGGCGCGTGCCGAGCTTGCTGGGCATCAGCAGCGAGAATGCGGCGCACCGGGTCGCGGTCACCTGGCAGGACGTCGACGGGGTCGAGCGGGAAGGCGTCTTCATTCCGCGTCGCGACACCGGCTCGCGTCTGAACCAGCTCGCGGGCGGACGGCTCTTCCCCGGAGAGCAGCACCTGGCGGACTTCGCCGTGCAATCCGGGGGCGACGGCATCGACTTTGAAATGAAGTCGAAGGACGGGAAAGTCTCGGTGCGAGTTCGCGGGAAGGTCGCGTCGATGCTGCCGGCCAGTTCCGGGTTCGCGACGTTGGCGGCGGCCTCGGCGTTCTTCGAGACCGGCGCCCTCGGCTATTCCGTGACGAGCGATCCGCGGCGGCTCGACGGCATCACGCTCCACACCCGCCAGTGGAAAGTCGAAGCCCTGGAGGTCGCGGACGTTTACTCCAGCTACTTCGCGGACGAGGCCAGGTTCCCGAAAGGCAGTGTTGAATTCGACTGCGCGCTCATCATGCGCGATATCGCCCACGAATGGCACAGCGCGGCGGACCTGTTCGTCGGCGAGGAGGTGTAGCTCGACTTTCCAAAGTCGAACCGTGCGGCGCCGTCACGTTCTCGACTTTGGAAAGTCGAGCTACGGCAGGCGGCGTCACGCTTCCACGACGTGCCCGATGAGTGACACGCGGAGCGGGAGGTGTTTGAATCGCTGCATGATTTTCCATCCTCGGATTGCGCCCCCTCGATTCAGGAAGTCCGCGCTGGTGGCGGCCGCGGCCCTGTTCCTCACTGCCGCCCTTGATGGAGCGGAGTATTATCCGCCGCCCGACAAGGACGGAGGCTGGCGCACGCTGAAGGATCCGGGCGAGATTCGTGAGAAAGCCGGACTCGACGTGGCGTGGCTCGACCGTGCTTTCACCGTCTGTGAGCGCGGCACCCAGAACGGCGGACTCCTTGTGGTGCGGCGCGGCTACCTCGTCTTCGAGAAATACTTCGGGCGCGCCCAGCGCAACGCGAATCCCGACATGGCTTCGACCGGCAAGGCTTACACGAGCATCGCGTGCGGCATCATGCTGCACGAGTTTCGCGAGACGATCCCGGAAGGCCTCGAGACGAAGGTGTTCACGCCGCAATTCCTGCCCGAGGCCTTCCCCCTCGATGACCCGCGCAAGGCCGACATCAAGCTCGGCCAGTTGCTTTGCATGACCGCCGGCTATTGGGGCGAAGGTCAATCGCCCACCGGGGTGGTGATGGGCAAGCCAACTTCGTTGCCGCCGACGCCGGGGCAGAATATCCGCGATCTGGACCTGTCCTCCCTCCGCGTGCCGCTGTGGACCGATCCGGGGGCGGGTTATTCCTACTCGTCGCCCGCGCCGCACATCGTGTCGATCGTGCTGCGCCATGTGACCGGCATGGAGTTGCCGGATTACCTCCGCGAGCGCCTGGCGAAGCCGATGGGCTGGGGTGACTGGGGCTACTGCCTGCACCGCGGCGATTTCGACATGCCGCACGCGAACGGCGCCGGCAGCATCGCCGTGCATGCGACGGATGCGCTTCGCTTTGCCTACTGCCTGCTGCACGGAGGCCAGTGGCGCGACCAGCAGCTCGTGCCGGCGGATTACCTCGCGCTCTGCCATCAGGCATCACCATTCAATCCGCACACGCCATTCAGCCTCCAATTCGAGCACAATGCCGATGGCCATGTGCTCGGCGCTCCGCGCGACGCCTTTTATAAATCCGGCGCGGGTGGTTTCGGGCTCTTCGTGGTGCCGTCGCTGGATCTCGTAATTTACAAACTGGGCGGCAAGGACGCGCAATATGATCCGGCGCTGACCGGCCTCCCGCAGCCCGAGCCCAATCACTCCCGCGATGACTGGCAGCCCCTCCCCCGCACACCCTTCAACGAAGGCAGTCTCGGCGGCGACGACGGCCTTCGCCGGGTCCTGGAGTTCGTTTCCGCAGCCGTGCGGGATTGATCGTTCCTCGCGCGCTGCCTCCATCCACCAGCCCCATTCCATCGGGCAAATCGCCACGAACCCGGAGCAGGGAGATCCATCCACCTGATGGATCTAGTCTCGGCTTGGCGGTCCGGCGCGATCGACATTGAATGTTTCCATGCCCTTCTCTCGCGTCGGCAAACTCGCGCAGGCTCTGGTTCGCGACGCCGTTCCTCAGGAGGCTCGCGCGGCCTTCGCGCCCGGCGGTGATGTGCCGCTGGGCGATGACCTCACGCTCGGTGACCTGGTGCTCGACTCGCTGGTGGCCTGTTTCGGACGGGAGAACGGCGGGGAGACCATTAATCGTTGTGAGCGACTCGTGCAGTTGCTGGAGCCGGGCGAGGAGGGAGTGTCGGTGTGGCGTCCAGTGGTCCTGACGACGGCCGATTGCTTCGCCCTGACCGCACCGGGACGCTGCATCTATGTGACCGAAGGTTTATTGCGATCGCTCTCCGCTGACGAGGCGCCGCTCGCCCTGATCCTGGCGCACGAAATCTCCCATCACACCCTTGGTCACGTGGCCTCCACGGATGGCCTCTGGTGGCGCGAATGGTTGGGCGAAAGAGCGGTCTTGCCGGCACTGACCAGGACCAGCATCAACCGGTTGCTCTTCAGCGCGGAGCAGGAATACGCCGCCGACAGCGAAGGACTGGCCCTCTGCCATCGCGCTGGAGTCGATCTGATTCGTTGTCTGGCCTTGTTCGATCAGATCGCCTCGTGGGAGGAAACCGCCCGGACACTCGGAGCACCGCTCCCCGGCGACTGGCTGAGTGGCTCGACGCCGTTCCGCGCCTGGCTGCGGGAACGCCTGTCCGGTTATCCCACGCCCGCGGCGCGCAAGGAAGCAGCGGAAGTCCAGAGAATCCTGCTCCAGACCGGCGGTGCGATGAGGTAAGCGAGCGCCTCCGTGGGAGGACGGAGAAGATCCCGCCGGCGTGACCTTGGGCGGAGCCGACTTTGCCATACCCCTCGGGCATCCGACTGCGGCCTCAGCGCCGATTAGGTGATTGACAACTTTTGGGTCAGCCGGAACGCTTTTCTCACCCCTTCCAAGTTGGTGAATGGAGGTGGCTTCGGAGTTCTGTTTCCCCCTAACCGAATATGAAGACGCCGCGTGCTCTGCCCGTGTGGTGGGTGCTGGTCTTGCTCGCCGCCGTCGCTCTTGTTGCCTTGTGGAAGGTGCGCCCACAACCGGCGCCTGCGGCACGGGTGATTGCGGCGCAGACGCCGACCCCGGCGCCGAAGGTTCCCACTCCGACGCCGCCGGTGGCTGCGCCGAGCACGCCGGTGGCCGCGGCCGCGACTCCCGCGGTGGCGCCGCGGATCACGCAGGCGCTGCCAAACTTCGATCGCCGCGCGGAGATTCCGGGCCACGACAGGCGCCTGGCCGCGCTCGATCGATTGCGCGAGGAGCGCGAGCGGGAAGCGGAGCGTTTGCGGGCGGCGGTGCCCGGAGTGCGCGTGGATTTTGACGAGGCGCTCGGTTCACCAAAGTTCGTGGCTTCGACCGAGGGGTTCCTGGCGACCGCGGATGGAACGCGCGGCGCGGTGCCGGCCGGGCGGCTCGCGGCGTTCCCCGCGGGCGATCCGCAGGGTCTGGTCAAGGCCTTCCTCGATGAATACGCCGGAATGTTCAGCCACGGCGCGGCGGTGCTCCGCGAGGCGCGGCTCGTGCGCGACTATGCGACCCCGCACAACGGGATGCGCACGCTGGTCTGGCAGCAGGAACTCGAGGGAATCCGCGTTTTCGAATCGACGCTCCAGGCCCACGTGACCAGGGGCGGCGACCTGGTCAACGTGGCCAGCCGTCTGGTGCCCGATCCGGCAGCGGCCGCGCCGGATCGTGCCGCGGCGCTGGTCAATCCGCGCATCGATGCCAGGACGGCGGTGAGCGCCGCGGCGAAGACCCTCGGCGAGGACGTGCCGCCGGCGCAGATCGTGGAGAGCACGCCGGCGCAGGGAGCGGCGCGCCAGCAGCAGTTTCGCAGCGCGGCCCTCTCGGATGTGAGCACGGAGATCGTCTGGCTGCCGGAGGATGAAATGGCGCTCCGCCTTTGCTGGGAGGTGGTCCTCACGAGCAAGGCGCGCGGCGAGATGTATCGCACGCTGGTGGACGCGGAGAGCGGCACGCCGTTGTTGCGCCAAGGGCTCACGGAATACATCAGCAATGCCAGCTATCGCGTCTTCACGAGCGACAGCCCGTCGCCAATGTCGCCCGGCCTTGCGGCGCCCGGCACCACGCAGCCTTCCACGGTGGCGCGGACGCTGGTGACGCTCGACGCCCTCGACCCCACGGCTTCCCCGAACGGCTGGATCAACGACGGCATCAACGAAACGGTCGGCAACAACGTGGACGCGCATCTCGATCTCAATGCGGACAACATCGCCGACACGCCGCGACCCCAGGGCTCGCCGAACCGCGTCTTCGATTTTCCACTCGATCTCACGCAGGAGCCGACCGCCTACCGCGACGCCGCGGTGACCCAGCTTTTCTACTGGTGCAATTTCATCCACGACAAACTCTACAAGGTTGGCTTCACCGAGGCGGCGGGCAATTTCCAGGTGAACAATTTCGGCAATGGCGGCCTTGGTAATGACGCCGTGCAGGCCGACGCGCAGGACGGTTCCGGAACGAACAACGCCAACTTTTCGACCCCGTCCGATGGATCGTCGGGCCGGATGCAGATGTTCCTCTGGACCGGCTCGACGCCGGATCGAGACGGGGATTTCGATGCCGAGGTGGTGCTCCATGAATACACCCACGGCCTGAGCAACCGCCTGGTGGGTGGCGGCGTGGGCATCAGCGCGCTGGTCCCGCGCGGCATGGGTGAGGGCTGGTCGGACTTTTACGGCATCACCCTCCTCACCGAGGCGAATGACGATCTCAACGGCAACTGGGCGCGCGGTGGATACTCCCGCTACGGCTACGGCGGGACTTTCCTCCAAAACTACTACTTCGGCGGGCGGCGCTATCCCTACTCGACGAACCTCTTGAAGAATCCGCTCACCTTCAAAGACATCGACCCGGCGCAGGCGAGCGCGCACAGCGGCATCCCGTTGAGTCCGATCGTGGGCGGGACCGCCGATGAAGTCCACAACATGGGGGAAGTCTGGTGCGTCACGCTCTGGGAGGCGCGCGCCAGCCTGGTCAACAAGCACGGCTTCGCGACAGGCAACAATCTCATCCTCCAGATCGTCACCGATGGAATGAAGCTCTCGCCGGCAAACCCGACTTTCGTCCAGGCCCGTGATGCCATCATCCAGGCGGATCTGGTGGACAATGCGGGCGCGAACCGGAACGAACTCTGGGCGGCGTTCGCCAAGCGCGGCCTGGGCGCGAGCGCTTCGGCGCCGGTCAGCTCGACGACCGTCGGCCTCGTGGAAGCCTACGACCTGCCGGACAATCTCGTGGTCACGCCGGCCGCGCCGTTCGCCGCCACCGGCCCCGTCGGCGGCCCCTTCACGCCCGGCACGCAGGTTTACACGCTGCGCAACAACGGCGCCGCCGCCATCTCGTGGACGGCCTCGAAGTCGCAAAACTGGCTCACGCTCAGCGCGACCAGCGGCACGCTCGCGGCGGGCGCGACGATCAACGTGACCGCGACGCTCAACGCCAGCGCGCTCTCCGCGGGCTCCTATGCCGATACGGTGGCCTTTTACAATCCGGCGAGCGGCGCGAATCTCGTGCGCAGCGTGAGCCTCACGGTGAGCCCGCCGCGGGTGTATTACTATGCGCTCGACACCGATCCGGGCTGGACGCGCACCGGCCAGTGGGCTTTTGGACATCCGACGGGCCTCGGCGGCACTTACTATGGCTATCCCGACCCCGCGAACGGCGCGACGGGCACGAACGTGCTGGGCGTGAATCTGACGGGCGATTATTCGACCACGGCTGGCGGCCCGTACTATGTCACGACCGCGGCCCTCAATCTCACCGGCTACGCGGGCACGCGGCTGCAATTCCAACGCCGGCTCAACAGCGACTACCAGTCCTACGCCTACGCGACGGTGGCGGTCTCGAACAATGGCACGACGTGGACCCAGCTCTGGAGCAACGGCACGACCACCATCAGCGATTCCGCGTGGACGAAGGTGCAGTACGATCTCTCCGCCGTCGCCGACAACAAGCCGGCGGTCTATGTGCGGTGGGGATACCAGGTCAGCAGTGGCGCCTATCCCTACTCCGGTTGGAACATCGACGACATCGAGATCCTGGGCGTGCCGGCGGCGAACTTCGCGATTTCGCTGCAGGCGGCGATCACGGAAGGCGATGCGCCCGCGAGCGGCACCGTCACGGCCCTGCCCGCCACCTCGAGCGATTTGCTGGTGACCCTCGTTTCGAGCCTTCCGGCGCGGCTCAGCGTGCCCGCGAGCGTGACCATTCCCGCGGGCGCCACGACGGCGACGTTCCCCGCGACGGCGATCAACGACGCGCTGCTCAACGGCCCGGCGACCGTCACCGTCACCGCTTCCGCCGCCGGCTGGACGGCGCAGAACGCGACCATCCTCGTGCAGGACAATGATGTGGCGACGCTCGCGTTGAGCCTGCCCGCGACGGCGACGGAAGGGGCCGGCACCGTCACCGGCACGGTGACCGCCAGTGTCGCGCCGACGACCGCGGCCACCGTTCAACTTTCCTCGGAGAAGCCGGGCGAAGCGCTGCCGCCCGCGACGGTGACGATTCCCGCCGGCCAGACCCAGGCGACTTTCGCCCTCGCGATCATCGACGATCCGCGCATCGATGGGACGCAAACGGTGACGGTCACCGCGAGCGTGCCGACCTGGACTTCGGGCAGCGCGCAAATCTCCGTCCTCGACAACGAGAGCGCCAACCTTGGCGTCGCGGTGCCCGCGAATGTGCGCGAGGGCGACACGGGCAAGACGGGGACGGTCAGCCTCTCCGGCACGCTGACGAGCGACCTGGTGGTCGCGCTCAACTCGAACGACACGTCCGAAATCACCGTGCCCACCAGCGTGACGATTGCCGCCGGGCAAACCTCGGCGACCTTCGCCCTGACCGTCGTCAACGATACGGAAACCGATGGCCCGCAGACGGCGGTGGTCACCGCGAGCGCCGCGGGTTTCACGAATGGGACCGGGGCGGTGGTGGTCGCCGATGACGAGGTGCACCACTTCGCCTTCGGCACGATCGCCAATCCGCAGGCGCGCGGGGTCGGATTCGCCGTGACGCTGACGGCGCAGGATGCCAGCAACGGGACGATCACCAATTACACGGGCACGATGAGCCTGACCGGCGCCGGCAGTGCGGGCGCGCTGACCCTCACGCCCACGACGGCCAGCGGCTTCAGCAACGGAGTGTGGAGCGGCACCGTGACGGTGAGCACCCTCAGCACGAACGTGGTTTTGACGGCGAGCGACGGGGCCGGCCACACCGCCACGAGCAACGCCTTCGATGTCGGTGTGGACACACTCGATCATTTCACCTGGTCGGCCATCGTCTCGCCGCAGGTCATGGACACGCCGTTCGCGGCGACCATCACCGCCGCCGACGCGTCGAACAACCCGATCACCAACTTCAACGGGACGGCGAATCTCACCGCCTTCCTGCCGATCGCCAACCCACCCACCGGCACGGGAACGAGCACGATCTACTATCCGTATTACGGTTACTATTCGAAGTCGCGCACGCAGACCATCTATCTGGCGAGCGAGCTGGGCGGCGCCGCTCGGCTGGCGGCGCTTGCCCTTTACGTCGGCTCGACGACCACGCAGGTATTCAATACCTGGACCATCCGGTTGAAACACACGACGCAGTCCACCACCACCAGCTCCTGGGATGGGTCGGGCTGGACGGTGGTCCACCAGTCGAGCGTCACGCCGAGCGCGACCGGATGGCTCACCTTTAATTTTACCACTCCCTTCAACTACAACGGGACGAGCAATTTGCTGGTCGATTTCAGCTACAATAACGCGACCGCCACGGGTTTGTCGAGTTCGGTGGCCTATTGCCAGGCGGCTGCCGTGAGCGGTCGAACGCTGTATGGCTATTCGAACAGTAACGATCCGCTAACGTGGTCGGGGACCTCCGGAGCGCTGCCTTTTTCCGGCTCTTATGTGCTGAATGCGCTCTTCAGCGCGGAGCGCCCCGTTGGCATGACGCCGGAATCGGTGCCCTTCAATGGCGGCGTCTGGTCGGGCAATGTTGCGGTGCCGTTCGCGGCGAGCGGGGTGCGGCTCCAGGCCGCGCAAGGCACGCACAGCGGGCTGAGCAACACCTTCGCTGTAAATGCGCCGGCCGGCAGCGGTGGCGGCGCGACGACGGTGTTCTCGGAGAATTTCGAAAGCGGCACGCTCAACAACTGGACGATCACGGGCACGGGGTATATCCACACGATCAATAGCATCTTGTACAGTCCGCACGGTGGCACCCGGCACCTCACGATGGATGAGAATGGGTCCGGCAGCTACGCCCGCAACGAAGCCACCCTCACGCTCAACCTCGCCGGACGCACCGGCGTGACGCTCAGCTTTTGGGCGAAAGGATTCAGCGAGGCTCCGCACGGCCCGCCCGCTTCGCCCTTCCCGAGCACCGGCGCGGATTTTGACGGCGTAGCCATCAGCGCGGACGGAGGCACGAACTGGTACGAGGTCCAGGGGCTGCGGAGCCTCACCAGCACCTACACCGCGTACAGCGTGAACCTCGACACGGCACTGGCCGCCCGCGGCCTGAGCTACAGCTCGAACTTCAAAATCCGCTTCAACCAATACGACAACAATTACCTTCCCTACCGCGGCATCGCCATCGACGACATCCTCGTCACCGGCACCCCGGCCAATTCACTGGCCATCGCCTTGCCCGCGCAGGCGGTGGAAGGCGCGGGCGCGGTGACGGGCAGCGTGTCCCTGCCGGCGGCTCAAGGTGTGGCCGTGACCGTCGCGCTCAGCTCGAACTCGCCGGCGAAGATCACCGTGCCGGCCTCGGTCGTGGTGCCCGCGGGACAAACTTCGGCCAATTTCACCCTGACCGTGCTCGACGACACGGTGCTCGATGGAACGAAGACCGTCGCCATCACGGCAGCGGCGGCCGGCCTCAGCTCGGGGGCGGCGTCGATCCAGGTGCTCGACAACGAAACGGGCGCCCTGAGCGTGAGCGTGCCCGCCTCGGCGGCGGAAAATGCCGGGACCGTTCAAGGCACGGTCACGCTGGCTTCGCCACCCGCGGGCAACGTCACGGTCGCGCTGGCCTCGAGCGATCCGACGGCCGCCACGGTGCCGGCGAGTGTCACCTTCACGCCGGGTCAAACCTCCGCGGCCTTCACGATCACGCTCATCGATGACGCCAAAATCGACGGCCCGCAGAACGCCACGATCACGGCCAGTGTCGCCGGCTGGACGAGCGCGAGCGGAACGATCGCGGTCACCGACAGCGAGAACACGAACCTGACGCTGTCGGCGGCCTCGGTCACGGAAGGCACGCCGGTGTCTGGTTCCGTCTCGGTCTCCGGCACCATGACGAATCCGCTGACCGTGACGCTCACCTCGGCCAACTCCGCGCAGCTCAGCGTCCCGGCAACGGTCACGATCCCCGCCGGCTCGACGAGCGCGAGTTTCACCATGACGGCCGTGGACGATGCCGCGATGGACGGCCGGCAGACCGTGACGCTGACCGCGACCGCCGCCGGTTTCACGAGCGCGGCGGCCTCCGTGTTGGTCTATGACAACGAGCTGCACCACTTCACCGTCACTGGTCCCACCGGGGCGCAATATGCCAACAAAGGCTTCACGGTGTCGGCCTCGGCGCAGTCGATCGATAACTACCCGATCTCCTCGTATGGCAGCACGGTCCCTTTGACGGCGCTGGCCGGCGGCGGCGCGCTGCCGGTCACGCCAGCGGGCGTCACCTTCTCGGGCGGCTCCTGGAACGCGACGGTGACCGTCCAACAGCCGGGCACGGGGGTCGTGCTCAAGCTCGACGATGGGGCCGGCCACACCGGCACGAGCAGCGCGTTCGATGTCGGCGTGCTGGCGGCAAGCACCCTCGCCTGGAGCACCGTGCCCTCGTCCGTGGCGCCGAACGCACCCTTCACCGCGACGCTCAGTGCGCTCGACATCTACAGCAATCTCGTCACGGCGTTCAATGGCACGGCGTCGCTCACCTGCGGGCCGCAGGCGTTGACGATTGGCACGGGCACGAATGGGTGGGAGCAACCCATGAACCTCGCCTGGCACGACTCGCGCACGCAGTCCATCTACCTCGCCAGCGAGCTCGGCGGCGCGCGGCGGATCACCGGCCTCGCGCTCAAAGTCAACAACGTGCCTCTCCAGACCTTGAGCGCCTGGACGATCCGGATGAAACACACCACGCAGTCCTCCTATGCCACGGGCTCGCCGTGGGAGAGCACTGGCTGGACGACGGTTTATCAGGCGAATCTGGTTCTTTCCGCGACGGGTTGGGCCTCCTTCACCTTCTCCACGCCGTTCGATTACGACGGCACGAGCAATCTCCTCATCGATTTCAGCCACAACAATTCGACCTCCACGAGCGCCTGCTATGTGGCCGCCACCGCCGGGACCGTCGCGCGGTCGCTCTATTACTACAGCAACAGCAGCTTCGGCGATCCGCTGACTTGGTCCGCCACGACGCCGCCCGGCTGGACGAGCACCTATCTGACCAACGTCCGCCTGCGCAGCACGCCCACGATCCCGGTCAGCCCCGACACCGTTACCTTCGCCAACGGCGCGTGGACGGGGGCGATTAATCTCGGCGCCACGGGCACCGGATTAACGCTCACCGCCGATACCGGCTCAGGCGTTTCCGGCGAAAGCAATGTCTTCGATTCGAGCGCGGTCGCCTCGATCGCCGTGACCCCGGCCGGGCCGCTGACGACGACAGGCGTGCGCGGCGTCGCCTTCACGCCGCTCGCGCATACCTTCAACGTGAAGAATAGCGGTTCCGGGACGATGAACTGGACGGCCTCGACCACCACACCCTGGATCAGTCTCTCTCAGAACGGCGGCACCCTCGGTCCCGCTGCCACCGCGACGGTCACCGCGACGCTCGACGCCGCCGCGCTGAACCTGCTGGCGGTCGGCACTTACAATGGAGCGATCACCTTTACCAACACCACCAGCGGCATCGGCAATACGACCCGCGCGGTCAACGTCACGGTGGTTCCCTTTTCCGAGCTCACCGTTTCGCCCGAGACGCCGCTTGCCGCCACCGGACCCTTCGGCGGGCCCTTCGCTCCCACGCATCAGACTTATACGCTGACGAATACCGGTGATTCGCCGCTCGACTGGACCGCGAGCAAGACCGCCTCCTGGCTCACGCTCAGCAGCCCGGGCGGCACGCTCGCCGCGGGCGCCAGCACCAGCGTGACCGCGGCGATCAATGCCGCCGCCGCCGCGCTCAACCCCGGCACCTTCAGCGACGGCATCGCCTTTACCAATACGAGCAACAGCCGGGGCAACACTACCCGGCCGGTCACGCTCACAGTGATCCTCCCCGCGCCGACCCTCGCCGCCGAGCCGCCCATCACCCCCGCCACTTCCAATGCCATCTCCTGGAGCCCGGTCGCGGGCGCCGACACCTACGAGGCGCAGAGCGCCAGCGACGCCGCCTTCACCGGCGCCGTCAGCACGGGCTGGATCGCCGGCACCGGCCATACTTTTAGCGGCTTGTCCGATGATACGCTCTATCGCTACCGCGCCCGGGCGCGCCGAATCGTGTTCGGCGCAGCCAGCACCTGGACGCAGACGACGCAGGCGGAATTCGATACCGGCGCCAAAAGCGGCGTCGTCACCAATGCCCCGGGTGAGGTGATCCTGGGCCCGGCGGCCGGGACGGTGATCCCCGGAAGGATGGTCAACGCCGGTTTCGAGAGCCTGACCTACACCGCCGGGGTTTACACCATCACCGGCTGGACGAGCGGCAACAGCGCCCAAATGGGCGTAACACGCAATATTTCCCCCATGGCGCCGATGCCAACGGAGGGGAGCTATTCGCTAAACGCCTTCACCTATGCGGGAGCAGCCCTGGCGCCGGGGGATTCGGCCTTCGCGAATCAGACCATCGATTTGACCGGCGCCCGGACCCTCGTCTTCGACGCCATGCTCCTCTCCACTGGCACCTGGTCGGGCACCATTCTTGGCGAGGTGCGGATCGACGGCGTCACCGTGTGGAGCAAGGCTCCCCAGGGAGTTTACCTCAACCAATCCGTGGATCTCAGCGCCTATACGGGAACGCACACGCTGGAATTCCGCAACACCGTGACCGTGGCGGGTACTTACAGTTCGCAGTGGGTGCTGTGGGATAACTTGCGCCTGGTGAGCCCTCCCGGGTACGTGACCAGCGGAACCCTCACTTCGGCGACGGTGACACCCTCCTCCTGGCGGCACTGGGGTCCGCTGGCCTTCAATGGAAGCACCACCGCTGCGGGCAGTGGGCTCACGGTCGATGTGCTCAATTCCAGCGGCGCGCTGCTCGCGGCCAATATCGCCTCGGGCACGGATCTGAACGGCCTCGCGGCCGTCGCGAATCAGGCCTCGATCCGGCTCCGCGCCAATCTTTCGACGACCAACAGCGCCAACAGCCCGCGGCTGGATGATTGGTCGCTCACCTATTTCGCCGAGCTCGAGCAGACCTTCCTCAGCGCGTGGAGCAATGTCGAAGCTTCGACCCAGTTCAACGCGCCGCCGACGATCTCCGGCCTCTCGAACCAGACGATTGCCGAAGAAGGATCGACCGGTCCGCTGACCTTCACCATCGCGGATGACACGACCCCCACCACTGCGCTGGTCATCGCCGCGGCGTCCGCGAATCCGGCGGTGGTGCCGGCGGGCGGCGTGCAACTGACCGGCGCGGGGGCTACTCGCGCCATCCAGGTGACGCCATCGGCGAATGCGTTCGGTTCCGCGGCGATCATCATTCGCGTCACGGATGACGCGGGCAAGTTTACCGAACAGACGCTCCAGATCGCGGTCGCGCCCGTCAATGACCCGCCGGGCTTCACCAAGGGCGGCAACCAAATCGTGCTGGAGGACGCCAGCCCACGGATCATTCCGGGTTGGGCCACGAACGTCAGCGCCGGTCCGGCGAACGAGAGCGCGCAAGCCCTCGATTTCAACGCCACCAACAACCACGCCACCCTCTTCAGCAGCCCGCCGGCGGTCGCGCCCGACGGCACGCTCAGCTTCACGCCCGCGCCGAACGCGAGCGGCACCGCCACGATCACGGTGAGCCTGCACGATGACGGCGGCACCGCCGGCGGCGGCAGCGACACCAGCGCCGCGCAGTCCTTCACCATCACGATCAAGCCGGTCAACGATGCGCCGGCCTTTGTCAAAGGACCGGACCAGACCGTGCCCGAAGACTCTGCTGCCCGCGCCATTCCCGGCTGGGCCACGCAGATCAGCGCGGGTCCTGCGGACGAGGCCGCGCAGGTCCTCGACTTCATCGTCAGCACCGATAACGCCGCGCTCTTCACCGCCGCGCCGGCCATCACCCCGGACGGCACCCTGACCTACACGCCCGCCCCGAATGCCAATGGCAGCGCCACGGTCACGGTGCAGTTGCACGACAACGGCGGCACTGCGGACGGCGGCGCCGACACCAGCGCGCCGCAGACCTTCACCATCGACCTCACGCCGGTGAACGACCCACCGACGCTCGAGGCGCTCGCCGACCTCGATCTGCTCGAAGACGCGCCCGAACAAATCATTTCGCTCACCGGCATCGGCACGGGCGCATCCAATGAAGCGCAGACGCTCGTCGTCACCGCGGCGTCGAGCGACCCCGCGGTCATCCCGATTCCGCTCATCACCTACACGAGCCCCGGCGCCAGCGGCACGCTGCGCCTCCAGCCCGCGGCGAATGCGAGCGGCTCGGCGACCATCACCATCACCGTCTCGGACGGCGGCGCCGAAGATTCGACCGTGACCCGGACCTTCCTCGTGCGGGTCAGCACGGTGAACGACGCGCCGAGCTTTGTGCGAGGCCCCGACCAGACGGCGCTCGAAGACACCGGGAAATCGGTGGCGGGCTGGGCCACCCAAATCAGCGCGGGCTCCCCGGATGAGAGCACCCAGGCGCTCGACTTCATTGTGACCCACGACCATGCCGCGCTCTTTGCTGCGGCGCCAGCCATCCTGCCCGATGGCACTCTCACTTACACCCCGGTGAAGGATGCCAACGGCACCGCGACCGTCACCGTGCGCCTGCACGACAGTGGCGGCACCGCCCATGGCGGCAGCGACACCAGCGCGCCGCAGACCTTCACGATTACCTTCCTGCCGGTGAATGACGCGCCCTCGTTCGTCAAGGGCCCGGACCAGCACGCCTGGCAGAGCGGCGGGGCGCAGACCGTCGTCGGCTGGGCCACCGCGGTCAGCCCCGGGCCCGCGGATGAAAGCGCCCAGACCTTGCACTTCATCGTCACCACCGATCATCCCGACCTCTTCGAGACCGAGCCCGCCCTCGCCGCGGACGGCACCCTCACCTTCACTCCCGCGGCCGAGATCAACGGCGCCGCCCGGGTCATGGTGCAGCTTCAGGACAACGGAGGCACCGCCCATGGTGGCAGCGACACGAGCCCGGCCCAGAGCTTCATCATCTCGTCCAATGTGGTGAACGATGCGCCGAGCTTCGTCATGGGTGCGAATCTGGAGACCGCCCAGGACGCCGGCCCGCAGACCTTTCCCGCGTGGGCCACGCAGATCAGCGCGGGACCGGCCGACGAAGCGGGGCAAAGCGTCGATTTCCGCGTGACCGTCGATCAGTCCAGACTCTTCGCCACCCCCCCGGCGATCGCCGCCGATGGCACGCTCACCTACACCCCGGCGACTGACGCCAGCGGCACCGCGAAGGTCACGGTGCAACTCCACGACAACGGCGGTACCGACGCCGGCGGCGTGGATCTCAGCGCCGCGCAGACCTTCACCATCGCCGTCACCACCTTCGCGACCGGCACCTACAACGGGCTCGTCCGCACCGCCGAGGAACTCGCTCCCGCGGCCGAGCGCAGCGGTCTGATCCGCGTCACCATCGACAAAAAGGGCAGGCTCACCGGCAAACTCACGCTCGGCGGGAAAGCCCAGGCCTTTAAGGGCGCGGTCGATCACGCGGGAGTCATTCGTTTCGCCCCGGCGGGCACGACCACCTGGGACTACACGCGCCCCAATCAGCCGCCGCTCAGCGTCGAGCTGAGACTGGACGTGGCCGGAGGCACCGACACCCTCACCGGCACCATCGAAGAAGGCGATACCGCCTTCGCTGTGCTCGACGCCGACCGCGCCCTTTACTCCGCCGGCGCGGCTGCTCCCTACCGCCCGGTTCCCCCGGAACTGCTCGGCGCCTACACTGTCGTCTTCGCCGCCCGCCCGCCCGAGGAGCAGGAGCTGCCCGCCGCGCAGTTTCCGCAGGGCGACGGCGCCGGCACCCTGAGGGTCACCAGCGATGGCAACGTCCGCCTCACCGGCACGCTCGCCGATGGCACCAAGGTCAGCTACGCCAACGCGCTCTCGAAGGCCAACGTCTGGCCCCTCTATCACGCCTCCGACAAAGGCTACGCCCTCACCGGCCCCGTCAGTTTTCGCGACGTCTCCGCCGTGAGCGATCTCGACGGCCTGGGCGTATGGTGGTTCCGGCCTTCGCAACCCGGCCCGAAATATCCCGCCGGCTGGCCCGGGGGCATCCGCACCGATCTCATCGGCGCCCGGTATCAGAACGCCAAAGCGGCGGTCCCCGCGTCCGCGCCCGCGGAGCACGACGCCAATGCGACTCTCTTGCTCACCGACGGCGGGCTGCCCGCGGAAGGCCTCGTCCAGGCCCTGAGCGTCGATCCGTCAAATCACGTGGAACCCATGGAGCCCAACGACGCCAAGGCGACGCTCAAGATCAACCCGGCGACCGGCCTCTTCACCGGCACCTTCGAGCACCCAGTCTCGGGCCAGTCCACGAAATTCCAGGGCGCCATCCTGCAAAAACAGGAGCGCGGCGCGGGCGCCTTTTTTACCAATACCGAAGTCGGCGGCGCCGGCATGGCCCCGTCTCGTCCCGGCCCCTTCGACGCCCCGGCACCGCCTCCCCCCGCCCCGCCTCCGTAGTGCCTAAGCGGGCCGGGATAGGTGCGTTTCAGTCCGTCACCTGGAAGGAACCGCCCGTTCGCACGTCATCCCACCTCCGCCCTTCCGCAAGCCTCAATCCAGTGGACTGCGCACCGCGAGACCGGGCTTATTGAGCAGGTGCGTGTAAATCATCGTCGTGCTCACATCCTTATGCCCCAGGAGTTCCTGGACCGTCCCGATCTCGTAGCCCGCCTCCAGCAAATGCGTGGCGAATGAATGCCGAAACGTGTGCGGGCTCACCGTTTTGGCCAGCCCCGCCCGCAGCGGCACCGATTTTCACTGCGTTGCCGGTGGTAACCAGGGTCCATATGATGAGGGCTAACTTATGGGCGCCGGCAACGATGCCTTCGGCTTTGCCCAGCCGGCCTTTGAACCGGCGCACGTAGTCACCCATCGGGCCGTCGGCGCGAGTACGGCCTGACCTGCGACTGGTGGACTGGTGGAACGGCCACGTCGAGAAGGAGGTTGAAGTCTACGGGAAACGGCTCCAGCTCTACGCGGCCCACAAGGCAACGATGGAGGCGACAAAGCGCGGGCATCTCGTCCAGCGCAAGAAGCAGCAGGATGGCACCATCAAACTCACCATATAAGGGAATTCACTGTCATCGAATTCGCCCTGCCTGAACACGAGCGGCTCAAAGTCGTCCTCAACGGCATCTGTGAATCTGCCACACTCGTGTATCCCAAAGGGGACGCTCGAACGACTCTCATCGACGCAGCACGCGGCATGACCACCGTGGAAGCTGAAAATGCTTTCGCTCTCTCCATCGTGGAAACTGGAAAATGGAAACCTCAACGATCTCCCGTGAGAAAGCACAGGCGGTGAAGAAGAATGGTCTACTGGAGATCATGGACACCCAGGAATCGCTGGAAGGGTGCTGGTAGAATTGCCACCCTTTCGCTGACGGTTCGGACGCAGAGGAATCATTCTGCAATCGCCAGAGAGACCCTCACTTGCCGGATTTGAACTCCTTGACCGTGAGCATCATCTTTCTGCCATTGCCATGGTCGATCTTCGAACTTGCCATCTGGGCCGGTGGTTTAGCTTGCAAACAGTGTGGCTCTGCGAACACTGCAAACCGCCCCGCCGCAGAAGATCCAGCCTTCATATCACTTGATGGAGCTGATGGTAACATCGTCGAATTTCACATAGCTCCCGACAATGTTCTTCGTTGTCGAGGAAAGCTCGATGACCACCCACGGGTTTGTCGGCGTAACGGTCACCGACAACTCTTCCCATGCCCCATAGCCTTTGGTCACGGCGCTTGTTTCTGCATTGCCAGCAATCGCATTGTAGCCTTCAGCCTTGAGCGTCGCGCCCGCTTTGTTATTAGAGAATGCCCACGCCGTGATGGTGATCGCTTTGCCGGGGGTGATTCCGCTGACCACCTGACGGACGATGCGCGGACCCTTGCCGCTTGTGTCGATTTGCAGCGCCGACTTCCCGGAATGCCCGCCCGCTGCTTGGAAGTCGAAAGCAGAGGTGTCCCATTTGTCGTCGGCGGGGTCATCGTAAACAACCCACAGGCGCTTGGGGTCATTGGTGTTTTCAAATCCGACATTCTGCAAGGGCCTAGGTTTGAAGTGATTTTGGACTTCCTTGTAGGTGGTCGGCAGAATATTACGAGCGGTGGTTCCATCTCGCAGAATGGCAAAGGTGTCCGGCCACTTACTGCTGCTACTCGACTCAAATAAAATTGCGTTTGCAATTCCGTAACGTTTGAGCTGGACGTATGCCTGGTCGAGAAAGTCGGATTTCCATTGCTCCTTTTGCTCGGGTGAAAAGGTCTTGGGAGCCCAGTCCATGGAAACGCCGATCTCGCTGATAGCAATCGGCTTTTGCGTCCCGCCCTGTTGCTGCTCCAGGATCCAAGGATAGTCGAGCTTTCCGTCATTAATCTGGTTGGAATAGACGTGAACGCCGATGTAGTCGCAGTGATCGTTCAAACCGGCAGCAAACATTTTTTTCAGGTAATCTTTGATGGGCCTCGGTGACGAAATCGGCGCTGATTCGATCTTGATCCCACCCGTAGGATCAACCTGGCGACTTGCCTCATACGCCATTCGCGTGAAGTCGACTGCCTGCTCAGGAGTCAGCCTGCCGGTGAAGGGGTCCGCCTTGTCCGTCTCGTTTCCAACAATGTAGTAGTGCAGCTTGCCCTTGTAAGCCGTCATGATTTCGATGCATCGCTGTTTGTAGTTTTGCAACCAAGCCGGATAGTCAGTGACGTTGATGCCTGAACCGCGCATGTTAATGGAGACGTGCGGCTCAATTCCTGCGTCGACATACGCGCTCACCTTTGCCTCGAGTTTTCGATCAGGCTTCCCATTGAAGCCCTCCCGCACCATGTGTAAACCGATTTTTTGTAGATCGGAAAGGAGGATGGGCTGGTCGACATCCCCGTGATTGATGCCCAACCACATGTCGCGGTTGCTCGCGATGGCATCCTGTGCTTTCATTTCCGAGGTGCTCGAGATGACCGCGAGAACAAAGCACAATGCAGAAACGATCCCACAGTCAAAGTAATAGAAAGGACTTTTCATAATAAGCCTAGGACTGGTCGATGTCGTTCGAAATGACTCCCGCCAGCGGAATAGCATAAATAAAGAGCAACGCGGCAGCGAGGCACGCCAGGGCCACCAAACCCACGAAACGCAGCGGCAGACCGCCAAATATCAAGGCGGAGGATATCACCACAAGGAAAATGTAAACAACCATCCCGAAGGCAAATAGTCTCAGGATAACGGCGGTAAGCTTCTTCGCGTTGAGCATAAACAGGTGGACTCAGTGGGTAGCTAGTCTTTGCTATTCAGTGGAAAGAAACAAGACGAAAGCGGGTTTTTATGGTTGGGCGGATTTGATCAAAAGAGGAGAGGTCAGGCGCGGCCTGATCTCTTTTCTTTAGCTGTCGGTTCTCACGACACAGAAGTTTCATCCACAGTCCTTTGGAGCGGAGATGCCCAAATCTCCGCCTCGATACGCGAAGCAACCACAAATTGAGGATATCTCGTCTTCGCCAACGTTAATGCTTCGTGGGCCGCGCGCGTGTTGCCAAGCTTATGGTGGCCAAGCGCAAGGTAGTAAGCACAAGACGCCTGATCATTCGCAGACTCACTGGCAGCCTTGACCCCATCTAGAGTCCTTGATCTCCAAAATTCGAATGAGAGAGATCAAGTTTTTCAGGCGGCGATTTTGGCTGCGTAGGACTCATCGATCTGGCGTTGAAGCTTGCGGATGGTCTGCTGGATTGGATGGGGCGCTTGGCTCGGGTCGTGGAGGAGCGAAAGGCCGGGCCGCAGCGCGCGTAGATAGAGCCGCGAGTAGAGGAAGGCGGTTTTCCTCCCGGCTTCGGTGAGGCGGTAGCGATGCGTTCCTTCGATCCGCTCGATGATCCCATGCAGCCGCAGCCGGCGCAGGTCATAGCTCATCTTGCCTGGCGTGATCTCCTGCTCTGCAACCCCAAGGCACTGCGCAAGCAATGGCCGCAGTTGTCGGTTGCGAACTCCGTCGGGTTGTAAGCAGAGCATCAGCAGGACACTCAAGAGCGCCTGGACGCGCGGATCGCCAAAGCGCAAGGCGCTGGCGTGCTGGCCGTCGACCTCGGCCGGTTTTTGCATCTGCGCAAACACCTCCGCTCCCACGTGCGGGTTGTGGCTCACCGTTTCGACTTCCAGCACCCGGCGATTGGCCCCAAAGCCGATCTCCCGCAACCGGGGCAGGTTCTTCAACAAGCGCCCGACCTGGAAGTCGTAGGTGTTGTTGATGGTCGTTTCTGTCCGCAAGGCCCGCCCTTCCTTGTGGTACTGTTTGAGGTGCGTGTTTTTGTAGTACACGTGCAAGGAGGGCTGGACGCCCTCCTGAATGATGCGGGTGCGGCATCGGCCGTCGGCCACAGTCTTTCTGCGCAGCTTGCGCCCGAAGATCAACTGCACCTGTTCTGGTCGGCCCAAATCGATGTTCTCACGGATGACTTCCTCAAAGAAGCAGCGCCCTTGGAGTCCCCGATCCCAGACTTGGGTCAGGGAGAACTCCGCCTGCAGCACGGAGAGTTCATAGCGATAGCCGGCCGCGCGCTCCCGGCTGGTAAAAGGGTGGGGCAGCTTCCGCAGCCACTTGCGAAAGAAGGCGTCGATCTTTGGCGCACTCAGTCCGTCGGCGATCCGCTGCGCCGGCGCGATTTGCGCGCAACTCCGCAATCCATTATCCAACGCCTCAAAAGCGATCCCGCGCTTCTCGAGCTGGCGCTTGATGTACTCGTGCCCATTGAGGCAGAGCTTGGCCGTGTAGGGAAAGTAGGAGCAGAACTTGATGAAAAAGGGACCGAAGTCCTCGTCCACGCAGTAGAAGTAGTAGAAGTTCACCATCGCGCTGCTGTAGTCGATCCAAGGGATGGAGCCACCCTCCCCGAAGTGCTTGCGGATCGTCCGCGGCACCCGCGCCTTCTCCTGCGCCACCCCTACGAACAGCACTCCCTCTTCGCGCTCGAACTTGCGCAGGTGCTTCTTCATCACCTCGTCCTTGCGCATCCCTTTCTGGAAACGCACCAGATTGATCTCCTCGCGCTGGATGAACTCCATGATCTCCCGCACAAAGCCCTCGCTCTTACCCGCCGCGGATTTGGTCGACGCAAAGCGATGCCCCAGAAAACCGCGGAAGTAGGCAGCGACGCCGTTCTCGCTGGTGAGCTTGGGCACGTAGGCGTTGAGGTACATGCGGTCGATGCATTCCAGCTCCAGCGTGACATTTTCGCGCTGGAGTTCTGCGACAGAGGAGGCGATCTTCATGGTGGCGTCCGGCTGGGTTTTTGTATGCCCAATCTGGGCCAACTGCCGCTTGACGGCTATATTCCGGTTCTCGCTTCGGCGAAAACCGCGCTACCCAGCCGGCGCCCTCCCCCAACTACATCTCGCCTGGTCTGAGGCGCAGCCTCGCTAGAATCTCCATTCCTGTCTGGACGCTGCCCTGTTCAATCAAGAGTGCTGAGGTGCAACTGATTTCTGGACCGGTTTGTTATTTAGTTTGCTGAGTGGATCTGGGCTTCGAATTGGTTCGGGGTTTTATATCCGATGGCCGAGTGTTTGCGGTGGGTGTTGTAAGCCTTCGATGTATTCGAAGATTTCGGTGCGGGCGTCGCCGGCGTTCTCGAAACAACCATCTTGGAGCATTTCATGCTTGAGGGTTCCGATGAAGGACTCCGTCCAAGCGTTGTCGTAGGGGTTGGCCCGCGCGGACATGCTCTGGCGCAGGCCCGCCTTGGCCAGAGCCTTGCGGAAGGGAGTGCTCCCATATTGGCTGCCACGATCACTGTGGAAGATGGCGCGGTTGGCGGGGCGCGTCTCGAGGGTCTGGTGGAGCGCGTCGAGGACGAGCTCTGAGCGCAGGTGGTTGGCGAGGCTCCAGCCCACGATGCGGCGTGAGCAGAGATCGATGACGACGGCGAGGTAGAGCCATCCGGCGCTGGTCGGGATGAAGGTGATATCCCCAGCCCAGGCACAGTCCAGAGCCGCCGGAAGAGGTTTGCCGGAGAGGAGATTTGGCGAGGGTCTGTCGGCTCGGCCGTCGCTGGTTCTTGGGCGAAAGTTTTTCGCCTGGAGGGCGTGCAAGGCTCTTTGGGCCCTGAGGCGCCGGATTCTGGCCGGGGCGCAAATCACCCCCGATCGGCGAAATCCTCCGCCAGGCGGCGGTAACCGTATCGTCCGCGATGGCGCCTGAAAACCGCCTCGATCAGGTCGCCCAGTCCGACGTCGGCAACTTGGATCGCGGTGGGTGCGCAGGCGTGGTAGAAGCTGCTGCGCGCCTCGCCAAGGACCGCGCAGACCTTGCGGATACTGCCGCCGGTTTTTAGAGCGATGAGCTGGATCATCGCGCGGCTCCCGGCTGGGGTCTGGTTCCGAGGATGACGGCCGCCTTTTTTAAAATGTCATTCTCCAGTTTGAGGTTGGCAATTTCGCGCCGCAGCCGGGGCAACTCGCTCGCTGCGGGCTCCTCGCCTACGGCTCGCAGCCCTCCGCTCCCGAGCTGCCCGGCTGCGCGCCCTTGCGCACCCACCCGTAGAGGATGCTCGTGCCGATCCCAAGATCCTCGGCCACTTCCGGCACTGGTTTCCCCAAACCCACAAGACCGACGGCCTGGGCTTTGAACTCTGCTGTATATCGTTTTCTGGTCACTGCTTTCATTGTCGCTTATTCCTTTATTTCGTGGTCCAGAATCTTCGCGCACCTCAAATTGTCTTTTCAGCACTGAGAAATCTGCCCCAGGTCGAAAAACGGCGAAACGAGAGAGGTGTGGAAGGCGGGTTTCCGTCAGTCGGGCTGTAGATGAGCATCGCCACCACCTCACCACCGGCAGAAAACTCCATCACACCAATTCGTTTCTGGTCCAAATTCCACTCCATCGCTTTGCTGCGAATCAAGCGCATTGCCCGCTGCACATCCTGACGAGGATGGATGTCGAGAGAGTATGGCGATCCTTCTTCGCGTGGGAGCCGATGTTTGAGCACAAACGCCGTCACCCCGAGATCATTCATCAATTTCGCTGGCTCTATACCCTCTCCTCCAAAACCGAGTTGGCGATGTCCGCCGCCTGGAATGATCAGCACTGCTGCTCCATTTGCTTTTTCCTTGGAGGCAGGAAAGACCGTGATCGAAGGATTGTGGACGTTGGTGACGGAACTGCCCTTCACGACTTCAGGTTCATCACGTCGCGATTCAAAACCGGGAGCACCTTTTTCCCAAAGGTGAATGACGACGGGTTCTTCAGCCTGAGCCAAAAGCGCAGAACAAACGAAGACTGTGAATGCGAGGAGGAATCGAGGGGTGTTCATGCGAGCGTTGTCCCATGTCGGTGGAAAGATGGAAAGCACCAGGCGTAGGGGAAACTCGCAGATCGCTAAAGATTCTGAGACGTGCTCGCATGATCCACGTCATTGCCATCGTCACCACGAAGCCTGGTCAATGTGATTCTGTCCTCAATGAATTTCGAGCGAATGCTGTGAACGTCAGAGCCGAACAGGGCTCCATTGAATACGAGGCCACGGTCGACTCATCTCCGGCTCTCAAATTCCAGGCCGAGTTTGGACGGGACACTTTTGTCGTGATCGAGAAGTGGGAGCGCTTGGGAGCGTTGGAAGCGCGTCAAACGGGCGCGAGGAGGGACTGATCACGCTGAAACCCAGAGGTATCGATATCCTTAGCGTCCGCGGACGCTCTTGCCAGGTCCCGCTCTCGGAGAATGTGTGAACCCACTTTATCCACTTTAAGTGAATTCACGAGGCCTGTATTAGCTCATGATTATTCGCCAAACGCCTCTGCCCCCATCGTTGTTCCGAATCTTTGCCGGATTGTTCCTGCTTGGTGCCGCCGTCGGGCGTGCGGCGACGCTGCTTCCCGGATTTGCCGAGACTCAGGTGGCCAGCGGACTCAATCCCACCACGATGACCTTTGCACCGGATGGCCGGCTGTTTCTGTGCGAAAAGCAGGGGCGGCTGCGTGTGGTTTCCGTTGACGGGATCTTGCCGACGCCGGTCCTGGACATTTCGGACCAGGTGGACAGTTGGAACGAGCGCGGACTGTTGAGCGTCTGCTTTGATCCGCAGTACGTCAGCAATGGCTGGATCTACGTGTTCTACACCCACAACCGCAATCCCGACGATGTCAGCCACCTCTCCAGCAACAATCGCGTCAGCCGCTTTACCATCAGGGGTAACGTGGCGGACGCCAACAGCGAACTGGTGTTGCTGGAGCTCACCAACCTGTCGAAGAGCGGCTGGCACAACGGTGGTGGCCTGAGCTTCGGCAAGGACGGCAAGCTTTACATCAGCACCGGCGAGAATGGCACTGGTCCCAACGCGCAGGACAGCGGCAACCTGCTCGGCAAACTGCTGCGCATCAACGAGGATGGATCGATCCCCACCGACAATCCCCACTATCGGGACTATACGGGCAGCAATCGTGCGATCGTCGCGCTCGGGCTGCGCAATCCCTTCAGCATCGCCGTGCAGCGGACCACCGGTTTGCTCTATCTCAGTATGGTCGGCGCCACCTACGAGCAAATCGAGCCCTACGATACGGGCGCGGCGCCCACGGCCGTCAACTATGGCTGGCCAGGCATCGACGGCCCGCCTCGCGACCAACCCCAGCCTGCTGGCTACCGCCCGCCGGCTTACGCCTACGATCACGGCCGCGGCGATGCCACGGCGCTGTGCGGCGGCGACTTCTACAACCCGGCCAAGCCCGGCGCGGATGCCTTCCCCGCTGAATACACCGGAAGATTTTTCTTCAGCGATTACAAGGGCTGGATCAAGGCAGTCGATCCCGCCAGGCCGGGCCCACGCTTCGATTTCGCTTCCGGGATAGACCGCCCGATCGATGTCGATGTCGCTCCGGATGGCGCGTTGTGGTACATCGCCCGCGCGGGCATTCCCGGCGGATCGGACGCGGCCAACAGCGCCAGCAGCAATGGTTCCCTGTGGCGCGTGCGCTGGACGGGCGGCGGCCAACCAGTGAAACTCGCGGTGATTCAGCAGCCGGGCAGCTCCAACGTGGGCCTGCCGATCAGCGTCGTGAAGGTGGCGCTCCAGGACTCAAACGACAGGACGGTCACCACCGCCAACGATAGCGTCACCTTGACGCTGGACAGCAATCCGGCGGCGGGCCTGCTTTCTGGCCTGGTCAAAGTCGCGGCGGTGGAAGGGGTGGCGACATTCCCATCGCTGGCCATCGGCCAACCCGGTCGCGGCTACATCCTGCGCGCCAGCAGCGGCAAACTCCCCCCCGTGACCAGCGCCGCTTTCAATATCGGAAATCAAATCGCCACGCCCGTAATCACGCCGCCAGTCGGCAGCTTCAGCGGTCCGGTGTGGGTGTGGATTTCCAGCTCCACGCCAGATACGACGATCCGCTTTACCAGCGATGGCAAAGCTCCCGATGCCACTTCGCCGGCCTATGCCGGTTCCTTCCAAATCACGGAGAGCCGTCTGATCAGAGCCATCGCGCAGAGGAACGGCTTCACCGACAGCGCCGTGGCGAATGCCAGGATCAACATTAACGGCAGCACTCTCTACGGGCTCGACTACCGCCCACCGGTCAGCGGCGTGAAGCTCCCCGCTAACGCAGACAGCCTGCCGTCCACGCTCTCGGCCACCGGAATCTTCGGCGACAATCATCTCACTGCCAAAGTCGGAGTCGTGCCCTACTCGCTCAATGGCACGGCATGGGCGGACGGCGCGCAGATGCAGCGCTGGGTGGTGCTGCCGGATACGGCGAAAATCGGCTTTGCCCCTGCCGGCGAATACCAGTGGCCGGGCGGCTCTGTTTTCGTCCAGCACTTCGAGATGGTGACCAACCAGGCCACCGGCGCGCGCCGCCGACTCGAGACCCGGCTGCTGGTGCTGGATGACGCGGGCACATTCGGCTACGGCGCGACCTATCGCTGGCGGCCCGATCACAGCGACGCGGATCTCGTCGATGCCGATGGCCAGGAAGAGGTGCTCAAAATCACCGATGCTTCAGGCGGCACCCGCGATCAAACCTGGAGTTACCCCGCGCGCGGACTGTGTTTCATGTGCCACACCCCCAACGCCGGTTTTGTCCTCGGACCAAAGACCCGACAGCTCAACGGCAATTTTGCCTATCCCGGCGGGCGGACCGACAACCAGCTTCGCACCTGGAATTACCTGCAGATGTTCACCCCCGGCTTGGACGAAAACGCCATCAAAGGCTACGCACACATCGTGAAGGTCGATGATGCCAGCGCATCGCTCGAGGATCGGGTCCGCTCGTATCTCGATGCCAACTGCGCGCAGTGCCACCGTCCCAATGGCAGCGGCGCGCTGTGGGATGCGCGCTTCGACACTCCGCTGGCCAAACAGGGCATCATCAACGGCGAGGTGCGCAACACGTTCGGCATCGAGAACACGAAGGTGGTGGTCCCGGCCGATCCGGCCAAGTCGATGATGCACGTCCGCATGGGCTCGACCGCATTGGCCCAGCAGATGCCACCGGTGACGCGCAACTTGGTCGATGCCGTCGCACTCGACGTCCTCAGCCAGTGGATCCGCGCCGGCGCCCAGCCACCGGCCCAGACCGGCACCGACCGGTAGCCGGGCAGTGTTCGGATTTGCCGGGATTCTCCGGGATGCCCGGATCGTCCAGGATTCTGCACGGCGGTTGCGTCGCCAATCGTCTTCCGATGTTCCAGTACCCAGATGACTTTCTTGTTCGGAGCCCGTTTTCCGCTCCCGCTGACTCATCTTCCACCTGCGGATGAGCGGGCCGCGGCAAACCATT
The DNA here is from genome assembly GCA_034667665.1 of Chthoniobacter sp. GTDB lineage: Bacteria > Verrucomicrobiota > Verrucomicrobiia > Chthoniobacterales > Chthoniobacteraceae > Chthoniobacter. The sequence goes on from JAXDQW010000032.1 coordinate 57,437, forward strand.
TGCTGGCCGATCCTGGATGCCGGATACGACATCAATTTCGCCGGCCGTCGTCTCGTTGGCTTGCCTCATGCCCTTCAACGATCGAGACATTCCCGCACTGTCTGGAGGAGTTCTGTCCGCGGGTAGGGTTTCTGCAAAAATGCGCCACCCATGCGCGTGGCAAATTCGCGGTCGGCCGCTTCCGGGATGAAGCCGCTGCTCAAGATGATTTTGAGGGTTGGTTTCCTCTCGATAAGCCAGTCCGCCAACTGGCGTCCGGAGACCCCGCCGGGCATCCGAAGGTCGGTCAGGACCAAGCTTACTTCGTTCGCACATTGGTCCCACATCTCAATGGCCTCCCGGCCGGTTTCGGCCTCGATGATGCGGTAACCCGCTTGCTCCAAAAACAATCGCAGCAGGAATCGTAATGCTTTTTCGTCTTCGACCAGCAGGATCGTCTCCTTGCCGCCGGGGGTGGAGCGGACGGCCGGTGCCCGGGCAGATGGCATTTGGCTGGAGCTGAGCGGGAGAAAAATCTCGAACGTGGTGCCCACGCCGACCTCGCTCGCCACCTCGACCCATCCTTGGTGCTGCTTGACGATTCCATGCACGGTGGAAAGGCCGAGACCGCTGCCAGAGCCGACATTTTTGGTCGTAAAGAACGGCTCGAAAATCCGGTTCAGCGTCTCCGGATTGATGCCGCAACCAGCGTCCGAAACAGTGAGCCGGGCGAAGCGGCCGGATCGTGCCTCCCGACGGCGCCACTTTCGAGGCACCGACGATCCTTCCCGCGGAATCCTTGATCGCGGAGACCGTCACCGAGACCTCGATCGGGCCGCCATCCTTGCGCAACCGCACCGTGTCGAATGGCCGGATGCTCTCGCCGCGCCGGATGTGCTGGAGAATCTCCGTTTCCTCATGCTGCCGCTCCGGCGGAATCAGACGCACCAAGAGCTGGCCCACCATCTCGCTTGCCGAATAGCCGAAAGTTCTTTCGGCCCCGGCATTCCAACTCGTGATGATCCCGGACAAATCCTTGCCGATGATCGCATCGTCCGAGAATTCCACGATGGCGGCCAGTTGCGCCGCGGCCACCTCGATCCGTTTCCGCTCGGTGACGTCACGCATGACGCTCAGCACGCAAGATTCGCCGTTGAAGGTGATCGTGCGGGAGGAAAGGTTGAATCCCAGCAGCCGTCCATCTGTCATGCGGAGCGTCGTCTCGTAGTTCAGGCACTCGCCGCTCTCCCCCAGTGTGTGCATGAAAGCGAGCCGCTCCTCCTCGCTGAGCCAGCTTGAATACCCCGTCAAACCCCACCAACGATACGCCCAGCTCGCCAGCACCACGCATCCGACGATCGACACCACCCCTCCGACGATGCGGAGGAATGCCATGCCCGGCAGGCGGCTATCGAGAGGGGTGACGCGTTCATTTTTTCCGGGGGGCGAGACTCTCGCCGAGATCGACGATTGCGTCGCCCAGGAAAAAACCAGGCGGAGATTCCGGATTTAGGGACGCGGGGAAGCGCGCGACTCACAGTGCGCTAGTGAGGGCAGAACGCGGGGGCCATCCTGTCAGCGGCTCAAACTTCCGCGCCAAACGCCGCTGTCCTTGTAGCGTTCGTTCCTCACTTCACCACCGAGGAGGCGGAGGGAACTCGTGGGGGACGGTGGGCGGGGGGGCAGGCTTAGAGACTGTGAAATAAGTCGAAAGCGCGGGTGGATGGCGTCGCTCCGCGCGCCATGCCAAAACGCTGCGCGTCAGCGCCACTCTGAAAGATGCGCCTTCGGCGCAGTCAAACGCATGGCGCGCGGAGCGA
>JAXDQW010000033.1:0-44407 GCA_034667665.1 Chthoniobacter sp.
TTCGATGCGGTGTCCATTGGCTTCCGTTCACGGGAGACGCGACGACCCTCAGCCTTTTGGCTTCGCGTCGCCCGCCTTTTCCTTCGTCGTGCGTTTCGCGTTCCAATCGAGCTTCAGCGCTTCGCCACCGTCGTGGCCAGGTGCTTCGATGGTCCCCTTGATCGTGTCGCCTTCAATTTTGCCGTGATACTTCACCACATACTTCTTGCCGCCGAGATCACGCACCACGTCGAACCTAATCACGTCGTCTTGCAGGGAAGCGTTGCTGATCGCTGTATCGCCATATTGATTTGAGTAAGCGCCAGCGATCTTGCTGTTCTTCAATTCGAGTTTGAGCGTGGTTGGGATTTCGCCATTCGGCGAGCTGGTGCTCCATTTCCAAGTGCCGCTAGGATCGGCGGCAAAGGCCGCGACAGGCACGGCGACCGCGAACAACGAACAAATGATGCGACTAGGTTTCATGGGTCTAACGTCAGAGATGAGCCACGCCGCGCAAATTGGCACTGAATTTCGCTCGCCGGAAATGCGACCGAACAATCCCAGTCACGGCGTTGGCTCCGGCGACTTGTTGGGCCTTTTTTGTCATCGCAGTTCAGCGTGAGATTCTTTCGTCGCTGCTCGCTCTCTTAAAGTGGCGGGCAAGACTTCGAGCGTATGAGCGTCAACGGCGACACTCCCAACCGATGCATGACGGAGCGTGGCTTCAGCCCGCGAATATGCTGCGCCAACGAGAATGGGACGGCCAGCCGCCGAGGAAAAAGCCAACCCTGCCACAGCGACACTTACGACAATCTCGGTGCCACACTCCGCAATAACATCCAAACCGGCGGCCATCGCGCTTGCGCTCGCCTCGGGCATCTTTGACGGCGGCCAATATGCTACCAAGCTACCGCCTATGTATTGATGAACGATTCCGCCGTGCTTCTCCACCGCAGCAATAAGAGTCAAGGTGGTGCGATTCAAATGCTCGATCAGGCCCTCCGGAGAAACGCGGTCGCTGAGCCCTGCGACACCGCGCGAATCCGCCATCAATACGACGCCGGTGCCCGAGAAGGTGGTCACCGCCCTTTGAGGTGCGAAAAGATTTTTGAGAACGGCGAGCATCCGATTCTGCCCAACAAGTGACTAAACCAGTCTATTTATCATCCGCTTCGGGGTGATAAACCACAAGGTGGCGGTGTTGGGCGGGGCTGAACTGGGAATCATTGGGAGAAATCTGCAGCTGGATTGATGGGATTGGAAAAGGTTTCTGTGCAGCAGGCCGTGCTTCTTGACGGGTTGCGCGAGAGGCAAGCGGCGGGCATGTGGATCGTGCCGTCCCCAGTCAGCAGTGCGGATCGGCGGTCGCCAGGAGATGGCGGCGCGCGAAGCAGGCGCGCACGTGAGAGCATCCCGCCCCCGGGTCCGTGCGGTGCATCTCCAGGTGGAATGCGTGCTCCATGACTGCCCTTTTCACCAAGGTCATCCATCCATAGGGTCAAGGCAGCGGAATCCGCCGCGTATTGTCGATCGCATGCCCTCCATTCGCCGTTTCGCGGAAATCCCGCAGATCGTCCTGCCGGCAACCTTTGAAACGTCCGCGGGTTCGTTCTTCGCCGGGATCTACGAAAAACACGGGCCGATTTTTCGGGTGGCCAACTCCGGCGGCGAGGAGGCGATCTATCTGGTGGGGCCGGAGGCGAATCGATTTGTCCTGTCGAGCCATCGCAGCAAGTTCTCGCACCGCGAAGGCTGGAACAGGATGGACCGAGTCTCGGAGCTCTTTGGAGACGGGATCCTCTTCAGCGACGGGGCGGCCCATGACGAGCCGCGGCGCTGCATGAGTCCCGCGTTTGCGACCGGTCACATGGATCGTTATCTGGCGCTCATGAATGGGATGGTCCGCGACTTCCTGGAATCATTTGCTGGCCTGGGCGAAATCGATATCTACGCGCGGGCCCAAAAGCTCACCTTCGACATCGCCGCCTGGGCTTTGCTGGGATTGCCAAGGGGCGCGGAAATGGACCGGCTGCGCCAATTATTTGAACATCTGCTGACGCAGGATCTGCGCGGCAGCGAGGTGGACCGGAACGCGGAGCGCCGCGCCATCGACGAGATGACCGCCATCCTGACCCCGGTCGTCGCGTCCGAACGGCGCTGCCCCAGCGCCAACGCCTTGGGAATGTTGCTGACCGGAAAAAGCGATGGGTCGTGGAGCGACACGGAGATGCTCGCCCAAGCCAGGATTTTGCTCCTCGCCGGCCACGCTACGACGTCGGCCTTCTGCGCGTGGCTGGTTTACGCGTTGACGCAACGAACGGAGTACGCCGGGCGCGTCCTCGACGAACAACTGGCTCTGCACGGCCCGGATGGAGACGTCACCATGGACAGTCTCGACTCGATGCCGCTGCTCACCAACGCCGTCCTGGAGACGGAGCGGCTGTTTCCTCCCGTTCCGTTGATGCCTCGCGGCGCGATCGAGGATTTCGAGTTCGGTGGATATCTGGTCCCAGCCGGGTCTTACGTGGTGTGTTCCATTTCCGGCTCTCACATGATCCCGAGTGTCTTTTCCAATCCCGCGCGTTTTGATCCGGACCGGTTTGCCCCGGGCCGCGAGGAACAATTGAAGACACCCTATGCCCTGGTTGGCTTTGGCGGCGGGCCTCGGGGTTGTCTCGGGATTCATTTCGCGAAGATGGAGCTCGGCATCATCGTCTCGCACTTCATCCGGAAGTTTCGCTTCGTCTTGTCGCCCGGGCAGCGCATCACGCAGTTGTATCATCGCATCTCCCTCCCGTACGGCGGCATCAAGCTGAAGCTGAGCCCGCGCGGTTGACCCCGGCCACGCGGAAGAGATCTGTTCGAGTCGCGATGAGCCAGGACCCTCTGCAACTGCTTTGCATCGAACCGCGTTTTCCCGGGCGCCTGGGCGCGGTGGCGGACTGGCTGGTGCGCAAGCGGGGGTATCGCTGCCAGTTCTTCTGCAACTCCGCCGAGCCCCCGCCGCGCTGGCCGGAGTCGGTGGGCAACGGCCTGGAGGTGGTTCAATTCAAGGTCGGCGGCGTGGCACGGGAAAACGCGGTGGCCTGGACGCGGCAGTTGGAGCGGGGCATCTGCTACGCCTATGGGTGTTGGGAGGTCTTGGAGACCCGCCTGCCGACGCCAGTGGACATGGTGCTGGGCCGGTCCGCCGGACTCGGCTCGACGCTGTTCGTGCCGCCCCTGCTGCCCGGCGTGCCGATCGTCAATTGGTTCGATTATTTCTACCAGCCGCATGCGAACGATCTTGCCGGGGAGACCACGCCGCAGACCCCGGCCGCCTATTTCCACTGGCGGCGCGCGGTCAATGCCATGGAGTTGCTCGATCTGGAAAATGGCGTCACCGCCTGGACCGGGACCCGGTGGCAGCGCGATCTTTTCCCGGCGGAATACCGGGACGAATTCGTGGTGCTGCACGAGGGCGTCGAGGCGCGTTTGTTTACGCCCGCGAAGAGGGCGCGGCGCAGCGTGGTCGGACGCGAGATCGGGGCGGAGACGCGGGTGCTGACCTTCGTCGCGCGCGCGACGGACCGCCTGCGCGGGTTCGATCGGTTTGTGGATCTCGCCAATCGCCTGCTGATCGCGCGGTCCGACGTGCTGTGTCTCGTCGTCGGCGCTCCGACGGTCCAGCGGGGTCTGGATGTCGAATTCTTCAACCAGGACTATCGCGCGCACGTGCTCGCGAAAGCGCCTCTGCACGATCCGCGGCGGGTCTGGTTTCTGGATTCCGTCCCGCAAAATGTGGTCGCCGAAGTGCTCGCGGCGAGCGATCTGCACGTTTATCCCAGCCGTGCCTTTCCCATGGCGCGATCGGCGCTGGAGGCCATGGCCGCGGGTTGCGTGGTGCTGGCGTGGGACAGCGAGCCGGTGCGCGAGTTTCTCACCCACGGCCAGAATGGACTGGTGGTGCGAGCAGACGATCCGGACGCCGCGGAGCGGCAGGCGCGAGCGGTGTTCGATGACCCATCCGGCCATCGTTCGCTGGGTGAAGCCGCCGCCACATTGATCCACGAGCGCTACGCGCAAGACGTCACGCTGCCGGTGCTGGCGACGATGCTCGATCGTCTGCGCCGCGGGGTGCCGATCCATCCGCTGCCCCCGCCTCAACGTCTGGAGAACGTCGCGCTGCGCACGGACTCCGCGGAGCGCCGGCAGCGCGTGTCCTTGTGCATGATCGTGAAAAACGAGGAGCGCAATCTCCAGACCTGCCTCGAGTCGGTCGCCGATCTCGTGGACGAAATCATTGTCGTGGACACCGGTTCGACCGACCGCACCAAAGAGGTGGCCGCGCGCTTTGGCGCGCGGGTGTTTGATTTCGCGTGGACGAACGATTTTGCCGCAGCGCGCAATGAAAGCGTCCGGCACGCCACGGGCGATTGGATTTTCGGCCTCGACGCGGATGAGCGCCTCGACGACGAAAACCGCGAAAGGCTGCGGTTGCTTTTCGCCGGCCTGAAAGATGAAACCGCCGCCTACCTCATGCGGCAACGGTCGGCGCTCTCGTCCGCCTCGGATGAGTTCGTCGATTTTTCGCACGTCCGACTGGGGCGCAATGTGCCGGGGATTCGCTTCGAGGCTCGCGTGCACGAACAGATCGGCCGCACGATCGAGAAAATGGGCGCCGTCCTGCGGGAGACGGACATCGTGATCGCGCACGGCGGATACGAGGAGCCCGCGCTGCTTCGCCGCAAGCTGGAGCGCAATCTGGCGCTTTTGGAGCGTGAGGTGGCCGAGCGGCCGGAGGATGCGGTGGCGCTTTTCAATCTCGGCGGCGTCTTGCAGGAGCTCGGACGCGCGGCGGAGGCGATCGAGTTTTGCCAACGCAGCATGCAACACTTGCGGCCGGGAGAGTCAATCGAGCGCAAACTTTACGTCGTGCAGACGGGTGCGCATTACCAGCTCGGGCAGCGTGAGGAAGCGCTGGCCGCCTGCCGCGCCGGGCGCGAGCGCCATCCCGAGGATGTGGAATTACTTTTTTGGGAATCCGTGCTGCTCTTCGAACTGGGCCGTCTCAGCGAGGCGGAGGCGTGTCTCTTGCGGCTGCTGGAAAAAGAAGCACCGGGCGGGCTGGCCATCGGCGCGGATCCGGCTTTGGGCCGTTACAAAGCCCGCCAAAACCTGGCCCAGATTTACCGCCGGCAAAAGCGCTTCGCGGAGGCCGAGGAACAGTGGCGCAAAGTGCTCGCGGAAAAACCGGACTGCGGACCGGCGCTCACCGAATTCGGGGAGATGCTCGTCGAGCTGGGGCGCGGCGAGGAAGCCGCGCGGCTTCGCGCACCGAGACTGAAATGAAGGCAGGAACATCCAATCTCCAATTATGGATCGCCGCTGCGCGCCCGGTGCGAGGCCATTGGAAGCTGGATGTTGGATGTTGCGTGTTGGATTTTATCCGCCGCCTCCCTCGCACGAAGGAACCCGGTGCAACCAAAACGCCCTAACGCGGCGCCATGCACATCCTCTTCATTCACCAGGCCTTCCCCGCCCAGTTCGGCCAGCTCGGGCTCGAGCTGCGCCGGCGCTACGGCTGGCGCTGCAGCTATCTCATCCAGAACCTTTCGAGTTGTCCGACGCCGTCCCCGGAAATGCTGCAGGAGCTTGAGCTGCATCGCATCCTGCCGCCGGAGGACTTTCGCGAGAGGAAGCTGGTCCCGTGGTCCCAGAGCTACAGCCGCTATCTCGAACTGGGCGAAACGGTGTTTAACGGAATGCGCGGACTCGGCGATCTGCGGCCCGATCTTGTGGTGGGGCACGACGGGCTCGGGCCGACGCTGTTTCTGCGGGAAATCCTCGACTGCCCGCTGATCAATTATTGCGAATACTATTTCGCGCCGTCGCACGCCGACATCTCCTACCGCATCGATCTTCCGCCCGCCGAGCCGGCCCCCTTTTACCCGCGCTGCATCAACGCCGGCACGCTGGTCAGCCTAGCGGGTTGCGACGGCGGATACTCGCCTACCCACTGGCAGCGCGATTCGTTCCCGAGGCGTTTCCACGACAAGATCGAAGTTCATTTCGATGGCGTGGACACCGAGCTATATCGGCCAGGTGCGGTCCCGCGGATGATCGAGGGACGCCCCATTCCGGAGAAGGCGAAGATCGTCACTTTCGTGGCGCGCGGCCTGGAATCGATGCGCGGCTTCGATCTCTTCATGCGGCTGGCGGCGCGGATCGCGCGCGAGCGTGCGGACGTGATCTTCGTCGTCGTGGGCCGCGAGGACAGCTTCTACAGTTGGGACAAGCTCCACACCGGGCAGGACAATTTCAAGGAATGGGTGGCCAGCCGCGCCGGCGCCGATCTGACGCGTTTCATCTTCCTTCCGCATCTCGAGCCAGCCCAACTCGCTCACGTCTTCCGCCTCAGCGACCTGCACGTCTATCTCACCGTTCCGTTTGTGCTGAGCTGGTCGTTGTTCAACGCGCTCTCGTGCGGCTGTGTCGTTCTCGCCTCCGATGTCGAGCCGGTCCGCGAGGTGATCCAGCCGGGAAAGAGTGGCCTGCTCGCCCCGCTTTTCGACACCGACGCACAGCTCGAAAATGCGCTGCGCGTGCTCGCCGAACCCGCCGCCTTTCGCGCTCTGGGAAAAGCCGGGCGCACGCTGATGGAAGACAAATACAGCCTCGAGGTCTGCGTGCCGGTGCTGAAAGATTATTTCGAACGGATGACCGGGCGGAACTCCGCATCATAAAGGTGGGACGAACGCGGAAATGCGGTGAGTCGGACGATTATCGGGGCCCTTTTCTGGCCTGATAAGGAATTTTTTCCGATTGTCGGTTGACATTAAACCGACGCGGCATGATCCGGTGCGCCGCCCGCGTCGGCCCAGTATTTTGGCGCTCTCCACGGAAAGTCCGACGCACCACCACGCTATAAATCCTTTATTTGCCATTCCTGGTAACCGCTTAACATTTCATGAATACCCGCCTGCTTTCTCGAACCGGTTTTTTCTTCCGCTGCGGCAACCTTTGGGCCCGTAAATCAGCGCCCCGCTCCCCTCGTCGGGGGGGCTCTTCGCCGGAGCCTCTGGAACAGCGTTGGGCTCCGGCGGTGCTGCTCGTCACCGGCTCCGGCGACACCATCGCCCCGGACGGCTTGGTGACGTTGCGGGAGGCGATCGCCTCCGCCAACGGGAATGCCAATATCAACACCGACGTCGTCGCGACCGGCGACTACGGGGCGGACACCATCGACTTTGCCATCGGTGTTCCGACCATCAACGTGCTGACCGCCTTGCCGGACGTGAGCGACCCGCTCGGCCTGACGATCGACGGCACGACCCAGCCGGGCTTTGCGGGAACCCCGCTCATCGAAATCCACTTCAATGCCGCTGGCCCGGAGGTGGACGGGCTGCACCTGACGGCCGGCGCCAACACCATCCGCAGTCTGGTGATTAACCACTTTACCGGCGATGGCATTCAGATCGATTCGGATGGCAACACCATCGCGGGCAATTACATCGGCACGAACCGGGCCGGTGATACCGCGGTCCCCAACGCTCTTGACGGCGTCTTCCTCAGCGGCGGCGCCCACGGCAATACCATCGGTGGCACCTCCGCCGGAGAGCGCAATCTCATCTCTGGAAACTCCGGCAATGGCGTGGGGATGAATGAGGTTCGGCACGTCGATGATGGCGGGCAGAACGCGGCCGTCGAGGTGGGTGCGCATGGCAATCTCGTCGTGGGCAATTACATCGGCACCGATGCGGCCGGCACCGCCGAGCTGGGCAACAGCGGGTCTGGCGTGCTCCTCGCCGCTGGCAAAAACACCATCGGTGGCTCAGTGGCCGGCGCCCGCAACATCATTTCCGGCAACGCCATTCACGGCGTGCATCTCATCGGCCTCGGGGCGAGCGGGAACCTCGTCGCGGGCAACTTCATCGGTACCGATGTCACCGGCTCTGTGGAGGTCGGTAATACCGGGGATGGCGTGCTCCTGCAGGGCGCGCCCGACAACACCGTCGGCGGCACGACGGCCGGGGCCCGCAACATTATTTCCGGCAACCGCTACGGCGTGCACCTCGGCAACGGCGACGCCAGCGGAAACCTGGTGGCCGGCAACTACATCGGCACCGACGTCGCCGGCACGAGCGATCTGGGCAACAGCCATTCCGGCGTGTTGCTCCTGGGCGGCTCCGACAACACCATCGGCGGCACAACGCTCGGCGCCCGCAATCTCATCTCCGGCAACGACGCTCACGGCGTGGAGTTCAATCCCCAAAACGGCCCGGCGAGCGGCAACCTGGTGTCAGGCAACTTCATCGGCACCGAGGTCACGGGCACGGGTGATCTGGGGAATAGCGGTGACGGCGTGCTCATCCTGGGCGCTTCGGACAACACCATCGGCGGCCCCGTGGCCGGCGCGCGCAACATCATCTCGGGCAACGGCAGCAACGGCGTCGAAGTAAACGGTGGCCTGGCCATCGGCAACCTGATCGAGGGAAACTATATCGGCACGAACGTCACCGGGGCGGACGCCCTGGGCAATGCGGGCGCTGGCGTGCTCATTGGTAGCGCGCCCGACAACACGATCGGCGGCGCGGCGGCGGGCGCGCGCAATGTCATCTCCGGAAATGTCACGGGCGTCGCGATCGACGGCCTCGAGGCCACCGGCAATCTGGTCCTCGGCAATTACATCGGAACGGATGCGACCGGGAAGCTCGCCCGAGGCAACAGCGGCGACGGAGTGCTGATCTCCAACGCGGCGGAGAACACCGTCGGCGGCGCCACGGTGGCTGAGCGCAACCTCATCTCGGCCAATGGCGGGCAGGGCGTGGAGATCCGTGGCACCTCGGCCAGCGGCAATCTGGTCGCCGGCAATTACATCGGCACCGATCTCACCGGCAATGTGGACCTGGGCAATGCCGGCAATGGCGTGCTCATCAACAATGCACCGGGCAATACCATCGGCAGCGCCGCGCTCGCGGGCCGCAACGTGATCTCTGGCAACGGCGCCTCCGGCATTCTCATCGCGAGCAGCGGCGCCACCGGCAATCTGATCCAATCCAACTTCATCGGCACCGATGCGGCGGGGCGCGGAGTTCCGGCCAATATTGTGAATTCCGAAATCGAGCGCCCCACGGTCACCACTTTGACCAATGGCGTGGACGGCATCCGCATTGAAAGTGCCAGCGACAATATCATCGGCGGCGCCGACGCCGGAGCGGGGAACCGGATTGCGTTTCTCCCTCCGATCGATGGGGGAGGGGGCCCTGTCGCGGGCAGCAGCGGCGGCGCGGGCGTGAGCGTGGTTTCCAATGTTTCCGCGGCGACCGGCAATTTGATTGCGCAGAACTCGATCTTCGTTCCGGTGATCAATGTTACCGTCAGCGGATCGGCCTTCGTGCCGGTGGTCGAACCCGGGGTAGGCATTGACCTTGGTGGTGACGGGGTGACCTCCAACGATGCCCTGGACACGGATGAGGGAGGCCCCAACCGTTTGCAGAACTTTCCCGAGATCACCTCCGTCTCGAGCGCGGGGGGAACGACCACCATCAAAGGCGCGTTCAACGGCGCGCCGGACTCGACCTTCACCCTGGAGTTTTTTGCCAGCCGCGCAAGCACCGTGGCCGACACCCGCGAAGGCCAGACGTTCCTCACCGCGGTCGAGGTCACGACCGACGAAAACGGCGACGCCTTCTTTACCGTCGCCACCGCTGCGCCGCCCAACAGCCAGTTCATCACCGCCACCGCGACGGATGCGGAGAACAACACTTCCGAGTTCTCGTCACCCGTGCAGGAGCCGCCGCCGCTGATCATCAACGGTGACCAGGATCATGCGGACGAAAATGATGTGATCCGGCTGGTGCGCAACGCGGGCAGCCCGGACGAGCTCGACGTGTTCATCAACAACAACAGTGCGACGCCGGACGAGGTGCACAGCATTTCGATGCTGAACACGATTGTCGTCAACGGCCTCGGCGGGAACGACACGCTGATCATCGACAGCTCGAACGGTCTGATCAATGTCGGCGACGGCATCCACTTCGACGGCGGGGCCGGTTTCAACAGTCTCTTCCTCGAGCAGAACGGCGGCGCCACTCACGCCACCGACACCTTCAGCATCGGCCAAAGTGCCGGTGAGGGCACCAGCGTGATCGCGGGCGAGCTGCAACGCCTGGCCCCGCACGGGCTCGACGCCCAGGGACCGGCGTCCGCGCAGACGGCCTTCTTCCAGCACGTCGGCCCGGTCTTGGACACCGTTCCCGTCGAGAATCTAACCGTCGAGGGAACGTCGGCCGATAACCAGATCCAGTACACCCAGGCCGCCGCGGCCGGGCATGGCCTCGTTGCCGTGGACCAACTCGGGTCCATCGAATTCAGCCACAAGATCTCGTTAACCATCGACGGTCTGGCCGGTAACGACCAGATCAGCCTGAGCAACCCGAGCGCCCCGACCGATCTGACGGAAGTCACGGTGAATGGCGGCGCCTCCACCGCGGGCGATGTCGTGTTGATCAGCGGGACCGCGGCCGCGGACACTTTCACCTTCTCGCCGGCGGCCAGCGATGGGGGAAGCGTGACCGCCGCGGGTTCGGCGGTGGCGATGCACTACCTTGAAACGGAGCTGGTGGTGCTGGACGGCCTGGCGGGCGCGGACCGGTTCGTCCTCGGCGCTGCGACCGGCAGCGTGAAAGTGATCGGGGGCGACGGGACCGATGTGCTCGACTTTTCGACCGCGTCCAAGGGCGTGTCCATCGACCTCGACCAGCTCGGCGTCGGGCAGAAGGTCAGTTCCGGAGATGAAATCGTGCAGCTCGGTGACGCCATCGAAAACTTCACGGGCAGCGCTTTCAACGACACCATTCGCGTCACCGCGCAGCTCTTTGCGCGCAGCATCGACGGCGGGCCCCATGCGGCCAATCCTCCCGGCGATGAGCTGATCGTCAATGGGCGCAATCACGCGACGACGATCTCGCGGACGGACAGCGATACCGGCGCGGTGGCCATCACCGGCTACGCGGCCGTGGCTTTCGACCATGTCGAGAAAGTGACGATCGATAACTCGTCGTCGAGCGGGGGTTTCGGAGGTGGGAGTTCGGCGACCGCATTTGGAGCCGCCACCCACTACACTGCGCACACGGCGCCGCGCAGCGTCGCTTTGGCCGATGTGAATGGCGATTTGATCCTCGACATGATTGTCGCCAACAGCGGCAGCAAAGACCTCAGTATCCTGCTCGGAATCGGCGATGGCCGCTTCGGCGCGCCGACGCATTTCGCCTCGGGTGGATCGAGCCCGACCACCGTCGCAATCGCCGATTTCAATCACGACAGCGAGCTCGACATCGCGGTGACGAACCGCGGATCGAACAACGTTGGGGTGCTGCTGGGCAACGGCAACGGGACCTTCCAAATGGCCAGGCTCCTGGTCACGCACGCCCGGCCGACCTCGCTCAAAGTGGCCGACCTTGACGGCGATACCAACCCTGACCTCGTCACGGCGAACGGCGCGAACGATGTCAGCGTGCTCCTCGGCAACGCCGACGGCAGCTTCGATCCCGCCGTGAATGTCAAAACGCTTGGCCGGGGCGCCCGCGATCTGGTCATCGGCGACTTCGACGGAGACCAGAAACTTGACCTCGTGGTGGCCAACGCCTCCAGCAACAACGTGAGCTTCCTGAAGGGCGCCGGCAATGGGACCTTCACGGCGCCTGCGGTGAGGTTCGCCGTCGGCACGGCGCCGAGCTCGATCACCAGCGGCGATTTCAATCTCGATGGAATCCTCGATGTCATCGTCGCCAATGCGAAGAGCCGGTCTCTCAGCGTGCTCTTGGGCAATGGCGCGGCGGGCCCCGCGTTCAAGCCGCAACTGCGGATCGAAGTGGGCGACAATTCGCCGCAATCGATCCTGGCCGCGGATTTCAACGGCGATGGCCGTCTGGATCTGGCGCTGGCCAATTCCAAAGTCAGAACTCTGGATATCTTGCTCGGCACCGGCAACGGCACCTTTGGCAGCCTGTCCTCGTTTGCCATCGGGGGCGTCAAATCCGGCCAGCCGGTTTCCATCGCGGTGGGTGATCTGGACGATGACGGCCGCCTCGACCTGGCCGTGGCGGCCCCGGTCACCAGCGAAATCAGCGTCCTGTTGCGCGCGACCTGATCGAGAGACCGCTTTCCGCCCCCTTTCCGCCGATCCAAACTGGCGATCGCGCGGGTGATTCGCCTGCGCACGGCGGCGGACAATCGCTGGATCGCGGGGTGCTCGCCATCGGCCACCCGAGCCGGCTCAACCATCGGCGGCCAGGACGGAATCGGAAATCGCGCGGCTCGTCGCGCAACTGGAAAAAGATGCGAAATTATAGGGCTGACCCTTTCCCCCTTAGGGCTGACCCCTTTGCCACCCTATCGATGCGGAATCTGGTTGGACCCTCCATGGACGGCGACCGACAGCCATTCGAAACGAGGAGAGGCCAATTTACCGTTGACATCGCCTACGAAAACATACGATAAATTTCGTTACTTATGACGACATCCGGCGGGTACGGACTCTTACAACACATCATTCTCCGAGTGGGGATAAACCGGTGGCGTGCTTGGGGGTAATCGATCCCCGGAAACAGCGGTCAGAGTCGCTTTTTCCATGGCAAGAAACTCCGGAGTTCCGTCCACGGAGATCTTTAACGAAATGATTTGGATGATGGTGGCATAGGTCATCGTACGTCTGGCTACCACTCGATATCGTCGACTTCATCCGCTCACGGGCAAATCATCACCCGTTTGTTTCCGCAAGGGGAGCTTTACGTTTGCAAAAACGAATCGATAACGAAGCACCATCGGTCTCCTCATGATGCAAGTCCGCACAATTGGCCGACAGGCGGCCTGGCTCGCCGCCGTGCTGCTGGCAATTCTTCCCAGCATGCGGTTTGCGCTTGCCGCTACTCTGCCGCCAGGACCCACCGATGCCCTCACGGTAGGTGGCCAAACCTGTGCAAGGACCTCGAGCACACGCCGTTGTGGATGTGAACCAATTGAGTAATGGTTTATTCCTCGCTCACCTTTCTTTTCCTTTTTCTCCCTTTGGTGCTCAGCATTTACGTGCTGGCACCAGGTTTTCTTCGGAATCCAGCACTCGTGTTTGCGAGCCTGACCTTCTATGTTTGGGGCGGTGCCGACTTTGTTTTGCTTTTCCTGCTGTCAATTACGCTCAATTGGCTTGGAGCACTGATCTGCGATGCACTTATTAAAAGGAATCGTCCGGTTGGCGTCCGTTGCGTCACTGGAATCTGCATCATCCTAAATCTGGGATTATTGGGAGTTTATAAGTACGCAAACTTTATTGTTTCCCAGGCCAATATTCTGGGACAGCATCTTTCCCGGCATTTCATGCCGCTGGGCCACGCCAAAATCGCACTCCCCATCGGTATCTCGTTCCTCACCTTTCACGCCGTTAGCTATATCGTGGATGTTGCCCGCGGCCGAATTTGCGCGCAGCGAAATCCACTTCGGTTTGCGCTCTACATGACGCTCTTCCCACACTTAATCGCCGGGCCGATTGTCCGCTATGCGGACATCGAATCACAACTCAGCGATCGCCCGATCTCATGGCCGGGAATCTGCAATGGGATGGTTCGCTTCGTCCACGGTCTGATGAAGAAGGTGCTGATCGCCGATTCAGTGAGTCTCTTCGCCGATCGCGCGTTCGGCAACGCCCATCACCTTTCCATGGGCGAAGCATGGATCGGATTGCTCGCGTACTCGGTGCAGATCTATTTTGACTTTTCAGGCTACTCAGACATGGCGATTGGCCTCGGCCGGATGTTTGGCTTTAATTTTCCTGAGAATTTCCGCCGCCCCTATGCTGCGACGAGCCTTACCGACTTTTGGCGACGCTGGCATATTACCTTGTCCAGCTGGTTTCGCGACTATGTCTATATTCCTTTGGGTGGATCCCGTGGCTCCCCCTTTTCGACTTATCGTAATTTGGTAATTGTCTTCTTCCTTACCGGGTTCTGGCACGGTGCGAGTTGGAGCTTTGTCGTCTGGGGGATGTGGCACGGCACGATTCTCGTGGTCGAGCGACTGCTTGGCATTCGGGACAAGCCGTCGCTTATCTGGGTGTGGCCGCGGCGCATGATCACTTTGCTCTTGGTGATGTTTGGCTGGGTGCTATTCCGCGCGGAGAATCTGCTTGCCGCGAAAGATTACTTCCGGGCAATGTTTACTTGGACTCGTAGTTTCCCGTTTCTAATGTACGAAGGTTTGTGGGTTCAACCAATCGTCGCGCTTGGCTTAGGCGTGATGTTCTTCGCCGCAACCGACGAAGACAGCATTGGCAAAAGATTGGATGTCTCGCCCGGCCCGAGCCTGGCAGCCTACCGCCTTGCCGCGTGCTTCCTCGGACTGCCAGCGGTCCTGATCAGCCTCATCTCGGGATCGGCCTCTCCCTTCCTGTACTTCCGTTTTTAAATGTTTCGTCAGAATGCCAATCTTATTGGAGGGACCGTGGCAATTCTGTTGCTGTTTCTTCCCCTGCCTCTCATCGTGAGCGGTATCGGCGTGGATGCCCAGTATATCCTGCAAGTCGAGAATCGTCCCATCGCGCCGCTTCCGTGGCAGCAGAGAGGGGCCCGGCCGGCGATCCAGGAATACTTTTCCCAACTTGATCGCGCGTTTGTCGACCGGATGCCCTGGCGCGGAACCTTGTTGCCGTGGAAGCTGTCGCTCGATCGCGACTTCGGCCAACGGCAGATCTTCGGCAAAGCCTATCGCGGATCATCCAACTGGTATTTCTTCGGCGACGCGGATGGAAATCTGCTCGGAAGTATCGAACAGGTCGAAGCCGCGGTTGCGCAAACCGAATACCTCATCACTCTGGCGCGCAATCGAGGGAAGACAATGCGGGTGGTTGTGGTACCGGATAAGGAGTCCATTTACCCGGAATACTTGAGCGCTTATGGCGTGTATCGGCGGGGACTCTTCGGCGCGTCGCGAAATCGGATGAATGACTTGCTCAACGGCATCACGGGGCCGGAATTGATCCATCTGGACAGGCTGCTAAGTCGGGTCAAGGCTTCCTCTCCATCACAACTTCTTTATTGGCCGGATGATACGCACTTCAATACCATTGGTAGCGCCCTCCTTGTCCGCAGCATCGTGGAGTCACTCCAGCCCGGTCTGTGGTCGGATGAGGAAGTGATCAAGGTCAGAGTCGGGAAGTGGCAGGGCGACCTCTCAAACCTTGCAGGCTTCCGTGATGCCGCCGTCGATAAGCCAATCCACGCAATTGTTCGCCGCGACGTTCACCAAATCGCGGAAGAATGGTTGGGGGCTCAGCGAAACATGGAGACCCCAGTGAGATATCTAATGCAGGCTGCCAACGGACCGGGCTTGGTCAAGGGAAAGACGCTCATCATTCATGACTCGTTCATTGGAAATATCCGCCCGCAGTTTGCGCAATTTTTCGAGGATGGCACTTACGTTCACAGCGCTCACTTCCAAACCGCGCAGTTAATAAGTGCTTTCACCGCTTACGATAATATCGTTCTTGAATCGGTGGAGCGCACGTTCCCGATCATCGCTTTGAAAATTCTTCCGGTGGGAGCACAATTGAACCTGCCGTGGCTGCGGGCCCTTCCCGCCGCTTGGGGCCCGGCACCCACGGAAATGAGCGGAATCGGAAGGCTCGAGGGAATGACTGTGGACGGAATAACTGTGAATCCGAGGCGGTCGCCGATTTCGCTGAAACGGAACTCGATGCTACATGTCGGCGGGTGGGCCGTGGATTCTGGTCGGAGAAACGCGCCCCGGGAAGTATTGATCCGCATGCGCGGACGGGACACTGGCGAACAGCTCTTCCTCGAAGCCGTACGACGGCCGCGGCCGGATGTCGCGCAAGTCTTCGGTAATCCGAAATACCTGCTCAGTGGATTCGAACTGGCTGCCAACCTGCCATCGGATCTCCGTGCGGGCGTGTACGATTTCGCGGTGCTGCAAAAAGCCGAGGCGCGAATCGTAGAGTTTGACCCGCAGATTTCGTTCATTTTGGGCGCGGCCCTGAAATGAGCCATGCATCCACGAACTCGGCGTTTGAGGAGGGGGGCCCGGGGTCAGCCTGTGAATCCTGCACTAGCCTGAACCGGGCCCGGTGGGGGGGCAGCCGACGGTCACCCTGTGAATCGTGCAATTTCCGAGCGCAACTCGCCCCGCCCGCAAAAGGCTGAGAGCCTGCGTCCCGGTTGCGTCCCGCGGCGCGGCGGCCCGCTAGCCCAAGCTCGTCAGTCACGGGAGCGATTTTCGCCTGGGATCAGAAAGTCAGGGCAGGCCGGAATGGCGCGGGGTGCGCGCGATCTGATCAAGCGCATCACGGCAGCGAGGTCTCGCGGGCCGGTGCGGTGCCTCACCCAGACTGACGCCGCGGAGGGAAGCCGCATTCCCCGGAGGCCGCCGGCCGCGCCGCGGCGGCGATCCGGAAGCGGGTGGCCGCGCCGAGACTGGCCGGTGTGGAGCGCCTTCTTGACAGGCGCAACGCCGCTCCTAACCTCGGACCGTCTCCCCTCAGTGAAAACATTTTCGGCGGCTGTCACCCTCCTCTTTGCGACTCTGGCGGACCTGTCGGCGATCGGCATCCGAGTCGACGACCAGGATGCGTTTGGGACGGCCCGCGGCGACGCGGTCACCGCGACCGCGGACAACCCGTCGGCCCTCTATTACAACCCCGCGGGCATCACCCAGCTCGACGGATGGCAATTCCGTCTCGGCGCCTATGGCATCGACGTGGATGCCGAGTACCACCAGCCGGGCGGGCGCAGCCTGCACAACGAACAGAACCTTTCCGTCGCGCCCCAGCTCTACACGACCTGGACGCCCAAAGATTCACGGCTCTCCCTCGGACTCGGCGTGTATGCGCCTTACGGTCTCGGGCTGGAATACACCGACGACGCGCCCTTTCGCACGGTCAGCAAAGTCGGACGGATCAACTACCTCACGGTGAATCCCGTCGCGGCCTGGAAGTTTGGCGAATCGCTGTCCCTCGGGTTTGGCGCGACCGTCAACTACGTGGAGACCGAGGCGCGGCAGGGCATTTTTCAGCCCCGCGACGAGTTCAAGTTTCGCGGCGCCGGGACCGCCTACGGATTCAATGCCGGCGTCCTCTGGCAGCCGGCGAAACGGCACTCCTTTGGCGTGCGCTATCACAGCGCCACGAACGCCGAGCTGAGCGGCCACACCTCCGTCCATACCAAATCTTTCGAGGTCGCGACGCCCTTGGGCCCAGTCACGGTGCCGGAAACGGCGAGCGAGGAAGACGCCGGCGCGGACTTCCAGTTCCCGCAGTTCGTCACGGCAGGTTATTCGTTTCGGCCGACGCCGGACTGGAACTTCGAGTTCGATGTCGATTGGACCGACTGGGATGCGCTCAACCAGGTCGTCGTGCGCCAGCAGAGCTCGCCGAAAATCGTGCAGCCCTTTGATTGGGAATCGGGGTGGGCCTTCGAGTGGGGCGCGACGCGCTATCTCCCGCGCGGGCTCCGGGCGAGCGTCGGCTATGTCTATTCGACACAGGTCGTTCCCGAGTCGCGCTTCACGCCGGCCGTGCCGGATGGGCGCCGGCATATTTACTCGGCCGGGCTCGGGCAGGAGACCGGCCGGTTCACGTGGGATGTCGCCTATCAATTTGCCTACCAGCCGTCGCGGACGATCGGGACGGGCGGGCCGGCGGACGGCGATTACCGACTGAGGGCACATGCAGTCAGCATCTCTCTCGGGGTCAAATTCTGACTCTGCTCCGGGGGGTGCGAATCCTCCGGACGGGGTCGCGCGGGACGGCGACTTAAGGGACGCGCTGCTCGCCGAGACGCTCGGCAGCTTTCTTCCGCGGCTCACCCTCCGGCGCATCGCCGCCGACCCGGCGCCCATCGCGGCACCCGAGATGCAGCGCTTTGCGGCCGCGCTGCTCCTCGCGGACATCTCCGGCTTCACGCCCCTGGCCGAACGCCTCGCCCAGCGCGGGCCGGCCGGCACCGAGGCGCTGACCGCGCTGCTCAACAGCTTCTTCGAGCAGGTCATCGGCGTCGTTCATGAGCATGGCGGCGACGTGGTGAAGTTTGCCGGCGACGGCCTGCTCGCGCTCTGGCCGGCGTCCCGGGACTCGCTGGCCACCGCCGCGATCCTCGCTGCGCAGTGCGGGCTGGCCATGCACGAGCGCCTGCACAATTTCGATGCCGGCGAGGGCATTCGCCTCTCGCTGCACAGCGGCATCGGCGCGGGGGAGGTCTCTGTTTACGAAATTGGCGGCGTGCGCGGACGTTGGGAGTCGCTCGTCGTCGGCGATCCGCTCATCCAGATGAGCATTGCCGCCCGGCACGCGCAGCGCGCCGAAGTGGTCCTCTCGGCGGAGGCCTGGGAACTCGTGCAAAACGCCTGCTCCGGCGAGCGCCTTCCCGGAGGCCAGGTGCGCCTCCAGCGCGTGACGGCGCCGCTGCCGCCGCCCCGCACCAGCGCGCCGGCTCCGGGAGCCCAGGCCGCCACCGCGCTCCGTGCCTTCATCCCGAACGCGGTCCTCGCGCGCCTGACCGCCGGCCAGGGCGGCTGGCTCTCCGAGTTGCGTCCGGTCACGGTCCTCTTCGTCAATCTTCCGGACCTCACACAGGCCGTCTCCCTCGAACGCGCCCAGGCGGTGATGGAGGCGACGCAGGGCGCGCTGTATCGGTTCGAAGGGAGCATCGGCCAGCTCAGCGTGGACGATAAAGGCATCAGCCTCATGGGCGCGCTCGGCCTGCCGCCGCTGGCGCACGAAGACGACCCGCTCCGCGGCGTCCAGGCGGCGCAGTTCATCCAGGCGAGGCTCCGCGAGCTCGGCATCCGCAGCGCCATCGGGGTCAGCTCCGGGCGCGTCTTTTGCGGTGCGGTCGGCGGCGCGGGCCGCCGTCAATACACCATGGTCGGGGATGTGGTGAACGTCGCCGCGCGGCTGATGCAGGCCGCGCCCGGCGACATCCTCTGCGACGCCGCGACCCATCGCGCCGCGCAGCACCGGCTGCAATTCGAGCCGCTGCCGCCGATCCATATGAAGGGCAAAAGCGAGCCCGTCGCGGTTTATCGTCCGTACTGTCCCGTGCCCGTGGCGACCGGGCTGCGGCCGATGGTCGGGCGGGCCGCCGAGCAGACGGCCCTCTTGCTTTCGCTGGAGAAATTGAAGACCGGCGAGGGGGGCGTCGCCATTATCGAAGGGGAGCCCGGCATCGGGAAATCGCGGCTGGTGGCCGAGTTTCAGGCTCAGACGCGAGCGCTCGGAATTGAAACGCTCGCCGGCGCCGGAGACGCCATCGAGAAGTCCACGCCCTACCACGCCTGGCGGCCGGTCTTCGCCCAAATCTTCGGCGGCGGGGAGCTCGGCTCCACCGCGCTCCGCCGCGCCAATGTTTCCGGACGGCTCGCCGGCGATCCCGAAGCCATGCGCCTGGTGCCGCTGCTCAACTCCGTCCTCGCGCTCGACCTGCCCGACAATGAGATCACCGCGCAGATGAGCGGCCAGGTTCGCGCCGACAACACCCACGACCTGCTCCTGCGCATTCTCGAGGTCGAGGCGCGCCGCGCACCGACGGTCTTGATCCTCGAGGATGCCCATTGGCTCGACTCCGCTTCCTGGGCGCTCGCCGCGCTGGTCGCGCAACGCCTTCCTTCGCTCCTCCTCATCATCGCCACCCGTCCGCTCGCCGATCCGCTGCCGCCGGAGTTTCGGCACTTGGTGGAAACCGCCGGGGTGCAACGTTTCCGGCTCGATGCGCTTTCCGACGGAGCGGTCGTGGAGCTCGTCTGTGAGCGCCTCGGCGTTCGCGCGCTGCCCGCCGAGGTCATCCGGCTGATTCAGCAAAAGGCGCAGGGCAACCCGTTCTTTAGTGAAGAGCTCATCTACGCGCTGCGGGATGCCGGCTTGATCCTGATCGAGCGCGGCGAATGCCGCGTCGCGACCAGCGTCGAGCTTGCGGCGGTCAGTTTCCCCGACAGCGTGCAGGGCGTGATCACGAGCCGGATGGACCGGCTGCCGCCATCGCAGCAGCTCACGCTGAAGGTCGCGAGCGTGATCGGCCGGGTCTTCGCGCTGCGGCTCCTGCGCGACATTTTTCCGATCGAAGCCGAGCGCCGGGAGCTTCCCGCGCATCTTCAGGCGTTGCACAACCTCGACCTGACCCCGCTCGATTCGCCGGAGCCGGACCTCGCCTACATCTTCAAGCACGTCATCACGCAGGAGGTCGCCTATAATCTGATGCTCTTCGCCCAGCGCCGGCAGCTCCACCGCGCCGCGGCCGAATGGTATGAAACCGCGCAGGCGGAAGACCTCGCGCCCTTTTTTCCGCTCCTCGCGCATCATTGGCGCCGGGCGGAAAACACCGCAAAGGCGGTTGATTACTTCGAGAGAGCCGGCGAGCAGGCGATGAAGAATGGAGCGTTCGACGAGGCGGTGAAGTTCTTTACCTCCGCGATCGAGTTGGAACCGGCGATCGTTGGCGAGGCCGGGAGCTTCGACCGCCGGCTGCGGCGCGCCCGGTGGGAGAGCGCGCTCGGCGATGCTTTCATGGGTCTCGGGCAATTGCCCCACAGCCGCGTCCACTGCGAGCGGGCGCTGGGTAATCTCGGCGAGGGATTGCCGGGAGCTGGAGCAGGGTTGCTGTGGTTCGTCCTCCGGCAGGGAGCCATCCAGTTCTGGCATTACCTGCGGCGTCCGGCCTCGAGCCGGAGGCGGGCGAAGCCGGACGACGTGCGCGCCCTCATCGCGATCACCTACGAAAGGCTTGGACAGATCGCTTATTACGACGGTGACCTGCTGCGGATCGTTGCCTCCATGCTGCGGTGTCTCAATTGCGCGGAGGAGGCCGGCATTTCCGTGGCCCTGGCGCGTGCCTACTCCGGCGCGTGTGTCGTGCTGGGTGTCATTCCGCTGCATCGGGTGGCGGATGTATACGGGCGATTGGGCGAGCAAGTGAGCGATGAGCTGGGCGATCTTTCGACCCGCGCCTGGGCGCGAGAGCTGATCGGGCTTTACCGAATGGGCTTGGGAAGCTGGGACGAGGCCAGTCGAAAACTGCGTGAGGCAATTGATATCGCCGACCAGATCGGCGACTGGCGCCGATGGGCGGAGAGTCTCGTCAATCTCAGCGCCTCGTTTACTTACACGCGGGGCCGTTACGCGGAATCCGCGGACGAATTTGAGCAGGTCCGCACCGCCGCGCTGCGGCGCAATGACATCCAGGCCCAGCTCTGGGGCCACTGTGGTCGCGGACTGGCGCTCTCGCGACTCGGGAGGAATGACGAGGCGTTGGCCGTGCTCGAAGATGCCGAGGCTCTGGTGAGCGAAGCCACCGGCCGATCTGAGTTGTGTTGGTTGTCCGGGGCGCTGGCCCGGGTTTATCTTTGCCAGGGCCAGCGGGCCAAAGCGGCCGCCGCGGCTGGGCGCGGGCTCGTGCTGATCGAAAAATCGCAGCCGACTGGCAACTGGGTCTCCGAAGGCTACGCCGGAATCGCCGAGACGTTCTGCGCGCTCTGGGAGAGGAAGGTCGGAGGGGAACCGGTAGCCGAAGAGGTGACGCTGGAACGCTGCCGGCGGTCCGTCCGCCTGCTCCGAGGGTACACGAGGGTGTTCCCGGCCACGCGCGCCCGGTCGCTGCTTTGTGACGGAAGGCTGGACTTCTTCGAAGGCCGCGCGGCGAAAGCCTTCCGAAAGTGGGCGGAGGCCCTGGCCACCGCGCAACGGCTGCAATTGCCTCTCGAGGAAGCGATGTCCAATTGGGTGATTGGCCGGCATCTGCCCGCAGCGGACCCGGAGCGCGCCGAGCGCCTCGCGGCGGCAGGCGCGATTTTTGAGCGGATCGGCGCGCGTCACGATCTCGCTCTGGTGCACGCTCTTGATGCAGCATCCGAGGTCGCATGAAGGCCATGTCTGAAATCCTTCCCTCGCTCGCCAGCTTTGTTCCCGCGCGGGTCCTGCGGCGCTTTGCGGCGAATCCGGCGCCGCTGGCCGGGCCGGAGCTGGAGCGTTTGCCCGGGGCGGTGCTCCTGGCGGATATCGCGGGATTCAGTCCGCTCGCCGAGCTGCTCGGCCAGCGCGGGCCGGCGGGAGCCGAGGATCTTACCGCCATGCTCAACGCTTACTTCGAGCGGCTCATCGCGCTCATCCAGGCGCATGGCGGCGATGTCATGAAGTTCGCGGGGGATGCGCTGCTTGCCCTCTGGGAAGCGGCGGATGGCGACCTCGCCGCCGCGACCCACCGCGCCGCGCGGTGCGCGCTCGCGATTCAAAATGAGCTGCACGGCTATGCCGTTGCCGAGGGCGTGCGTCTCTCGATTCACAGCGGCCTCGGGGCGGGGGAGATCTTTGTTTCCTGCGTCGGTGGATTGCTGGGGCGCTGGGAGTTGCTCGTCACGGGCACGCCCTTGATCCAAATGAGCCTGGCGGCAAAACACGCGCAATCGGGCGAAGTGGTGGTCTCGCGCGAGGCGTGGGGGCTGATCGGAGTGAAGGCCCACGGTGTTCCGCTGGCGACGAGCGATTGGCGTCTCCAATCGGTTGACGCGACCGACGCCGCTCTTCCCGCGGGCGAACTCATGTCCTCCGCCGCGGCCGAGGCCGCGCTGCGCGGCTTCATCCCCAAGGCCATCCTCACGCGCATTGCCGCCGGCCAGGGCGCCTGGCTCGCCGAGCTGCGGCGCGCCACGGTCCTCTTCGTGAATCTCCCGGATCTCATCGAAAACATCCCCTTGAAGCTCGCGCAGTCGGTGATGACCGCGATGCAAAGCGCGATTTACCGTTACGAGGGGAGCGTCAATCAGCTCGGCGCCGACGACAAGGGCATCACGCTGGTCGCCGCGCTCGGACTGCCGCCTCTGGCGCACGAGGACGACGCGTTCCGCGGCATCCAGGCGGCGCAGACGATTCAGGCCCGGCTGCGCGAGCTCGGCGTGCGGAGTGCCATTGGCGTCACCACCGGCCGCATCTTCTGCGGCACCGTGGGCAGCGAGCACCGCCGCCAGTACGCCCTCATCGGCGACACCGTGAACCTCGCCGCACGGCTGATGCAGGCGGCGCCCGGCGACATCCTGTGCGACGCCGCGACCTTTTCCGCCGTCGGGCGGAAAATCCGTTTCGAGGCGCTCGCGCCATTGCCGGTCAAGGCCCGCGCGGAGCCGGTCGAAGTCTTTCGTCCCTACTGTCACGGGACGCTCTTCACCGGGCAGCGGACGATGTTCGGACGCGCCGCCGAGCGGGCCGTGCTCATGACCGCGCTCGAGGCGCTCAAGGCCGGCACCAGCGGCGTGATCCTGATCGAAGGCGACGCGGGGATCGGCAAGTCGCGGCTGCTGGCCGATTTTGAAAGCGAGGCCGCGGTGCGGAACGTGGTGGTTTACGCCGGGGCCGGCGATGCGATCGAGAAGACGACGCCGCACCATGCGTGGCAGCCGCTCTTTCGGCAGCTTTTCGAGATTGAAGTGCACTCTTCCGCGGAGGAACGCCGCGCCCAGGTGTTCGAGCGGCTGCGCGACGCGCCGGAGAGCGTGCGGATGGCGCCGCTGCTGAATGGGGTGCTGGCGCTCGATTTGCCGGACAATGACGCGACGGCTGGCCTGAACGGCCAGGTCCGCGCGGACAACACCAACGAACTGCTGATCGGGCTGCTCCAGACCGCCTGCGGAACCCGTCCCACCGCCCTGGTGCTGGAGGATGCTCATTGGGTCGATTCCGCCTCGTGGGCCCTCGCCCTGCTGGCCGTGCGGCGGCTTCACCCGGCACTCCTGGTGATCGCCGCGCGCCCCCTCGACGAAGCCGCGCCGGCGGAGAGCAGGAAGTTGCTCGAGGCCGCCAACCTCCAGCGGCTGCGGCTCGAAGCGCTGGATTCCTCCGAGATGAGCGGTCTGGTCTGCGAGAGGCTCGGCGTCGCTTCGCTGCCCGCCACCATCGCCGCGCTCATCCAGGCGAAGACGCAGGGCAACCCATTCTTCAGCGAGGAGCTCGCTTACGCCTTGCGCGATTCGGGCACGATCCTCATCGCCGAGGGCCAGTGCCGCGTCGCGCCCGGCGTCGATCTCAAGACCGTCCACTTTCCCGACAGCGTGCAGGGGGTGATCACAGGGCGCATGGATCGTCTGCCGCCGTCCGAACAACTCACCCTCAAGGTGGCCAGTGTCATCGGCCGCATCTTCGCGCTCCGGATCCTGCGCGACATTTATCCGATCGAGCCCGAGCGCGCGCAGCTTCCCGCCTACCTGCAGACGCTCGAGCGCCTCGATCTCACGCCGCTCGAAACGCCGGACCCGGACCTGGCTTACATCTTCAAGCACGTCATCACCCAGGAGGTTGCCTACAATCTCATGCTCTTCGCGCAGCGCCGGCAGCTCCACCGCGCCGTGGCCGAGTGGTATGAGCGCACCGAGCCGCGTGATCTCGCCCCTTTCTACCCGCTGCTGGCGCACCATTGGCAGCACGCGGAGAACGGGCCGAAGGCGCTGACCTATCTCGAGAAGGCCGGCGAGCAGGCCCTGCGCGCGGGGACCTATGCGGAGGCGGTGAATTTCTTCACCGCGTTTCTGAGCCGCGCGGGGAAAGCCGACCTGGCGCCGGCGAACGACCCGATCCGGGGTGCGCGCGTCTGGCGTCAGCTCGGCGTCGCGCATCTCGGCCTTGGTGCGCTCGACCAGAGCCGCGAATATTTTGAGAAAACCGTGCGGGCGCTCGGCTTCCCGGTGCCGCACGGCCGCGTGGCGCTCGGAGTGATTCTCGCCATCCAAATGGCGGCGCAGTTCGGCCATCGGGTGCGCCCGCCGGCCCTGGCGCGAACGCTCTCCGCGGCGCAAAAGGAACGTCGGCTGCACGCTTCGCGGGCCTATGAGCAGCTCGCCGTGCTCTATTACTTCGCGAATGATACCTGGCTGACCTTTTACGCGAGTCTGCGCGCGCTGAATCTTTCGGAAGACGTGGGCGCCTGTCCGGAACTGGCCCGGAGCTATGCCACGATGGGCATTTGCGCGTCCATCGTCCCTTTGCATGCGCTGGCCCGCAAGTATCTGCGCATGGCGCGGGACACGGCCGCGCGGGTGCAGGACCAGTCCGCGATCTCGTGGGTGCTGCAGCTCTGTGGCATGTATTCCACCGCGATCTGCGACTGGGAGGAAACCGAGGTGGCGTTCCGCCGCGCCAGCGCGATTGCTTCCGAAGTCGGGGATCGGCGGCGCTGGATGGAGTGCACCTGTCTGTTCGGCAGTTTCCACCACTTTCGGGGCCGGTTCACGGAGCGGTTGCCGATCGAAAAGGACGTCTTTCGCATCGCCACCGAGAGCGGTGATCAGCAGGGAAAGTTTTGGGCCCTGGGTGACCAGGCGGAAAGCCTGATTTCCCTGGGCCGATTCTCCGAGTCCCTCCAGATGATCGAAGCCGCCCGGGAGCTGATGATGAGCAACGTCGGCTATGGAGAGAGACTCTGGTTGCACGGGTTGTTGGCGGTCACCCAGCTCCGCCTCGGGCGGATGGACCTCGCGCGCAAGGCCGCCGAGGAAGCCGATCGGCTGATCTCTGCGGTGCCGCCCGCGGTGGTGTTATGGATGGAGGGATATGCGGG
This sequence comes from Chthoniobacter sp., assembly GCA_034667665.1. Taxonomy (GTDB): domain Bacteria; phylum Verrucomicrobiota; class Verrucomicrobiia; order Chthoniobacterales; family Chthoniobacteraceae; genus Chthoniobacter. The sequence continues at coordinate 25,557 of JAXDQW010000033.1, forward strand.
CCCCGTGACGGTCTGGCTCGCCCTCGCCGAAGCGGCCGCGACCGACAGCGCCGAGCGGGCCGCCCTGCTTCGCCGGGGCGCAGCGGCCTGCCGCGAGATGGAAAAATTCGCGGGCATCTTTCCGATCGGCCGTCCGCGCGCGCGGCTCTTTCGCGGCGGCGTGGAGTGGCTCGCTGGCCGGGAAACCAAAGCGCACGCAACCTGGCGGAAGAGCCTCGAGGCGGGAGAACTTCTCGCGATGCCTTACGAGCAAGGCCTGGCGCACTACGAGATAGGACGGCACTTGCCGACGGGCGATTCGGAACGCCGGCCGCATCTCGAAAAGGCGGCCGAGATTTTCGCACGGCTCAGTGCGTCTTTCGATCTTGGGCGGGCCCGCGCGGCGGCCGCGGCAGACTGAGAGCGCGGTATGGAAGGCGCGCCGCTGACCCTTCCAGACAGGCTCGCCAGCTTTGTGCCGGCGCGGCTGGTGCGGCGCTTCGCGGCGAATCCGGCGCCACTGGCCGGGCCGGAGTCCGAGAGGTTCCAGGCGGCGGTGCTGTTTGCGGATATCTCCGGATTCAGCCCGCTGGCCGAGCGGCTCGCCCAGCGGGGTCCGGCGGGGGCCGAGGAGTTGACGGCGATGCTCAACACCTATTTCGAGCGGCTCATCGCGCTCATCCAGGCGCATGGCGGCGATGTCCTGAAGTTCGCGGGGGACGCGCTGCTCGCGCTCTGGGAAGCCGCGGATGCCGATCTCGCCGCCCCGCCGCGGCGCGCCGCAGTAGCTCGACATTCCGATGTCGAGACCGGCGGCGGTGCAGGCGAGCGCACCACTCTCGACATTGGAATGTCGAGCTGCACGCGGCGCGCCGCGCGGTGCGCGCTGGCCATTCAAAATGAGCTGCACGGCTACCCCGTTGCCGAGGGGGTGCGTCTGTCGATTCATAGCGGCGTGGGTGCGGGGGAAGTGTTCGTTTCCTGCGTCGGTGGGCTGCTGGGGCGCTGGGAGTTGCTCGTCACCGGCGCGCCCTTGATCCAGATGAGCCTGGCGGCAAAGCACGCGCAGTCGGGCGAAGTCGTCGTCTCGCGCGAAGCCTGGGGGCTGATCGGCGCGTTGGCCCGGGGTGTTTGCCTCGAGACGGGCGATTGGCGCCTCCAATCCATCGACGGCACCGCCGCCGGTCTTCCCGAAGGCAAACTGAAATCCTCGGTCGCGGCCGAGGCCGCACTCCGCGGCTTTATCCCCAACGCCATCCTCTCGCGCCTTGCGGTCGGGCAGGGCGCCTGGCTCGCCGAACTGCGGCGCGCCACGGTCCTTTTCGTCAATCTGCCGGATCTCATCGAAACGATTCCCTTGAAGCTCGCGCAGGCCGTGATGACGGCGATGCAAAGCGCCATCTACCGCTACGAGGGGAGCGTCAATCAACTCAGCGCCGACGACAAAGGCATCACGCTCATCGCCGCGCTCGGGCTGCCGCCGCTGGCGCACGAAGACGACGCGTTCCGTGGGATCCAGGCGGCGCAGACGATCCAGGCCCGGCTGCGCGAGCTCGGGGTGCGGAGCGCCATCGGCGTCACCACTGGCCGCATCTTCTGCGGCGCCGTCGGCAGCGAGCACCGCCGCCAATACGCCGTCATCGGCGATACCGTGAACCTCGCCGCCCGGCTGATGCAGGCGGCGCCCGGCGACATCCTCTGCGACGCGCCGACCTTCCACGCCGTCGGGCGAAGAATTCGTTTCGAGGCGCTCGCGCCGTTGCCGGTCAAAGGCCGGGCGGAACCGGTCGAGGTCTTTCGTCCCTACTGCCACGGGACGCAGTTCGCCGGGCCACGGGCGATGTTCGGACGCGCCGCCGAGCGGGCGGCGCTCACGGCCGCGCTCGCGGCGCTGCAGGCTGGCACGAGCGGCGTGATGCTCATCGAAGGCGACGCCGGGATCGGCAAGTCGCGGCTGCTGGCCGATTTTGAAAGCGAGGCCGCAGCGCGCGGCGTGGTCGTTTACGCCGGCGCGGGCGATGCGATCGAGAAGACGACGCCGCACCATGCGTGGCGTCCGCTCTTTCGGCAGCTTTTCGAGATCGAGGCGCACTCTTCCGCGAAGGACTGTCACGCCCAGGTGCTCGAGCGGCTGCGCGGCGAGCCGGAGGGCTTGCGCCTGGCGCCGCTGCTGAATGGGGTGCTCGCGCTCGATTTGCCGGACAATGGCGCGACCGCAGACATGAGCGGTCAGGTCCGCGCGGACAACACCAACGAGCTGCTGCTCGGGTTGCTCCAAACCGCCTGCGGAACGCGTCCCACCGCACTGGTGCTGGAGGACGCCCACTGGCTCGATTCCGCCTCGTGGGCGCTCGCCTTGCTGGCCGTGCGCCAGCTTCAGCCAGTGCTCCTGGTGATCGCCACGCGACCGTTTGACGAAGCCGCGCCGGCGGAGAGCGGACAGTTGCTCGAGGCGACCAACCTTCGGCATCTGCGCCTCGAAGCGCTTGATTCCTCCGAGCTGAGCGGTCTGGTTTGCGAACGGCTTGGCGTCGCTTCGCTGCCCGCACCCCTCGCCGCGCTCATCCACGCGAAGACGCAGGGCAACCCATTCTTCAGCGAGGAGTTCGCCTACGCCTTGCGCGATTCGGGCACGATCACCATCGCCGAGGGTCAGTGCCGCGTCGCGTCTGGCGTCGATCTGAGCGCCGTGCATTTTCCGGACAGTGTGCAAGGCGTGATCATCGGCCGGATGGACCGGCTGCCGCCCTCGCAGCAACTCACGCTGAAAGTTGCCAGCGTCATCGGCCGGGTCTTCGCCCTGCGCGTGCTGCGCGATATTTTTCCCATCGAGCCCGAGCGCGCGCAACTTCCCGCCCATTTGCAGACGCTCGATCGCCTCGATCTCACCCCGCTGGAATCGCCGGCGCCGGACCTCGCCTACATCTTCAAGCACGTCATCACGCAGGAGGTGGCCTATAACCTCATGCTCTTCGCGCAGCGGCGGCAACTCCATCGCGCGGTGGCCGAATGGTACGAGCAGAGGCAGGCGGCTGATCTCGCGCGGTTTTATCCCCTTCTCGCCTACCACTGGTACGGGGCCGAAGATCTCAGCCGGGCGGTCGATTATTTTGAAAAAGCCGGGGACCAGGCTCTGCGCAACGGAGCCTATGCCGAAGCGGTGGAGTTTTTTTCCAGATGTTTGAAGACCTCGAACGGCGTCAATGAAGGCTCTGGTGGCGGCGCCCTGAATCCCCTGCGCCGTGCCGCGTGGGAGCGTGCCTTGGGAGAAGGATATCTCTGCCTTGGTGATCTGCAGCGGAGCCGGAAGCATTCGGAACGGGCGCTGGCCTGGTTGGGGAAGCCGGTGCCGACGCGGCCGGACAGGCTTGCGCTCAGTGTCGTTTGGCAGCTTGGGTTGCAAATCGCTCATCGCCTGGCGCCGCGGACGTTCGTGGCGGACTCCGAAGAGGCACGGGAGCTGTTTCGGGTGGCCTCGAACGCCTACGAGCGGATTGGGCATGTGAGCTACTACACGGCGGACTCTTTCCACGCGATCCACGCCGGCATCCGCATGCTCAACCTCGCCGAGCAATCAGGATCGCCGGCGGAACTCGCGCGCGGCTACGGGGGGATCTCCATTGCCCTTCGTTTGGCAGGGTGGCATGCGCTCGCGCGGCGGTATGCTCAAAGGGCGCGCGAGGCACTGCCACTGGTGCACGACGTGCAAGCGAAGGCGTTGGTCCTGCTGATGTTGGGGATTCAGAACGCCGCATGGGCTCAATGGAGCCAGGCGGCGGCGGACTACGAGGATTGCGCGGAGACGGCCCGGCACACGGGCAACTCGCGCCGTTTCGCGGAGGTTCTGGGGCAACTGCTGCTGCTGAATTATTTCCGCGGGGATTACCAGATCGCTCTCCGGCAATGCGACGAACTTCGCGCCACGGCGAGCTTGCACGCTCAGGGTCACCACGAGGCTTGGGCGCTCTGGTCCCGGTCAATGATTCTCCTCCGGCTGGGCCAGTATCAGGCGGCCGCCGCTGCGGTGCAGACGGCGCAGGAGATTCGTGGCATCAAAATTGGGACCGCGGAGGCGATCCTGGTCGATGGCCTCCTGGCCCTGATTCATTGGCGGCAAGGCCATGCCCTGGAAGCCTTCCAGGCAGCGGATCGGGCCGGAGCGCAAATCAGTCAGAGTTCCCCAACCGCGGATATCCAATTTGAAGGCTACGCCAGCGCGGCGCTGGTTTATCTGGAAGCCTTGGAGGATCCGTTGGCAAAGCCGATGGACCTTTCATTGCTGCGCAAGGCCGGCCGCGCCTGTGCCGCCGTGCATCAGTTTGCACAAGCGTTCCCCATCGCCAAACCGCGCGCCTTCCACTGCACCGGCTGCGCGGACTGGCTCCGTGGCCGATTCGGAAGAGCGAGACGCGCCTGGCAAAGGAGCCTGGTTGCCGCGGAGCGATTGCAGATGCCTTATGACGAAGCCGTCGCACATTTCCAGCTCGGGCGGCATTTACCGGCGGGAGAGATCCAGCGGGCGCGACATCTTTCCAAGGCCTCCGAGATCTTCGAGCGGCTCGGTGCAACCTACGATCTCGAGCGCACGCAGGCGGCGGCGGCGTTATGAGCGAGCGCGCCAGGAATCAGGGGCGCCGGGTTGCTCGCACCGGCAAGGGGACGTCGGTGATCGACCGGGCGCAGTTCCTGATCGATTGAAAAGATCGCATGGGAACGACTGCCGCACCTGACCTCGAGACTCTGGCGAGCTTTGTGCCTGAGCGGCTCGTGCGACGATTTGCGAAAAGCCCGGCGCCGCTCGCCGCGCCGGAGTCGGAGCGGTTTGAGGCGGCGGTGCTTTTTGCGGATATTTCCGGGTTCAGCCCGCTGGCGGAGCGGCTCGCGCAGCGGGGTCCGGCGGGGGCCGAGGAGTTGACGGTGATCCTGACCGGCTGTTTCGAGCGGCTGATCGGCTTGATCCACGAGCATGGGGGCGACGTGATCAAGTTTGCCGGGGATGCGCTGCTGGCGCTGTGGGAGGCGACGGATCAGGATCCTGGCACCGCGACCTGCCGCGCGGCGCAATGCGCGCTGGCGGTGCGGGCGGCTCTGCACAACTACGAAGTCAGTGACGGGACGCGGCTGTCGGTCCATAGCGGGGTGGGCGCGGGCGAGGTCACGATGGCGTGTGTGGGGGGACAGTTGCAGCGCTGGGAGTTGCTCGTCTCGGGGCCGCCCTTGATCCAGATCGGCCGGGCGGGCCAGCAGGCCGCGTCCGGAGAAGTGGTGGTGGCGGGCGCAGCGTGGCAGCATCTGCGCGGGCGCGCCCGCGGGGTGGCCCTGGATTCGGGCGACTGGCGGCTGGAGGCGATCGAGGCGCCGGCCCCGCCGCCGGCGCCGGGGCCGGTGCCGCCCGGCGCGGAGGCGGAGGCCGCGTTGCGCGCCTGCATTCCGCGGGCGGTCCTGGCGCGGCTCGGGACGGGGCAGGACGCCTGGCTGGCCGAGCTGCGCAACGTGACCATTCTTTTTGTCAATCTGCCGGACCTGACCGAGACGCTGCCGCTGAAGCGGGCGCAGGCCGTGATGAGCGCGATGCAGAGTGCGCTCTATCGATTCGAGGGGAGCGTCAATCAACTGGTCGCGGACGACAAAGGCATCACCCTGGTGGCGGCGCTGGGGCTGCCGCCGCTGGCGCACGAGGACGACGCGCTGCGCGGGGTGCAAGCGGCGCAGGCGATCCAGGCGCGGCTGCGCGAGCTGGGCATCCGCAGCGCCATCGGCATCAGCACAGGGCGGGTCTATTGCGGAGCGATCGGTAGCGAGCGGCGCCGCCAGTATGCGATCATCGGCGATGTGGTGAACCTCGCCGCGCGGCTCATGCAGCTCGCTCCGGGCGACATCCTGTGCGATGCGGCGACCTGCCGCGCGTCTTCGCTCAAGATCCGTTTCGAAGCGTTGCCGCCGCAGTCGGTGAAAGGCAAGGCCCAGCCGGTGGGCCTGTTCCGGCCCTATTGCCAGGCGGTGGAAGCGCCGGGACAACATCTGATGTTCGGCCGCAATGCCGAGCGGACGGTGCTGGTCGCGGCGCTCGAGTCCCTGCGGGAGGACACGGGCGGGGTGGTGCTGCTGGAAGGCGAGGCCGGCATCGGCAAATCGCGGCTCCTCGCCGAGCTGGCGGCCGAAGCCGAAGCGCGGGGCGTGGCGGTGCTCGCCGGGGCCGGCGACGCGATCGAGCACTCGACGCCTTACCACGCCTGGCGGCCGCTCTTCAGCCGGCTCTTTGAAATCGAGGGTTTGACCACCACCGCGGAACGTCGCGCGCAGGTCTGCACCCGGCTCGCCAACGACCCGGAGGCGGCGGGGCGCGCGCCCTTGCTCAACAGCGTCATGGCGCTCGATCTCAGCGATAGCGAACTGACCGGCGGAATGACCGGCCAGGTCCGCGCCGACAACACCAACGACCTGCTGCTGCGGTTGCTCCAAGCGGCCTGTGCCTCGCGACCCACGGCCCTGGTCATCGAGGATGCGCACTGGCTCGACTCGGCGTCGTGGGCGCTCGTGCTCCTCGCCGCCCAGCAAATCCCCTCGGCCCTCGTGGTCCTCACCACCCGGCCGTTTGCCGAACCGGTCGCCGCCGAGTTGCACAGCCTGCTCAACTCTGCCGGACTGCGCCGGCTTCAGCTCGAAGCCTTGCCCGCCGCCGACACCGCGAAGCTGGTCGCCGACCGCCTCGGTGTTTCCACATTGCCGCCGGAAGTCGCCGCCTTCATCCAGGAGAAAACCCAGGGCAATCCGTTCTTCGCCGGGGAACTCGCCCTGGCGCTGCGCGATGGCGGCCTGCTGCTCGTCGAAAACGGCCAATGCCGCCTGGCCCCGGAGATGGACCTTCGGGCCGTCAATTTTCCCGACAGCGTGCAGGGGGTCATTACCAGCCGCATCGACCGGCTGCCCCCTTCGCAGCAGCTCACCTTGAAAGTTGCCAGCGTCATCGGGCGCGTCTTCGCGATGCAGGTGCTGCGCGCCATTTTTCCGATCCAGAGCGAGCGGGCGGAAATCCCCGAGCATTTGCAGACGCTCGACCGGCTCGATCTCACGGCGCTGGAGAGTCCGGAGCCCGAGCTGGCCTATATCTTCAAGCACGTGGTCACGCAGGAAGTCGCCTATCATTTGATGACTTTCGCCCAGCGCCGGCAGCTCCATCATGCCGCTGCGGAGTGGTATGAGCACGCGCAGGAGCACGATCTCGCGCCTTTGTATCCGCTGCTCGCCCACCATTGGAGCTGCGCCGAAGACCAGGCCAGGGCGCTCGACTATCTGGAAAAGGCGGGCGATCAGGCCCTGCGCGATGGGGCCTACAGCGAAGCGGTCGAGTTCTTCTCCAGCGCGCTGTCGCACGTCGAGCCAAAGGCCGATTGCCCCCTGGTGCCTGTGGTGCGCCGCGCGGATTGGGAGCGCAAGCTCGGGGAAGCCTGCATGGGGCTCGGCCAGCTCAAGCCGGCTCGCGTGCACACCTCCGCGTCTCTCAAGCGCCACGGCTTTCGCGTGCCCGCCAATTCCTGGGCCGTGGGACGAAGTCTGCTCGTGCAGATCGCCAAACAACTCCTCCACCGGCTCTGCCCGCCGGCCTTTCGCGCCCATTCCCCGGCGGCCCGCGCGCGCTTGCGTCACGCCGCCAACGCCTTCGAGCGCATCGGACACATCTGCTACTATGAGCTGCAGCTGGCGGGCGGGGTGAATGCCGCTCTGACCAGTCTCAACCTGGCCGAACAAGCCGAGCCATCGCCGGAACTCGCGCGCGCTTGCAGCGTCGTCGGGCTCGCCGCGACCACCTTTCGGTTGCATCGCGCGGGGCAATTTTATTTCCGCCGCGCGCTCGGGATTCTCGACCGGATCGATGACTCCTATGCACGGACGTGGGTCCTGGAAATCACCGGGATCGCCAGTTCGGGCATCGGGCATTGGGTAGAGGCCCACGATCGGCTCAGCGCCGCGGTCGAGCTGAGCGCCCGGATCGGCGACTGGCGCCGGTGGGAAGAGAGTCAGGCCCAGCTCGCCACGCTGAAATTGCAAAGGGGTGAATTCCGTCAAACGCTGAGGCTTTCGAGTGAGCTGCAGGCGGTGGCGATCCGGCGCGGCCATGGGCAGGCACTCATTTGGGCGATGAGTATGCAGACGCACGCGCTGCTCAAGCTCGGCGACCTCCAGGCGGCTGCGGGCGCGGTTCAAGAAGTCCGAGGTCTGCCCGTCGAAAGCTTCGAGCTGCGTGAGGCGCTCTGGTCGGGCGGCTCCGAGCTCGCGACTCAGCTTTGCCTTGGGCAAGGGGAAGGCGCGAGGCGGACGAGTGGGATTCTGGACGGCATCATCCGGGGCACGCAGCCCTTCGCAAATTACGATTTGGAAGCCTACCAGGCCTTCGCGACCCATCGGCTGATGGAGCTGGAGCAGGCGTCCGACCGCGCTTCGGCTCGTGACGAGGCCTGGTTCGCGTGCCGGTCCATGGCCCGGTGTGCCCGGGCCTTTCCGATTGGGCTCCCGCGGGCCTGGTTATTCGAGGGCTGGCGGCACTGGTTGCTGGGCCACCGCGGCACCGCTGAGCGGTGGTGGAAGCGCGGCATCGATCGCGCCGGCCAGCTCCAGATGCGTTATGACGAAGGCCTGCTTCGTTTTCACCGGGCCCGGTTACGGGAGGGGAGCGATCCTCAACGCACCGAAGATCTCGCCATCGCCCTGGAGGTCTTCGAGAGCCTTGAAGCGCGCTACGACCTGGAGCGAACCCGGGCGTTGTTACGCTAACCCCGGAAGCGGCGATGGGATCCGCCGAGGACGCGGAGGACGCGGAGGTTCGGAAGCGCGCACGGATCACCTCGCGGGTGATTCAACCTGCCCCAGTGTTACGCGTCGCGTCGCGTGGTTCAATGTGCCGCGGCTTCGCCCACCGCTTCCACATTCGGAGGCGGGCGGAAGAAGAGGGCAAGCAGCACCGCCGCACCGAGCGCCATCCCAGTCGGCACGAGGAAGAGCGTCCGATAATCGATCCCGTGCTCGGGGGTGGTGAGCTGTGCCTGGAGCGGGATGAAGATCCACTTCGCGGCGAGATCGCCGATTCCCAGGATGAGCAGGTTGAAGAGGCCCTGCGCGCTCGCCCGCACGTCATTGGGAAAGGCCGCATCAATGAAGATGTAAACCGTGGCAAAGAAGAACGCGTAGCAGATGCCGTGGAGCACCTGCACCGCGATGATCAGACTCGGGACGTTCGGGAAAAACGCGAAAGTCGCGAAGCGGGCGGCGTGGCCAAGGATGCCGATCACCATCGTCGTCCGCCATCCGAGTTTTGCCAGCACGGTCCCGAGCACCAGCATGGTCAGGATTTCGGCCACCTGTCCGATGCTCATGATGGGCATGATGTTCTCGGGCTTGATGCCGATCTTTCCGAGGAAGCCGAAAACCATCACGAAGTAGCCGTTGTGGATCGTGGCGTCGATGAAGGTGACGATGAAAAGGACGAAAAGGTACGGCAGCGCCAGCAGGCGGAAGGACTCCAGCCAGGCGAAGCGGTGACTCGCTTCCACCGCCGGTTTCGGCGGGGTGTGGGGCAGCGTCAGGCTGAAGGCCGCAAGCGCCAGCGAGGCCACCCCGGAAACGATGAACATATAGCTCCGCGCATGCTGGAGCGCGTCGCCCTCCGCGCCCTTGAGGATAAAGTAGAGGGGCCACGACGCCAGGATCCATCCGATCGTCCCGCCCATGCGCACCAGCCCGAATTCCTTTTGCCGGTCCTTCAGGTTCGCGAAGGCGAGGGAGTTCGCGACCGAGATCGTCGGCACGTAAAAGATCGAGTGGATCAGCATCAGCGCGAAGAACGGAGCGAAGCTCTTGGTGAAATACAGCGCGAGCATGGACAACCCGCCGACGAGATGGCTGAACGCCATGAAGCGTTCGGAAGAGAAGTTCCGATCGGCGAATTGATTCGAGAAAAAGATCGCCAGCACCGACGCGATGGCAAAGGCGCTTCCCACGAGCGCGATCTGCGTGCCCGTAAAGCCGAGGCCGCCCATGTATTCCCAGATCGGAGGCAACCACGCGCCCCAGATCAAGAACTCGAGGACCATCATCAGGAAGAGCCGGTTGCGATAGGGGGAATGCATGATGCCGCAAGATGTATGGAGCAGCCTCGACGCTGGCAAGACGCCGGTACGGGAAGATGTGTTTTCCGTCGAGTCTGAATGCGGGATCGGCGCACTCCCGGCCTTCGGCGAGGACGAGGACGAGAACGAGTTACGTCTCGTCGATTGAAGAAGCTCCGCCTGCCACCAGGCACTGCGTCCCCCGCTCGATCGTTTGCGCGGTGACCCGTTGCGCGCGCAACCCGACGCGGATGGCTTCGCCGATGGCGGCCTGATCCAGCGCAACGCTGCAGGAAAAAATGTCCACCGCGGCGAACCGATGCTCGGGCCAGGTGTGAATGGCGACGTGGGATTCCGCGATGACGATCACGCCGCTGACGCCCTGGGGACAGAAATCGTGAAAGAGATCGGTGACGATGGTGCCATGCCCGTGGCGCACCGCTTCGAGCAGGATTGGCCGGAGGGCCGCGGAATCATCGAGCAGCGCGGAATCGCACCCGTGAAATTCGAGCAGCGTATGGCGGGCGAGCGCGAGCATGTCAGCCGAGATACTGCCCCACCGCGTCCGCCGCCTGCACCCCGCGAGTGCAGGCTTCCTCGAAAATGGAGAGCCCGCTGAGATCGGAGTGCGCAAAGAAAACGGCGCCGAACGGTTCCCGCATGCGCCGCCGCGCTTCGCCCCAGATGAAACCGGGCACCGGGCGAATCATCCCGTGACCCCAGAGCCAGACGTCGATCTGCCGGATCTGCGCGGTGATCCCGCGATGCGCCCGTTCGAGGTCCGCGACGATCTGCGCGCACCACGACTCGTGCGAGCGTGCGAGCGCCTGCTCGCGGGCGACGCTGGGCGGCGCGTCATCGAGCGGCCAGTAGTGCGTGAGCACGGTGCGGTGAGGGACTGAGTTCAAAGCCTGGTGGGTGGCCACCACGTAACCGAGCGAGGCGCTGTCGCGGAAGACATTGTCCCAGGCCAGGGGCACCCCGTGACCTTCCGGCAGCGCGTCCAGCGTCACATTCGCCACCATCCACGGCGAATACTCCGCGGCGGCCGGCTCGAGCCCGCGCACGATGCGTTGCGCCACAAAGCGCGGCGCCGCGCAGACCACGGCGCGAGCCTTCAACCGGAAACTGCGCTGCTCCGAAACATCGAAGTAATCCACAATCGCCCCCGTGCCCCCGGCCTCGACATTCCAGGCGAGACAGCGCGAGCGAATCCTTTCCCGCAACGGCGCCGCCATCCGGGCGGCAAGCCAGCCGTTTCCCTCGGGCCAGGTCAGCACCGCATCGCGCGGCGCATTGGCGGCTTCGGCGTTGCGGCTGGCAAAGTAATGCACGCCTGCCCAGGCGGACACCTGGGCCAGGCCCGCGCCGTAATCGTCGCGGCAACAATAGTCCACATACCAACGCAGCGGCGCCGCGTCCCACCCCTGCTGGTCCATCCACTGCGCCATGGTCAGCCGGTCGAGCGCGAGCCAGGTTTCATCCTGCGAGCTGAGATCCACGGGAATGGCAAAGGCGCGCCGGCCGTCACTGCCAACCGCGGTGCGTTGGGCCCCCATCCAGGCGAAGAACGCGGCGTATTGCCGGCGATCCTCGGCGGTCACGCCGAGCTGCGGGACCAGGCCCTCCTGCCAGCGGCCACAGGTAAAGAGCCGTTCCATCGGATCGGCGCAGAGCGCGAACTCGTCGTAAATCGGGAGCCCGGCGGAGTCGCGCCCGGTAATCAGGGCGAGTTCCTCGAACAGCGAGACCACTTCGGTCGTTTCCGGGTTCGGGAGCGGCACGTAATGCGCACCCCATGGATATGCGGAAACTTCGTTGGCGCCGCAGGCGGCGTTGCCGCCGGGGGCCGCTTCGAGTTCGAGCAGCACGAAATCGCGCCCGGCTTTGGCGAGGCGCCGCGCGGCCGACAGCCCGGCGATGCCGCCGCCGACAATCGCCACCTCCACCTCCCGCGTCTCGCTTGGCGATGGGAAGCCGCCGGCGCGCAGCCGATGACCGAGCGCGGCCGAAGCTCCCACGATCGCGCCCTGGTAGCATCTCCGTGGCTGGCAGCCGCCGAGCAGCGCGGCCGCGCCGGCGAGCGTCGCGCCCAGAAACTGGCGTCGCGAAGGCTTCATCGAGAATGCGGCGCCGGCTTCATCAATGCACGTAATGCGCCCATTCGGCTTCGAAGTAGCGGACGAGTGCCTGGTTGTTGAGCCGGTTCACCTCGGTCTCCACGCGGGCCATGTCGGGCGGGAAAAGGAACAGCGACTCGAAGTTGGCGGGCTCGAGAAAACGGAGGCCCTCCGGCAGCCGGGGCGCCACCGGGAGCGGCTCGCGCGCGGCGAGAATGAAGCCCCATTCGCCGAACGATGGCACGTAGCAGTGATACGGCTCGGTGCGGAAACCAACGGCGTGCAGGGTTTGGTCGATGCACCAAAATGATTTTCGCGCGACGTAGGGCGAGGTGCACTGCACGACCAACGCCCCGTGCTCGGTGAGCGCCGCGCGCGCCCGCTCGAAGAAGGCCGTCGTATAAAGCTTTCCAATCGAGAAGTTCGAAGGATCGGGGAAGTCCGCGATGATGCAGTCAAACCGCTCGTGATTGTCGCGCAGCCAGGTAAACGCATCGGCGTTGAGCACGCGCACCCGCGGCGCGAGTAGCGCGGACTCGTTGAGCCGGGTCAGCAGTTCCTGGGTGGAAAAGAGCCGCGTCATCGCCGGATCGAGATCGACGAGGGTGATCTGCTCGATTTGCGGGTAGCGCAGGACTTCGCGCACCGCGAGGCCGTCGCCGCCCCCGAGCACCAGAACGCGGCGCGCGTCCGGCAGCCGCGCGAGCGCGGGATGGACCAGCGCTTCGTGGTAGCGGTATTCGTCGCGCGAGCTGAATTGCAAGTTCCCGTTGAGGTGAAGCCGGAGATCGTTGCCGTCGCGGGTCAGCACGATGCGCTGATAAGGCGTGGATTTGGCAAAGATCACGTGATCCACGTAGGCGGATCTTTCCGACCAGGTCGTCAGCCGCTCGGAGCCGATGAATCCCGCGGAGAGCAGGAGCAGCACGGCGACGCCGGCATTGCGCAGCCAGTCGGCGCGCGGCACCTGCGTCCAGAGCGCCGCCAGCGCGGCGAGGCCGACGGCGGCATTGAGCATCCCGAAGAGAAAACCGGAGCGGACCAGGCCCAGATGCGGAACGAGCAGCAGCGGGAAGAGCAGCGAGGCGAGCAGCGCGCCGATGTAATCGAAGGTGAAGACTTTCGAAACCAGATCGCGGAATTCGAGGCGATCTTTGAGGATGCGCAGGAGGAGCGGGATCTCGAGGCCGACGAGCGTGCCGATGAGCAGGATCGTGGCGTAGAGCGGGATGCGAAAGGAGCTCACGTAGCCGAAGAGCGCGAAGAGCAGCGCCGCGGAACTGCCGCCGATCAGCGCGATCAGGAATTCGGTCTGGATGAAGACGCCGATGAGATTCCGCACCACGTATTTCGACAGCCACGAACCGATGCCCATGGCGAAGAGATACACGCCGATGACCGTCGAGAACTGCGTGACGGAATCCCCAAGCAGGTAACTGGCCAGGGTGCTCGCGAGGAGCTCGTAGATGAGCCCGCAGGTCGCGATCGTGAAAACGCTTGCGAGGAGGAGGAACTTGAGGCCGCGTTCAGGCATGGGAAGGATGGCAAATGGCAGATGGCAAATGGCAGAGGCAGAAGCGGAGGGCGTGGACGGAGGCGGAGGCGTGGGGTGGAGGTGGAGGGCCTTTGCCAATTTCCATTTGCCATCTGCCATTGCGGCGAAGCCGCTGCGGCTCCGCCGCTAGTGGATGGCGGCGGCGATGATGATGCAGATGCCGAGCGCGGTGCAGCCCACGACGAGCGCGAGCGCGGTGTTCTTTTTCTCCACGAGCTCCTTCCACAGATCGTAAGGCGTGAGCTTGTCCACGAGGATGAAGCCGGCGACGAAGATCACGATGCCGAGCACGGCGTAAATGATCGAATTGAGCAGGACGAGGGTGTTCATGGCGGTTTACTTGTGAATGCCGCGGCCGCTGGTGATCCAGTGCGACGGACTGATTTGGCTAAGCAGGCTCCAGCCGCGTTGATTGGCGGTGGCGAGATACAGGCAGAGGAGGGCGCCGAGGGCGGTGTAGAGGGGATGTTTCATGAATCAATCGTCGCTCGAACCGTAGGGTGAGAAGTCGCTCTCCGACCAGCGCTGGCGCTCGAAGCCATGCCGCCGGATGCTCAGGTAAATCGGGTAGGCGAGCAGCACGCAAACGCCGATCAGGAAATTGGACCAAAACAAACCGCCGCGGGTGACGGCGAGGTGCCAGGTGAGCTGCTGAAGCGCGGGGTCGGCGTCGGTTTCGACGTTCAGGAAATACTCGCCCGCGGGCACGGCTGGCACGGACACCGAGTTGGTCTGGCCGCCTTCGCTCCACTCTCCATCGTCGTAGCCGTGGTAGTAGCTGACTTCGAGTTGCGCCGGAAAGGTTTCGTTAGTCTGCGCGTTCACCAGGTCGAAATCGAAACCGATCCACTGGTTGTCCACGCCGGCGGTCACCGCGAGCCGCACCGGTCCCTGGCGGCCATCGACTTGAAAATGCGGCGTGGTGACGACGGCCGGCGGCTCGGCGCGGGTGAAAACATAGTCGCCATCAAAGATCGGACGCTCGCCGGTGCCCGCGGCGAAGATCAATTGAATGACGAACAGGATGGCAATGAAGAGCAACGCCCGGCCCCAGACCGGACCGGTCTTGTTTGCGAAAGGATTGGGCTCATTGAGATACGGACCTGCCGGGACCGGCATCTCCTTGATGCCGAACGCGCCCGCCACCGCGGTGTGCTCGAGGTATTCGCCGAGCGACCAGGTGAACTCCTTGAGGCCCGGATAGGTTTCCTTCGAGAGCACCTCGGGCGGCCGGATATAGTCCTCCAATTCCGCGACCTCGCCGCGCTTCACCTTCCAATAAAATTCGCCCAGCACATCTTTCACTCGCGCCTCGCCTTTGGCGAAGAGCCGGAAATCGCGGCCATCGAGCCGGATTCTCTGCCCGCTGAGATCCCCGATGTCTGGCACCCGCTGGACCCAGCTCCAGTGCCCCTTGTAAGTGACCAGCCAGCGAAAGCCGCGCCACGGATTAAAGAGCAGATACTCCTGCCAGGAGCTGTATTTATCGGCCCGGCGGACCAGTCCGATGACCTCCCAATCGACGTCCTGGAGCTGTCCGCGCACGCCGATCGGCAGGAGGCCGTTCAGCTTGCGCGCCTTCTCATCGCCTTTCTGGACGACCTGCCATTGCGGATTCGCGATGTCGATGATCGACCCGCAGGAGCCGCAGACCGCCGCCATGGATTGGCCCGCCGCGCGCAGCTTCACCGCGGCGCCGCAACTTGGGCAATTGAGCGCCGAGGTCTGATAGCGGATCTGCTCGGTATCGGCGGTCCAGCCGGGGACCGGGCGGAGATTGGCAAACCGCAACTCCTCGAACTCCGCATAACTTCCCACATACAGACGCGGCGCTTCGCCATCGTAAAACTCGATCGTGGCGAACGCGCCATCCGCGCCGGTGAGATCGGCGCCGAGCCGTTGCTGGCCGGGCGGCGCCACGAAGGGCAGCTCGCCCTCGCCGGCCAGGCAGGTCGCGCGTTTGACATCCACGACCGTCCACGGCCGTCCGGCCACCCGGAGCGACGCGCCGGGCTCGAGCTCCCCCGGCGCCGACGGCAGCGCGGGCTCACTGGTCTCGAAGCTGACCATGAAAAAGCCCTGCGCCTCGGCGACCCAGCCGGTCTTGTCGTTGGGAAAGAGCGCGCACCATTCCGTCCAGCTCCCCTCCTCCCATTCCACCCGCACGCGCCCCACCAGCTCGAACGCCGAGCCCTGCCATTCGCCGCGCGTGCCGATCTGGAGCGGGCTGAGGTCGGGCGGCAATTCCGCCATCGTGCCCATGGATTCCACGTTGGCGTCGCGCCGCACCACCATCGAGCGGCAATGCTCGCAGACCACGAAGACAGCGATGCTGGACTGGAACTTCACCGGCGCGCCGCACTGGGGGCAGTCGTAGGTGCGAATCGACACGGCGGTGAGTGAAGAGTCAGCGCCAGTGAGAAGCAAGCGCGCACGGACGGCGGACGCCAAGTGGGGCAGGCGTCCCGCCGCCCATCGGCTGCGAGAAAAGTTCTTCGTCGTTCATCGGTACACTGGATAGCACGACTCACCCCTCACCCCAACAACGCCTGTTCGTTTTCCCACTGAAATGTCGGAAGACCCGGCGCTGGCACTCCTCCAGGCAGCGCCGGTATCTCTTTCCGGTCAAGGCCTTGAGCGCGCTCTACGTGGAAGTTCCTCGCCGGGCGCAAGGCGCTCTTGGAGACCGACGAACTGTATCTGCCCGATCCGGCCCGGCGCGAAGAGCGGAGCCGCCGGCAAGGGCTCTCCGGGCACTACGCCCGCAAGTGAGTGACCTATGCAAAACGACCCTTTGGCGGACTCCGGCAGGTCCTGAGTTACCTGGCCAACTACACCTATCGCGTGGCCTTGAGCAATCGGCGGATTATCGCTGTGGATGAGGCCAGGCAAATCATCACCCTGAGCTACCGGGACTATCGGGACCGCTCGAAAGTAAAGTTATTGTTCCTTTCGGTGCGGGAATCTATCCGCCGCTTCAGCCTCCACATCCTGCCGGCCGGGCTGGTGCGCATCCGCCATTACGGGATCCTGGGCAACAGCCGGCGCAAGGCGAATCTCGCCGCCGCGGGCGCCATCTTTGCACGCCGGGGCCACGCGGTGACTGTCGAACAGGCGGCCTCCGCCCACGAGTCGCCGCGCTGCCCCGCCTGCGGCCAGAGCGGACTGCGCCTGATCGCCTTCACCGAGCCCGACGGCACTTATCACCTGCTGCGTCACGTGCCTCCAACTGCGATAGCTCATGAACCATCCGCCTCCCATCGTTCCCACGCCGTCCACTTCGAGATGGACTTCTATCCTCCTTTGCAAATAGTAGTAACCACACTTTCCCGCCATGACAAAACCGCCCTTCTTTTTTTTCCTGGGTCTGCTCGTGTTCCCGTGGCTCTGCCCCGCCGAAACTCTTGATGCAGTCATTGATGATCCCGCACGTGCCTTCACCAAGATCAAACGCGCCAAGTTGCCGGATGCACTCACCTTTGGCACCATCAAGCTCGATTCCAAAGGCAAGCTTGTTCAAAAGGTCTACCGCGATGGAACTGTGACGAGCAATACCAAGGTGGCGACAGGGACCTTCGATGAAAAGAAGAAGGCTTGGGTGGCCGGTGAGGCCATCGAAGGCGGCGTGAACTCGGATCTATTCAAGGAAAAGGGCAAGGCTCTCCGGGTGGAGGTGAACTGGGACGAAGATTCCAAAGTCATTCGCTCGATTTTGGTGACCAAGACCGACGAGAAACTCGAGAAGGCGGCCCCGGAGTTTGACGCCATCCTTCAGGGAAGAGGCACCACCAACTTCGGAGGATATTTTTCGATCGCCTACTTGCGTCAGGAACTGGACGACAAAGGCGAGGTCATCAAGTCGTTCGGCCAGACCGTCACCAGCATCAACAGCGACACCAAAGTCGCCATGGGGGTTTACAATGAAAAGGAAAAGAAATGGGTGGCGGGCGAGGAAATTCCGAAGGGCGTTTGGAATGAGATGTTCGGGGATTTTAGCTCCAAAACAGTCCACGTCCGCATCATTCAGAATGATGACCGCAAAGGCATTGCTGAAATCCTCGTGAAGAAAATCGGCGACCGCCCCGGGAAGAAGTAGGCTGCGCCATCGTCGAAGGCCGGAAAAGCACCATGATGTGCCATCTCGCCAACATCGCCTATCGCACCAACACCGTCGTTTGCTTCGATGCGAAAGCGCGAAAACTGCGATAGCTCATGAATCCATCCACCTCCGATCGTTCCCACGCCGACCCACCGCGCGGCCCGCAGTGGTCGGCGGGGGTCTCGCCGGATTGAACCGCCACGCTGACGATGTCAGTTGCGGCAGTTTCGATCTGGGGACCCACCGGGTCGCTGAACTGACGGAATTGCCAGGGTTCGGAGGTGCCGTCACCGCCGACAGATCTCGACCACAAGCTCGCTCAATTTCTCAAGAAGCAGCGAGGCGAAATGTCGTATGCAGACTTCGCGAAGAAGACCGGGCTCACCGCGTCCTCGCTGTTTCGATTAGAGAATGGCCAGCAGTCCATCACTCTGACCCGACTTCATGGATTGATGAGGAAGCTGAAAGTCTCGATGGCGGACATTTTCTCATAGAGCTGCCCCAAAAGTTGAGGGCGATCCTGATGTCACATCGCCTTGTCGGCCATATCTGGCCCCTGATCCACGGCAATCGTAATGCCTCTCGTATCGCAGTAGATTTTGGCATCCTCAATATCCCGATCACTGATGTCACGTTCCATCCAGCCGAGCCGCCAACCGAGCAGGTGATCGGTCTCTGGCTCTTTGACCAAGCGAAAGCCGCACTTCTCATAGAACGGAATGTTCCGATCAATCGCCAGCAAGCCGCCCTGGTAGGGAGCCTCCGCACCGTCTAGCAGGCACAAGCGGGCGAAGAACAACGCCTTCCCAATCCCGCTTCGTCTGCGTGATGGAGCGACGAGATCCGAGTGAAAGATTAGTCGCTTGTTACGGTGAAACTGAAGCCCTGCACATCCAAGGCCATGCGAACCTTCAAGAAATACCAGCATCATCGACAGATTCGCTTCAATCCCTGCTTTCCACTCCCGCACTTCTTTTGGGCGATCTGAGAACTCA
>JAXDQW010000034.1:0-38961 GCA_034667665.1 Chthoniobacter sp.
TCGGCCGCCTGCCTGCCGAAGCCGAGTTGCTCCTCTCGGGATGAACCGCCGTGCCCCCACCCGACCTGACCGCCGCTCGACCGCCGTTTTCACGCGCGACGCGTCCCGCCATTCCCGTTTTTAGGTTCAGAAAGCTGGCGCGGAGGGAGCGCTCTTCATCGCTCCGCGCGCCGACCTGGGCTTCGATCCAGGAGATGCGCGAAATGAGGCGGGTGGAGTAGCGATCCAACTCGATGGCGGCCGGTTCCACACCTTGGAAGAAATCGATCAGAACATCGGAGTCGAAGAGACCGGTCATGGCCGGTGGTCCCACTCCGAACGCAGTTTTCGCACGTATTTCACGGCATCGACTTGCGGCTCAGACCACGACCCAAATGCGGGGTGATCGCGCAGACTGCGCTTCTTCTTCCGGGTCGCCGGCACGAAGGCGGCAACGGCGCGGCGGACGGCCTCGGCGCGGGAAATGCCTTCGGCTTTGGTGTAGGCATCGAGGGCGGCGATTTGCTCGGGCGGCAGATCAACGATGGTGCGCATGGTGATAACGTGGGATGATGACGCCGGACGGGCAAGCCTGAATTCCGGCGGCGGTGGTTTGCGTGAGCGCGAAAAGCTCGTCCCGCTCGTCGGAGTGAAATGCCCCCGGCGTCGCCGCTGCGGAAGTGGCTGGGGTCAGCCAGCCCCGAAATCGATCGCAACGTGCAGTTACCTTCGACGGTGTCCATCGAGTTCCTGGCCTTGGTGATGGCGGAAGCGCTGGGCATTCCAATGCCTGGAGAGTTGCCGCGGATTCGGCGAATTGCTCCAATCGCGCCAACTCGAACCCTCCCCATGAAATATCTCCCCCATCCGTTGCTCGCGGCCACCCTGGCGGCCGCCTTTTTGTCCTCCAATTGCCTCGCGGAAGCGCCCGTCGCTCCGCCCCCGGCGCCACCCGTCGCCAAGGCTACCCCCGCGCCGAAACCGCCGCGCAAGCCGGAGGACGCCATCACCGCGGCGCCGGTGAATCCCGGCCGGCAAAAGGCCTTTCTCGAACGCGCGAAGGACAAGAACATCCAGCTCGTTTTCCTCGGCGACTCGATCACGGACTTCTGGCTGCGCGATGACGGCAGCCACGGCAAACCGGTTTGGGATCAGTTCTATGCGAAATACAATGCCGCGGATTTCGGCGTCTCGGGCGAACACACCGAGCACACCCTCGGGCACATCGCGGGCGGCATCCTTGACGGCCTGAATCCGAAGGTGGTCGTGCTCATGATCGGCACGAACAACATCGGCCAGACCCCGGACGATAAGCCGGAATGGGCCGCGGCGGGCGTGAAGAAAGTTGTCGAAACCGTGCATCAAAAGCTCCCCAATTCGAAGGTGCTGCTGCTCGGGGTGTTCCCGCGCGATGGGAAAGATTCGCCAAGGCGCCATGCCGTGGAAGGGATCAACGCGATCATCCGCAAACTCGATGACGGGAAGAAGACCCGCTACCTCGACCTCACGCCGAAGTTCCTCGATGCCAACGGCGAAATCCCGAAGGACGTCATGCCCGACGGCCTGCATCCGAACACGAGGGGCTATCAAATCTGGGCGGAGGCGATGCAGCCATTGCTCACGCAGATGATGAAGTAGGCAGGTTTTCGATCAGCCGCGGGAGAGCATGGCGAAATCTTCGTCGCTCAGAGCCAGCGAGGCTGCCGCGACATTCTCCTCGAGGTGCGCGAGCGAGGTCGTGCCGGGGATGACGATCACGTTCGGGGCGCGCCGCAGGAGCCACGCGAGGGCGACCTGGCTGGCGGTCGCTCCGAGCCGCCCGGCCACGTCACCCAGGACGCCGCGCGCTTCGGCCAGCGGAGCGCCGGGCCGCATCGCGTCGGCGCCCAGCGGGCCGTAGGGGATGAAGGCGATGCCGTGCGCGGCGCAGGCTTCGAGCACGGCATCGCTGCTGCGATCGGCGAGGCTGCAGGAGTTTTGCACCGAGGCGATCGCGGTGATGGCCCGCGCCGCCTCGAGTTGCGGCAGGGTGACATTCGAGAGCCCGAGTAGCCGCACCTTGCCCTCCTCCCGCAAGGCCGCGAGCGCGCCGATGGATTCCTCGAACGGCACCTTCGGATCGGGCCGGTGCAGTTGATAGAGATCGATCCGCTCGACCCCGAGCCGACGCAGACTTGCCTCGCAGGCGGCGCGCAGATGGCCGGGGGTCCCATCGGGCCAGCGTGCCTCCGGCCCCGTCTTCACCACGCCGCCCTTGGTCCCGATGACCACCCCGGATGGATACGGCCGGAGCGCCTCGGCGATGAGCAGTTCGTTGTCGCCCGGCCCATAGGCATCGGCAGTGTCGATGAAATTGACCCCGAGCTCGACGGCGCGCCGCAACAGCACCCGGCCTTGCTCGGGATCGTGATAAGGGCCGAAGTTGCCCGGCTGCCCAGTCAGCCGCATTGCGCCGTAGCCGAGCCGGTTTACCGCAAGCTCACCCCCGAGGAGAAAGGAAGACATAAGTCTTCGCAGTCTGGTTACCCCGGGCGCCGCAGCGAAGGTTCGCGATCCCAGATGCGGCCATTCTTTGCCGCCTGGATGAAGGCCCCGACGCTCTTGCGGTTGGTGAGCGCGACGACGCCGGCATCGGGCTGCACGCCGGCGCGATCGAGGAGCACCTGCGCGGCGGGGGTGTGGCCGATGACTTTCAGATGCGCAAAGGCGTTGGCCGTCCAGTCGATGGCGCCGGCTTGCGTGGCGAGATCGTTGGCGCCCGCCTCGGTGGCGAGGATCGCGACGGCGTCGAAGAACACGGACGCGGAGGCACTGAGCGCGCCGTTGGCTTCCACCTGAGCGCCTTCGGAGTCTCGCGCCCCGCCGGCCTTGGGAGCGATGACGAAGAGAGTGGCTTTCTCGCTCTTCACGCTGCTCCGCAGGGCGGCGAGGAGGGACGAATCGAAGCCATCCGTGATCAGCACGCCGATCTTCCGCCCCGCCAGGGTCACCGGAGCCTTGCCGATGATGCTCAGCGCGGGCGACGGCGCGAGGTCGCGCGGTGCGACCGCCGGCACGATCTTGTCCGACTGCCCATTCATCCCGAGGGCGTCGGCGACCTGCTCGTGCAAGTCCGCGTCGATATTCGCGAGATGGCCGAGCATGCGCGAGCGGATGGGTTTCGAGTCCAGCTTGCCGAGTTCAAAGGCGAACGCGCTGATGATGTGCATCTGCTCGGGTTTGGTCATCGAGCGGAAGAAGAGCCGCGCTTGCGAATAGTGGTCGGCGAACGTCTCCGAGCGTTTGCGGACCTTGGCGCCGTCGAGTTCCTCGGGGTAGCTGCTGAAACCGCGTGTGGGATTCTCGCGCGGCGCGCCGCCATCGAGCGAGTTCGGCTCGTAGTTCACGCGGCCTTTCGGCACCTCCATTTGGCGCAGCCCATCGCGCTGGAAATTGTGAAACGGGCAGCGCGGCGCGTTGATCGGGATCTGATGGAAATTGGGTCCCCCGAGCCGGGAGAGCTGCGTGTCCTGATAGGAAAAGAGCCGGCCCTGGAGCAACGGATCGTTGGTGAAGTCGATGCCCGGCGGAACGTTCGACGGCAGAAAGGCGACCTGCTCGGTCTCGGCGAAAAAGTTGTCCGCGTTGCGATTGAGCACCAGCTTGCCGACCATCCGCAGCGGGATGATTTCCTCCGGGATGAGCTTCGTCGGATCGAGCACGTCGAAGTCCAGCTTCGCCGCCTGCGCTTCGTCGAAGACCTGCAAGCCGAGCTCCCATTCCGGGAAATCGCCCCGCTCAATCGCCTCCCAAAGATCGCGCCGGTGAAAGTCCGGATCGGCGCCGTTGATCTTCACCGCCTCGTCCCAGAGCACCGATTGCGCGCCGAGTTTGGGCCGCCAGTGAAACTTCACAAAGCGCGACTCGCCCTGCGCATTGATCAACCGAAAGGTGTGCACGCCGAAGCCCTCGATCATCCGCAACGAGCGCGGGATCGCGCGGTCGGACATCACCCACAGGAGCATGTGCATGCTCTCCGGCGTGAGCGACGCGAAATCCCAAAACGTATCGTGCGCCGAGGCCGCCTGGGGAAAGCCGCGATCGGCTTCCATCTTCACCGAGTGGACGAGATCGGGAAACTTCATCGCGTCCTGGATGAAGAAGACCGGGATGTTGTTGCCCACGAGATCGTAGTTGCCCTCGCTCGTGTAGAACTTCGTCGCGAACCCGCGCACGTCGCGCGGCAGATCGCCCGAGCCTGCGCCGCCGGCGACCGTTGAAAAGCGCACGAAGACTTCCGTCTTCACCTTGGGATCCTGGAGAAACGCCGCCTTGGTGATTTCGCTCAACGATTCATAGACCTGAAAGTAGCCGTGCGCGCCCGAGCCCCGCGCATGCACGATCCGCTCCGGGATGCGCTCGTGATCGAAGTGGGTGATCTTTTCCCGCAGCACGAAATCCTCGATCAGGGTCGGCCCGCGCACGCCCGCCCGGAGCGAGTTTTGGTTGTCGGAAATCGGGATGCCGTGATTCGTCGTCAGCGCGTCCTCGAGCTTCTCGACGGTCTGATGCGTTTCCGCGCTCCTGACGGCGCCGGACTTGGTTTTGCGGGGAGTGGGAGCTTTGGGTTTGGAGGGCATGACTGAATGATGGGGTTGATTGCGGGGAAGGCGAATAGAACTGTTTCTTTCAATCGCGCCGGAATGACCGCCGGACGCGCCGGGTAGTGCAATTACGGGCGTGCATAGGAACCGGATGCCGCCGGGGAGTGGACCCCGCCCGAAACAGCGCCCTGGGGGAGCCGCGGCTTAGCGGCCGATGTCCTTGATGGCGTCGCCCGTCTTTCGCGCCGCATCCTCAACGCCATGGCCGACGCGCCTTGCCGCGTCTTCCACCTTCTCCGCTCCGGTCCGCCCGTCGCCTGAGGCCGGGGCGGCGAGCGGCGCTCGGGCTTGGGCTGCGGTAAAGCGCGCCATTTCCGCCGCGCGATAGGATTGGAGGTTCTTCAATTTCACCGCCGCCTCTTCGCGCTCCCCACCGCTGCGCTTCGCCACCAGGACTTCGAGTTCCGCTATTTCGCCGTCGAGGTCGGCCATCGCTTTCTTCACCTCGGCGTGATTTTCCGTGCTCGACTGCCGCGCGTACGAATCCACCGCCGCGCCCAATCGGGAGGTTTCCAGCGTCTTCGTCTTCGCCACAGGCTCCGCCATTGGAGTCGGCGGCACGACTTGGACTACCACCGTTTTCCGTTCGCAGCCGAGCGTGGAGAAGAGGGCGCCGACCACGGCGAGGAGAGCGGCCGTGTGGACGGTCATGCTCGCGGCGCTCTGCGCCCCATCACGAAAGCGAGCACGCAAAGCACCAGAAAGACGACGAAGAGGATTTTCGCGATGCCGACCGCGGTGCCGGCAATTCCGCCGAATCCGAGCACGGCGGCGATGAGTGCAATGATGAGGAAGGTAAGGGCCCAGTTAAGCATAAGGTAGGTGGTTGCTATAATTTCGTGCCTGCGCCTCTGCGCGGGGGTGTTTTTCTCGGCCGGCCGGACGTTTCCGCCTCAAGCGCCGAGTGCCCCGCTCTCGGCGTCGGCTTCCACGAGCGCGTTATTCATGGCGACCGCCGCCAGCGTGCCTTCTGCGGCGGCGGCGATCACCAGTTGCACACCGCGGCTCGCGTTGCCCGCGGCATAGAGGCCGGGAATACAGGTCGCGGCTTTCTCATCGCATTGGATGCACCCGTCCTCAGCGCAAAACTCGCAGCCAAGCTGCTGTTCCCAGGCGTCGCAGTACGGGCAATTGTGCGCCGTCTTGCCGTAGAACTTCATGAACCCCTCGATCTGCGGCAATTCATCGACCAGGCCGGTCGCGAGCAGCAGCAACCGCGAGTCGATGCGCTCGCCGCTTTCGAGGGTGACGGTGAAGCGCCGATCGCCACGCTCGGCATGGGTGACCTTTGCCTGGCGCAATTCGACGGTTTCGTAGCGCTGGAGTTGATCGCGGCCGATCTGCAGAAACTCCCCGGGCGTTGAGCCGTCGCGCGAAAGGTAGCCATTGAAAATGCGCGCTGGGGCGTTACGCGGGCTTCCGGCATCGCACACCAGCACTCTCCGCAAGCAGCGTCTGAGCACGAGCGCCGCGCTCAACCCGGCGGCTCCGACACCGACGATCACCACATCCAGAATTTCGGAAACCGATGAGGAAGGCACCGAGGTGGGCGAAGTTAGAAAGCGGCTCCGCACCCGCGCAGGATGAGGAGGAGCAGAAGCGAACCGAGGATGGAAACGATGATGGAGCCGATGCATCCGAGGCGGCTGGAGAAAAAGGCGAACATTGAGCAGCAATCGAAGCTGGAGGGACCGGTGGCTTTCTCGAAGCTGATCAGCGCTCCGCGGCCACCGCCCCTCCTTCTCCGCGCCCTCCGCCGCGCGCCGTCTTTCGCCTTGCGCTCGCTCCCAGGAACCCGGAGCTTCCCGCCGTGAGCCTCCGATTTCGTGAAAAGCAAAGCCTTTACCACAGCCTCGGACAATTGCTGCGCTCGGGCGTGACTTTTCCGGCGGCCCTCCAGAGTCTCGCGCCTTCGTCGCGGGGCAACCTGCGGCGGCTGCTCGCCCAGCTCAACCGGGCCATCGCCGGCGGCCAGACCGTCGCGGAGGCCTTCGCCGCGCAAAGCCCGACGGTCAGCGAAATGGAAGCCGGGATCGTTGCCGCGGTGGAACGCGCGGGTCGTCTCGACCGCGGACTGGCGCAATTGGCGGAGTATTTCGGCGCGCTCGAGGTGGCGCGTTCCGGGGTCATGAAGCGGCTGGCCTACCCCATCTTCATCCTGCACTTCGGGGTGCTCGCGCTGGGCGTGCAGACGCTGATGGCGAGGGGCGCCGCCGCGTACTTGCGGGAGGTCGGGAGCATCCTGGCGCTGGTTTATGGGGTGGCTTTGGTCATCGGTCTCACCGTGCCGCTGCTACGCGATGCGGGCGCGACCAGCTCCTTCATGGATGCGTTGCTGCGCTGCATCCCTCTCATTGGCAGTATTCGCCTCAATTTCTCGGTCGCGCGGTTCTGTGCCACCTACGAAATGCAGCTTGGAGCAGGGGTAAACGTCATGGATGCCCTCACCGCCGCGGGCCGCGCGAGTCGCAGTGGATTGATCCTGGCGGCGGTGCGCCGGGCCGTGCCTCAGGTCATCAACGGGGGCCAGGTCGGGCCGCTGCTCGCGGTGAGCAGCGCGTTTCCGTCTGCTACCATGCGCGACTTTTCCGTCGGCGAACAGACCGGCACGCTCGACGAAGAACTGGACCGGCTCGCCACGGTCCATCAGCGTCAGGCGCTCGCCAAGCTGGACACTCTGGCGGAATGGTTCCCCAAACTCATCTATCTCGCGGTGGTTCTCTATCTGGGCTACGGGATCGTCAGTTTTTACGCCGGCTACTATCAGCAAATCAAGGAACTCACCGACCAGATTCACTGAGCCAAGATGACGCGTTTGAGGAAGTCACGCGGGCGCGGCTGGAGCGACATTGTGGCGCTTTTTACGGGGAGGAGTTAGAGGGATGAAATAGGACATAAGAGTCTGGTTTTGAATTGGTTGCACATTTTATTCTCCTGGCGCCGGGGTGTTGGCATCCGTGAAGCTCTAGGAGATGGCGAAGTCAACAACCTACCATTCTCTATGAGCCTAATCCGATATCAATTCCCTGAACTCTCCAACTGGTCGCCAGCGGACCGCCTCGCCTCTTTCCAGGACGAAATCAATCGTCTCTTCGATCTGTCGTGGCCGACGCGCGATAGCGGTCTTTTCAGTGGCTGGTCCCCAGCCCTCGACGTTTTCGACGAGAAGGACAAATTCCGCGTCCATGTCGAACTGCCCGGAATGCAGAAGGACCAAATCAACCTCTCGATCCACGACGGCACGCTGACCGTGTCCGGCGAGCGCAAGCACGAACACGAGGAGAAGGAGGGCGAGAGCTTCCGCAGCGAACGCTACTTCGGAAAGTTCCAGCGCAGCGTCGCCCTGCCCGCCGCGGTGGATGCCACGAAAGTGAAAGCGTCCTACAAAGACGGCATTCTCACCATCGACCTCCCGAAAGCGGAGGAAGCGAAGCCGAAGCAAATCGAAGTGAGCGTCTCTTAATCGAATTACTCCCGAACCCAGGCGGGCGGCCGACGCCGCCCGCCGCAACCATCTCCAAAAAACGATGAACCCAACTCTAAATAAGACTGAGAACAAACCCGCGCCGGGTAACGGCGCCCAACGAGTGAGCTACCTCACGCCCGTCGCCAACATCCGCGAAGGCAAGGACGGCTACCTCCTCGAGGCGGAAATGCCCGGGGTGGGCAAGGACGGCCTCGAAGTGACCGTCGAAAACGGTGAATTGGTCATCTTCGGTCGCCGCCAGGAATTGCCCACGGCCGGCCGGAATGTTTACCGCGAATCGCGCGGGCTCGACTATCGGCGGGTCTTCGAACTCGATCCTTCGATCGATACCACGAAGATTACGGCCAGGATGGAGCAGGGAGTGCTCAAGCTGCACCTGCCGAAGGCTGAATCCGTGAAGCCGCGCAAAATCGAAGTGACCGACTAACCCTCGGACAATCAGTTCAAACCGCCCCGCGGGTCGCCAGCGATCCGCGGGGCTTTCTTTTTCTGGATGGCCGTCACCCGTTCAGCTTTTGTGCTCCGCCGTGAACTCCGCCAGCGTACGGCCAATCCGCTGGACCTGCTTGGTCTTCCGCTCATCCTTGAGCTGGCCGAAATCGTCGAACGCTTCGTGCGCGCTGGAAATCGAGACCGAGTCGGGCAGCACAATCACGCCGATATTGCCGAGAATCGCGCGCAGATGCACAAGTCCGCGCAGCCCACCGAGCGGCCCGGGCGAAGCGCTGACCAGCGCCGCCACCTTTCCGCGGAAGGCGACCAGCGGCGGCTCGTCATCCGACTCGGCGCGCGAGGCCCAGTCGATGGCATTCTTGAGCACGCCGGTGATCGAGCTGTTGTATTCGGGCGAAGAAATGAGCATGGCGTCATGCTCGCGCAGCAGCTTCTTGAACTGCTTTGCTCCGTCCGGGAGGCCTTGCGCGGCTTCGAAATCCTGATCGAAAAGCGGCAGCGCCAGGTCCCGCAGATCCACGACGGTGACCTCCGCGCCCGCGGCGCGGGCGGCGTCGGCGGCGATTTGGACGAGCTTCTTGTTGAACGATCCGGACCGGGTGCTCCCGGAGAAGGCAAGGATTCTGGGCTGGCTCATGGAGGAAGGCGGGAGAGGGGTGAAAGCCGCGGAGACCGCTGGCGGGCGCAGACTATGAACGCGGAACGGACAGACAAAGGAGTATTTCGAGGTGACAGCTGTAACATCAAAAGTGGCGCTTCAACGCGCCCGGACTGTGGGCGAGCGGACTGGCGAACCTTGTTCCGCCTGTCGTAGAAGCAACATCTGCAACAGCCAAAGCGCGGCAGGAGAAGCCGAATTGGGGGGCGAGGAGCAATTTTATTTCTCTCGGCATCAGCACCTTGGCCGCTCCGCGCGCCGGATGGCACGGGAGCGGCTAAGCGGTGGGCGTGACTTTGCCACTGGCCTTTCGAGCATCCGCCACACGTCCATGCAACCGCGCCGTCGCCAGGAAGGAAGCGCCATGACCGCGAACGGAAAGGTGACCGTGGATGCCGAGCCCTATCCGTTCGAGTTCGTGCCCGCCCAATGCGCGCTGCTGATCATCGACATGCAGCGCGATTTCCTCGAGGCCGGCGGATTCGGGGAAATGCTCGGCAACGATGTCTCGCAACTGCGCCGCACCATCGAACCCAACCGCGATCTGCTCGCGGCCTGGCGCGCCGCCGGACTGCAGGTAATTCACACCCGGGAAGGACATCGGCCGGATCTCACGGATCTCCCGCCGGCAAAAAAAGTGCGCGGCCGCAGCAAGTCCTGTATCGGCGACTCTGGTCCGATGGGACGCATCCTGGTCCGCGGCGAGGCCGGACACGACATCATCCCGGAGCTTTATCCCCTGCCCGACGAACCGATGATCGACAAACCGGGCAAGGGCGCTTTTTTCGCCACCGACCTGCACGCGATCCTGCAAAATCGCGGCATCCAGAAACTCATCGTGACCGGCGTGACCACCGAGGTCTGCGTGAACACGACCGTGCGCGAAGCCAACGACCGCGGGTACGACTGCCTCGTCCCGGAAGACTGCGTGGGCTCTTACTTCCCGGAGTTTCAGGAGATGGGGCTGAAGATGATCAAGGCGCAGGGCGGCATCTTCGGCTGGGTTTCGCACTCCGCACCCATCCTCGCCGCGCTCCGCAACGGCCATTCTCCAGCGACATAAAACCGCAGTCAGCACACCACCATGAACGCCACCACCAAACCGAAAATCTGGACGCCCGGAGACTTCAATGCCTTCTTCGGCTTCGGGACGAATATCCTCGTCAACCTCCTCACCCTGACCGGGCTTCTGCTTTACGTGCTGAAGATGCCGGCCGCGCTGGTCTTTGGCCGCATCCTCCCGGCGACGGGGCTGATGCTCTGCCTGAGCACCCTGTATTACGCGTGGCTGGCGTACGGACTCGCGAAAAAGACCGGGCGCACCGACGTTTGCGCGCTCCCCTCGGGCATCAGCGTGCCCCACATGTTTGTCGTCACCTTCGTGATCATGCTCCCCATCGCCGCCAAAACCGGCGACCCCTACAAGGGATGGGAAGCGGGCCTGACCTGGGTCTTCATTCAAAGTTTTGTGCTCATGATCGGCGGCTTCATCGGGCCGGCCATTCGTAAGATTACCCCGCGGGCCGCGCTGCTCGGCACCCTCGCCGGCGTCTCGATCGCCTTCATCTCGATGCGGCCCGCGCTGGAGATGTTCATGACTCCGGTGATCGGCATCACCTGCTTCGCGATCATCCTCGTGAGCTGGTTTGGCGGGGTGCGTTACTACCGCGGGATTCCCGCGGGCCTGGTCGCCATCGCTGTCGGCTGCCTGATCGCGTGGGGCTCCACCGCATTGGGATTGAACTACGGCGGCATGACTTACGCAAAGCTGACCGCTTCCGTTTCGAACTTCGGCTTCTCGTTTCCGATGCCGGCGTTCAATCACGTCTTTGGAGGATTCGAGTTTCTCGGCGTCATCCTCGTCACGGCGATTCCGTTCGGCATTTACGATCTCGTCGAAGCTCTGGACAACGTCGAAAGCGCCGCCGTCGCCGGCGACAGTTTTCCGACCACCCGGGTGCTGACGGCCGACGGCGTGGTCAGCCTCATCGGTTGCTGCATGGGCAATCCTTTCATCAACGCCGTTTACATCGGCCACCCCGGCTGGAAGGCGATGGGCGGACGGATCGGCTACTCGGCGGCAACCGGGATCATGGTCATCGTCCTTTCGTGGTTCGGCATTATCTCCGTGATGTCCGCGCTCATCCCGCTCGTCGCGATCTCGCCGATCCTGCTCTACATCGGCATGCTCATCGGCGCGCAAGCCTTCCAGGAGACTCCGAAGAGCCACGCTCCGGCAATCATTCTCGCCCTCATGCCGCACCTGGCCGCGTGGGGCAAGCTGATGATCGACAACTCTCTGGCGGCGGCCGGCACCAGCGTGGCCGCCGTGGGACTCGAGAAACTGGGCAACGTCGGGGTCCTTTACCACGGCCTCGAGGTGCTCGGAGGCGGCTCGATCTTGAGCGGCGTGATCCTTGCCGCCGTCGCGGTCTGCGTGATCGACCGGCAATTCGTCAAAGCGTCCGGCTTCGCGTTGAGCGGCGCGGTCCTGACCTTCTTCGGCCTGATGCACGGTGAGAAGATCGGCTTCGCAGAATCGCCGGTTGTGGCCATGAGTTACGTGGCCGTGGCCGTGGTGCTCGGCGCGTGCGGAAAGTTCGCCGTCCTCTCGCCCAAGGCGGCCATGGAAGAGGAAGAAACGGGATCGCTGCCCGAACTCGTGGCGGAATAAGGGAAGCCGGCCGCTTCCAGCCACCGGCTGGAAGCCTGTGCTCCCCGCTCGCCTTACCCCCTCGCCGCGCCGTCCGAGGCGTGTCCGTCCGAGGCGTGCTGGAGCGCTTTCTGCAGACGGATCATGGTGTCGTGGCGCAGTTTGCGTCCATCGGCTTCGGTGACGTAAAAGCTGTCGATGGCGGCGCCCTTTTCCGTGGCGATGCGTGAGAGCGCGATGGGCACCCCGGTGGCGCCAAAGGCCCGGAGCAGGTTGTAGAGCAAGCCAAGGCGATCCGGCGTCTGCAGATCGACCAGCGTGTAAACGGGGTGCGCGTCGTTGTCGATCGAGAGGCGGGTGGGAAAATCGAGCTCCTGGGAGAGGTGGAAGCCGCGGCGTTTCATCGCTTTGGCCAGCAACGGGGTGAAGTCGAAGGTTTCCGCTTCGAGCGATTGCCGCAAACGTTTCTCCACGGTCGAGATCTCCCGCTCGTCGGTGACGGCGTCAAACTTCGTATTGCAGACCCGGAAGATATCGAGCACCAGGCTATCGGAGCGGGTAAAGGCGTCGGCACTGAGAATGTTCAGATGGCCGACGGAGAGCGACGCGGCAATCCGCGCGAGCAGCTCGCTGCGGTCCCAGCCCACGAACCACAGCTCGCTGTGGCCGCGATCCGGATGCGAAACCCAGCGGAGCGCGGGCGCCAGCGGCGACTGATCCTCCTTGCCGCGACTTTCCAGAAACTGACGAAAGAGCCGGATATGCTCGGTGATATCCGCCGCCGGATAGGCCTGAAAATACCGCTCCGGCATGTATTCAAAATGCGCGTCGATTTCGTCGTGGTAATTCGCGGCTAGTTTTTTCGTCACCGCGCCGCGGAGCGCTTCCCGCTCGATGGCCCGCTGGCGATAAAACGCTTCACCGTCGGCGAGGTAGAGCGTCGTGCTGCGATAGAGCTGCCAGACCAGGCCTTCCTTCCAGTCGCTCCAGTTTTGGTCGCCGGTCCCCTGTCCATCCGCGAGGGTGAGCAGCATCAGGGCATCGAGGTTCGCCTGGCTGCGCACCAGCGCGGCAAACTCCGCGATCGTCGCCGGGTCCTCGATGTTGCGCCGCTGCGCCGTGCTGGAGAGACCGATGTGATTGTCCACGAGCAGCACCAGCGACTTGCGCTGCTCGGGATTGAGCTGGAGGCGCCGCGCCACTTTCTGCGCGTAAAGCGCGCTGGCCTCGGCGTGCAGCTTGGCATTGGAAGCCTTGCCCGTGTCGTGCAGCAGCAGCGCCAGGTAGAGCACGAAAGGATCCTCCAGTTTTTGAAAGAGCGCCTTGTACTCGGCCAGCTTCGGATCCTCGGTATCGATCAGCCGGTCGAGTTTTTCGATGCAGACGATGGTGTGTTCGTCGGCGGTGTAACGGTGGAAAAACTCGTGCTGCACCAGGCAGGTGAGCTGGCCGAACTCCGGAATGTAGCGGCCCAGGAAATCCACCTCGTGCATCTCGCGGAGGATGTGCCCGACCTCGCCCTTGCGGGAGCAGATGGCCGTGAAAGTCTCCCGCGCCGCTTTCGAATACTGAAAGGTGCGATCGACGAGGTGCAGCCGGCGCCGGATGAGCTGGGCCAGTTCCGGGCTGAGCTTGAGCTGGCGCTGCTGCAGGTCCTGAAACAACCGCATCAGGCGCCCCGGCTCCTGGTTGAAGATGCTCGGCGATTCCGCGTAAAGACGGCCGCCTTCGCTAAAAAAACCATCGAAGACCTCGCTCTTGGGCGCCTTGGGCCGGCGCAAGAAACCGAGCAGGCCGCGGGCTTTCGCCTCGCCCGCGGAGGCGAGGCTCATGCGTTCGGAGAGGAGTTCCGTGGTGTGAAAGATGGTGCGCGCGTGCTGGTAGTAATCGCGCATGAAGGCCTCGCTCCGGCGCAGGATGTTTTTCTGCGGATAGTTCAGCTTGTTCGCGAGCTGGAGCTGCTGGCTGAGGTGAATCGTGTCCGCGGCGCGCTTGTGCAGATAGTGCAGCTCGGTGCGCACGCGCAGCATGAAGTCGTAGGCGCGGTCCAGGAGGCGCCGCTCGGCTTCATTGAGAAAGCCCTTTTTCACCAGATCGGCCGTGGATGGGGCGCGCTCTTTGAAGAAGCTGATCCACAGCAGATTCTGGTAATCGCGCAGGCCGCCGCAGCCGTTCTTGATGTGCGGCTCCTGCATGTAAACGGTGTGCCCGAGTTTTTCGTGCCGCTCCGCCTGGTTCGCCACGCGCTCGCGGATGTAGGCGTCCTCGTACCCCTCCACGCAATGCTTGATGAACTCGCTGCGAAACTCGCCGAAAAGCGCGTGGTCGCCGACGACCAGCCGGGCCTCGAGCAGCGAGGTTTTCGAAAGCATGTCCGCATTCGCCTGCTTGATGGCGGCCGCAATCGAGCGCGTGGAGTGGCCGACTTTGAAGCCCACGTCCCAGAGCATGTAAAGAATCTGCTGCACGATTTCGTTGACCCGCTCATCCGCCTTCGACGATTCGCCGTGCAGGAACATGATATCCACGTCGCTGTAGGGATTCAGCTCGCCCCGGCCGTATCCCCCGATGGCGACCAGCGCGAGCCGCAGTGGTTTGTGTTTCGCCTCGGCGTGTCCTTCCCGGGCCGCGTCGAGCAGATGGCTGAGCACAATGTCCACGAGATGCGCCCGCTCCGCGCAAACCTCCCGCCCCCCGCCCCCGCTCCGGTGCTTCAACCAGATGCGGTGGTTCTCGATCTTGAGGAACTTTTTGTAAAGCTGGAGCAGCTCGGCGGAGTTCAGCTTGCCTTGCGAGCGAAGCTGCTGCTCGGCGTGCGCGAGCACCTTCTCACGGTGACGGAGCATCAGGGGTATCACGCGAAGAGCAGGGAATTGGGCACCCGCCCACCTTCGACGATGATTGCGCCCGCCGCAATCAGCGCCTGCCGACCGGCCACCATCAAGCCAGGGCGAAGGTATCCGCCGCGGCGCTCGCGCCGGGCGTCCGCCGCACCTTCGCATCGTTCGCGGCGAGATGATTCAAGGCGTGATAGATCGCCTCCGGGTCCTCGCCCAGGCCGCCGGCGAGGTCCCCCGCCGTCTGCGGGTTCGCCGAGAGCGCGCTCCGCACTTTGCCAAGCGTCTTGAGCACCGCCGCCGCGGCTTTCTTGCCCGCTTCCACGCCGGGCTGATGGTACGGGTTGATCTTGACCAGCGAGCCGTAGAAACCAACGGCGCGGTCATAGAGCGCGATCAGCGCACCGACCGTCTGGGGAGTGACTTTAGGGAGGCTGACCGTGATCGAATCGCGCCCGCCTTCGTAAAGCGCAGTGCGGGTGCCGCGGAGGAAGCCCTGGAGAAAATCGCCGGTGATCGCCCCGGGCTCAACCTCCATCGACTCCCCCGCGCGCCCCTGGCGCACTTCGACGAAGGTGACAAAAAAATTGGGCACGCCGTCGCGGAGTTGCTGCACGTAGGCGTGTTGGTCGGTGGAGCCTTTGTTGCCATAGACCGCGATGCCCTGGTTCACTTTCTTCCCCTCGAGATCGAGCTCCTTCCCCAGCGACTCCATGACGAGTTGCTGCAGGTATTTGGAGAAGAGCACGAGCCGGTCCTTGTAGGGCAGCACCACCATGTCCTTCTCGCCCCGTCCATTGCCGGCGAAATGCCACATCAACGCGAGCAGCATCGCCGGGTTCCGGAGAGTGTCCGTGGTCCGCGTCCATTCGTCCATCGCCGCGGCGCCTTCGAGCAGCGACTGCATGTCGAGGCCCTGCAGCCAGAGCGGCACCAGGCCCACGGCGCTCATCACCGAGGTGCGGCCTCCCACCCAATCCCACATCGGGAAACGCGCGAGCCACTTCCCCTCGATGGCGTATTTGTCGAGGGCGGAGCCCACGCCGGTGACCGCCACCGCATGGGCGCCGAAATCAAGACCCGCCTTTTCGTAGGCGGCGCGCGCTTCGAGCATGCCGTTGCGCGTCTCCGCAGTCCCGCCCGATTTCGAAACCACCACCACCAGCGTGTGCTCCAATCGGTTTTGCAGGTTCGTGAGCACGCGGTCCATTCCCTCCGGATCCGTGTTGTCGAAAAAGTGCAGCCGCATCCGATCATTGTCCGTGCCCAAAGCGTCGCTCAGGAATTGCGGCCCGAGGGCCGAGCCCCCGATGCCGATAAGCAGCACGTCGCTGAAGCGGTGGCTCACGTGAATGCCCTCCACGAACTTCAAGATCGCCGCGTTGGTCTGTTCGATCTCGGCGGTCAATTCCGGCGTCGGGGCCAGCTTCGGCGCGCGCAGCCAATAATGCCCGACCATTCGCTGCTCATCGGGATTGGCCATTCCACCCGCCTCCAGCGATTGCATCGCCGCGAAAGCGCGTTGCGCCAGCGGCTCTTTTCCCGCGAGAAAATCGTCGCTGAAGCGCATCCGGCTGATGTCGAGGGAAATGCCAAGCGGCTCCTGGCGAAGATAGTATTGCTGATAGCGTTCCCAAAGTGAGGTCATAGGACCCCGATGCGAACAAAACGCCGCGCTTCTGTCGAGTGATGACTCGCGTTCGAGGAAGAGGGGCGCGCTTCCCGCTGCGA
Organism: Chthoniobacter sp.; assembly: GCA_034667665.1. Taxonomy (GTDB): domain Bacteria; phylum Verrucomicrobiota; class Verrucomicrobiia; order Chthoniobacterales; family Chthoniobacteraceae; genus Chthoniobacter. Next base: position 16,442 of record JAXDQW010000034.1, read on the forward strand.
ACCCAGCGCGACCGCTCTCCGCCTTGCTACGCCACGCGCACGCCCCGTCGCACCTCCACCGCCGAACCCTCCGCCACGAAAACCGAGCGCGGCGGCCCCTTGAGCACCGGGAGAAAGGCCGGCCCGTAAAGAGCGGCAACGTCACAGTCCAGGCTCGCGGATTCCACCCGCCAGGTCCTCCACCGGGGATGCTCCACTTGATATTCCACCGTGCCGCCATCGCGCTGACGCGTATAGCCCCAGTAGTGCTCGAAAATGAATTCCTCCTCACTCGCCGGTGCGATCGCTTGCGGCTCGCCGGAGGTCACAGCCGAGAGGCTTTGCCACGCGCCACGCCATTTCCAGGCAAACTCGATCCTTCGCCCCTCCAGCGCATGACGCATCGGCATCGCCACATACGGCTCGTTGTAGAAAATCCGTGCCGTCAGCGCGATGGCGTGCCGGGGCACGATCTCGCGGACGAAGACGACCCCGCGCCGCGTCTCCTCCCCCACCCTGCGCCGCACATAGAAGCGCAGATTCACCTCCTCGAAACTCTGATGCCGCGGCACCGCCAAACCGAGCACCCGGCAGCGCTGGAAAAGGAAGCCGACCATGCTCACGAGCGCCTCGCCGTTCCAAAAATCGAGTTCCAATCCACGCGGGAGATAGGGTGCCAGCACCTCCGGATCGATCCGGTAATTGAGCATCACGAGCGAGCGCCACTCGGCGGTGAGAAAAATGGAGGCCATCAAAACCACAGCATGGCTCATTCGCCGGGACGGAGCGAGCGGTTGCGTTTTCGTGCGTCTTCCAGGCACCCGCTGGCGGCGGGAAATATCCTGAAATAGTATTTGAATGGTCGCAGGGCGGAGCCTAGCTTTCGCGCCTCCTTTCAAGGAGCCTTAGCTCAATTGGTTAGAGCGCCGCCCTGTCACGGCGGAGGTTGCGGGTTCGAGCCCCGTAGGCTCCGCCACTCATTTCTCTCTGTAAATGAGTTCCGGAAGCCTCATAAATACAGAGGTTTCGGGTTCTCCTCTGGAAGATCACCGAACCCATATCCTCTCTTATGAGCCCATGCGAGTTTGAGATTTGCTACACCGATTTGCTACGTGGACGGGGATCGGTTACGATCGCGGCATGAAACACGACGAGACCAGAGGGCTCTATCTGCGCGGGCAATACTACTGGCTGCAGCTGCCAATGGTGAATGGGATCCGGCCGAAACCGATTACCCTCCAGACGACCGACCTGACCGAGGCGATCACGAGGGCCATGGAAGTTCGCACCAACCCAGTGATGACCCCGGCATCGGGATTGATCACGGAACTGGAGCATTTCCTGATCTACAAATCCCAGCGCAAGAATTATTCCGCCTCGACCCGAAAGGCCAAGTTCTACGTCGTGCGCTCGTTCATCGATTGGCTGCCCCGGCACGCATCGGTACAGTCCGTAACGACCGAGCAGGTCCAGCAGTATTACGATCGGCTCCTGGGCAAATTCAGTGCGGCCACCGCCCACAAGGCACTGATGGACATCAGGGCGTGGTTTCGCTGGGAGCTGGAGGTCGAGAAGAAGGTTCGACGCAATCCTGTTATTGGGGTGCGAGCGGAGCCAGTGCCGGATGCTCCGCGGGTTCGGTTCTGCACCAAGGAGCAGCGCGACAAGCTGATCAACGAATGCCCTCGAGAAGATCTCAAGCTCGTCCTGATGCTCGGGTTCCACGCCGGGCTTCGAAAACAGGAAATTATCCAGGCGGTGCCGCGCTGGTTCCACCTGAGCGAGCGCTCCCTGGATCTCTGCGCAACGCCAACTATGCCGTTCAATCGATACAAGAAGCCTCGGACCATTCCGATGCGACAGGTGCTCTTCGATTTCCTGCAGAGCTACGGCCTGCGCGAGCCCTTCATGCTGCGGCCCGAGGTGAAAAAGGGGAAGGATATCTACCGTTACGACTTCGACGTCGTGCTCAAGAATTACGTCAAGGCGCAAAAGCTGCCCTGGGTGACCGCGCACGTCATGCGCCACACCTTTGCCAGCCTCCTGGTGCAGGACGGTACCTCGATCTTCAAAGTGGCGAAGTGGCTCGGCGACACCGTTCGGGTCACCGAGAAGCACTACGCGCACCTGGCGCCCAAGGATGACGACATCGAAGAGCGTCCACGAATCAAGTCCCGGGGGCGGAAGGGAACTCCCCGTCACTGAAGCGTCGATGCACGCATCGAGCCTTCCCAAGTGGTAGACGGTCATCTGATGGCGCGCCACGGCGCAAGAGTTCGGCGCGAGGATGCGTCCGCAGCGGCGCGATGCGGATCCGCCGTCGGTAGCCAAAGATCTGTGGCTGCGCGATACCGACCCAAGAATTCAGCCGGGGGCCTCAGTCCGGAGACTGCGGCGACCCGCCCGCGACGAGACCTGCTGATTTGTAATCAGCAGGTCATCGGTTCGAGCCCGATTGCCGGCTCCATCACAACAGCCCTGTATTGAGCAACATAGGTCCTGGTTTTTCAAAACGCACGAGACGCGACGAGTCGCTCAGGGCATCACTCGGGCATCACTTTTCGCTGGCAGGATTGCTCAATTTCGTAGGCGGCTCAATTTTCGCCAACACGCTCCCTTCGCGGCTCGGCTTGGATCAATTGAGCGCGACATTCGAATCACCGCGCGAGGTCTGAGCGCTCACAAGATCCCGCGTTAGGGATTGCTGCCGCACACGATCGTCGCCTTCGGAAAATACGACTGGCGCCGGTCTTGCCAAACTGAAGCCTAACTTCAACTGGGTGGATTCCCCCGCCGACGCAAAACGCTATCTGCTGAGAACGACCAGAATCCGGATTGACGTTTTGGACGCCGTTCTGGAGGTCGAAATGCAGGAACAGCTGGAGATGGAGATGAAATATGCTCGAGAAGGTGATGCCCGCCGCACCGGATGCGAAGTAAGTCAAGCCAACCGATGGTTAGAGACCGTTGGGATAACGGCGAGGAATGTAGACGCCCGCTTGAAAGGCCACCTCGACGGCAATAAACTCTGGGCGGTACTGGCGTTAATAGGCAGAAAGCTGGGGCGGATCGTCCAGCTCACTATCTGTCAGAAAAAGCAACTAATCCGGGAGGCGGCGGAAAACCCTGTGATCGTCGCCTGGCTTCGAGACCACGGGGTCTCTCCCAAAGTCGTGCTTGGTTTCACCGAGAAGGAACTGATAGCAGCCAACACCGCCCATCTGGTGGTTCTTGAGAACTGCAGGACGAAATCTGGATCCTGGTGTGACGCACTTTGACTTTCGCGAACCGTCGAACCCGAACACACTCCCGTCGCCTAATACCGCCCACCACTACAGTATGAAGAATAAAGAAATAGAAGAACCAACTCCCCTGGCCCATCTCCTCGTCGACACAGACGAGCGTGCCTTCGAGGAGTTTCTCCTCGCCGCTCTCTTGCGGGACGAAGAGTTCTACCAGCAAGCCAGCCGCTCGCTGTGCATCGACGCGGTCACTGGCGAGGCCGTCGACGAATTCGGCAATCCGCATGACTATCCGGTCTACGAGATGCTGAAGACCTACAAGGCTTTCCGCAGCATTCTTGATGAGTATCGCACCTCGACTGGTAGAGTTCCCGATCTGATGATCGTTGACTATATTGACGAGTCGTACGATGCGACTTTCAGTGTGGCCAAGACGAGGGACGCCATGCTCGCGGCGAGCCGGGCCATAAAGGATCTGGCGGTGCAGCGGGGCTTCTTGGCGGTGGCATTCTGCCAGGCGGCGATAGCTGCGTCCGATTCTCCTGAAATCGAGCCGGATTCGATAGGCGAATGCAAGAAAGCCTTGGCCGAACCGGCCGATGCTTTCGTTGGGATAAGTAGGCTCATGGCGGAACCTGGGGAGGCAAACCGGGGGGGGATCGGACATTACGCCCTTCGTCAGTATTGCACGGTTATGGTCAAAGGTGGAGAGCGCGAGACCGTTCCGATGAACACGCCCTACCAGTTCCAGCGTTGCGAGGACGTTTCCAGGGAGGAACAGGTCGCCCGGAATAAAGACCAAGAAGTCGCGGTGGGCACTCCAGGAGCGGAAGGTAAGGCGCTTCTGTCAATCGACCGGACGGCGGCTCTCGCCGCGGTCGCTCGGAATACTGAACCGGCCAACCGGGGCTACGTCCTCCTGGGTCGCGATCGTATGCAGCAGTTGTGCGCCCTCGGAAACCCCAATTGCTTGAATGTCTATATTTTCTTGCTGCTCGTGGCCGACTATCGACGTCCCGAAAAACTGGGAAAGTCATTCCGGGCTCGGCAGACGATGGCAAGCGTGCTGGGATTGACGTCGAAGAAGATTCGCACAGCAACCAAGAATCTCCACGACGCCGGGATAATCGTGATCGATAGCGAGAAGCGGCCCCAACGGCGGGGCAGGAGCTTGGATTACCTGATCAAGGACTGGTCTGAATCACAAGTTGGCGCGAACGCCACGGGTTATTTCAAGGTAATGCGAAACCTCTTGGATTCGAGTCGGCGATCCCTACTTGGGAATCCGGAACTGTTGCAGGTATGGATCTATTGTCTTGCGCAGGCTCGAGGGCTTCCTGATGAGGAGGCTATGTTGAGTCCGGGCTCCTTCATTCTGCACTTGGGCCACATCGCACAGCAGCTTGGTGCGAGCCCAAGTCGGGTGGAAACGCTCTTGGGCGAGCTTGAGAAGGAAGGGAGGATCAGACGGCAAACCGCTGACGATGGCAAAACTGAAACTGAGGTGGTGAAATGGGAGGTTTATCAGAAATGGGCTTACGCCTCCGACAAGCCCAAAGATTCTCGGAGATCTGCAGTAACAGGACCAATCGCGCAGGATCAGGAATCCATTCTAATGCGACAGGCCAACGCTACCATTCGGGAGATGGAGATGAAAGATAACGCTGCAGCTCTCGGCAACAACGACCTGGAAGAGGGCAAACTCGGGGCAAACTCATGGCAAACACGGGACAAACTCAGGGCAAACTAGAGGCAAACCGAGGGAGAACTCCGGGCAAACTGAGGGCAACTAACGAAGAAGGAAGAAAGTCAGAAGGAAGAAGCAATTCTGAAAAACAACAAAATGAAAGGGCGCATTTTTTTTCTTTTCTTGGACCTACTGTCGGATTGCTGCCTCGATTCTCGGCAAGGTGACCAGTGCGGGATCATCGGGGCCCTCCGTTTCCACAGTCCCGGTAGAAACGACTCCTTTCAATGCTGCGGCTCTACAAAACCCGGATGCACCCTGACGTCTGCGGTACTCCGTTGGTGTCCGACGCCGCTGTGTACGTCAACAAAGTCAGTAGCGTCGGGTGCACTCGGCCCCGCAACTCACCGAGGCCAACGTCAACCACGTCGCCGCGCCCAAAGCCAGCGAGACGAAATTGCAGCCCTATTATGATCCTACAAGAAACTACTCTCACAACCTCCGCCTCAACCGCCTCACCAGCTCGCCAGGCGCCTCGTGGTGACCTCGCAACCCCTTTGACGCGCCACGGTCCCGCCAGCCCCTGCCGCGATAGTCGCCGGGTTCTCCTTTCGCGAATACAGATGTCGGGTTGCTTGATCCAAAATTCGAAGCCTGTCTTTTGGGCCGGGCCGATGGCCCGAGTCGATGTCACCACAGCGGAGAATCCCAGGTGAGCGACTTCCTCACTACCGGGAGCCTGCCGAACGCCGGTATCCCTCGCAAGGCGATGCGGATCCTGGAACGCCTCAAAAAGCTGACGTTGAACCATCTTCACGTCACCAACGAGCGCAGCGGCTTCCACGTCTACGTTCCGTGCCCTGTGTGCTTGAAGAAGAGAGGCTCCAGGGAGCTGACCGATCAGCACATGGCGATCAACCTGGATCGTTTTTTGGGGACCGGGAAGTGGGTGAGCCGAAGGGGAACCGTCAAAGGAGGAGGTAACTGGAGCGCCTACTGCCATCGTGAAGACAGGCCGGACAGCATCGAGAATTTGTTGAAGATGCCTTCAGTGGACAGGGTCGTGCAGACCGAGATGGCCGACGAGCCGTCGCTGTCGCCCAAGGAGCGCTATCTCATCGACGACGGGAAGGGCAACCGGATCCCGGATCACCCGGGTGATGTGACGCCGATTATCGAGCTGCCCGAGGATCACCACGCCGTCCAGTATCTACTCCGCCGCAACTACAATCTCCAACAGCTCTGGGAGCAGTTCCGGTGCAGCTACTGCACCCGGGAGAAGCATCCCTACCACCGGCGGCTGCCCGGCGGATTCAAAGATACCCCACAAGGAAGGATCATCTTTTACTGTGACATGGACGGCGTCCAGCAGGGTTGGCAGGCCCGGATCATCGATCGGATCGAAGGCGACGGGCATTTCTACTGGCATCCCTACAACGAGTGCTGGTCGCTCGTGGAGATCAAGGAGGGCAGGAACTGGGCGCTGCAGCCCGAATTCGCGGACGAAAACTCGGAGGGTGGAAAACTGAAGTGGAAGCCTTCGAAATACAAAACGGCGACCGGGATGCTGCGCTCGCAGTGTCTCCTGGGCCTCGACGCCGCGCTCGCCTGGAACGCATTGCGCGGAACGCGCGTTGCGTTAATGGCGGAGGGGCCGCTGGACGTGGGCCGTTACGGCGCCCCTGGAATGCCGCTCTTGGGCAAGTGCATCAACAATGAGCAGGTCCACGTGCTTCGGAAGCATTTCAACCGGCTGGTTTGGATCGGCGACACCGACGGCCCCGGCGCCAAGTGCACCGCGCAGGTCTGCAAGGCCCTTGGAGGCCACATGAAAGTCAACGTCATCACCCTGCCTGCCGGCATCAAAGACATGGGCGAACTCTCCCCTGAGGAGGCCCAAGTTCTTTTTGAAGCACTTCTCTGACCCCAGATGCGAATGAGCAGACTGGGGCACAGAGGGAGTAGCGGAGCTTGGTGCACATACCAGCCTCTTCGCAATTCATGGACCTTCGTCCACAGGCCTGACGACTGACCGATGGGGGGCGCGGCCGGCTTTCTGGCTGCCATAGCTCCAGCAGTAGTTCCTTAAGGACAGCCCCGACCTACGACCGCCTGGCCGCCTGCTTCAGAGAAGCGTTCGGCCAATTGGTCAGCCGTCGCGGCCGGGCTATCTGACGCGCGAGAGAGGTCAAAGTCTTCCCATCTGCCATCATACCAACCCGACATCGAACCCCTGGATGATTGAGGCCGCCGATTCTGTCCCGGTCTTCATATCGAAGATCAACCAAAGGGCAGCCCGGCCTCGCCGACGGGGAGAGGACGCGGCCCCGCCAAGTCGGGCAAGCAGGAAGCGACGCTACCACTTGGACCGGCCGCCGGAACGGCGCGGGGTCCGTGCGCCGCGGGCCGAGGAGCTGAGGCCGCCCTCGTCGCTGTCAACGGCCACACAGGAATACGCCCTCGATACCTCCACTTTGGCATGCTGATCTCGAAGGCTCATTTCGTCGAGGTCAACGTGTCCCGAATCGTCTCGACCAGCGGTCGGCCGATTCGAGTGCCTCGGTTGCGTCAGAGGGGACAATGGCGCATCTTCGGCTGCTCGGCTGCCGTCGACGCCGACGCCGCTGGTCGCGACGGTCGTGATGGCGCGTTTTGGTCGGAACACGAGGTAAATGTACCTGCTTTACAGAGGAGCCATCTCGGTAAGGAGGTTGTTTTCGCGGCATAATAGCTTGTCGTCGTTTTAGTTGTGCCCCAAATAGGCCACTTGCGAGATTTCGGCCTCAGCGCGACACGAAAAAATCTCCCGAATCGCTCCGCCAAACGCCTCTTCATTGAGCGTCAGGTCTGGAAACCTGTTGGCAACCGGGCGAAGCCTACTACCGCGGCGGCGTGGAGCAGTAGCTCCGGCGGCTTCTCACCGCTCCTGGCGCGAAGCGCAGGACGCGCAGAACAGCTCTAAACCCTGACGGCGGACGAGCAGATACGCCTACAGAGGGAGTCGCGGAGTTGAAGATACGCCGGACAGCCCGGAAACTAGTCGAGACCATTTGCGAATGGTTGAATTTCCGCTGCCTGTTAGTCCATCTTGCCGACAGTCGGCAATGGGGCGTTTTTGCAGGAAGTGGGTATAAATGCACGTTTTTCCGGTCTGAAACCTCATTCTGCACACTGTTGGAACTTCTAGAGTGGGGTTGCTACTTGCGTCACAGGTTGTTGTCGTCCTTTTAGTTAACTATTAAAACGCATTCCAATCTAGAAAATCGGCGCACTGCTGAACGTTTCCTTTAACGAGAAATGGGTCGAAATGTTCAACTTTCCTCGCGACGTCGTTTTGAATTCCAAGACTCCGTTCCAAACTTTTCCTGGAGCAGCAGCTCCTCGAACCGGGGCAACTGGGCCGCCGATCGGCCGCGATTAGCCAACAGATAGCTCTTGGACGTGAAGATGGCGCCCCTCGGAATCGCAGGCGGGGCTTTCGTGCAGGTAACTGGACGGGCGAGGGGATCGGAAGGGCGGGCGGCTCGCCATCTGGCACGCCCGCATCAGCGAATGGCTGGGTCAAGTTTAGGTGCGCCGAGTTGGCCGCTGGATATCCAGTGGATCCCAATCAGATAGACTGGCAGCCCGACCGCGTCGACGGCGGAGAGGAGGCGGTCCTGCGGAGGCGTTCGATGGGTTTCTCACCAGGCATGGTAGCTTCCCCGCAAATGGCAGCAACGCGCTACCATTTGGACTGGCCGCCGGAACGGCGCGGGGTCCGTGGGTATGTGGTGGCGGCGTTGGCCAGACATAGTCGTCACCTTCGTGTTGTGCCCGGAAGCTTGAATCATCCCACCGCCGCATCGCCACCTTTTCGCCTCCGAAGAATACTACGTTAAAGGATTTCGCAATTAATCGAACGATTTCGGCCTACTACCCTTGCGCGAATATCCGGAAAAGAGAAGATCGCGACGTGCATAACTCACCTACACATGCTCAGAATTTATCACCAGACCTACCCGGTTTGCCTCAACACGCTGATCCCGGATACTGTCCCGCCAAGGAGGTTGCGTGGGAGCTCCTGGCCCCGGCGCACAAGGCAGAACGGCGCCCGGCTCGCGCCGTCATGAAGCGCGCTGTTGAACGCGTCCGCCTGAACCGCCGTCAAAGACTCACGCGCCAGGAAGCCCTCAGTGCGCTGGAGCAGTGGCGGCTGTTCCTTGATCATCGAATCGCGGTTGCTGGCATGGGCAGTCAGCCATGCGCGGGCGTTTGCAGGCAGTGAATAGGATAGAACCTGAGTCCGTCGGGACTCTGGAGGACGCTGCCAAAGGTGATGGCACTCGGGCCGAGGTCGGCGAGCACCCCTTGCTGCGCTACGCAGGGATCCTGTCCCAACGGTACGCGGTCAAGAAGGAGACCACGACGGCGATTCTGCTGGCGACGGTGGCGGGCGCGCTGGGTCCGGCACGATGGGTCAGAAGTCCATCAGGTGGCAGTCTCCCCGCCTCATTGAACGTGCTGGTGAGCGGGGACCGGAACCACATGGGCCTGCTCGCGATGCGCCGCGCGATGGCCCCCCTGGTCGATCTGGCCGAGAAGTACGTGGAGGTTCGCCGGTTAAAAGGAGAACCAAATTTGCGCCGGGAGAAGATCCTCCTTGAGAAGCGTGGCGCAGAACTCCTCAACCAATTGGGATGCTGCCGGGCCGCGGAAGAGGCTCAGATCGCAAAACCATGGTCCCGCCACCCAGATCTCGATGCCGACGAGCGTCGGAAACTTCACAAGGAGTCCGAAGAAGTGGGAGTTCGGCTCCAGGAATTCGGACTTGAAGAACGCCCCTGGTTGATCTCTGACGGTATCAGCCCCCAAGCGGTCCGAGAACTCAACACCCGCAGCTTTGATCGGTCACTGATGAACTACTCCCCGGATGGGCACGCCTGGCACTCTCTCTTGAGTTCCAGTGAGGGTGCAAGGGCGGAGCAACTGAGAGCGCTCCATGCGGGTTGGCTTGGTGAATCCCTGCGACTCGAATCCGAATGCATTGTCGGTCTCGTCGTCAGCAACCTGTGGCTGCTTGATCCGGCTGACCTCGAGTCCAAACGCTTGCGCGGGGTGCAAGGTGACTGGATTTGGGATACCTTTCTCCTTGCCAACGTCGGGGACCTGGAGGCGGAACTCGATCCCTGTCTACTGATGGCGACCGAGGAAGACGGCTGGTGGTTCGACATCATTCACAATGCCATCTTGACGAGAGTCCGTGAGCACGCGGTGGCCCGGCACGTTGTCGCTCTGAGTTGCTCCGCCACCTGCGTCCTTGTGGATTACTGGAATGTGGAGCGGGCCGCGAGCCGAGCGGTCGCTGGAGAGGCGCGGCGCTTTTCCAACCGGCGCCTGGAGCAGGTCCTTAAGGTCGCGCTGTTGCTCTATATGACCCACTCTTCAGATGAAGAGGAGATCGGGGTCGACCTGGTCAAGACCGCCATCAGGATCGTGACCGAAATGGCAGCCGCCGGCCCTCGTCTAGGCGCGCAATCGTTCCAGGAGCCGCAGGTGCAGCTCGAGGTGGAGGTTCAAACGATGGTCGCCAAACTGAAACTCAACGGGCCTCAGACCAAGCGAACCCTGTTTCGGCGCTACAACCTGCAGCAATACAGCCATCTTGAGCCCATCCTGCTCCGCGCCTTGGAAGCAAAGCAGATCGCCGCAGACGGCGAGTTTTACGCGGCCGTCGATTGATTCTCATGTTTGCCCGCCCTTCAACCCCCTCTGCCGTCAGTGTCAGTGCGTCAGCGGCGAATCGGCGCAAAGTTCTCGGCCTCGGTTCGCCGAATACGCTGCGCTGGCCTCAATGTGTTCCAAAGCGTCAACGCCTCAAACTGGACACCGGGCACCGCAGTTTCTGCCTCCACAGACTGCATGTGGATGATGGGTTCGACCGCCAGCGCTTCCAGTTGACTGGCCACCTGCTGATCATCGTCGTGAGCGGCGGCGTGATCGTCGAGCGCGGTGATGAACTGCAGTTAGGCCAGCCCGGCGACGCTGTTATCATTCCCGAAGGGGAGATGATGCTCACTGAGGTCCCGGTACCCGGCTCCACGCACGGAGAGATTTACTATTTGTTCTTCGGAACTGCCGTGTTGCGAGACCTACTGGTTCGCAACCCAGTCGTGGGAGACAGCGCGCTGAGCATGCGGCCATTTACGCATGAAGTCTGCCCACTGCCCGGTGCATTGAACCGCCTTGCTGGATGTCTTCAGCAACCCGGCTTCCTGTTTCCGTATCAGTTCTCGAGAATGCTGACCGTCTTGATCAACCAGAGGTGGGTTGAGATGTTCAGCTCTCTCGCGAAATCGTTTTGCATTCCGAAACTGCGCCTGAATCACTTCATGGAGCTGCAACTTCTGGAGGTTGATCGCCGGCCGGGCGAATCCTATCCCGGCGGCGCGGAGCAATTGCATCGCGACCTGCGGCTTCACCAAGGTCTCTCGCCCGAAGCCTGGCTTCGCCAACGCAGAGCGCAGTTGGCACGGGCCTGGGTGGCACACAGTGCCGTGGCCCCGGGCGAAATCGCGGCCAAACTCGGCCACAGCAAGGCGGCGGATTTCGAGAAAGCCTTCCGAGAGGATCACGGAGTAGCGGTTGAGGCGGTCAGCCGAATCCCATGGCGGGATCTTGGCCTCAAGGAACGCCAGTTGATCACGACTCCGTTTTGGATGAGGTCTGCACACGCCCTGCCGTCGTTTTCCAGCCCGCAGCCGCCCGCAACTCTCGACCCTTGGCACTCTCCGATTGAATTAATTTGCCGCTCGTTCCTGGAATCGGCAGCGCTCTCCGCCCCAGCGGAGGATATAGAGCCAGACGAAGCTGAAGCGAATTTTTGGGCTGCCACCTCGACGATCGGCCACGTCGGCAATGTGATCCGGGGTCACTTCGGCAAGCATTCTCCGGCGGTCGAACTTTGGAGTCAGTGTGACTTGCAAGCGGCAGCGTGATCCGAGTCTGCGAAAACGACAGTCATAACTCCGAACAGCGGCAAGGTCTTTCGACAAGCGATTTGGCCGCTTCGACTGATGGAGTCTTGCGTCGAATGGGCCTCGTCGTCGGCACGCAGGCCTGGCCAATTCGACGGCCAGCGGCGCGTCGAGAACGTTGAGCGATCGTCCCGACACTCCAGCGACTCGGGCGCCGACTATTCCAGTCGCTCCTCACAGGTCTCAACGAGCAGGCTTACCCGCATCCACTTCCTGCGCCAAAATTGCGCCCCGATTCTTCGATTGTAAGGTCTTTTCTTTGCGCTGTTCGGCGGGTTGCGGAGTTAAAGTGAAACATCCCCCTCTCATGCGAAGCATTGCTTTCTTGCTCTCATTGCTCACCTCGCTGGCGCTGCTGTGGACGCTTTCAACGGCGAATGGAAAACCGCCGACGAAGCGGCAACCTGAGCCGCTCGCGGCCCCGGCGGCGAAACCCGCGCCGGCCGCGCCTGCCCCACCGGAGCCGATGTCCGAGGAATTGCCGTCGCCCTGGCGGACCTGGAGCGATCCTTCGGGACGGCAAATTGAGGCGGCCTTCCGCTCGCTTTATGGAAATGTGGTCACGATCGAGACGCACGAGGGCCAGACCTACCAGATCTATTTGCCGAACCTTGTGCCCGCCGATCGCGAGTTTGCCTACGGCTACGCGAAGAAGCTGCGCGCGCGCACCTTTGCCAACGACTACGTCAAAAAGGCGGCGTATCAGATTGACTTCCTCATTGGCTCGACGCTGGTCGGGAAAGGACTGAAATTCAATGCGCCGGCGACCGACGAGCAGTTTCTACGGCGCATTTACGTTGACGGGGTCGGCCGCATTCCCACCGGCGAGGAAGCGGCTGCCTTTCTCTCCGACACCGCTGCGGACAAGCGCGCGAAGCTGATCGACAAGCTGCTCTATTCGCCCGGCTACACGATGCAGATGTACAACTGGCTCGGCGACATGCTGCGGATGAAGGACACGTTCGGAAAAAATGTGCCGGCGTTTACCTTCGAGGATTGGCTAAAGGACCAACTGCGCGCCGATCGCACCTGGGATTTGGTGGTGCGATCGATGCTCACCGCCGAGGGCAAGCTCTGCGACAATGGCGCCACCGGCTTCCTCCTCTACGACGCGCAGATGCCGCTCGACGGCGTCTCGAATCTACTCACGACTTTCCTCGGCGCGAACGTCGCCTGCGCGCAGTGCCACAATCACCCGCTTGCCGAGTGGAAGCAGCGCGACTTTTACCAGATGGCCGCGTTTTTCGGCGCGAGCGACGGTTTCGACGAGCGCGCGCTCGGGCAGGCCAAGAAGTTAGCGAAAGGCGGCAAGGGAGCCGGAGCCGCGGGCTTGCCGAAGGCGCAGGTGCAGCGCATCGCGAGCGCAAATGCCTTTCGTCTCGTCGATACGACCAAACAAACCCTCACGTTTCCAAAGGACTACAAATATAGCGATGTTCCCGCCAGTTCGCCGGTGACGCCGACGCTGATCACGTGGAGCAAGGCCGACAAGACGAACCCTGCGTATCGCATCAATACCGCCAACCCGGCGCAGCTCCGCGGGGAATTTGCGAAGTGGATGACGCATCCCGACAACCCGCGTTTTGCGGCGAACATCGCGAATCGCATTTGGAAAAAAGTGTTCGGTCTCGCGGTGCAGGAACCGGTCTCGGATCTCGACGATCCTTCCAAGGCGAGCAATCCGGCGCTGCTCGCGCATCTCGCACAGATCGTAAAGGCGGGCCGCTTCGACCTGCGCGAATTCCAACGCGTGCTTTTCAATTCCCAGACCTACCAGCGCGCCGCGAGCGCGTCACCGGATCTGGAGAAGGGCCCGTATCTTTTCCCCGGTCCTCTCGTCCGTCGCATGACCGCGGAGCAAGTCTGGGACAGCCTCATGATTGTCAGCGTCGGCGCTGAGGTGGACAACATGCTGCTGCGCCGCGGCGAGGACGAGAAACTGATGTCTCTGCCGGGCGATACGATCACGGCGGAGAATCTCAAAGCCGCGATCGAACGGATGCGCGAAGCGGGCGTGCCGATGGGCGGTGGCGGAAAGAAAAGCGGCGGTGGACCAGCAAAAAAACTCATTGCCGAATATCAGGGGGCCAAGCCGGAGGAGCGTTACGGCATGATCCTCGCCCGCGCGAGCGAGTTGCCGCAGCCTTCGCCGGAGACCCATTTCCTTCGCGTGTTCGGCCAAAGCGACCGTCTCGTCGCCGACTCGAGCACGACCGATGGCAGCGTGCCACAGGCGCTCGCCCTGATGAATGGCGGCATCGGGAAGCTCGTCAGCGAAGCGAATTGCGCGGCGGTCGTCGCGGCGGGCAAATCCTCGTCCGACGACGAAAAAGTGGACACCCTTTATCTCTCGTTCCTCTCGCGCAAGCCCACGGCCGAGGAGCGTCCCGTGGCCACGCAAGCGCTGGCAAACGGCCTTGGCATTAGCGACCTTGCCTGGACGCTGGCCAACACGCGTGAGTTTCTTTTCATCCAGTGATCCCCCAACGCCTGTGAACTCCGACTCTCTTCGCGATCCCATCGCTCGCCGCGCCTTTGTCGAACGCTGCGCTCGTTATGCGTTTGGCCTGAGCATTCTGTCGGGGTTCGCCGGGCGCGCCCTGGCCGAAGAAAAGGCGGCCGCTGCCGCGAGCTTCACGCGCGGGCCGGGCTTTGGCAAAGCGAAGCGGGTCATCTTCCTGGAACTCCAGGGCGGGCTCAGCCACATTGATTCGTTCGATCCGAAGACGGGCGACGCGAAAGGGCCAGGCAATCCGATTCCGACAAAGGCCGGCTCGCAGTTCACCGAGTATCTTCCGCAGACCGCGCAGATCGCTGATAAGATCACGGTGATTCGCTCCATGACCGCAAAGGTCGGAGTGCATGCCAACGCGCAATACCTGATGCGCACGGGTTTTGAAAAACGCGGCACTATTGTCCACCCGATGCTCGGGGCGTGGGCGCAGCATTACCTCGGCGCGAGCCACAAAACCCTGCCCGCGAGCGTGTGCGTGAACCGGACCGCGAACCACGGCAACGGCTATTTTCCCGCGGCGTTTTCTCCGCTGCCAATTCTCGATCCCGATCAGGGGCTTGCGAATTCAGCTGCGCAGGTTTCTGAGGACGTGCAGACGAAGCGGCTCGATCTGCTGGAAAAGCTCGACGCGACTTTCGGCAAGACGATGGCGGATGAAAACGTGCGCGCCTATGGCGACTTTTACGACACCACGCTGCAGCTCATGAAGAGCAGCGACCTCAAGGCGTTCGACCTCGCCGCCGAGCCCGCGGAGTTGCGCGAACGCTACGGGCGCAGCAAGTTTGGCCAGGGCTGCCTGCTCGCGCGGCGGCTGGTGGAAAGCGGTGTGCGTTTTGTCGAAGTGCAAAGCGGCGGGTGGGACATGCACAAGCAGCTTGCGGATAGCATGGAGGATCGCGGCGGAGAATTTGATCGCACCTTTGCCGCACTGATCAGCGACCTCGAGTCGCGCGGACTCCTGGACTCGACGATCGTGGCGGTGACGACGGAGTTTGGCCGCAAACCAAGCTTCGACGGCAGCGGGCGCGGGCATCATCCGCTGGCCTTCAGCACCGTGCTCGCTGGCGGGGGCGTGAAGCGCGGCTACGTCCACGGCGCCAGCGACGCGAAGGGTTACGAGCCGGCGGACGACGGGGTCACGGTCGGCGCCTTTCACGCGACGATCGCATGGGCGGCGGGTCTGCCGATCGAGCAGGAAGCCATGACCCCCAGCGGCCGGCCGATGACGGTCGGAAATAAGGCCAAGCCGGTGATGGGAGTGTTTGCGTAGGCCGCGAGGGAAGCGGCCTGTCCATAATCCGCTCGCTCCTCAAGGGCAAGCGAGACAACCCTCAAGCTCGCCTGCCTGACCCGCCACAACGGTGCGAGGATGACCGCGCTGCCCTCGCAGAGCTCCGGCGGCCCGCGATGCATCTGCCGATGAGGGCGCGCCTCCGAAGCACGCGGTGCTGCCGGTGCGGAAAGAGCACTTCTCCCGCTGGCTCGCATTGTTCCTGGAGACGGTGAATGCCCATTTCGCCGGCCCAAAGGCCGAAGAGGCGAAAGGGCGTGCCGCTTCGATCGCCGACACCTTCGCGCAACGCATGGGCCTGCTGAAAGATGCGTCTGGCCTCGGCCCCGGCATTGCGGTGCGCGCCATCGGTTCACATTTGGAAACTCGCTGACTCGGGGCGGCCCCACGGGTGGTCTCGTTGCCAGATCGTATAATCAGGTCATGTGCTGGGGCCGGAAGAGAGTTTCTGCCCATCGCGAAAAGAGTCCGCCTCTCATTTCTTATCCTTGCCCCGCTCCCTTGGTCCAAGGGTGAGTTCGAAGGCACAGTAACCCTGAAATTCAGAACGTCCGACGATGGTGTGTCCGGCGGAAAAGAGAATGTGAGAGGTTTCGGATAAGTCCCAAGTAAAACCGCCGTTGAGAGCCACGGAAGCGGGAACTCCGACCGCCACCGGCGAACGAAATTGAATCTCCAGGCCACTATTCAAGACTTTTGGAGCCCGATGCTGGAGTGACCAGCCGGCAAACCAGTAGTCGTGATTGCCCTGGCCTGGATTAAACCAGTAGCCGCCACCACCGAAGGTGATCCAGTCGCCAGCTTTCTTTTGCAACCAGAGCGGAACGAGGAGCTGGGCTTTGCCATTGCCGAGATCCTCGGAATGGCTTCCGGTCGGCAATTCAACAATGGGATAAAAGCCAATCTGCGGCCTGGAATCGGTTTCGTGGAGGAACCGGTACTTGATCCCGAGTTCCGTATCACCGTAACCCCAACGGGAAAGACTGTGCGCGGGACGGTTGTAGGCCAGGGGGAGGATCACATGAAGTTGTACGTCGGGCGCCGGCCCGTAATTCACCTCAAGATGCGGCCCGGTCCCATTCCACCCCTCTGCCGAGTGATACTGCTGCGTAGCGAGCAGGATTTCCCAGTGCCGAAACTCCACCGGCTCGGGGTCATCGGTCACAAAAGGCGGCCCGCCATGAACCGCCCTGGGCAATGTAAGGACAACGAGAGCGAGAAACGATTTCGCGGCGGCGCGCATGAGAGCATCGAACGCGATATCCAAGCTGTGCTCAAATATTTTCGCGCAGCCGCAAATGCGTTTGAACCACGGCACCAACGGCATGACTTGCGCTTTCGCGCGCCGACAGGCTACATCGTCGCCTTCGGCGTGAATCCGAACTTCGCTGTTAGCACACACTTCACCTGCGCCGCGCGATCAGGATTTCGCTCGACCCCTCGGCCATGGCACTGCCAAAATGTTGACCGGTTGCTTTCGCTCGGCGCGAGCAGGCCCACGGCCGGATTTTGCCTGCGTGAAAACTACTTTGGTGGATGAAGCGGCACCGGAAGAGCGGGTGGTATTTAATGCTGTAGAAGGCCACGCACTCCGGCTCGTAGTAATCACCCGGATTCAGGCGCGCCCTCTGCGGCGGATTCGCCTGCGTGACTGATGCCATCTGCTCCGCTCCCCGTGACGACGCGAGCCCACACCCCGACCAGATTCATCCCGGTGCAGCCCTGCGCGGTGATCGAGTCGAACAATACCGTCTGATCGCTCGTAATGGTGGCGATGTAAGCGCCCGTGTTGGTGATTGAGATCGCCGCGATCACTGAGTCTGCCGTTCCTCCATCAATGGTATCAGGCCCCGCGCCGCCCGCGCCGATAATGTGAAAAGAGACGAATAAGCCGAGGGCGTCATAGGAGAATCCAGAGAATGCCCCGCGGCCGATGCAGAGCGTTCTCGCCCCTTGATCCACCGCGGCTTGCGTGCCGGCAAATGGCTTGGATGGATTTCCGATTTCGCCAGTCGCGTCGTCGCCATTCGACTGGATGTAAGCGACGCCGGGATTGGAGATCGCACCGCCGCCGCCGCCAGCCAACGCTGCATCCCACGCATTGACTTGCGCGTCCGTCACCGTGCGGTGCGTTGAGTCGTTGTTGAGCAGCGCCAGAGTGCCGAGCCCGAGATTCGTCCCCGCCGTGCCGGCGTTGGAGAGATTCGAGAGCGTCGCGTCTGCCTTTGCGTTCCAGGCCGAGATCTGCGCGTCGGTCACGACGCGATGCGTCGCGTCGTTATTGAGCAGCGCCAGGGTCCCGAGCCCAAGATTCGTCCGCGCCGTGGCCGCGTCCGCCAGAGATCCGAGAGATTCGCCGAGATTGAGAGCTTCGTGGCGCCGACTCCTTCGAGCGCCGTAATCGTCGCCTCGTCGGTCTGGAGCTGCGCGGCGATCTCCTGCAAAGTGTCGAGCGCGGCGGGCTGCATCCCAATGAGATCCGCGAATCGGCCATCGACGTATTCGATCGTGGACAGCGAGGCGAGGGTCACATCGAGCCCGGTGATGTCCGCTGTGGAGAGCACGATGGCGCCCGTGCGCCCGGCGACGGTGAGCACCTGCCCGGAAGCGAGCCCAAGGTGGTCGATGAAGGAGACCGCGTCGGCTTGATTGAGGAACTTGAAGGTTTTGCGGACTTCGATCTCGAAGACGCCCTCCGGGGTTTCGAGGGCGACGACTTTGAGGAAGGGTTTTGCGAGAGCGCTCATACCGCGAAGGGGCCTCTGTCAACTGGCGCGGGTCGAAGGGCGGACTGCACTTCCAGGTGCTCGCAGCGAACCTGCGGATGCGCGAGCAGCCGCGCGCCGGCCGCGGCGAGATCGAGCGCAAGATTCCCATCCCAGGCCATCAGCCCACCGTCAGGCGTCGTGGAACAGCGCAGCGGCAGCGCCGCCTGGAGCGCTCGGTTTTCGATGAGCGCGAAGCCGCCGCCAGTCATGCCGACTTCGAACGGTTTTGCCGGCAAGGCATCGAAGCGGGGCACGTCGTGCCACGCGGCCTTGTCGCGTGAGGCGCAGATGTAATCCGGATTTCTGCGGCTGCGATAGACGCCGCTGGCGAGAGCCACATCGCCCTGCATCAGTTCGACGAGCTTGCGCAGCCCATCGCGCGGCGGCCGGATGTCATCCTCGAGCGTGACGACCATCTCCTCGCGCACCCGTGAGAACACCTGGTTGTAGAGGGCCGTCACATGCGCGTGACGGGCGAGAGTGAGATACGGCTCGCCGCGCCGCGCTTGGTAAGGATCGCCAGCCGAGAGCAGGACAAGGCCCCTGAATCGTGACCGCAGGCGGCCCCAGGTACTTCCGAGCCTGGGCGCCAGCTTGCCGCCCGAGTTATCCACCCAGTAGAGGAAGCTCTGCGGCGGAACCTCCGCACTGGCGAGCCAGTCGAGCACGGCATCCGCCGCAGGCCGGCTCCAGAGCGTCACGAAAGCGTAGCTCCTGCCGATCCAGGTTGTCTTAGCGACCCTCATTGACGGGATGGCTGGGTGAACCTCTATCCTAGATTTAAGACAATCGCGCTCGGCATCCCCGAGGAACTCTCTGTCAACCCCGGCGCGGCCTTCATGCGCTACGCCTTTTGGCGACGTTCATCCCTTAGCAGTTGTCTTGGTAGAACTCTGCGTCATCAAATGCGCCTGCCGCCAACGCCTCATCTGTCACCAGAAAGCCACAGTTGCCAGTGTCGCCAAAAGAAAGTCCAGCAGTGTCGTCGGTTTCCAGGCTTAGCACCGGAACCCATCGAGACGCGCTCCGCACAAATTGGTCTTTGGGCTCGCCGCTCAATGTGTAATGCAGCTTGAAGCGTTGTTCGGCAACCTCCGCTGGATGGCCCTGCGTATAAAGCGGATAACCAAAAACCCGATGAGGGCGAGCGAGGCTACGCGTCTGAGAGCCGTAATGTTGCTCTATCAGTTCGCCGAGTGGCGTGATGGTGATCGAATAGCCTTCCCAAATCTCTTCGGAGCGAGCGCCGAATGCGCGCAAAATTTCTGAGTATCGCCAACTCTCAAATTCGTCTCGGGCGGAGGGAAGGGAGATCGCGTCGGTGATGTGAGCGACGCACTCGTTGAGGCATTGAATCGTATTGGGCGGGCGCTCAGGGGTTGCTGTGGGAAATGCTGGCGCATTCTCTGCAATCTCGATGATGCGTCCTCCAGTGTCATGCTCCCAGTCGCCAAAAAACAAAAGGTGACGGTCTGCCAGATGCGGATGGATGCGTCTCAGATCCGACCCTGCGATACGTGCAAGGAAAAGCATCGGCGTTCCTTGCTGTGACCGCGGCCACGGGACACTCGGCGGTAGTTCTGGCGTGCCGCCAATCTTGCTGTCAGTTGGCGAGATCGGAAAGGAAACGGGAGATGTGGTGATGCTAAGGCAATGGCGTCCGGCAGCGAGTATCTCGTCCTCAAAGCCCGAAAGGCCCAATCCTTGGATTTTGGCGATCAGTTGCTCGCGTTGCATAGCTAATTGCCTAACAAGTGATCATGAAGACTCGGATACATGCCGTCTGGGGTGATATCGGACGGTTTCCGGTGCCGGGATGCGGGTGATGTTGGGCGAGGAGGGCGCATTTCCTTGTTTTATCCAAAACGGACGACGACGCGAACTACGACGACGAGTTTTCGATGCTTCAGTTCACGCGGCATTGCGCGGAAACTACCATCCGAGTATTGAGTAACCAGTGAATGTGAAGTTGTCCCCGTCTATTGAATAGTGAAACCAGACTTCGTGAGGGTGATTACGTTCCGAACCGTAAGTGAAACGGTGAACCAATGTGCGGTCTTCTTTGCGATAGTCTGAGCAACGATAGGCACCGATACCGTGCCAATCCTTCAGTTTCGTCGCATTCATCTTAGGAAAAGGAAAATATTTATTTGTTGGCGGCAACGCGTCTTCGGCGGTCTTCCAGTCGAGGGCGTTGATAGCCGCGACAAGTTTTGACGCGTGCTCCAGCGCACCAAGTCCAGCGCGAGAGAGTGGTGACTGCTTTGCGGCCCGATAGTAAGGCTGTGGTTCGTCCTCCGAGTGACCAAGAGGAAGGCAGAAGAGGATCGCGAAAATCGCCGAGTGGAGAATCCTCGCTTTCATGGTAGATGTAGCGACGCCGAAGTGATTAAGCAGACTCGGATATCATGAGGATTGGCTGATATTCGACGGTTTCCGATGCAAGAAAATGAGGTGCGTTTGAGCTGGGAAGCTGCATTTCCTTGTTTCATCCAAAACGGGGATCGGCGCTAACGTTTTTTGGCCCAAACTCCATAATCAACTGGCGAAGGATCACCGCTCAATGTCCTCGACGATCGTCACCGGGAAGCTGGCGCTCGAACGCGTCTCGCCGGCATGCACAAAGCTGATTTCGCCCAGCAGTTGGAGACTCGCGATCGAGTCGTCGCCCATGGCATCGTTGAGCGCGTCGCTTTCCACTTCGATCGTGGTCGTGAAGTAGCCGTGGTCGTCGAGAGTGGCGGTCGTGCCGGTCAGCTCGAACACGTATTCGCCATCCTCGGCGTCCTTCTCGCGGAGCGTCATCTTCACGTCACTGATTCCCGCCACGGTCGTGTCGATGCCGTCGCGGAAGATGATCCCGAGCGTGGTCGTGTCGCCGCGCTTGAGCGTGAGCAGATTGGCCGAAACGGCGTCCACCTTCGTCACGATCGTCGTGTCGCCGTTCGTCGTCGTGCTGGTGGAGGCAGGCGTCGCCGCCGTCTCGTAATGGGAGCGCACTCCGCGCCGGGAGACATCGCCTCGGAGCGGGACCTGCAGATCGAGCCGATAGGCGTCGTTGTGGAACCACGGCAGGAACAGCCCGCCTTTGACGAGCATCACGAAATCAATCGCGTAGCACTCGAACACGCCGTCGCGAACCACTTGGGCGCTAATCGTCGCCCGGAACAAGCCGGCCTGCGTCGGGGCGCCGCGGATCGCGCGCCGATTGGAAAGCGGAGCCGGTCCATAGCCGCCATCGGCCAGGTCCCACAGCTCCAATCCCTCCGGGGCATTGCTCAGCCACCAATCCGTGACGGTGCCCGCGCCCTCGTAGGTGACGTATTCGAGCAGGTGCCGGCCCGTCACGCCTTCGATCGGGTCGTCGAGTTGGAATAATTCACCCACCGTGAGGGTGAAGCTCTGGCTTGCGGACGATTCTCCGATCGTCGCGATGATGTCGAAGGTGAACAACTGCGCCAGGGTGTTGTCCGGCGGCGTGCCGGCGAGGACGCCGTCCTCAATCTCCAGCCACGCGGGCGCGCCCACGAGCTCGAATTCCGCGCCGGTCGGCGACGTGACGATCTTCTGCCGGAACTCCTGACCGATGGCCGCGGAGAGCGTCTCGCTGGTCTCAAATTCCAGAGCCGCAACCGTCATGGTCACCGTCAGGCTGTTCGACGCGCGATCGGTGTGCGCCGTGATGACGAACGTGAACTCGCCGTCCTCGGTCGGCGTGCCAGTGATCGCGCTCCCCGCGAGGCTCAAGAAAGATGGCAGATTGTCCGCCGTGTAGGTGATCGGCAACGCAGTGCCACTCACCACGCGCGCCACGATGTTGTAGGTGAACGCCTGGCCGAGTTTGCCGCGCGCCGTGGGCAGCGACAGGAATCGGATGGACGATGCCGCGACGGCGAAACGAATCGTTGCCGCACCGGTCGTCACGCCGTCTCCAACCGTCAGGACGGTGGTAGTGGTCCCCGCGGTCGTCGGGGTGCCTGAGATCTCATCGTCCGTGAGCGTCAGGCCGGCAGGCAGCGCGT
>JAXDQW010000035.1:0-5287 GCA_034667665.1 Chthoniobacter sp.
TCCGCCATGTTCTTCGTGTTCTCGATCTCCGATTGGGTGAACGGCTCGCCGAACTTCTCCTTCAGCGCGTCGCCGGCCGCTTCGTAGCGCTTCTCGACTTCCGCCAGGTCGCCCTTCATGCCCGCCAGCGCGCCCTTGTGCTCTTTCAGCCGTTTGGTCAGTGCGTCGAAAACCTCCGCGTTCGTCCGGCCTTGTTGCTGGAGCCCGACGAGCTCGTTCGCCACTTCCTCGGTGACGATGCCCATGCTGCGCAGAGTCTCCGCGGCGTTGGTGATCGGCTGGCCCCCGCGCAAGGCGGCGTAGAAGCCGCCAACCGCCTGCGCCGTCCCGTCGATCCCGTTGCCACTGGCCGCGCCCGCATCGGCAATGACCATGAGCGCGTCCGCGCCGGCATACGCGCCGTGCGTCAGCTCCTGGAGGGAATGCTCCGCAGCGGCCACGCCCTTCAACTCGAGGTTGTTGCGGGCGGCGAAGTTAACCAACTCGGCGACCTTCAGCTTGGCCGCATTGATCCCGCCGGCGAATGGCGCAAAGGTGCGCTGCAAGCCCTGCACGGTCTTGAGCTTTTCGAGCGCGGCGCGCAGCGAGCCGGTGTCGTGAACGAGCGCGCGAATGCTCTTGCTCATGGCGCTGAACGCGCCCGCCATGCCGATCGCGATGAGCGGCTTGAACAGGAGCATGTCGCGCAGAACCTTCAGGAGCGCCTTCGTTTTATTTTCGGCCTGGGCGATCTCCGCAATGGACAGCGCCAGGAAAGCCTTGTTGACCGGCCCCTTGGTGTTGTCGTCGATGAATTGTTTCAGGCCCATGGGAACGGGAAGAAAGAAAACGCCGAACACCGAACGTCGAACGCCGAACATCGAACCCGTCCCTCCGACTTCGGCGTTCGACGTTCGACGTTGGACGTTCGATGTTTGCTGCTCACTTTTGCTTCGGCTTGAGTCCGGCCCGCTTCATCGCCTCGTTGAATTCCCGATCTTCCGGCGTCACGAAATCCACGTCCGCGCCCATCGCGCGCTGGGCCAGCGCGCGATACCAGTGCGCCCGGCCGGGAGGCAGCTCCCACACGTACGCTTCGGGCCACTGACTCCAGCCGATGATGTCACCGGCAAGCTTGAGAATCTCTGGCGCGCCATTGCTCTGAGGGCCAGTCGAGGCTCCGGGCGGAAGCTTTGGTCCGCGAATCGAGTATTCCGGCTTGTAGAGATAGGCGGCGGTGTAGGAGAGGAACTCGCACACTTCGCGCCGCAGACCGCCCTTCCGGCACAGCCGCGCGAGCGTCAGCGGACCAAGCCAGCGGCGCCGCACCAGCGATTGCCCGAAGCGCAGCCGGCACACGCCGACCGCGGTGCGCAGTTCGAACAGTCCAACCTCGCCGTGGCGCAGAAACGGCGAATCAAGCGCCTGCAAGAGCAGGAGATGCCAGAGCGAGAAACGGAGAACCGGCACGCCGAGAAGACGATGCCGGATTCCGCCATCGATGAACGCCCCGGCCAGAGAGGGATCGAGCAAGCTGGTTGATGGTTGAGAGTTGATGGTTGAGAGGCTCAGCATCCCCGGCGGAGCCGGGCTCGAATTGGAAAGGCGGTCATCCCATCGACAATCAACCATCCCCTATCAACTAACTCCGCCGAAGCTCTCCGTTTCGATCGACACTTCGTGATACTCCCCTTTCGGCATCGCGCGCCCGATCCCACCAGGTTTGATGATGTGGCGACGGCTCTGCCAGGTGAACGAGACAGGGAAGGCCGTCGGATCGAAAGAGTCGTCGATGCGGCCCTTGAAGGTGCACTCCCACTTCCGCTTGTCCGCTTTAGAGACGGTCACGGAATCGACGTGGCCCTCGCCATCCTGCGAAGTGGAATAGACCTCCGGGCCGTAGCGGACTTCACCGTCCGTGGGATGGAATCCGTTTCCGATGGCAGGAGCGTCGGCAGCGCCGAACCCCCACTTCCAGATTTGACCGATTTGCGTGGCAGAGACGAGCGACATACCCCATCGCTCCACGTGTCAACTCGTCGGAACTATACCATGCCGAGAAAAAGTGGAGCTCCAACAAGGTATCGAAACCCGTTCACACCTTTCCCGATCTGGGCGGCGCCCGCCGATGGCTTCACAGCCGCCACCTGCTTGCCTTTCGAGGGACTCGCGCAACTGCAGAAACCGACCAGGACGGTCGCAACGAAAAAGTTCTGAAGGGAGAGCTTTTGATTCATGGTGGAGTCACCGTTCGAGCGCCTACGAACAAAAGGTGAGCGACGGCGGAGCGTGGCAGCGCGCCTGCCGGAGGGCGGGAAGGCGGTCCGACTCATGGTTGTCTGACGTTGCGCTCTCACGCTCGTACCGGCCCTGGGCGCGGCTCGCTTCCTCCTCGCGCGAAAGCAGGCGCGATGATACGCGGAGCCGTTTGCTCCACCGCTGGGTTCGGCTCAGCGGTTGAACCGGGACCTGTCGTGACACACCCCGTTTCTATGGGCACTTGTAAGCTGGTGGTGCATCGACCCCGAAATACTCGGAGTAAAAGCTTCTGAAGTCGTCGTCGTAAACTCCGGTCAGCTGGCCGGGTAAAGCCTCTGCAAGCTTGCGGAGTTCGCGCATCGTGATCTCAACGATGTCCCCCACGTGCTTCCGAAGGAAATAAACCGTCTGAGGCGTTTCGAGCACCTGCCCGTCACGGTTGCGATACTGAAATCGAAAGTTGTTCCAACGAATGAAAGGCCATTGCTCGTAATGCACGGCGTGTGATTCGACGTGCGACTCTCCATCGTCATAGTCCTCGCAGCACACGAGAGGCGCCACCGCAGGCTGTTCTACCGATGGGTTTAGCAAGGCTGCCAATCCTCGCATGGATAAGCATCCATCCGGGATTAGCAACGGCCCCGTCATATCAGTGTGCGTATCAAGGTCCATGCCACCTTGGAGCACAAGATCAACGTTGAGTTCGTAGTGGGTGCTAGGTCGCCGGGGATCACTAGACAGAAACTGGCACTCCCCCGTGAGGCTGATGCGTGTCGATAGTTCGAATCGCGGTGCCAGCGGGCAGGTTGCCTTAAACGAATAAGAAATCATGGCTCTGTTCCCAAGGGTGCTGAACGCCTCTTCATCGGTGCGTGCTTGGAATCGCGTAACATCTGAATAGATTGAAGGATTGCGGTACAATTGGAATTATTGCCGCACGGGGGTGACAAAGTAAATACGCAACAATTCCTCCGGGAGAGACCCGGGCATTACCCGCTGACTCCCATCACCATGGTAAAAACATCGCCGAGCGCCTGGCGCTCGGTGTCCTGAATCTCTTCGTTCGATGAGTTGGGCGCGAAGTCGATGCCGTTGATGACGAGCTGAAGAGGCTCGTAGTAGCCCGGCTGAAGCCCTCGCAGCGCCTCGCGGAACTGCTGCACCTGCGCGCTGTGCTGCGGAGCGCTCGTCTCGTCGATGTGGCTCACGCGAGCGACCTTCGCCGTGATTTGATACACGCCTGGCACGTCTGAGCCCTGTGGCGTAAGCTCATTGCACTCGACGACCTTGACGAACGTGAACGGCGGTTCTGGCCCGTCGGCATCGGTGTTCTCGTCGCCGCCCTTGCTCGGGACGGCTCGCGAGCCGGGGATCGCGTGCTTCATTTCGGCGCAGAGCCAGAGCTCCACCTTGCGCTTGATTTCGTCGCTCATAGAGCTGGCGGTTTGATTTGCACCGGGCCGCACGCGAGCCAGTAGGTTCCATCGCCGTCCGTATCGACTGGCTCGTTATTGACGCGAACGCGCACACCGCCGCGCAGGCTGAGCACGCTGCCGCTCTTGACGCCGCTGGCGGCCTTCGTCGCAGCGGAGATAAGAATGCGCGTGGCCGCGTTGATGAAGATGCCACCAAGCATCGCGCGCCGCTCGACGGTCAGCTCCTCGATAGTGTTTGCTGTGAATTCGCGCCCTTCGATCGTGAAGGGCTCGCCGGCGATGCGCTCCCATTCGTCGTTTGCGGCAGCAAAGGCGTCGTTAAAGAAGCTCATTGCAAGAAGTTGAGAGTTGATGGTTGATGGTTGATAGCTGAAATGAATCAAATCCAGCGCTGCGCCAACGGCCTTCGGTGCCGCCGGTATCTAACTCTGGTGCATTCATGAAACTCTTCCTGTCGTTTTTGGCTCTCCTGCTTGAATACCAATTCGTGTTCGCCAGATCGGCGACTATCGTTTTGACACCGGAGGCGCCTCGGTTTGCCCGCGTGTGGATCGTGTCGGATGAGAAGAGTCAACTAACCGGTGTGTGGCTCTCTTTCGGGCCGCGTTCTCCAGACAAGCCGCTACCGTTTGTGGAGGTCGAACTGCGAAAGCAAACCGCCGTGCAGTTCAGAAGCCCTCTGGCTCCCTGGCCCGGAGCGAGTCTGATTTCCGGTAGCGGCAGGCCCCTTTTTCCGGCAGCATTATCCGGATTTGATTACGAGTCCTTAAAAAAGGACGGTCTTTACTATTTTGTCGCACCTTCGGCATTTGTATATAGCGCAGGTATTTGCTTATCTTGGGAAGATCCTGCACAAGCAGTCGTCGGGATGCGGTTTTGGATCAATCTGTCCGATTGGAAGGAGCAGTCGCAGCCAAGAAAGTAGCGAACCGGCCCCCGCCCCTTGCGGAGCGGAGGCCGGAGCCACCACCAAACTTATTGCGTCAGCCTGGCTTAGCTGAGGCCAGCGACTTTCAGCAGAATCCCGCTGTTCTCATTAACCACATTCGTGTCGTCGTCCTGGCGCACGCGGAGCCGATCGCTGCGGATGCTTTCGTCGCGGTAGCTCTCGGTGACGTAGAGCTCGCCGCCAGTGAGCTCATCGAGCACGAAGGTCCGGCCGGCGCCGCCCGCTTCCGGTGGGCCGCCCACGATGTTCCCGAACCAGATATAGTCGTCCGCCCAGGCCCATTGAAGGTTGTCGTCGGTCGAGTCCTTGCCCGGTTTGGTGGTATCGTAGCTGGTCTGCCCGACGAGCACGTACTTGAGCTTGAACTTCCGGGCGATCATCTCTTCGTCGATCGAAGCGCTGCCGCCATTCGCACCGAAGAAGAAATGGCGGAGCTTTTCCGAACCGGTGATGAGATCGAGGAGGTTGAGCGAGAGGGCCATCGCGTTTACCGGCTCCTGGCGCTTGCGCATGAGCCGTTTGATCGCCTTGGCGTCCTCCGCGAAGTTGAAGGCCGCCAGGTTGGCCTCGGAGTATTCCTCCGTGGCGTCCTGCTTGCCCCAGATGGCCGGGTCCTGGACGAGGCCGGCGACGCGCACTTCGCGGCTGATGCGGATGTTGCGCA
>JAXDQW010000036.1:0-5630 GCA_034667665.1 Chthoniobacter sp.
TCCGCCATGTTCTTCGTGTTCTCGATCTCCGATTGGGTGAACGGCTCGCCGAACTTCTCCTTCAGCGCGTCGCCGGCCGCTTCGTAGCGCTTCTCGACTTCCGCCAGGTCGCCCTTCATGCCCGCCAACGCGCCCTTGTGCTCTTTCAGCCGTTTGGTCAATGCGTCGAAAACCTCCGCGTTCGTCCGGCCCTGTTGCTGGAGACCGACGAGCTCGTTCGCCACTTCATCCGTGACGATGCCCATGCTGCGCAGAGTCTCCGCGGCGTTGGTGATTGGCTGGCCCCCGCGCAACGCGGCGTAAAAGCCGCCGACCGCCTCAGCCGTCGCGTCGATTCCATTGCCGCTGGCGGCGCCCGCATCGGCAATGACCATGAGTGCTTCCGCACCCGCATACGCCCCGTGCGTCAGCTCTTGCAGCGAATGCTCCGCAGCGGCCACGCCTTTCAACTCGAGGTTGTTGCGGGCGGAGAAGTTGACCAGCTCGGCGACCTTCAGCTTGGCCGCATTGATCCCGCCGACGAATGGCGCAAAGGTGCGGTGCAAGCCCTGCACGGTCTTCAGCTTTTCGAGCGCGGCGCGCAGCGAGCCTGTGTCGTGGACGAGGGCGCGAATGCTCTTGCTCATGGCGCTGAACGCGCCAGCCATGCCGATCGCGATAAGCGGCTTGAACAGGAGCATGTCTCGCAGAACCCTCAGGAGCGCCTTCGTTTTGTTTTCGGCCTGCGCGATCTCCGCAATGGACAGCGCCAGGAAAGCCTTGTTGACCGGCCCCTTCGTGTTCTCGTCGATGAACTTCTGGAATCCGTTAGCCATTGGCCTGCCTCGGTTTGAGTCCGGCCCGCTTCATCGCCTCGTTGAACTCGCGATCTTCCGGCGTTACGAAATCCACGTCCGCGCCCATCGCGCGCTGGGCCAGAGCGCGATACCAGTGCGCCCGGCCGGGCGGCAGCTCCCAGACGTACGCCTCGGGCCACTGACTCCAGCCAATGATGTCACCAGCGAGCTTGAGGATTTCTGGCGCGCCATTGCTCTGAGGGCCAGTCGAGGCTCCCGGCGGAAGCCTCGGTGCGCGAATCGAGTATTCCGGCTTGTAGAGATAGTCGGCGGTGTAGGAGAGGAACTCGCAGACTTCGCGCCGCAGTCCGCCCTTTCTGCACAGCCGCGCGAGCGTTAATGGACCCAGCCACGGACGGCGCACCCGCGATTGCCCGAAGCGCAGCCGGCACACACCAACCGCCGTGCGCAGTTCGAACAGCCCAACTTCGCCGTGGCGGAGGAACGGCGAGTCGAGCGCCTGCAAAAGCAGGAGATGCCAGAGCGAGAAACGGAAGACCGGCACGCCAAGCAGACGATGCCGGATTCCGCCATCGATGAACGCCCCGGCCAGCGAAGGATCAAGGCACACCGGATTCGAGAGCTAATTAACGTTCGGGAAGCTCTCCGTTTCGATCGATACTTCGTGATACTCGCCCTTCGGCATCGCGCGACCGATTCCACCAGGCTTGATGATGTGGCGACGGCTCTGCCAGGTGAACGAGACCGGGAAAGCCGTCGGATCGAAAGAGTCGTCGATGCGGCCCTTGAAGGTGCAGTCCCACTTGCGCTTGTCCGCCTTCGAGACGGTTACGGAATCGACGTGGCCTTCGCCATCCTGCGAAGTGGAATAGACCTCCGGGCCGTAGCGCACCTCACCGTCCGTCGGATGGAATCCGTTTCCGATGGCGGGAGCGTCGGCCGCGCCGAACCCCCACTTCCAAATTTGACCGATTTGCGTGGCAGAGACGAGCGACATATCCCCGAGGGGGAATGTCAACTGCCGCCCTCGACGCTGGTCACGGCGTGGGCAAAAAGAATGGGCGAACTGCTCGGCGCTGCCTGCGGTTCCGCTACCTCAGCCTTGTGTCGCCACTATCGGCTTTTATCGACCGGCGTCGGTAGGTTCTTACTTGTTGAGGCGTGTTTGGATACGACTGACAACCTCTTCGAGAGTCGACTTCTCGTTATTGTCTTTGGTTGTGGTCAAGCGGTCCTGAATTTGACGGAGTAATTCTGCATCGGCACACGCGGCCAAAACCTCGAGGCCGTCGTAATACCCTATCCTCGAACTGCCGGGGCTCGCGCGTATTGGGTCCTTGAGGTACGCCGCCCATACTGCGCGACCAGAGGATGGCGAGCCGAAGTGAACGAGCGCTCGAAAGACGGCACCTCGCACCTCGCTGGAGGGATCGTGCAACGCTTCGAGGAGAGCATCGCAGGCTGGTTGGGAATTCGCGAGCTGCGCAGTGGCAAGTCCTGCCGCGACTATCCGCCGAAGATCCTCCCTCTTGGATTTGAGCAGCGGAAGAACGGCGGCGATATCGTCATCGCTGCCGAGTTGCGTCAGGCCATACACTACGCCACCGCTCTCAAGCCCGGCGGCGAGCGCCCTGCGCAACGCTGGCGCTGAGGCACGAAGTCGGAGTTGCGAGAGCGTGCTCGCGGCCTCATCTCGAACGCGGGATGTTGGGTCGGCGGCGAGAAGCGTCTCCACTTCCGGACGAAGAGAAATGGCCTTACAGCCTACGACTGCAAAGAGAGATGCGCACCGCGTATCCGGGTTTTTCGAGCGGAGGCCGCGCCGGAGAAGGTCAAGGGGAGGCTGGACCTCTCGACCGTGGGTGTAGAGCTGGAAAAAGCAGCCAATCAAATTTGAGTCTTTCTCACCAAGTTCGAAGATCGCCGGAATCGCCTCGCTGTGGCCTCTCCGGCCCAAGCCCCATGCTCCCGCGTTCCGAATGTTACCGTTGGTTGCGCGAAGGGATATCGTAAAGGCCGTTGCGATACGGGCTTCGTCTTGGGGTGCGACCGCTGGCCATTCTTGCAGCCGTTTGAGGGCATCGCACCTCTCAACATCATAGCCGTTCTCTTTGGTTGGCTGTTCGGGACGAACTGCGAGTCTTAGCACATCGTCTAATGTCGCCACCTTCGGCAATTTGGCGGCGGCGGCCACCGCCGGTAATAACGGAGGCTCCTCGTTTTTCGGAAAAAGATAGATCGCGTCATCTGTAATCGTGATCTGTAGGTCTGCTTGGCGGGCTGCGGCTCGAAGAAGTTCAAGAAGCGGAACATTCAGGAGCTCGAGGGTAATCCGCTTCGCGGGCTCAACACGCCCGATATAGACGACGTTGAGTTCTTTTTTGAGGGGTGGAAGTTCCTTCGTGCGGTGACGTGCAAAAGCGATGACTTCTCTGATCGTAGCATCACGGACCGCGATGCGCGGGATTAGCGTCTGCTTTGCAATTTCTTCCATCCGCGGCTGCTCGGAGCCGTTCGGCGCAGGG
This sequence comes from Chthoniobacter sp., assembly GCA_034667665.1. Classification (GTDB taxonomy): domain Bacteria; phylum Verrucomicrobiota; class Verrucomicrobiia; order Chthoniobacterales; family Chthoniobacteraceae; genus Chthoniobacter. Next base: position 3,323 of record JAXDQW010000036.1, read on the forward strand.
ATTGCGCCAAGTAATGTGGCCGCAAATGCGACGAGTAAGAGTGCAGCCAATTTCATCGAGCTTAGATTCAGAGTATCCTACTGCTACGAGTTCGCGCTTGTTTCCTGACGAAATCTACGTTTGCCGCTCGCCTTCGACAACAGCAATTGCGGGGTAACACCCGGAGCCCCGAGCCCCTTTTGGATTATCCGGTCACACCCATCACCAGCGTGAAGACATCGCCATGCGCCTGCTGATCGGCATCAGAGATTTCCTCATTCGATGAGTTGGGTGCGAAGTCGATGCCGTTGATGACGAGCTGAAGCGGCTCGTAGTAGCCGCGCCGAAGCCCGCGTAGTGCCTCGCGGAACTGCTGCACCTGTGCGCTGTGCTGCGGAGCGCTCGTCTCGTCGATGTGGCTCACGCGAGCGACCTTCACCGTGATCTGATACACGCCTGGCACTTCCGCCCCTTGCGGCGTGATTTCGTTGCACTCGACGACCTTGGCGAATGTGAATGGCGGCTCCGGCTGGTCCGCTTCGCCGCCGCCATCGTCGCCGCCTTTGCTCGGCACGGCGCGCGATCCTGGAATCGCCGCCCTCATCTCGCGGCAGAGCCACAGCTCCACTTTTCGCTTGATCTCATCGCTCATACGAATGTGACGTGGACTTGCAGTCCGCGATCGTTCCAAGCGGGCAGACTGCAAGTCTGCCTCACACTTTTGCAGACGCTCATAGATCCGGCGGCTTGATTTGCACCGGCCCGCACGCGAGCCAAAAGGTGCCGTCGCCATCGGTGTCCACCGGCTCGTTCGTCACGCGTACCCGCACGCCGCCGCGCATGGTGAGGATCGTTCCCTTCACCACGCCGCTCGCCACCCTTGTCGCGGCAGAAATCAGGATGCGCGTCGCCGCATTCACGAAGACGCCGCCAAGCATTGCACGCTTCTCGACGGTCAGCTCCTCGATGGTGATGGCGGTGAATTCGAGCGCGTCTATCCTGAAAGGCTCCCCGGCGACGCGCTCCCATTCTTCGTTCGCACCGGCAAAAGCGTCATTGAAAAGGCTCATTTATCCTTACGTAAGGTTGTCAACGCGCCTGGCGCCTGTTCTTTCCAGGATCGTTCGCTACATTGCCTCCATGCCCAAAAAAGCTCCTATGTCTTGGCCGGACCATCAATCCCTCGGAAAGCAATTGAAGGCTTTCAACAAATCGTTGATGGAGATTTCCATCAAGCTTCAGACCACCTATGGCGTCACCTCTCGAGTTGGTCGCCTTGCAAAAAAGCTGTCACAGGGAACAGCCGAACTACGTTCCGCACTTGACGAGCAGGTTAGCAAAGACTGTCCCGATCAAACGACTTCGTCCCTGAATCGCTGTTATATCGGCGATTAGCGGAAGAACGCAAACCGGCCCTGGCACTCAGAGAGCACCAGGGCCGGGAACCACTACCGGATCTGTTCGCTGATTAGCTCAGCCCGTTGACCTTCAGCAGAATCCCGCTGTTTTCATTGACCACATTCGTGTCGTCGTCCTGGCGCACCCGGAGCCGATCGCTGCGGATGCTTTCGTCGCGGTAGCTCTCGGTAACGTAGAGTTCGCCGCCGGTGAGCTCGTCGAGCACGAAGGTCCGGCCGGCGCCGCCCGCTTCCGGAGGGCCGCCCACGATGTTCCCGAACCAGATATAGTCGTCCGCCCAGGCCCATTGGAGGTTGTCGTCGGTCGAGTCCTTGCCCGGTTTCGTGGTATCGTAGCTGGTCTGCCCGACGAGCACGTACTTGAGCTTGAACTTCCGGGCGATCATCTCTTCGTCGATCGAAGCGCTGCCCCCATTCGCACCGAAGAAGAAATGGCGGAGCTTTTCCGAGCCGGTGATGAGATCGAGGAGGTTGAGCGAGAGGGCCATCGCGTTCACGGGCTCCTGGCGCTTGCGCATGAGCCGTTTGATCGCCTTGGCGTCCTCCGCGAAGTTGAAGGCCGCCAGGTTGGCCTCGGAGTATTCCTCCGTGGCGTCCTGCTTGCCCCAGATGGCCGGATCCTGGACGAGCCCGGCGACGCGCACTTCGCGGCTGATGCGGATGTTGCGCATGAGCCAAATCGCGGTGCTCGTTTCCATGTCGAAGAAGCGGGATTCCTCCTGCTTGTTCACATCGTCCATCGGCTCTTCCAGGCCGCGATCCTTGGTGTTCCAGTTGTGCTGCTCGGTGGTGCGGGAGATTTCCCGATAGCGCGTGCCGGGCGCGCGCAGGAGCGGATCGTTGGCGTCGGTGGTGCCGCCCGCCTTGGAGAGCAGTTGGCCTTTGCCGCGCTTGATCTTCTTGAAGAAGCC
>JAXDQW010000037.1:0-42659 GCA_034667665.1 Chthoniobacter sp.
GCCAGTTAATGACGCCCCCACCATTACCGGGCAGCAGCCGCTCTCGACGCCCGAGGAGACGGCGCTGACGGTTGCCTTCGCCAATCTGACCGTCAGCGATCCGGATAACACTTACCCAACCGGCTTCACGCTCTCCGTTCAGAATGGCAGCAATTACACTCGCTCAGGCAACACCATCACCCCGGCGGCCGACTTCAACGGCACCCTCACCGTGCCGGTGACGGTGAGCGACGGCACGGCCTCGAGTAATCTCTTCAACCTTTCGGTCACAGTCACGCCGGTCAACGATGCACCAAGCATCACCGGACAGCAGCCACTTTCCACGCCCGAGGAGACGGCGCTGACCATTGCCTTCGCCAATCTGACCGTCACCGATCCGGATAACACTTACCCAACCGGCTTCACGCTCTCCGTTCAGAATGGCAGCAATTACACTCGCTCAGGCAACACCATCACCCCGGCGGCCGACTTCAACGGCATCCTGACCTTGCCGGTGACGGTGAGCGACGGCGTGGCCTCGAGCAATGCCTTCAATCTCTCGGTGACCGTCACGCCGATCAACGACGCGCCCACCATCACCGGGCAGCAGCCACTTTCCACGCCTGAGGAGACGGCGCTGACCATTGCCTTCGCCAATCTGACCGTCACCGATCCGGATAACTCTTACCCCACCGGCTTCACGCTCTCCGTGCAGAATGGCACCAACTACACCCGCTCAGGCAACACCATCACCCCAGCGGGCGACTTCAACGGCATCCTCACCGTGCCGGTGACGGTGAGCGACGGCGCGGCCTCGAGCAATGTCTTCAACCTCTCGGTCACGGTCACGCCAGTTAATGACGCCCCCACCATTACCGGGCAGCAGCCGCTCTCCACGCCCGAGGAAACGGCGCTGACCATTGCCTTCGCCAATCTGACCGTCACCGATCCGGACAACACCTACCCAACCGGCTTCAGCCTCTCGGTCCAGAACGGCACCAACTACACGCGTTTGGGCAACACCATCACCCCGGCGGCGGACTTCAACGGCATCCTCACCGTGCCGGTAACGGTCAGCGACGGCACGGCCTCGAGCAATGTCTTCAACCTCTCGGTCACGGTCACGCCAGTTAACGACGCCCCCACCATTACCGGACAGCAGCCGCTCTCCACGCCTGAGGGGGCTGCACTTACCGTCGCCTTCGCCAATTTGACCGTCACCGATCCGGATAACACTTACCCAACCGGCTTCACCCTCTCAGTCCAGAACGGCACCAACTACACCCGTTCGGGCAACACCATCACCCCAGCGACCGACTTTAACGGCGCCCTCACCGTGCCGGTGACCGTCAACGACGGCACCGCCACGAGCAATGTGTTCAATTTGGCGGTCACCGTGACGGCGGTTAACAATGCGCCATCTTTCGTCGTCGGCCCGAACCAGTCGGTGCCGCAGGGCGCGACCGCCCAGGCAGTCGCCCACTTCGCGACAGGCATTTCTCCCGGGCCGGCGGATGAATCCGGACAAAACCTCGACTTCATCGTGACCTTCGATCACGCCGAACTCTTCGCGGCGGGCGCCGGTCCCACAATTTCGCCCACCACTGGCGACCTTATCTACACGCCGGCTCCGGATGCCAGCGGCACATCCACGGTCAAGGTGATGCTACACGACAATGGTGGAACGTCGAACGGAGGGATCGACACCAGCGCACCCCAGACCTTCACCATCTCGGTCACGACTCCTGCCGAAGAGCTCGGCACCTACCATGGGGTGGCGTTGCCCGCCACGGGCGCGACGCCCGGCGCGGATAAGACTGGCTTGCTCGTGTTGACTCTGGGCAAGAAGAACGTCGTCACCGGCAAGCTTCGGCTGGGCACGTTCAGCTATTCATTCAAGGGCTTCATCGACAACGCGGGCCTCGTTCATTTTGGCAATACTCCCGGCACGCCGAAGCTCATGCTCGACCGCGACAACCTGAGCTCCCTGGAACTCACGATCCGCGTCGATGTGGGCGGGGGCAGCGATCAGCTCACCGGCGTCATCACCGACACCAGTGGCGGCGGGGCCTTTGCCAACATCACCGCGGATCGCGCGCTCTTCACTGCGAAGAAGAAGTTCCTCCCGCCGTTCAAGCTTGTCCCGGAGGAGCTGCTGGTCCCGTACACCGCCATCTTCGACGAGCCGGTGGCGCCGTCGGGCGTGTTGGTCCCGCACGGCGATGGCTTCGGTATCCTGACCGTGAGCAAGAAGGGCGTCGCCAAGCTCGCCGGAAAACTGGCCGATGGCTCGAAGTTCACCTATGCCAACGCGCTGTCGAAGGACCAGTTCTGGCCGCTCTGGGTACCGTTCCTCAAGGGCCAGGGCGCCCTCGCCGGAATCGTCCGTTTTCATCCCGTGGCCGATACGAGCGATTTTGATGGCCAGGGTCTCCTGTGGTTCAGCCCCGGCACGGGGAGTTTCCCCGCGGGCTGGGCGGGTGGCACCACGACCGATCTCCTCGGTTCGACTTACATCGTCACGAAGGCCAAGCCGACGGCCCTGCCCAATCCGTTCGCACCCGGCGGCGACGGCAACGCCGAGCTCACGCTGACCGGCGGCCATCTCGCGACCCCGAAGGTGCGCAAGGCCTTGAGCATCGAAACCGGGAACAAGGTTGCCACCGTGCCGCTCGATGACGCCGACCAGCTCAAGGCTTCGATCATCGCCGGCAAGGGCCTGTTCAAGGGCAGCTTTGTGCACCCTGATACGGGCGACAAGACCACCTTCGAAGGCGCGATCTTCCAGAAGCAAGCGTTCGGCTCGGGCTTCTTCCTGGGAACGGACGCCGCGGGGGACACCCAGGCCGGCGCCGTCACCATCGTCCCGGACGATCACCCGCTGGTCCCGTAACTCCCCGCGCGGCGCGCCGTGGCCTCGGCGGCGCAAGTTCCGCGGTTTCGCTCACCCACCCGAGACCCTGCTCGCGTCCCGCGGCGTGCGCCACGTGGACAGGCTCCGCGCGGATCGCCCGTTACCGGCTCATCGCTTTTTCGAGGAGCAGCGTGGCGAGGCGCTGGGTGGCTTCGTCGAGCGCGGCGTTGGCGCGCTTCAGGGGTTGCGCCGCGCCGCCGGCGATCGCCTGCTCGACCTCGGCGGCGCGTTGGGCGATCAGATCGCGCTCTGTGCTGGTGAGGGCCTCACCGACTTGCTCGAGCGCGCGGCGGACGGCGGGCAGCAACTCGTCGGCCTTGAGCTTCGCTTCGACAAAAATGCGGTCGTTCACGTCCTCGAACGCGTGCTCGAGGGATTCCTCCAGCATCTTCTCGACCGCCTCGTCGCTCACATCGACGGCGCTGGTCATCCGCATGATCTTCTCGAGGCCGGTTTTGGTGTCCCGGGCGAGCACGTGCAGGATGCCATTGGCATCGATCTCGAACTGCACGCCGACGCGCGCCTGACTCTTCGGCGCGCGCTCGAATTCCAGCTCGAATTGCCCCAGCGGCCAGTTGTCCCGGGCGAGCTCACGTTCACCCTGGAGCACGTTGATGAGCATCGAGGTCTGGCCAGGGACCGCGTTCGTGAACATTTCGCCCGCTTTGATCGGGATGGTCGAGTTCCGTGGAATGATCACGTTCATCAGTCCGCCGAAGGTTTCGATGCCGAGCGAGAGCGGGGTCACGTCGAGGAGGACGACGTTTTGCACCGCGCCGGAAAGGATGCCGGCTTGAATGGTGGCGCCCAGGGCCACCGCTTCGTCCGGGTTCTGCGAGGTGTTCGGTGCGCGGCCGAAGATTTCCGCGACGAGCTGGCGGACCAGCGGCATGCGCGTCTGTCCGCCGACGAGGATCACTTCATCGAGCGCCTCCGGCGCGAGCTTCGCATCCGCGAGCGCGCGCAGGCAGTGGACTCGCGTGCGGGCGACGATCGGCCGGGCGAGCCGTTCGAGGTCCGCACGCGTCAGGCGGTACTCGAGGCTTTGCGCGCCCTCCGCGAAGGGCAGCGCAATCTCGACCGTGTCCTCGGTGGAGAGCCGGTGCTTCGCCTCGATGATCAGGTCGCGTTTTTGCCAGTCCGCGATCCGCGATGACCCGGCCGATTCCCCGGACTTCGCGCCGAGCCAAGCCTCGCAATCCGCGAGCAGAGCCGCATCGATGTCATCGCCGCCGAGCCGGGTGTTGCCATTGGTCGAGAGGACCTGGAAGACGCCCTCGTTGAGTTCCAGGATGGAGATATCGAAGGTGCCGCCACCGAAATCGAAAACGGCGATCTTCGAGCGGTCGCGCAGCTTGTCCAACCCGTAGGCGAGCGCCGCCGCGGTGGGCTCATTGACGATTCGCTCGACGATGAGCCCGGCCAGCTCGCCGGCCAGTTTCGTAGCGTTGCGTTGCGCGTCGTTGAAATAGGCGGGCACGGTGACGACCGCCCGCAAAACCTCGGTGCCGAGCGCCTGTTCCGCATCGGTCTTCAACTTCCGCAGGACGAACGCGGAGATCTCTTCGGGGGCGAACTCTTGATCGCGCACCCGAATCCGAATCGGCGCGCCACGCTGGCCCGCCAGGCCATAGCTCACGTCGTCGGCTTCCTCGCCGACGCGGCGACCAATGAAGCGCTTGACGGAATAGACTGTGGCAGCGGGATCAAGGGCGCGCATCCGCGCGGCGGGGCGGCCCACGCGGGCTTCTCCCTGCGCGGGAAAGTGAACCACCGAGGGAGTCAACCGTTCCCCGTCAGCGTCGGCGATGAGCACGGGAAAACCCGCGTCCATGGCGCCGATGAGCGAATTGGTGGTGCCCAGGTCGATACCGACAATGAGTGACATGCGCGAAGGATGCGCGAAGCGGGCGGGACGAGGCAAGGTGCGCAGGCGCCGGATGCGTCCGGGCTGCCGGGGTGGCTGGCGCAGGCGGCAGGAAACGGTCGCGTGTCGAACTATTCTGGCGGTTCCTGATTGAGCGTGAAAAGGGACTCGCGCAGTTGTCCGAGCCATTTGCCGAGATAGGTCAAGCGGTCGTGCAAGACCGACAGCGCCGTCCAATGCGCCGGGTCCGAGGCGTTCCAGATCGCGTCGAGCGCCCGCAGGTCCTCGAGAGCGGCGGAATGCGCGGCTTCCACGGCTGCGGTCATGGCGGCGAGATCACGCCGCAGCACCGCGGCCTCTCCCGCGAGCAAGGCGCGGCCCAGCGGGCTGGACGCGGCGGCGCGTTGCGCGATGAATTGGTCCAGCCGCCGGCGCTGTCCGGCAAGGCGCATGAACAGATCGGCGAGTTCGGTCGGCGGAGGCGCCGTCGCGGAGAGCAACTCGGGGGCGTCGAGTTCGAGCAGGTGGCGGAGGCGGCTCGCCGGTTCGCGCAAGGCCGTGTAGGCGGCACTGAGGGAAGCGAAGCGCGCGGTTTCCCCGGTGCCGGGCACGTCCGGGTGCAGCGCGGCGCTCCGCCGATGGAATACGTCCTTGAGAGCGTCGGCATCGAGCCACGGCCGGCGCGGTTGTTGGAGGACGGTAAAATGGTCGGTCATGGCGTGGCGGCGCAATGGGCACAGCGGGAGGCAGAAGCGCAAGCGCATTCCTCCGCTTCGTAGTGTCGGCGCGGCCTCGGCTAAACGGGTGCGGCAGCCGGGGTGGCGGCTCAGGCCGGTGCGGGCGAGACGCCTGCACCACTGCTGGAAGGCGGGACGCCTGCCCCACTTCGCGCCGCAGCGGAAAGCCCTTTGCGCCGGTCGCCTCCAGCGTTTAAGGAAAGCGCTCTCGATGAAGGTTCCGCTTTTGATTTTCCTTTGCGCAGTCCTCCTCCGGAGTCCACAGGCGGCCCCCGCTCCCGATCGAAGAGATGGCTCCGTGAGCGCGCCTCGATGAAGGATCGGCTGATTCCAGGAAGCCAGGCGCGCGCGGCGTTGCTGGCGCTGTTGCTCGCCTCCGGGCTCTGCTCGGGTTTCGTGGCGGTGCGCACGATTCACACCCAGCAGATTGCTTTCATGTGGTTTCTTTGGAACCTCTTCCTGGCCTGGGTGCCGCTGTTCGCCGCGCTGCCGCTCTACGCCCTGCGCGCGCGTGGCCTTCGCCAGCCCGTGGCGGAATCGCTGCTCTTCGTGGTCTGGTTCCTCTTTTTCCCGAACGCGCCCTACATCATCACGGATCTCGTGCATCTCCACGAGCGACCACCGGTCCCCTACTGGTATGACATGATCATGATCATGGCCTTCGCCCTGACCGGATTGTTTCTAGGCTATCTCTCGCTCTACCTGATGCAGGAGATCGTCCGGAGCCGGATCGGACGCTGGCCGAGCTGGGCGTTTGTCTTTGTCATGCTTGGACTGAGCGCGTTTGGCATTTATCTGGGAAGGTTCCTGCGCTGGAACTCGTGGGACGTCCTGCTCTCGCCCATCGGCACGCTCAGCGGGGTCGTGCGGATGGTGCTGCCGGGTCAACACCGGGAGATGCTCGCCTTCTCGGCGACGTTCTTCGCCTTCTCTGTGGTTTGCTACCTGATCGTTTACTCCTTCACCCACCTGCACGCGTGGGTCGAGCGCACGAACCTCCCGCGGAATCCGGAGGAATAGTCGGTCCGATTTTCTAGCCGGGGAGCCGCTCCGCGGCAGCACGAGCAAAGTCCGACGGCCTGCTAATAGCGCCCCGCTCAGGCCGGCGGGAAGCCCTGTCGGTTTTTGCGCAACGGTCCGCCAACTGGCGAAAATTCCACAGACCGAGTGTGGCGGTCTCGCGTTTCGACGTCCCGAATCTCTCTGTATCTGACTCCATTTAGGCCGGTGGCATCACGATTGCTAACGGGACGCCGCGCCAAGTTTCCGTCCCGCTTTTTCGTGTCAGGAGCCCAGCCTTAGCTGAGGCATCGTCCCGAGGGGAAAGGCAGCGGAGGGCGTCAACCTAAACCACAGAAAGACCACCAATAGCAGAATGAAAGCCACCCGCACCCTCTCCTTGCTCACCGCGGTCGCCGCGCTGTCGTGGATGACGCTCGGAGTCGCCACCGCCCAGGAAGCTCCTCCGGTTCCCGCGCCCGCCCCGGTGGCGGAAGCGCCGGCCGTCCCCGCCGCCCCGCCCGCGGAAACACCCAAACCGCCGGAGCCCGCCCCTGCCGCAGCGGTGGCAGCACCTGCCGCCGAGGCTCCCGTAGCCGCCGCTGCGGAAGCAAAAGTATCGCTCGAACAGCGGGTGGGCATTCTCGAAGCCTACCTCACCAACGGCGACCCGAGCGCGCCGCTCAAAACCGGGAAGAACGAGAAAGGCGATCCGGATTTCCCGAAGGATTTTGACCAGGCCAAGGATGCGCCCACCTCGGTGAATTCGGGTCCGGGACACAACGGATTCATGATGATTTGCGCGGCCCTGGTGCTCTTCATGACCCTGCCCGGCCTGGCGCTTTTCTACGGCGGTCTGGTCCGGAAGAAAAACGTGCTCAGCGTCTGCGCGCAATGCCTCGGCTGCGCCGGTCTGGTGACGATTCTTTGGTGGGCGTTCGGCTACAGCCTCGTCTTTGGGAAGAGCTTCAACAGCCCGTTCATTGGCGGGAGCGAGTTCTTCTTCCTGAAGGGAGTGACGGCCGCGCCGAACACCGACTACTCGTACTGGGTCTCCCACAACGTTTTCTCGATGTATCAGTTGATGTTCGCGATCATCACGCCGGCGCTGATCATCGGCGCGATCGCGGAGCGGATGAAGTATCTCGCGATCATGCTCTTCATCGGCATCTGGATGTTCGTCGTTTACTTTCCGATGGCCCACATGGTGTGGGGTATCACTGGTTTCATGAACGGCGTCTGGAACGCCGGGGCCTCGATCAAAGCGATCGACTTCGCCGGCGGCACGGTGGTGCACATGACCTCGGGCTGGTCCGCGCTGATCCTCTGCCTGATCCTCGGCAAGCGCCTCGGCTTTGGGAAAGAGAACATGGCGCCACATTCGATGGTCCTTTGTATGGTCGGCACGGGAATGCTGTGGGTTGGTTGGTACGGCTTTAATGCCGGCTCCGCCGTGGCCGCAGACGGCGTGGCCGCCAATGCCTTCATGACCACCACGCTGGCCGCCGCCACGGCCGGCTTTGTGTGGGCGCTCGCGGAGTGGATCCAGAAAGGACATCCGTCGATCCTCGGCTTCTGCTCGGGGATCGTGGCCGGACTCGTCGTGATCACCCCGGCTTGCGGCTTTGTGAACGCGACCGGGGGCATGATCATCGGCGTCCTCGCCGGCCTCGTGCCCTACGTCTTCGTGGTCTTCCTGAAGGGCGTCTTCGGCTACGACGACGCGCTCGACACCTTCGGCGTGCATGCCGTGGGCGGCACGCTCGGCGCCATCCTGACCGGCCTCCTCGCCACGGTGGACGTGAATGCCAACCTGAGCACCAACCTCAAGGACATCGTCGGCAAGACGCTCGTCTTCGAACAACTCAAGGCCGTGGCGTTCACGCTCACGCTCTCGATCATCGGCACGATCATCATCGCCATCGTCGTGAAAGTCATCGTGGGGCTGCGCCCGACTCCGGAAGTGGAATCGGCTGGCCTCGACATCAGCGAACACGGCGAAGAGGGCTACATCATCTAACCGCAGGAAACCCGACTATACAAAAACAGCCCCGGCCCAGCCGTGAACGTTTGGACGGCTGGGCCACGCGAATACTGACATGAAAAAAATCGAAGCGATTATCAAGCCCTTCAAATTGGAGGAAGTGAAAGAAGCCCTCGCCGACATCGGCGTGGAAGGCATGACGGTGAGCGAAGTCAAAGGTTTCGGGCGCCAGAAAGGCCACACCGAGATCTATCGCGGCAGTGAGTACACCGTGGACTTCCTGCCCAAGATCAAAATCGAAGTGGTCCTCGGCGATTCCCAGGTCGAGGCCGCCTCGGCCGCCATCATCAAGGCCGCCAAAACCGGCAAGATCGGCGACGGCAAGGTCTTCATCTCCCCGGTGGAGGAAGCGGTGCGCATTCGCACCGAAGAGACCGGCGAGAAAGCGGTCTAACCGCCGCGAAGTTCAACCGATTCGGTTTCACCCACCTCTCAACGGTGGGGCATGAAAAAAACGTCCAGGCGGCGGAGCTGCAAGAAGCTCCGCCGTCTGGCGCATTTTTGGGGGCGGCGCTGCCAGGCCGGCGGGGGAGCTTCAGAGTGCTCGTAATGGAGTAATGGAGTTATGGAGTGATGGAGTGATGTTGGAGCCGGGTCACTCCACACTCCAGCACTCCAGCCTACAGCGCCGGTTCCGAGTCGAGGTCGAGCGACGGGTGATCGACCGCCAGGAGGACCCAATCCCACGGCTTGCCGCTTCGTTTTTGCCAGGTGAACACGAAGGGCTCGGGCAGTCCGTTGACTTTGGCCATGACGTATTCGCCCACGGGCCCGCCCTGGCCGATGATTTTCACCCGCGTGGTGGCCACCCCCGACCCCGATTGGATGGCAAGCGCGGTGCTCTCTTGCTCGATGCGAAGAAAAACGAAGCTGCCCAAGACCTGCCGGAGCCCGGCGAGCACAAACGCTTTGTCATGACCCCAGCGATCCGAGTAATGCTCCGCGAGCAAGGATTCCACCCTCGTCCAGTTTCGCCGTTCGACCGACCCGAGCAGATGCGCGGTGTGCAGCCGCACCTGCCGCTCCGGTTGCCAGAGCCAGGCGAGCCAGAGCGCCAGTGCCACCAGGGCGGCGCCAGCGGCGAGGGCGGAACGCTTGAAATTCATGCACTTGAACTGAAATGAAATACCGAGCGAATGTCGCGGCCATTTTGCGCAACACCGCGGGCCAGATTCTGATCTGCGAACGGCTCGGCGTGCCGGATGCCTGGCAATTCCCGCAGGGTGGCATCGACGGGGACGAAACGCCGGAGCGCGCGCTTCAGCGCGAACTCTGGGAGGAAGTCGGGGTGATGCCCGCGGATTTTCGGATCGTTTCGCGACGCGGCCCCTACCGCTACGTTTTTGGCAATGGCCGCGTCAAGAAGGGGTATCACGGGAAGGAGCAGCTCTATTTTCTGTGCGATTTTACGGCCCCGAATTCCCAGATCCAGGTGGCCACCGAGCACCCTGAGTTCCAGGCCTTTCGCTGGATTGCGCCGGCCGGATTTCAACTCGCCTGGCTGCCGGAGATGAAGCGCGAAGTTTACCGTGCGGTCTTCGCGGACTTCTTCGGCGTGAAAATCCACTAAGGAGGGCATGATTCCTGTTGATTTACAGGGTCATATGCAGCACATCGAACCGCACTATGCTCACTCTAGGGATGTTCACGCTTGTGGTTGCCGCTTTTCTCGGCTGCGTCTGGTGGGCTTGTCGGGACGAAGAGGCCTGAACTGGCTCAGGTGATGATGGCCGACCCCGAGGAACAAAAGTGGGTCCGGGCGACGGCGAATGAGTTGAATAACCTGCTGCAGGTCATTTCCAACTCGAGCCAGATGATCGAGACGCTCTGTCCGCCCACTCCCGAAGCCGAGAGGTATTTCGCGATTCTGCGATCCGGCGTGGATCGCGCGACGCAAGCCACCCAGTTGATGGTCAATCGGGTCGGTGGCACCACCCGGCACCACGACCCGGCCGCGCCTGCGCCCAGGACCGCACCGTCCACCCCGGAATCGCCGAAGCCCATCGTCACGATGACGCCGAGCGACGTGAAGGTGCACAATCCGATGGGGAACCGCGAGTTGGTCATGATCGTGGACGACGAAGACTTCGTCACGCTGCTCGCGCAACGGGTGCTGACCGATGAAGGTTATCGCGTGGTCACGGCCAGGGACGGTTTTCAGGCGATCGAGACCTACCGCAAGCTCAAGGATCAGATCGCCTTGATCATTCTCGATTTCACCATGCCCGTGATGGATGGCTCCGACGTTTTCGCCGAGTTGCTGCTCATCAATCCGCAGGTGCCGGTGGTCTTGAGCAGTGGCTTTGCCGAGCAGGAACGGCTCCGCAGCATGCTCGCCCGCGGCCTGCGCGGCTTCATGCCGAAACCTTATACCCAGCAAAAACTGCTCACCCAGATCCGCTCGACGCTCGACGCCCTGCATGCGGAGAAAACCGGCGAGCGGAGGATATTCTAGTTCGGATTTTACCGCCCCGGCGCTCTCCCTCTTCCTGAAGCAGGAAAGGAGAAGGCCAGGCAGAGGAAGAGGAAGAGGGAAGCCCCGGCGGGAGGCGTTTCCGCAGCGAGCTTTATTTTGCGGACTGACGGGGCTGCGAATTTTCCTGGCCGGCCGCGGCTTGGCACTCCACTAGCTTTCTCAAGGCGGAGTTATGGCCCGCATTGATTCGTTTTTTAAATTCATGAAGGAGCAGAACGCTTCTGACCTTCACCTCTCCACCGGCAATCCGCCCATGCTGCGCATCCACGGCGAGCTCGTGCGCGTGGATACTCCCCCGCTGGAGAATGACGACCTCAAGGCGCTCGTTTATGAGATTGCGCCCGAGCAGAAGATCAAACACTTCGAAGAAACGGGCGACGTGGATTTTGGCTACGAGTACCCCGGCTTCGCCCGCTACCGTGCGAACTTTTTCAATCAGAAATGCGGCATCTCGGCCGTCTTCCGTCTCATCCCGAGCAAGGTGCTCACGGCCGACGACCTCGGCCTGCCCCCGGTCTTGAAAAAATTCGCGATGTTGAAAAAAGGGATGGTGCTGGTCACGGGACCCACGGGCTCCGGCAAATCAACGACGCTCGCGGCGATGGTCGATTACGCGAACCTGCACCGGAAGGATCACATCATCACCGTCGAGGACCCGATCGAGTTCGTGCATCGCAGCCAGCAATCGCTGATTAATCACCGCGAAGTCGGCATGCATACGAAGTCCTTCGCGGCGGCCTTGCGCGGGGCGCTGCGCGAAGATCCGGACATCATCATGGTCGGTGAGTTGCGCGATCTGGAGACCATCGAACTGGCGCTCACCGCCGCGGCCACGGGCCATCTCGTCTTCGGTACCCTGCACACCCCGAGTGCCCCGAAGACCATCGACCGCATGATCGACGTTTTCCCCGCCGGGCAGCAAAACCAGATCCGGGCTTCGCTCGCTGAATCGCTCAAGGGCGTCGTCGCGCAGAACCTTTTCCGGCGCATCGACAAGTCCGGCCGCTGCGCCGCGCTGGAGGTGCTGGTCGTCGATACCCCGATCGCCAATCTCATCCGGGAGGGCAAGACGCACCAGATCCCCGGCATGATGCAGGTGGGCAAGCGCAAGGGCAACCAGCCCCTCGACGACGCCATCATGGAGCATCTCCGGGCCGCGCGCATCGCCCCCGAAGAGGCTTACGACAAGGCGCAGGATCGCAAGAAGTTCCGCGTCTTCCTCAAGAATCCGCCGGACGATCTCGATGAATGAGCCCGTCTTCCGCGCACCATCCTCGTTTGCGCGGAGGAAAAAGAAAACCTCGCCGCCCCTCGATCAACTGCCGCATGAGAACTCCTGAACTCGATTCGATCCTTGGCTCCATGCTCGATACCTACCCGGGCATCTCGGACCTGATCTTTGCCGTCGGACGGCCTTTCCAGGTCGAAAGCCACGGCGTGCTCAAGACCACGCACGTCACCCCGATGGTGCGACAATTGACCTCCTTCCAGACCGAGCAGATCGCTCTGAATATCGTGGGCACTCAGCGCCATCTCTTGCGCGACCTGGTGCTCAAGGGAGCTTGCGATTGCAGCTACCAGCTCGGGGACCGCGCCCGCTTCCGGGTCAACATCTTCAAACAACGCGGCAGTTTCGCGATCGTCATGCGCAAGGCCCAGACCGACATGCCTTCGATCTCGTCGCTCGGCCTCAGCCAGATCTTCTACGACATGGCCAAGGAAAAGAATGGCCTGATCCTGGTCACCGGCGCCACCGGCAGCGGCAAGACGACCACCCTGACCGCCCTGCTCAACGAGATCAATGACACCCTGCCGGTGCACGTGGTCACGCTCGAAGATCCGATCGAATTCCTGCACGCGCACAAGCGCGCGACTTTCAATCAGCGCGAGCTCGGCGCCGACTTCGACACTTTCCCCAACGGCCTGCGCTCGGCGTTGCGCCAGGCGCCCAAGGTCATTCTGGTCGGCGAAATGCGCGACCGCGCGACGGTCGAGATCGCCCTCACCGCCGCCGAAACCGGGCACCTCGTGCTTTCGACGCTGCACACGATCAATT
The DNA here is from genome assembly GCA_034667665.1 of Chthoniobacter sp. Taxonomy (GTDB): domain Bacteria; phylum Verrucomicrobiota; class Verrucomicrobiia; order Chthoniobacterales; family Chthoniobacteraceae; genus Chthoniobacter. The sequence continues at coordinate 13,073 of JAXDQW010000037.1, forward strand.
CCGGTCAATCCATCAACCGCATTCTCGGCATGTTTGATCGGGCCGAGGAAACGCAGCTTCGGCTGCGCCTGAGCGAGACGCTCCGCTATGTGGTCAGCCAGCGCCTCGTGCCCAAGATCAATGGCGGGCGCCTGCTCATCAATGAAGTGATGGGCAGCAACCTCCGCGTCCGGGAAGCCATCGCCGGGGGCGAAGCCGAGGGGCGCACCTTCTACGAAATCATCGAGTCGAGCGCGACCTTCGGGTGGACGACCTTTGATCTCTCGCTCCACCGGGCCTACCAGGCCGACCTGATCACCGAGGAAGCCGCGAACCTTTATTCCACCAACAAGGCCAAGATGACGCGGCACATCGACAACGTGAAGAAACAGCGCGGCCTCGACGATGAAACGCCCAACGGCCTGCGCCTGGATCTTGCCGCGGCCGCGGTGCCCAGCAACGGCGGCTTCCGTCTCAACCTGTAAAGCCGCGCCTCACCTCGAACTCATGGAAATTCAAAACCGCCTCGACCTCTTCGAGCCCGGCGACCAAACCTCGCTCGTTTGCATCGACGTCCCCGAGATGCAACGCGTGGTCGTCGATCAACTCTCCGCGCTGGGCTACAAGATTCACACCGGCCTCTTCATCGAAGACATCCTGCTCAAGCTGCGCGCCCACTGCTATGACGTGGTCCTCATCGCCGAGCACTTCGCCGCGAGCGACGTCGAGTCGAATCCCATCCTCACGGAGGCCACCAATGCGCCCGCCACGCAGCGCCGCCGGCAGCTTCTCGTGCTCATCGGTTCAAGTCTTCGGACCAACGACGAACTGCAGGCTTTTCAGCACAGCGTCGATCTCGTGGTCAACCTGGCCGACGTCGTCAATCTCCGGCCCGTCCTGCGCCGCAGCCTCTTGCGCGCGCAGGAGCTCTATGCCCCGCTCCAGGAGACCTTGAAGACCGTCGGCATGACCTGATCCAGGCGGCGCCTGGCCGGGCAGGTTAGATCAGCCCCAGTTTCATCTTGCCGGCTTCGCTGATCATCGCCTGGTTCCACGGCGGATCCCAGACCAGCTCGACTTCCGCATCGCCCACCCCCGGGACGCTGAGCACTTTGGATTTCGCTTCGGCGGCGATGGTCGGGCCCATCCCGCAGCCGGGCGCCGTCAGGGTCATCTTGACATCCACTTTGGCTCCCTGCCCTTCGCGCGGCGAGATCACGCAATCGTAAACCAGTCCGAGATCCACGATGTTCACCGGAATCTCGGGATCGTAACACGTTCGAAGTTGATCCCAGACGGCTTTGTCCTCCACCGGGGTGGTAACGTCCGAAATGACGGGCTCTTTTTCAGAGGGCTCCAGGCCGAGCGCATCGGCGTCTTCATCGGCGATCCGAGCGAGGCCCTGATCCGTGGCGACCGTGTAACTGCCGCCCAGGGCCTGGGTGATAAAGACGGGCGTGCCCTTGATCAGGGTGATCGCTTCCCCGCTCGGGATGCGGGTGGCTGGACAGTCGCGGTTGAGGGTCTTTTGCGTGTTTTCGTGCATAGCGTAGCGGTTAGGAAGGGATGGAGGGATGAGGTGCGCCGTCCGAGAAAACCTCTTCCCCGGCTCGCCCGATCATCGCCGATCCAGCCAGCCAAAGAACGGCGACGAGCGTCGTTGGCTTCATGCAGAAGTCGTCGTTGTCTTGAGCACGACCTTCTTCTTTTCGGAAGGCGGGGCCGTGAAGCTCTCGACCAGCGTGGCGGCTGGTGGCGCGGATGCCGAGGCTGGCGCGGAGGTCCCGGTGAGCGCGGAGCGCAGGGCGCCTTCCACGAGCTGTGCGCAGTGGATCTTCATGGGCGGCAGCGCTCCGAGCGGCGCGGAGAGATCCGCGCCGGACAGATTCAGCGCTTCTTCCACGGTCTTGCCGGCGATCAGCTCGGTGGCGACGCTCGCCACGGCGATCGCGGTTTCGCAGCCGAAGGTCTGGAAGGTCGCGCGGTCGATGACTTTCCGGCCGTCCTCGGTTTTGAATTTCACCCACATCCGCAGCATGTCGCCGCAGTCGGGACTGCCGACCGTGCCGACGGAATCGGCATTTTCCATTTCCCCGACGTTCTTCGGATTCGCAATCGCGTCCTGGATTTTCTGCTGAAGGTCTTCGTTCATAAAGCGGTCGGTCATTCGAGTTCGTAGCGCGGCAAAGAGCCGTCCACTTCCTGACTCCAGGCGTCGATTCCGCCGCGCAAGGCCCGCACATTTTCCAGCCCGTGCCCGGTGAAATAGGCGCACGCGTCCATGCTGCGCGTGCCCCGGTGATCCACGAAAACAATCAAGGTCTCGCGATCCCAGCCACCGAGCTCGTGCATCAGTTCCTGGGTGAAGAAGGTCGCGCCTTCGATGTGCACCGTGTCGAACTCCTCGCGCGTGCGGATGTCCACGAGGCGGGCGCTTCCGGTCTTCGCCAACTCCGCCGCTTCCACCGGCGCGATCTGCATCTGCTGGTCCGCTTCGTGGCTGGCGAGCAGGTGATCGATCACTTCCGGCACCGGCAGATTTTCATTCCGCGCACAAACTTCCGCGAGCGTCTCCTCCGGACGAAAACCGCAGCTCGCGCAACCTCCGACGTGGTAGCGGCGAAACAACGCCCGTTGCGCGCCCGGCAGGCGCTCGAGCAGTTCGCGCATGGTGACGTTGGGATCGATCGTGGCCGTGACAGTGGACATGGCCGCAAGCTAACGGCGCTCCGGCGCGCTGACAAACGCGCACTTTACCGCTCCGCTGGGCGCCGCTAGCCTTCGCCCCGCATGCGTTTCCAGACATTATACGAAGGCCGATGGATCTTTGCCGCGGTGATCGCGCTGGGGGCGATCGGCGTGGCGCTGGGCTGGATGTCTTTGGTGGTGCTGGCGGTGCTGCTCTTTCTTTTCTGCCTCAATTTCTTCCGGGACCCGGACCGGCCAATCCCGCCGGATGAACAACTCGTGGTCGCCGCCGCCGATGGCGTGGTGGCCGACATCGAGGAAATCGAGGAAACCGAGGTGCTCAAGACGCGCTGCCAGCGGGTGGGCATTTTCCTCAACGTCTTCGATGTCCACGTGAACAAGGCGCCCATCGCCGGGAAGATCACCTTTCGGCAGCATCATCCCGGGCTCTACCTGGATGCGCGCCACGTCGAGTGCTCGAAGAAAAACGAAGCGCTGACCTGGGCCGTCGAAGGAAAACACGCGACGCTCGTGGTGCGCCAGATTACCGGGGCGATCGCGCGGCGCATCGTGCCGTGGTCGAAGGTCGGCGACGAGGTCGCGAAAGGCTTCCGCTTCGGGATGATCCGCTTTGGCTCGCGCACCGAGATTTACCTGCCGCTGAGCAGCACCCTTTCGGTGAAGCTGGGCGATCGGGTGCGCGGCGCCGAGACCGTGATCGCCCGTCTCGCGGACCCACGCTCATGAGCGAGGACGGCTCCCCCAAAATCTATCTCCTGCCGAATCTGATGACGGCGGGAAACCTCTTCTGCGGTTTCGCCGCCACGCTGAAGATCCTCGAGGGCGCCCTGATCCTCGCGGAGAATCCCGCGGCCGAGGGTCTGGCTTCGGCCAAATTTCATGCCGCGATCTGGCTGATCCTGGCCTCGTGCATCTTCGATCTCCTCGATGGGCGCCTCGCCCGGCTCGGCGGCCACGAGAGCTCCTTCGGACGCGAGTTCGATTCGCTCGCGGACATCGTCTCTTTCGGGGTCGCCCCGGCGCTGCTGGTTTATCGCATCGTGCTCCATGAGTTTCACCGCACCGGCTGGTTGATTGCGTCGCTCTATCTCGTCTGCGGGGCCTTGCGGCTGGCGCGTTTCAACTGCCTGGCGGCCGCGAATTCCGCCGCGGCGAACAAGGAATTCAAGGGTTTTCCGATTCCCGCCGCCGCGGGCGTGATCGCCTCGATCACCCTCTTCATGCTCTGGCTCGACGAGCGCAACCGCGACATCGGCAACGGCAAATGGGTCCTGCCGCCGCTCATGGTCTTCCTCGCCTGGATGATGTTCAGCGGATTCCGCTATCCGAGTTTCAAGGCGATCAACTGGCGCACCACCCGCTCCATCCCGCGTTTCATCCTGATCGTCGCAGTGATCGCCATGACGGCGATGTATTATGAATGGATGCCAGCCGTCATCTTCGTGAGTTACCTGCTCTACGGCTTCCTCCGCCCCTTCCTCTCGCGCAAGATGAAGGAGGAGATCGAAGAGGAAGTCGAGGATGACGAGCCGCTGGAGAGCCCGTAGGCCGCGTGCAGTGCGAGCGTCGAGGTTCGCGCCCAGAACGAACATCCAACACCCAACGCCCAACATCCAACATCCAATCGACGCTGCGCGTAGAGTAACACGCGCAGCGTTCATTGGGTGTTGGGCGTTGGATGTTGGATGTTGGGTGTTCATGGCTTTCGACAATCGCAATCCATGAGCGATTTCGCCCAATCCGGGCTCATCTGCACCCTGCAACGGCTCAACGACACGCATCCGGGCCGCGTCGAGGAGGAACTGCTGGAACTCTCTCGCACCAAGCCGATCGCGCTCGTGCTGCCGTGCCATGGCGCGGATCTGGAACGGCCCGCGCTTGCGGGAATCGTGGAGCAACTGGCCGGCGCGGCGTTTCTCCGCGAGATCGTGATCAGTTTGAACGGTGTCGATGCGGCGGACTTTGCGGCCGCGCCGGCGCGCTTTGCGGTCCTCCCCCAAACGCTGACGTTTCTTTGGAATGAGCGGCCGGGCGCGGCGCAAGGATTGACGGGCAAAGGAGGGAATGTCGCGGCGGCCTTCGAGCACGTCTCGGCAGCCGCGGACAGCGAGATCGTGGTGACCCAGGATTGTGATGTCGCTTCATTTCGCCGCGGCGATCTGGCGCGCCTTTGCTACGCGATCGCCCATCCACAGCTCGGGTACCGGTTTGCGAAGATGTATTACAGCCGGGTCACCGATCGGCTCTATGGACGCGTCAGCCGGCTCTTTGTCGCGCCCTTGCTGCACGCGGTGAGGCGGGTGGCCGGGCACCTCCCGCTCCTCGATTTCCTGCTCAGCTTCCGCTATCCACTGGCGGGCGAAGTCGCATTGACGCGCGAGCTCGCCGCCACGCTGCCGGTCAGCGCGGGTTGGGGTCTGGAAATCGGGCAGCTCTGCGAGCTTTTCCGCCGCGTGGATCCGCGCGAAGTCTGCCAGGTGGGCGGCGGCGCAGACTACGACCACAAGCATCAGCCCGCCGCCACGGCGCTCGCCAGCATGGCGGCCGAGATCGCGCGTGAACTTTTCACCCAGCTCGCCACCGAGGGCCTTTCCCCCGATGCCGCCTTCCGCGCCGCCATCGCGCAGGCGTACCGACGTGAAGCCGCCTTTGCGCTGCGCACCTCGGCGGGCCTCGCGCTCATCAATGGCCTGCCCTTCGATGCGCTCGCGGAGCGCGCCATCGTCGAAAACTTCGCCGCCCTCCTCGACGTTCCGGTCGAGACTGCGCCCTGACCGCGGCGCCTTGCGCCCAGCTCGGATCCGGTCATCGCGCCTCTGCTCAGGCGCTCAAAGCGCCGTGGAAGGCGCCGGCGCTTTTTCCGCCTTGCGGCGTGCGCGCTCCGAATACATCTCCTCCTGCCGGCCTTTCTGCGGGATGTCGCCGCCGTGCCATTCGCGGAGGAGCATCATGTTGAAATAGAGCCGCTGGAGGGCGTCGGTGCGCGTCTCGCCGGCGTGGCGTTCCTGTCGGAGAATGGCGCGTTGGCTGAGCGGCACCGGCTGGAGGGTCTGCAAGCCGAGGATTCCCCAGAAACTGCGCGCGCCGTCGAAGTAATCGTTCGGCGCCTTTCCGAACCAGAGGCTGCCGGGCGGCACTTCGCTCACCTTCATCCACCCCTCCGGCCGCTTCGATTTCCGGATCTCCGCATAGCTCAGATTGAGGGCGTCGTTGGCCCGGAGGGAGCCGGCTCCGAGATACGGATCAGGTTCCACTTTACCGCGCCGGTCGGCGGTCTTCAGCAACGCCTGATACACCGCCTCACTCTTCTGCCACCCTTTCCACTCGCTCGCGGAAAACTCGCCCCGGTGCTTTTGCAGCCAGAGCGCGGCGGCCGCGGCGGCCTGCGGGGTCGAGGCCGAAGTCCCTGCGCCGTTGAGGCTCACGCCATCGGCGAAGCGCGTCCCGTCTTTCTCGCGGACGCTGATCCACGGGACGTTCGGCGAATACCCGGCGATCGGTTGGGGATGGAGCTGCCCCTGGCGCAAGATCTGGCTCGGGTCGGGTTTGCGGTTCGGGCGCAGGAGAACGGTGCTCGTGCCGTCGGCGCCGTAGCTGCCGCGGAACGCCCAGTCGAGAAAACCAGCGGGCGCGCTGAGCAGGCGTCCGAGCGTGTTGCGGGCATAGCTGCGATGGTCCGCCGTCACGCCGGTGACGCCCATGACGCGGCGAAACCCCGCGGGATAGACCGGGCTCGCGGGGAGGATGATGCCCTTGGGTCGCAACGGATCGGGCATCAACGAGATGAAGTCGCTCTCCGCCGCGAAGATCGCCGTCCCGCGCTCGTAGGCCGCATTGACCGCATCCGCCCACGCCTGGGTCGGCGACCCACCGTGGCTCATCGTGATCACGTCGCAGCCCTTGACGCGGCTGGCGTAGTCGATCCCATAGGCCAGCTCGCCGGTGCTCGCGGAGAAAACCCACGGCGCCACGCGCACGGGCACGACCTTGGCGAATGGCGCGCCGCCGAGCCAGCCGTAGTAGCCCTTGATGCGCCCGCCGGGCACGGTCTTCTCGTCGATGGCCACCCAGCTTCCCGCGAGCAGGCCGATCGTGCCGAGGCCGTGCGATCCGCCGGTCAGCTCCGGGGGGAGCGGAGGCGGCGCGTTTACGCCCCGGCTGCGCTTCTGCGCATACTCGAGCAGGCCCACCGCATCCGCCCGCCAGTCGCCGCGCACGAGATTCATCGGCGCCGCGGCATGCCGGCCGTCGAGCCCGTTGTCGAGGTGCCCGATCGCGATGCCTTGCCCCGGCTTCGCAAACCGGTCGCGGGCCCGGGCGAGCTGCGAATGCTCGTCGTCGAGGTGCCACATCGGGTCGATGACGAACTGCCCGCGTTTCCCGCCATCCGGCTGGCGGTTATCCGACCAGACCTTCATCGGCAGCTTGCTGATCACCAGCCGCGTGCCCGAGCCGTATTGCGATTTGACCGCCTCGCCGGGCTTCGGCTCCGGGGGCTGCTTCGACGGGATGCGGCTGAAAGTCTGGTTTGGCTCGATGAGCACCGGATAGGCGCCGAACGCCACGCGCGTCGCATCGGCGATCTCCGGCGCCCGGGAGAAGAGGCTCATCCAGTAAGGCGAGTAAATCGCGGTGTGCAGCGGCTTCTGGTTATTCCAGGCGACATACCATTGGCCGGCACGTCCCCCCGTCCGCGGTGCCTCGAGCACGTGCCGAAACTCCCATCCCCGGCCGCTGCTTTTGGCGATCGGCTCCTTGATCGGCACCTTCACCAGCACCGCGCTTTCGAGCTTCAGCGAATCGCCCACCCCTCCCGCGCATCCGTTGAGCAGCAGAGCAAAAGCGAGGACCGCCGGGTTTCCGACGCGAACCAGGACGAGGGGAATCTTCATAAGATTGATCCGGCGAAGAGTGGAGCCGCGGCGAAGGTTCTAGCCAGCAGGCGAGCGTTTCACAACCGGTCAATGTCCCGGCAGTCACCGCCATCTCATGGGAGAACGGCACGCGCAAACCCAGCGGCGCCGCCTTGCGCTTGCTGGCCGTGGCCCGGCAGCACCCGGAAGCGCTCCACGCGGCGTAGCGGCGCGGTCTCCCTCTCCAAGCGGGACGGATGAAGAGGAACAGCCCCCGACCGGGACCTACACCCGCTCGCGCATTGGCTCGAAGCCGAGATCGAAGAGGTTCGCGGCGTTGTCCATGAGGGTGGGCAGCGTGGAGAGGAACGGGTCCCACTCCTGATCGTTGGTGAACTGCGTATCCCACATCACGAACAACGCCTCGGAGACCACGTTCGACTGCTCGATCAGCACGCGAATTTCCCGCTCCCAATCGATGACCTGCACGTAGCCAAGGGCGGCCGCCTTGGAAAAGAGCGGGCTGTAGGAAAAGCGCTGGAGAAAGGCATCGCGCTCCTCCGCCGTGGGAAAACGCGCGTGCGCATGCGCGGAAAGCGTGGTCACGCTCTCGGCGGGGAAATCCATCAAAGTGTAGAAGCGCATCAGCGTGTCGTGGATGATTTTCCAATCGCCGGCGGTGCGCGCGTTGCGGATGCCGAGTTTGATCCGGTCGGCGGTGCGGGTGAGCGTGCCATTTTCGCCGAAGAACTGGGCGGAAAGCTCGTAGCCATACAGTTCGTCCCAGCGCTTCACGCGGATCTGGTCGGGCCGGAGGCTCAGCCCGGTCGCGGTATCGCACAGTTTGGCGCCAAACTCCTCCAGCTTCGCCTGGGCAAAGCCCAGCGGCGACGGAAAGGGCACATCGACGAGCACGCCGAAGATGTCGAGTATGACGATATCCATGAAGCAGGGAAATTAGGACGCGGGCAGCCGTCTTGGCACGTGGATTTTTTCGCGGCGCCGGCGCCGATCAGATGCCCATGTTCGAGAGCATGGTGGCGATCCGCCCCACGATCTCCACCAACCGCGGGTGCGACTCCTCCAGCCCCTCGACCGACGCGGTCAGCCCCTTGAGCGCGGCCTCGTTCAGCGCGGGCTTCTTCGCGCTGCGCGTCGCTTCGTGCACCGACGCATCCGCGAACCCGGTAATGCTGCGGGCATCCTCGTCATGGGTGGCGGTCAGCGGCGCCACCTCGGATTTGAGTTCCGAGAGCAGCTTGAGCAGTTCGGCGCGGGTTTCGCCGGGGAGATTCACCGCGGCGTTCACGGTGGCCTCAATCTTATCGATGCGATCCTGGATCATAGGGCGAAGCTACACCCGCCACGGCGTCATCTCCATGCGGACGCGCGCGTCAAATGTGGATGGCGTGTCCGAACGCCACGCCGGTCGCTTCATGGACAGCCTCGCTCATCGTCGGATGGGCGTGGATGGTGGCTTCGAGTTCGTCGGAGGTCGCCTCGAGATTGATCGCCAGGCCGAGCTCGGCAATGAGCTCGGTGGCCTCCGCGCCGATAATGTGCGCGCCGAGGATTTCGCCGTGCGGCTCGCCGAAGATCAGCTTCACGAAACCGTCGGTTTCGCCGACCGCGCGGGCTTTGCCGCTGGCCATGAAGGGGAACTTTCCGACTTTGAACTTGAGGCCCTTTTCCTTCGCGGCGCGCTCGGTCAGCCCGACGCTGGCGACCTGCGGCTGGCAGTAAGTGCAGCCCGGAAACACCGTGACCTTCTTCGGTTTGAAGTCCGGCTTGAACATGCCATCGACCGCCTGGATGGCCTCGTAGCTGGCCACGTGGGCGAGCCACGGCGGCCCGATGATGTCGCCCGCGGCGAAGACGCCGGGCACGCTCGTCTCGTAGCGGTCGTTGGTCTGGATGTAACCGCGGTCGGTGAGCCCGAGCTTGAGTCCGCCGGGAAGCAGCGGCGCAACGCCGATGGCCACCAGCGCAATTTCGGCTTCGAGAGTCTGCTCGGCTCCTTTGGCGTCCTGGACGACAATCTTCACACCCTTGTCGGTGGCTTCAGCCTTGGTCGTCTTGGTATTGGTCAGGCACTTGATGCCGAGCTTGGCGTAAGCTTTTTCCAACGTCTGCGACACCTCAAGATCCTCGACGGGCAGGATGTTCGGCATCATTTCGACGACGGTCACCTGCGTCCCGAAGGCGCTGTAGAAATACGCGAACTCGATGCCAATCGCACCGGCGCCGATCACGATCATCGACTTCGGCTGGGGATCCAGAATCATCGCTTCCCGGCTGCCGATGACATTCTTGCCGTTGAAGGCGAGGCCCGGCAGGGGTCGGCTGACCACCCCGGTGCTGACGAGAATCTTGCCGGCGGTGTGCGTTTCTTCCTTGCCGTCGGCGCCCTTCACTTTGACCGCGCCAGCCTTCTCGACGGTGGCTTCGCCGCGCAGGTAATCGATCTTGTTCTTCTTGAAAAGGAACTCCACTCCCGCCGCCCCTTTGTCGGAAATGTCCCGCGAACGCTTGATGATCTTGCTCCAGTCGTAACTGAGCCCGTCGAACTTGAAGCCGAATTCCGCGGCCCGATGGGTCATCAGATGGTAAAGCTCGGCGTTGCGGAGGAGGACCTTGGTCGGGATGCAGCCCCAGTTGTTGCAGGTTCCGCCGGCGCGCTCTTTTTCCACGCAGGCGACTTTTTTTCCGAGTTGCGCGGCGCGAATGGCGCCGACGTAGCCGGCCGGTCCGCCGCCGATGACGATGAGATCGTAGTTAGCCATGGGAAAGTTGAGCGATGAAGGGTTGAGCGTTGAGTGGCCGCGCGCCATGGAGGCCAGCGCGGCCCTGAAGATGCGGGCGCGACGCGCAAGGCGTCAAAAGTAATTTCCCGAATCAGCAGATGGCGCCACCTGCGTTGCCGCAATCGCCGCGGGCGGCTCCTCGATCCGCGCGACATCGACGCCCACTTTCAAGCGATGCTCTCCGCCGCCGACGACCACGCCGCGGACCGGGCTGACGTCGCTGTAGTCGCGTCCCCACGCGACTGTGATATGCCGCTCGGCCGGGAGCAGGTTGTTGGTGGGATCGGCGTCGATCCAGCCGTGCCCCGGACACCAGACGGAAAACCACGCGTGCGAGGCATCCGCCCCGACGAGGCGGCGCTTGCCGGGCGGCGGCACGGTCTCGAGGTAGCCGCTCACGTAACGCGCGGCCAGGCCGAGCGAACGCAGGCAGGAGATGCCGAGGTGCGCAAAATCCTGGCAGACGCCGCGGCGTTTCTTGAAAACCTCGGCCACCGGCGTGGAGATGGTGGTGGCGCGAGGATCGAAGGTGAAATCGCGAAAGATGCGGCCGTTGAGATCGACGACGCCCTCGAGCAACGGGCAGCCGGGCCGGAAGGATTCCGCGGCGTAATCCGCCAGCGCCGGCTGACTCACGACGTGCTGCGAATCGAAGAGGAACTCGCCGGGCCGTCCGTCCGAAGCGAGCGCCGTGGAGGAGTCGCCGTCGCGGGCCATCTCCCACGCCGGGGTTGCACCCGGATCGGGCCAGATCGGCGCGATGACCCGCACCCGGCTGCGCGCCGTGATCGAGAGCCCGCGGTGCGGCACTTCGACCGCGATAAAGCTCGTCGCATTCCCGAAGTAATCCGTCCGCTCGACGGCCGCCGCCGGGGCGGGATCGACTTCCAGCGCGAACTCGAGCAGATGCTGCCGCGCCGATTCGCGGGGCCGCAAGTGCACGAGATGATGGGACACCGAAGCCGGCGATGGATATTGGTAAACCGTGTGATGGCTGAGGGCGTAGAGCACGGAGGTCAGCTCGCCTGGGCCAGCACGTGGGTGAAGTAATGCGCGGTCAATTGATCGGAAAGCAGCCGGCAGCCGGCGAGCAATTCCTGGAGCAGGTCGTCCAGCCGGCGCCCCTCGCTCTCGCGCGCGGCCATCGCCAGGCGCTGAAAGTCGCTGCCCGCGAGCAACGCATCCATCTCGGCGAAATGCCACTGTTCGGGGTGCGCCTCGCCCAGGGCGGGCAGATCGCCCAGGTGCCGGCGCAGGCTTTTGAACTGGAACGCGAGCGCGCGCGGATTGCTGTCCTGAGCGAGCAGGAAATCGAGCGTGGTGGGGAGTTCGGGCCGCGCGAAATACCGCCGCCGGTAGCTCATGGTGCTGTCGGTGTATTCGAGCAACGGAGTCAGCGCGACCGCGCCGTCCGGATCCACGGCGAGCACTGCGCGGATGGTCGCGAGCAGATTGCTCGCGCGCTCGATCCGGCGGCCGATCTCGAGAAAGCGCCAGGCCTGCCCGCGGGTCATGTTTTCCATTTCCATGCCGGTGAGCGCGGCCAGTTGGAAGATGAGCCGGTGGAGCGGACTGACCACCGCCCCCGCGGTGGAGTGGCCGGGCGCCGCGGGAAATTCGGTCTGGAGATGATTGAGGATGCGCCAGGTGTCGCCGGACAGCCGGTCGCGCACGCCGGCAGTCAGGTAGCTGACCCGCCGGATCAAGGCGCGCACCCCCCCGGCGCGCTCGGCATTGAAGACCAGGTCCCGCAATTCCGCGGTGATCTCGCGATGAGACGCGCGCTTCCAAAATTTCTCCGGCAGGGATTGCAGGCCCACCAGAGTCCGGGTGATCGCCACCAGTTCCGCCTCCTCGATCGCCGTGCCCTCGCCCGCGAGGCGGGCGAGCGCGGTCCGCAGCAGGCGGGTGGTGCTTTCGAGGCGCTCGGCGTAGCGGCCCAGCCAAAAGAAGGTTTCGATCACGCGGCTCGGCACCTGCGCGTTGCTGCGTTCCAGCCGCTCCGGCAGGGCGGCTCCGGCGGTCAGCGTCAGCTCCTCGACCGGTCCGTCGGAGAGCACCCAGGTATCCTTGCTGCCGCCACCGTATTTGGACGAAACCACCGGCGAGTCCGGCGCCGCCGAGACGCGCGTCAGGCCACCGGGCATGACCGCGTAACCATCCGAAGTCGCGCAAACAAAGCAACGCAGGATCAAGGGCCGGGGTTCCAGATGATCCCCGGTCCAAACCGGGGCCGTGGAAAGCGCCACCCGCTCCTGGCCGAGGAACATGTGTGGTTCAGCCCGAATCCGGGCCGCCACTTCCGCGAGGTCGGCACCGGCCAGCGCGGCGCCAAAGAGCGGATCCGCCGAGCCGCCGACGAAGCCGTGCTTGATCACCAGCGAGTGCAGATTCGCGAGCGCATAGGCACGCTCGTGCGGCTGGCCGCACCACCAGGTGGCGACATTCGGAATGCGCAGCTCTTCGCCGAGCAGATGACGCGCGAGGGCGGGCAGGAAGGCGAGCAGGGCCGGCGCCTCCACCGCACCCGAGCCCAGCGCATTGGAGATGACGACATGCCCCGCCCGCGCCGCCTCGACCAGCCCGGGCACGCCGAGAAAGGAATCCGCGCGCAACTCCAGGGGGTCGCAAAAAACGTCGTCCACCCGGCGGATGATGATGTCCACGGGCTGGAGGCCTTCGAGCGTCTTCATGAAAACCCGCCGGTCGCGCACCGTGAGATCGCCGCCTTCCACGAGCGGATAGCCGAGATGGCGCGCGAGGTAGGCGTGCTCGAAATAGGTTTCGGAGAGCGGCCCCGGGGTCATCAGGACCACCTGGGGCGAGTTGGTCCAGGGGGCCATGGCGCGCAGTCCCGCCTTGCTCGCGATGAAGAACGACGCCAGCCGCTGGACGTTGCTTTCGCGGAACTCGTCAGCGAGGACCCGGGAAAGAATGGTGCGGTTCTCCAGCGCGTACCCGACCCCGCTCGGCGCCTGCGTGCGGTCCGCCAGGACCCACCATTGGCCATCCGGTGCGCGGGTGAGATCCACCGCGTGCAGGCTGAGGAAGCGATCGTGGGGTGGTCGCACGCCGTGGCAGGCGCGGAGGAAACCGGGATTCGCATGGAGCAGCGCGGGCGGGAGGAGGCCCTCCGCGAGGAGTCGCTGCGGGCCGTAGAGATCCGCGAGCACGAGGTTGAGCAGCCGGGTGCGCTGAATCAGTCCGGGTTCGAGCTGAGCCCACTCCCGCGCGCTGATCAGCAGGGGTAGCATGTCCAGCTCCCAGGTGCGCTCGGCGCTGCGCCCGTCCGCATAGACATTGAAGGTGACACCGTGTTCCCGGAGCAATTGCCACGCATTCTCGCGCCGCTCCGCCAGGCCTTGCGCACCGAGCCGTTCGATCGCCTGCCCAAACTCCTCCCAATGCGGCCGCACCAATCCGGACCCATCCTTTGCTTCATCGAAAACGTCCGCGGATGGCCCGTAGCTGGCAAAGCCGGAGTCCATCAGTGCGGGGCGAGGCTCGGTCGCGAGGGGCATGTGTCGATCACCCTACGCAAGGCGCGCGGGACGCGCGATGGCAAATGGCGGAGGGCGGCGCGGATGGGATGGAGTGCTGGAGTGATGGAGTGATGGAGGGAAGGAGTAATGGAGGGGCGAGTGCCACGAGCTCCAGGAACCCATCTCCCCATCTCTCCATCACTCCACCACTCCACGACTCCACGACTCCACGACTCCACGACTCCACCACTCCATCCCTCCATCCCTCCATCCCTCTCGCAATCCAACCGCGCTGCTGATAACCACCGCGGGCATGCGAGTTCTCCCCTTTGTTCTTCTGCTGCTCGTCTCCCCGTTCCTGCGCGCTGAGGAATTCGGCGTCCTCGTGTACGGCGCCACCCCGGCGGGGATTGCCGCCTCGTTGGCGGCGGCGGCGGATGGCGAAAAGGTGTTGCTCGTGGACGCGAATTCGTGGGTGGGCGGGATGATGACGAATGGCCTCACGCACACCGATTTCCGGACGTTCGAGGGCTTGACCGGAGCGTTTCTCGAAGTCTCCACGCGGGTCGAAGCGCACTATCGCGCAACGTTTGGCGCGGATTCGCCGCAGGTGAAGGAATGCTTCCGCGGGACGCAGGCGGAGTCGAAGGTGAATCGCGCTGTGTTGGAAAAAATGCTCGCGGAACAGCCCCAGATCACGGTCTGGCTGGGACGATCCCTGGAAGCGGTCAAGTGCAGCACCGACGGGCACACCCGCGCCGTCGAGATCGCGGTCTTCGCCGATCCGACCGGCGGGCACTTCCCGGTCACCGCGCACATGTTCATCGATGCGACCTACGAGGGCGATCTCATGGCCGGGGCCGAGGTGCCGTATCGCATCGGGCGCGAGGCCGGCGAGCAGTATGCGGAATCGCTCGCGCCGGACGAAGCGGACACGCAGCTCCAGGGCTACAACTTCCGCCTGGCCATGACCCGCGTGCCCGCGAACCGCGTGATGCCCAAGGCGCCGAAAGGCTACGAGCGCGAGGAGTTCACCGGAGTGCTGCCACTGCTCGAGAGCGCGAAGATCACGCGTCTCTTCGGGACCGGCCCGCCGGCGCTTTTCAAGGCGCAGGCGCCCTCGCTTCCCAATGGCAAGTTCGACATCAACGACGTCTCGCACGGCCCCGTCCGCCTCTCGCTGCCGGGGGAAAACGATGACTGGCCCGATGGCGGCGCCGGCCGCGCGGCGCGGATCGTGGGCACGCTCCCCCCCTTCTCCCGCACCGGCCTCCGGCAGTCCCGCGAACGCGTTTTTGACGAGCACCTCTTGTGGAACGTCGGCCTGCTCTATTTTTTGCAAAATGACGATGCGGTGCCGGCCAAGCTCCGCGACGAAGCGCGCGAGTGGGGCTGGTGCAAGGATGAGTTCGTCGAGAACGGCCACCTGCCCGAGCAACTCTACGTGCGGGAAGCGCGCCGCATGGCCGGCGCCTATGTTTTTACCGAGAAGGACACCGACCCCGCGCCCGGCGACGCGCGCTCGGTCTTCCAGCCGGACGCCATCGCGATGGGCGATTACGGACCGAATTGCCACGGCACCCGTCACGAAGGCTCGCGCTTTGGCGGCAAGCACAGCGGGGAGTTTTACAAATCGGTCGCGCCGTATCAGATCCCGTATGGGGTGCTGGTGCCTCCCGACGTGGAGAATCTGCTCGTCCCGGTCGCCGCGAGCTCCTCGCACGTGGGCTTCTGCGCGCTGCGCCTCGAGCCGATCTGGATGTCGCTCGGCCAGGCCTCCGGACATGCGGCGCATCAGGCGATCGTGGACAAAGTGCCGGTGCAGGCAATCGCCGTCGAGCGGCTCCAAAAGCGGCTGCACGGGCTGGGAGCGGCGACCATCTATGTGAGCGACGTGCCCCCGGGAGATCCGGATTTCGTGGCCGTCCAGTGGTGGGGCACGGCCGGGGGTTTGCACGGTCTGGCTCCGGCCCCGGACGAAGCGGGCCAGCGCGGCAAGAACATCAGCGGGCAGTATTACGAGGCTTTTCCCAGGCACGGCGCCGGCCTCGACAAGGTGTTGGATCCGAAGATCGCCGCCGCGTGGCTGAAACTCGCGGCGAAATTCCAATTGCCCGAGGCGAAACTGCCCGCGGCCGATGGAAAGGTCACACGTGGCGACTGGATCAGGGCCGCCTGGTCCCTGCAGCAGCTGCCGTGACCGGCTCGCTCTCAAAGCAGAATTAGAAGGCCGCGGGAAGGGCCGTTCAACGGCGGCGTCATTCGGCCGAATGACGCGATGCTCAACCCGTTCATGGCCTTGCGACCCCGGCGACGCGCGCGCTTGGGAATAGGCAGAACGCCTAGCGACGAGGGGATACGCGGCCAATATCGGGCCGGCGCGGGCGAGGCGATGCTGCGCCCGTCAGACGAAACTCCCAACGCCAAAGCCATGCACCACTTCGCACTCACCGCCTCTGTCCATCCATCGCCGCGCCGCCGGTTGCTCGTCGTGGACGACGAGCAAGTCATCCGCGAACTTCACGCCCTGGTCCTGAGCCTGGACGGCTACGACGTCGAAACGGCGGAAGACGGGGTGGCGGCGCTCGAGCGACTCGCGACGGAGCCGTTCGACCTCGTGCTGACGGACCGGCACATGCCCAACCTCGACGGCGTCAGCCTGGTGCTGGCGTTGCGCTCGGCCGGCAGCCGCATCCCGGTGGTCATGGTTTCAAGCTCGCTCACGCACACCCCCTTGCCACCGGCCGTGGATCGAGAGATCTCGGCCGCTCTGCCGAAGCCCGCGCGCACGGCCGAAGTGCTTTCCGCCGTCGCCCGCGCCCTGCACCCCGCGCCGCCGCGGGAAAGCGCGAGGCATTCTGAAGGCGTCCATCTGGGAGCCGCCTGACTATGAAACCCACTCTCAATCGCCTTCCACCCGGCGGCGCGCTTCTGCCCAAGGTCATCACCGCCCTCGTCCTCCACGTCGGCGCGATCGCGGATCGCACCGCGCCCCGACGTTTGCGGCTCAAGACGACGGTGGAACGCCTCATCGCCAAAACCCCCACTCCCGCACCAGACGATCAATGATTACCAATGCCCAGGCGCCGAAGCCCGTTGACGCCCCGTCCATGACGCAGGGAGACGCACGCTCCTGCCGGGCGCTCCCACCCATCGTCCGAATCGTCCTGACCCAGGCAGACCTGCATCGCCGGCGCGGTGCGATTTCGGTCGAAACATTTGCCACGCAAGTCCGTCGGCTGACCCATGAGGAGTTGGAGCCGCGCGGGTTTGAATTGCTGACTCGCGATCTGCCCGGCGGGCGCACGCGCTTTGTGGTCCGGGCGAAAACCACGGGAAGGATTTACGACACGATCGAGTGTGCGACCCCACCACCAAACTGCTGACCGCCATGAACAATCCCGCTTCAACTGAAGGCCACCTGCCTCCGAGGGAAATTCTCGTCGTGGACGACGATGACGCGGTCCGCCGCGGATTGCGCAGTGTCCTGGTAACCGAAGGGTATCAGGTCATCGCCGTGAGCCACGGACGGGAGGCGATTCGCGCTTTCCGCGAGCATCCGTGCGATCTCGTCTTGCTCGACATGAATATGCCGCTTTTAAACGGTTGGGGAACCATTGCGGGCCTGCGGTC
The DNA here is from genome assembly GCA_034667665.1 of Chthoniobacter sp. Classification (GTDB taxonomy): domain Bacteria; phylum Verrucomicrobiota; class Verrucomicrobiia; order Chthoniobacterales; family Chthoniobacteraceae; genus Chthoniobacter. The sequence goes on from JAXDQW010000037.1 coordinate 30,533, forward strand.
GATCAAGGCCGCAGTGCCCGTGATCCTCATCACGGCCCGGCCCGATCAGCGAAGTCTGGCCCGCGAGGCCGGCGTGGAGCTGATGGAAAAACCACTCGACCTTCAGTTCCTGTTGCGTCGAATCGGCGAACTGGTGCCGCGAGCCGACGCTCTCACCGGCGCCGCGATTGCAGGGTGACCCGCGGTCGCCGCGGCTCGGGGCCGCGCCGTCCATATGACCTCTCATCTGCGCCGCCGCCTCGCCGCTTTCTGCGCCCTGGTCACCGGCCTGATCTTGCTCATCGGCTGGTCTGCGGTCACTGCCTGGCACGAAGTCGGTGCGTTGCGCAGCCGGTTCACGAGCGCGCAATTCGAGAGCTTCCGCATCGCCGGCCAGCTCCAATCGACGGTCTGGAGCCTGAATTCGGGATTACTCGCTTACGAGATCAGCGGCGAGGAGGCCGATTGGGAACAATTTGCGCGCGACAGCCACGCGCTGGACGCCTGGATCGATCTCCAGCGCGATGCGCTCAAGACCGCCGAGGAAAAGCGCGTCCTCGCCGAGATCGACGCCGAGTATGACCGCTACCTCGCGGTGGCGCAGACCATTCACCGCGAGCACGGCGACCCGACCGTGGCGGTCAAGAGTCGCGTTCACCAACTCGAGACCGCCGCCCAGCGGATGCTCACGCTCGGCGGCCATCTCGCCGATGCGCATCGCCGGGCGCTCGGAGATTTCCTCGGCGAAAGTCAGCGGTCATTGCGCAGAGTCGAAGCGCTCTTCGGGGCTGGCTGCCTGGTGATGCTGACCGCGCTGGCCTGGGGAACGCGGGTTCTCTTTCGGGAGACGATCGCGCCGCTGCGCACCCAACTCATCGAAACCCGGGCCCTCGCCGAACGGCACGAAAAACTGGCCTCGCTCGGGGTGCTCGCGGCCGGAGTCGCCCACGAAATTCGCAATCCGCTCACGGCGATCAAGACCTGGGTTTTCACGCTGCAAAGAAAGCTCGTCCAGAATGCGCCCGCCCTCGATGACGCCGCGATGATCGACCATGAGATCGACCGCCTGGAACGCATCGTCCGCGATTTTCTCCTCTTCGCCCGGCCCGGCGATCCGGAGCTCGCCACGGTCGTGCCGCAGGAACTGTTGCGCGAAGTCGGCGAGTTGCTCTCTCCCGAACTGGGGAAGAGCGGGATCGACCTGATCGTGGAATCGCGCCCGGACGGCGCGACGCTCCGCGTGGATCCCCAGCAGCTCAAACAGGTGCTCATCAACCTGGTCCGCAATGCCGCGGAGAGCATCGGCTTGGGCGGCCGGATCACGCTCCGCTCGCGGCAGGACCAGGTATCGCTTCAGGGTCGAAGGCAGGCGGTCACGATCATCGAAGTCCAGGATACCGGCGCGGGCATCCCGGCCGAGGTGCAGGAGCGGCTTTTCGATCCCTTCTTTACGACCAAGCCGACCGGCACCGGCCTCGGCCTCTCCATCGCCATGCGCATCCTCGAAAGGCACGGCGGCACTTTGCAGTTTCAGACCGTCCCCGGGCATGGCACCACCTTCGGGCTGGTGTTGCCGCTTCGACCGGCGAGTCAGACCGGTCAGACGGGTCAGACGACTCCGGGCCGCCGCTACGCCCCCACACCGACCAGCTCGCGCGGCGCCGCGGTCGCCAATATCCGCAGGGTCTGGAGCGCCTCGGGCCCCTTGTAATGCCGCTTCAGGCCGCTCTCCGTGAGCGCCGAGGCCGGCACGTTGATGATGAACTCCGCGAACGTTTTCTCCACCCGATCACGCTGGAGCTGCTGACCTTTCTTGGTCGCCCAAAACTCCTCTTCGATCTTCGCGAGCGCGCGCGCCGCTTCATCGGGACCGAGATCTTCGCGCCGGGCCAGCAGCCACACCAGCTCCGGATCCTCCGGCAGCGCCACGGGAAACGGCACGAACGGCACCTTCGCCTCTTCCCCGGCTGCGGCAGCCGCGGGATCGACTCTGACCCGGGTGCTCACCGTGCGGTCCGGCAGCGCGATTTCCACCGCGACGCCGGCGCCGTTCTCGTCCGGAGTCACGGCCACATTGGCCTCGCCGAATTTTCCCGCCAGCTCGCTCTTCAAATCGGCCATCGTTTCGGGCGCAAGGTCCGGCAGCGCGCCCGTCTCGCAAAATTTCTCGAACGACGCGAGGCTCTTCAACAGACGAACCTCCTTCGCCACCTCGTCGTAAATGGCGCTGGCCAGATGCGGATCCTGCGTGGTTTTCGGCAGCACTTTCTCGAGCAGCGAGAGGAACTGGGCATCGTTCATTTCTTTGTTTTTCATCGGTGATTGGTGAGTGGGATTTTTTCGGGGGCGCGTTTCTCTTCGTTCCGAACCGAAAGCGCAAGGCATTGCTGGCCGGAGGCCCGCATCATCGTCGCGGTGGTCCAAACCATTCTTGCCCGGCCAGCCGCCGAGTGGCAGCGTCACGCCATGAGCAGCGCCACGATTGTGCCGCAGACGCAGCCGAGCCCATACCGGTTTTCCGTCGAGGAATTTCACAAGCTCGGCGAGGTCGGCATCTTTGGCCCCCGTGACCGGGTGGAACTGCTCGATGGAGAAATCATCGTCATGTCCCCCATCGGCATCCGCCACGTTCAGGCCGTCAACTGGATCAACGAGTGTCTCGTCGAGCAGGCGCGCCGCCGCTACATGGTGTCTCCCGGCAATCCCGTCTGGCTTCACGAATATTCCGAGCCGCAGCCCGACATGATGCTCGTCCCGCGGGTGCGAAAGCTGGAACATCACCCGCATCCGGAGGATGTTTTCCTCCTCGTGGAAGTCTCCGACAGCAGCCTCGCCTACGACCGCGAGCGCAAGCTCACGGCCTACGCGAAGGCCGGCGTCCGCGAGTGCTGGATCGTCAATCTCCAGCAGGACGTCATCGAAGTCCTCCGCCAGCCGGAGGATGGAAAGTACGCCGTCGCGCTCATCTTCCCTCCTGGCAAAAGCCTCAGCCCGCTCGCTTTCGAGGATGTGACCGTGCCGGTCGCGGACATCATCCCTCCACGCTGACCTGCCAGATTCTCACGATCCACAGGCCAACGTTCGTGCGCTCATCCGGTCGCCGTGAGCGCGATCGACTTCTACGGAATGTTTCCAAAAACGCGCTACGTTCGTTCATCCGCGGCCCATCCATGACCTCCCGCCCCCCTATGAGACTTCATCACCAATCCATCCTCCGCAGCCGCTTGTCGGCACTCCTTTGTCTGACCATCGCCAGCTCGGCGATCGTGGCGGCCGCCGCTGCCGACGACATCGACTTCAACCGCGCGCGCGAACTTTACCAAAAATCGCAGCGCGGCCAATCGCTCACCTCCGACGAGCAGACTTACCTCGAACGCGCCAAGGAGGCCAAACGCAAGGAGTCGGAGAGCCAGCCGGCCGCCAAGAGCGACGGCGATATCGACATGCGCCGCGCCAAGGAGCTGCACGAGAAATCGCAGCGTGGCGAAACGCTGGCGCCCGACGATCAAGCGTATCTGGAGCGCGCCATGAAGTGGCGCGAGCAGCGGATGAAAGCCCTGGCCGATGGCCAGGGGATCGACTGGGAAAAGGCGCAGCAAATTTACCAAAAGTCGCAGCGCGGCGAGACCCTCACCCCCGAGGAGCAGGCATACCTGGACAAAGCGAAGCAGGCCCGGGGCGAAAAGCCTTCCGCCAATCCGGCGGCTGGGAAGGACGCGAGCGGCAGCAACCTCGACATGCATCGGGCGCGCGAGCTCTTTGCCAGGAGTCAGCGCGGCGAGCAACTCACGGCCGACGAGCGCGCCTTTCTCGAAAAGGCGAAGGCGGCGATGCAGCAGGGCGGCGGGGCGCGCGGCGGCCCCGTCCCCGAGGCGAAAAGTGAGACCGGCCTCGCTCCGCTGACCGATCTGGCGGAGAAATATCAGGGTCAGGACGGCGGTCTTTACGGACAGGGGCAAAACCAACCGCCGCCGGAACTCGCGAAAACCGCGCAGGCTGAGACCGCGAGGATTCAGCCCCTCGACGCCGAAGGGAAACCGTCATCCAGCGGAAAGATCGTCTTGCTGTCGATCGGCATGTCGAACACCACCCAGGAGTTTTCGAAGTTCGTGCAGCTCGCCAATCCCGATACCGAAAAAGCGGCGAACGTGGTCCTCGTCGATGGGGCGCAAGGCGGACAAACCGCCGATCGCATCGCCGACGAATCGGCGCAATTCTGGAGCGTGATCGACCAGCGTCTGACGGCCAGCGGGGTGACCCCGAAGCAGGTGGAGGTGGTCTGGCTCAAGGAGGCGAATGCGGGTCCAAGCGGCGGATTTCCGGCGGCCACGGAGCATCTGAAAGACGCGCTGGCCCAGGACGTCGCCATCGCCAAAAGGCGCTACCCGAACTTGCGCATCGCCTACCTTTCGAGCCGCATCTACGCCGGGTATGCGACGACGGCGCTGAATCCCGAGCCCTACGCCTACGAGGGGGCCCTGGCCGTGCGCTGGTTGATTCAGGACCAGATGAAAGGCGAGCCGAAGCTCAATGCGAACCCGGCCAAAGGCGAAGTGAAGGCGCCCTTGCTGCTCTGGGGGCCGTACCTTTGGGCCGATGGCGTGAAGGGCCGCAAGGCCGGCGACCTCGTCTGGAAACGTGAGGACTTCGGGAGTGACGGCACCCATCCCAGCGAGAGCGGACGGCAGAAAGTCGCCGAACAATTGCTCAAATTCTTCAAGACCGATCCAAATACCCGGACCTGGTTCGTGAAGAAATAGGCCGCCGGGTTCGCATCGCCACGGCGATCAGGCACTCGCCGCTTCAGCTCCTCTTCCGCAGCCGCGGAGCGGCGAAACCCGAGTAGCCGTGGTCGAGCGAAGCGAGGCCACGGAATGGAAAAACGTAAGGCAGCCGCGTCAGCGGCGAAACCTTGCTGCCTCGCCGTGTGTCGCCGCTACGCGGCCTACTGATCAACTCCCGATCCGTGGCTCGGGTTTCGCCGCTCCGCGGCTGTGACGCCGAATGTCCGCAGCCTCCCAAGGCTCGCCCGTCCTACTGGCCGAGCGCCGCCAGCTTCTCCCAAAGCGTGCGCTCCTCACCCGCGACCTGCTCGGGCAACGCCACTTCAAGCTTCACAAAGAAGTCGCCCCGGTCGCCGGCCGCGGTGGGCAAGCCGCGCCCCTTGAGGCGAAATTTCCGGCCGGACTGGCTGCCGCCCGGAATCTTGAGACGCACCGAGCCGTCCGGCGTCGGGACTTCCACTTCCGTGCCGAGAACGATTCGGGCGGCGGGCAGGTCCAACTCGTAGATCAGGTCGGTGCCGTCCACCTCGTAATCCGGGTGCCGCTCAAAACGGACGCGCAGATACAGGTCGCCCGCCTGTCCGCTTCCACCCGCGCCTTCGCCCTGGCCGGCCAGCCGGATTTTCTGACCCTCCCGCACGCCCTTGGGAATGCGCACCTCGAAGGTTTCCACCCGGCTTTGCGGGTCGCGGCGGAAGCTGATCTTTTTTTTCGTGCCGTGCAGCGCCTCCTCGATGGTCACGAGCAGATCCGCCTCGATGTCTCCGCCGCGCTGTTCTTCCTCCACCGGGGAACCGGGGAAGCCGCGGCGCGCCCCGCGCGCCCCGCCGAAGAATTGCTCGAAAAAATCGCTGAATCCCGTGCCGCCGAAACTGGCTCCGCCGCCGCCGAAGGGGTCGCCTCCGGCCCGCCGTCCTCCGCGCCAGCCCGGCGGCGGCGCCTGGGCCCCCGCGCGGTCCCAATCGGCTCCCAGGGTGTCGTATTTCTGGCGCTTGTCCGGATCGGAAAGAACTTCGTAGGCCTCGTTGATCTCCTTGAACTTCGCTTCCGCGGTCTTTTTGTCCTTCGCCACGTCGGGATGAAACTGGCGGGCCAGCTTGCGAAAGGCTTTGCGGATCTCGTCCTGGGAAGCGCTCTTCGAGACGCCGAGGGTGGCGTAGTAATCCTTGTATTGCACGGGCATAGAACAGCCCATCATAGCGCACCGGCGGGCGGCTGCCAGCACGGCGGGTCTGGAAAAAGCGGATGCGGGCGTCGGACGCGCAGCCGCTCCGGAAGTTTGGGCGACGACGGAGCGCCGCCTCCCGCGGCATCCGCATTGTTGTTTTTCAGCCCGGAGCTAAAATCGTTCGCCTTCGGTCCCTCGCCGCCTCTATGGAAGGGAGCCCCCCGCGTGAGCGTCAGCCCTTGCGATGCATAGAAACCGATGCCAGCCCACCCTTCCAAAGCCCCGAGCCGCATTTTTGCAGGCACGCTGGCGCGACATCCGCTAGGGATGACTCGTGTTTATGAAAAGAGCCGCTTCGAATCACCGCGCACCTGTCCTGGTCATCGCACCAGCCACCGCGCCCTGATCGCACGTTGCGTCATCGTCCCCACCTCATGCTAATCGCTCTTGAAAACTGGCAGCCGGGAGACACGGCGCCTTCGCTCCGCGCGGGAGAAGTCCACCTGTGGCGGGCGAACCTCGACGAGCAGGCGGGATCGCCGGCTCCGCTTTCGCCCGCGGAATGGATCCGGGCGGACCGTTTCCATTTCGAGCGCGATCGCCGGCGCTTCATCGCCGGGCGCGGCATCCTGCGCCGGGTCCTCGCCCGCTACCTTGGCATCCCGGCGGAGGAGACGCTCCTGACCACCGGTCCGCACGGCAAGCCGCAACTCGAGGGGGATACCACCCTGCGCTTCAACCTCAGTCATTCGGACGATCTGATGCTGCTCGCCGTCACCCATGTGCGCGAGATCGGCGTGGATCTCGAGTTCATGCGCGACAACGTCCCGTTTGAAACGCTCGCCGATCACTACTTCGATCCCGAAGACGCCTGGGACCTGCGCCTGCTCCCGGCCGCCCAGCGCGCCTGGAAATTTTACGATATCTGGACCTGCATGGAGGCCCGGCTCAAAGCCAGCGGCGCGGGTCTGGCCCACGGATTCACCCTCACCGAGCCCGATCGCTGGGCCCTTCTCAAGTTCACGCCCGCGGCCGGCTACACGGCCACGCTCGCCGTCGAAGGCGGTGATTTCCAGTTGCAATGCTGGTCATGGCAGAACTGAAGGCCGAGCCGTACGAAGTCATCATTGAGCGGTCGCGGGGCTGGCTCAGCATCGACTGGCGGGAATTCTGGGAATACCGGGATCTCCTGGTCCTGCTCGTCCAGCGGGATGTCACCTCGCGCTACAAGCAGACGCTGCTCGGACCGCTCTGGTTCATCCTCCAGCCCGTGCTCACTGCGATGGTCTTTGCGATCATCTTCGGGCGCATCGCGGGCATTCCCACCGACGGCATCCCCGGGCCGCTCTTCTATCTTTGCGGGCTCCTCGGCTGGACCTACTTTTCCCAGAATCTCACCAACGCCGGCGCGAGCTTCGTCAATAACGCCCACCTTTTCGGCAAGGTTTACTTCCCGCGGCTGATTGTGCCGGTCGCGATCGTCCTCTCCAATCTCGTGGCGTTCGCCATTCAACTCGGCCCGTTTCTCCTTTTCCTGGGCTACTACAAGCTGTGCACGCAGGATGCCAGCGTTGTGCACCTGACTTGGAAGCTGCTCCTGGTGCCGCTGCCCTTGCTCCAGGTGGTCGCCTTGAGTCTCGGGGTCAGCCTGCTCATGTCCGCGGCGACGGCCAGATATCGCGATCTCATCCACCTCAACCAATTCCTGATCCAAATCTGGATGTTCGCGACGCCGATTTTCTATCCTTTGTCCAAGGTTCCCCCGCAGTGGCAATGGGTCATCTGGGCGAATCCGATGTCCGTGCCGGTCGAAGCCTTCCGCATCTGCCTGCTCGGCCGCGGCACCCTCGGCACCGCAGAAATCGTCATTTCCGCGGCCTCGACGGTGCTCCTCCTGGCCTTCGGCATAGCGGCATTCCAGAAGGTGGAGCGGACCATGATCGACTCTGTATGAAGGCCATTGTCGAAGTCGATCGGCTCTCCAAACTCTACGCGCTGGGCGGCATCGGTCCCACCAGCCTGCGTCAATCGCTGGAAAGCCTCTTCGGGCGCTTCCGGGGCGATCGCCCCGCGGCGGCCAGCGAAGCGATCCCGGATGATCGGGCCGGCCCCGAGCCGAACACCTTCTGGGGCATCAAGGACATCTCCTTCTCCGTCGCCCCCGGCGCCGTGGTCGGAATCATCGGCCGCAATGGCGCGGGCAAATCCACCCTGCTGAAGATTCTCTCCCGCATCACCGAACCCACCAGCGGCCGGGCCATCCTGCGCGGCCGGGTGGTCTCGCTGCTCGAAGTCGGCACCGGCTTTCATAACGAGCTCACCGGGCGCGAGAACATTTTCCTCAACGGCGCGATCCTCGGCATGAAACGCACGGAGGTGGCGGCGCGTTTTGACGAGATCGTTGATTTCGCCGAGGTCGGCAAATTCATCGATACGCCGGTCAAACGTTACTCCAGCGGCATGTTCGTGCGCCTCGCCTTCGCCGTGGCCGCGCACCTCGAGCCGGAGATTCTGCTCATCGATGAAGTGCTGGCCGTCGGCGATGCTGGGTTCCAAAAGAAGTGCCTCGGCAAGATGGGGCAGGTCGCTTCCGAGCAGGGCCGGACGGTCTTCTTCGTCAGTCACAACATGGGGGCGGTGCGCTCGCTGTGCGAAGAGGCGATCCTCATCGAGGGCGGCCGCGTGGTCCGCACGGGGGCGCCCGCGGACGTGATCAGTCATTATCTTTCCGCATCGAGCCCCAAGGACAGCGAAGTCGAAGGGCAGATCTGGTGGAACGGCAGCGCGGATGCGCCCCACACCGATGACCTGGCGCTGCGCGGCATCCGGCTCCTCGGACCGCAGGGCGTGCCGCAGGCCGCTTTCGAGGCCGACAAACCCATCCGCATCGAGATCAACTACACCGTGCTCCGGCGGCTGCGCGGGGCGCGCTTCGTCGTCTCCCTGATGACCCAGGAGGGCGAAGTCGCGTTCTGCGCGACCGACCACCTTTTCCAGCAGGAAACCCAGTCGCCCGGCCGCTACCAAAGCACCTGTGTGCTGCCCGCCGGCCTGCTCAATCGGCGCAATTACCTGGTCAATATCCAGTGCGATATCCCGGGCGAGCGCTATCTCCTGCCCGGCGCGGAGTATCTTGGCTTCACCGTTTCCGGCGCGGGGAACCAGGCCTCGACCTTTCCGGAGCCCTGGCCGGGCGTGGTCTGCCCGAAGATTGCGTGGACGGTCGAAGCCCAGACATGAGCCGTCCGGCGTCGCCGCTGGTGCTCGCCGTCCCGGTTCTGAATGGCGCCCGCTTTCTCAGCGCGACGCTGGCCTCGCTCAACGCCCAGGGCACCCCCGTGCGCTGGTGGCTGCAGGATGGCGGATCGACGGATGGCACCGTCGAAATGGCGCGCTCTCTGGCCCGTCCGGAAGACGTCATCGTGAGCGAGGCGGATGGCGGCCAGGCCGACGCGCTCAATCGGGCGATCCCGAAGATGGGGGGCGAAGTGATCGGCTTTATCAATGGCGACGACCTGCTCGCGCCCGAGGCCGCGGCGCGGGTGCTCGATTTCTTTGCCGCCCATCCCGAGGTCGATCTGGTCTATGGCGCGGTCGAGTGGATCGACGCACAGGGCGGCGTGACCGGCACGCACACGGGCCGGATTCAATCCCTCGACGAGGTGCTCGATATTTATGGCGTTTGGTGGAACCAGCGCCAATGGGTGCAGCCGGAGGTCTTTTACCGTCGCGCGCTCTTCGAAAAAGTCGGCGGCTTTGATTCCCGCTACCAGCTCGCCTTCGACTACGATTTCTGGGTGCGCTGCTTTCTGGCCGGAGCCCGGGTCGCGCACCTGCCGGCGGTCCTCGCCCGCTTCCGACTGCACCCCGCGCAAAAATCCCGGGCGGCGGAGGCCGCCGCCGACGAGATTCGCGCGATCCTGCGCCGGCACCTCGACCGCCGGCCACCGATCCGCACGCCGCACCGCTGGGCGCTCGAAGCCCGGCTCAGCTACGACCTTTTTCAGTCCGGCAAAGCGGCGCCCGGAGCGCGCCGGCGCAGCTTCTTTGGCGACTTTTTGCGACACCCCCATTGGCTGCTCTCCCCGGAGGCACGCACCCGCGCGCAGGCAGCTTGCAGGAGGCTTCTGGCCGGCAGAAGATCCGCGTCGTGATTTCCCCCGGCCGACTCTGGTGGCTGCTCCGCCGCGACTTCCGGCGCGGCTGGAAGGCCTCCTACCACGCGTACCGGACCCTGCCGCACATCGTCGATTGGTCCGGGGTCCCGGCCACCGGGCCGCTGGGCGCCGTGCCGGTCCACGTGCTCACCGGCGCGAACGACTGGCGGCTCGCCGCCTGGATGCTCGCGAGCTGGTTTCATTTCACCGAGCAGGCGTGGACGGTCGTGATCCACGACGATGGCACGCTCCCCGACACCGGCAGTGCGACCCTGACCCGGCTTTTTCCCAACCTCCGCGTGGTCACCCGCGCGGAAGCGGACGTTCGCATGGAGAAGGCCCTGCGCCCCTTTCCGTTCTGCCACGAATACCGGCAGATGCACCCGCTGGCCTTGAAGATCTTTGATTTTCCGCACTTCGCGGAAGGCGCGCGCTATCTCGTCTTCGACAGCGATCTCCTTTTCTTCAACCATCCGCGCGAGATTCTCGACTGGGTCCAGGCGGGCCATGACGAATGCTGGTTCAATGAAGATGTGGCCGACGCCGCGCTGATCACGGCCACCGAGGCGCGGGACGATTTCGGGATCCGGCTCTGGCAGCGGGTGAATAGCGGACTGGGCCTCATCGCGAAGGCCGCGCTCGATCACGACTTCATGGATTCCGCACTCGCGCAAACGTCGATCCTCCGCGGCACGATCTGGCGCATCGAGCAAACGCTCTACGCGCTCTGCGCCTCCCGGCACGGCAAGGGCGGTCTCCTTCCCCGCCGCTACGAAGTGTCGCTTGGCAAAGAGGCCGCCGAAGACGCGGTCAGCCGGCACTACGTGGGGGCCGTGCGGGATCGTTTCTTCGGCGAAGGTTTGGCGCGGCTGCGGCGGGAGCTGTTCGTCGCGGATCATCCATGAAGGTGCTCTTCGCTCCCGACTGGCGTGCGGGAGTGCCCTACCAGCGACTGCTCGCGGAAGCCCTGGCGGACGTCGGGGTCGAAGTGGATTTCCTGAGTCGCTATCGCCGCGTGCTGCCGCTCACCCGGCTGCTCCGGGAAAGGAGCGGCCCCAGCGAGATTTTGCATCTGCACTGGCCGGAAGCCTATTACCCGCTCCGGGACGATGGCTGGGATTGGTTTCGCCGCGCGCGGTTCTCCACGGATCTCGCCCTGGCCACCCGGCACACCGTGCTGGCCACCACCGCGCACAACCTGCTCGCGCACAATCGCAGTCAGGAGCCGTTCGCCCGGCACAATCCCGCGGCCACCTTCCGGCGCGCCCGCGTCGTCTTCGCGCACTCACCGCAGGCCAAAGCGCAACTCGTGGAGCGCTTCCGCCTCGAACCGGAACGCGTGCAGGTGGTGCCCCACGGCGATTTGTCGGCGGCCATGCCCTTGCCCGGCTCGCGGCTCGAAGCGCGCACCCTCCTCCGGTTGGGCGAGGAAAAGATCTGCCTGATGTTCGGCGCCATCGAGCCGTACAAAGGCCTCGAGGAAGTGCTCGCCCATTGGCAGCGCCGCGCACCTGACGCGACGCTGGTCATCGCGGGCCAGCCCATGTCCGACGAATACGGGGCCTCGATCGCCCGGGCAGCCGTGGGCTGTCCCCGGGTCTTGCTTCATCTCCAGCGCCTCTCCGATCAGAAACTCGCCCGCTGGCTGTGCGCCGCGGACTGCGTCCTCTTCAACTACCGCGCGATTTTCACCTCGGGCGCGGCGACGCTCGCGCGTTCGTGGGGAGTGCCGCTGCTCCTGCCTGCGCGCCTGGACACAGTGGACCTCGCGGAGCCGGACCCGCGCGTCTTTCGCTTCCAAAGCCTGGACGATGACTTCGCGAAACAACTCGGCCGCGCGCTCGCCATCCGCCCGGACTTCGCCGCGGCCGCGCCGTGGAGGTGGGCGTGCCGCTGGTCGGAAGTCGCCCGGCTGACCGCCGCCGGCTACCGCAGCGCGCTCCTCGCCGGCGAATCGTGAGCCGGCCGGTGTAGAGGCTTGGTGGGGAGTGGTGGAGTGGTGGAGTGATGGAGTGCTGAACCACCACTCCAACACTCCA
>JAXDQW010000038.1:0-130358 GCA_034667665.1 Chthoniobacter sp.
CTGCCAAAAGTGGGGCAGCCGTCCCGGCTGCCCAGGTTCGCGGCAGGCGGGACGCCTACTCCACTGTTCGGCAGGCGGGGACGCCTGCCCCCACTATCCATCCCGCGGTCAACGCAGCTGGCCGAGCAGGGTCGTGGCGCAGGCTTCGGCGAAAGCGGGGTCGTTGATCGCGGCATCGAGTTCGACGACCGCGATATCGGGGCGGAGGTGCGACTTGATCGCAGCGAAGAGCGCGGCGTCGGCCGCGGGATCGTGGAACGGCTGGCCCGCGGCGCTGATCACGCTGATCGCGCGCTTGGGCAGGAGGACGGTGACGGGGCCGGTGGAGAGGTTCACCTTTTCCGCGAGGATGCGGCCGAGCTGCGCGCATTCTTCGGCGTTGGTGCGCATCAACGTGACCTGCGGGTTGTGGTGGTAGAAGGTGCGACCGGCAAACTTCGCGGGAACGGTTTCGGGAGCGTGAAAGTTGACCATGTCGAGGCAGCCCGGGACAACGATGGCCGGCACGCCGCGGCGCGCGGAGGCTTCGAGGCGGGTGGGGCCGGCGCCGAGGACGCCGCCGACAAGCTCGTCGGCCCATTCGGTGGTGGTCACGTCGAGCACGCCCGCGACCAGCCTGCTCTCGATCAGCGATTCCATGGTCCGGCCGCCGGTGCCGGTGGCGTGGAAGACGAGCACTTCGTAGCCGGCCGCTTCGAGAAGCTTCTTCGCGCGCTGCACGCAATCGGTGGTGTTGCCAAACATCGAGGCGGCGATGATCGGTTTGTCCACGGTCGTCTCGTCGGTTGACGAAGAGGATGAGGATGCGGCAGCCGCTTCCACCATCCCGCAAATGGCGCCGGCGGCGCGGGACAGGATCATGCGCGAGAGGCGGTTCAGGCCGGCGACATCGACGATGCTCGGCATCATCACGATGTCCTTCACCCCCACGTATTGCGCGGTGTTGCCGCTGGCCAGGGTCGAAACCATCAGCTTCGGGAAGCCGAGGGGCAACGCGCGCATGCCCGCGGTGGCGATCGCGGTGCCGCCCCCGCCGCCGAGCGAGATCACGCCGTCGATTCTTCCCTCGGTTTGAAGTTTGGTCAGGATCGCTGGCGCCGCTTTGGACATTGCCGCGACCGCTTCGCCGCGATCGTGCCTGGTGATCAACGCGCCGAGATCGAAGCCGGCCAGCGCGGCGACTTCATGCCGCGTGATGTCGGGCGCAAGCTGTGGCGCGCCGTCGGTGCCGAGGTCGATGACCAAGGTTCGATGGCCGCGCGCGCGGATCTGCTCGGCGACGTAGCCGTGCTCGAGGCCTTTGGTGTCCATGGTTCCGAGGAGGGCGATGGTGGGCATGGGGGAGGGGCAAATGGCAGAAGATGGAGGGCAGCGGTCAGAAGTCAGACGCGGGCCGTGTTGGCAAGGCGGAACGGCGATCGGAAATGGCTTTCGATTCCTGGGCCGGGCCGGCTATAAGGGCGCGGCCATGCCCGAAGCCTCTCCTTCTCCCCGCCGATTCGTTTCCACTGCCGAAACAGAGGTCCAGCACCTCGATCGCCAGACCAACCACTGGTACTTCAAGGACGGGCTCGGCGATGCCGAGTCGCTCGTTTTCGTCCGTGCGCATTTCGACGCCGGAGGATCGCATCCCTTCCACTCCCACCCCGAGATGGACGAAATCATCTACCTGCTGGAGGGCGAGATGGTGCAATGGGTGGAGAAGGAGAAGCGAAACCTGAAGGCGGGGGATTCCGCCTACATTCCCCGCGGCGTGATCCACGGCTGTTACAACGACAGCGGTGCGGGCTGCGAGTTCCTCGCCATTCTCACGCCGGCAAAAATCACCGGCCCCTTTAGCGTCGATCACTCGGCCGAAGAGCCGTGGCGCTCGCTGCGCTGAGGCCGCGCATCGCCTCACAGCGTGGGTCAGCGATGCCAGTGGTGGTGATGATGCAGCGGGACGCTGACCCCGAAGCCCACACCGCCATACCAGCGGGGATCGTAGTAGCCGAGCCCTCCGCCGTAGTAGGGATCGGTGTAAACGTCGAAGCCCGGTTCGGTGTAACGTTCCGCAAAGTAGTCGGACGCGCGCAGGAGGGCGTCCATGACGGCGGGACGCACCCCCGCCTTGCGGAGCGCAACGACATCGCTGCGGGAGACCAGCGAATCGACCCCGTGATCTTCGAGTTGGCGGATGACCAGGGAATCGGGAACGCCGCGGCGCGTTAATTCGACGACATCCGCGGGAGCCAGAGGATCCCCGCGATCGAGCTTGAGGACGACCGGCGGAGCGACGCCGCGAGCGCGCACCCGGGCGAGCTCAGCCTGATCAAAAGTCGCGCAGCCGGATAAGAGCACCGCGAGCAGCAACGGGGCAAAACGTCTGGGCATGGCCCACGCTCGACCCTGGTTGGCAGCGCTGCAAGTTTCCGTCGGCGCCGGCACCCCTAGCTCGCCAGGAGCGGGCATTCGGCGTCACAGCCGCTCCGCGGCCGCTACACACCCGCAAGTCCGACAGGCTCCTAATCAAACCATTCGTCTTCCACGTCGAAGGCGGGAATGGCCACGTTGACAATCTTCAACTTGCCCACGGCGCGATGTCGGCAGCCGGGCTTGATGAAGACCGAGGTCATCGGCTTCAGCGGCACGAGTTCGCCATCGAGCTCGAGGTGGCCTTCGCCTTCCAGCACGAGATAAATCTCGGTCATCTTCTTGTGGTAATGCGTTTGCGCATCCGCGTGAATGTCCACGATGTGCAAGGTGGCAAGCGGATTGTCCGGCGTGGCAAAGGCGCGGCGGGAAAAGCCGCACGGGCAGCGGACGGGATCGATGCGATCCAAATCGGCAAGCAGGTAGTTTTTCATGGCTTCAGAGGGCGGTGTTTTCAATGGAAGGGATTCAAGTGCGATCCTAGCCATCCATTCCTTTTGTGCAGATAAAAACAGGGGAGTGAACTGTTTTACACGGAAGCCTTTCCTCGGTATCGAGTTAGGTCGCTTCCCGCGTGAAACGTTTTGCTAAGACCCTCCTCATTGTCTGGGCGCTTGCGATGTTCCCATCCTTATGCGGATTGCGCCTTGTCGGAACGACCCGCCTACTTGATTGGGCGACACGCGGGGACGCCCACATTGAAAATCTGCATGGTGCCTTCGTCCGCGGCGGTTCGATCATTCTCGACTACACGACGTTCCCCCAACGGGGGAACAACGGTTCATTTCCCGGCGCGAGGTACTGGGCCGTCCTTCCACTTCCACCTCCACGCGAGAAATCTCCGCAGTATCAAATCCACCGGCGGCCGATCACGCCTTCCGACATCGAAGGGGCAAAACCAATTCCCGTCGTTGATCTCCGCGGGCACGTTCCGACCGATCCTGCCTGGGATCGCATGGAGCACGCGCAGGTCATCGCCTTCATGCGGACACGATTCAATCCGGGGCAACCGGCAATCTATTTCTACCGCGCCAGCTACCGCAGTCCCGGCTTCAGCGACACATTCACCGATGGCAATCTCTATATCCAATTCACAGACCCAACCTCCGGAACGATGGAGATCTTTAGTAACCATCCTTCCGATACATACATTCCGTTTTCGCGCCGGCTTGTCCTCCTCGTTTGCTGGCCTTTCGCAGTTGTAGTCGATTGGATTACAGCTCCACTAATACCTTTCGTCCCGAAATGGTAACAACGCGACCTGACCTACGTTTCAGTGAACTTCGTCGGCCAAGCCCCGAGTGGAAGATGCGCGAGGTGACGGCCTCGAACGCCGTGACTTTTTTTCGACCGCGCCTCGGTCAGCGCCGCGTTCGGAGCGGCGGCAAACCCCGCACGGCGGCGGCGAGTTCCTGAACGGGCGGCGGCTCGGGGGCGTAGCGAAGGCGCGCATACACCTCCGCCACGCGCAAAATCTCCGCGCGATGCTCCCCGACCTCGGCCGCCGCGCGTTCCCCGAAGCGCACGGGACCTTCCCACGTTTCACGTCGCACCCCGGCTGCGGCCAGCGTCCCGCAGAAACGCTCCCACCAGCGGCTCGCCTCATCCAGCCGCGGTCGTCCGGAACGCCGCAGCCACAGGGCGATCCCGATGAGCGCCAGCGCGATTCCGGCCGCCGCCCACGCCAGCGCCTCGAGCCAGCGTTCGTCGCCAAAACCGATGGTGGCCAGGAAAGAACGCTGGTTGTCCTCGTCGAAGTTGAGCACCCGCAAATCCCATTGGTAATTGATCGAATCCCAGGCCATGCGCAGTTCGCGCATCATTTCCCGCAAGCCGAGGGCCGCCTCGGAGTTGGCGCCCGCGGCGTTGTCGGCGCCATCCGCGCGGGTCTGGAGAAAAGACGCGAGACCCGAGCTGATCCGGTCGGGCGCAATCACCTCCGTCGGATCGACCCGCAGCCAGCCGGTATCCTTGATCCAGACCTCCGCCCAGGCGTGGGCATCGCTCTGCCGGATGATAACGTAATTGCCGAGCCCATTCAATTCGCCGCCGTGGTAGCCGAGGACCACGCGTGAGGGTATCCCGGCGACCCGCATCAGCGTGGCGAAAGCCGCCGCGTAATGCTCGCAGAAGCCGGTGCGCCGCTCGAAGAGAAACTCGTCCAGCGCGTTCGCCCCGTAGGTGCCCGGTTGCAGTGAGTAGCTGAACTTTTCCTCGTGAAAATGACGCAGCGCGCGTTCCACCACTTCGCGTTCATTCGCCGCCCCGGTGGTCCAGCTCTTGACCAGCGCCTGCACCTTTGGGGACGGATTCGTCGCCGGGGCCAGGGCGGCTTGCTGCTGGTCGGCGAGCAGCGTGGTTTCGCGATTTTCGGGCTGCGACACGACTTCGTAATGGAAGGTCGTCAGAACGGGCTTCGACCGTTCGAAGTAGCCGCCGGGCATAAAGTTGAACTTCGGGTGGTCGCCCATCGGCCGATCAAGGGCGAAGATCCAGCGGCCGCCGTGCGGTTGCAGGCTGATGCGCTGGCGGATCGCCGGACCCGCGAGCTGGCCGAGGCGGCGTTCGAGGGGCAGCGGCGGCCTGTTCACCCAGGTCAAGCCGGCCCCGCGCCAGAGCACCAGGCCGCGCCAGTACATTTGCGAAATGGGCGGCGCATTGCCGTCGGGAAAATCGGCGCGGAAAGCGATCTCTTCATTCATCGCGAGAGCCGACACACTCCCGGGCGAGAGCCGATCGGACATCCCCCGGGCGCCCAGCAGGGAGGCGCCGAAGGGGAAACGCAGGAAGAGGCTGGTGCGCGGGAAAAACACGAACAGCAGGGCGATGATGGGCACCGCCTGGAGCAGCATGGTTCCCGAGAGGAGCACCGAACGCCGCAAGGTGCCCGCTCCCGGCCCGCGATGAAAGCGGACCAGCATCGCGGTGATCAGGACGAAGACCGCTCCGACATAGAGCCAGAGGAGGAGGTCCTGGGAAAAGAAAAGCGTGCAGAGCGCGAGGAAGTAGCCGAGCAACGCGAGCACCTGGAAATCCCGCTCGCCGTTGGTCTCGATGAGCTTCAGGGCCACCAGGACGAGCAGGATGCTCAGACCCGGTTCGATGCCGACCATGGAACCGTAGGTGATCGCGATCCCGCCCGCGCCGAGACCGAAGAGGGCGACTTTCAGGGGCAATGACGGAAGCCGGGCCGCGCGCCGATTCATATACAGACGGGCCGCGCCGGAAAGCAGCAGCAGCACGCCCGCCCAGCCGGCGACCTTCGGGAACAGAGGCGCCGCTGCCAAGACCAGGCACCCGCACATCCCGACGAGCGGCGCTGTGGCCACGGCGCTGAGCGGACGCGAGCGGCGAAGGAGGTTCATGGGCAGTCGGCGGGCGCGTCGGCCGCGCCCAGGCGGGGAGCGAATTGGGCGAGCAGACGCAGACAGGCGTGGTAATGAGCTTCGCCCCGCGACGGCGGCAGCGTGACGCCGGGAAGGGCCAATCCGTAACTAGAGCCCGCACGCTCCGCCAGCACGACCCAGCGCGCGAGCTGGCTCAGACGCGTCTCGGTGTCCAGCCCTGCGAGCAAATTCCAATCGAGCGCCTGGGTGTCATCGGAATC
The DNA here is from genome assembly GCA_034667665.1 of Chthoniobacter sp. Lineage (GTDB taxonomy): Bacteria > Verrucomicrobiota > Verrucomicrobiia > Chthoniobacterales > Chthoniobacteraceae > Chthoniobacter. The sequence continues at coordinate 6,020 of JAXDQW010000038.1, forward strand.
GCCCGACCACTGCTTGATGAGCAGCGGCTGTCCCCGCGCCGCGGCTTTCCAGTCGATGTGGCGCTGCGATTCGCCGGGCCGCCAGGAGCGCACTCCGCCGAAGTCATCGCCTTCCGCGCGCAAGCCATCGCGGGCATGTCGCGCTGGCTGGAGCGACGAGGGCAGGGGTCTGCTGCCCACCGGCTCGGGATAGACAAAGTGCGCCTGGGCGGGGTTGCAAAATTGCCTGGCCGTAAAGAATCCGAGCGGAAACCGGCTTTCGAGGCACACCGGCAGGGTCTCGAAAAACCCGCGCTGGCGGGCCGGGACGCGAAGCTCCGCCACGACGGCGCCTTCCGCCTCGAGGTGCGGAAAGACGGCCGGTTGCTCGGCGCCGCCCGCCTTCACCCGGATCCCAAAGTGCGCCCGATGCCGGGCACTGGACGCTTGCAGCGGCACGACGCGTTCCTCGCCAGCGAAGACCGGTCGGATCGGATCGGCTTCGAGGATCAGTCCCCGGAGATTGGCCCAGGCATGAAGGATCGACACCAGGGCGACGGCGGTGAGAACGAAACAGAGCAGGTAGGCCGCGCCATTGTTCTGGCTCGCGCCGGCATACCACATGCCCGCGAGGACCGCGAGCAGCCCCACCGTGTTGCGATTGGGCAACACCCAGATGCGCGCCGCGGAGCAGAGCGGCTTCACGGCACGGCGACTTCCTTCAACAGGCTCTCCGCCAGCCCGCGCCCGCTTTCGCCGGTGGTCTCAAAGTCCTGTCCGAGTCGGTGCGCCATCACGGACACGCCGACTGCCTGCAAATCCTCGGGCAGCACCATCTCGCGTCCCTGCATCAGCGCCCAGGCCTGCGAGGCGCGCAATAGCGCGAGCCCGGCCCGCGGAGAGAGACCGGTACGGTGGCGTCGCCGGCTCGCCTCGAGCACATCCTGGAGGTAATCGAGCAGCGCCGGAGAAGTGTGCACCGTCCGGACCAACTGCTGGATTTCGCGGAGCGCGTCAGCCTCGAGCACCGGTTGGATCGCGCGCACCAGATCCCGGCGGTCGAGGCCCAGCAGCAGGGTGCGTTCGGCGGCGCGATCCGGAACGCCGAGCTCGATGCGCATCAAAAACCGGTCGAGTTGCGATTCCGGCAGCGGAAAAGTGCCGACCTGGTGCAGCGGGTTCTGCGTGGCCATGACGAAAAATGGCACCGGCAGTCCATGCGTCACGCCGTCGATGGTGACGTGGCTTTCCTCCATGGCCTCGAGCAACGCGCTTTGGGTCTTGGGCGTGGCGCGGTTGACCTCGTCGATCAGGACGACCTGCGAAAAAATCGGCCCGGAATGAAACACGAAGCGCTGCTGGTCGCGGTCGAAGATGGAGTTTCCCAGGATGTCTGCGGGCAGCATGTCGCTGGTAAACTGGATGCGCCGGAACTGCAGTCCGAGGGAGCGGGCCAGCGCGTGCGAGAGCGTGGTCTTGCCGACCCCCGGCACGTCTTCGATGAGCAAATGGCCGCGCGCGAGCAGGCAGGCGATGGCGCGCCGGATGGCGTCCTCCTTGCCGACGATAATTTCGCTCACTTGCGAGACCAGGGCCTCGATCCGGGATTTCATGCGCCCGGAATCTCCGGCGGCACGCTACGATTGTCGAGCGCGGGCGGTGCGACGGCCGCGGATCCGGGCACCGCGGACTGGGCCACGGCCCAATCGTGTTACAGCTGTAACATCGAAATACGATCCGCGGACGCAGTTTCAACCACGCCCAAAATGCCCTGATGCAGGCACGAGATTCGCACGCGCCGGCCGCAAGCGCGTTGTATTGAAACCAAATGACCAAATCGGAAGGGGGCTCATCCGCTTCCTTTATTTGGTCATTTGGCAAGATTTGGTCATTTGGTTCCCTCGATGCGGGAGGTTGTTGCTCGACGAGATTCGCAGGTGCCAGCAGCAGGCCAGCGCCGGATGCGAGTGGACGAGTTGCGCATTCGATGAAAATCTTCGTGTGCATGACCCCCTCGTCCCGGAAGTCTCAGAAAGCTTTTGCCATTTCGCTCGTCACGCTGGCGGCTGGCGGTTCGATTTGCGCGGCGGAGCCGGTCGCGCCCTATCAGCAGATCCAGCCGGTGCTGGAGGATTACTGCTTCGACTGCCATGGCGACGGGGCAAAGAAGGGTGGCTTCGCGCTCGACAAGCTGACCGCGCCGGAGAGCCAGTTCAAAGACATCGAGCATTGGTTTGCGGTTTGGAAAAATGTCCAGACGCAGCTCATGCCCCCGGCCGGCAAAGCGCAGCCTTCGGCGGCACAACGGGACCAGCTCCTGCGCTGGATCGAGACCGCGGTGTTCAAGGTGGACCCGGCCAATCCAGATCCCGGCCGGGTGACCGTCCGCCGGCTCAACCGCGAGGAATACCGCAACACAGTGCTCGACCTGCTCGGCGTCAAATTCGAGGTGGATGACGCCTTTCCGACCGATGACACCGGTTACGGCTTCGACACCATCGGCGATGTCTTGAGCATCTCACCCTTGCTGATGGAGAAATACATCGCCGCCGCCGAGGAAATCGTCGGCGACGCGATCGAGGAAGCGGGCCCGCGTATCCCGACGCAATATCTCGGTGCGGAGCAGTTTCGGGTCGGCGACGAAAAGAAAAAAACCGCGAAGTTCCTGCCCTTTGCCGAGGCGGCGACGGCCGCTGCGGTGCGGCGCATCGAGCATCCGGGTCGTTACAAGATCACGGCCGAGATGCGCGTGCAGGGTTCGAGCGAGGCGACCGAACATACGGCGAAAGTTGCGCTGCTGGTCGAGGGGAAGGCGGTCCAGAGCATGAAAGTCGGATGGGACTATCGGAAGACGATCAAGCTCACCGCGGAGGTGGAATTGAAAGCGGGGGACAACGCGCTCGCGATCGACATCGCGCCCCTCACTCCGCCGCTGGAAGGCGAGAAACAGCTCAACCTCAACGTTTCGAGTGTCAGCCTCTACGGTCCGCTCGACGGCAGTCATCTCGAATACCCGAAGCAATACTACCGGGTCTTTTCCGATGGTCCGCCGCCCGCGGACGTTCAGGCGCGCAGCGCGTACGGACGAAAAATCCTGCGCCAGCTTGCCGATCGCGCCTTTCGTCGCCCGGTGGATGAGGCGACGCTCAATCGCCTGGTCGCGCTCGCGGAAGGCACCGCCAAACAGCCGGGAGTGACTTTCGAGGGAGGCATCGCCCAGGCGCTCACCGCGATCCTCGCGTCACCGCGATTTCTCTTTCGGGCCGAGATACAACCTGAGCCGAATAACGCCGGGCGCGTCGTTCCCATCGACGAGTTCGCGCTGGCCTCGCGGCTCTCTTATTTCCTCTGGAGCTCGCTGCCCGACGAGGAACTGCTCGCGCTGGCCCGCGATGGCAAGCTGCGCGCGAGTCTGCGCGCCCAGGTGGACCGCATGCTGGCCGATCCACGCTCCAGCCGCCTGGTCGCCAACTTCGTCGGCCAATGGCTCCAGACGCGCGACGTCGAGGGGATCAACGTGGATGTGCGGATCTTCCTCGGACTGCCCAACACCGAAGCCTACCGGATCTTCAATTCCCGCCTGCGCGACGCGATGCGGGACGAGACCGAGATGCATTTCGCGCATCTCCTGGCCGAGAACCGCACGGCGCTCGAACTGCTGACCGCCGACTACACGTTTCTGAATGAGCAGCTCGCGAATTTCTACGGCATCCCCGGCGTCAAGGGGACCGAGATGCGCAAGGTCCCGCTCAGTCCCGAGAGCCATCGCGCCGGCGGCATCCTGACGCACGGCAGCACCCTTGTCGTCACGTCAAATCCGACGCGCACCTCGCCGGTCAAACGCGGCCTTTTCATCCTGGATAACATCCTCGGCACGCCCGCCCCGCCGGCGCCGCCGAACGTGCCGGACCTCGAACAATCCAGGAAGCGCGGCGAGAAACTCACCATGCGCGAGATCATGGCGGTGCATCGCGAAAAACCGCTCTGCGCCTCCTGCCACGCGCGCATGGACCCGCTCGGGTTTGTGCTGGAGCACTTCACACCGCTGGGCACGTATCGGGAGCAGGACAACGGCAAGGCGATCGACACCGCCGGGCAACTCATTACCGGTGAAAAGTTCAAGGACGTGGCGGAACTCGCCCAGGTGCTGTCCACGAGCCGGCGCGATGATTTTTTCCGCTGCCTCACGGAAAAGCTGCTCACCTACGCGATCGGCCGCGGCCTGGAGTATTACGACACGGTGACGGTGGATCGCATCGTCACGACGCTCAATGCGGACAACGGCGCGATGCGCTCGGTGATTTACGGCATCGTCGAGAGCGCCCCATTTCAGAAGCGGCGCGGAGATGGGGAGCGGTTTGCCAACTCGAAGTGACAAACACCGAATGAAGAGAATGCCCGCTGCGGTCGTGGTGCTTTTGGTCGTGCTCTTGTGCCTCTCCATGCAGGGCTCTGAACCCGCGCTCGCGAAGACGAAGGCGTTCATCATCCCCGAAGTGCTGGCGCAGCTTGAAAAGGAAGTCACAAGACTGGACGAACAGGCCGAAAGCGAACCCGGCCCCAACTTTCCGAGGCCATCGGCTCAAGTCGCCTACCACCTCCTGGCCGGTTTCGCGGCGCGCGGGTTGGTGGTGAATGGGCTGCCTGAAGCCGACGCGATCTTCTTCCAGGTGGATCAACGCGGGGGCACGACGTCCAGATTGCTCTCGATCGCCCCGGGTGCCAGAATTGCGATGATCTCCACCTGGATGCAGGACAAGGCAGGTTCCTACGATCTGAAAACGGCCATCCTCTACCTGCTCCGGGACGGGAAGTGGCTGCCGAAGGGAAAAGGATCAATTGCGACCGTTGACCAAGACTAAATGTGCCCCGAGGGGTTAAAGTTCAGACTTCGCATCCCAAAAAACCATGAATCCGTTATCCCGCCGCCACTTTCTCCGCGGACTCGGCATCAGCCTCGGCCTGCCGTTTCTCGAGTCCGTCACTCCTCTGGGCAAGGCGATGGCCGCGGCGACTCCCCAAGCCGCGCTGACGCACACCGGGGCGCCGTTGCGCATGGCGTTTCTTTATGTGCCCAATGGCGTCAACGTTGGGCGCTGGCGCCCGACTGGCGAAGGCGCGGATTATCAGCTGGGCGAGACGATGGCGCCGCTGGCCGGGCTGAAGGAACACTTTCAGGTGCTGAGCGGTTTCGAACACCGGCACGGCTGGGCCAATGGTGACGGCGGCGGGGATCACGCGCGCGCCAACGCCACGATCCTGACCGGCGCCCGCCCAAAAAAAACCGCCGGGTCCGATATCCGGCTCGGGGTTTCCGTGGACCAGCTCGCCGCCCAATCTGCCGGGGATCAGACGCGTTTCTCTTCCCTCGAACTGTCCTGCGATGGCGTGCGCAAGTCCGGCGCGTGTGACTCCGGCTACTCGTGCGCCTATCAATTTAACATCGCGTGGCGCTCGGAAACTTCGCCCATTGCCCCGGAATCCAATCCGCGCCTCGTCTTCGAGCGGCTCTTCGGGAGCGGCAAAGGCGCCGAGCGGCAGAAGAGTTTCGAGCTCCGCCAATCACGGCAGAAGTCGATCCTCGACTTCGTGCTCGAGGACGCGAATGCGCTGCACCGCGAGCTTGGCCGCAACGACCAGAACAAGCTCGATGAATACCTGACCGGCGTCCGCGAGATCGAGGGACGCATCCAAAAAGCCGAGCGCTTCGGCGCGCTGCCCGATCCCGGGGTGGATACTCCCGCGGGTATCCCCGCCGATTACCAGCAGCACGTCCGGCTGATGATGGACATGCTGGTGCTCGCATTTCAAACCGACAGCACCCGCGTCTCGACCTTCATGCTCGCGCACGATGGCAGCAATCGCAGCTTCGGCGAGATCGGCGTCAACGACGGTCACCACAACCTTTCGCACCACCAGAATAATCCCGAGATGCTCGAGAAGATCGCCAAAATCGACCTCTTCTACACCGCGCAGCTCGCTTATTTCATCGAACGCCTGCGGGACACGAAGGAAGCGGATGGCCGCTCGATCCTGGACAATTCCATGGTCGTCTATTGCAGCGGTCTGTCGGACGGCAACCGCCACGCCCACGACAATTTGCCGGTCATCCTCGCCGGCCGCGGCGGCGGTGTACTCACGCCCGGACGCCATCTGAAGCTCGCCGAAAAGACGCCGATGACCAATCTCTACGTGCGGATGCTCAATATCATGGGCGTTTCGACCGATCGGTTCGGCGATTCGACGGGTGTAATCAAGGAAGTCTGAGGACCGGGATTCAAGAGGTCCAAGAAGCCCGGGACGGCTCGCCTCCGCTCGTGCGCGGTGAAGCTGCACGCTCCTCCGGGCTGAGGGGACCCGGGCCCTCTGTCACCGCTGGGTGGGTGGCATCGGAAAAAAACCGCGTCGCCGCGAGGCGGGGGGCCAAAAACCGCGGAACTCGCATTGCCCATTGAATTCCCATTTTCGAAACCCTAGCATCCGCGCGATTTTGCCACCGCTATGAAACATCTCTCCCGCGCCTTCACCACCATCCTGGCTTCAATCCTCCTGGCCGCCGCGGCCACGGCGCAGGAGGAAATCAAAGTCGGCGAATTTGCCTCGCTCACGGGCGGCAGCGCCAGCTTTGGGCAATCCAGCCACAAGGGGACGGCGCTCGCGATCGATGAGATCAACGCGGCGGGCGGCGTGCTCGGGAAGAAATTCAAGCTGATCACCGAGGATGATCAGTCGCTCGCGGGACAGCCGGCGACCATCGTGCGCAAGCTCATTTCCCAGGACAAAGTGGTGGCGGTGCTCGGCGAGGTCGCTTCTTCCAAGAGCCTCGAAGCCGCGCCCATCTGCCAGCAAAACAAGATCCCGATGATCTCGCCGGCTTCCACCAATCCGAAGGTGACGGAGGTGGGCGACTACATTTTCCGCGTCTGCTTCATCGATCCCTTCCAGGGCACGGTGATGGCGAAGTTCGCGCAAGGCAAAGGCTGGAAGAAAGTCGCGGTGCTCACGGACGTGAAACAGGACTACTCGGTGGGCCTCGCGGAGAATTTCGTGAAGGCGTTCACGGCCACCGGGGGAGAGATCGTGAAGGAGCAGAAGTATTCGACCGGCGACAAGGATTTCAAACCGCAGCTCACCTCGCTCAAGGCGGCCAAACCCGAGGCGATCTTTGTGCCGGGCTATTATGCGGAGGTGTCGCTGATCGGCAAACAGGCGCGCCTGCTCGGGATCAAGGCGCCGTTGCTTGGCGGTGACGGCTGGGTGGGCGACTCGCTGCTCAAGGTCGCCGGCAATGCGCTCGACGGCTCGTTTTTCTCCTGCCACTTCAGCGCCGACGACAAGAGCGAGGCGGTGCAGGGTTTCGTGAAGAAATTCAAAGCCAAGTTCGGTGGTGAAACCCCCGACGACATGGCCGCGCTCGGCTATGACAGCGCGATCATTCTGGCCGAGGCCATCAAACGCGCCGGGAGCACGGAATCCGAGCAGCTGCGCGCGGCGATCGCGGCAACCAGGGCGCACCCTGGAATCACCGGCTCGATCACGCTCGATGCGCAACGCAACGCCTCGAAGCCGGCGGTGATTCTGGGCATCGGCGGCGGCGGATTTCAGTTTGTGCAAACGGTGGCGCCTTGATTGAGAGTAGCGCGATGAAGACGCTCTCCATCGAATGCCCGGACGAATTGCACGAACGCCTCGTTGCGTTTGTAGAGAACGGTTGGGCCGGCGATTCGCAGCAGGCGATCATCGAGGCGCTCCGCCGTTTTCTGGACGCCCACGCGCCGGAACTGACCGAGGTGCAGGTGCTGCGCGATGTCGAGTGGGGTCTGCACGGGAATGACTGATGGCGGTCACGGTGTCTGATGCAGGCCCCTTGATTCACCTCGATGAAATCGACGGTCTCGATCTGCTGGAGGGCTTTTCGCCCTTGCTGATTCCAGCGACGGTTTGGGGTGAAGCCCACCGCCACCGGCCCAGTTGCAGTCTGGCATTGGTGGCGGAAGCCCAGGTGGTGGCCGATCCGGCGATCGACGATCCTGTTCAACTCGCGCTCTTCAAAGCATTCGATCTGGATGCCGGTGAGCGCGCGGCGATCGCGCTGCTCCAGGTACGATCGGGCAGGCTGCTGCTCTGCGACGACAGCGCCCCGCGGCTGGCCGCGGAATCGCTCGGGTGTGTGGTCCGCGGAACCATCGGGCTGATCGTGCGCGCGGTGCGTCGCGGCACGCGGTCGCTTGCGGAAGTGCGGCAATTGCTCGGCTCATTACCGGAGCGCAGCACCCTGCACGTCAGCGGCGCTCTCTTGCAGCGGGTCCTGGCGCAACCGCCCGAGGCATGATCGAGTTCCTCCAGCAGCTCATCAATGGCCTCTCGCAGGGTTCGATCTACGCCCTGATCGCGCTCGGATACACGATGGTCTTTGGGGTCTTGCGGTTCATCAACTTCGCCCACGGCGATGTCTATATGCTCGGGGCGTTCGTCGGCTTTTACCTCGGGCCGAAGACGCTCAAGCTCTTTGGCGACGGGCCTTCCTGGCCGGGAACCATCGCCGTGCTGGCGCTCGCCATGGTGCTCTGCGCAGTCATCGGCATCGTCATCGAGAAGCTCTGCTACCGGCCTTTGCGCGATCGCCCGAAGCTGACCGTGCTGATCACGGCGATCGGCGTCTCGCTCTTTCTCGAGAACGGCGGGCAGTTCGCCTTCGGCGCGGACCCGAAGTCCTTTCCGGAGATCATCACCGATCAATTGATCGAAATCCCGCCGGCTTGGGGCCGGATCTCCGAGCTGACGGTCACGATCTCGCAGGCGCTGGTCATCGGGGCGACCCTCGTGCTCCTTTTCGTCCTCCGCTACATCGTGATGAAGACCAGGATGGGCATGGCGATGCGCGCGCTTTCGTTCAATCCCGTGGCGGCCCAACTCATGGGCATCAATATCGATGTCGTCATTTCGTTCACCTTCGGCCTCGGCTCGGCGCTCGCGGGCGCCGCCGGCATTCTCACTTCGATCCAGCAGCCGTCGATCGATCCGCTCATGGGAGTGAACGCGGGATTGAAAGCCTTCGTCGCGGCGGTCCTGGGGGGGATCGGAAACATCCCCGGCGCGGCCCTCGGCGGCATTCTCATCGGGCTAACCGAAGCACTGGTCGTCGGATATGTGAATCCCACTTACCGCGACCCGATCGTTTTCGGGGTGCTGATCCTGGTGTTGCTCGTCAAACCGACCGGCCTGCTTGGGGCGGGTGAGCGGGAGAAAGTATGAGGATGAACAGCTGATGAACATCGAACATCCAACATCCAACATCGAACACCCAATTGGCCGATGCGGCGCGTGCGCCTCTGCATTGGATGTTGGATGTTGGATGTTGGATGTTGGGTGTTCGGTTTTCCGTGTTGGATGTTTTCCCCTTTGGTGATCATGGACCGCTCGAAGCTCATCCTCATTGCGGTCCTCATCGCCTGCGGGATCGCCTCGCCCTTCGCCAGCGGGATCAATCCGTACTATTACGACATTCTCCTCGGCATCGGCATCAATATCATCCTCGCCGCGGGCCTGAACCTGGTGAACGGCTATACCGGTCAATTCTCGCTCGGTCACGCGGGCTTCATGGCCGTGGGCGCCTATTCCGCATCCTACCTGACGCTCCGCTTTGGCTATTCCTTCGGCGCGGGCCAGTTGGCCACGACGACCATTTTCGTTCTCGCGCTGCTCGTCGGTGGAGCCGCGGCCGCGCTGGCGGGAATGTTGGTCGGCGTCCCGTCGCTGCGGCTCAAGGGCGATTATCTGGCGATCGTGACGCTTGGCTTCAACGAGATCATCAAAGGGGTGATCCAGAATGCCGAACGACTCGGCGCCCAGCGCGGCCTCGGCGGCATGGTTCAGCACACCAACTTCTTTTGGACCTTCGCCTTCGCGGCCGTGACCGTCTATGTCGTGGTAAACCTCGTAGGCTCGACCTACGGCCGCGGGTTCCTCGCCGTGCGCGACGATGAAATCGCGGCGGAGGCGATGGGCATCAACACCACCAAATACAAGGTGCTCGCGTTCGTGCTCGGCGCGTTTTTCGCCGGGATCGCGGGCGGCTTGTACGCGCACTTCAAGCAATTCATCCACCCCGAGGGCTTCAACTTCCTGCGCTCCGTGGACATCGTGGTCATGGTCATCCTCGGCGGCATGGGCAGCACCGCCGGCGTGTGTGTGGCGGCGGCGCTCCTCACCATCCTGCCCGAAGTGCTCCGTTACGTGGCACGCATCGAAGCGCTCCCGGAGTGGCTCCGGCAGGTCGCGGAGAACCGGATGATCCTCTATTCGCTGCTACTCATCGTGCTCATGCTCACCCGGCCCCAGGGCTTGTTCGGCGGGGTGGTGCCCAGACGGAAAACCTGATGAGCGCGCCGCTGTTGCAACTCGACAACGTGACCATGCAGTTCGGTGGTCTCAAGTGCGTTTGCGAATTTTCGCTGAGCCTCGCCGAGGGCGAGCTCATCGGCCTCATCGGGCCGAACGGCGCGGGCAAGACCACGGTCTTCAACATGATCACCGGCGTCTATGAGCCGACCGCGGGGAAGATCTCCTTCGCCGGCAAATCGGTGATCGGCCACCGGCCCTACAAGATCACCGCGCGGGGGATTGCCCGCACCTTTCAGAATATCCGGCTCTTCGGCGGGCTGAGCGTTTTCGACAACGTGCGCACCGCCTGCAACATGCACCTCCAGCACGGCATTTCGCACGCCCTGCTGCGAGGACCCAAATTTTCCGCCGAGGAAAAGGCGATCGACGCCACCGTCATGGAATTGCTCGAGATCTTCGGCCTGGCCGCCGAGCGCGATCAATCGTGCAAGAGCCTGCCGTATGGCGACCAGCGCCGCCTTGAGATCGTGCGCGCTCTCGCCACCCGCCCGAAGCTGCTGCTCCTCGACGAGCCGGCCGCCGGCATGAATCCGACCGAGAAGGTCGAGCTGATGAAGCTGATCCGTTTCACTCAGGAGAAGTTCGGGCTCGCGGTGCTGCTCGTGGAGCACGACATGAAGGTGGTCATGGGCATCTGCGAACGCATCAACGTCCTCGACTACGGACGCAAGATTGCCGAAGGAACCCCCGCGCAGATTCAGGCCGATCCGAAGGTCATCGCCGCGTACCTCGGCAAGGAGGTGGACGATGCTTGAAGTGAAGAATCTCGAAGTCTGTTACGGCTCGATCAGCGCGCTGCAAGGCATCTCGTTGAAGGTGGAGAAGGGGAGCATTGTCACGCTTGTCGGCGCGAATGGCGCGGGCAAGACCACGACCCTGCGCGCCATCTCCGGCATCGTGAAAGTCAGGTCCGGGACGATCACCTTTGATGGACGGAACATCACCAACGAACGGCCGCACGAGATCGTCGCGCACGGGGTGGCGCAGGCCCCCGAGGGCCGCATGGTTTTTGCCAACCTCACCGTAATGGAAAACCTCCGCATGGGCGCCTATCTCCGGCGCGACAAGGAGGGCATCGCCAAAGACCTCGAATACGTTTTCGGCATCTTCCCGCGGCTCAAGGAGCGCGAGAAGCAAACCGCCGGCACCTTGAGCGGGGGAGAGCAGCAAATGCTGGCCATCGGACGCGCCCTGATGAGCAAACCGAAATGCCTGATGCTCGATGAGCCGTCGCTCGGCATCGCGCCGCTGCTCGTGAAAACGATTTTCGCGAAGATCGTCGAGATCAACCGAGAACTCGGCCTGACCATCCTGCTCGTCGAGCAGAACGCCAATCTGGCGCTGGAAGTGTCGCACTACGGTTACGTCCTCGAGACCGGCCGCATCATCCTCGAAGACCAGTGCACCGCCCTGCGGGAAAACGCGCAGGTCCGCGCGGCCTATCTCGGGGGCGAATAGGCGCGGGCCCTGACCTGGCCTGCATCTCTGCCGACGCACATCGCGCAGAGACTGTGGTCCCTGACTATTTGGTCATTTGATTTGAATTTGGTCATTTGGTCCGTGCCCAAATGGAACGGAGGAAACCAAATGACCAAATTCTGCCAAATGACCAAATACGGTGCAGCGCCCTACGCGCGAGGCGGCGGGAAGCTTGCGAAGTGCGCCGGCTGGACCCCGCGGGCTGCCGCTCGGCCCACCTGCTGCATCTCCCCGATATGGTCCACGGAATCCATTTGCTGGACGTGCGCCGGATCAATGTTCGGAAGTCCCAGCGCATCGAGGCCCGAGCGCGAGAGCTCGGCATTGTAACGCACATAGGTGAAAAGCTTCGACACTCCCGGAATGCCTTTGCCGATCATATCCCCGGTCTCGCGATCAAGCGAAGCGCCGGCCAGGCAATCGCCGAACGTCCGGCAGAGGAAGTCCTGTTCATGGAGCGCCGCGCCCATCAGCGCGGAGGGAATGTTGCCGGCATTGTAGAGCAGGTTCATTTCCTTCGTTGTGAGCTTGAAGTTGGCGCTCGCAAAGGCGCCCGTGCCCACGGAGACGAGCAGCATTTTCTCCCGCCCGGTTTCCCAGCACAGGTTGTACGGCTGGGTGGTGGCCATGAGGAACAACTGGAATCCGGGGTGGTTGTACATCGTCACGCCGCCATCGACGAAGATGAACTTCTGCGTGCCGATCATGATCGTTTCCGGAGGAAAGTAGGTCGGGGCAGCGGTGCTGGCGCGGACGAGCTGCCAGAGCGGGAGGTTCAGGTTGCTATCCTGGCCGCGGATCGCGAGATCATTGTATTTCGCCTTCGGATTGCTCGAGAGCGGCCAGGCCGAGTCAGTAGTGGCGTTGCGCAGCACCATCATCAGCAGCGTCTTGAGCTGGTCCGAGCCGAGCGTCCGGTTGTTGCCCGCCGGCTCGCCCTTGTTCAGGATTTCCTTGAGCATCCGCGAAAGGTTGTCGTCGTCGAATTTGTTCGAGAGGCGCTCCCAAATGGCGGCGGGCTGAAACATTTCCTTGCCGCTGCGCAGATAGAAGTCGCGGATGGTGTCGGTGTCGTAGCCGAGGGCCACGAGCGTGGCGATGATCGCCCCGGTGCTGGTGCCGGCCACGTAATCGAAGTAGTCGGCCAGGACGAGCTTGGGATTCTGGCTGGAGGCGCGCAGCTCCGCTTCGATCTGCGCCAGGATTTCGACGGAGATGATGCCGCGAATGCCGCCGCCATCGCAGGAGAGCAGTTTCTTCGGGCCGGGGGCGTTTATTTTGTCCTGGAAGTTCATGGGTTCGGTGAGGTGGGTGGTGTCAGGGGTAGGTTGTGGATTGGAAAAGGGATACCGGGCGTGATTCCGCGCGAAGCTGAGGGCTATGCCGCCCGGCATTTCAGCCGGTCCGAAGCAGCTCGTTGGCGCAAATCTATTTCCGTCTTCATGGGTTTGCCGTTGGACGCGTTTTGTAGCCGGGAAATTGTGAGGAACGCAAGCGGCAGTTCTTTTCAATTCAGGGTGAGAGCCCGGCCCCAGCCGCACCCGCGCGAGCGGCGCTCGTTCTTTCCCGTGCGTTGCTGCGTTCCCGGTGGAAGGGTGTCTGCACGCAGAGGCGCCTCCGCGCCGGAATCCAGGGAAAAATCCCTTGCTCCGGCGAATCACGTGTGGCAGCCTCCCCGTCCTTTTTCCACACGCAGACTTTTTATGGCATACGCAATTTTCAAAACCGGCGGCAAGCAGTACCGCGTCGCCGAGGGCGACGTGATCGAAGTCGAAAAGCTCGAAGGCGAGCCCGGCTCGGAGGCGAAATTCTCGGAAGTCCTGTTCCTCGGCGCAGGCAGCGATTTCAAGATCGGTGAGGCTCTGAAGGGCGCTTCGGTGGTGGCCGAAGTCATTGGACAGGTCAAAGCCCCGAAGGTCATCGCCTACAAATTCCGCCGTCGGAAAGGCTATCATCGCACCGTCGGCCATCGCCAAAAACTCACCCGCGTGAAGATCACGAGCATCGGCGCCTAGCCCGACGCACCCTCTCAACCGTCTAACTCTCTACTTCTTTATGGCTCACAAGAAAGGTCAAGGTTCCGTCAAGAACGGACGCGACAGCGTCAGCAAGCGTCTCGGCGTCAAGAAATTCGGCAGTCAAGCGGTGATCGCCGGGAACATCATCATCCGGCAGCGCGGCACGAAGTTTCTGCCGGGCAAGAACGTCGGCTTGGGGACCGACTACACGATTTGGGCGCTGATCGACGGCACCGTGCGGTTCGATCGCGATGGGCGCCGCGTGAATGTCGATCCGGTCGCGCAGACCGCCGCGCAGAACTGATATGTGACGCATCACCTTACACGACGGCGTTGACGAGCAGGATGATGACAATCGCCACCATGGCGATTCCGGTTTCCACGACCGTCCACGTCCGCAAGGTCTGCGTCACCGTCATCCCGAGGTATTCTTTCACGAACCAGAAACCCGAGTCGTTGACGTGCGAAAGGATCAGCGAGCCGGCACCCATGGCCAGGACGAGCAGTTCTTTGTTGGTTTCGGGATGGGCTGCGACCACCGGTGCCATGAGACCGGCGGCCATGGTGATGGAAACCGTCGCCGACCCGACCGCGATCCGGAGCAGCCCGGCGATCATCCAGCCGAGCAGGATCGGTGACAACGCGAGTTGCCCGCCGAGCCCGGCGATCGCACCACCCACTCCGGAGGAATCGAGCACTTTGCTAAAGCCGCCGCCGGCGCCGATGACGAGGAAGATGCTCGCCGCGGGGGCCACGCACTCCTCCGAAAACCGGAGGATCTGCGCCCCGGTCAGTCCGCAGCGGATTCCAAAAGTGTAAAATGAAACGAGCACCGCGATAAGCATCGCCACGGCCGGCGAGCCGATGAAATTGGCCGCCTGGCGCAGTTGTACGGCCGTCGCCACCGAGAGCCACGAGCTGCTCCAGGTTGCCGCAGTGGTGTCGTCCGGCAGGGTGAGATCGGCGAGCGTGCCGAGGAGCATGAGGAGCACCGGCAGGAGCATGGTGAAGAGGGCCACGCCAAATCCCGGGGGCCGCGGGGCCTTGGCCGCACCGCTCGCCTCCGCGCCGAGTCCGCCGAGTCCCAGGGGCACGCGGGGAGCCACCCAGCGCGCCAGGAACGGCCCGGTAATCAGCGCGGTCGGCAGGCCGACCAGCACCGAGTAAAGGATCACTTTCCCGGTATCCGCACCGATCTTGCCGATCGCGATCATCGGCCCGGGATGCGGCGGAATCAGGCCGTGCGCCACCGAAAGCCCCGCCGCGAGCGGCAGGGCGAGCCGAAGAATCGGCGTCTTGGTCTCGCGCGCGAGCATGAAGGCGATCGGCCCGAGCAAGACGATGCCGACGCCAAAGAAGACCGAGATGCCGACGAGAAAGGCGACGAGCATCATGGCATAGTCGAGCCGCTGGACACCCAGCCAGCGCACCATGGTATTGGCAATCACCGCCGACGCCCCGGATTCGGCCAGCAACTTGCCGAGGATGGTGCCCAGGCCGATGATCATCGCGAGGAAGCCGAGCGTATTGCCCACGCCCAGTTGGAAGCTCGTGGCGATATTCGCCAGCGGCATTCCCGAGCCCACGCCGACGAAAATCGAGGCGAGCATGATGGCGACGAACGCGTTGCACTTGAATCGCGCGATGAGCAGCACGAGGCCGATGATCGCAATCAGCGCGAGGACGAGCAGGCCGTTGGGGGAAAGGGCGGCGAGGGGGAGAAGCATGGGGCGCTTGATAGCGGCTCGCCCGCCCGGCGGGAATCACTATTCGCCGAAGGAATACCAGTAGATGCCTTCGGCGAGCTTTTGAAACTGGCCGCCGCGAGCGCTCGAGGGAACGCTGTCCATGGACATGGGCACGACGTAGAGGCCGGCTTCGGTGTTCGAGCGGACCTTCAAAGTAATGGTGATGCCATCTTGATAGGCGCCCGCGCGCACGGGCTCGAAGCGCTGGAATGAAGCGGGGAGATTCTTCGGACGAATCACGATGAAATCCGTCTCGTGGGCCGCGAAGATATCCTTGTAGAGGAACGCGGCATCGCGCCGGAGTTGTTCGGCTCCCACCTTCCGCAGCATTTGCTCCGCGCGCGTCCGCGGATTGCTGCAACTCGCGAGGGCGAGCGTGAGCAGACCGAAAAGGGCAGCGCGGAGGAATCTCATGAACGCCCGATTTTCAGGCCTGGGAGCCGCTCCCGTCGATGCCGATCCGCCGATCAGCGGCGATACATTTCCAGCGCCGCCTCACGTTCGCGCGCGTGATCCACCATCGGCGGGGGATAATCGCGGGCCAGTCGCTGCCCGGGCTCGGGCGGGGCGCAGAAGCGGACGGCGGGCACGTCGCGCAGTTCGGGCACCCAATGCTGGATGTAGGCGCCATCCGGATCGAAACGCTTCGTTTGCGCCCACGGGTTCTGGATCCGGAAATAGGGGGCCGCGTCGGTGCCGGTGCTGGCGCTCCATTGCCAGCCGCCGTTGTTCGAGGCGATCTCGCCATCGGTGAGGCGCTGCATGAACCAGCGCTCGCCGGCGCGCCAGTCGAGGTGCAGATCCTTGGTCAGGAACATCGCTGTGATCATCCGCATCCGGTTGTGCATGAAGCCGGTGGCGCGGAGCTGGCGCATCCCCGCGTCCACGATGGGAAAACCTGTTTGCCCCGCGCACCACCGCTTGAACGCTTCGCCAGCGGTGTGCCACGGCATGCCGCGGTAGTCTTCTTGAAACTCTCGCTCGAGGACATCGGGCCAATGCCAGAGCACCTGCATGTAGAAGTCGCGCCAGATCAGCTCGTTCACGAAGACCTCCACGCTCCGGCGCGCGGTGGCTGGCTTCTTTTCCATGGCGGCGAGACATCTGGCATGGACTTCGCGAATCGAGAGCGTGCCGTAACGGAGATCCTGCGAAAGGCGCGACGTCGCGTCGAGGGCGGGCAGGTTGCGCGTGTCCGCGTAACGGAAGACCGGGCCGTCGAGGAAACGTGAGAGTCGTCGGCGCGCTGCGGCTTCGCCGGGTTCGATGATGGCGGCGTCCGAGGTGAGCCCCCAGGTGGCGAGCGTCGGCAGCGGATCGCTGGCGATTTTCGGAGGGGTCGAAAGGCTGGCGATTCTTCGGCCGGGCGTCGGTTTCTCGAGTTTTAGCCAGGCTTTGGCGTAAGGCGTGAAGACCTTGAATGGAGTGCCGTTGCCAGTGAGCACCTCATCACGTTCGTGCAGGGCAACGTCCTGATGGGCGTGGACGGCGATCCCGAGTCCTTTCGCCCGCGCGGCGATTTTTTGCTCCATGTCCCGTCCGAACGGATCCGGGTCGCGGTTGAAATGGATCGCCTCCGCCTGTGTTTCGCGGACGAGTCCAGCCAGCACCTCATCCGCGCGCCCGTGGCGAACGATCAGACGGCCGCCCTTCGTTGCGAGATTCCTGGCGAGGGATTCGAGGCAGCCGCAGAGAAACTCCTGCCGTGGCGCACCGGTCCAGCGATGTTCCTTCGTCCATTCGCTGACGATATACACGGGAATGACCTGATCGTGCTGCGCGAGCGCGGCGGAGAGCGAAGTGTTGTCCGTCAAACGCAGATCGCGGCGGAACCAGTGGATGGCGATGGACATCGCGGATGAGTTGATAGGTGAGAGTTGATTGGCGTCTCCCGTGGAGGCGGCGCGCACGCCGCGGACCTATCAACTATCAACTCTCAACCATCAACCTCTTCTGGCTACGGCTTCACCTTGGTGCGCCCGGACATGGCGCGGCTCAGGGTCAGTTCATCCGCCGATTCGAGGCCGCCGCCGGCGGGGAGCCCCTGGGCCAGACGGGTAATCGCGACCGGCAGTTCACGCAACACTCCCCCGAGATAGTTCGCGGTGGCCTCGCCTTCCACGTCACCGCCGATGGCCAGGATGATCTCGCTGGGTTGCTCCGTCTTGATTCGTTCGACGAGTGCGTCAATGCGGAGGTCCTCCGGTCCGATGTGATCCAGCGGCGAAATGCGCCCCCCGAGCGAGTGGTAGCGCCCTCGGAAGGCACCGGTGCGTTCGATGGGCAGGATTTCCGTGGGCTGCTCGACCACGCAGAGCTGGCTGCCGTCGCGCGCGGGATCGGCGCAGATTTCGCAGAGCACTTCCGTAGTGAAGAAGCCGCACCGTGGACACGGCCGAATGCTTTGCGTGACCTCGCTGATCGCCCGCCCGATCTCGAGTGCGCGGGCATCACGCGACTGGATCATCCACAGCGCGATGCGCTCGGCGCTGCGCGGTCCGATGCCCGGCATGCGCTTCAACTCCGCGATCAGCGCCTTGATCGCGGCGGGGTATTCAACGCGCTTCATGGAGTCGTCGAGAGGTGACCTTCGGGCTGAGACGAACCGAAAACGAGCCGCGCCTATCAACCATCAACTATCACCTATCAACTTTCCCCTCACAGCCGCGCGGTGTTCCAGTCCAGCGCGGCGACGCCGGAGCGGAGCTGCTCGATGCGGCGAATGTAAAACTCGACGGGCCCATCCGCCCCTTTCGCGCCGCGGGCGCTGTAAAACAGCCCGAGCGCTTCGTCCCAAAGCTGCTCGCGGTAATAAACCACGCCTTTCCAGAAAAGATCGCGGCGCTCGAGTTCTTCAAAGGTGAGCACGTTGCGCATCCCGAGCAGCTCGTAGATTTCCTCGCGGCTGCCGTCGTCGAAACGCTGGATCATTTCCATGGGCCGGACCTCGATGGCCGGTTCGGCGAAGTAAAAGGTTCCCGCGCCCATCAAAATGCGGGAGCCGTAAATGAGGTTCGCGCGGCAGAGGCGGCGCGCAAATTCCACGGGTTCACCGGCCACGCTGTAATTGCCGAGACGGCGCGACCCGTAAGCGCCGAGGACCATCTCGCCGCTGTTCACCCCGATTCTGAAATCGAACATCTGATGCCAAATGGTGTGGCACTCGCGGTTGACCTCGTCGAGCCGCTGCTCGAGCGCGAGCGCCGCTTCGCAAGCCGTGGCCCCGTGGTTGACGTCGGGATACGGCGCGCCGAAAACGACGCGCACGCTCTCGCCATCGCATTCATCGAGGTAACCACCCCGCTCGACGAGGAAGTCCGCGACGTTGCGCCGGAAGGCGTTGGTCAGGGCCACGTAATCGGGAGCCGGCAGGGCGTCCTCGAGTTCATCGTGGTTGAAGATTTCGCTGACGATGATGGTGATGTCGCGGCGCTCGCCTTCGAGGTTCAGCGGCTCCTGCGAGTCGATGAGGGCTTTGAAAGTCCGTTCCGAGACGCGGTCGCCGAGGATCTGGCGGAGGATGCGTTTGCGTCCGCCCGCTTCGCTGCGCGAATAGGCGAAACCGAAGCCGAAGCTGCCGAGGATCGCGCAAAGACTGGCGAACGGGGAGAAGAACCGTCCGTAAAAGCTCATGATCGCCACCATGGCGATGACTTCGAGGACGGCTCCGAAGGCGATGATCGGCTTGAGCGAAGTGCGCGGGATGTCGATCGTCGTCCAGGCAATGCCGAACGCGAAGAGGACGATAAGCGCGTACTGCAGGTATGGATTCGACACGCCCGGCGGCGGTTGCCTCAGGAACTGCGCGAGCGAGAGGTCCAGGTAGGAAAAGCCGTGTCCGGCGAAAAGCACACCGACCACGCTGCTCACAAATAGACCGAGAATGATGGTTGCCTTGAGGTAGCGCACTGGGGACTGGGAGGGCATCTAAACACTGGATTGCGTACCGGCGCAACCCCGACGCTTCGACCGGGCATGGCAAAGCCGCCGAGGATTCGGGCCCGCTTCGACCTTTTCACGGTGGGTCGCATTGGGAAAGCTGCCCGAAATGTTCCACGTCGTGCTCGTCGAACCGGAGATCCCGCCGAACACCGGCAGCGTGGGCCGGCTGTGCCTCGCCACTGGGGCGACGCTCCACCTGATCAAGCCCCTTGGCTTCCGCATCGATGATCGGGCCCTGAAGCGCGCCGGGCTCGATTACTGGGCCGACGTGCAGGTGACCGTGTGGGAGTCTTTTGCGGAACTACAGGCGGCGCAGCCGGCGTCGGCCCGCTGGTTCTTTCTTACCACGAAGACCCGCCGGGCCTACTGGGATGAGGAATATCGCGTGGGAGATTTCCTGGTGTTCGGCCGGGAAACGAAAGGGTTGCCGGAGCCGCTGCTCGCCGCGCATCCGGAACGCTGCGTGACCATCCCAATGACCGCCGACACGCGCAGCCTGAACCTCGCGACGGCGGTAGGAATCGTGCTCTATGAGGCGGTGCGGCAGGTAACGCGAAACCCGAACGGTGGCCCCGCCTGACGTGCGGACCCCGCTTGCGCCGGCTACGCGCCGGGCTTGAGGAGAAATTCCGCCGCCTGCGCGACGTCCTTATCTCCGCGCCCAGAGAGGTTCACGATGATGAGCTCATCGGCGCGCATCCGGGGGGCGCGTTTGAGTACGCCCGCGATTCCGTGGGCGCTCTCGAGCGCGGGAATGATGCCCTCCCAGCGGGAGAGCTTGCTGAAGGCATCGAGCGCTTCGGCGTCGGTGGCGTAGTCGTATTCGATGCGTCCCACATCTGCGAAATAGGCGTGTTCGGGGCCGACTGCGGCGTAATCGAGCCCGGCACTGACACTGTGGGTGAGCTGAATCTGGCCGTCCGCATCGGCGAGCAGCCAGGTCTTGGTGCCCTGCAGCACCCCGAGCTTGCCCCCTTGGAACCGCGCCGCATGTTCGCCGTCGCGGATGCCGCGGCCACCCGCTTCCACGCCCAGCATCCGGACGCCTTCATCGCGCAGGAACGGCCAGAAAAGCCCGATCGCATTCGATCCGCCACCCACGCACGCGACGAGCAGATCGGGCAGCCGGTTTTCCTTCTCGAGAATCTGCCGGCGCGCTTCCTCGCCGATCACGCGATGAAAATCGCGCACGATCATCGGAAACGGATGCGAGCCGAGCGCGGACCCGAGGATGTAGTGGGTGCTGCGGACATTCGTCACCCAGTCGCGCATCGCCTCGTTGACCGCCTCCTTCAGGGTCCGCTGGCCGGCGGTCACCGGCACCACCGTCGCGCCGAGAAAATTCATGCGCGCAACATTGAGCGACTGCCGCGCCATGTCCACTTCGCCCATGTAAATGACGCACTCCATCCCGAAGCGCGCACAGACCGTCGCCGTGGCCACCCCGTGCTGGCCGGCGCCGGTCTCGGCGATGATCCGCTGTTTGCCCATCCGCTTCGCGAGCAGGATCTGGCCGAGCGCGTTGTTGATCTTGTGCGCGCCGGTGTGGAGGAGGTCTTCGCGTTTGAGATAAATCTTCGCGCCACCGAGTTGCTCGGTCAGGCGTTCGGCAAAATAGAGGGGCGTCGGGCGCCCGCAGTAATCGCGCAGGAGGCCCTTCAGCTCGGCGTGAAACGCGGGATCGGCCTTGGCCCGCGTGTATTCGTCGGTCAGTTCGAGGAGCGCGGTCATCAGCGTCTCTGGGACAAACATCCCGCCAAATTGCCCGAAATGGCCGTGGACGTCGGGGAGCGATTCGAGGTCGATCATGGGACGCGCACCCTAGGCGCGGCGGTTGGGCGCTGCAACGGGTTTTGGCGGTGTCTGACTCGTCCCGACTGGTCCGACGACAGCTGCCGCGCCTCAGCCTTCCGCGTCCACGTGGGCACGGTTCTCGAAGCGGGTGAACTGCTTGAGAAAGGTGAGCGCCACGTCGCCCACCGGACCATTGCGCTGCTTGGCAATGATTAAGGTGGCCTTGCCTTCGGACTCCTTTTTTTCCTCGTCGGAATCGGCGTAGTACTCCTCGCGGACGAGCAGGCCCACAACGTCGGCATCCTGTTCGATGCTGCCGGATTCGCGCAAATCGCTGAGCCGCGGGCGGCCCTTGCTGTCGCCCGAGCGTTGCTCCGGGTTCCGGTTGAGCTGTGCGAGCACGACGATGGGGATGTCCAATTCCTTGGCCAGCCCTTTGAGGCCGGCGGAAATCTCGGCAATTTCGATCTGGCGATTGTCCTGGGCGCGGCGCGAGGTCGAGCGCAGGAGCTGGAGGTAATCGATGAAGATCGCCTCGATGCCGTGTTGCGACTTCATGCGGCGCGCTTTGGCTCGCAATTCGAGAATGCTCAGGCCGGCGGTGTCATCGATGAAGATCTTGCTCTCGGCGAGCTTGGACGCCGCGGCGGTGAGCGCCGGAAAATCGCGCTCGGAGAGCAGCCCGTTGCGGACATTGCCCAGATCCACGCGGGCGCGCGAGCAGAGCAGGCGTTGCACGAGCTGCGACGCGCTCATTTCCAGGCTGAACACGGCGACGGGGAGCTTCTGCTCGATGGCGACGTGCTCGGCGATGTTCATGGCGAGCGCGGTCTTGCCCATGGAAGGACGGGCCGCGATGACGAACATTTCGGCGCGGTGCAGTCCATCCGTCATCTTGTCGAGCGTGGCCAGCCCGGTCGAGATTCCGGTGAGGCCGCCGCGGTTCGAGTAGAGTTCCTCGATGGCGTGAATGGCCGCCATGACCTGCTCCTTCATGCTCGCGGTCTTGTCCTTGTAGCGCTCCTTGGAAATCTCCAGCACCCGCGCTTCGACCTCGTCGAGCAGCATGGTCACGTCCCCCTGCTCATCGTAAGAGCGTCCAGCGTATTCGGTGCAGACGCTGATGATCTGCCGCAGGGTGTATTTCTCCTCGAGAATTTCGGTGTAATAGCCCGCGTTGGCGGCGGTCGGGAGGAAGGTGAACAGCTCGGTGACGAAAGCCGGGCCGCCGACCTGATCGAGCAGCTTCCGGTCGCGGAGGAGCTGAGTGAGCGTGATGACGTCGATCGCCTGCCGCTGATCGTACATCTCAAGCAGCACCTCGTAGATGCTGCTGTGCGCAGGGATGTGGAAGTGCTCCTTGCGAATCCCTTTCTCAACACAGAGCCCGCCGACCTCTTTCGGCGCGAGCAGAAGGGACGAGAGAACGCCCTGCTCGGCGTCGGAGCTCTGTGGGAGCAACCTGTGAATATCTGGTAAGTAACTCCCGCTTCCGCTCCCGCCCTGCCCTTTCCCGTTGCCCGCTTTTTTGGCGGGTCTGGCCTGGTCAGGGCTAAGGGTGTCGGTGGCCACCTATGGGGAGTTGGGGTGCGGCGCGCGGCGCCGCTTCGTCTCTAGCGGCGGTCGGCGACCGGCGCACGCTTTTTCCGGGAAAACTGCGCCCCGAAAAAAGGCCGCGGCGGTTCGGGACCGCCGCCGCAGAAATTTTACCGCGTGTGCTTCGCCTTGGGCTTGGCCTTGAAGCTCTTTTCTTCCGCGGCCTTCTCGGCGGCGGCGTCTTCGGCTTTGGCCTCTTCGCTGCCCTTGGCCCGCACGTTGACGTTGAGCTTGGCGGTTACGCCATCGTGCAGCTTGACCGGGACCTCGTGCGGCCCGGTGTCCTTGATCGGCTTCTCGAGGTGAATCTTGTGCCGGTCGAATTCGATATTGCCGCCCAGTTCCGCCTTGAGCTTCTCGGCCAGATCGGACGCGGTAATGGAACCGAACGCCTTTCCGGTGGCACCGGTCTCGATATCGATGGTGATCCGCAGCTTGTTGATGCGGCGCGCGAGTTCCTCGGCTTCGTTGAGCTCGTTGGCTTCGCGCTCGGCGCGCTTGCCTTTGAGCAGATTGATCCGCTTGAGCGTGGCGGGCGTGACTTCGAGCGCCTTGCCGCGCGGGACGAGGAAGTTCCGGGCGTAGCCGCGCTTGACCTTCACGACGTCGGCTTCGGCGCCGAGGGACGCGATCTTTTCAGTGAGGATAACTTCAGTAGTGGCCATGAGAGGAGCGAGAGGCGGGTAAAAAGCGGGACGGTGAGAGAAGCCGAGTCGCCCCGCCTTGTCAAACGCTTCCGCGGAAATTCTCGGCGGCCGTCCGCGCCTACTCGATATTAACGACGACGCCCTTGGTGACCAGCTTGCTCAGGCGGATGCCGTCCCAATTGGCGGTGCGCATGCAGCCGTGGCTCTGGCTGCGGCCGATGGTCTGCGGACTGTTGGTGCCGTGGATGCCGATGCCCGGTTTGTTCAGGCCGATCCAGACCACGCCGACGGGATTGTTCGGGCCGGGGGGAAGGTTGTAGAAGTTCTCGGTCCGCGTGCCGTGTTCGAGGACCCCTTTGTCCCAGCGAAAGGTGGGCATCGCGGCGATGCCCAGGATTTTCCAGGCGCCCGCCGGCGTGACGAGGGCCCCGCCGCCGGGGGTGATCGGCACGGCGGCGATCAGCTTGTCGGCCTCATAGACTTCGAGCATCTTCTGCGCGCGATTGATGTTGATCACACGGTCCTTGAATTCGGGCTGATCGGGCAGATTGCCGGTCTTGGGCAGTTCCTCGATTTTGAACGGCTCGACATTTGGGACGCGCACGGAGTCGCCGGGCTTGAGCTGTTCGAGGTTCAGGCCCTTGTTGATCCGGACGAGAAACTCGGGCGCGCAATGAAAGCGCTCGGTCAGAAATTCCAGCAGCGAGTCGTAGGGCAGATACTTCTTCGTCGCCTGATCCTTCGGCTCCGTTGGACATTCACCGACGAACTTCAGGTCCTCTTCCTGAATCGTGTAACTCGTGTAAACGGGAAAGACCGAGTCCAGAGGGATATTGGCGTCGATGCGGGCGGTCACAGGCAGGCCGTGCGCGCGCTGGTAGCGCATCAGCGCCTTGGTGAGAAACTCGCCGGGGCGTCCATCGATTTTTCCGGGTCCGAAGAGCTGCTGATCGAGGAAGATCTGGAGCTGGGTGGTGACATCGCGCTGGGAAAAGGCGATCGCCTTGGCGACGGGCGGTTCGGCGCTGGCGTGGCCGAGGGCGAGGGTCAGAGTCAGGCCGAGAAGTGGAAGAAGGACGTTTTTCATGTAGTCAATGCATCAGGCATTGGCGAAAGGAGGGTTGGAGCTACCATTGACCGACCCTTCACGCAAGACCCGATGACCCGAGACAAACTGCGCATCGCCCAAGTGGCTCCCTTGTGGACCCGCATCCCACCCACCACTTACGGCGGCATTGAACTGCTCATGAAGCTGCTCATCGATGAGCTCGTCGAGCGCGGTCATGACGTCACTCTTTTTTCCTCCGGGGATTGCCTCACCCGCGGGCGCCTGCACCCGGTCTGCGACGCCAATCTCACGGAACTGATTACCCGCGGAGAGGCCTACATGTTCGAATACTACGCCAGCTCGATGATGGCGGAAGTGCTGCGCGCGGCGGCGGACTTCGATGTGATTCATTACCACGTGAGCACGGCGTGGCTGCCGCTCGCGGCCACCGTCGCCACTCCGGGCCTCTTCACCATGCACACGAGCCCGCATTTTGATGACGAGTTCGTGATGCGCCGGTGGCCCCAGGTGATGGTCAGCGGCATCAGCCAATGCCAGATGCACGCGGCCACGGTGAAGCTCGGACGCGAGTTTCCAATCGTCTATAACGGGTGCGATTTCGCCGCCTACGAACCGAGCTACGAGCCGGGCGATTACCTGGCCTTTCTCGGCCGGCTTTCCCCGGAAAAGAATCCGCTCGGCGCGATTCGCATCGCGCAGGCGGCGGGCCTTCCCATCGTCCTCGCGGGGCAGCCGCAAAACGAAAACGAACGCCGCTATTTTCACGCCGAGATCGAGCCCCTCATCGACAACGACAAGGTGCGGTGGATCGGCCCGGTGAATCATCCGCAAAAGAATGAGCTGCTCCGCCACGCTTCCGCGCTGCTCTTTCCGATCCAATGGGAAGAGCCCTTCGGGTTGGTCATGATCGAAGCCATGGCCTGCGGCACGCCGGTGATCGCGCATCGGCGCGGCTCGGTCGAGGAAGTCATTGATCAGGGGGTGACGGGATTTCACTCCGTGGCAATCGATGGGATGGCCGAACTCGTGGCCCCGGCGTTGCAGCTTGACCGCGAGGCGGTGCGGGCGCAGGCCATGCGGCGATTTGGATTCCAGACCATGGTCGATCAATACGTGGCTCTCTACAGTTCACTCGCAAAATCGAGAGGGAGTCGCATTAGAGCCGCGCGGGCACCTTTGGCGAGAACGGTGGCCAGGAAACAAAGCGAGTGACACGGCCGCCACAAGCCTGGCGCCAGCCATTTTCCAAGGCAGCGGATTCCTGAGCCGGGACCTCCCGCTTCCCGGCTACTCGAGGATGTAAGCGAACAACTGGGTGTCGCGCTTGCGAAACGCGCCGGTGGTGAGAATGCCGTTGTCAAACCGCGCATCGATATCGGCCATGCGCACGTCGTCCACGAAACTCACGGTCGTGGCGACCTGGGCGGTGGTGCTGTTCTTCTGGAATTCCCAATCCCAGTTTCCGCCGAGCGAGTTGATGCCCTGCCAGTCAAAACCGTTGAGATAGACCGCCATGCCCGTTGGGATGATCCCGGGGCCGCACTCCGGCGGGTACTTGCTGTTCTCCGCGGCGTACATTTCGAAGGCGCCGGTGGCGGTGCGGATGTCCTGCAGGAAACGCGTATTTTGAGTCGTGTTTCTTGCCCGGATGAAGGCGGGCATGGCGATCAGCATGATGTCCACCAGGATGGCGACGACGATCATGATTTCAACTAGCGTGAACGCGGAACGGCTGGGGTGTCGGGTGCGCAACATAAGATCTGGCCGTAGAAAAGCAGCCGCCGCGCCAGCGATGATTCAACTTTGCGTTTTCTCCAAGGGTCGGCGCCGCCGCAAGCACTCGGGACGAGTCCGGCCAGTCCGACGAGTCCGACGGAGGAGAAGATTTTCCGCGGACGCGCCCTCAGGCCGCGGCTTCGCTCAGGCGTTCCGTCTGCACCGTCACCTTCATTTCCAGATATTCCCCGGGATCGCCGAAAAAGACCCCCGTGATCGGCATGACCCCGCGCGGGTGATTGCTGACTCCGGTGACCACATGGTCCGCGGAGGTGGGCTCGCCGCTCGTGGGATCGTAGCCGATCCATCCGATCTCGGGAAGATACGCTTCCGCCCAGGCGTGGGTCGAGGCCCGGCCGGCTTCCGAGGCCGCGCAGTCCAGGTAGCCGCTGGCGAAGCGGGCTGGAAAGCCGAGCACGCGCAGCGCTTCGAGCAGGAGCGTCGCCATGTCGCGGCACGAGCCCGCCCCTTCGCGCAAAGTCTCCGCGGGGGTCAGCACGCCTTTGGTTTCCCGGCGCGCGTACTTGATGGAATCGCGAATCCGGCGATTCACCGCCGCCACCACGGCTTCGGCGCCTTCGCTCCGCGACAGGTCGCCGTCGGCTTCGACCCATTCCTTCACCACGGCAACATCATCCGGGAAAGTCGTCGCCTGATAGGCTGCGGCGACCCCGCGCTCAATGGCGGAATACTCGGCGGGAAACACCGACGGTTTGGCCGGGCGACTCGGGCGGCGCGGGAACGGGGCGGTCTGACGCAGGATGACGTGGTTGCGGATGCGCAACTCCCTGGCCGGGTGGAGGAGGTGCAGGGTCGCGACGGAATTCCCAAAAACGTCGCGGTTCCACTCCAGGGTGAAATCCGGTTCGACTTGCAAAGTCATCTCCTCGACGCGGATGTCGTGCCCCTCGCGTGGACGCAGCACCAGGCGGTGGGGCCCAAAGCGCACCGGGCTTTTGTAGCAGTAAATCGTTTCGTGAATGATGCGGAGCCAGCTCATACGGTGTGGTCACTCAATCGAAGGCAATCCCTTCCCTGGCTGCCATTCCAGAGCCAGGGAGAAAGGCCGGAGTTGTCGCGCGAATCGTGGCGGAGCTGGTCCGCGAGTGCAAGCGAGCGGTGTCCCGATGTGCAACTTCTCATCCCAGCGTGGTTTGCCGTTGCCCCGAACCGGGACCCGGCGTAGGCAATCGCCGTGACCCAATCGGCCGATCTGTCCGAGCAAGAGCAAGGCGGCGGCTTGGTGGCGTCTCTGCACCCGTTGCCGACCGTGCTCGCGGTGGTGTTTGGCGTGGTGCTCTCGGTCGCCGGATTTCTGCTCGTCCGAAATTGGGAGCAGGTGCGCGTCGAGCAGGAGTTTGAAGGGCGGGCGCGCCGGGATGGCGAGGCGCTCGCGGTCACGCTCGAGCGCTATAAAGAAACGCTTTACACCCTGCGGGTCCTATTCACCGCCTCGGACGAGGTCACCTACCCGGAATTCTGCAGCGCCGCGATGGACTTGCGCGAGCGCCACCGCGGAATTCACCGGCTGGCGTGGATTCCGCGCGTCGCGCAAGCGGACCGGACCCGGCTTGAAGCCCAGGCGCGGGAGACGATTCTGCCCAACTACCGGATCTTCGAAGGCACTCCCGCCGACGGCAGCACCCCAGCGCCGCTCGCCGCCCGGCCCGCGGAAGAGCGCGGCGAATACCTTCCCATCCTCTACGTCGATCCCGTGGCGGAAAACGAAGCCCTCTTCGGCCGCGATGAACTCACCGGTCCGCACCAGCGGGCGATCATGCGCGCCCGCGATACCGGCGAGCCCGCTGCAACCCGCCGCATGCCGCTCTCGGCGGCGGCGGGCGACGATTTCGGATGGTTGATTTTTCTGCCGATTTACGGACCTGGCCCAGTCCCGAAAACGGTCGCCGAAAGGCGGGAGAGGTTTCGCGGCCACCTGGCGGGCGCCTTTCACTTCGACGGCCTGGTCACCACCAGCATGGGCACGGAGCAGGGTGGCGAGGTCGAAGTGTTGCTCGTCGATCAGACGCCCGGGGGCAGCGACCCATTTCTCATCTATTCCGCCGATGGCCGCCGGCGCAGTGCGCCGCCACCAGACGAAGCGGAGTTTCGCGCCGGAATGCACCGGGTGGTGCCCCTCCCGGTCGCCGGTCGGGACTGGTGCGCTTATTTTCGCCCCGCGCCTGCGTGGCTGGCCGCGCGAGCCACGTATTACTCGCCCGCCTTTCTCGCGGGTGGCCTGCTCCTGACCGGGTTGCTCGCGTCGGTGACCGGGTTGCTCGCGTCGGTGCTCCGCGGAGCGCAGCACCGGGCCACGCAAGTCGAGAAACTGGTCGGACAACGCACCGCCGAATTGGCCGCGACCGAAGACGCATTGCGCGATGACCTCCGCCAGCGCGCGAAGGTGGAGCGGGCGCTGCGGGCCGGCGAGGAACGTTATCGCGCCCTGATCGCCAATAGTACGGAAGGCATCTGGCGATTCGAATTCGACCTGCCCGTGCGCCTCGACCGACCCGAGGACGAGCAAATCGACCACCTCCACCGCCTTGGCTACCTGGCCGAGTGCAATGACGCCTACGCGCGCATGTACGGCTATGCATCCGCCGAAGAGATTACCGGGACCCGCCTTTCCGATCTCCTGCCCATCTCCGATCCGGCCAATGTGGAACACCTCCGCAAGCATGTCCGCGGGAAATTCCGCATGGAGGATTCCGAATCGCACGAACTGGATCGGCATGGCCAGTCGCGCATCTTCCTCAACAACATCATCGGCATCATCGAAGACGGCTGCCTCGTCCGGACCTGGGGCACACAGCGCGATATCACCGACCTGCGCCGCGCCGAAGAAGAAAAGCGGGATCAGCAGACCCACCTCCGGCTCGCCCTCGCAGCCGCGGACCTCGGCACCTGGGAATGGGATCTGCGCGGCAGTCGCATCGTCTGGTCGGACGTCACGGAGCGCATCTTCGGGCTCGAACCGGGCGTCTTCGACGGGCGCCTGGAAACCTGCCGGTCGTTCCTGCATCCGGATGACGAGGCCACCGTGGAGGCGGCCGTGGATCACGCTGTCCGCACCGCGAGCGAGCTGATGGGTGAATGCCGCATTATTCGCCGGGACGGCAGCGTGCGCTGGCTCTCGGTGCGCGGCGACGCGCTCAGCGATGGCTCCGGCAAAGTAGTGCGGGTGCTCGGCGCGGTGATGGATATCACCCAGCAGCACGAGGCCGCCTCCGAACGGGCGCTGATCGAGAAGAAGCTGCAGGAAACGCAGAAGCTCGAGAGCCTGGGCATTCTCGCCGGCGGCATCGCGCACGATTTCAACAACCTCCTCACCGGCGTCCTCGGCAATGCCAACCTCGCCCGCATGGATCTGCCGCCCGACTCACCCGCGCAGCCCTCGCTCGAGGCGATTGAAAATGTCGCCCAGCGCGCCGCCGAGCTCTGCAAGCAAATGCTCGCCTATTCGGGTAAAGGGCGCTTCGTCGTGCAGCGGCTCAATTTGAGCAGAGTGGTCGAGGACACGGCGGAGCTGATTCACACCTCCGTCCGCAAGAACGCCGTGCTGAAATTCGCCCTCGCGCCGGACCTGCCCCCGATTTCGGGTGACATCACCCAAATCAGCCAGATCGTCATGAATCTGGTAATCAATGCCTCTGATGCCATCGGGGACCAAAGCGGGGTCATCTGCATCCGCACCGGTTTGATCCACGCCGATCGCGCTTATCTCGCCGGCACCTATTTGTCGCCCAACCTTCCCGAAGGGAATTACGTTTTCCTCGAAGTCAGTGACAACGGCTCGGGCATGAGCAGCGAGACCCGGGCGCGCATTTTCGATCCGTTTTTCACCACGAAATTCACCGGCCGCGGTCTCGGTCTCGCCGCCGTGCTCGGGATCGTCCGCGGGCACAAGGGCGCGTTGAATGTGGACTCCGAGCCCGGGAAGGGTTCGATCTTCCAACTCCTCCTGCCCCCGGCTGAAGGATCGGCCCAGCATCTGACCCGGCCCGCGACTTCCCCCAACGAATGGCGCAGCTCCGGCACGGTGCTGGTCGTGGACGACGAAGAAGCCGTGCGCAAAGTCAGCGCGCGTATGCTCGAGAGCTGGGGTTTCGAGGCCGCCTTGGCCGCGAATGGGCGCGAGGCGCTGGCCCGTTTCCAGGCCGCTCCCGACGGCTTCGCCGCGATCCTCCTGGATCTGACCATGCCGGAGATGGACGGCTTCCAAACGTTCACTGAGCTGCGTCGCATCCGCAGCGACGTGCGGGTCCTGCTCATGAGCGGCTTCAACGAACAGGACGCGCTGACCCGCTTCGCCGGCAAAGGAGTCCCAGGCTTCTTGCAGAAGCCATTCCGGCGCGAAGCGCTCCAGGCCAGGCTGCGGGCGATGTTCGAGGCGCCGGCCGAGGTTTAGAACCGGGACGCGCTGCCTCTCATCGGTGGCCCTTGGACTCTTTCGGCGAGCTTGGGGAAGGGGAACTGCTGGAGAGTCACGCCGCAGGTCGATGCCGGCAGAGCGAGTGCCCAAATGTCTTTGGCGACGGCCGCCTGAAATCACTTTCTTGCGCGGCTGCCGACCCGGCGCAGCATCAAAATGGCACCGTCGCAAAAGGCTCTTGCCAAGTGTTCCCGCGTCGCGAAGATTGCGCCCTCAAAAAACGGGCCGTAGCACAGCTTGGTAGTGCGCTTGAATGGGGTTCAAGAGGTCGCGGGTTCGAATCCCGCCGGCCCGATCTTAAGTCGCTGTCTGACAATAATTTGCGAGATCGATGGGCGATAGGTCAAAGAGGTCGTGTATCTCGTCGGTATATCTCAAGTTGTTCGATGTGCGCCGAACCCGACTGCAAACTCGGCGTCGGACACGATCCGGCTTGTCGGACATTCAAGATTTGATGTGCTGGCATTTGATGCGCGCCCCGAGATCGTAAGGAAGTTCGCGCTTCCGACTGGAGATCCGCATCCCGTGAACTTCGTTTACGTATGAGAGTTGGCGCAAAAGTGGAAATCGTTATCGCGCTCGAAAAATACGGGGCTTCTTTTCGCCTCGCGTCGGAAAGTGTAGCGCTCGGCTGTGAACTGCGTCGATTTTCCGCGGGCCATGGTCTCGATTGCGCAGAACCGCACGCTGCCCGAGGTGCTACGCGCCATCGTCACGAGCGTCGCCGCCTGCAAGAACGTCGTGGCCGCCGGCATCTGGCTCGTCGAGAAGGGCGACCTGTGCGAGACCTGCCGCTTCCGCCCCAAATGCCCCGATCAAACGCGCTGCCTGCACCACGTCGCCGGCGACGGCAATCTGGTGGCGCACCCGGAGGGCCTCGCGCAGTTGGAGCAAGCCTTCCGGCGCTTCCCGTTCGGGGTGCCGAAGATCGGGAGCGTGACGGCGACGGGCAAGCCGCTGCTGCTGCCGGTGCTCCGCGGCGACGAGACCTGGTTCGCGGACGGCGACTGGTTCCGCAGCGAAGGCGTCGCGGCATTTGCGGCACGTGAAAGGCGCGTTCACCGGCGCGCTCCGCGACAAAGCCGGGCGCTTCGAACTTGCTGATGGCGGCACGCTCTTCCTCGATGAGATCGGCGAGATTCCGTTCGCGATGCAGGCGAAGCTGCTGCGCGTGTTGCTCGTCTTCGACGCGCCCGCCCCGCGTACCCCGTCGGCGATACCCACTCCCATCGCCGACGGCCCGATGCTCACCCGCGCCGAGCTGAAGCAGCGCGAACGCGAAAACATCGCCGCCGCGCTGGCTCAAACGCACGGGAAAGTCTTTGGTGCAAACGGTGCCACCGCGCTCCTCGGTATGAAGCCGACCACGCTCGCCTCGCGCATCAAGGCGTTGGGTTTGCAGCAGAACTAAAGCTAAGATCGAAGAGAAGAGATCGAGTCAACGATCTCAGTCGTGGTCACGATGGCAGTGGCGTAGCTGGGGATATTGACGTCGAGAGCCGCGTGCATGTGTTCATCCGAGTAATCCGCGGTCGCGTCTTTTACCATCGTGACCTCATAGCCAAGCTCAGCGGCATAACGCACCGTGGCTTCCACACAGGTATGTGCGATGAGCCCCATGATGATGAGCTTGTGGATGCCGTGTTTCTTGAGCTGCAAATCCAGATCGGTGTTGGCGAAACCACTGGAACACCAATGCTCCAGAGCCACGACATCGCCCGGTTGGGGCTCGAACTCCCGGCGAATCTCACCGCCCCAGGTGCCGTATTCGAAGGTTTGCGCGACCAGGCTGCCTTCTGAACGGGCGCAACATACTTCCACGTCTCGTAATCGCCAGGGCGACAGCGACGATGCAGTGCATAGAACACGCGAAGCCCCGCCTTCCGCGCCGCATTCAAAACTTCCAGCATGTTAGGAACGCACTTGTTAGCTTCCGCAACGCCCTTCAGGCGATCCCATACCTTGCCTCCCTCGGAAATGAAGTCGTTATACGGGTCGATCACCAGAAGCGCAGTGATCTCTTTTTCATAGGTTACTTTATTCATGTTCTCTTGTCCTAAATGGCTATGCAGTATCGGATGGTATTCGAGGTGCGAGACGGTTGAAACAAGGTTGTAAGCTTCGGTAGTATCCTAATTGGAAATTTTACCGGCGCACGAGTGGTGACCGGGTTGGCGTATTTCGAGCCGCCTATCCGCAGCCGCCACGGCTACGCTACGTCATCGTCCACGGCCGCTTCTCGGGCAATGGCCGGCCCGCCGCCTGGGTCGCCGCGGATGTGTTCAGGATCGAGGATGGGCGCCTCGCCGAACACTGGGACGTCCTGCAAAACGAGGCGACCGCAGCCGAATCGAAAAGCGGCCTGCCGATGTTCGGCGACCGCTTCCCCGCTTGAACCTCAACTCGCAGCCGTGTGAACGATCTATTAAAGTTGGCCGTCGAGGCCCACGGCGGCCTGAGCCGCTGGGAGCAATTCAACATGCTGAAGGCTGGAATGTCGGTTACGGAAGCGCTGTGGGGAGGATCGGTCGTGAATATGTCGAGCGGTTTAGGGTTAGCAGGTGGCACCGGCATCAGCGCCTATGTCCAAACACGCCATCATCGGCCTTACGAAAAGCGCGGCGCTCGAACAAAGGGCACGCGGAATCCGGGTAAATGCATGCGCGCCAGGCCCCATCTGCAGGGATCAAAAGCGAAGTGCGAATGCGTCCATATAGCCGGACGAAATTTTCGTGTGTGCGATTATTCGTTCCGCATATCGCCAGGTTTCAGGGGGTCGCAGTGTCCGTGAGAAGGATTGTTAAGCCGAATACGCGTCCGTGGCGTGGAGCTTGAACTACAACGCGAGACGGTCAATTGTACGGTCTATAAACGGTCCCGCGGCGACAATCAAGACAACAAGAAGCCTCGCGCTGAGTTTCCCCCGAACTTATGAGCCCTTATCTCGCAGAATTTGTCGGCACCGCCCTGCTCATTCTTTTTGGCGACGGCGTGGTCGCTAATGTGGTGTTGAGCAAATCGAAGGGGAATGGCGGTGGGTGGATTGTCATCGCAACCGGGTGGGGATTGGCAGTGATGGTCGCGGTGTATGCCTTTGGCACGGTGAGCGGGGCGCATTTCAATCCGGCGGTGACGATCGCACTGACTGTGATCGGGAAGTGTGAGGCGGCGAAGGTTGCGGGCTATGTCGCGGCGCAGATTGCGGGAGCGATGTTTGGTGCGACGCTGGTGTGGCTGGCGTATCTCCCGCATTGGAAGGAGACGCCGGACCCGGAGGCGAAACGGGCCGTGTTCTGCACGGCGCCGGCGATTCGACACACGCTCGGAAATCTCATCTGCGAAATCATCGGTGCGGCGGCGATGCTCTTCGGTGCCCTGGCGATTCCGTCGAGCGCCAATCTGACGGCGCCGGGCTGGGCGACGGGCTTCGGGCCGCTGCTCGTGGGGCTCCTCGTAGTCGCCATCGGTCTCTCGCTCGGCGGGCCGACGGGCTATGCGATCAACCCCGCGCGCGATCTCGGGCCGCGAATTGCGCACGCCATATTGCCCATCGCGGGAAAGGGCGATTCGGACTGGAGCTACGCGTGGATTCCCATCGTCGGGCCGCTCATCGGCGGCGTGCTCGGGGCGCTGCTTTATCGACTGCTCTTCGTCTGAAATTTCACCCCACAACAACCAATGCCCTACATCCTCGCTCTCGACTCCGGCACGACCAGCGTGCGCGCCATTCTCTTCGATCACGACGGCCAGATTTGCGCGGTCGCGCAAAAGGAAATCCGCCAGATTTTTCCCAAGCCCGGCTGGGTGGAGCACGACCCACAGGAGATTTGGTTCACGCAGATGGCGGTGTCCGTCGAAGCGCTCGGGCGCGCGCGGATCCGACCGAGCGACGTGGCCGGCGTGGGCATCACTAATCAGCGCGAGACAACCATCGTGTGGGATCGCAAGACGGGCGATGCGGTGGGCAACGCCATCGTTTGGCAGGATCGTCGCACCGCTGGAATGTGTGACGAGCTGCGCGCCGCGGGCCATGACAAGATGATTCAAAAGCGCACCGGGCTGATCCTCGACGCGTATTTTTCCGCGACGAAAATCGCGTGGATTCTCGACAACGTGCCGGGTGTGCGCGCCAGGGCGGAAGCGGGCGAGCTGCTTTTCGGCACCGTCGAAACGTGGCTCATCTGGAAGCTGACCAGCGCCCAGCACGTTCACGTCACCGACTCGACCAACGCCTCGCGCACGATGCTCTACAACCTGCACAACGGCGCATGGGACAAGGAGCTGCTCGCGCTCTTCCGCATCCCGGCAAGCCTGCTGCCGGAGGTCCGCACATCGAGCGAGGTGTATGGCGAAATCAGCACGTCGCTCGGCCTCGCGCAGGTGCCGGTGGCGGGCGCGGCGGGCGATCAGCAGGCGGCGCTTTTCGGACAAATGTGCGTGCGGCCCGGGCTCGCGAAAAACACTTACGGCACTGGCTGTTTCCTGCTCCAGAACGTCGGCGCGAAACCGCTCGCGTCGAAGAATCGGCTGGTCACGACGGGCGCGTGTCAGATCGGGAAGAAGCGCGAGTTTGCGCTCGAAGGCAGCGTCTTCGTCGGTGGCGCGGTGGTGCAGTGGCTGCGCGACGGCTTGCAACTCGTGCGCTCGGCGCAGGAGGTGGACATGCTCGCGGCGTCGGTGCCGGACAGCGGCGGCGTCATTCTCGTGCCGGCTTTCACCGGACTCGGCGCGCCGCATTGGGATGCGTATGCGCGTGGGACGATCATCGGCATCACGCGCGACACCACGGCCGCGCACCTCGCGCGCGCAGCGCTGGAAGGCGTGGCCTTTCAAGTTACGGACCTGATCGACGCGATGCACGCCGACACCGGGAAGAAGCTCAGCGAACTCCGCGTCGATGGCGGCGCATCACGCAGCGAACCTATGATGCAATTTCAAGCCGACCTCCTCGGGGTGCCGGTGGTGCGCCCGGCGGTGATCGAAACGACCGCGCTCGGGGCCGCGTATCTCGCGGGACTCGCGGTTGGTTTTTGGAAGAACGTCGGCGAGATCAGCACGCAGTGGAAGGTGGACAAGATCTTTGAACCCAAGATGCCGCGTGCTCGCGTCGCGGAACTCCGCGGTCGTTGGAATGAAGCGCTCGCGCGCGCCGGAGGCTGGGAGCCGAAGGAAAAAACCACCCGCGCCAGGCGCCGCAAAAAGTAAGACCTATGAACCGCAAAATCATGCTGCAACAGGCCCACGCGCGCACCGCGCCTTGGGACATCATCATCATCGGCGGCGGCGCGACCGGCGTGGGCGTGGCCGTCGATGCCGCCACGCGCGGCTACGCCCCGCTGCTGCTGGAGCAGCACGATTTTGGCAAAGGCACTTCCAGCCGCAGCACCAAGCTGGTCCACGGCGGCGTGCGTTATCTGGAGCAGGGTAACGTGTCGCTCGTCATGGAGGCGCTGAAAGAGCGCGGCCTGCTGCGGCAAAACGCGCCGCATCTGGTGAGCGAGTTGCCGTTCATCGTGCCGAGTTATTCGTGGTGGGAAGGCCCGTTCTTTGGGATCGGCCTCAAGCTCTACCAAGTGCTCTCCGGCAAGTATGGATTCGGTCCGTCGCAGTTTCTCTCGAAGGAGGAAACGGTGCGCCGTCTGCCGAACGTGAAGACCGACGGACTCATGGGCGGCGTGGTTTATTTCGACGGCCAGTTCGACGACACACGCCTGCTCATCGACATGGCCGCGACCGCCGCCGAGCAAGGTGCGACGCTGCTCAACTACGCCAAGGTCACGGCCTTGGAGAAAGGCGCGGACGGCATCGTCGAGGGGGTCACTTGGGAAGACGCCGAGACCGGCCAGACGAGCCGCGCGCAGGCCCGCGTCGTCATCAACGCGACCGGGCCGTTCACCGATTCCGTGCGCCAACTCGCCGAGCCCGCGGCCCAGCCGATGATCTCCCCGAGCCAGGGCGCGCATCTCGTGCTCGATCGCTCCTTCCTCGCCAGCGACACCGCGATCATGGTCCCGCACACGAGCGATGGACGCGTGATGTTCGCCATCCCATGGCACGGCCACACGCTCGTCGGCACCACCGACACCGCCATCGACCACGCACCGCTGGAGCCCGTGCCGCTCGCGCAGGAAATCGACTTCATGCTCAGCACCGCGAGCCTCTACCTCGCCAAGGCGCCGACCCGCGCCGACATCCTCAGCGTCTTTGCCGGCATCCGTCCGCTGGTCAAATCCGGCGAAGGCAAAAACACCGCCGCGCTCTCCCGCGACCATACCATCCACATCGATCAAAGCGGCCTGCTCAGCATCGCCGGCGGCAAGTGGACGACCTACCGCAACATGGCCGAAGACTGCGTCGATCAAGCCGCCACCCTCGGCGATTTGCCCGACGCGCCGTGCGTCACGAAAACGCTGAACATCCACGGCTACCACACCAACGCCGAGCGCTTCGGCGCGCTCGCCGTCTATGGCACCGACGCCCTCGCCATTCAGGCACTCATTGCCGCCGACCCCGCACTCGGCGAGCCCCTCGACGCCGCGCTCCCCTACGTCGCCGCTGAAGTCCTCTGGGCCGCGCGCGAAGAAATGGCCCGCACCGTCGAAGACATCCTCGCCCGCCGCACCCGCGCCCTGTTCCTCAACTCCGTCGCCGCAGTCCGCATGGCCCCCCGCGTCGCCGAGCTGCTCGCGCAAGAACTCGGCGAAGACGCCTCGTGGCAGGCTGAGCAAGTCGCCACCTTCCATAAGCTCGCCCGCGGATTCCAAGTTCCCTCCCCATGAACTCCACCGAAATCGCAAAACCTGATCTTGCCGCCGGCCGGCGCTTTCACCGAGGCCGCACCGTGCTTTTCCACCTGGCGCTGTCCAGCCTCCTTTTCCCCGGGATCGCATTCGCCAGTGACCTCGCAGCTGGGCGAGGGAAACCCTAAATCAATAATCCAAACTAAATATGAACACGATCACTACCAAAGACGGCACGCAGATTTACTACAAAGACTGGGGCGAAGGTCAGCCCATCGTCTTTAGTCACGGTTGGCCACTGTCGGCCGATGATTGGGATGCGCAGATGCTCTTCTTCCTCAAGGAAGGCTATCGCGTCATTGCCCACGATCGGCGCGGACATGGCCGCTCCTCACAGACGGGTGAGGGCCATGACATGGATCATTACGCCGATGATCTGGCGGCACTGACCGCGCATCTCGACCTGAAGAATGCCGTGCATGTCGGTCACTCCACCGGCGGCGGCGAGGTCGCGCACTACATCGCACGCCACGGCGACAGTCGCGTCGCAAAAGCGGCGCTCCTCAGCGCGGTGCCCCCGCTCATGGTGAAGACGGAAAACAATCCGGGTGGGCTGCCGAAAAGCGTCTTCGACGACATGCAAGCGCAGCTCGCCGCCAGCCGTTCGAAGTTCTATTATGACATAGCGTCCGGACCCTTCTATGGCTTTAACCGGCCCGGTGCGAAGAAGTCGGATGCAGTGATCTGGAATTGGTGGCGCCAGGGCATGATGGGCGGCGCCAAGGCGCATTACGATGGCATCGTCGCCTTCTCCCAAACCGATTTCACCGAAGACCTGAAGAAGATCAACGTGCCCGTCCTGGTGATGCACGGCGACGACGATCAGATCGTGCCTTATGCGGATTCTGCGCCGCTGTCGGCAAAGCTGCTAAAAAATGGCACTCTGAAAACCTATAAAGGCTTTCCGCACGGCATGCCCACGACTGAAGCAGAGACGATCAACGCGGGTCTGCTGGAGTTCATCAAGAGGTAACTCTAAACGATCTCGTTGCAAACCACTCGACGTGCGACGTGAGACCGTGCTCCAACGCGCGGGCTTGCTCGCGCTGGATTCCCGGCTCGGTGTTTTCCTTCCCGTCTTTCTCTCCACGTTCCCCGTCGTCGTCCCGTTCATGATCATCCGTGACGCCCGGCTCGCCTGGCACATCTCGAATGTGATGGCCATCGCGCTGCTCTTCGGCTGCGGGCAGATGCTCGCGCGCTACGCGGGCCTTCGGCCCATTCGGACCGGGCTGGCGATGGTTACCGGCGCCGCGCTCGTCGCGTTGATGATCGCGCTCGGCGGCTGAGAAACTCGCGAGCCACCGGGGCGAATGCGAGTTGCGCTCGAGCCCAGGCGTCCGGCGAGCGCGACGACCGTAAGGCTGGAGGCAAACATGATGACGGCGGCGACGACGGGATGGAGCCAGCCGGTCGCGGCGAGCAGCAACCCCACGGCATTGTAGATAAGTGAGATGCGGAGGATGAGACGAATCTGTCCGCGGGTGGCGCGGCTCAGTGCGATCGCCTCGGGCAAGGCGCTGAGCGACACTCCCGAAATCTCGCCGTGCGCATGAGCGTGCGCGGTGGCGTCTCCGCCCTGCATGGCGAGGCTGGCCGTGGCGGTGGCCATGGCTTCCGTGTCGTTGAGCCCGTCGCCGACGAAGAGGACATGCTCGTTCCTGGCTTCCATGTCGCGCACGGCTGCCGCCTTGGCCGCGGTGGTCATCCCGCTGGAAACGTGCAGGCCCGCGTCGGTCCACTGGCTTTCATTGGGGCTCGCGTCGCCGGTCATCACGCCGACTTTCAGGCCAAGCGCGCACAGCCGCGGAGCGAGCGCTGGCACGGCCGGGCGGACGTTTTCAGCGAGAAGCGCGAGGGCGATCAAGCGCCCGTCTTCGAGGATGAAGAGCTCTCTTCCCGAGCTGACGCAATCGTGAGCGCGATTCCGCAGTTCTTCCAGCGCAGCGCTGTGCTCGGGCCGCAGGAGGCGGCGATTGCCGATGCGAACCTCGGTCACGTTCTCATCTTTTTGCGAAAGGCGCGCGGCGATGCCGTGGCCGGGGATCGTGTCAATCGCGAGCAACTTTTCTGGCGAATGAGACCGGTGCAATGCGCTGAAAGGTCGCGCGACTGGATGGTCACAGTGGCTCTCGACCAGCGCCAGTCGCGCGCGCAACTTCGCCGGGTCCGTGTGGTCGAGCGCGAGCAAGAGGTCCAGGCGGATCTCTTCCTCGGTGAGCGTGCCCGTCTTGTCGAAGATCACGTGGCGGACGCGGGCGAGCCGTTCGATCAGTTCGCCGCCGCCGGGCATGATTCCCAAGTCGGTGAGCTGATGCATCGCGTGCCAGAGGGCCATGGGCACGCCGAGTCCGAGTCCGCACGGACACGCGACGAGCAGCACGGCCAAGGAGTTGAAAAGCGCCTGCTGCCAGTCGGCCCGCCAGAGCCAAAAAGCGAAGGTGCCGGCCGCCATCGCGATGACGCCCGGCACAAACCAGGTCATCCAGCGGTCTGCCTCCCGCTGCCATGCGGACCGCTGGCTGAGTGCGGCTTCGAGGCGTTGCGCGAGACGCTCCAGCTCGCGGCTGCCGGCGGTGCCAGTCGCGGCGATGATCAGATCGCCATCAAGGGCGACGGTGCCTGCGAGCACCGGGTCGCCGAAGGCTTTCGCGACAGGAAACGGTTCGCCCGTGTGTGCGATTTCCTGCACGTAGGCGCTGCCTTCTACCACGGTGCCGTCCACGGGCAGCCGTTGGCCTTTTTCCACGAACACGCGATCCCCTGGTTCGAGCTCGGAGATGGGCACCTCCGAACGCTTCCCGCAGCAGGTCAGCCGCACCGCCGTCCGCAGCGAATCGGTGAGCCGACGAAGCGATGTGCGCACCTTGCTCCGCTGCCGCTCGACCAGTATTTGTCCGAAGGTATAGACCGCGACGAGCACACCGACGACCTCGTAGTAAATCGCTCCCGTGCCCGTGAGCGAGCTGTGCAGCGAAGCGCCGAGCGCGCCCGCGATGCCGAGCAGGAATAACTGCTCCAAGGTCACCCGCCCGGCGCGCGCGGCGGTCCAACTCCGTCGAAAGATGGGACCGCCCAGCAGCACCAGCACAAGCACGGCCGCGAGGGCCAGCCCGCCGTGGGTCCAGAGGCGCGTGGCGCCCGCGACCGGCGATAGATTCACGCCGAGGCTGAACTGCATCGAGAGGCCGGCGAGCACGATGGCGACGGCGAAACGCATCCAGCGCTGTGGGCGGGCGGCATCCAGTTCCGTCGCCACGGAAGTCGCCGAAGTATGACAGCAAGCACCCATGGTTTTTACTTCGAAGATTCGGTGGAAATGGTCGGGTGGACCTGCGCGCTTTTCCCGCGCTCCATCGGGGCTGGCTTCGTCGTCATTCCATTTCCAAGGGCTAGCCGAGTTAATGAGCTACAAGAGCAGCCACACGAACATGATGAAATAGAATCGCTTGAGCACAGGCGGCATGCGCACGGCCTCGAGCGGCTCAGCTTCTCGAGACTGAACTGCATCCAGAGGCCGGTCAGCAAGAGGCCAGCCAGGACGATGGCCACGGCAGTGCGCATCCAGCGCTGCGGTGCCGCGAGCGATGAATAAGCATCGTTCTTTTCTCCAAAGGGATCGACCGAAGTAGGACAGCAGGCGGCCATGATTTCTTATCGCACAGGTTCGGTTGGCGTGGACCTCCGCCGCGCGTCATCGCGTTTTAGGCGCTCCAACAGGCTGGATTCGTATTCATCCCATTTCCAACCACCAGCCCAGTTGATCAGATAGAAAAGCAGCCATAGGAACATGATGACATAGAAATTCTTCAGGAGGAGGGGCATGCGGCGCACGGCTTCGCCCGGCTCCGCTTCCTCGCGCCAGATCGCCGCATGCACGTGGCGAACGTTCATGTCTTCGCCGGGATCGGCAATGCGCGGCTTTTCGGGCTGGTCAGGTTGCTCGTTCATCGTTTTCCAAGGGACTCGAAGGCTTCCGGTGGCTCGCCGAGGTCATGCTTCAGCGAAAGTAAATACGCGACCAATGCTTGCGCTTCCGGCGACGGAACAATCTCGTCGCCGTTGCCGAGCGCGAACGCGCCGGGCTCGGGAGGCACGCTCGCCTTGCGCCGCTGAAAGAGGAAACGAAACGGCGGCATGATCGATCCCTTCGAGGTGATTTGCGGATCGTACAGGTGCGTGTAGTGCCACTGGGCCACA
The DNA here is from genome assembly GCA_034667665.1 of Chthoniobacter sp. Taxonomy (GTDB): domain Bacteria; phylum Verrucomicrobiota; class Verrucomicrobiia; order Chthoniobacterales; family Chthoniobacteraceae; genus Chthoniobacter. The sequence goes on from JAXDQW010000038.1 coordinate 47,907, forward strand.
GGAATGCGAGAACCGATATTCGCGAGGTCTGGTCCGGTGCGCATGGTGCCGAGGAGAGCGATTTTGTCGTTGCGGTAATCGCTCGCGATTGTGCGCCGCGCGCCCCAGTTGCGCGCTTGATCAGAGCGAAAGTTGCGCGGCGAAACCTGCTGGCTGTGGCAATAGATGCATCCGTTCTGCATGTACACATGGCGGCCGCGATCGACGAGCGCCTCCGACTCGCTGCTCGCCGCGCCCGGTCCATAGCCGTAATGCGCCGTGGGCACCAGCGCCAGACCGATCCAGGCGCTCGTGAAGGTGATCAGGAAGCCGATGAAAATGACCGCGAGCCTGTTCATGTGGAGGGGTGCGCCGCGAGCAGCGTTGGTTCGCCCTCAGGGCGCGTTCGACCGCGCAGCACGCGGATGAAGGAGATGGCGAAAGCCACATGGCCGATTGCAATCAGGATGCCCGCCCAGGTACGCAGATAAAGGTAGGGAATGGTCCGACGCACGATATCGAGGAAAGGCATGTCCGCGTTCTGAAGGTTGAACCCTTGCTCGATGCCGCCAACGGTGAGCGCGGCCACATAGCTCAGGATGCCGATCGCCACGGACCAAAAATGGAGGCGAATGAGAAATGCAGAAGGCCATTCCCGCTCGAGCACCCGGGGCACGATGTAATAGATCGAGCCAAATAACATCATGGTCGCAAAGGAGTACATCCCGAGATGGGAGTGAGCGATGGTGTAGTGCGTGAAATGAACCACGCGATTGACCCCGCGGAGCGCCGTGAGGCTCCCCTGGAGACTCACGAGCGTGTAGGACATCGCGCCGAAGACGACGAACCGCAGCGTCGGGCTCCAACGCAACGCGGAGAAATGGCCGACCATCGTCCGGTGGTGATTGATGCCGACGGTCACGACCGGCACCACCATCATCACGCTGGCCGCCACACTGGCGCTGATGAGCCAGGCCGGGTAAGGCCCGCCGATGAGATGGTGCATTCCATTCCACGCATAGAAAAACGCGAGCGACCAAAATCCGATGGCCGAAAGGTAATAGGAATGGATGGGCCGCCCGATCACTTTCGGGATCAAGTAATAAGCCGAGGCCAGCCCGACCGGAGTGAACCAAAGCCCGAGAACATTGTGCCCAAACCACCAATTGACCGGCCCCTGCGCGATCGCCGTCACCGGCTTCCAAATCAGCAGCACCTGCGCGGTGAGATACAGCATCGGGAACCAGAACAGCGCGGCGAACAGATACCATTGGGAGACGTAAAGGTGGCCGGGGGCGCGCCGGCGCAGCATGTCCACGCCATTCCACATCACGAGGGCAAAGGCCGCGATCAGCCAGGGCGTGGTATCGCCCGGATACTCCAGCCATTCGATGGAAGTGCTCCGGCCGCTGAGAATGCCGAGGATTCCCAGCAGATTGCCCACATTCCACAGCACCGCGGCGACATGCAGCGACCACGCGTGGCGCAAAGGCGCACGGCAAAGCCGCGCCAGGATCCAGAGCGCCACCGCAATCGAGCCGGCCGAAAGCCAGCCATAAACCACAGCGTTCAAGTGCGCCGGGCGGACCCGCCCAAAAGTGAGCCACGGATAATTGGCGACAAACTCCGGGTTGGTCATTTTGTGCGACGACACCAGCGCGAAGACCGTGCCGGCCAGCAGCCAGAAAACCGCGCTCGAAAGCCAGTGAACCGTCGGCCCGCGCAGCGAGAGATCGATCTCCACGCGTTGCGCGCGACTGCGCGCCACCGCGGCGGGATCTGCCTGTTGCGGAAGGTTCATCGGTGATCGGTGAAGGGTTTCTCCGACGACGCTGGCGGGTGCTCGCCAGGAAAAGCATCCGTCGTTTCGCCCTCCGGTTCATCGGGATCGAAAATCACGCGCGCGCTCGCATTCAGGTCGCGAAATTGGCCGCTGCGCGCCGCCCAGGCAAAAGCCAGCACCGCGGCAATGGTGATGCCGACAAGCGTCAAGAAGACGAGAGCAGTGGCGAACACGGTGCTTTTTTCCTAGCAACAAGCGGTCGCCGCGCCAAGGCTAAAGCGGGCTCAGAAAGGCGTCGGAAATTAGCGGCCAGCCGTGGCTAAATGTAATAACCGGCCTGTCTTTCGGACCCCAATCTTTGTAGTAAATCGTCGCTCCGTCTTCGGTCGTGATCGTGCTGATAGATTCGATTGAGGTTAGAACGCAAAGCAGTCGCAACCCGATCCCCAGAGCTGTGTGAAACCGCGCGACGGACTGTGTCGATGAATCACGCCGCAGGTCGCGTGATGCCGCTCGATTCGGGGCGCAGCGAGGCGCTGGTAATTGGGCGCGCCGTAGCCGCCGAACTTCGCGACGGGGGACCAGTCGGGCATGACGGGAAGAGCGGGCGGATCGAACTCGGAGAAGTCGCCGATCGCATACACGGGCTTGCCGTTGACGACGGTGAGGGTCGATTCGAGATCGCGGATGCGCTCCTCGGGCACGGAGAAATAGTCGTCAGTGAGCGCGGCAAAATCGGCGAGCTGCCCGACTGCGAGCAAGCCCTTCTGTTCCTGCTCACCGGAGAACCACGCACCGCCCGCGGTGTAGAGCCGCAGTGCTTCTTCACGAATGAGGCGATTTTTCTCCGGGTAAAGTTCGAGCCCGCCGCACGTTCGACCGCTCACCAGCCAGTAGAGCGAATTGAATGGGTTGTAATTCGCCACGCGCGTGCCGTCGGTGCCGACGCCGACGGGCACGCCGAGCTCCAGCATGCGCCGGATCGGCGGGGTGCGTTCGGCGGCTTTCGCGCCGTAGCGCTCGACGAAGTATTCGCCCTGGAAGGCCATGCGATGCTGAATGGCGATGCCGCCGCCGAGCGCGTGCAGGCGTTCAATGTTGCGATCGGAGATCGTCTCGCAGTGGTCGAGAAACCAGTGCAGATCGTGCAGTGGCGCACCTCAGTCCACTCGCTCGAAGAAATCGAGGAAACGCGTGATCGATTCGTCGTAGGTCGCATGCAGGCGGAAGGGCCAGCGATTTGAGGCGAGCATCATGACGACTTCCTCCAGCTCGCCTTCGAGCTGCGGTGGAAGGTCGGGACGCGGCTCGAGAGAGTCCTCAAAGTCGGCCGCGGAGAAAACAAGCATCTCGCCCGCGCCGTTCATGCGGAAAAATGGATCGCCTTTGCGTGGTCTTCGTGGCTCCCGTGCGAAAGGTTCAGCCGGGCGACGTCCATGCCGGCGGCGATAGCGCGCGCAGGACTTCCGGCGCCTCGCTCGCGGGGCCGAGAGTCGCGACGATTTTGGTGCGGCGAATCGCTGGGATTGTCTGTTTGGACTCGTCGCTCATCGGAGCAGGTTGATCTTCGCGAGGTCGATGATTTCGTCGCCGCGCCCGCTGAGCACGGCCTTGAGCATGAAGAGGCCAAAGCCTTTCACCTGATCGAGCGCGATCGTCGGCGGCATCGAGAGTTCCTGACGCGACACGTGGACTTCGACGAGCGCGGGGCCGTCGTGCTGCAATGCTTGCGCGATCATCGGTCGCACTTGGTCTGCGGTTTCTGCGGTCAAGCCGAGCAGGCCGGCGGCCTCGGCCATTTTGGCAAAATCCGGGTTATGCAAATCGGTCGCGAATTCGAGGATGCCAGCGGCCTTCATCTCCAACTCCACGAAGGCTAGGGCGTCATTGCGGAAGACGATGACCTTGACCGGCGCCTTCAACTGCCGAAGAGAAAGCAGATCGCCCATGAGCATCGCCAGGCCACCGTCGCCGGACAGCGTGACGACTTGGCGGTCGGGATGGCTGACTTGCGCGCCGATGGCCTGCGGGAGAGCGTTCGCCATCGAGCCGTGGTTGAACGAACCGAGCAGCCGTCGCCGGCCATTCATCGTAAGGTAGCGCGCCGCCCAGATCGTCGGCGTGCCCACGTCGCACGAGAAAATAGCGTCGTCTGCGGCTAACTCGTCGATGACTCGCGCGACATACTGCGGGTGGATCGGCTTGCTGCCGGGCTCGCCGGTAGCCAGGTCATCGAGTCCTTTGCGCGTCTTGCGATAGTGTTCGAGTGAAGTGTTTAGATGCCGCTCGTCCTCGTTCTGGTTCAGGCGCGGCAGCAGCGCGCGCAAGGTGGCTTGCGTATCTCCAACAAATCCGAAGTCGAGCTTTGTGCGACGCCCGAGCTGTTCTCCGCGGAGGTCGATTTGGATGATGGTCGCGTCCTTGGGAAAGAACTGCTGATACGGGAAATCCGTGCCCAGCATGAGCAGCACATCGCAATTCATCATCGCGTGATAGCCGGAGGAAAATCCGAGCAGGCCGGTCATGCCCACGTCGAACGGATTGTCGTATTCGATGAACTCCTTTCCGCGCAGCGCATGCACGATCGGCGCCTTCCGCCGGCCCGCGAGTTCGATCAATTCAGCGTGTGCTCCGGCGCAACCGGCGCCACCGAGGATCGTGAGTTTTTTCGAGCCGTTCAGAGCCGCTGCGAGCTTGGCGAGTTCATCGTCCGAGAGACACACCGTCGGTTTCGGCTCCGGGAAATTCAGGCGCGTCTTTCGAAAGGGAGCCTCGCGTAGCGCCACGTCACCCGGCAGGATCACCACCGAGACGCCACGCTTTGAGATGGCCGTCTGCATGGCAATCTCCAGGACGCGCGGCATTTGCTCCGGCTGGGAAACGAGTTCGCAGTAATGGCTGCACTGCGCGAAGAGATGCTCGGGATGAGTCTCCTGAAAATAGCCACTTCCTATTTCGTGACTCGGAATCTGCGCCGCGATGGCGACGACGGGAACGCGGCTGCGGTGGCAATCGTAGAGGCCGTTGATCAAATGCAGATTGCCCGGCCCGCAGCTTCCCGCGCACACGGCGAGCTTGCCCGTCAAATGCGCGTCCGCCCCGGCGGCAAACGCGGCCGTTTCCTCGTGCCGAAAGGGAATCCATCGGATGTTGTCCCGTGTGCGGATGGAGTCGGTAATGCCATTCAGGGAATCACCGGCGAGACCATAAAGCTTGTTCACACCCGCGGTCACCAACGTGTCCACGAGCACGTCAGCTACATTCTTATTAGCCATGTTAGTTGGTTTCTATAGTTGAGTTACCTGCTGCTTTTGAGTCTATGACTTATCGCTGCTCGTCTGTGGCTCAGGCCACACCGCGCTTAGGATTAGTCCGGCCACAATGCCCGTCGAAACCTCGATGAACCGATGGAGCGCGACGACCCACGGGGGATCGGGGCGCACGAGGAGAAAGACGATGGTGAACGCGATCGCGCCAAACCGATTGGCCGGCCGGTCCAGTCGCAACACCGCCGACAACACGCCGACGCCAAGCACGCCCAATCCATAGACCACCGCATTCCGCGCCGCCCATTGCGCGAGCACCGCGCCGACGAAAGCGCCCAATGCAGTTCCCACCAGCCGATGCCAGGAAACAAGGAGGGAAGCGCCAAAGTCCGATTGCACCACAACCACGGCGGAAATCGCAGCCCAATGGACTTCCCGCAAGCCCACGAGATGGGCGGCGAGCAAGGCCAGCATCGCCGCGGCGGTTGTCCTGAGCGGATGGACGAGTCTCTGCTTGAAAGATGGAACCGGCTTCATCGTCTGCGAATGAGCGCGGGTTGCGCCTTGGGTTTTGCGAGGTCGGCGGCGCTTAGCGCCAGTGCGGCAGCGCTGGTGAAGATCGTCGCGCGGGTTTCGCTCTCCACGCTACGTACGGCGGTGGCGTTCGCTGGGTGTTGACGACTTCGACGTAAGTGCTCAGGCCGTGCTCGTACGATTCCAGCACTGCGGCGTAGGCGCTCTCGGCGGCGGTGAGCAGCTTCGCGGCGGCGTCTGGTTTGCGCAGCGCGGTTTTGAAGTCGGTGAATGCTTTCCACACGTCGCGCATGGCGGCATCGCGGGCGCCGCTCAGCTCGCTCTCGGCGGCGCGAAGGTCGGCTTCTGGGAGGCGCAATTTTTCGCGCCGCGCGAAGCCATCGAGGAGAGGCACCTCGACCGCGATCGTGGCGCCATCGACGGTGTGATCGTCGCCGAAGTAGTCGGAATCCGCGACGCTAACATCGAGCTTCAGCCGGCCCACGTGCGCATCGATGGCGACCTTTGGATAGAAATCCGCGCGCGCCTTGCGAACCTCTGCTGCCTTTGAACGGAGATTGGCGAGCTTCGCGACGAGGTCCGGTTGCTGGGCGAGGGCCAGGTCGATGAGCGTATCGACTGAACGATCCGGCGGCGACGGGAGCGGCAGACCGGCGATGTCGGCGATCTTGATGCGCGTCGTGGGCGGAATGCCGAGCGTTTCGATCAGGTCAATCTCCGCGTCGCTCTCGGCGCCCATCGCGGCTTCCAGCTCGAACTCGGTCTGCGCTGTTTGCTGCTGGGCCTGGAGCAACTCCGGCTTGGTCGCGAGCCCGTTCTTGAGGCGCGAGTTTGCGGATTGCTCGACCGTTTGCGCGGCATGAAACGCGGACTTTCCGACGATGCCTTTTTGCCGCGCGTTGCTCAGCGCGTAGAACCTTCGCGTGACCTCGAAGACGACCTTTTGGTGCGTCCCATTGAAGCCGACATTGGCCATCATCAGTCGTTCTCGCGCAGCATCGACGCCGGCCTTTCGCTCGCCGAAATCAAGCAGCAGCCACTTCACGCTCAACGCCGCGCGCGACGCCACGGCGTCCGTGACGAGCGACCCGCCGCCCACGGTCGGCACGTTGGGCAGCGTCGGACTTTGCGTCTCCAGCTTTTTCAAGGCCGCTTGCGGGTTGGCAGCGAACGCGGGCAGGCCTTGCTCGATCTGTTGCACGATCTGCCGCTGATCGACCCGCAGCGTGGGAAAGGGAATGAATGCCCGCTCGCAGCCCGCGCCCGCCGAAGCGATGAGATACGGAAAGTAAAAGCTCTCGCTGAGCCCGACGGCCGCCGCGGCCTGCCGCGCGCGCTCCCAGGCGACGCGCGTCTCGGGATTGTTCCGCTGCGGGAGATCGATCAGTTCGGGCAACGCATAGACGTGCCGCGGATCGACCTGCATGCGGCCGTCGCCTTTTTCGCGCGCCGCACGTTGCGTTAGTTCGCGCTCATATTCATCCAGTCGCGGCGGCGCCCACGGCTGTTCCGCCGCCGGCGGTGCCCCGTCCTTCGCGAAAACCGCCGCGCCCATGTAAAGGGCGAGAACGAAAGCCGCGCACCCCTTCGTCTTCATGATCCATCGAAGAGCGGAGACTTGCCGCCCGTGCTGAGAATCAAGCGCGAGCCCCGCTGGCGGGTGAAATAACTCCAGGCCCACTGCGCGGCGACGCGGATGCGATTGCCGGGCGCCGCGAGGAAGAAGAGATGCACCACGCCCCAGACGAGCCACGCGAAGAATCCGGCGCGGCGGAAGCCGCCGATCTCCAGCACGGCAAAATTGCGGCCGACGACCGCCATGTTGCCTTTGTCGAAATACTTGAAAGGGGGCGGAGGAATCCCATTCGCCGTGCGTGCGGCGATCACAGACCCGACATATTTGCCCTGCTGCAAGGCCACCTGCGCAACGCCCGGAAGCGGCTTGCCGCCGTGGTCGAATGACGCCGTGTCGCCAATCACGAACACCTCGGGCTGACCCGACACACTGCAATCCGGCTGCACAATGACGCGCCCGCCTTTGTCGGTCGGAACGCCGAGCCATTTGCCGGCGGGCGATGGAGTGACCCCGGCCGTCCAGACGACCGTGCGGCTGGAAATGCGCTCATCGCCGATGGTAACGCCTTTCGTGTCCACACTCGTCACCTTCGCGCCTGTGCGGATTTCGACCCCGAGCTCTTCGAGCCGTTCGTGTGCGGCGTGGGAAAGTTTTTCGTGAAAGGTCGGAAGAATCCGCGGTCCGCTCTGCACGAGAATGATCCGGGCGTTCTCGGGAGCGACCCGGCGGAAATTGCGCGCCAGCGTGAATCGCCGCAACTCGGCGATGGCGCCGGCGAGCTCCACGCCTGTTGGTCCGGCGCCGACAAGCACGAAGGTCAGCAAATCCTGATGGTCCTTTGGATCGTCCTCGATTTCCGCGAGTTCAAATGCACGCAGAATGCGGTCGCGAATCGACGTGGCGTTGTTCAGGTTTTTCAGACCGGGCAAAGTCCGCGAATTCCTCGTGGCCAAAATAATTGTGTGAAGCGCCGGTAGCGAGGACGAGGTAGTCGTAGTCCAGCGGCGCATCGCGGCGATCGAGGTAGTTGACCAGCACCTGGCGCTTCTCGCGATCGACTCCACTCACTTCCGCGAACGCAACGGTCGCGTTGGCTTGGCTCGCCACGAGCTGCCGGATCGGCGCGGCGATCTCCGCCGGAGCGAGTGTCGCGGTGGCGATTTGATAGAGCAGCGGTTGAAAGAGGTGATGGTTCGACTTGTCGATCAAGAGCACCTTCACCGGCGCATCCCGCAGCGCCCGCGCCGCCGCAAGACCACCAAAGCCAGAGCCGACGATGATGACCCGCGGGAGTTTTTCGGAAACAGTTGTCGCTGACATCGGATGAAGGTCGATTGAGCTGCGGCAACGCCACCCGAGCGGCTCGCAGCGTTTTGTGCGATGATGAACGACCCCGCGCCATTTGACACGCCAATTTGGCGCTGTGAGCAGATCCGGAACCAAAGGAACGCTCCGGCCAACAGGCCAATGCCCGCGGCAATTCCGATGGACGCGTAGGAGTGATCGCGAATGGTCTGGTCTATCGCCTCCATTCGCGCACCCGCTTTCCTTTCCAATCGTTTAATGGTGCTGGTTGCCTTTGACGTGCGGTATTCAAAGCATTGCGGGCGTTATCACCGACGCCATCAAATCTGGTCGTGATCAGTTTCACGGCGTCACGCGCAACAGCCTCTTGATCTCATCGGCACATCGCGGGTGTTCCGGCCCGCTGTGATTCGACGGGATGATCGTCTCCGGAACGCCTTCGAGATGGCTGCTCCAATAGGGCACCACGCCGTCGCTCGTTCGCCACGGATCGCCTCCCTGACCGCGGTCCCCGATGATGCTGAACTTCTTCACCCGCGGACTGAGCGGGAGGGTTTGCAGGACCGCGGCAAACTTCCCGCCGGGGCTCAGCGAATCGATGCTGGTGCCGGGATTCACCTCCGCATCGGCAGCGAGGGCGTCGGCATTGAACGTGAGCATGTTCACGGACGTCTGCACGACGGTCAGCGGCAGCCGCGCGAGGCGGCGGGCAATTTTGCCCACCCAGTTCGTAGCCAGAAAACTCCCCTGGTGGGGCACGCAGACGCAGACCACTTCGTCGATGTCCGGATTTGCCGAAAAGTAAAACATCTCCTGGATCATCCGGCGTTCGTCGGCGGTGAGGCGAAGCTGGTCCACGGGCCTGGTGAAATATTGCCGGTAAAACGAGTCTCCGCCGTCGACGATCTGCATGCGTGAAACCAGGCCGCCCATGCTGTGACCGAGCAGGATCATGTGACCGAGCGGCCCATGGCCACCGCCGGGATTCAAGGACTGGCGCACGCGCCCGAGTTCGCGACGCAGAATCGTCGCGGACCATGGCACGGGCACGCTGGTGGGATAATAGAAGGCCCAGAATTGGTAGCGCTGCCGAATCTGGGGGTCGGCCAGCAGCGCGTTGTGGAGGAAGCGCCAGTCGTTGGGTTCGCTGATCAGCCCGTGGACGAAGATGACCGGAATCTTGTCCGTGCGCGGAAACTCGAGCGGATAAAGGCCGGACTGATCGAAGAACTGGTCGCCGCGGAGAAAACCGAGGATGCCCAGGGTCAGCAGGTTCTTCTGGTTCAACTCGCGGGTGCGCACGGCGAAGGGCGTGGAAAAATCCGCGGCCAGCGTCTCCGGGCGAGCGCCGATCTGCGCGGTCTCGACGTTGCGGCGGTCGTAGATGGTAAAACTCGCGAGGCGCCGCGGACCGCGCGGGCCGAATTGCACCGTCGCGGTGAAGGGCAGCCACAGGCCATCCTGCACCGCAAACCGCTTCGCCGCATCCGCGCCCGCCGAACCGCGCATCCGGCCGACGAGCGGCGTGCCCGCGCCCTGCACCAGCGCCAGATCGCGCGCGCCGACGATCTTGAAACTGTCGGCCGCCAATAACACGTGGAACTTGTCCAGCCCCACCGCGCCGCGAACATTCGAGCGAATCTCGATGCGATAAGTGCGGGTCGGCCCCGCGATTTCATTCTCGATCGCAAATCCCTTTTGCTGTGCGATCTCCCGCAAGCTCGCGAGCCGGCCAACCGCGTAGCGGCTCACCTCGCGACAGAAGCGCTGGAAGTCCGCGTCGCCCTGGCCCGCGGCATCGAAGGCGTGCTCAGCGGCGCAGAGATACAGTCCCGCCGCACCACGGTCGGTGAGAAACCTGGCGTGCGCGCGAATGCCCGCGGCGAGCGCGACTTCGATCACGGCCCGGCGCGCCGCGGGGTCCTTCCCCACGCCGGCTTCGAGCGCAACCAAGGCCGCGCGGGGATCGTCCTTCCAATTCCGGGGCAGGCCCAAGGCCGCGAGCCGCGCGCGAGTGGTCTCACTCAGTTCACCGGCATTCCAGCCCACGGCATCCGGGGGCTTGAGCGGATCGATCGCCTTCGCGACGAATTTGGTGGCACATCCGCTGACTGTCACCAGCAGCACCGCGAAGAGCGCGAGGATGGAAAGTCGCGACCGGCACTTCCCGGGCGCAGGCCCCAAGGTGCGAATGTCGACAAGCAAAGAGTTCATGCAAGCGGAGATGAGGATAGCGGAACGCGGACGCGATTAGCTATCACACATCAGGCTCGTTCCCGCGCAGTCGCGCCTCCGCGAGGTCGAGATCGCGCTGGATGCGGCGGAGAACCTCGTCGTTGATCACGTATTTATCGCGAAGCTGGATGATAGTCCGCCGCTCGACGTCGAGAGCTTGCTGTTCGAGGCGCTCGTGCAAGGGGGTCGAAATTTCGCCGTCCTCCGCGCAGGATTGAGCACACACTTCGAGCTGGCGCAGGCGATGATGGTAGCCGGCACGCACCCGGTCGAGGAACTCCCGCGGCAACTCGGCGGCGGCCTCCAGCTCATTGAGATACGGGCTTGGTTTCGAGAGCGGTTGCGAGCACCTCGTCCACGGTTTGCGCGAGAACGAATTGAAGTTCCTCGCGCACCTCGGCGGGCACGTCGGGTAGGTCCTTTTCATTCAGCTTCGGGATAATCACCGTTTTGATCTCAGCGCGCTGAGCAGCGAGGGTTTTCTCCTTGAGCCCGCCGATGGGTAGCACGAGGCCGCGAAGGGTAATCTCGCCGGTCATTGCGACATCAGAACGCACCGACCGATCGCTAAAGAGCGAGGCAATCGCTGTGAACATGGCAACGCCAGCGGACGGACCGTCCTTGGGCACCGCACCGGCGGGAACGTGAATATGGATATCGGTGTCTTTGAACGCGTCGGTGTCGATGCCCAGGTCGGGGCAGCGGCTCTTAACGAGACTCAGCGCCGCCTGGGCGCTTTCTTTCATCACGTCACCAATCTGGCCGGTGAGGAGGATCTTGCCATTGCCCGGATAACGCAGCGCTTCGATGTGAAGCAGCTCGCCGCCGACGGGAGTCCAAGCCAGCCCGGTAACTACACCAGGCTTATTAGTCGTCAGTTTGGTTTCCCGCACATACTTCGGCGGACCTAAGTGCGACTCGACGATTTCCGGCGTGACAGTCACCGCGCTGGTTGCGCCTCTGGCGACAAGAGCCGCCACGGCGCGACAGACGGCGCCGATCTGGCGTTCGAGTTCACGAACACCGGCTTCGTGCGTGTAGTCGCTGATGATCCGCACCAGCGCCGCGGAGTCGAAGCGGCACTGCTCTGCGCTGAGACCGTTCTCCTTGAGCTGACGCGGGACGAGGTAGCGGCTGGCGATCTCAAGCTTTTCGCGGTCCGTGTAGCCGGCGAGTTCGATGACTTCCATGCGGTCGCGCAGCGGAGGCGGCACCGTGTCCATCTCGTTGGCCGTGGCGATGAAGATGACTTGGGAAAGATCAAACGGCACGTCCAGGAAGTGATCGACGAACGCGTGGTTTTGGCGTGGATCGAGCACTTCGAGCAGCGCGCTGGCCGGGTCGCCACGAAAGTCGGTGCCCAGCTTGTCGATCTCGTCGAGCATCATGACTGGATTGCGGGTTCCGGCCCGTCGCAGTTCCTGGATGAGCCGGCCCGGCATCGAACCAATATAAGTCCGGCGATGGCCGCGAATCTCCGCTTCGTCACGCACGCCACCCAGACTCAGGCGGACAAACTTTCGCCCGAGCGCATCCGCGATCGACTGCCCGAGACTCGTCTTGCCGACGCCCGGCGGACCGAGAAAACAGAGGATCGGACCATGGCCGCCAGGGTTCAACTTTCGGACCGCCAGATACTCGATCAGGCGGCGTTTCACCTTCTCCAGGTCGTAGTGATCCTTGTCGAGGACTTGCTGTGCATGGTCGAGGTCAAGATGGTCTTCCGTAAGTTTGTTCCAAGGCAATTCTGAGAGTGTCTCGACATAGGTAACGATCACGGAGAACTCCGGGCTTGCCGGATGCAGGCGGCTGAGCCGGCGCAGTTCGCGCTCGGCTTGATCCATGACTTCTTTCGGCGGCTGAGCTTCTTCGAGATGCTTTCGCAGCTCCGTCACTTGTTCGTCGTTGCCGTCCTCACCCTCGCCAAGTTCCTTTTGAATCACCTTTACCTGCTCGCGCAGATAGGCGCGGCGCTGCGCGTCGTTGAATTGCGATGCAACGTCCTTCTGAATCTTCTGCTGAAGCTGCGCGATCTCGATTTGGGCTGAGACCCGCTCAAGCACGGCGCGCACCCGCTTCACCGTGTCGAGTTCCTCAAGCAGCGTCAGCTTTTGCGCGGTGTCGAGGTTGAGGCTGGTGGCAATCAGATCAGTGAGCAAACCAGCGTCCTCGACGTTCTGCACGATGCCGCGGGCCTGCTCGGGCACGTTCGGTGTCAGCTCGATGAGCTGAAGCGCGGACTCGCGCAACTGCTGGACGGTTGCCTGCCATTCCTTGTTGTCGCTGGGCGGAGTTGTAGAGCGCAGCACTTCGATCTCCGCCCGAATGAAGGGATGTGTGAGCAACGCCTTGCGAATGGCGATCCGCTCGACCGTGTTGACGATGACGACTACCTGATCGTCTCCCTGCCGGATGAGTTTCAACACCGTGGCGGCCACACCGACCCCCGCCAGGTCGTCTGGCCCGGGTTCGTCCTGGTCGGGATTTTTCTGGGTAAAAAGACCGATGACCTTGCTTTGCGGAAGCGACTCCTCAAGCAGCTTGCGGGAGCTGGGGCGGACAATGGTGATCGGTAGGATCGTGCCCGGAAAAGCGACGAGGTGGCGGATCGGCAGGATCGGGAGCGTATCGGGGATCGCGACCGCCTGCTGTTCGCCGGTCAGCGCCGTGTCTGTGAGCACCTCGGTCGATTCCAGTTCACTGCCTTTGGCGATGATCACAGGTTCCATGGCTGGTCCTTAGGACTCCGCAATGGGTAGATAAACCCACAGCAATCCGTCGCGATACTCCGCTTTCATTGACATTGTGTCGATGTCAGCGGGAAATTCGAGCACGCGGACGAAAGGTCCATAATCGATCTCCATCTCCAGCACCTGCACCGGCTGCGGCTGATCGCACGCTGGCTCCGGGGGCGGACGCGTGCCGCGAAGGATCAGGCGCCGTTGTTCGGCGAGCACTTTGATGGTGGACTTATCCACGCCGGCGAGATCCACACACACGATGAAGCAGTCAGCGCATCGGTAGGCGTTCACCGCCGGCCGCCAGCGTTCCGCGCCGCCAAAGCGGGCGAACTGCACGCTGGTCAGATGGAAGGCAATGTTGCCCAGTTCACGTTGCAATCGCTCGAGATGGCCGAACGGATCATTCATGGCAGCACTGAATCTACGCCATGCGCGGCGTGGCGGAAGTGAATTCGTCCTTCCAGTGCTTCATCTTAAAGGAGAGCATGATGAGCAGCACTCCGAAGAAGATCGCATAGGCTCCGATCCACCACGTCAGCGCCAGGGCGCCGGCGGTGGGCACAAAGAAAACGATCGTGCCGAACGCGATCGATGCGATACCGGCAAGACCCAGCAACCATTCGTTGGTAATTACCTTGCGCAACTTAACTGCGGCGACGATCTCCATGACGCCGGTCGCGATGGCCCATGCACCGACGAGAATCACCAGGCTGAGCGCGGTGATCCCGGGCATGAGAAAGGCAATTGCCCCGGCAATAAGCCCGATGATTCCGCCGAAGATCAAGCCACCCAGGCGAGAGCCTTTCGGTGCTTTGTAAGCGACGACGAGAGACATGATCCCATTGGCCATCGCAAAGGCTCCGAAGAGATAGACGAGAGTTAGGAGCGTTACCGCCGGCGCGATAAAGGCTACCACGCCGAATAGAACCGCAATCAGGCCGCGGATGGCCATCAGCCACCAACTGCGCGCGAGGAAGTCTGCGACTGTGCCTGGTGCATTTACTGCAATGTATGTATTCATATTTAGTTACTTTGGTTTGTTGTTCCTATTTTAAGACTTATCGGCGCAGAAAGCGGACTTCGGCCTGCAAGCGCTCCACCTCGTTCATCAGGTCGAGAGCCAGCTTGATTCCGGGAAGGTTGAGGCCGCAGGTGACGCGCAGGTATTCGATGCGACGGAGCATGCGAATGGCGTCGTCATTGAAATGGTAAGCTCCGTCCTCATCCATGACCGGCGCGACCAGGCCGTGCTTGTAATAAACCAGAATCGTGTGTCGCGGCACATTGGCGAGGTGGGCCGTGGCGTCGATGGTGTAGAGAATGTTCGGATCAGGCTCGAATAACTGAATGAAGTTCATAGGATCTTGGGTTCATGGCGCTCTTTGGATAAACTGCACGATGCCCTGTGCAGCCATCGCTCCGGCTTGTCGGGCGATCTCCCGGCCGCCCTTGAACAGCACCAGGGTAGGGATGGCGCGGACCTGAAAGCGCGTTCCCAGGCTGGGCAGGTCTTCGGTGTTCACCTTGGCCACCACCCATCGCCCTGCTCCCTGCGCCGCGGCCTTGGCCAGCTCTGGTGCCACCATCTTGCACGGGCCACACCACGGCGCCCAAAAGTCGGTCAGCACAGGCAACGCAGACTTGGAGGTCAGTGCGTCGAATTCCTGATGCCGCGGCACTTCGATTGGCTCCGAGGGCGGTGACAATTCAGTCTGGCAGTTGCTACAACGAAAGGTGTTGCCGAGCCGCTCGTAGAGCAGGCGGTTGCGCTGGCTGCAGTGCGGGCACGCGCGGACCAGTCCGCGCTCGTCGGGTTCGAAGGTTTTCATATGCTGTGAGTCCCAGGTTAGTCACGCCGCCGCCCTTCCCGAGGATAATGTCGGGGGACATACTCGACCGCGGGCTGGCGTCGGGTCGGCTGCGGGTAAAGTTTCATCAGGTGGAAGACGGCGGAAGGCATCTCGTCACGCACCGGCAGACCGAGTTGCTGCGCCCGCTGGAAGGTAATCGCGTAATCGTGCGTCCAGACGCCGGAGCTTAGCAGTCGCGCCAGCTCCGCTGCCTTATCGTCGGAGTATCTTCCAGCGAGGAGTTCCTTTACCTCCTGGTCCATTTGAGCGAGCGCTTTGCGCGCCTGGTCGGCGAGGATCAGCGTGTTGTCATCCACCTCGGCCACGGGCTTTCGCTCGACGGCATCGAGAATGGACGCCGCCGGGTAGTGGCCAAGCTGCGGATCGACCGGGCCAAGCATGGAGTGCTGGCACATGACGATTTCGTCGGCTGCCAGCGCGATGAGGGTGCCGCCAGACATCGCGTAGTGCGGGACAAACACCGTCACCTTTCCCTTGTGAGCGCGCACGGCCCGCGCGATCTGCGCCGCCGCCAGCACCAGCCCGCCCGGAGTGTGCAGGACGAGGTCCAGCGGGATTTCCCGATCGGTCATGTGAATGGCGCGAATGACTTCCTCGGAGTCGTTCACATCGATGTAACGGAAGAACGGGAATCCCAGCAGGCTCATCGTCTCCTGCCGGTGGACGAGGAGGATGACGCGGGATTTCCGCTCGGCTTCGAGACGCGTGATCTGGCGCTGGCGTGCCGCCTCCAGAAAGCACTGACGCAGCACTGGCTGGAGCGCGGTGATAATGAAGAAGAGCCAGAAGAAGGACGAGGCATCCATAAGTTAATATCTCGGTAAGCCGCGACGTGACGCCCAAGGCACTTCAATTCCGTATTCGTCCGGCTCAAAGCGTCGTCGCATCCGCCGCGATTGTTGAAAGAACCAGCACAAGACGCCTCCGGCCATGAAGCCGCCGATGTGCGCCCAGAACGCAATTCCACCGCTTTCCTGTGGCGTTAGCAGCGACGCCGTGCCGCTGAAAAACTGGCCTGCGAACCAAAAGCCTAGATAGAAAAATGCCGGCAGTTCGAAGAAGAACGGGAGAAAGAGGATCGGCAACAGCACGATGATCCGTGAGTGGGGAAACCACAGGAAATACGCGGCCAGCACACCGGCGATCGCACCGGAAGCACCAAGCGTAGGCACCGTTGAGTCGGCACTTATGAAAAGGTGCGTCATCGCCGCTGCCACGCCACAGAGGAGATAGAACGCGAGGAAGCGGAACGGCCCCATGCGATCTTCAACGTTGTCGCCGAAGATCCACAGGCTCCACATATTGCTGATGATGTGGAGCCATCCGCCGTGGAGAAACATGTGAGTTAGAAACGGCAGGTAATCGCCGCCGGGAAAGCCGACCCGCTCCGCCCACTCGGGATGTGTGTAACGCGCCGGGACGATGCCGAAGAGATGGACAAACTGTTCGAGGACATCATCCGGCATCGCGACCTGAAAGAAGAACACCACGACATTCACGATGATGAGCGTGTAGGTCATGATCGCCGGATTGCGGCTGGGGATGGTGTCCTTGATAGGAATCATGGCTTAGGACGCGTTCGTTCCGGATGACGCGCGTGGGTTAAACCGCGAGGCACGGCTGAGCTTCTCCCACAGCTCGCGTTCTTCATCGGTGACCTGCGGGGGCAGTTGCACGCTCACGACGGCGTAGAGATCGCCGCGTTCGCCGCTCTTGCCTTTGGGCAAACCCTGCCCGCGGAGGCGGAACTGTCGGCCATTATTGGTGCCCGCCGGGATGCGGAGTTTTACCTGGCCGCCATTGAGCGCGGGAACGGTCACGCTCGCGCCGAGCACGCCCTCCCAAGGCGCGAGTTCAAGGTCATAGTAAAGGTCGGCGCCTCGGGCGCGAAAATCGGGATGCGCCGCGAACCGCGGGCGCAGGTAAAGGTCGCCCGGCTCGCCGCCGCCGATGCCTGGCCCGCCCTTGCCGCGCACGCGGATCGCCTGTCCCTCCTGCACACCGGGAGGGATGCGGACCTTGATCGTATCGGTCTCAGTCTGGCCAGTCGTCGGGTTCACGCGCTGGAGCGAGATGATCCGCGTCGAGCCCTTCAGGACCTCATCAAGGATAACCAGGATGTCGCCTTCGATATCCGAGCCGCGCATCGCGAACTCCTGCCCGGCCTGCGCGCCAGGCCCGCCACCGCGAAACATCTCCTCGAAGTCGCGAGCGCGACCACCGCCGCCGAAATACTGCTCGAAAAAATCGCTGAAGCCGGTGCCGTCGAAATGAAACTCCTGTCCCTGGGCACCATTCCCGCCGGCGGGCTGGCCCTGCCAACCCGGAGGTGGTTGAAAGTCGCCTTCCTTCCAGCGCGCGCCGAGCCGATCGTATTTCTCTCGCGTCTCCGGATCACTTAGAACCTCGTAAGCTTCATTGATCTCCTTGAATTTCTCTTCGGCAGCTTTCTTATCCTTCGCCACATCGGGATGATGCTTCCTGGCCAGCTTGCGGAAGGCCTTCTTGATGTCCTCTGCGCTGGCATCGCGTGCTACGCCGAGAGTGGCGTAGTAATCCTGGAATTCAACCGGCATGGCCCGCTCCTTCGGGTTGGCTCAAGCTGTTGACGACGACTCTCGCGGGCCGAAACAGCTCCTCGCCGCGGCGATAACCGCGCTCGAAAACGTCCATCACGACGTTGTCCGGCTGCGAAGGGTCGTGCGCCATCCTGAGGGCCTCGTGCCGATTCGGATCAAACTGCTGACCGAGACTCTCTTCGGGCTCGATGCCATGTCGGCGGAGGAGCTGCTGCAGTTGCTGAAGCGTGACCTGCACGCCCTCGCGAAGTTGGTCGGCCGACGCACTGCTGGAAAGCGCCCGCTCAAGGTTGTCGATGACCGGCAGCAGATCGCGGATGAAAGCTTCCTTTTGCGCGGCCGCGCGCCGGTCTGTTTCCTGCGCGGTGCGCTTGCGGTAGTTATCGAAGTCGGCGGCGAGTCGGAGGAAGCGGTCCTTTTGTGCCGCGAGCTCGGCCTGCTGGGCGGCCGTCGTGTCGCCGGCTGAAGCTGTAGCGGATTGGCTGCGATCTGCTTCCCTGTTCATTGGATGCGGTGACCATGCCAATTCTTATATCGCCACGCCGCGCCAGGCTGGCTGGCCGCCATTGAGGTGCAGGGAATTCACGAGCATCATTTCGCCGACGTTTTCCGGCGTGATCAGGCCTCGCAACCGGCCCAGACGGTCCACCACGGGGAGCGCGGGGACGGCGCGCTCCTGCATGAGCTGGAAGGCCTTGTCGAAAGGATCACCGGGCTGCACCAGGGGCACATCACGCTTCATGACTTTCGCCACGGGCGTGGTCGGTCCGTGACGCCGAAGCGCGGCGATCATGTCGTCGCGCGTGAGCATGCCGAGGACGCGCCCGGCGTCATCGACCACGGGAAATTCATGCTGGGAGGTGCGCAGCACTTCCTGGACTGCATCCTCGAGCGTGGCGTGAGCGGGCAGGCTCATGAATTGCGTGACCATGGCTTCCGACACCGATACGTTGTGCGACAACTCCTTCATCTGCGCCATGGCCGCCTCCTGCTGCGCGCCGATGAAAATGAAGAAGGCGATAAAGATCAGCATGGGGTTGTAGAAAAGTCCGATAAAGCCGAAGACGAACGCGAGTGCCTGACCGACCGATGCGGCAATCTGCGTCGCGCGGGCATAGGGCAGGTTCATTGCCAGGATCGCGCGCAGCACGCGGCCGCCGTCCATGGGGAAGGCAGGGATGAGATTGAAGATCACCAGGGAGATATTCACGGAGGCTAACTTGCCGAGAATGCCGCTACCGGGCTGGCCTAACTGCTCCACGTCTTCCACCTGCGCCTGATGGCCGAGGACAAAGATGAGCACGGCGGCGATCACGACGTTCACCGCGGGACCGGCGAGGGCCACGATCAGCTCTTGCATCGGCTGGTCAGGCATGCGCTGAAGGCGGGCGACGCCGCCGATCGGCAGCAACGTGATGTCCGGTGTGGGAATGCCAAAGCGGCGCGCGGCCAGCGCGTGCCCGAACTCGTGCAAGAGCACGCAGCCGAACAAGCCGAGCGTGAACATCACACCCTGGACCGCAGCAGGCGGGCCGCCGGCGGCATAGTAGGTAAACCCAATCCAGGCCAGGAAGAGCAGGAAGGTGATGTGGATACGCACTTCAGTGCCGGCGATGCGGGCGATATTGATGGACCAGCGCATAGTTAGTGAGTGGTTGAGGTTGCGTGTTCTGTGACTTGCTCGGGAGAGCTCGCGCCGCCTTGCGATCGCGAGGCATGGAAGCCAACGCCGCCGACGGTTTGAATTTCGGCAAGGCTCGTGGCGCCGTCGGCGACCTTTTGCAGATCGTCCTGGAGGAGCGAGAGCGTGCCGCACTGGCGAATGTGCCGCCGCAAAGTGCGCTCATCGGCGTGCTTGAGAATGAGGTCGGCGTCCTCCTCCCGGAGACGCCAGACTTCAAATAGACCGATGCGGCCAAGGTATCCGGTCTGGCCGCACTTCGCGCAACCGACCGCGCGCCACGTGAGCTTTGGAATCGGCTGGGCGTAATACTTCAACCACGCGATCTCGCTCTCGGTGGGTGGCTCCTGTTTGCGGCACGCCTGGCAGAGACGACGCACCAGACGCTGTGCAGCGATGAGGTCCACGGTGGCAGCGATCTCATGGTCCTCCAGTCCGAAACTGCGCAGGCTGGTGATCGTGCCCGCCGCGTCGCGCGCGTGCAGGCTGCTAAGGAAAACGTGCCCGCTGTCAGCGGCGTTGAGCGCGGCCTGGGCGGAGATGCGGTCGCGCATTTCACCCATGAAGATGATGTCCGGGTCTAGGCGCAGCAGCCCCTTCACGCCCTCGGCAAAGGTCAGGCCCTGCTTTTCATTGACCTGCATCTGAGTGATCCCCTCGATCACATATTCCACCGGATCCTCGACCGCGACGATGCAACGATTCGTGGAGACGAGTTCGTGCAGCAGCGCATAAAGCGTGGTGGTCTTGCCGCTGCCGGTCGGGCCGCTGACGAGGATCATGCCGAGGGCGTCGCGCATCGCGCGCGAGATCCGTTGATAGTCGTCGGCGCTCAGACCGAGCTGATCGAGGCGGAGATGCGCGAGGTTCATCGGCAGAAGGCGCAGCGCGAGCTTCTCGCCGAGGACGCTCGGCGCCGTGGCCACGCGCAGAAACACGGAGCGGTCGCCGACTTGGAATTCAGCACGGCCATCCTGCGGCACGAGCGCGAAGCCGGGCTCCAGGCCTGCATGGCTTTTGAATGCGCGCACGATGTGCTGGCCGTCGGAGGGCTCCAGATGGCGGATGTCCATCAGTGCGCCGTCGATGCGAAAGCGCAACTCGTAGCCATCGTGCAGCGGGTCGAGATGAATGTCCGAGACGGCCCCGCGCACGGCGTCCTGCAGCAGCGCGTCGAGCAGCGAACGAGTGTGCCGGCTCTCATCGATCTCAACCGGTGTGCGGATCAACTCATCCAACCGGCGTGAGCGTGTCGGCTGCGGCGGTGCTTCAGTCTTCATAATGTATTGCGCGTCTTCATGCGGCCTTCTCCAGCTTGAGCCGCTGGGTTTCGAAGACCAGTTGGCCGCCGTTGAAGTCCACCCTCACGCGGGTGGTGTCCGCTATTTCGCCTTTGAGAATCTTGCGTGAGAGCGCGGTCTCGACTTCGCGCTGAAGGTAGCGCTTCAGCGGTCGCGCGCCATAAACCGGATCATAGCCTTCGCGGGCGACGTGTTCCTTCGCCGCGTCGGTGAGTTCGAGCATGACGTCGCGGTCGGCGAGACGCTTGCGCAAGAGGTTGAGCTGCAGGTCCACGATCTTCTTGATCTCAGCCAGCGTGAGCGGTTTGAAGAGGACGATCTCGTCCACGCGGTTGAGGAACTCGGGCCGGAAACTCGCGCGCAACTCGGCCATCACCTTATTGCGCACGTCGTCGTCAATCTCGCCGCGGTCGCTCGCATTCTCGATGAGATGCGTGCTGCCGGTGTTCGAGGTCATGATGATTGCGGTGTTCTTAAAGTCCACCGTGCGGCCCTGGCTGTCGGTGAGCCGGCCATCGTCGAGGATTTGCAGCAGCACGTTGAAGACGTCGTGATGCGCTTTCTCGATTTCGTCGAAAAGGATCACGCAATAAGGCTTGCGCCGGACGGCTTCGGTGAGCTGCCCGCCTTCCTCGTAGCCGATGTATCCGGGCGGCGCGCCGATGAGCCGCGCCACCGCGTGTTTCTCCATGTATTCGCTCATGTCGATGCGGACCATGTTGTCCTCGCTGTCGAAGAGCGACTCGGCCAGCGCGCGCGCGAGCTCGGTTTTGCCGACGCCGGTCGGGCCGAGAAAAATGAACGAACCAATCGGACGCTTCGGGTCCTTGAGGCCGGAGCGCGCGCGGATGACGGCATCGGCCACGGCCTGCACCGCTTCGTCCTGGCCGATCACGCGCTCGTGCAGGATCTCGTCGAGCCGCAGCAGCTTTTCCTTCTCGCCTTCCAGCAAGCGACTCACGGGAATCCCCGTCCAGCGCGCGACAACCTCGGCGACTTCCTCGGGCGTGACTTCTTCCTGGAGCAACTGGCCTTCCTTCTCGGCCGCTTTGGCTTCGAGTTCCTTGAGCTGCTTTTCGAGCTGCGGAATCGTGCCGTATTGCAGCTCAGCCACGCGGCGAAGATCGCCCTGGCGCTGCGCCTTCTCCATTTCGTTGCGGGCAAGCTCGATACTCTCACGCAATTTGTTGATGTCCTCGAGCGCGTGCTTCTCGCTTTCCCAGCGCGCCTTCAGCGCATCGCGCTGGCTCTTGATGTCGGCCAGCTCTTTTTCGAGCGCCTTGAGACGATCCTTGCTCGCGCGATCCTTCTCCTTCCTCAGCGCTTCGCGTTCGATCTCGAGCTGCATGAGCCGGCGTTCGAGTTGCTCCAATTCCTCGGGCATCGACTCCATCTCGGTGCGCAGTTTGGCCGCGGCCTCGTCGATTAGGTCGATCGCCTTGTCGGGCAAAAAACGGTCCGAAATGTAGCGATGCGAAAGCTGCGCGGCGGCGACGAGCGCGCCGTCCTGAATGCGCACCTTGTGGTGCAATTCGTAGCGTTCACGCAAGCCACGCAGGATCGAGATCGTGTCCTCGACGCTCGGCTCGTTGACCATCACGGGCTGGAAGCGCCGCTCGAGCGCGGCGTCCTTCTCGATGTGCTGGCGATACTCGTCGAGCGTGGTGGCGCCGATGCAGTGGAGTTCGCCGCGCGCCAGCATCGGCTTGAGCATATTGCCGGCGTCCATCGCGCCCTCGGCTTTGCCCGCGCCGACCATGGTGTGCATTTCGTCGATGAAGAGAATGACTTTGCCTTCGGCCTTGGTCACCTCCTGGAGCACGGCTTTCAGGCGCTCCTCGAATTCGCCGCGGAATTTTGCGCCAGCGATCAGCGCGCTGAGGTCGAGGGAGATGAGCCGCTTGTCTTTGAGGCTCTCCGGCACGTCGCCAGCGATAATGCGGCGCGCGAGACCTTCGACGATCGCCGTCTTGCCCACGCCGGGCTCGCCGATGAGCACAGGGTTGTTTTTCGTGCGGCGCGAGAGGACCTGGGTGCAGCGGCGGATCTCCATGTCGCGGCCGATGACGGGGTCGAGCTTGTTCTGCTGCGCCAGCTTGGTGAGGTCGCGTCCATATTTGTCCAGAGCTTCGTAAGTGGCCTCGGGATTGGCGCTGGTCACGCGCTGATTGCCGCGCACGTCACTCAGCGCCTTGAGGAAATCGTTCCGGTGAAGGTTGAGCGACTTGAAAATCTTACCGATCGGCGTGCTCGCCGGCTCATCGAACATCGCGAGCACGAGGTGCTCGACGCTGGTGTATTCGTCCTTGAGTTTCTTCGCTTCGTCCTGGGCTTTGACGAGGAGCTTGTTGAGGCGCTGGGTGACGTAAAGGCCCGGGCCGGTGGCGGTGTCGCCGGAGACGCGCGGAATGCGGCTGAGTTCCTCCTCGACTTTTGATTTGAGCAGGCCGGGCGCGATCTTTGCCCTTTCAAACAAGCTCGGAACCAGCCCGCCTTGCTTATCGAGCAAGGCGAGCATCACATGCTCAGCATCGACCGCTTGATGCTGGTAACGGGTCGCGATGTTCTGCGCCTCGGCCAATGCCTCGCTCGATTTTTCGGTAAATTTGCTGAGGTCCATAGGTCTGTGTTGGGCCGCGTGGTCAAACGCGATTGGTGGTGACGTTTGCTCTTCTGCCTGGAATTTTGAGGTTCGGAGCAGGTGTGTTCATGAAACAGCGCGGCTAAGAAGAAGGAGTCTAGGTGTGCGACTCCTACCAACCCCCTGCGTAGGCGAGCGCTGCCAGCATTGGCTCGAGCGCGCGCGGGCCGTCGTAGCGCACGCCATTGATGAAGAAGGTTGGAGTCCCGTTCACACCGCTCCTTAGCCCGCTGCTAAAATCTTCCCGCACGCGGCCGGCATAGGCATTGGCCATGATTTCCCTAATCAGGCGGGAGGCATCGAGTCCCAACATCGCAGCATATTCGGCAAGGTCATCATAATCGAGGGCGTCCTGGTTTTCGAACAAGAGGTCGTGCATTTCCCAGAAGCCGCCTTGCGCGCCGGCCGCTTCGGCAGCTTCCGCCGCGCGCTCCGCGTGCGGGTGCACGTTGCTCAGTGGGAAATGCCGGAAGGCGAAGCGGAGCCGATCGCCCACGCTCTCCAGAATGGCTTTGACCAGCGGATGCGCGGCCCCGCACGCGGGGCACTCGTAGTCGCCATATTCGAGGAGAATGGCGGATGTATCTGCCGGTCCTAGAATGTGATCGCGTTTGCTGACCGGGACGGTCAGGCGCTCGAGAAGTTCGGGTCTCATGATACTGCTGCTGCCTCCTTTTTAGGTTGGAGTTCTTCGAGGGCGGAAAGAATGCCCGCGGCTCCCGGATTCACGCCGACGGGCGAGACGTAGCTCCAATGCACGAGGCCGTCGGCATTGATCACAAACAGCGCCCGCTCGCTGACGCCGTCCTTTTCGCGATAAGCGCCGTAGGAGCGTGCCACCGCACCTTTGGGTTCAAAATCGGCGAGAAGCGGAAAGTGCAGCTTGCGATCCTTCGCGAAAGCCGCGTGGCACCACGCGCCATCCACCGAGATGCCAACAAGCTTCGCACCGAGTTTCTGAAACTCAGGAAGAATTTCGTTGTAGAGAGCCATCTGGTCGCCGCACACGGGACTCCAGTCCGCAGGGTAGAACGCGATGATCAGCGGCTGTCCGCGGAATTCGCTCAAGCTCAGCCATTGGTCCGGCGTGCTCCGGAGACTGAAATCGGGAGCCTCGGTCCCTGACGGCAGCGCCGTGCGGCGGCTCTGTGAATACATTTGGTCGTAGTTAGTTTCGTTACTCATAGTGTTCCTGTGGAGTTAGCTGCTTTTCTAAGTCGGTCCGTTGGCAGCCTTTTCCTCGTCCGACTGCAGGCTGCCGACGAGCGGGTCTGTGTCGTCGCGTCTTGCATAGGCTCCCGTTTGCATTCGCATACCGCGTTCCTCCGCCACTCGTCCGCCAGACGCTGCCGCCGAGGTGCCTCTCAGCCAATGGTTTAGCCTCGCAAGATTTTTTTAGGCCGGCCGATCGCGAGTGCGAGGACTGGAAAATGGCGTCGGTATTTCGTCAAACTGTCGGCTCTTCGTCTCGCGCCAGCTTTGCCGTTTACGCCGTCCCCGGCGGGAGTATTTTCCCGGCAAGCCGATGTCCGAGATTCTCGATCTTCTTCGCCACCCGAGGATCGGCGCTTCGCCGTCGAAGAGGTAATTCTCGAGCAGGGGAGGAGCAGCGGGCTGCTGTCGTTTCTCATCGAAGGAGCCGTGGAATTGGTGAAGGACGGTGTGCAAATCGCGACAGCCACGCAGCCGGGATCGGTGTTCGGAGAGTTGGCGGTCTTGCTCGGCGGCAATCGCGCGGCCACCGTGCGTGTCTCATGTCGTCGAAAACCCGCCAGCGCGATCGTGCGTGTCTGCGCCGCGATCCATCCGAGATACACCCATGGGTCGAAGACCTGCCCGATGTCCCCAAAGCTCGGATCGCGCAGAGGCACATCGCGAAACCACAGGGCTGCGAAGCCCAACTCCTCGGCCCGCCGTACAAGATGCTCCTGGTGACGCATCGTGGGCTCATCTCGCTGAAACGCTTCGATGGGCAAAAAGACGCCGAGCGTCAACCGCCCCGGCGCAAACATCTTTCGGAAACCAAAGCTATCGCTCACGGCGGCGGATCGATTGGGAGTCAACATGGGATTTCCTGGATCGCAGTTCCCATTCCCAGCGGCATCCGAGTCGGCCTCGCCTTGGCGAAGCGCCTCTGCGTGAATCAGATACGGAGCGGACAAGCATTCTCCGGAAACGTTGGCGGCGAACGATCCGGCGAAAAAAGCGTCGGCCCTTCGACAAAGAGTCGACGCGCCGTCACGGAGTATAGCCGTTGAAAGCTTCTCTTTGGGTTTTGTGGATTCGCGCCGAAGGTCCATCGGAAAGCATCCCCACGAAACCCTCCAATCCACTGAACTCATCCCGCGCGGAACTCGGCCCGACCCCGGCGAACCTAGACCAAAGGCCAGTATCATTTCGCCTCGCGCGAGGCGCATTCTGGCGGAGTCGAAACCATAACAGCGATCGGGTTGCGCCTGTTGATAGACCTTTTTGTCAGAGAGCAGCCGTTCTGAAAAAGAAAGGACACTCCCATGAACGCCAAGAGCACTGACCAGGAACAGCCCATTCGGTTTGGTGGCACGGAACTCGGTGGGCGCCGTCACATCTGCGGGTTCTTCCGCACTCCCGAGGAAGAGTACCAACTGCTGCTGCCGTTCATCAGAGAAGGCATCGAGCGTGGGGAAAAGGCCTTTCACGTCGTCGATCCCAAACTGCGGGACGATCACCTGCGGCGGATGGAGTCGGCCGGGATCGACGTGGCCCAGGCGGAGAAATGCGGTCAGTTCGAGCTCTGCAATTGGGAGCAAATGTACCTCCGGGACGGTCACTTCGATCAGGATCGAATGCTCGAGACGTGGCACGACGTGCTGGTGTCCGCCGGGGAGCGCGGTTTTGCCCGCACGCGACTGGTTGCCCACATGGAGTGGGCGCTCGAGGATCGCGAGGGAGTCAGTGACCTGATCGAATACGAGGCGCGGTTTAATCTGATGCACCAAGGCAATCGTGACCCGGTCATCTGCACCTACGATCTCACCAGGTTTAGCGGGGATGTCATCATGGGCGTTCTGCGGACTCATCCGATGGTGATTATCGGTGGCGTGTTGCAGGAGAATCCCTTCTTCATTCCGCCGGAGCAGTTCTTGCAGGAGCTGCGCGAACACCGCGAGCGCGAGGGTTTGCCAACCACGGTGAAATGAGGTGGCCAGTGACACATCACGCGGCGACGATGAAATCAGGCGGCTGCAAGGCTTTAGCAACGATCTGATCAGTATCCAGGCGCTGCCCGCTATCTGGAGCAAGCTGGATCCATCCCATATTGTTAGCACGTTGCTCGACGTCCTGTTGAGCGTCCTGCGCCTGGATTTCGCCTACGCACGCTTGAGTGATTCCATCCACGGCGCGGCCGTCGAGATGGTTCGGCGGGCGCAACGCGGAGCTCCGTTGCCGCCGGAGGAAATCGGACGCGCGCTTGCCCACTGGGTGACCGATCACTCCGCCACCGTGCCTGTGGCTGTGCAGAATCCGGTGGGCGACGGCGAGATCAGGATCGCACCCATCCGGCTCGGACTTGTGGATGAAATCGGCGTGGTCATCGCCGGCTCGACGCGGGCGGATTTCCCGACGCAGACCGAAACGCTTTTGCTGCGCGTGGCGGCGAATCAAGCGCTGGTGGCCTTGCAGGAAGCGCGGCAGGCGAACGAGCAGAAGCGCACGGCGGAGGAACTCGAACGGCGCGTGGCGGAGCGAACCTCGCAACTGACGGCGGTGAAGATCGAGCTGGCGGAGGAACTGAGCGCGATGACCGGTCTCTACCAGTTAAGCACGCGGCTGCTGGCCAATACGGAGCTTCGGCCGCTGTTGGAGGAGGTCCTCAATGCCACCATCACCCTGCAAAATGCGGATTTCGGCAATTTGCAGCTCTACAATCCGAAGACTCGGGCGCTGGAGATTGTGGCTCAGCGCGGATTCCGGCAGGATTTCCTCGATCACTTCGCCAGTGTGCATGATGACGGCGCTGCCTGCGGCCGCGCCATGAATTGCGGCGAGCGCGTCATCGTGAAGGACGTGCTGCTTGATCCGGCATTCGAGCCGCACCGGGCCATCGCCGCCTCCGCCGGCTTTCGCGCCGTGCAATCCACGCCTTTGCTCGGCCGCGGTGGCAAACCGCTCGGCATGATCTCCACGCACTTCCGCCAGCCCCATCGGCCATCGGGGCGCGAACTGCGCTTGACCGATCTCTACGCACGGCGGGCCGCGGAATTGATCGAGCACAAGCGGGCGGACGAAACGTTGCGCGAGTCGGAAGAAAAATACCGCACGCTGTTCGATTCGATGGACGAAGGTTTTTGCACCCTCGAAGTGCTGTTCGACGCAAACGAAAAGCCGATTGATTTGCGCGTTCTGGAAGTCAATCCGGCGTTTGAGAAGCAAACCGGAATTCAGAACGTTCGCGGCAAAAGAGTGCGCGAACTCATCTTGCTCGAAGACCACTGGTTCGAAATCTACGGCAGGATAGCCCTGACGGGCGAACCCGCGCGCTTTGAGAACGAGGCAGCGACACTGCACCGTTGGTTTGACGTTTATGCTTTCCGCATAGGAGAACCACAGGAAAGAAAAGTCGCCGTTCTTTTCCAGGACGTCACCGTGCGCAAGCACGCCGAGGAAAGGCTGCGCGAATACGAAAAAGCGGTGGAAAACCTGGAAGAGATGATCGTGGTCGTGGACCGCGATTACCGCTACCGGCTCGCGAACCGAGCGTTCCTGAATTATCGGGGACTTGAGAGAGAGGAACTCGTGGGGCGTCGCGTCCCGGAATTACTGAATGAGGGGGTCTGGGAGCAGGTCGCCAGGGGAAGAATGGACGAGGCCCTGCAAGGCAAGGTCGTCAAATACGAGCTGCGATACAACTATCCCAAGCTCGGCGAGAAGGACTTGTTCATCTCTTACTTTCCCATCGAAGGGCCAGCCGGCATTGATCGCGTCGTCTGCGTCTTGCAGGACATCACCGAGCGCAAGCGGGCCGAAGAGGCATTGCGCGTGAGCGAGGAGCGCTTCCGCAGTTACTTCGAGCTCGGACTGATCGGCATGGCCATCACCTCGCGGACCAAAGGCTGCCTCGAAGTCAACGACGAGCTTTGCCGCATTCTGGGTTATGAGCGCAGCGAGTTGCTGCAAATGAGCTGGGCGGAAATCACGCATCCGGATGATCTCGCCGCCGATGTCGCGCAATTTACGCGGCTGATGGCCGGCGAGATTGAAGGCTACACGCTGGACAAGCGATGGATTTGCAAACAGGGACACGTCATTGACTCCATCATGGCGGCGAAATGTCTGCGGCGCGACGATGGCTCCGTGGATTACTTCGTCGGTTTGGTGCTCGACACCACCGAACGCAAACGCGCCGAAGAAAAATTGCGGCGCAGCGAGGCCAACCTCGCGGAAGGCCAGAGAATCAGTCAAGCCGGCAGTTGGGCCTGGAACGTTTCCTCGGGGGAGATGTTCTGTTCACAAGAGCTTCTTCGCATCTTCGGCTTCGAAAACGTCACCGCGCAGCCCACTCACGAGATCTTTCTGCAAGTGATTCATCCGGAAGACCGGGAGCGCGTTGGGCGGGCTTTCGACGAGGCGACGCGCAGTCAGACCGATTACGGGGCCGACTATCGTATCGTTCTCGGGGACGGTTCCATCCGCCACATTCACAATCTGGCCCACCCGGTTTTCAACGATGCAAAGGCGCTCGTGGAATACGTCGGGACGGCCATGGACATCACGGAGCGCAAACAGGGCGAAGAGGCCGTGCGCAAGGCTCACGAACGCGTGGATTTGATCCTCGCGAGCATCTCCGACCAGTTCTTCGGCCTGAGCAAGGACTGGCGGTTCACGTATTTCAACGAGCACGCCGCCGCGCAAATGAAGCTTCTTGGCAAAGATCCCGTGCAGCTCATCGGGAAAGTGCTGTGGGAGGAATTCCCGGAAGTGCCGAACGAGGCCAATCTCCGACAAGTCATGTCCGAGCGGGTGGCGATCACCGATGAGCTCTATTATGAGCCGTTGGGTGAGTGGGTGGAGAATCACATGTATCCGAGCCACGACGGCGGGCTGGTGACGTTTCAGCGCTACGTGACCTCGCGCAAGCGGACGGAAGAAGAGCTGCGCAAGACGCAGGAAGAATTGGCGCACGTCACACGCATCACAGCGATGGGCGAGCTCGCGGCCTCGATTGCCCACGAGATCAATCAGCCGCTCGGCGCCATCGTCAATAACAGCAACGTTTGCCTGCGCCTCCTCGCGGACCAGTTCACCCACGATGCCGACGGGCGGGGCGCGCTCACGGATATCGTCCACGATGCCGAGCGGGCGAGCGCGATCATCGCGCGCGTCCGGGCGATGACGACCCGCACGCTGCCGAAGAGGACCTCGCTCCAACTCCGGGATGTGATTGCCGACGTGCTCGCGCTCGCGCATCGCCAGCTCGCCGAGCATTGCATCGAGACGCTAACCGAAATTCCCGAAGACCTGCCACGCGTGTCGGGCGATCGCGTCGAGCTCCAGCAGGTCTTTCTCAACTTAATCATCAATGGCCTCGATGCGATGAGCAGCGTGGACGACGATCGGCGTGTGCTGACGATTCGTGGGCAACGCGACGAGCTGCACGGCGAACCCGCGGTGCGGATTTCCGTCCAGGATCTTGGCCGCGGGGTGGCGCCGGCAGACATGGCGCATCTCTTCGAGGCGTTTTACACCACCAAGCCGCAGGGCATGGGCATGGGCCTGCGGATCGGCACCTCCATCGTGGAGGCGCTCGGCGGCCGTTTGTCCTTCGCGCCCAATGACGGTCCCGGCGTGACCTTCTCGTGCGTCCTTCCCGCGGAAATCCCCGGCTTGTCATGACCCCCGCCGACGCCATCGTGTTCATCGTCGACGACGATCCCTCGTTTCGCCGCTCCACCGAGCGCCTCATTCGCTCGTCGGGATACATGGCCCGGACGTTTGCCACGGCCACGGAGTTTTTGCAGAGCCCCCATCCGGACGCGCCCTCCTGCCTGGTGCTCGATGTGCGGCTGCCGGGCTTGAGTGGACTTGATCTGCAACGCGAGCTGGCGGCAGCCGGCTGGAAAATTCCGATCATCTTTATGACCGGCCACGGCGATATTCCAATGTCGGTGCAAGCCATGAAAGCGGGCGCGGTCGAGTTTCTCACCAAGCCGTTTCGCGAAAAAGATTTGCTCGGGGCCATCGCACAAGCCCTCGAGCGCGACCACGCCGCGCGCGATGAACTTGCGAAGGTGACCGTCGTCCGCGGGCACTATGAGACGCTCACCCCTCGTGAGCGCGAGGTGATGGCGCGGGTCGTCGCCGGCATGCTCAATAAACAAGTCGCCGCCGATCTCGGCACCGCCGAAAAGACGATCAAGTTTCACCGCGCGCACATCATGCAGAAGATGCGGGCCGGGTCGGCGGCCGAGCTCGTGCGCATGGCCGCGCGTCTCGAAGCGTTGGGACTGTTGCTCGTGACCTCGCTGGGTTGAGTTCTGGCCGACGGAAGGTCCGTCGGCTCCGCGCAGATAGGCTCATCAGGGTCAAACCCGATAGCCCAAGGTCCAGTAGATCGAACGGCAGCTTTGTGGCGATTCTCTTTTCACTATGAATCTCCCAAACGCGGCCCCGGAAGGCCCGCTCGTCTCCATCGTGGACGACGATCCGTCGTTCGGCACCTCCATGCGGAGGTTGATCACTACCTTCGGACTGAAGACCGACGTCTTTTTGTCTGCCCAGGCGTTTCTCGACTCGAACCAGGTCGAAGACACTATTTGCCTCCTGCTCGACCTTCGCATGCCCGGCATGGACGGCCTCGCGTTGCAACGTCGTCTCCGCGAAACCGATCGTCTCGTACCATCATTTTCGTAACCGAGCACGCCGGTCCCGATGAACGCCGGCAGGCCATGCAGGCGGGGGCGCTGCATATCTTGAGAAAGCCGGTGAACGCGCACGCCTTGCTCGAGACCGTCCTGGAAGTGGTCGCGCGGCCGCATCGCCACGTGAGCGCGGGCCGGACACAAGACGCTCTCACAAGCACCAGCGACCCGTTCGGTGAGGGCTCGCGCTGATCGCGCGGACGCGAACGCTGCGACCCAACTGCCGCTGACCCTTAACCAGCCACACTTATGACTACCGCCCAAAGACAAGCAGCACGCTCATTCCCTGGATTCTCGTCGGCTGATGATCTGCCGGAAATCTCCAGACCGGATGCCAGCGACACGGTCCGCATCGTGGAGGGCCACGAGCGTGAAACGTCGGACCTATGTAGCCTCGTCCCGCGCGAAATCGTGGGCCAAAGCTCGTCCCTCCGGGCGTTGCTCCGCGATGTCGCGATCGTCTCACCGACAACCGCCACAGTCCTGATTCAGGGCGAGACCGGTACGGGAAAGGAACTGATCGCGCACGCCATTCACCGCGCCAGCCCGCGACGCCAGGGAGCGTTTGTGAAAGTCAATTGCGCGGCCATTCCCAGCACTTTGCTTGAGAGTGAATTGTTCGGCCATGAACGCGGCGCGTTCACGGGCGCGATCGCGCGAAAAATCGGCCGGTTGGAACTCGCGCACGAGGGCACGCTTTTTCTCGACGAGGTCGGAGACCTTCCGCTCGAACTGCAACCCAAGCTGCACCGCGTTCTTCAGGAGCATGAGTTCGAGCGACTCGGCGGCACGCAGACCCGGCGCGTCAACGTTCGCATCGTGGCGGCGACCAGCCGCGATCTCTCCGAGATGATCCAGAAGCACGAGTTCCGCAGCGACCTCTACTACCGGCTGAACGTTTTTCCCGTTCGGCTTCCTCCACTGCGTGATCGCAGGGAAGATGTGCCGTCGCTAGTGCGACATTTCATGGCGCGCTATTCGCGGCAGATGGGCCGGGTCGTGGACACGGTCCCGGAGCGCACGATGGAGAGTCTCATTGGTTATGCCTGGCCCGGCAATATCCGTGAGCTGCAAAACCTCATTGAGCGGGCAGTGATTCTCTCACCTGGCAAACTACTGCATCCTCCGCTGGACGAGATCGAGCAATGCGGACGCCGCGCGATGGACGGACATGCAAGCGCACCGGCACAACCGGTCACGCTGGAAGACTGCGAGCGGCAGCACATTCTCAAAACTTTGGACGAAACCCATTGGCTCGTGGGTGGACCCCACGGCGCGGCCACGGTGCTGGGCATGAAGCGGACGACGCTGATCTCGAAGATGGGAAAACTTGGCATCGCCCGTAAAGCCACGGCACAACCCAACTTCACCGATGCTGCGCGAATCTCCCCTGCATACGAGAGGAGCTCTTCATGAACCTCCGCCAACTCGACAAAAAGCACTTCGGCCGCCACGGCGAACCCGAGGACGTCATCGTCGGTAACTCCGCTGACAGCTATCTCACAGACGCCCGCGGCCGCAAATACATCGACTTCATGATGGGCTGGTGCGTCGGCAACCTGGGTTGGGGGAACACTGAGATCCGCTCGGCAGCGCAGAAGTTCGATGGCCCCGATTACGTTCATCCCGACTACCTCTACCGCCCCTGGGTCCAGCTCGCCGAAAAATTGGCCCGCATCACGCCCGGGAAGCTCGCAGTCTCCTACCGCACCACCGGCGGCACCGAATCAGTCGAAGGGGCGCTGCAAATCGCCATGGCTTACACCGGCCGCGGCGAGTTCGTCTCCATCGAGGACAGCTACCATGGCAACTCCATCGCCACCATGAGCATTGGCTCATCCGACAACCGTGAGACTTTTCCGAACCTCTTACCTAACTGCCACAAGATTGAGCCGCCGCTGGATCACAAGGCCCTTGGCAAGGTCGAGTCGCTGCTGAAGAAGCGCGACGTTGCCGCTTTCATCATGGAGCCGATCATCTGCAACCTCGGCGCCCTCGTCCCCGAGGACGATTTCATCCGCGGCGTCCGCAAGCTCTGCACCCGCTTCGGCACCCTCTTCATCGCCGACGAAGTCGCCACGGGTTTTGGCCGGACCGGAAAGCTCTTCGCCTGCGAGCACTTCGATCTCGAGCCCGATGTCCTGTGCATGGCCAAGGCCATCACCGGCGGCTACGGCGGTCTGGGCGCCGTCGTCACTACGTCCAAAATTGCAAGCGCGATAAAAGAAGACTTCAGCCTCTATTCCAGCTACGGCTGGCATCCGCGCGCCGTCGCCGTTGCGCAGGCTAACCTCCGCTATCTGACGCGGCACCGGAATAAGCTTCTCAAGAACGCCACCCAACTCGGCCAATACTTCGTTACCCGGCTCTCTCAGATGAGCTTCAAAGGCAAGGCCACGATCCGCGGCAAAGGCTTCGCCATCGGCATCAAAGTCAAAGACGAAGACTACGCCTCCGAGATCGCCGACACCTGCCGCAAAAACGGCCTGCTCGTCTCCGCCGAAGAAGACATCCTCATGCTCTTTCCCGCCCTGACCATCACCCGCGAAACCGCCCATCGCGGACTCGAGATCTTCGAAAAGTCCATTTAGAGCGTGTTGTGGGGCTTTTGGAAGGAAAGGTCTGTACTTTGTGAGTGCAAATCGGCAGCAAGCTCGGAATGGCAAAAAAAGCGCCTCGCAAACTGCGGCAGCTACCCAACCGACGTGCGTAGAGGCCCGAGATTCCAGATTTGCCGGGAAGAAATTCGGCTCGCTAAGTGAGCGGTGAG
Organism: Chthoniobacter sp.; assembly: GCA_034667665.1. Lineage (GTDB taxonomy): Bacteria > Verrucomicrobiota > Verrucomicrobiia > Chthoniobacterales > Chthoniobacteraceae > Chthoniobacter. Next base: position 82,067 of record JAXDQW010000038.1, read on the forward strand.
AAGGGAGGAGAGACGAGCGGCGCGGCGGCGGCGGGCGAAATTGAAGGACGGTTGGGAAGAAGAGCGAGGAAAGCCCGACCTTTCACGGGTGTAATGTAGGCGAAAGGTCTGCGCCACAATCGGGGGGTCTATGTGATCACGGCATTTTTCCGATGCCCAATATTCACAAACACAAAAACAGATCCCATGAAGACTTCCACTCCTCACCCGCCGGCACGCACTGACGCTGCCCTCGACATACCTAAATACAATCCCGCCAGTCGGCAGTCGCAAAGTCGCTGGACCCCGCCGGCGACGGTCGGAAATCCCAACGCCGATATTCAGGCGATCAATGACGCCGTGCGTGACAACTCCGCATGGGTGCAGCCGCTCCGTAAAGAGATCGGCCGCGTCATCGTCGGGCAGCATCAGCTCATCGATCGCCTGCTCGTCGGCCTGATCAGCAACGGCCACATCCTTCTGGAAGGCGTGCCCGGTCTCGCCAAGACCCTCGCTCTTAAGACCCTCGGCGGCGCGATCAATCTTCAGTTCAGCCGCATCCAATTTACGCCCGACATGCTCCCTGCGGACATCGTCGGCACTTTGATTTACAACCCGCGCGACGGCTCGTTCGCCACGAAGCACGGACCCGTTTTCGCCAACCTCATCCTCGCCGACGAAATCAACCGCGCGCCGGCCAAGGTGCAGAGCGCGTTGCTGCAAGCGATGCAGGAGCGCGAGGTCACGCTCGGCGATGAGACGCATCGACTGCCCGATCCGTTCCTCGTCCTCGCGACGCAAAACCCGCTGGAGCAGGAAGGCACTTATCCGCTGCCGGAGGCGCAGGTCGATCGATTCATGTTGAAGGTGGTCGTCAACTACCCGAACCGCGATGAAGAGCGCGCGATCCTTGATTCCATGGCCGTTGCCGAGCCGTCGCTCGACGTGCAACCGGTCGTGACCGCCGACGACATCATCGCGGCGCGGCGGGTGGTGAGCAGCATTTACGTCGATGAAAAGGTGAAGGATTACATCGTGGACCTCGTTCTCGCGACGCGCGATCCGCGGCCTTACGGCATCGACCTCAATGGCTGGGTGCAATGCGGCGCTTCTCCGCGCGCGACGATCAGCCTCACGCTCGCGGCCCGCGCGGTCGCGTTCCTCAATGGCCGCGGCTATGTCACGCCGCAGGACGTGAAGGATGTCGCCTACGACGTACTGCGCCATCGCATCATTGTGAGCTACGAGGCCGAGGCGGAGAACATCACTTGGGAGAACATCATCGCCGGCATCCTCGAAGGCCTGCCGGTGCCGTAATCGCGGAGACTGCGATCGAAAGGAATAGCGATGACTTCCGAACAAACACGCGAGATTTTGCGCAGGGTGCGGCGCATCGAGATCCGCACGAAGCGGCTCGTGGATGACACGCTGGCGGGCCAATACCATAGCGTCTTCAAGGGCCGCGGCATGAACTTCGACGAGGTGCGCGAATACGCGCCCGGCGACGAAGTACGCACGATCGACTGGAACGTCACCGCGCGCGCCGGCCGGCCGTTCATCAAGAAATTCGTCGAGGAGCGCGAGCGCACGCTCCTCCTCATGGTGGACGTGAGCGCGTCGGGCGATTTCGGCTCCGGCGCGCAGAGCAAGCGCGAGCTCGCCGCGGAGCTGGCGAGCGTGCTCGCGTTCTCGGCGATCCGCAACAGCGACAAGGTCGGCCTGGTGCTCTTCACCGACCAGGTGGAACTCTACGTGCCGCCGCGCAAAGGCCGCCGCCACGTGCTCCGCGTCGTGCGCGAAATCCTCGGCTTCGAGCCGCAGAGCCGCGGCACCGACGTGGTGAACGCGCTCGACTTCGTGAATGACGTGGCGAGCCGGCGTTCGATCGTTTTCCTCGTCTCGGATTTTCAAACTCCGGGCGAGCCGGCGGTCGCGATGCCTGCGCTGCGCAAGGCGTTGCGGCAGACGAATCGGCGTCACGATCTCGTGGCGCTACCGATCGACGATCCGCGTGAGCACGCGCTGCCGGATGTGGGCATCGTCGCCATTGAGGATGCGGAAACCGGCGAGCTGATCGAGCTCGACACGACGAGCGCGACGGTGCGCGGGCGCTTCGCGGAGATCGCGAACGAGCGCACAGCACAGCTCAAGCGGGCGTTCAACGGCGAGGCCGTCGATTCGCTGCGCATCACCACGGACCAATCCTACGTCGCCCCGCTGATGACGTTTTTCAAAAACCGCGGCCGCAAACACTGATGAAAACCAAGACTCCTTTTCCAATTCTACGCCTGCGTGCGGCTTTCCTCGCCGCAGTGCTTGGGCTCGCTGCGGTGAGCGCGAATGCTGCGATGAAGGCGGACCCGCCTAAAGGCGCCGCTGCGTCCGCATCGCCTGTAACACACACTGCACCCGCTCCGATGCCGCAGGCCGCGCCTTTCGCGCCGCCCGTTGCAACGCAGACAGCGCCCGCGGCTCCGCAGCCGACGGCGCAGAGTGCGCCGCTGGCGAACGAAGACATCCGCGACATTCGCGGGCCGATTCACATTCCGTCCCGCTGGCCGTGGATCATGGGTGCCGCGAGCGGCGCCGTGCTTCTCGCTGGAGGCTACAGCGCCTGGCGCTGGAGCCGCAAAGGTCAGCGCGCGTTGCTGCCTTTCGAGGTTGCGCTGGCGAAGCTCGAGGCCGCGCGCCCACTCATGCAACCGGAGACCGCGCGCGAGTTTTCCATCGCGGTGTCGGAAGTCGTACGCGCATTCATCGAGGAGTGTTTCCCGGTGCGCGCCGCGCATCGCACGACCGACGAATTCCTGCACGACCTCGCGTCACAAGCCGACTCACCGCTCGCTGCGTATCGCGAAACGTTCGAGCACTTCCTCAACAACTGCGACCTCGCAAAATTCGCGCGCTGGCACCTCTCGGTGCCCCAAATGGAAACGATGCTCGAAAGCGCCCGCGCCTTCGTCCTCTCGATCGGCGCGCCCGCGAAATCGCAACCCGTCACTCCCGCGCCTGAACCGGCGCTCGCCACTTCGTAAGTCATGATCCACTTTGCCTATCCCCATCTCCTCTGGCTGCTCATTCTGCTGCCGCTCCTCGCGCTTTGGCTCGGGGAGCGCGGCGGGGTCGCGGCGGTCCGCTATTCCAGCGCCGACATCGCGCGGCAGGTCGCCCGCGAAACGCGCAGCCGCGTGGGCCGCTGGACGCACACGCTGCCCCTCGCGGCGCTCGCTTTCCTCGTCCTCGGCGCGGCGCGGCCGCAGCTCGGCCGCAGTAGCACCACCGTCGAAGCCAGCGGCGTGGACATGATCCTCGCCATGGACTGCTCGGGCTCGATGGAAGCGCTCGATTTCAAACTCGAAGGCGAGCGCGCCAACCGGCTCGACGTCGTGAAATCGGTCGTTGCGAAGTTCATCGACGCGCGGCCGAACGATCGCATCGGTCTGGTCGGCTTCGCCGGCGCGCCGTATCTCGTGAGCCCGCTCACGCTCGATCACGACTGGCTTCAGCAGAATCTCGAGCGCGTGCAGATCGGCACCGTGGAAGACGGAACCGCCATCGGCTCTGCGCTCGCCACGAGTGTCAACCGGCTGCGCGATCAGCCATCGAAGTCGAGGATCGTCGTGCTGCTCACCGACGGCCAGAACAACGCCGGCTCCGTGATTCCTGAGACCGCGGCGCAGGCCGCGAAGGCGCTCGGCGTCAAGGTTTACACCATCGGCGCGGGCGTGCGCGGCGAAGCGCCGGTGCCCGTCACCGACGCCTTTGGCAACAAGCGCCTGGCGATGGCCAAGGTCGATGTCGATGAAGACACGCTCCGCAAAATCGCGGACGAAACTGGCGGAAAATTCTTCCGCGCAACCGACACCGACTCGCTGCGCCGCATCTACGACGAGATCGATCGCATGGAGAAGACCACGCATCAGCTTAAGAAATTCGAGCATCACTCCGAGCTCTTCGCCTTCGCCGTCGTGCCTGCGCTCGCCCTGCTCGGGGCCGGATTCGGCCTGGAGCAGACCCGCTTCCGCCGCCTGCCGTGATTGCCCTCCACCACACCCCATTTTCCCAACGACATGAAATTTGCTGAACCTCTCTGGCTCCTCGCGGGCCTCATCACCTGCGCGTTCGTGCTCTGGCGCTACCGCCGGTTCGACGTGCGGCAACGCGCGTCGCTGGCGCAGTTCGCGGCCACGCGGTTGCTCGACCGGCTCACGGCTTCCGTCTCGCCCGGGCGGCGCATCGCGAAGCGCGCGCTGTTCGTCACGGGCCTCGCACTCATCTTCGTGGCGCTCGCCCGGCCGCAAGCCGGCTACGTCTGGCAGGAGACGCATCGCAAAGGACTCGAACTGCTCTTCGCCGTGGACACCTCGAAAAGCATGCTCTCGCAGGACGTGAAGCCCGACCGCCTCACCCGCGCCAAGCTCGCCGTCCACGATCTCACCGAGAAGCTCAATGGCGACGGCGTAGGCCTCGTCGCCTTCGCCGGCAACGCGTTTTTGCAATGCCCGATCACGCTGGACTACGATGCATTCCGCGAGTCGCTCGACGCGCTCGATACGAAGACGATTCCGCGCGGTGGGACAAACATCGCCGCGGCGATCCATGAAGCCGAGGCGACGTTCAAGACGCGCACGACGAATGAGAAGATCCTCGTGCTCATCACCGATGGCGAGGACCTCGAAGCCGAGGGCATCAAGGCAGCGGAAGCTGCGGCGAAGAATGGCGTGAAGATTTTCACGGTCGGCGTCGGCAGCGCAGCCGGCGAGCTTGTGCCCACCGAGGGCGAGAGCGGTGGGACTGCGTTTGCGAAGGATGACGGCGGCCAGCTCGTGAAGTCGAAGCTCGATGAAACGACGCTCAAGAAAATCGCCGACGCGGCGGGCGGCATGTATCAGCCGCTCGGCGCGCAAGGCGAAGGGCTGAGGACGATCTACGACCAGGGCCTCGCGCACTTCACGCGCCAGGACCTCAGCTCACGCAAAGCGAAGGTCTATCTCGAACAATTTCATTGGGCACTGCTCGGCGCGCTCGCCTGCCTCGTGAGCGGGATGCTCATCGGCACGCGCCGCAAAGTGGCCGCGCCGAAGCGTATCGCCGCGCGCGTGACCGCCGGGCGCCGCGTGCGTCCGGGTGTCGCGACAGGCGCGCTGGCGCTCGTTGCTCTAGCCCTTCCCGCGATCTCGAACGCCTCTCCGCAGACCGCGGAGAAGGCCTATCACTCCGGCGACTTCGCCAAGGCGCAGCAGGACTACGCCGCGACCGCGGCGAAAGAGCCGAAGAAGCCCGAGCTGCAATTCAACGCCGGTTCCTCCGCTTACAAGGCGGGCGACTACGCGCAGGCGGCCGCGGGTTTCCAAAGCACGCTCAAGAGCGGCGATGTGCCGTTACAACAAGGCGCTTACTACAACCTCGGCAACACGCAGTTCCGCACCGGCGAGAAGACCGTGCAGTCGAATCCGCAGGAGACGATCAAGACGTGGGAAGAGGCGCTGAAGTCGTATGACGCCGCGCTGCAAATCAAGGCCGACGATGCCGACGCGAAATACAATCGCGACCTCGTGCAGCGGAGACTCGATGCGCTGAGGAAGCAGGAGGAGCAGAAGAAGCAACAACAGCAGCAGCAACAGGATCAGCAGCAGCAAAAGCAGGATCAAATGGATCAGCAGCGGAACCAGGACAAGCAGGACGAGAACGACCAGCAGAACCAGTCCAAGGATCAGCAGCAGCAGGATTCAAAGGATTCGAAGGGCGATTCCAAGGATCAGCAAAACAAGCAGCAGCAAGGCTCGCAGGGCGATGCGAAGGATCAGAAAGATCAGTCGCAGGGCGGCAAGGACGAGCAGAAGAACCAGAAGGATACGCCGAAAGATTCGAAAGGCGACGCCAAGGATCAGCAGTCGAAAGACGAGCAGCCCAAGGATCAGCAAGCGAAGGCCGATCAGCAAAAGAAGGATGAGCCTTCCAAGGATCAGCACGGCAAGTCCGATGAACAAAAGGATTCCAAAGATCAAAAGAACGACGCCTCGGAAGCCGCGCAGCATCAGCCGAAGCAAGGCGACGAGAAGAAGGACCAGGCGAACGCCGGCCAGCAACCGAAGCCTGAGCCGCAGCCTGGCAAGAAACCTTCCAAGGCACAGGCCGAGCTCGCCAACGGCGAGCAGCCGAAAGACGACGCTGCTGCCGCTTCCGACGAGCGCCGCGAACCCGGTCAGATGACTAAGCTCGAAGCGAAGCAGCTCCTCGACGCGCTCAAGAACGACGAACGCAAATTGCCCGCCAACTCGCAGTCGCGCGGCGCGGGCCAACCCAAGAACGATCACCCGCTCAAAGACTGGTAAATATGAAACGACATCTCCTCACGGGACTCGCCGCCATCGCCCTCGTGGCACCGGCGTGGGCCGCGAACGCCATCTCCGCCACCCTCGATCCCACGCGCGTCGCGCTCGGCGATTCCGCGCAACTCACCGTGACGATGAGCGGCCAGCAGACTTTGCAGCCGCGCATGCCCGAGGTGGACGGTCTCGACATCACGCCCGCCGGGCAATCGACGACGATGCAAGTCATCAACGGCGCGGTCTCCGCGAACGCGAGCTATCAATTCAACGTCACGCCGCAGCGCGCAGGCACCTTCACCATTCCCGCCATCGCCGCGGGCGGGGCGAAGACCCAACCGATCGGCTTGCGCGTCGATCCCGACAGCGGTGGCCGCGCCCCTCAGCCGCGCGCGCAAAGCCGCTCACACCTGCCCGCGCCGACGGTGCCCGGCGACGACTCTGCCGTGGAGGCGAAAGGCCAGCATGCCTTCCTCCGCGTCGTGCTGCCGAAGCAATCGCTCTACGTCGGCGAGCTCGTGCCCGTGCAGGTGAAAGCGTATTTCCGCGCCGGCATGTCCGCGTCGCTCAACGGCCTGCCCGTGCTGAGCAGCGACGCTTTCACGCTCGCGAAACTCGGCGAGCGCCCCGCGCAAACTGAGGAGATCATCGACGGCCAGGTGTTCACCGTCCTCACGTGGGATTCGACGCTCTCGGCGGTGAAGGCCGGCGATTATCCGCTGAATCTCGACCTGCCCGTGATGATGCGCGTGAAGGAAAGGGGCAAGCGCGGCGGACGCAATCCGTTCAAGGATTTCTTCGGCGACAACTCGCCGTTTGGCGGTTCGATGTTCGACGATTCGATGTTCGATGATTTCTTCGGCGGCGTGACTGAAAAACCGCTCACGCTGCACACCGACGGCGCGACGGTGAAGATCCAGGCACCGCCCGCGAATGGCCGTCCCGCGAACTTCTCCGGAGCAGTGGGCGACTTCGACGTGACCGCCGAGACGACCACGACGACGGCGAGCGCCGGCGATCCGCTGACGCTGAAGATCAAGGTCACCGGGAAAGGAAACTTCGACCGTGTGAGTCTCGCCGGCCTGGAGAAATCCGCCTCGTGGAAGAGCTACAAACCGAGCGCGAAATTCGAGCCCGCCGACAGCGCCGGCTTTTCCGGAACGAAGACCTTCGAGCAAGCCGTGATCCCCGCGAAAGTCGGCACGCAAGAGATCCCCGCGTTGAGCTTCAGCTACTTCAATCCGAGCACCGGTAAATACGTCACGAAGCGCACCGAGCCGATCGCGATCAACGTCGCGGTGGCTGATCCGACGAAGCCCGCGGCACCCGCGCCTGCTTCGTCTGACAGCGATTCCGCCGCGCAAGCGCCCACGGCTTCCGCAAATGAGCCCGTGGCGACGAAAGTGCAAGCATCACCGATCGCGAGCCTGCACCCGCTGGTCTTGCGCCCGTGGTTTATCCTTGTGAACGGGGCCATGCTCGCCGCGCTTGCAGCGGTAACGCTGGTGCGCCGTGTCAGCGCGAGCCGCGCCCGCGACCCGCAACGGCTCGCCCGCGAAGCCGCGGAGAAATCCGTGCGCGAATCACTCGCGCAAATGGACGCCGCGGTGAAAGACACCGACGCGCCGACGTTCTTTCTCGCCGCTCGACACGTCGTGCAACAGCGCCTCGCCAAGCAATGGCACCTGCCCGCGAGCGAAGCCGCGATCTCGCAGCGCCTCAATGGCGAAGGCGAAGACCTGCGCACCCTCTTTCGCACCGCTGACGAAGCCACCTACACCGGGCGCCACTTCACCGCCGCCGAACTCCGCGAATGGCACGACACCGTCACGCAACAACTCCAACGCATTCCAACATTATGACCGAGCCCGACAAACCAGAGACTCCGGCTCCAGAGCCTCTCAAAAAACACCTGACGAAGAAAGAACGCAGCCTCCTCACACTCTTCCGCCGCCGCGCCGCCGCCCGCCGCCGCAACGACCCCATGAAAGCCGCCATGAACCGCGCCCGCCGCTCACTCCTCATCGTCGCGTGCGCCGCAGGTGTCACTACCACCGCGACGCTCCACGCCGGCAATCCCACCACCGCCGCCGACTTCTTCGCACAAGCAAACATCGAGGCTGCCGCGAATCGTCCAGGCCCCGCCATCCTCGCCTACGAGCGCGCCCAATGGCTCGCGCCGAACGACAAGACGATCGCCGCGCAACTCGCCGCGACCCGCGGGCAAGCCGGCATCGCCACACCCGCCGCCACTCCGCTCGCCCGAGCGACGCACGTCCTGAGCTTCGACGCTCTCGCTGCGCTCGCGAGCATTTCGGTCGTGCTTTTCGCCTTCATCGTCTTCGGCACCCGCTTGATCCCAACCACACTGCGTCAACTATCCCGCCGTGTCGCAGCAGGCTCCGTCGCGTTGGCGGTCCTTGCGGCCTCCGCTTTGGGCGCGCGGTGGCCAGAGTTGCACCGCGCCGTGGTCACCGCTTCAAACCCTACCGCCCGGATCGCTCCTGCCGAAAACGCCGCTCCGACCTTCGCACCGAAACCCGGCGATGTTGTTCGTGCCGAAAAGACCTACGGCCAATTCGTGCAGGTGCGCTCAAATGACGGCAACACTGGCTGGATGCTTGCGACGGAGATCGAGAATATCATCCCCGCCGCGTCCTAGAGCGCCTGCGCCAGCCACCGACTTCTTTCCGCCACGATGCGGATGGCCTATCGCGGAGGCAGATTGCTGCGGATTCAACCAGGGCCTTTAGCCGCCGGCAGATGGATGGAAAACGCTGAACCTTTGCCGGGCGAACTCTCGGCCGTGACCGTGCCGCCGTGAGCCTTCGTGATCGCTCTGACGAGGCTCAGGCCGAGGCCGAGGCCGCGTTGGGCGCGGCTTTTGTCGCCGCGGTAGAGCCGGTCCCAAATGCGCGGGATTTCCTCGGGCGAGATGCCTTCGCCAGTGTCTCTAACGGTGATGCACACTCCGTCGGGACGCGCTTCGGCCGTGATGACAACATGGCCTCCGGCGGGCGTGTATTTGAGGGCGTTGTCGAGAAGATTGGCGAGGACCTGGCGCACGCGGTTGCGATCGGCGGGGACGCTCAAGTCGGGCGGGACAGCAGCTTTCACCGCGATCGTTTTCTCCTGCGCGACGAGATCAAAAATCTCGATGACTTCGGTCACAAGCTCGGCGAGCGGCACGGGTTCGATGTCGAGCCTCATCAAGCCGGTCTCGGCCTCGGAGATGTCCATAAGTGTGTTGAGCATCGTCAGCACGCGGTCAGTTTCTTCCATCGAATCGAGCAGCGCGTTGCGACACTTCGCGGCGTCGGGTTCGGCGTTGAGCGCCGCTTCGGCGGTGCTGCGTGCGCGGGTGAGCGGCGTGCGGAGATCGTGCGCGACGTTATCGAGCGCTTCGCGCATGCCCCGGATCAGCGCGGCATTCTTTTCGATCATGATGTTGAAGAGGCGCGCCAGCTGGCCCAGTTCGTCATTATTGCGCGGCTGCGGCATGCGCTGGTCCATTCGGCCCGTGGCGATGACGTTTTGGACCGCGCCGATGAGCTCCCGGATCGGCGCAAGCGCACGCCGCGTCATCCAGGACCCGCCGGCGACACCGAGCACGAGTGCGATGAGCGCGACCCAGCCGAAGATTGAGCGAAACTCGCGAAGCAGCGCGCCGAGTGCGTCGGTGGTCTTGCCGACTTGCAATAAGGCGCCATCGGGAAGCTGTTCGGCGGCGATCAGCCATGCCGCATCGCGATCGTGTGCAGGAAGCGTGAGCCAGCGCAACGCTTCGTCGTGCGTCATGTCCTCCAGCTTGCTGAGATCGAAGTCAGCGCGACGCGGCACACTCGCGAAAAGCGCGGCACCATTTCGACCGATCACACGCACGATGAACGACTCCTTTTCGCTCGCCTGCTGCGCGGCAAAACGCGCGCTCAACGCGCTCAAGCCGCCCTCGACATACCACGCGCGACACACCTCGAGCTGCGCCCGCACGATCTCGCGCTCCTTTTGTTCGATCGCCCTGTAAAGCAGGAAATAGGCGGCCAGAAAGAGCGCGATCGACAGCGCGATCATGACCGTGGCGAACCACGCATTGAGTCGCAGCGTGAAGCTCTGCCGGTCACTTTTCATCCGCTTTTAGGACGTATCCAAAGCCGCGCATCGTTTGAATGAGCTTTTGCGAAAAATCGCGGTCGATCTTGCTGCGCAGCCGGCTCACAAGCACATCGACAAGGTTGGTCTTGGGATCGAAGGCGTAACCCCAAACGTGCTCGAGGATCATCGTCTTCGAGACCACACGGCCAGCATTGCGCAGGAGGTATTCGAGCAGCGCAAATTCCCGCGCTTGGAGCTCGATCCTTTTTCCCGCCCGCGTCACTTCGCGCGTGAGCAAATCGAGCGTGAGATCGGCGTAGGTGAGCGTCGTCGGCTCCGCGCTCTGCGTGGAACGGCGGATGAGCGCCTGCACCCGCGCGAGCAGCTCGGAGAAGGCGAAGGGCTTCGTGAGGTAATCGTCGCCGCCCGCGCGCAACCCGCGCACGCGATCGTCCACGGAGCGCTTCGCGCTGAGGATAATGACTGGCGTCTTCACCCGCTGCGCCCGCCAGCGTTCGATCATGCTTAGGCCATCGATCCCGGGCAGCATCAGGTCAACGATGGCTGCGTCGTATTGACCGTTTAAGCCAAGGTGAAGCGAATCATCACCGCGCTCCGCGACATCCACGACAAAGCCGGCCTCCCTCAGCCCTTTGCTGATGAAGGCGGAGATTTTTGGATCATCTTCGACAACGAGAATGCGCATAGCGACTAAAGCCAAACATGCCTGGCAGGGCGAGGCGATGACGCGGGCCTAAAACAATGTGCCACGCTGCCGATGCGGGCAATCCTTCGAAACGGACGCTCCCGGCCGCGGTTTTGTTCTTCATGAAAGACACAGCCGTGCGCTCTTCCGAGACTTCGGCCGCCTCATAAGCAATCTGATTCGCCTGCTCCCTGTGTTCCTGGGGATGTCCACAAAGGACAGCCCGGCCGCGATTTCGCGTGCCTCGTCGCTGGTGATTCCCCGCGCCTTCCTTGCCCGCGAGGAGGGCGGTGCCCGTGCCGTCGCTGGTAATGGTCACGTCAAACCCGGTGGTCGGAGTCGTCGGTTCGAGCCCGGCTCGCGCAACTACTCCGGCTGATACCCTCGCAGTTCGGCGTCGTGGCCACTGTGCTCGGGCACGGCGAGAAAGAGGTGGTCGAGTTCCGGGGAAAAGAAACAGGTCCGCGCGCCGGCACGGGTGGTGATGCGGGCAATGCGTTCGTAGTGGTCCCCATCGCCTCGCTGGATCACATCCAGAAAGCCCTCGCCGCATGAGACGTAAAGGCGCTGGCGTTTGGCGTCCAGGAACAGGTCATCGGTGTCGCCCGAGATTCCCAGATCGGTGACGGACACGCCGCGCGCCGTGTCGAAGACGACGAGCCGCGCAGGCTTGCGGCAGCCGACAAAAAGACGGTGCGCGGGTTCATCCAGCGCCATGGGAAAGTTCGCCTGCGCCTTTTCCATCGGCCATGTCGCCACAACTTTGCGCTTTTCACGATCCACGACGGCGATGTGCCTTTTTTCAGGCACGTTCACGAAGATCCGCGGGCCGTGGTTTTCGAGTTGGAACGCCTCCGGGTGCGCGGCGAGTGAGATGCTGTGTAGCAGCTTGCTCGTCGTCGGGTCGGTGACACCGAGAGCGCCTTCGCCGAAGCCGATATAGATGAGCTTTGCGGAGGCGTCGAAGCGCACGTTGTCCGCATCATCGAGTCCGCTGAGTTGCGAGGCGGGTGCGTTTGTCGTGGTGTCGAACGCGCGGAACGTGCCGTCGTCGCCGTTGGCGAAATAGAATCGGTGCGGCTCAGTGAGCATGAGCGCGCCCGTGGGCTTGCGCAGGCCCGTGATGCTGTGCAGTCGCTTGAACTCGGCGACATCGAACACTTCGCCCGTGTTGTTTCCCAGCGCCGCAACGATCAGGCGTCGTGCGGCCGCGTCGCACGCAAAGTGGTCGAAGCGGCCTTTTACACCTGGCAGCGGAATCGTGTGCGTGAGTCGCAGCGGTTCCGCGTCCGCTGCATGTGTCGTGACCCCGGGGGCGAGCGAAGCGGCGATGGTGAGAAGGAAATCGCGGCGCTTCATGCTCCCTTTTAATTGATTGCGAGCGTGGAGAGCGCGGTTTGAGCGCCTGCGCGAGCTTCCGCGCCGGGCCGCGGCCCCAGTCGTGGAGGAAGGCCCGGGAGAGGAAAGGTCGAATTCATGCCTGAGCTTACCCCCTTGGAAAAAGCTCGCACAAGATGAAACACCTCTTTCACAACTAGCCCGATGACCGGCTGGCTCCTCTTCCTCTACCAACTCCCCGCGGGGCGCTCCGCCGCGCGGCTGCGCCTGTGGCGGCAATTGCGCCGCGCGGGCGCCGTTCCTTTCAAAAGCTCCACCTACCTGCTGCCGGACACGCCCGAGCACCAGGAGCGGCTCCAGTGGCTGATCCAGCAGGCGCGCGCCGACGGTGCCGATGCGACCATTCTGCGCGTGCGCGAAATCGAGGGCATGAAAGACGCCGAGGTCGTCCACCTTTTCCATGAAGCCCGGGCTCAGGACTACGCTCCGTTGCTCACGGCGTTGCGCGGTGAGGGCAGGCGCAAAGGCAAACGCCAGACGCTCGAAGCCGCCGAACTGGAGAAACTCACGCGCCAATTCGAGGACGCGCGCCGCCTTGATTTCTTCGATTCGCCGCTCGGGGCGGAAGTGCAGCACGAACTCGCCCGCCACAGCGGTGGGGACGCAAAGGCCGCAAGCCGTCCGCTCGATGTCCGGCGTTATCGCGGCCGGACGTGGCTCACACGCCCGCGACCGCACATCGACCGCGCCGCGTCTGCGTGGCTCATCCGCCGGTTCATCGACCCGGAGGCACGTTTCGCTTTCGCGGCCAAACCGGCCGGGCATCCCGATGCATTGCCGTTCGATATGTTCGAGGGCGAATTCACGCATCACGGGGACGACTGCACTTTCGAGACGCTCGTGAAGCGGTTCGGCCTCCGCGAAAAAGCGCTGCGTCAAATCGCCGAAATGGTGCACGAGGCGGATGTAGGCGACCGCAGGTTCGCTGCGGTCGAAGCCTTCGGTCTGGACCTCGTGTTCAAGGGGTGGGGCGGCACCAGCATGAGCGACGATGAAATCCTCGATCGCGCCGCCGTCTGCTTCGACGGCCTTTATCAGCAGCTCCGCAAGTGACCACGACACCTCGGTTTCCCACCTTGCGCGAAGCTTCGCGCTACTGGCTCCGGCTTGGATTCATCAGCTTCGGCGGGCCGGCGGGGCAAATCGCCATCATGCAGAAGGAACTCGTCGAGCAGCGGCGCTGGATCTCGGAGAGCCACTTTTTGCACGCGTTGAATTTTTGCATGTTGCTCCCAGGCCCCGAGGCGCAACAGCTCGCGACCTATCTCGGCTGGCGACTGCACGGCTGGCGCGGCGGCCTCGCCGCGGGCGTGCTGTTTGTGCTGCCGTCCGTCTTTATCCTCTACGGCCTGAGCTGGCTTTACGTGCAAGGCGAAAACGTCGCATGGCTCGCGGCGCTCTTTTACGGGCTGCTCCCCGCCGTGATGGCCGTGGTGGCGTCGGCGCTTCTCCGGATCGCGCGCAAGGCGCTCAAAACGCCCGCGATGTGGGTCGTCGCCGCGCTCTCCTTTGCTGCCATCTTCTTTTTTGGGATCTCGTTTGTCCTCATCGTCGCCGCCGCGGCGCTCATCGGAGCGGTCGGCCATCGCATGGCGCCGCGGCATTTTCCGGCCGGCAAAGGACACGGCTCGGGTGGGTCCGAGCACGGCGGCCCTTTTCTCGAACTCCCGCCCGCACCCCGCGCAACGTGGGGGCGTTCGGCCGGCGTCACGGCGCTCTGCGTCGCGCTCTGGTGGCTGCCGATCCTCGCGCTCGGGGCTTGGCTCGGCTGGGGCAGCACGCCTTTCACCGAGGGCCTGTTCTTTAGCCAAGCCGCGCTCGTCACCTTCGGCGGCGCTTACGCGGTGTTGCCTTACGTCGCCCAGCAGGCGGTGGAGAAATACGGCTGGCTCACCCACGGTCAGATGATGAGCGGATTGGGCTTTGCGGAGACGACGCCCGGTCCGCTGATCATGGTGCTGCAATTCGTCGGCTTCATCGGCGGTTGGCAACATCCAGGTGCCCTCGTGCCGTGGCAGGCTGCGACGCTCGGCGCGCTCATCACCACCTGGGCGACCTTCGTGCCGTGCTTCCTGTTCGTCTTCCTCGGCGCGCCGCACATCGAACAGCTCCACGATCAACCCCGCCTCAGCGCCGCGCTCAACTCCATCACCGCCGCGGTCGTCGGCGTCATTCTGAATCTCACCGTCTGGTTCGGCTGGCACGCGCTCTGGCCCGCCGGCCGGCGACCTGGCGTTTCGCTCGCCGGGATGGATGCATTCGTCGCCTTTACCGGAATCGGCGCGTTCGTGGCGCTGGAGCGATTCAAAACCGGTCTCATCCCGACCATCGGCGTCTGCGCGGTGCTGGGACTTTTGTGGCGTTGGCTTCTCCCGTGAATGATTGGATTGCGAATGGGTGGCTAGCTGCGCAGGAGAAAGAGCCCGGTAAGTGCGAGCACGATGCCGAGCAACCGCGGCACCGATGCGGGCTCGCGGAAAAAAGCGATCCCGACGATGGCCATGATTGCGGCCCCGCCGGCCAGGATCATCGGAACGGCGGAAAGCGGGCCGCCGCGTTGGAAGAGGACGAAAAAGAAGATTGTCCCGACACCGACGCAGACCCCAGTCAGCAGCGAGTAATACACTCCCGGGGCGGATGCGGTCTGATTCCACCCGCCGGAGAAACGCAAGTAGGCGAGATAAACGAGGATGGTCAGGGCGGCAGAGCCTTCGACGATGAAACCGCCGAGTCCATCGCTGATGCGATCGGCTGCGAGCTTGGTGAAGACCTGGTGCAAGCCGTAGAGGACGGCGGCGCCGACCGCAAACCAGAACCAGGAGGAGATAGAGTTGGATTGTGGGGGATTCATTTGGTGGATCTGAGGTGATTAGAACCTGAGTTCGGGATTGCGCGCGAGCGTCTCGGCGACGAGCGCAGCGAGCGGGACTGGATTCCGCTGCTGACAACCTGGCGGCGAAAAGGATGCGAACACCGAACGCGCGAGGCTGCATCGACGCCGCCCACGTTCCGCTGGAGCCGGCCGAAACTCTGCCCAAGGAACAACGCCGCCTAGGCGCTCCCGCCCGGTGGGGGAGCGGGGCCGGCGCGTATTTGCGGGGCGCGTTTGGCGATCTCTTCCATGACTTCGCTGGCGTATTCCTGGAGGAGGCGTTTTTCGCGCTCGGTAAGCTGGCGCGGCTTCATGTCCATCAGGCAGAGGGAGCCGATGGGCTGGCCATTGGGGGCGAGGATCGGGACCCCGGCGTAGAAGCGGATGCCGTGTTCCTTGAGCAGCGGATTGTTCGCAAAACGCCGATCGCGCGCGAGGTCCTCGATGACCATCACCTGGTTCTTCGCGACGACGTGTCCGCAGACGGAAACGTTGCGCGCCGTCTGCCGCGCCTTGGCAAGTTCCGCGGGCAGGCCGGTCTGCGATTTGAAGAACTGCCGGTCGCGATCGATGAGCGAAATGAGAGCGATGGGAACCTCGAAGACGCGCGCGAGCTTCGCGGTGATGCGGTCGAAGACCGGCTCCGCTTCGGTGTCGAGCAGGTTGAGCGCGGTGAGCGCGGCGAGGCGTTCCTCCTCGTCGGCGGGAATCGGCGCGGGCGTCATTTCTTCGATCAAGGGCGGGGCGAGCCGGGCCATTTGGACGAGCGCCTCGGCCAGCGTGGTGACCACTTCATCGGCACCCGAATCGCGCAGGCGCTTGGTCGCTTCGGTCACCTCTTCGGCCGCGCCCCAAAGGCCGATCACGATCTTCAATCTGGGCAAAAGCGCGCGCAGTTTGAGGCAGAGATACCGGGCGTGAATCACGGTGGAAGGAGCGACCACCGAGATGCAGATGACGTCCACTTCCGCCTTTTCGACCAGGGCGAGCAATTCGCCGGCGACCAATTTGGCCGGGGCATTTTGGGCGCCGAAACCTTGCTGGCGCGCCAATTGGACGAGCATGCTGCCGGCGAGCTCATCGCGATCCGCGCGCGCGGGCAGACAGAAAACACGGCAGTCGGGCGCGACCGCCGGTGGCGCCGGGGCCTCTTCGTCGGCTGCGGAGCCGGCTTTTTCCACGGCTGCCTTGGACGGCACCGCCGGGCGCGTGCCGAGGTCTTCGATGATGTCGCGCATGCCCTGCTCGAGATTGACGAGTTGCTCCTGATCCAGCAGTTCCGCGCGGGCATCGGTCTCGGCGGCGGTGAGCACCGGGATGAACACGGAGTCGTAAAGGGCGTTCAGCGAGTTCGCTTTCAAATAGGACTCGACCAGCTCCAATTCGTCGCGCTCACCGGGGGTTAGCAGGCGGTGGTAGCAATCCTCGGCGGCCGTGAGCGCGTCTTCATCGCTGAGCACGACGCTGAGGAACGAGAGGCGCGGGACATGCCGCCCCATGACCACCAGGCAGACGGTGAGGGGCGTGGCGAGGACCAGACCGAGCGGCCCCCAGAGCCAGGTCCAAAAGACGGCCGCGACGATCAGCGCAATCGACGAAACGCCGGTGTGCGCGCCGTAGAGGAGCGGCTCCATCACGTTGTTGAGCAGCAGTTCCAGCCCCGCGAAAAGCGCGACGGTGAGAATCGGCATCGTCCAGTGCGGCGAGACGGCGAGGGCCAGGAGCGTGGGAAGAATCGTGGCGACCCACGGCCCAATGTAAGGAATGAAGCGAAGGACCGTCCCAAACGCACCCCAGAGCACGGCATTGGGAACGCCGATGAAATAAAGGCCAAGGGCGATGATCGTGCCGTAGGTCACGTTCACGAGCAGTTGCATGAGCAGGTAACGCGAGACGCGGTGGCCTGCATCGTCCATGGCGCGCGTCGTGGCGCTGATCCGCCCCTGGCCGATGAGCCGGATGAGCCGATTGCGCAAATCTTCGCGCTGAAAAAGCATGCAGATGACCAGCACCAGCACCAGCGCCGCCATGCCCAAAGGCCCGAGCAACGGCGCGATGATGAGCTGCACCAGTTCGATCGGATTGGCCTTGGACGTCTCGATCACCTGCACTGGCACCGCGGGTGGCGGCGAGCGCGGCGGCGAGGCGACGGTGGTCCCCGGTCTGCCGGGCTCCTTCGTAATGGTGGGCGCGACCGTCGCCGTCCCACCCGGCAGCTCCTGTTTCAGCTCCTCCAGCGTCTGCGAGAGCCTGGTGAACGCGCCGCCCTTGGGCAGCTCGAAGGCGTGCATTTTGGTGACGATGTTGCCCTTGTATTCGGGCAGCTTCGTTGCGAGATCGACCAACTGCCGGGTGAGCATCCAGCCCGCCGCGCCGAAGCTGGTGAAGATCAGCGCCACCACCAGCAGCACCGCTCCGATGCGGCCGATCCAGCGCTCGATGCGCGTGACCAGCGGCGAAAGCAAAAAGGTCAGCAGCGCCGAAAGCGCCAGGGGAATGAGCAGCTCGCGGGCGAAATAAAGGGTCGCGACGATGAACGCCGTCAGCGCGATCGTCCAGAGCCCGACGAGCGCATCGGTCGCGGTGGTTTTGGTTTTGAGCGCGGGCATGGGGCGGGAGGAAAGTGGGCGAACGCGCGCGGCAGAGTTTTCGACCCGGATTCAAACGCGGCGCCGCAGCCAGTCGCGCAAGACCTCCAGGTCCACGGGCTTGACGAGGTGCTCGTCGAAGCCGGCCTGCTTCGCGGCGAGGAGGTCTTCGGGGCTCGCATAGCCGGTCATGGCGATGAGGAGAACTCCGGCGAGGGCGGGCATCGCGCGCAGGTGGCGGGCGACTTCAAAGCCGTCCATGCCGGGCAGGCCGATGTCGAGGAGCACGACTTCGGGCAGGAATTCGGCGGCGACCGACAGGGCACCGGGGCCGGTGAAGGCGACTCGGGTCACGTGGCCCCGCCGCGATTGCAGGATGCCCATGCTGCGCGCCGAGTCGGTGTTGTCATCGACGATGAGGATGCGCCGCGAGGTTTCGCGCGCGGCGGGCGGCGGCGGGGCCGGGAGGGTCGCGGGGCGCGGCGCATGGCGAAGGATCGGGAGGTGAACGATGAATTCGCTGCCCTGGCCAAGGCCCTCGCTGTGCGCTTCGACGCTGCCGCCGTGCAACTTCACGAGCCGGCTGACGAGGGTGAGGCCGATGCCCAGCCCGCCGTGGGCGCGGTCCAGGGCGCGCGTCGCCTGCACGAAAAGATCGAAGACGCGCGGCAGCAGCTCGGGGTCAATGCCGGCGCCGTCATCGCGCACGCGGACAATGACCTCGGGCGGCTCGACGCCGGCGGCGCGTTCGGCGCTGAGCGAGATGTGGCAGCCTTCGCCGCTGTATTTGCAGGCGTTGCCGAGGAGATTGGTGAAGACCTGCTCGAGGCGGGTGGCGTCGGCATTGAGGAAGACCGGGAGGGCGGGCAGGGAGACGGCCAAATCCTGTTGCCGCGCGGCGCAGCCGGAGCGCACCAGGCTGGTGGCGGCGGTGAGGATGGCCTCCAGCGCGACGGGTTGTTTGCGCAGTTCGATCTTTCCCTCGGTGATGCGCGAGACATCGAGCAGGTCGTCGATCATCCGGCTCATGTTTTCGATCTGCCGGCCGATGATATGCTGAGCCTGGGTGCGCTCGTGGGCGGTGGCGTTCATCGTTTGCAAAATCTCCGCGGCGTTGCGCAGCGGCGCGAGCGGGTTGCGCAGCTCGTGGGCGAGCATGGCGAGAAATTCATCCTTGCTGCGATCGGCCCGCGCGAGGTCCGCCGCGCGATCGGCCAGCGCGTCCTCCAGCGCGCGGCGCTCGGTCACGTCGCGCGAAATGGCGAGCAGACGCGCGGGCTGGCCGTGCGCATCGAGGATCGGCGAAAGCGCCACGTCCCACCACTTGGGTTCATCATGCAGGGTGCGAAAAAAGCCGACGAAGTTTCCTTCCCCACCCGCTGCCGCCGTCTGGACAGCCGCGCGCGCCGCCACCCGGTCTTCGCCCGTCCAGAACTCGATCCACGAGGTGTTCAGGTAAGGGCGGATGTCATCGATGCCCAGGAGGGCCTGCCCACTTTCCATCGAAAGCAAATTTCCTTCGAGATCGAGCACCTTGATACAGTCCGGGCTGCTGTCGATGATGCTGCGGCTGAACTCCTCGCTCCGGCGGAGGGTTTCCTCCGACCGCTTGCGCTCGGTGATGTCGGTGAGAGTTTGCAGCACCGCGGCCGGGTTTCCCTGGTGGTCGCGGTCCAGCGTTTTGCGGGCGAGCACGGTGATGCGCTGGCCATCGCGTCGGGTATGGACCAGCTCGCCAGTCCAGCGCCCATTCCGGTAAAGTTCCCGGGCAATCTGCTCCAGGGGGGTTGGAGATTCCGTCTGGAGCAGGGAGTGGCTGGTCTTTCCCAGCGCCTCTTCCCGCGACCAGCCGTAAAGCACTTCGGCGCCATGATTCCAGTAGGTGATCCGGCCTTCGACATCCCGGACAATGATGGCGTCTTCCGTCAGGTCGAGCAGCCGCGCCTTTTCCGCCAGCTCGCGGGCGGTTTGCTCTCTCGCGGCGATTTCCACCTGGAGCTGCGCATTCACGTGCTCCGCTGCTTCCGTGACTTCGTGCTGGCGCACCGCCCCGAGGATCAACGCCTCGTTCACCGCGACCATCTTCTCGTGGAACGGCGTGAGGTCGGCGGGCGGATCGACGGATGGAAGCAGGCTGCCCATGTTTCCTCCTACTGCGTCGCTTTCGGTTCCGGCGCAACTTCTCCCGCCTGGCCAGTGTGTTCCGGAAGGCCGGTGGTCAGCCGGGCGTACTCGGTCTGGCGCGGGTGGATGATCACCACTCCCTGGTCCGTGATGACATATTCCCGGATGTCTTTGCTGTGATTGCCGCCCCGCATTTTGACCACCACGATTACCTTGCGGAGCTGACCGTCGATCTCCACGTAGCGCAGCCGGATGATGTCGTCGGTCAGAAATGAAATCGCGTAGTGGCTGAAGGGCATGGCGGTGAAGGCGTCCTCCACTTCGACCGTGCTCAGAATGGTGATCCCGGCGCCGGTCAGCGCACCGATCATGCGATAGAGTGACTCGCGGAAATCCGCGCGAAAGCCGGGTGCGAGCGCCATTTCAAAACCGACCAGCGAATCGATCGCCAGCCGCTTCGCACCCACGCGCGCGATGGCATCGAGCAGTTCCTGCATCGTTTCATCGACCGAGAGATCGAGCGGACGGAGATAGAGGATTTCGAGTTTTCCCTGCTGCTGCGGTTTTCCCAGGTTTAGCCCGAAACCGGCCGCCCGCTCGGTGTAGCCGTTCGGGCGTTCCTCGAAGACGGCAATGATGCCCGGTTCCCCGTGGCGCAGACCTTCGGCGATGAACTGCGTGGCCAGCGCCGATTTGCCCGTGCCCGATGGTCCCGCGATGAGCAGGCTGTCGCCCTCGAGGATCCCGCCCCCGAGCATTTTGTCCAATTCCGGAATTCCGATGGAAAGCCGCCGCCGCCGTGCCGGGAGCGTTTTCGTTCCGACCAGGCCCAACGTCCGCGAGAAGGCCTGCACTCCTTCCTCGCTGATGCGGATGGTGTGCAGGCCCGGCACGGAGGCCTGTCCCCGCAATTTCATGACCTGGAGCTTGCGCACCACCGAATTTCGCTCGGCCACCTGGGAAAGCCAGATGAGGCCGTCGGCGACGGTGAAGATGGGGTTGTCCCGCACTTCTTCGGGGACATATTCGCCGACGAGAAACGTCGTCGCCTCCCAACTGGTGAGGAACTGGGCGAGGCGTTGGATGAAGGTCTGCATCTCCAGTTCGCTCCCGCTGGTCAACGCCTTGCGCGTCACGGTGCGGAAGGAATCCACCACCACGAAGCTCGGCCCGAGCGCTGCGACTTCGCGGGCGATTTCCTCATAGACCGCATTCAGATCCACATTCAGATCCCTTTCCATCACCACATCGGCGAGGTTGATGAAACGGATCGCTTTGCCCAGCTTGGCTTCGTCGAAAAACGAATATTGCTGCTGGTAGCGCAGCATCTTCATGGCGGGCTCGCCGAGGACCGTGAAATAGAGCGCTGGCTGCTTCGCCGTGGCGTTGGCGAAAACGATCTGATGAGCGAGGGTCGTCTTTCCGCAGCCGGGCGTGCCCGCGATAATGTTGAAGGAAAACTCCGGGATGCCGCCGCCCAGGATGTCGTCCAGGCCACGCACGCCGCTCGGCATCTTGCGGATGATCACCTTGCCCGGTTGAATCGCGACTTTCCCTGGCACCCGGCGGTTGGCCGCGCTGGCAGGCTTTTTCATGAGGGATCTCCTTGGGTAAACTGCAAATCTTCGACGGACAGTTTCGGCCAGATCTCGCGCACCAGGCACAGGGTTAAACTTTCGCCGATAAAAGCGCCCAGCAGCCCGAGCAATTGGGCGACCAAAAGCGCGCCAATCTCCGTCAATTCATTCGCCTCCACCTGCGCCTCCGGCTTGTCCCAGCCTTCCAAAGCACCCTCCGCATCGACCTGCACCACCACCAGCCACGGCACCTCTGCGCTGGCCACCGCGAGGGCCCGTGACAGGACCGCCCGAAAACCGGTTTTTCCCATCAGCATCGCCAGATGCGGACGCAGCTTCTCACAGACGTGAAAGGCCGGCGGGAGAGGGGGCTGGGACGATCTGTTGACCCTCGTCTCAGCAGCGATAAGACGGGCGGCAAGATCCCGCATCGGTGGAGAGATCCGGTTCACGGAGAAAGACGGAGAGCGCGTGCGGCTGGCGGGCAAGGCGCGTGGGTGATGGCGCCAGGCGTCGAAGGGCCGATGGTAGGGGAAAGTTTCCCGTCGCGTTCCGCGCGTCCGCGCTCAGCCGCAATGAGGCCGATCCGGGGGGGTGGTCGCAGGTGGTCAAGCATGCCCAAAACAACGTGTCAAAACTCCTGCGATGTGCAAATCCCTCTCACCGGGGACGCGCCGGGCGCGCCACGACCAAGCCCGCTCGGAATCAGCGATCATCCTTCGTCAATTGCTCCGAGACGTACGCCGTGCTCGCGACCAGCGCGACCGCGAGGCAGGAAAGCGGTCGAAAGCCGCAAAAGGCAAGAAGCATCAGGTCGGTAATCGGTTGCCGGGATTGTTTTGGCCCTCTTCGATCCTCGCCCGCGGACCAGCCTTCCACCTGTCCCCGACGCCGCCACCTCGCAGCCGCCGCCGTGCGCTCGGAACAGGCGGCACCGTCCTTCGGACAAGCCGCTCGGCTTCCCTTCGCCAGCAACATTTCCAGATAATCTCTAAGGCCGCTGGCCGGTTGAGGATCGTCTACCACGAGTATGCACTACGAGATCTTCGCAAAGAGCGAGGAGTGGAGATGGCGTCTGGTCGCTGACGATGGCGCCGCGGTGATTTCTGCACCGCGCCCGCTGACTCGTGAGCAATGCATGCGGGTCATCGAAGTAATGGAACTGACCGTGGAGGCGCCCGTTCTGGTGGTGCGGGAGCCGGAACTTCAGTGTGCCTGAGGCTGCGAGCCGGCCCTGGGGTCTTTTGTTGGGCGGGTTGAGTTTGGGCACTGATGGAACGCGGCGGCGGGCTGCGAATTTGAACATTCGTCGGCCGACGCGGTCCAAATCGAGAACGATGCCGAACCAGTGACTGCCAAACGAATTTCGAAGAAGCTGCCCAAGAGAGCAGCCAGGAATGAGTGGCTTGCCATCGTCGAGGAACTCAATCAGTTGATGGCCAACCTTGTCTCCGTGGAGGAGGCTCTGCCCCCCACGAGGAAGAAGAGTGCGGGCTTGGATAAGAGAACTCTGGCGGTGTTAAATGAGGCGTATTCGGCGACCCTGCGCTATTATTCCAGGCTCCTGGGAGGCGGATCGCGCGACCCGCAATGGCAGACGAAAATCTCACGTCTCTGGCAGGAAGCGGGGCGTCAGATCCGGAAGCGTGACCCAGCGCTCGCGGCGCGTTTCAGAGCCAGCAACACCTTTTGGTCGGAGGATGTGACCTGGTCGGAGCCGACCATTCAGAAGGCCTGGGCTGGCCTGAACGCCATCCGGGTCAGCGCCAACATGATGGACCCAGACGTGAACGGGGTCCGCCGCTGGAGCACGTTCTCCGCATCCTGATTCTCTCTTGCGCCGGGTGCGCCGGAGTCAAAGAAAAGGGCTCGCATGAACCGGAACTCTCTTCGCTATTCCCCGGGCGGTCGATGCCGGCCGTCCCCTCGGGTGTGAAAGAAGAAGCCCCAACGATTTTTGCCCGGGATTTGCGGGGATTCGTTGGAGCTGAGAAAAGATCGTCGGGCTCTCGATGATGTCAATGGGGGATTCGCGATCGGCGATCACGGCGCGAGGCGGCGCTTCAAGGCAGACTTCCCGCCGCATCGGGCTTCTCGCCTTTGCTGGTCGATCCCCATTATCCTCCGCCAGAGCGAGCGAACGCTTGCCGACCCGTTTCCAATTCTCCCGCCCCGCCGATGCCTCCCAGAATCCTGCTCGTCGAAGATGAACCTTCGATCGCGGATAACATCATTTACGCCTTGAAGACCGACGGCTTCGAGCCGGTCTGGTGCGCCACGGGGCGGGATGCGCTCGCGCGCTTCGGGCAGGAAAAATTCACGCTCATCATTCTGGACGTCGGCCTGCCGGATATGAACGGCTTCGAGTTGTGCAAACAAATCCGCGCGGCCTCGCCGGTGCCGATCGTCTTCGTCACGGCCCGCAAGGATGAGATCGATCGTGTGGTCGGGCTGGAGATCGGCGCGGACGATTACGTCGTCAAACCGTTCAGCCCGCGCGAGCTCACGGCGCGGGTCAAAGCGATCCTGCGCCGCACCGAGCACGCCGCTCCCGCTCTCGGGCCGGCGCCGGTTTTTGCCATCGATGAGGAGCGCTGCGAGGTCCGTTATCATGGCACGGCGCTGGTCCTCTCCCGCTACGAGTTCCGGCTGCTGAAAATTCTCGCGCAAAAACCGGGACGCGTCTTTTCCCGCGAGCAACTGATGGAGCAGGCGTGGGAGGAACCGGAGACCGCGTTCGACCGCACCGTCGATGCGCACGTCAAGACCCTCCGGGCCAAACTGCGCGCGGTGCGCAGCGATGAAGACCCGATTCGCACGCATCGCGGGATGGGTTATTCCATGAAGGAGCTGCCTTGAGCATCCGCGCGCGCATCATCTTCAGCTACCTGCTCATCATCGGGATCGGCTTCTACTACCTGGTCAAGAAGATCACCGACGCTCGCGAGATCAAGCCGCGCTACATGGAGTCGGTGGAGGAATCGATGGTCGATGTGGCGCAACTGCTCGCCGCGCTGATCGGAGAGGAAATCCGCGGAGGCCGCATCGATCCGGAGCAATTCCGCGAATCGTTTCGGCGCGCCGCCGGGCGGAAGTTCGTGGCCCAGATTTACAGCAAGAAGAAAACGACGCTCGACCTGCACCTCTACATCACGGACGCGAAGGGCACCGTGGTCTTCGACTCCGACAATGGCCGTGCGGAAGGCCAGGATTACTCGCGGCGCAATGACGTCTTTCTCACCCTGCGCGGGAAATACGGCGCGCGTTCGACGCGGGCCGTGCCCGACGATCCGACCTCGTCCGTGCTCCATGTGGCGGCTCCGATCATGGACGGCGACACCATCGCGGGAGTGCTGACGGTCTCCAAACCGCAAAGGAGCATGGCCATTTTCATGGAGGAGACGCAGCACAAGATCGTCGTCATGGGGGCGGTCGCTGCGACGCTGGTGGTGATCGTCGGCTCCATTTTTTCCACCTGGCTGACGCGGCCGATTCATCGCCTGACCCGCTACGCGCAAGCCGTGCGCGACGGGCGCCGGGTTCCCCTGCCGAAGCTGGGCCGGTCCGAAATCGCCACCTTGGGCCGCACTATTGAAGAGATGCGCGACGCCCTCGAAGGCAGGAAGTACGTCGAAAACTACGTGCAGACGCTGACCCACGAGATCAAGAGTCCCGTGGCGGCAATCCGCGGCGCGGCCGAGCTGCTCCAGGAGAACATGGCGGCCGACCAGCGCGGAAAATTTCTGGAGAACATTCGGGTGGAAACCATCCGGGTGCAGGAGATCGTCGATCGGCTCCTGTTGCTCTCGGCGGTGGAGGCGAAGAAGACGCTCGATGAGCGGAAGCCGGTGGAGCTCGGGGACACGCTGCGGCGCGTCGTGGCGAGCGTGGAGTCGCAGGCGGCGCAAAAAGAAATCGCGGTGCAGACCACTCTCCCGCGCGAGGCCTGTGTGGCCGAGGGCGATGGCTTTCTCCTCGAGAAGGCCATTCTGAACCTGCTCCAGAACGCCGTCGCCTTCGCGCCTCGCGGCGGGTGCATCTCGGCCTCGCTGCATCGCGAAGGGAACCGCGGCGTCGTCACGGTTGAGGACAATGGTCCCGGGATTCCTGATTACGCGCAGCCGCGCGTCTTCGAGCGTTTCTTTTCCTTGCCGCGGCCCGATACGGGGAAGAAGAGTTCCGGGCTCGGTCTCGCCTTCGTGCGCGAAGTAGCGACCCTCCACCGAGGCGAGGCGAGGCTGCGAAATGCTCCTGCCGGCGGCGCCGTCGCCACGCTGGAGCTGCCGCTGATCTCGGCTTGAACCGTCTCGATGGAAAACTGCCGCCGCAACGCAGAGGTCGCAGGGCCGGCGAAGCCGCGACCAAGGCGGCTCCGCTGTTCTCCCTCTGCGTCTCTGCGCCTCTGCGTTTTTCAACCATAGCGGTGCCATGGTGTAGGGGACCGAATCTTGGAAAACGCAGAGACGCAGAGGCGCGGAGGACGCAGAGGTTCAAGCGCGAAAGTCGGGGGCTGGACCAAAAAATCCTCGCGAACTTGTGCGAATCTTCCAGATAGCAATGCAGAGGGAAGTGAGAGGTTCCGCAGAGGCGAGGGGATATGGCCCAGACTCACTGTCGGTGAGCAATTGGATGCATCTTCCTCCTATTTCCTCTCCTTCTCCTCTGCGCCCTCTGCGTTACAATTGGGCCGCCGAGCTCCCAATGCTTCACTCTTTGGTCCACCCTCCGCACGCATACCGTGAAACTTCTCCTCATCGACGGCCACTACTACGTTTACCGGTCCTTTTTTGCGATTCGCGAGCTGTCGAATTCGCGCGGCGAGCCGACCAACGCGATCTATGGCTTCATCAAGACGGTGCGCCGGATGGTGAAGGACCTTGCCCCGGATCTGGGGGCCGTGGTCTGGGATGACGGCATGCCCAGGCGGCGCGTCGAGCTCCAACCGGCCTACAAGCAAACGCGCGCGGAAATGCCCGACCTGATGCGGCCCCAGCTCACCTTCATCCAGAATCTCGTTCCGCTGCTCGGTTTCGCGAGTCTCTCGCTGCCGGATACGGAGGCCGATGATTTGATGGCGAGCTACACCTGCACCGCGCGCCGGCGCGGAGACGAGGTGGTGCTGGCGACGAATGACAAGGATCTCTTTCAACTCGTGGACGATCGCGTCCACGTTTACTCCACGAACAAAGCTGATCTGGCCACGCCGAAGGATGCGTTCGCGCTCCTGGGCGCGGAGGCGGTTTTGAAAAAATGGGGGGTTTCGCCGCCGCAGATCTCCGACGTGCTCAGCCTCATCGGCGATGCTGTGGACAACATCCCGGGCGTCAATGGGCTCGGCTCGAAAGGCGCGGCCGCGCTGCTCGCCGCGCACGGCAGTCTCGATGGCATCCTGGCCAATCCCGAGGTGGTCAAGAACGAGCGGATTCGCGAGAAGCTCAAGGCGGGCCGCGCGCAGATCGAACAGAATCGGGAAATGGTGCGCCTCGATCTGGATCTGCCGCTGCCCCAGCCGCTGGATCAGCTGACGATTCGGCCGCGTTACCCGCAACTGATCGCTGAACTCGAGAAGTGTGAGTTTAAAAGCCTCCTGGCGGAGGTCCAGAGCGAAGCCGAGATGCGCGTGCCCAAGCCCCCGGTGCAGGCGCAGGGTGAACTGTTTTGAAGGCCGGGCTGATTGTCAGATTTTCTTTCTGAAAGATCGCGATGAATCGCTGGCTTCCCACCCTCCTTTGGCTCGCCTTGGTGGTGGTGATCATTTACCTCGCGGATCGCCATCTCGCGCCGTCGGTCTTTGGCTGGATCGACCGGCACCTCGCCAGTGACAAGCTCGGGCATTTCGTGCTCATCGGCGGGTTGGCCGGAATGCTCAATTTCAGCCTGCGCTGCCGGCGCTGGCGTGGCTGGCTGGTCGGCAGCCTCATCGTGGCCGCGCTTTGTTCGCTCGAAGAACTCTCGCAAGCCTTCATTCCCGTGCGGCACTGCGACTGGGGTGACTTGGCGGCCGATTTCCTCGGCATTCTGGTCTTCGGCTGGATCGCCCGGCGGTTTTGTGCAGTTGGCGCGGAAGTTTGAATTGTCCGGCACCCGAACGGCTGGTAAGGCTTTTTATCAGGCCACCCTTTTCCCACCCATGAAACTACCCTCCGCGAACCAACTCATCGAAAACCGCGTCTTCAAGCCTTCCAAGGAATTCTCTAAGAAGGCGCGGATCCAAAACCTGGCGCAGTATCGAAAGATGTGGGAGGAATCGATCAAGCGGCCTGATAAATTTTGGGCCCGTGAGGCCGCCGAGCTGACTTGGAACAAGAAGTGGAAGAAGGTCCTCGAATGGAAGCTGCCTTATGCCAAGTGGTTCGTCGGCGGAAAACTCAATGCCTCGGAAAACTGCCTCGACCGGCATCTCGGGACCGCGACCAGGAACAAAGCGGCGCTGATTTGGGAAGGCGAGCCGGGGGAGAAACGGACCATCACCTACCAGCAGCTCTATCGCGACGTCTGCCGCTTCGCGAATGTCCTCAAGCGCAACGGAGTAAAAAAGGGACAGGTGGTGCTAATTTACATGCCGATGATTCCCGAAGCGGCCATCGCGATGCTCGCCTGCGCACGGCTCGGCATCATTCACTCGGTGGTCTTTGGAGGTTTCAGCGCGGAATCGATCCGTGATCGCATCAAAGACAGCGGCGCGGTCGCGGTGATCACGGCGGATGGCGGCTATCGCCGCGGGTCGATCGTTCCGCTCAAGCTAAACGTGGATGAAGCGCTGAAGGCCGGTGAGAGCACGATCAAGCGCGTGATTGTTTTTCGCCGCGCGGGCAACGACATCCACATCGAGCCGGGCCGCGACGTGTGGTGGCACCGCGAGCTCGAATACGTCACCTCGGAATGTCCGCCGGTGCCACTCGATAGCGAGCATCCGCTCTTCATCCTCTACACCAGCGGTTCCACGGGAAAGCCAAAGGGCATTCTACACACCACGGGCGGCTACCTGCTCGGCGCCTATACCTCGTGCAAGTATGTTTTCGATCTGCGCGAGGACGATGTTTACTGGTGCACCGCGGATATCGGCTGGGTGACCGGCCACACCTATGTCGTCTATGGGCCGCTCGCGATGGGCGCGACGACGTTCATGTACGAAGGCGCGCCAAACTGGCCGGACAACGGGCGTTTCTGGAAGCTCATCGAGGAATACGGCGTCACCATCATGTACACCGCGCCGACGGCCATCCGCGCGTTCATCAAGTGGGGCGATGATTGGCCGAAGAAATATGATCTCAGCTCGCTGCGGCTCCTTGGGACGGTCGGCGAACCCATCAATCCGGAAGCCTGGATGTGGTATCATCATGTCATCGGCGGCGGTCGCTGCCCGATCGTGGACACCTGGTGGCAGACCGAAACCGGCGGCCACATGATCACGCCGATCCCCGGCGCGACGCCGACCAAGCCAGGGACCGCGACCCTGCCGTTTTTCGGCGTCGATGCGGCGGTGGTGGACGACTTGGGGCTGGAAGTCCCGGCAGGGACCGGCGGGAAGCTGGTCATCCGCCAGCCGTGGCCCTCGATGCTGCGTTCGGTCTGGGGCGACAAGGCACGCTACAAGGAGACTTATTGGAGCGAGGTTCCCGGCTGCTATTTCGCGGGGGACGGCGCCCGGCGTGACAAGGACGGCTACTTCTGGATCGTAGGCCGCATCGACGATGTGCTCAACGTGGCGGGGCACCGGATCGGGACGGCGGAACTCGAGGGCGCGCTGGTCTCGCATCCCGCGGTGGCCGAGGCGGCGGTGGTCGGACGGCCCGACGAATTGAAGGGGCAGGCCGTGGTTTGCTTTGTCACGCTCAAGGAAGGCGTGCACGCGAATCCGCAGTTGGGGAAGGAGTTGAAGGCCCACGTCCGAACGGTCATTGGACCGGTCGCCACGCCGGACGATATCCGCTTCGCCGGGGCACTGCCGAAGACTCGTTCGGGAAAGATCATGCGCCGCCTGCTGAAGCAGATCGCCGGCGGGCAGACCATCACCGGTGACACCACCACGCTCGAGGATTTCAGTATTCTGGCCAAGCTGGCGAGTTCCTCAGACGACTAGGTGAACTACTTTACGCCAGGCCTGCGGGAACTCGCCCGCAAGCTGGACCGGCAACGGAACCGGCTGCGGATGATGCTCGCGCGGCGCGATCTGGCGACGGCTGAAACCGCGCTCGGCCTGCTCGGCTGGCAGCAGGCGGAGTTTGATCCGCAGACCCAGGCGGAAGTGGACAAGATCAACGCCTACGAGCGCGAACAGGCCCGGCTGACCAATGAGAGCGCGGGGCTCGGCAAGGAGCTGCGCGAATTGCGTGACGAGCGCGAGACGCGGCGGAAAGCTTTCGAGGAGCAGCGCCGCGATTGGGAGGCCCAGCGCCGCGGCATCACCCAGCCGCACGCGGAGATCGAGAAGCAACTGGCCGAGAAGCGCAAAATCGAGCCGACCTTCGAGCGCCGCATGCCCGAGCTGGATCGGGAATTGCGGGAGATCCACAAGCTCCACACCAAGCTTCTCGCCTCCGGCCAGCAGAGCCCGCAAATCAAGGCCGAGTTCACGCGCCTGCGCGAGCGGACCGTTACCATTCCCAATGAGAAGGCCGACCTGCGCAACCAGCACCTGCGCACGGTCAGCGAAATCCGCGCCCTGGAGGCGCAACTCGAACGCGACCGCGAGGTGCTGGCCGCGATGGAAAAGCAGCAGCGGGAACTGCAGGCGCAATTCGATGCGGCCGACAATCATTCGGCGGGCGAGATCCGGCTGCGCGAACGCGAAAAAACGCGGCTGGAAAAGGAGATCAATACGATCGAGACCGCGAAGACGAATCCGTATTTGCAAATTGGCCGGGTGCTCGCGGACAGCGACATCGCGCCGATGAATCAGCCCGGCGCGCTCGCCCGGGTGAAGCGGTTGCGCAGCAGGCTGGTCGAGCTCGATCATCTGATCGGGCTGTCGCTGGAAGCGTCGGCCCTGGAAGACCGGCGGCTGGTCCAGCATTCGATCTTCCTGTGGGCGATCATCGCCTTCGTCGCGCTGCTCCTCATCCTCGCGTCGATCCCGCGCGGATAGGCCTGCCTTTGCCCTTTGCCATTTGCCATTCTCAATGTGCCATCTGCCATTTGCCTCGAAACTTGTCCTCTCCCTGGCCTGCGCCGCCTTCGTTTCAGCGTGCAGGCGCCCCCCAAAAGAACCGCCTACCCCGGCCCACGCGGCGGACTGGCCGGAATTCATGGGACCAAACCGGGATCAGACTTCCACCGAAACCGACCTGCTCGAAACCCTCCCGTCCTCCGGCCCGAAATTGGTTTTCGAAAAGCAGGTTGGCACGGGCTACAGCGCGCCGTCGATCCACGGCGAATGGATGGTGGTGCATCATCGCGTCGGCAACGCCGAAATCGTCGAGGCTTGTGCCGCCGCCACCGGCCAGACGATCTGGAAATTCCCATACCCGTCTTCGTTTCGCGATCCCTTCGGCTACAACAACGGCCCGCGTTGTTCCCCGCTCCTGACAAGCGATCGGTGTTACACTCTCGGTGCGGAAGGCATGCTGGTCTGCCTCCAGCTCAAGGACGGACGGATGCTCTGGCGGCGCGACACCCAAAAGGAGTTCGATGTGCCGGAGGCGTTTTTCGGGGTGGGCAGCTCGCCCGTGCTCGAGGACGGGCTGCTCTTCGTGCAAATCGGTGCCCAGCCAAGCTCCGCCGTGGTGGCCTTCGACGGCGCCACCGGGAGGATCGTCTGGGCAAACGGCGGGGAAAAAACCTGGAACGGCGTGCCCATGACCGGCTGGCCCGGGGAGCGTCTGGTGAGCTGGAGCCGCTCCGATCCGGCGTTTGAAAAACAAGCCAGCTACGCCACCCCGGTGCTGGCCACGATTCACGGCCGTCGGCACCTGCTCGTCTTCACCCGGCAAGGCTTGATTTCGTTCGAGCCGAAAACCGGCGCGGTCAATTTTTCGTTCTGGTTTCGCGCCCGGCAGGATTCGTCGGTCAATGCGATGACGCCGGTGGTCAGCGGCGACCTCATTCTCCTGTCCTCCGCGTATTTCAAAACGGGCTCCGTCCTGCTCCGCGTCAAGCCGGATGGAAAAAGCGTGGACGAAGTCTGGCGCGGCCTCGCCTTGGAGATGCACTGGACCCGCCCCGTCCTGACCGCCGGCCACCTCTACGCGTTCAGCGGCCGCAACGAACCCGACGCCCGGTTTCGCTGCGTGGAGTTGGCCACGGGTGCCGTGAAGTGGGATCGTCCCGAGGGCTGGCCGAACGCCGGGCATGTCAAATTGGGCGCCGGGGAAAAGGCCCCGAATGTTTTTGGCCGCGGTAGCGCCATTCTGGCGGATGGTAGGCTCATCGCGCTCGGCGAGGCGGGACTGCTCGGACTGTTCCGCCCGAATTCTGAAAAGCTGGAGGAACTCGGGCGCTGGCAGGTGCCCAAGCTGAGCTATCCCTGTTGGGCCGCCCCGGTGCTGGCGAACCGCCGGCTCTATCTGCGCGATGAGCAGTGGGTGGTCTGTTACGACCTGAGCCTGTAAGTTCTTCGTTCGGCGTTGGGTGTTGGGTGTTGGATGTCGGGTGTTTTCTCCGTCGTTCGCCGCTGAACTTTCCACGAACCCGCCAGATTCGCTGGCGCGTAGCCGATATCGAGCAACAGTCCCGCCTGTGTTGAATCATCCATTCTCCCGCCGCGCCTTCTTGCTCCTGACGTTGCTCGCGGCCTTTCCGGGGTGCGGCAGAGCACAGCACCGTGCACCGCTCCCGCCGGACGTGCGCGCCTTACGCGATGTGCCCTACGTTACGGCTGGGCACGAACGCCAGAAGCTCGACCTTTTCCTGCCGGAGCATGTCGCCGGCGCACCGCTGGCGGTGTGGATTCATGGAGGTGGCTGGCAGTCGGGAAGCAAGGAAGGGTGCCCCGCGATGGGATTGCTCGACGAGGGCTACGTGGTGGCGAGCCTCAACTATCGTTACAGCCAGCAGGCGCTTTTTCCTGCGCAAATCGAGGATTGTAAAGCGGCCATCCGCTGGCTGCGCGGCCACGCGAGCACCTACGGTTATGACGGTGAACACATTGGCGCCTGGGGTGCCAGCGCCGGCGGACACCTCGTCGCGCTGCTCGGGACGACCGGCACCATGCGCGACTTTGACGTGGGCGAGAATCTCGACGTGTCCAGCCGCGTGCAGGCGGTCATCGACTGGTTCGGTCCGACCGATTTTCCGCGTTTTAACAACCCGGCGAATTCCCGGGCGGAAGGTGCGCTGTCCCTCCTGACCCGGCTCTTCGGCGGTCCGCTTCCCACCAAGCTCGATCTTGCACGCCGGGCCAGCCCGGCGACCTGGACCAGCGCGGATTCCGCGCCGACCCTGATCATGCACGGCACCAGGGACACGCTCGTCCCGCTGGACCAAAGCGAGTGGTTCGCGGAACGGCTAAAGGCGGCTGGCGCAGAGGTGACCCTCGATGTCCTCAATGGCGCTGGCCACGGCGGCAAGGAGTTCTTTGCCCCCGAAAAGTTGAATCGGATGAAGGGCTTTTTCGACCGGCACCTGAAGCCCGCGCCTTAGTGAAGCTGCACGCCCTCATCCATGGACCGTCCGATGGTCTTGGCGCAATCGCGCCGTGGGCGGCGGCGCGCGGTCATGCCGTGACCGAGACCCGGCTCGACGCGGGCGAGCCGTTGCCGGAGTTGTCGGAGTTTGATCTGCTCGTGGTCATGGGCGGCGCGATGAATGTGTACCAGCATCGCGATCACCCGTGGTTGGTGCCCGAGAAACGTTGTCTCGCAAAAGCGATCGCGCAGGGGAAGAAGGTCCTGGGCGTGTGTCTGGGAGCGCAGCTCATCGCGGATGTCCTGGGGGGGAAGGTCTGGCAGAATCCCGAGAAGGAGATCGGCTGGTGGCCGGTGCGGATGCTCGCCAGGCCGGGCCCCTTCGCGCAGTGGCCGGAGCAGCTAACCATGTTCCACTGGCACGGTGATACTTTCAGTCTGCCTCCCGGCGCGGTGCGCGTGGCGGAGAGCGACGCCTGCGCGAACCAGGCCTTCCTCTACGGAGACCGCGTGGCCGGGGTGCAATTCCACCTCGAGGTGACCCCCGATTCGGTGGCGGGATTCATCGCCGGCGGCGAGAGCGAACTGACCCCCGCCCGCTTCGTCCAGGGACCGCAGGAAGCTCTGCACCCACCCGCCGGATTCATGGCGTCGGCGCTGTCCGACCTTCTCGAAGCATTCGAGCGTTTGCCGTAGGGCGGCGGTCGTTTCGAGCGGGTGGGGAGGACTCGATTCATGCATTCGCATTCTGGGTGGGGGTGGACGCTCGGTTGCCCATGAGCTCACTGGTTTGCATGCCGCTGGAATGCTGGGAGACTTCCGCAAGCAGCCATGAACACGGACGCAAGAATTGAAAGGCGCCAATGTGCTGACGGAGGATTCGCCGGCAAGCCGTGCCCCTGATGAAGCTGCTCTTCGTCTTCGCATCGGTTCTCCTCGGCGCCGCCGCATTCGCAGCTCCGGTTGACGAGCCGTTTCCATCCACCCCCGGCACACACACCATTCGCTTCACCGAGTCGGCTGTGCAGTCCGGTGCGGAGGAAGTGAAGCTTCGTCTTCATTCCATCGAGAATCCGGGGCCGCTCGATATCGCGAAGGAGCAGTTTCAGCTCATCGTCCCGAAGAACTACCAGCCAGCGGAGCCGTGGGGCCTGTTCATCTGGATCAGCGCGAGCGACACGCCCCGCATCCCCGCGGATTGGGAAGCCGCGCTCGCGTCGCGCAAACTGCTCTTCGTCGGTGCCGTCCAGTCCGGCAACCAGCGCGACCTCTTCGACCGCGTGCGCCTGGCCATCGACGCCAATGTCGGCATGCGCCAGCGGTGTCGCATCGACGACCGGCGCGTCTATGTCTCGGGCTTCTCCGGCGGCACGCGCGTGGCGAGCATGATCGGCGTCGCCTTCGCGGACCTCTTCAGCGGTGCCATGCCGTTCATGGGCGTGAATTTCTACACCGATCTCCCCGCCGGAGACGGGAAACGATTCGGCCTCAGCTACCTTCCCGACGACGAAGTGCTGGAGATCGCGAAAAGGAAATGCCGCTTCGTGCTCGTCACTGGCGAGAAGGACTTCAACCGCGTCAACACCCGCGCCGCCGAGGAACACGGCTTTCGCAAGGAAGGATTCGTCAGCGTCCTCTGCCTCGAAGTTCCCGGCCTCGGTCACGCGATGCCCGACGCGAGCTGGCTGGCCAAGGGCCTCGATTTCAAACCGCGCTGAGCTGACCATCGGCGCCGCTGGTGCTTGAGTGGCGAGCGGCAGCGGGCGTAGTTTCGGCCCATGAGCGAAAGTTCCCGAGAGCTGGCCCGACGTTGGTTTGATGAAGTCTGGACGCAAAGGCGAAGTGACACGATCGATGAACTCATCCATCCGGATTGCGTCGGTCATCACGAAGGCGAAACGACCAGGGGAGGCGCCGCATTCAAGGCATTGCGCGATCAAATCCTCGGCCTGGTCCCCGACATCCGTTTGGAGGTCGAAGAAATCGTCGCCGACGAGAACAATGCCGTGGTGCGTTGGCGCTTCACCGGCAGGTGCTCCACCGGTTCCTGCAAGCCCGTCGCGTTCGAGGGAATGACCTGGCTCAAATTCTCCAAGGGCAAAATCATCGAAGGCTGGGACCGTTGGAATCAGGCGGCGTTCGTCCAACAACTTTCCTTGTGAGGCGGGGTGCCGTCGCTCGCCGCGCACAAGGCGGTAGGCGAGCGAGGCATCGATGCCGAGCAGCTTTGCGAGATCACCGGCTTTTTTCACCGCGCTCCGCGAGCACGAGGCGCAGCAACTCCGCGCCACGCGCCTGGCTGATGGGGAATTGAGCGCTCTAGCGCGTGGGGGCCTTGCCGAAGTTTGTCATAAGCCAAGCGCGTCGAGCATGCGCTGGAGTTGCGCGAGCTTGTCGGCCCAGGCGGCTTCGCGGTTGCGATGCTCGGTGAGGACGGCGGCGGGGACTTTGTCGGTGAAGTTGGGATTCGCGAGTTTCGCGCGCACTTTGGTGAGTTCGTCCGTCACTTTCGCGATCTCTTTGGTCAGCCGCTCGCGTTCGGCGGCGACGTCGATCAAGCCTTCCAAGGGGAGAAAGAGATCGCCGAGTGGCGTCAGGGCGGCGGGCGTGCCCCGGGGTGGAATCCATGAGGCTTCCACCAAGTCGAGCGGGTCGGCGTTGAGCAGGAGTTTGAGCACGGCGACTTCATGGGCGGGCAGGGGAGTGCTCGGCCGGAGGATGAAACGGACGCGTTTGTTGCTGGCGATGTTGCCATCCCGGCGCAAAGCGCGGCCCTGGTTGACGACCTCGAATTTTGCGGCGGCGAAGCGCTCGACGCTCTCGTCGAGCCCGAAATAGGCGCGTTCATCTTCGGTGAACGGCTTCGGCCACGGCGCAAACATGATCGTCTTCCCGCCCTGGTTGGCGGGCAGATCCTGCGCGAAGCCCATGCCTTGCCAGAGCTCTTCGGTGATGAAGGGCAGGAATGGATGGAAAAGACGGAGGGTGTGCGCCAGGACAAAATCCATCACGGCGAGGGTATTGTTCCGGCGGGTGTCGGCGGGCGGGGCGGCCTCGGTGGCCGCCGGGGAGGCGGGCGCCACGAGCACGGCCTTGGAGGCTTCGAGGTACCAGTCGCAGTATTCGCTCCAGAAAAAGCGGTAGAGCGCCTGGGCGGCGTCACTGAAACGATACTCGTCGAGCACAGTCGAGACTTCGCGGATGGCGGCGTCGAGCCGGAGGAGGATCCATTGGTCGTCGTTGGTGAGCAGGGCGGGATCTATCTCGGCTTCGAACTGGGCAGGCGGGACGCCTGCCTCACTTCCGACAGGCGGGACGCCTGCCCCACTTCCTGTGGGCGGGACGCCAGCCCCACTTTGCATCTGGCGGAAGCGCGCGGCGTTCCAGAGCTTGGTGCAGAAGTTACGGCCGAGTTCGACATTCTTTTCGTCGAAGAGAATGTCCGCCCCGAGCGGGGCGCTGCGCATCACGCCAAAGCGCAGGGCGTCGGCGCCAAACTTGGCAATCAGGTCGAGCGGATCGGGCGAATTGCCGAGACTCTTGCTCATCTTGCGACCCTGCTTGTCGCGGATGATGCCGGTGAAATAGACGTTCCGGAATGGCATCTCACCCATCCACTCAAAACCGGCCATGATCATCCGCGCGACCCAGAAGAAGATGATGTCCGGCCCGGTGACGAGATCCGTGGTGGGATAGAATTTGGCGAGCGTCTCAGTCTTCTCCGGCCAGCCCATGGTCGCGAAGGGCCAGAGCCAGGAGCTGAACCAGGTGTCGAGCACGTCGGGGTCTTGCTTGGCGCCACGCTGCTCTAGCAGTTGTTCGATCTCAGGATTCCCCGGGTAAACCGCAATGCCGAAGTAGATTTCACCGCCGGCGCCGCCGGGACGGATTACCTGCACAGCAATCTTACGATTCTGCTCCTCGCTCAAGAATGGCAGGTCGAATCGGACAATTTGCGAATCGCTATCGCTCGTTGCGAGCGGACCTTCCCAAAGCATCGTCCACACGGGAATGCGGTGTCCCCACCAGAGCTGGCGTGAGATGCACCAATCCTGAATGCCGGTCATCCAGTGGTCGTAGACCTTCGCCCAGCGGTCGGGAAAAAAGCGCATCTCGGGTAGGGTGGGCGTCCCGCCCGCCGGCGAAGGCGTCTCGCCTTCGCGAACTTGCGGATTCGAGGCACCGGGAGCGGGGGCGTCGCTGGCCTCCCCGGAATTTCGGTCCGGCGAGACGCCGGCCCCGGCGGGCGGGACGCCCACCTTACCCGAGACTCCCGCCACGCAGGCGCGCGCCTCGGCGACGCTCGGATACTTGAGAAACCACTGTTCGCTCAGGCGCGGCTCGATCGGCACATCAGCCCGCTCGCTGTAGCCGACGCTGTTCTTGTAAGGCTCCTCTTTTTCCAGCGCGCCGAGTTCGGTGAGCACTTCGACGGCCCGTTTCCGGGCGGCGAAGCGTTCGAGGCCGGCCAGGTCCACGCCGGCGAGATCGTTCATCACTCCGTTCGGATGTATGATGTCGATCTGCGGCAGGTTGTGGCGCTGGCCGATTTCGTTGTCGGCCTTGTCGTGTGCGGGCGTGACTTTGAGCACGCCGGTGCCGAAGTCGAACGCGACGGCGTCGTCGCCGATAATCGGCAGCGGCGCCTGGTTCTCGCGTGGCAAGGGCCGGCGCGCGTGCTTGCCGATGAGGCCGGCATAGCGCGGGTCGTTTGGGTTCACGGCGATGGCGCTGTCGCCGGGAATCGTCTCCGGGCGCGTCGTGGCGATGGTCAGGAAGCGGCCCGGTTCCTCCACGACCTCGACCTTGAAGTAATAGAGCACGCCGTTCTGTTCCTTCATCACGACTTCCTCGTCGCTGAGCGCGGTGAGCGAGGCAGGGCACCAGTTCACCATGCGTTTGCCGCGGTAGATGAGCCCCTTTTTGTAGAGGTCCACGAAGACGCGCGACACGCAATGCGAGTAGTGCTCGTCCATGGTGAAGCGCGTGCGCGACCAGTCGAGCGAACAGCCGAGCGCGCGGAGCTGCTGGAGGATGATGCCGCCGTATTTCTCCCGCCATTCCCAGATCTTCGCGACGAGCGCCTCGCGGCCGAGGTCGTTGCGGTGCTTCATCACGCCTTCCTTGCGCAGCGTTTTCTCGACGACGTTCTGCGTGGCGATGCCAGCGTGATCAGTTCCGGGCAGCCAGAGCACTTCCTTGCCCAGCATCCGCGCGCGGCGGGCGAGGATGTCCTGGATGGTGTTGTTGAGGACGTGCCCGAGCGTCAGGACGCCGGTGACATTGGGCGGCGGGATGACGATGGAATAGGCCGGCCGCTGCTTCGAAACCCGGGCCGGGTCCGCGGTGAAGCACCCGTTTTGCAGCCAGAACTCATACCACTTCGGCTCCACCGCCGCAGGCTCGTAGGTCTTCTCGATTTCAGGCATAGGGGCGCGGAATC
Source organism: Chthoniobacter sp. (assembly GCA_034667665.1). Lineage (GTDB taxonomy): Bacteria > Verrucomicrobiota > Verrucomicrobiia > Chthoniobacterales > Chthoniobacteraceae > Chthoniobacter. Next base: position 120,739 of record JAXDQW010000038.1, read on the forward strand.
TGCGCCATCGCGCGGTCCTTGGCAAACCTCGGGTCGATGTGAGGCCGACTTGCAGTCGGCCACGGGCGAGCGAAGCGAGGCGGAAGGCACCAGGGTGCCCCACAGGAAAAAGGCCCATCGCTGAGCTCGCCCGCGCCGACTGCAAGTCGGCCTCACCCTGCCCCGGAACCCTGAAACCGCTTGCCATCGAGGCTTACAGAGATACCGTCGCGCCGCATGCGCCGGGCCCTTCTTATCATTACCGCACTCCTTGGGAGTGTGGCCCTCGCGGCTGCCGCCGAGTGGCAGTTGATCAAGATCGCGGGGCGCGATTACGTGACCCTGGACAATGTCTCGCAATTCTACGGCTTCAATGGAGTCCAGCGGTCGGGCGGTAACTTTGCGCTGCAAACGCGGGGTCGCAGTTTGCGGGGCCAGGCGGAGTCGGTGGAGTTCCTGATCAATGGCCTGAAGTTTAATCTGAGCTATCCGATCACGGAGCACGACGGACACCTGTGCCTTTCGCGGATGGACCTGACCAAGCTGATCGAGCCCGTGCTCCGGCCTTCGAAAATCAAGAATTCGGAGAGCGTGACGACCATCGTTCTCGATGCGGGGCACGGCGGTCATGACCGGGGTGCGACTTCGCCTTTCGGAACGGAGCAGCAGTTCACCCTCGATGTGGTGGCCCGCGCGCGGCAATTGTTGATGGCGGCTGGTTTGCGGGTGGTGTTGACGCGGTCCGCGGATGTCTTCGTGCCGCTCGACGAGCGGGTGCGGATCGCCAATCAATACCGGAACGCGCTGTTCGTTTCCGTCCACTTCAACAGCGGCGGGAGCGGCACCGGTCTGGAAACCTATACGCTCGCTCCCCGGGGCGTCCCTTCGATGATGGCGGATGGACCCCGCGTTTCCGATCTCGATCCCTGCCCGGGTCATGCCTGCGATTCGCAAAACATGGCCCTGGCGACGGCGATGCACGCGGCGCTGGTGGTCAAGTCGCAGATGTATGATCGCGGCATCAAGCGCGCCCGCTTTGTGGTGATTCGGGACATCAGCATCCCCGGGGTGCTCATCGAGGGCGGTTTTCAAAGCAACACCTACGATGCGCGGCTGATCGCCAGCACGACCTACCGGCAGACCATGGCGGCGTGCATCCTCCAGGCGGTGCAGAATTATCGCCGGGCCGTGGGGCCGCAGTTGCCGGACGAATCGTCGTCGCCGTCGCCGGGGGTTCCTCCCGTGGTGCCTCCGGCGCCGGTGCCCCCGGTGGCGGCGGCGGCGCCGGTCCCTCCGGTGGTGCCTCCAGAGCCCGTGCCGGCGCCGCGCGTGGTCACGACCACGCCCCGGAATTGAGGGAGGTGGACGGCACAGTCAGTCAGTGGTTCCGGGCTGGGCTGGCGCCGGCTCGCAGGACACCTGCTCCGGTGCTCTGACCCGGTCCACTCGTCATGCCCACCGCATCACCTTCCCGCCCGCGCCTCGACCAGTCCATCGGGGTGTTCGACAGCGGCTATGGGGGACTAAGCGTATTGCGCGAGTTGCGCCGGGTGCTGCCGGAACTGGACTACTGTTATCTCGGTGATTCCGGTCGCGCCCCCTACGGCGGACGCGATGTGAATACGGTGCTGGATTTTGCCGAGCAGTGCGTCGAGCGGCTATTCGGGGAAGGATGCCGTGTCGTCGTGGTGGCCTGCCACACCGTCTCATGTGTGGCCTTGCGGCATCTCCAACAGCGCTACGGCGGGGCCGAGCGCCGGCTTCTCGGCGTCACCATTCCGGCCGCGGAAGCGGCCGTGGCGCAGACCCGCGGGCACATCGGCTTCATTGGCACGGCGCGCACGGTGGCCTCGCACACCTTTCGCACGGAAGCGCACAAGCTCGCCCCGCAGGTGCGCGTGACGGAAGTGGCCGCGCCGCTGCTTGCGCCGATCGTTGAAGAGGGCTGGGAAGACAGCGAGATCGCCCGCCAGGCGGTGGCGCGCTACCTCGAACCGCTCGGCGAGATCGATGCGCTGGTCCTCGGGTGCACTCATTACCCGCTATTACACCGGGCCTTTGCCGAATGCGTCGCGCCGGGAGTGGTGGTGCTCAATCCAGCGCCGTATGTGGCCAGCCGCTTCGCGGACTGGCTGGCGCGGCATCCGGAATTCGCAGTGGCTGGAGAGGGCCGCCTGCGACTGCTCTCGTCCGGCGATGTGACGCGCTTCGCGGCTCACGCCGAGCGTTTCCTCGGCGCGAAACCGCCGCCGATCGAGCGCGTCGCGGAGCGCCAGGGACGGCTCGCGCTTTGCGCCGAAGGCCACGAGCCGATCGGGCAGGTGGTGCGCGGAAGAGGCGGATCGCCGCCCTAGCGGCCTTGGGTCTGGGCTCTCGTTGCGAGTGACGCCGGCGGCCGGGAACGATATTCTGCCGATCCCAGCATGCCCGGATCACGACTTATCCAACGCATCCAGGAAATTAGCCATCGCGCCGGGTTCATCGCGGTGGCGGTTTCGTTTTACGATTATGAATCGACGGTGGCCTTTTCGTATCACGCAGATCGCTATTTTCACGCGGCGAGCACCATCAAGGTGGCGCTCCTGCTCGCCGTCTTGAAAGCCGCGGAGGAAGGCAAACTCAACCTCAGCGGCCGGCTCCACGTGCGCAACCGCTTCCACAGCGTGGTCGATGGCGCCATCTACCGGGTCAGTCCGGATCGCGACGGAGACGCGGAGACGCATCGCCGGATTGGCCGCGCCGTGCCGATCGGCGACCTCGCCCGCGCGATGATCGTGCGCAGCAGCAATCTCGCGACGAATCTGCTCTTCGATTTTCTGGGGCGGGACTACATCCGGGGTGTCGTCGAGCAAGCGGGCATTGCCGGCCTCAAATTCGAACGCGGCGTCGAAGACGAGGCGGCCTTTGCCCAGGGGCTGAACAACGAGGTCACCGCCGACGGGTTGCTCCAGTTGTTCCGCGTCTTCTGCGACCGGCGTTTGCTCAGCGAGGAGAGCTGCGAGCGGGCCATCGCGATTCTGCTTGCGCAGGAATTCAACGGGATGATCCCCGCCAAACTGCCCGGCCCCGCGCGCGTCGCGCACAAGACCGGCGAGATCTCGACCGCGTGCCACGACGCCGGCATCGTCTTCCTGCCGGACCGCCAGCCTTACGTGGTGGCGATTTTGACCGAAGGGCCGCCCGAGCAACGCGATCGGCAGAAAGCCGTCGCCGCCATCTCCGGCGCCATTTTCCATCACCTGACCGACGTGGTGAAACGCGATGCGTGACCTCGGGCTCAAGATTGTCGATGGACTCCGTCTCGATCCCGAGCGGCGCGCCTTGCTCCGCCCGGGCGAAACGGTGACCGACGCCGCGGGCCGCCGCCATGTGCTCCCGCGCTTTTTTTACGAAATCGACTCCTGGGAACAGGCGAAGCAGACCAGCCTGAGCGCGAATTTCCGGCTCGCGGAATTGATCTCGGTGGATTGCCGCGAAGCGCCGATCCTCCTCGATGAATTCCCGCATTACGTCCCGTGCGCGGTGTCCATCCTCAGCCGCTATCTCGAGGCGTTCCGACGGCGGGTGGACGATTTTGTTTTTGTCAGCGCGAATGGCGGCTACCGGTCGCCGGCCCACGCGCTTTCGCGTTCTCCCAGTCTTCATGCCTGGGCGACGGCGGCCCACATTTACCGCATCGGCGACACTTACCTCGATGACCAGAACACCATCGAAAAATTTGCGCGGGTCGCCGAGTCGGTGGCGCCGGAGCTCTATGCCAAACCATTCGGTCACGGCGAAAATGAAGCGGACGATCATCTTCACCTCGATATTGGTTATGTGATCTACGTTCCGCGCGACGTTGACGAAGCCCCCTGAACACCACCATGCCTCGCCCCAAAAAAACCACGCCGCGGGCCACCCAGCCGCGCCAGCCCGTGATCGGCCTGGAAGCAGAGTTCTCGCTTTTTGTGCGCGACGAGCTGCACAAGCCCGAGCACATCTTTCGCAAACCCGAAGCGGTGGTCCGGCAGCCGACTCTGCCGCGCAGCGGGCGCGCCCGGCACCTGCCCTCCGGCGGCGCCCTTTACTTCGACACCGGAGTGATCGAAGTCGCGACCCCGATCATTGAGATCGAAGCGGGCTGCTGCATCCGCGCCGGCCGCTCCCTCTGGGAACAGATCGCCTTTCTGCGGGGGGAACTGGACGCCTGGGAACAGCGCGAGAATTCACACCTCCGGCTGCAAGGCTTCAGCGCGCACTACAATGTTTCGGTCCCGACCGAGCGCGGGCTCGACGAGCAAGGGGTGAGGCAGTTGGCCCTGCTCCTCACTTACATCCTGCCGGCGCCCGTGATGCTGCTCGCCGCCAATCGCCTGAGCACCGGCGTGGGCGTGCGTCCGCGCGGAGATCGGCTCGAAGTCACCGTGGATTTCACGCCCGACCCCGATTTGCTCATCGCGGCGGTGTCGCTGGCGATCGGAGTGATCCTGGGCGTGTTGCGCTGGCCATCTCACAGCCTCGACGAATTGGAGCGCCGCAAGATCCCGGTCATCGCCGGATTCAAGCCGCGCAAGCACACCTCGCGCAAAGGCTGGCTGGCGCGGGCGGATTGTTTCCCGCGCAATCCCTTCGCCGCCGATCCGAACGCCGCGGACTGGCTGACCCGCGATGGCCGCACGCTGAGCCTGCGGCAAATGGCGCGGACGATCGCGCGGCCCTTCCGGAAAGACATCCGCGCCGTTTCCGACGCCGATGCTTTCGAGCATGTCTTTGCCGTGTTCGACGAGCGCGCCCGGTCGCTGCTCGATTTTTCGGAGCGCCCGCCCCGCTACGATGACGTCGGCCGGACCATCGACTGGAATCGCCGCTCCACCCGCGTCCTGCCCCGCTCCGCCTATGAGCGGGTGATCCACCGCATCCTCGAGCATCGTCCCTTGCGCATCGGCAACGCCACCTACCGACCGGAGCGAATGCAGGGCTGGTACGAGATCGTCTTTCGCAATACAGGACCGGGCTGCGTCAGGTCTTCAACCTCGACGACCTCGTCCGGCACTGCGAGTAGCAGGGCAGGCGTCCCCGCCACCAGGAAGTGGGGCAGGCGTCCCGCCTGCCATGAGTGCGGCAGCCGTCCCGGCTGCCCAGTTCGGTGCAGGCGGGACGCCCGCACCACGACCGACAGGCGGGGACGCCTGCCCCACTTCTGAGAAGCGGGACGCGATTCAGGAAGGGAGCGGCTTCAGCCCCGCTTCAATCTCACGCCGGCGCAGCTCCAGGAAGGGCGGCAACGCGAGGGCTTCGCCGAGTTTTTCCAAGGGCTCATCGGCCGTGAACCCGGGACCGTCCGTGGCGATTTCGAAGAGAATGCCGTTGGGTTCGCGGAAGTAGAGGCTGCGAAAGTAATAGCGATCCACCGGCCCGCTCGAAGGCATCCCCAGCCGCGCCAACTGCTCCGCCCACGCCTGATAATCCTCGAGGGTCGGCGTGCGAAAGGCGACATGGTGAACACTCCCCGCCCCGGATCTGGCCGTGGGCAGTCCGGGCTCGACCGCAACGTGCAACTCCGCGGCCGGGCCGCCCTCGCCCATTTCATAGACGTGCACGGTCCGGCTGCCAGCGGCCTCGGCCCGGAGCGCGTAGGTCCGAACCGGACGCATTTGCAGAACCGCCTGCAGGACGCGGTCGGTTGGTGCGAGTTCCGGGACGCTCATCGTGATCGGTCCGAGGCCGCGAATCTGGTGCTCCGTTGGCACCGTACTCCGATCCCAGGGATGCGCTTCACCGCGTCCCTCATCATTCACGAGGCTCAATCGCTGGCCTTCCTCATCCTCGAAATCGAGGGTCTGCCGGCCATCTTGCTCAACGATGGCTGCCTGCCGCACGCCGAGTTCCGTGAAACGTTGGGCCCACCATTCGAGGCTCGCGGCGCTGCCGACCCTCAATCCCGTGCGCACGATACTGTGAGTGCCGCGCCGCGCCGGCCCGACCGGCCAGTCGAAGAAGGTCAGATCGGTTCCCGGCGTGGCCTGTCCGTCGGCGTAGAACAGGTGATAAGCCGAAACGTCGTCCTGATTGACCGTCTTTTTCACCAGCCGCAGGCCGAGCGTCTGGGTGTAGAAGGCGTGATTGCGCGAGGCGTTGCCGGTGACGGCCGTGAGGTGATGAATTCCGCCAAGTTGCATGGTGATGGGGTGGTGTGCGGGTGCGAGTTAGGAAGCAAAATGCGTTTCGAGCCAGCGCTGGGCGTCGGCGATTTCTGGTGAAGTCAGTTGGTGCCCAGCGGCGCTCCATTGCAGCGCAACGTCAGCGCCGGCCTGGCGTAACAGGGCGGCGAGGCGCTCCGTCCCTGGAGGCGGAATCATGGAGTCATGGCGCCCCGCCGCGAGGAAGATCGGGAGCCTGGCCAGATCCGGAAGTTTTGCGGGCACCAAGGGGACCATGGCTCGCAACAAGACCGCACCGCCCAGAATTTCCGGGCGCAGCAGAAGCAGGCTCGCGGCGATGTTGGCGCCGTTTGAATAACCGACCGCGATCACCTTCCTACCTTGGAACTGATACTCGAGCGCAGCCGCTTCGACGAATTCGGCCAGCTCGTGCGTCCTCATGATCAGGTCTTCTTCATCGAAGACCCCTTCCGCCAGGCGGCGAAAGAATCGCGGCATGCCTTGTTCGAGGATCTTCCCGCGCGGACTGAGCAAAGACGCGCCGGGCAGGAGCCCATGGCCGAGATCGAGCAGATCGTTCTCACTCCCGCCGGTGCCGTGGAGCAGAAGCAACACGGGCGCCGACGGTCCGGAGCCGGGGATGAACCGATGGATGAAGCCGAGTGGATCAGACATGAAACGTGGGCGCCTGGTGGCTGGTCGTTCGAAGCAATGATCAGACGTGCGGTGCGGCAGGCGCCGCACTGGCGAGCGCTTCGAGTTGCGCGACGATGCCCTTCTTTCCGGTGACGCCGGCAATCTGGTGGCGCAGCTCGCCGCCATTGAAAAAGAGCAGGGCCGGGATGCCACGAATCTGGAAGCGCTGCATCAGCTCCGGTTCGTCATCGGCGTTCACCTTCGTGACCCGAAAGCGTCCGGCGCCCTCCCGCGCGATCTCGTCGAGCACCGGTGCGATGAGCCGGCACGGCCCGCACCACGGCGCCCAGAAATCGACGAGCACCGGCACGGGAGATTGCAGCACAGCTTTCTCGAAGCTGGCAGCGTTGATGTTGATGGGTTCGTTCATATTCATGTTGGGAATGGCTTAGTTGCGCCCGGCTTTTTGCCGCGGCTGGTGGGGTGGAAGTTCGCGCGGCACCACCATCAGGAAGAGCTTCTCGGTTTCCCGAATGATCATGAGCGGCGAGGGCACGCCGATCTCCGAGGCGACGAGCCGCTTGTGCAGATCATCAATCGTGGCGATCGGCTCCCCTTTGAAACCGACGATCACATCGCCCGGCCGCAAGCCCGCGAGCGACGCGGGGCTGCCGGGTTCGATTTCCGCAACCTGCACGCCGCGCTCGGCGGGCAGCCGGTGGAAGCGGACCACTCGCGGATGCAGCGGCACGTTCTGTCCCGCGATGCCGATCGAACTCCGCCGGATGCGCTGCTCCTTGATCAGCCACGCCGCGACGAACTGCGCGGTATTGCTCGCGATGGCGAAGCAGATGCCTTGCGCCGGCAGAATCACCGCCGTGTTCACGCCGATGACCTCTCCCGCGCTGTTGAGCAACGGCCCGCCGGAATTGCCGGGGTTTAGCGCGGCATCGGTCTGGATGATGTCGTCCATCAGCCGTCCGGACTCCGCGCGCATCGAGCGGCCCAGCGCGCTGACGATCCCGGATGTCACGGTCTGCTGGAAGCCATAGGGGCTGCCAATCGCGATGGCGACCTGTCCGACGCGGATGCGGGACGAATCGGCGAGGCGCACATGCTGAAGGTCGGGCGCGTCAATGCGGATCACCGCGAGATCGGTCTCGGGATCCGTGCCGATGAGTTGCGCGCGATAAACCCGCGTGTCGTGCAACGTCACTTCCGATTCGCGCGCGCCCTGGACGACGTGATTGTTCGTGAGGATGAAGCCATCGCGGGCAATGACGAAGCCCGAGCCGCTTCCCGGGCCGCGCTCGCCGCTCAGGACGCGGATATTGACTACGCTCGGCGCGACCCGATCGACCGCGGCCGCGACGGTTTGCGAATAGGCGTCGAGCAGTTCAGGGTCGCTGAGAAGTGGTTCCGCGCCCGGGATCAGCGGCGCGTCGTGTTCCTGGAAGACGCGAACGAGCTGCGGTGTGCGGCGTGCATGGTCGGTGATTCTCATATCGGGTGGTGGTTGAAATTCGTGTTTAAGGGTCTTATAGACCGGTCGTCTCGCCGGGCGTTCGGACAAAGCTCCTACGCCGGCGCGAGGGAAGCCCGGAGGAACTGCGCCGCCGAGCGCAGCGGGGCGACACTTCTTTCGACCTGCATGCGCTGCATCGCGCCCTGCCAGGTGTCCTGAATGGCGGCGGCGGCTTCCGCGGGCTTGAGTTCGCGGCGCATGCTGCCATCCGCCTGGCCTTCCCGGACGACCTGCTCATAAATCGCGCGCCAGGTCTTCAAGCCATCGGCCAGGACCTCCCGCATCGGCTCGCTGAAGCTGGCCACCTCGAGGCCGAGCTTCACCACCAGACAGCATTGCTGGCACCCGCTCTCGGTGACGTGACCGATCTGATAACCCCAGTAATCCACCAATTTCTGAAGGGCGTTGGTGTCCGGGGCGGCAAAGAATTTCCGCAACCGCGCGGTGTGCTCCCGGACGTAGTGCGAGATCAATTCGACTCCAAACTGCTCCTTCGAGCTGAAGTGGTGATAGAAGGACCCCTTCGGCACTTTGACCGCCGCGAGGATTTCGGTCAGCCCGACGGAGTGAAAACTCTTGGTGAGCATGATCTCCTCGGCGGCGGCGAGGATGCGTTTTTTGGTCGTCCCGGGCATGTGCAGGAACAGTAAATAGACCGGTCGGTTCAATTTGTCAAATGCAGCGCGGGATGGAGCGCAATCTTGCAAACGGACCTCGCCTCCGTCCCAGCTCTTCCCCCCAAAAAAAATTCAGCCCCCCGCGACCGAATGGCCGCGGAGGGCTGATGTTCCCCCCAGAACAATCTTCAAAGACTCCAACCCCTAAAGCAGCGACTGGGCCAACGGGCGGCGAGCGGGGCGCGGAATCGTCTTCCACAGAGTAAAATCGTTTCCCGTCCGGCGCGAGTCCATCCAGCCACCTCCACTCCTCCTGCGCGAATTTAACCAGCCAACAGCGTTTCCTGGCGATTTTTCGCTCGGCTGTTCGCTCGTACCGCTCGCGAGCTTCTCAGCCGCCTGGCCCGAGGAGCGGCGTGCGTCTCGCCGCCGGGTGGGTCCTGCGTGCGTCTCACGGGTTGGTACGGCCCTTCGGGCGTTGGTGGGTCGGCGGCGGGACGCACGCCGCTCCTTTGGGGCGCACACCACGTTCGACGTATCCAGCGGCTTCAGAGCGTGTCCTGCACTTTTGGCCACAAGACAGCGCCGTAAGCACCGAAGGTGCGGCTTCATACCAGCCCAGGGCAACGCCCTGGGTTAAGTTCGGACACGGAACCAGCCCTGAAAGGGCGATTCATTGCTGCACCGACGATGAATCGCCCTTTCAGGGCTGGCGCTTAG
>JAXDQW010000039.1:0-130241 GCA_034667665.1 Chthoniobacter sp.
TGAGTTCTCAGATCGCCCAAAAGAAGTGCGGGAGTGGAAAGCAGGGATTGAAGCGAATCTGTCGATGATGCTGGTATTTCTTGAAGGTTCGCATGGCCTTGGATGTGCAGGGCTTCAGTTTCACCGTGACAAGCGACTAATCTTTCACTCGGATCTAGTCGCTCCATCACGCAGACGAAGCGGGATTGGGAAGGCGTTGTTCTTCGCCCGCTTGTGCCTGCTAGACGGTGCGGAGGCTCCCTACCGGGGCGGCTTGCTGGCGATTGATCGGAACATTCCATTCTATCAGAATTGCGGCTTTAGCCTGGTCAAAGAGCCAGAGACTGATCACCTTCTCGGTTGGCGGCTAGGCTGGATGGAGCGTGACATCAGTGATCGGGATATTGAGAATGCCAAACTCTACCTTGATTCGAGAGGCATCAAGCTTGCCGAGGATCAGGGCCCAGCTTCGATTGACGAGGCGATGTGATCGTCTTCTATCGCACTGCTTTTGGGAGCTGTCGTTCAGCGTGGTCCTTCAACACCGCCCTGAGCTTGGCTCAATGGGCTCTCAATCATTTGGGTCGTAGTCATTGTCTTGCTGTGTCTTGCTGCCTCCGTCTTCCTCCACAATCGATGATTCCCGCTACTCGTTGGCCAATCGGCGAATGAACATCACGCCTGGGGCGCTGGCGACCTTTCCACTCGCATACCACAGAGGCACTCATGAACAGGACCAAAAGAAGCGGCGATCACGGCGAAGTTGAGAAGTCTCCGCAAGATACTGGAGGACTTTAGTTCGTATGTCCCTAAACCATGTGTGGCCAAGGTTTTACCTGTCATCCCGAATATCCTGTATCGCTTCGATTAAAGCGTCGAAGGACTCTCCGCCAGAGCGGTTGAAGATGGCGAACCTTGAGAGGTGGGGCAGGGCAATAAGAAGCGTCGTCCCGTTGCTGCTTATCGCCCGTGCCAGACCATAAGTTACATTGCCCCAACCGGTTCTCTCGGATTTCTCATCTGCGATGTCGCACCGGGATCTGAGGATCTCGTGAATCCGTCTTGTTGTGAACCCTCCCATCGTGACGAGCACCTTTGGTCTAATCTCCGCCAAGACCGGCGCCCAAAGGTGCTTGATAAATCGATTCGCCTCAGCAGATCCAGCCTCACTGCTCAGGAATTCTCTGGATCGAAAGGGCCACAGGTTCGCCGCCAAGGATTTATTCATCAGTTCGTCCCTGGAGCAGCGCCATGCATCCGCTACAAGCTGGTAGAACGCACGCACTTGCTTCTGCAATCGGTTGGGCCTCCCATGATCCCAGCCTTCGACCAGATAAGCATTTCCACTCTCGCAACTCACTTGAACACCTTCATCTTGACCTCCGCCGGGGTTTAGGCCGAAAAAGACCACTTCTGCCTTCGAGCTGAGAGTTGATTTCGGTGTGTAGAGGAAACGCCAACCGAGGTTATGGCCAAGACGCGGATATTCGGATTCGATCAAGGAGATGGCTTCGTCGAACATGTTGTTGAGTGGTGGAGGTGGCAATGCCAGTTTCAGCTCTCTCGCGCCCACCGTGGGCAAATGGTCCTCGGGAAGATCCCAATCCGCATAGGCGATCGGAAATGTATCGGCACCAGTGGCTTCGAGCATCGCCCGATACCATTCGACGTAGGCGGGGTCTTCGGCGCGTCCAGCAGCAACGATTGCCGGGAAGGCTTCGATGAAAATGTCGGCAAGCTCAGAGGGAGTGCCACGCGCAGCTTCGGGCCAGCCAAAGAAGGCATTCCCGTCAGCACTGCTGTAATGAGCGGCCAGGCCGTCGTAATCTTTAATACGAGCACCATTCTCAGGCGAAATATTGCTGAGAGGCGTGATCGCACAGCGCCAATACAACCCTGAAGCAGACATCCCTGGTGCAATGCGAAGCCGCTCATAGCCGCGCAGATGCAGCTCACGAACGAATTCGAGAACTCTGCGGCATGGTTCTTGGTTCATTTCTTGAGGTGTCGAGGGCGTCAGTTTGAATCCAACAGTTTTTCTGCCCGGTTCATGCTCCTTTCCCCCATCCTCCTCTCTTCGCAGCCTTCGCCTGATCCTCAATCGTCTTCAGGTTCAAGAGGTAGGTCTTGGAATCACGACCATCAGGCAAGATGGTGCGGGTCCCGTAGATTCGAGCGAGCCCATTTCGAACCAGTTCTTCAGCCAGGTCCTTCCCATCCGCCGTGACGATCTGGCAATACCAGCGGTCCCACTTGCTCCGACCGAGAGCCTTGTGCCACCGGGTTTGCACCGTGAATGGTTTCGACAAGACCTCGCGGGTGAATGCCGAGGCTCTGTGTCCCAGCGCCATCACGTCTGCTTCTGAAACGCCAAAATATGCCGCCTGATCCCGAATTCGGTCCGCATACACCTTCGCCTCCTCGGGGGTGTCCACGAAATAAAGCCGCAGGATCAGTTCGTTGCCATCAGCCGTGGTGACGTGGAATGAATCTCCATCGTCCCATCGCTGCGGTTTGTAGAGGACATGCTCCAGCGTGAACCACGGTTTGGCTGGTGGGGCCTTGGCAAGAGCAAGCTGCCCTGAAGAAATCAGCGCGAAAGCGATGAGCAGGCCGAGGAGATGCCGCATGACGATGGAAACGATGCCCGGATTGTGAAAACATTGCCACAGTGAAGACACGAGACGACCAGATCGGGTTCATCCGCCTCAATGGTGTCCGGCTGGCCGCCTGTGCCTGGAACGGCTACAAGGACAGGGGGCGTGGGATTGTTTGTGTGCTGAGTGAACTCCACAACGAGCTTCTCCATCAGGTGCCTTTCGACTTCATGCCAGAGAGTGACGCCTCGAAGTTTTTCAAGCCGTGGAATGGTAGCAAGGAATCGAAGATGCTTGCGGCCTACGATCCAGAAATAGAAGTTGTGATTTGCTTCGTGCGCCGGGGTGGGGACGACAGAACCGAGATCGATTCTTACAAAGTCAAAACGAACCCAACGCCACCGGCGGCGGCTGACCGATGAACGATATCTCACGATTGCAATTGTGAAATCACATCAAGCATTCCTGTTAGCGGTGGTGCTGATACAGCAAGCCGCCATAGCCGCCGACCCTTCTCCCGTGGGCGTGAACAACGAAGTTGAGTTGAACAGCGAGTTTTCGCTTCGCAACGCACCAGGCTTCGAGGGGTCTAAGAAACAGAAGGCTGCGACGAAACGGGTGCTCGTCGAATTGAAAAGCGGCTATGGCGGCACCTTGGTTCTGACGGCCGCGGGAGATTCGACTATAGACAGACCGGAATTCCTGGCGGGATTTCTGCGCGAGTTCTCTGCGCTGGAGAAAGGGGGGAGCGTCGCTGGATATGACTACCTGTTTGAAAGAATCCTTGCGCGGATTTCCGAGTATCCCGCGATGCTCGACAATCCGAAGCTGGATTGGGATATCTGGCGGTCTTACCTGCTTTACGAGAGTTTTTGGGATGGCTCCGGTTCATATCGAAATGGCGACGTGATTGCCGGCCTCGACAGTGCTCGAGATCTCCTTTGGGCGTATCTAGATCGCCACGGGGAGGCGTTGATCAAGAATCAACCTCGCAGGCAATGGTGGATTCAGCATCTGACTCGTGGACTCGAAGAACCGGGCGGTCGGCCCCTACGCCGCTGGTTTCTGCTTCAACTGTGCGCTTTCGCCGACAGTCAGGCTGCGTCGGAACCCGAAAAACGGGCTCATCCATCGAAAGAAAAGCGCGACGCGCATCAGGCTCCGATGCGCACACCATCGGAGTCGGACCCGTTTCTCGTCACCAGTAATGACTCAAAGCCAATGGGGTTTTCCGAGGCACTTGCCGCAATCACGCGCCCGCTCGGCCTGCAATTCTCCGTCTGGGGAGTGGATCCTGAGACGATGCCGGCGGCACGAACACTGAAAGTCCAGCTTGAAATGGCTCGGTGGCGTGTGCACGAATCTTACATTATCGGGCAGGAGAGCTGGTCAGACGAAAAAGAAAGCCCCGACGACTGGGGGCCGCATTTCTACCGGGTCATCGGTCGGCGTGCGGGATATGCAAACGTCGGCATGCCATGGTTGCCCCGAAAGGACGGAGTTTACTTCTTCACCTTTGGAAAGCGACTTTACGTTTGGCCGAAGGCAGAGATGGATGCAGGAGTATTGCAGATGCTGCATGTTGCAGGCCTGGTCGATGACGCAGCGTGGAGAACGTTTCAGGCCGACGGCTTCACTGAGCTGAAGGCCACGGTCACCGGTCCGTGATCTCCGGAATCCGAGCGCACTAGACCTCAAGCCCGATAGACAGCAGGGGAGACCGTCTTTCAAGCCGATGAGGCGAACGACTTTTGTGATACGGCCTTGCTCTTCCCTTACCGGCCGAACAGGCTGAATCAGCAGGCGCATGGAAATCCGTTCGTCAATCGCTCGTCAAACCAATCGAGACGTGAATCGGCCTGAAGGAGCATGAATCCTTTTGGTGAGTCGTCTGTTGCGATGTCCTTGGCTGAGATGGATCAGCGCCACCTCACCGCTGCCCAAGGCTACGTGGAGCTGGGCATGTTCCTCGACGCGAATGCAGAACTGGAAAAGATCGGCGCCGACTCGCGCCATCTGCCCGCGGTGCTCGCCATCAGAATCAGGGTTTACTGCGCGTTGGAGAAGTGGGAGTTGATGCTGGCCATGGCGCGGCGCCTGGCGTTGGTGGAGCCCGACAATCCTGAATGGAAAGTGCTATGGGCCTACGCAGCTCGCTATTGCGATTCCATCGAAGCCGCCCGAATGATCATGGTCAACGCAACCGCAGACCAGCCCCAAGCCGCGGTCCTGCACTTCAATCTCGCCGCCTACGAATGCCAGCTTGGTAATCTCGACGAGGCCACAGCCAGGCTGCGCCGGGCATTCGAACTCGACCCTAAATATCGGCTTATGGCGCTGGAAGACGAGGATTTGGAGCCGCTCTGGGCATCCCTGTGATCAAGAAAATCGTCTCTGGTGGCCAGACGGGTGCTGATCGAGCTGCGCTGGATTGGGCGATCAGCAGGAACATTCCCCATGGTGGCTGGTGTCCACGGGGCAGGCTGGCTGAGGATGGGACAATTCCCTGCCGCTATAATTTGCAGGAGATGCCGACGAAGAATTACCCGAAACGAACGGAGCAAAACGTTGTAGATTCTGACGGCACCGTGATTTTCACGATCAAGCCGCTGCTGACGGGTGGTTCGATGAGGACGGCCGAGTTTGCTGTGGAACATCATAAACCGCTGCTGCATCTCCATGCACATGAGACGGATTCAGGAAAGAAGCTGACTGATTTCGTTACCCAAAACCAGATCAAGACGTTGAATGTTGCTGGTCCTCGCGCATCAGGCGAGCCTGCCATTGGAGAATTCGTGACCGCTGTCCTTGATGAGACGATCAAAGATCAATGAAAGGAATGTTGAAAGCCCTCATCTACCTCTTCGCCTGGACCCTCCCTACCATCGGTGCTGAGGTCGAGCGAAAGCACAGTCCCAACGGCTACGTAATCGAGACGTGGCGAGAGGACGGCAGAAGCGTGCAACATCTTCGGATTTCACAGAGTAAGTCCAAGAGAGTCCTGTTCGAAACCGAAACATCCGATTCGTGGATTGGTGACGCATGCATTTCTGACGACGGAAGATTCGTGGCCTTCGCGTCTGGCGGCGGGAGCGTTGGGCACAATGCCCGGCTCTTCAAAAGGGTTGCCGGAGGAGGCGACGAGGAGATTGAGTTCGATTTCGAGTCGGCGTGTGTGCGCCATTTGATCGCGAAAGGAGTGATCGACAACGAGCGGCAGATTACCCACCTTTATGCTCAGCCCCAGCGGTTCGATGGAGATGTGCTGATCATCCGTTTTGTTGGAGACTACGCGTTGAAAGGAAAACAGCCTCAGCTGCCCGTCACGATCTTCGCCTTTGATCCACAAGCGAAGCAGTTCGAACCGTTCTCGAGGAAGAAGAAGTAGGTCTTCAGGTGGCTGTCGGCCATTGACCGTGATCGAGCATGAATCGATGGCGGTGAAAAACGGCAAGCCGATGAATCGGTGTGGCTCGATACTCATGAGACATGAACACCGTTCGCTTCTCCCAAGTCGTCTCCAAGAGCGGCAAACCTGAGCCCTACACTCTGTGGGCAAATCCCAAGAAAGATGCCGAGTTCCAGCGCAACGTGAAGCAGCATCGGGTCATGACGGTGCATCAGGAAACGGTTGGAACGAAAGCCGATTACG
Organism: Chthoniobacter sp.; assembly: GCA_034667665.1. Classification (GTDB taxonomy): domain Bacteria; phylum Verrucomicrobiota; class Verrucomicrobiia; order Chthoniobacterales; family Chthoniobacteraceae; genus Chthoniobacter. The sequence continues at coordinate 6,229 of JAXDQW010000039.1, forward strand.
GCGAGGTGGGGTTCAAGGGTGATCGACAGGCTCAACTTCTGGTGTTCCCGAAGTCCTTGAAACCGTTTGAGGGAAAGCGAGTGATCGGGGTGAAGTATGATTTGCTCGAATCGCCGCCCACGACAAGGAGAGCGGTGACAACCAGGAAGACACCGAAGCCGAAGAAGCCATCCGCACCGAAGCCAAAGCCTGAAGAGCAGAAGATCGTCGCATTCACGCCCTTGCCAGAGTCCAAGCCCGTAAAGCGAGACGATCCGCTGAAATCAGTGGCACCATTTCGAGCAAGGCTTCGTCGCGCGATGAAGGCCCTCGAAGCAGGGAAGGCAGTGCAGGCGTATCAGATGCTTCAGCAGCTTGATCGAGAGATGGCAAAAGAAGCGTAGGGCCATCACTGGCCGGCCACAGCTTGGCGTATTTCTGTTTCGAGCTGGGCGAATGCCGCATTCAATTTCTCAACGCCCTCACGTATTTTTCGGCGGGGCTCCTCCAACTTCCCAGATGGAGCGTCTCGATACTCACGAAGCATTGCCTCCACTCCAGAAACCTGTTGTTTCAGATCGGTGACTTTGGGACGAAGGGGCGTTTGTTTCTCCGCAGGCAGGCCAGAAATCATCTTGTCGCCGGCGTCCGCTCGATCTGCCAGGAGGCTGACATGTTTCGCTATGGTGGCGTCGAGGAGCTTCGTTTGCTCGTCGATCCTTTGTTGTAGGGATTCACTTCGCTGACGCATGCCTTTGAACCCTTCTTCCGCCTGCTCAACACCTTTCAACGCTTGGGTCAGGCCGTCCTTTGACACCTTCTCGGGCTCTGGCTTTTTCGTGCAGTTGGCCAAAACCAAGAGAGCGAAAACCCCACACGCCGCATTGATCACCTTCATCTCAATGGTCTAAGCAGCCGCGCGTGTCTTCTGTTTCAGCAATGCCGATGTGGAACGTGGTCTCTCAATTTTCTCCGGCTTGGTCTTCCTCCCTGCGGTCTTCTGAAGGCTCTCCTGCAACACCGCAACGAGATCGACCACGTTCGGCATGGCGCGAGGCGCAAGCGGCTTCCCTGAAGGTGGACGTTTCTGAGCCTTCTCCTCGATCATTTCCATCACCGCATTCTGATATTGATCCTTGTATTTCGTTGGCTCCCATTCGGTCGTCATGGCGTCGATCAACTTCTTCGCCATTTCCAGTTCCTTCGGAGCAACTTCGCGCTCCGCGGCACTCTTCAGAGATTCAGGTTCCAAGACCTCGTGAGCGAAGTGCATCAGCTCAAGAACGAGGAACAGGCCATCGGGTTTGACCGCCGCCAGGTATTCTCTGTTCCGGATCGCGACTTTGGCGATGCCCACCTTGTCCGTATCAGTGAGGGCGCGGTGGAGCAGTGCGTAGCCTTTTTCGCCACCTTTTTGTGGCTCCAGGAAGTAGGGCTTATAGAAAAACTTCGGATTGATCTGCGACTGCTCAACGAAATCCGTGATCTCCACGGAATGCGTCGATTCGATTTGCACCTTCTCGAAATCTTCGTCGCTGAGGGTCACCCAACGCCCCTTCTCGATCTCGTAACCCTTCACGATCTGGTCGGTGGGCACCTCTTTCTCATCGACTTCCGCGATCTTCTTGTAGCGGATCGGGCTGAGATCCGTGGCCCGGAGTTGTTTGAAGCTGATTTTCTCTTCGCGGGTGGCCGGATAGACCGACACCGGAATGAAGACGAGGCCGAAGTTGACGCTGCCTTTCCAAATTGCTCGCATAGTGGGATTTCGGTTTGAGGGGCAGGAATGATTCGAATGCTGGGCCTTTAATGCGCGGAGCATCGTGACGGGAAAAGTCCAAATCGCCGCCGCTCAATGGAAACACGCCACTTTCAGTTCCTTGGATGCGGCTGGCACGGCTGCTGCTTTATCAATTCCTGCGAGCTAGGAACACGCACCAATTTACGTTTCAATCCTCAGCCTCAGCAGCCCGGCCAGCAATGGTCGGGCTTTTTTTGTGCAGGCAGTCCTGCCGGACATTGGCACATGCGTTGCTCATCCATAGGTGAGAAATGAAACGCCGTTCGCCAGCAAAATGCACACTCAGATGGTTGCGTGGGGCCAATCGCCAGCGTCTTGGGTTGATCCTGCCGACCCGCACCAGTCCGCAGATTGACAGCACCACTCGCTGACAGCACTATCGCTGCCCCTCAAATGGCAATAGGAGCTGGATGCTCTGACGGATGATAGCCCGTCTGCTGGGTTCGATCCCCACGTTGCCGCCACCGCTCCGCCTGATCTTTCAAGGGGAAGCTCTTCAAATTGGGAGCCAAAGCTGATGGCGACGTGGCGGCACCAAGGTTGAGACGCCTATGCCAATTAACCTCAACGGACTTTTTACCAGGCGATCCCGAGCGAGAAGAAAGCAGGCCAGACGGTAGATTTCGTTTGCGCTCGAGATCGGATCTTCAGCCCCGGCAAACCACGCGGTTCCGGGACTTCGTTCTGGATTCGCCCGCCCCGCACTTCGGGCAGACGAAGCCCCTGGGCCACTTGATAATCGAGACCATTTCGAGGCACTTCTCCTCTGTGGAGAAGGTCTCTTCAAACTCGATCTGATTGCGAGGATACTGGTTTTCCATGTTGTCCTCCTTTCGTGGTTTACAGAGAGAATAGCTAAAAATTTCCCGCGAGAACGCCCCGGATCTCCGGGGCGTTCTTTCTTCTTTGTTTTCGTATTAGGCGTCGCAGTATGGCGTTTGTGTTAGAAACCCACACCGCCCTTGAGGCGGACGCTGAGGAATTGCTGATCGAAAGCAGTTCCTCTTGTGAGACGAGAGCGATCAGGAGGTTCCTTAATCGGCTACGGCGACGTAGTTCGACCAGGGTCACCCTGGGTCGCGCCAGATGGTTTTGGGGCCGTTACCGGCGCCGCCGTCTGTAAAGGAATAACCGCCACTCGCCTCGCAAACGTAGTGCTGCGCACCCGCAGCATTGGATGAGTGAAACACCCGCCCTGGATCGAAAGATCCGGGGCGGACTCATTTGAGAGAGAACACCCGGAGCGATTTCTCCGGGCGTTATTTCTTCTTTGTTCTCCGATCCCAGGCACCCAACCTCCGATTTGCCGAGCCCGCTTCGAACGGGTAGGCAAATCGACCTGCCGCAAGGCGGGTTACGAAGAAGGGCACAGGCCCTGTTGTCTGGCCCGTGCAGCCGTGGGAAGGCACCCAATGCAGTGAACAGAAGGGTAAACATGACGCAATTGAAACGACGCCAGCGGCAGAGACCCCGAGCACACAGGCATGTGCGCGAAGGGCATCGGGCGCTTTTTGAATGCCGAAGCCACCGGCCTAGGCATCTTAGGCGCAACCGCAGGTTGAGCCGTGTGATTCGATTCACACGTTAGGATACGTCCATGACGGAGGGTGGGAGCTGGGGCTGGCGTGGACGCACGTCAGCCTCAGCTTTCAAGGGTTGCCCCAACTGATTTATTGGCGAACAGGCCAATCGTGTCCCATTCAAAGACTTATAACGCGGAAAGCGCCTCTGTTGCATAGGCCCGTAACCTAGATAACTAAACGCACCCGATTTATGAATCTGCTTATCGGGCACTCACCCCACGTCGCGAGGGGTTGTGCAGGCCGGAAATGGTTGTCGTCAAAGAGCGCAGTTCCTGAGAAAGAGGGCATCTATGAACCCGCGCAAAACCCAAATCAGATCCCTCGTCTTGGACATTCTATCCGGCAGAGAGAATGTTCAGTATTCACCAACGAAGAAAGACCGTCTCAAGTCTGGAGTCGCCGAATTGCTGGCGAGGGCGGCAGGCAAGCTGCAAGACACTGTCAATGTTTTCCCCCAAGAGGAACAATTGAATAGCCAAGATGCCCTTCTTTTCGCCGAGGTATTTCAGGATCTTCTGACGGACAAAATCATCACCCCAGGCATGGACGAGGCAAATCCAGAGCTGCCTTATTTTCGTGTTCATTCGGACGCCGATCTGAGCCCTCAGAAATCCGATTGAGTGTTATTGTAGGTTCAGCAAAGAGGACACCGTTCAGCGGGCAAGGTGGCAGCGTGCATTTCACCGCGCCAAGCCCGTCGCGATCCAAGATGTCGCCACATTCCGGGCACCTTACGTTGACTACGAGTTTGTGTTTCATGTTTTTGATCGGCCACCGGCCAGGAACCACTCAGGGGCAGGTTGCGCCCATTTAATTCAGGAAATACCCGCGGCTTCCCTCGTTCGGGGTTGCCACCGTTCACAGGAGAACATCCGATTCTAGTGACCAACCCAACCCCTTGTGGTGTGGGGAGGGAGAGGGATAAGCAGGTCAGGTGAACACTTTCACTCGTGAAGCCGCTGGAACTCCTGATCGAAGCCGAGAAGCAAGCATGCCTGGGGCTCAATGGTCTGTCTGTGCTCAGGCAGATCAGTGAGCGGCTGGATCTGCCAATTTCTGCACCACTCCTTGAAGAACTGGTAGCCCTGACACGAGCCCAGCGAAGAACCCTACGTGCGGCACATCGACAACTGGAGGCGGATCCACTGCTGGCACATCTGCTGGAGAGCAGAATTGCCTATCGAAAATCGGATGAGCACAGGACCAAATCTGGCAAGAGGCTGGAGGAGATGGTTCGATCTTCCTTCATCAGAGCCCAGAGCATCGGGTTTCGATGGGAGGTCGAGGACTGGCGGGCGCTGCTGGCGATCTTCCCTCGTCCTTGAAGTGCGACGGCAGCCCGCCTCGACGAAGCGGTTTCCCGGCGCATCAGATCCCGATAGCTAAAAAAAAGCGGGCCCGTTAGGCGCCCGCTTTTTGAACTCTCAGGCGAATTCGTCCTTTACCCGCTTGGTGTATCCGGCCGCCTCAAATCGTCCCACGATTTCACGATAACGGGGATCGGGCGAGTCAATGAAATCACGATAAGCCCAGGTGCCGCCGAATCCGGTGTCCGCAATCGACCGGCCATGGACATCACGAATGTCCGCTGGGAATTTGAAAAACCCGAAGCAGGTCTCGCAGGCGCCTTCGTCGGTCAGCACGAGGACGACGCCGTGCTCCGGAATCAACCGGCATTCGCCCGAAATGGGATCGTAATCCCGAACCTGACCTTCCGCGGGTAGCGCGACGCCTTTGAGCTTTTCATCCTGCAAGATGAAACTCCCACCGAGTCGGCGTGCAAACTCCCGCCGTTCCTTGGTGTCGAACGGCACGTTCAATACTGTTGTCGGTGCGAAGCCGAGGGATTTGGCCAATTGCTCCACGCCACGCAGAAACTCTTCCAGCTCGGCGGCCGTCGTCGTCGCCGGCGCCGTCAGTTCGTAGTAGTAGCTGAGGCTCATGGAAGGTCCTCTTCATTCCCGCCCGGTCGGTAGTCGCACTCGCGCACGAGCCAGGCGCGACTGACCTGTCGCAACGGGTGTTTGTCGTTGTCGAACCGAATCCAGATTACGTCGGAATCCGGATCGTCAGGGTAACAGCGAATGTTCTCCGAAGGTCCCATCATGACCGTTCCGATTTTCCCGACAAGTTTGTGCTCCCCGGGCGGCGAGATCATCGCAGCCTGATATTGATCATCGGGAGGGCCAACGAAGACCACGCGGTCACCTTTTCGGAAATCGCGATCAGCCCAGCGATACTGTTCGGGATGGGACCGGTATGAGCGTGGCTGCGGATCGTCGCTACCGGGCGTTCCTCCCTCGTCCCAGATCCACGAGCCGGCCCCAACAGGGTAAACCTTCGCGGTTCCTCCGTCCGGCAATGCAATCATTTCACCAGTCCACATTTCCTTCTCGCCGTCGGTAGTGATGGTAATGAAGGCATCGGCCGCGGCATCGTAGCGCCCCTTGTCTGGGTCGAGCGCGGCAACCACTCTCTCCGCCTGCGAGAACTCGAAATGCGGCATGGCCCAGCCGTTCCAATGACGGCCATCGGACCACCCCTCGAAGTCTCCCACGATGCCCTCGATCGCGAAGAGCGCGTGACGGAAGACCGGCGTCTTCTCCAGATCATCGGCAATCCCGAATTTCGAAATTTCGGAGGGCGGGACGATGAGCTGCGGGCCGCCGCCCATCGGATGGGCGAGGAGATTTCCCCGTTGGTCGAATCCATCCACGACAAGTGCTCCCTCCGGATAGCTGGCGTCGGCACGCACGACAACGTCTCCCTTTCGGAAGCTCATGGTGCCCCAGTCCTTGCGGGTTTCTGCTGAATGTTCATTGATGACTCCTTTCGATTGATAGGTGGATGATGACAGGGAGGCCAGACCGGGTTGAACGGTCCGGCGCCCGGCATCGGGTGATAAGTTACAAGTTGTGATCCAGATGCCCCGGCCCATTGCCCTCCGGATCCATCAGGACGGTCGCTGTCGCTGCATTGCCGTCGCGATCGTTGCCACTGAGGAGGAGGACCGGCAGCGCCTGACCCTCGAGTTCTTCCCAGATGATTGCGGTAATCTGTCGGCCAACGAGCTTCGCGTAATGCTCGCGTTCGATTTTCGTCGGTGCGCTCATGCGGCGATCCTCCGCCCCCGGGGCTCCAAAGTCGGCGTCGTGGCGGGTCGGGCTCGTCCATTCGCCCAGGTCCGCAGTTCTGTGATGCGCTCGCCCATCAGCTTGGAGAGCGGCACGAAGTCCACCAAGACCTCTCCAATGGTGAGATCCGTCGGCTCGTTGTCGCGGTGGAAGGCACGGTAGAGCGCCTCGATGAAGAGCTGTTCGATCTCGGAGCCCGTGAACCCCTCCGTGGCCTTCGCGAGCTGCCGCAGGTCGAAGCTCTGCGGCTCGCGCCGATACTTGGCGATCTGGATCTGCCAGATCGTCTCGCGCTCCTCCCGGGTAGGCAGATCGACGAAGAACAGCTCGTCCCAACGCCCCTTGCGAAGCAACTCGGGCGGGAGCTGGCTGACGTCGTTGGCGGTCGCCACGATGAAGACGGGCGAGGTTTTCTCCTGCATCCAGGAGATGAACGAACCGAAGACCCGCGAGGACGTGCCGCCGTCGGTGGAGCCCGAACTGCGGCTGCCGGCGAACCCTTTCTCAAGTTCGTCGATCCAGAGGACGCAAGGGGCGATGGCCTCGGCGGTCTGGATGACAGACCGCAGGTTGGATTCCGACTGGCCGACCAGCCCGGCGAAGATGCGGCCCGCATCGAGGCGCAGCAGCGGGGTGCCCAGCACGCTGGCCGTGGCTTTCGCGGTCAACGACTTGCCGCAGCCAGGAACCCCGAGCATGAGGACGCCCTTCGGGATCGGCAGGCCGTATTCGATCGCGCGAGGCGTGAACGCCTCGCGTCGTTTGAGGAGCCACTCCTTCAGCAGGTCGAGCCCGCCGATCGACGCCAGCGATTCGCGGGTTTCGATCAGCTCCAGCAGCCCGTTCTTCTTGACGGCCTGCGCTTTCTCGCGAGCGACCACCACGGGATCGAGCCTGACGGTTTCCACAATCGAAAGCGCATAGGCGTTCTCGACCTCGGTGGTGGTCATGCCCCGGGCTGCATCGATGACCGCCGTAAGGGCATCGCCTTGCGGCTTCGACATCAGCGGCCGCTTTTCCTCTTTCATCGTCTCGTTGTGCGATTCGACGATCCCGTCCAGCACCACGCGGAGCTGGTCCCGATCCGGCAACGCGAACTCGACTACGACAAACTCGCGCTCCAGCTCGGGCGGCAGCGCGAGGCGGCAGCCGAGCACGGCGAGGGTCTTGCCGTTGGTCCGTGCTTCGCGAATCGCGTCCTTGAGCTTGCGGATGAGCACCGGGTTCGGCTCGTCGAAGAACTGGTGGAAATCCCGCAGGAGCAGGATCGAGTCCTCCGGCAGCTCATCGGCCGCGGCGAGCACTTCCATGGGGTCGTTGCAGTCGCGGACGGTTCCCTTGGCGGTGTCGATCAACCCTTCCGTAATCGACCAGGCGAAGAGCCCGTGTTCCAGCTCTGCGGCGATGGTTTTCAGCTCCGCCTCCACGCGCTGCTCCTCGTGGCTGACGAGGTAAAGGCCGGCGTATCCGGCTCGAATGTAATGGGAGATTTTTTCTCTCACGAATTGTCCTTTCTTTGTTGGCTATTGGTTGAATTGCCGGTGCTCCCACTGGAGGCACAGCTCACGCGAGGGATCGGAGAACAGGTGCGTGCCTGCCCGGTCCCGGACTTCCCATTGCTGGGTCGAGTCGTTGAACTCGATGGTGGTGAGACGGTTGACCTTGAGAGCGCCGATGGTGGTCAATGGGATGGCCTCGGTGTAGAGGCCGCAGACCATCCCGTTGGATTTGAAGGTCAGGACGCTGGTTTTCATTGTCCCAACTTCTGCTGCGCTTGCTGGCGGCTGCGCTGGTAGTAGTCCGGCTTGCGGTTTCGCTGCCCCACGACGCCGAGCGCTTCCTCCAGATACTTTGTTGCCTGCTCGCAGTCCGCGCCCTTGAAGGCGACGGCCTCGATGGTGATCTCGCCTGTGGGCTGCACGGTGACTTCGATGGATCGTTTCATGGTTCAGACACCTCCGATCACGAGTTTGATGACGCCGTTTTGTCCGGCCTTGCGCCGGACGAGGTGTCCGCGTTTGCGGGCTTCGGTCGTGGCTTTGTGAACGGCGTAGAGCTGAAGCAGCCGGCCGAAGTTCGCACCGACCTCTTTCTCGACGTGGCCGCTCCACCAGTCGGTAGTGAGGCCGTAGGTGCCGTCGGGCTGTTGGTTTACCGCGATGTCATAGGGGCCTTTGAGCCGGATGACGTGCTCGCCGTGGACGGTGTTGCTGCTGTAACCGCGGGCGGTCGTGTTCTCGACGATGGCGAGGCCCAGCTCCGCGCAGGCGCCTTTCAGCGCCGCGAGGTCTTTGATCTGCGTGGTGATGGTCGCGAAATGACTCATCGGTTCCTCCTTTGTGGTTGATGGTTAAGGAGCACGGGCGGCGGCGTGTTTGCGCAGCCATTGCCCCGTGCTCATGGTTTTTATTTTGCGGGCCGTGATGACGGCGGCCCCGCCTCCGTAAGCATCCAGCCGCGGTTTGGAGCAGTCGTGCGACCACTCGAAGCTCACGCATCCCGTGGGTTCGAACTTCTGCAGCAAGTGCTGAATGAAGGCACAGACGGCATCGATGCCGCCGGAGCTGGAGTGGAGCCAGAGGCCCCATTGGCCGGCGCTACTCTCGGGGTTCGTCTCGAAGACCCAGTCTTCGAGCACGTCGGCAAGGGTTGCCGGGAAGTCGCAGGGCATTTCATCGCCCTGTTGCACCGCACCGGCTTGCTCGGCCAGCTTGAGGGCATGCGCCTGCGCGGGTTCATCCGGCAGGGGCACGATCAAGCTGAAGTTGGTGAAGTAATCGGCCATGGTTCTTTCGTGGTTGTGATCCGCCCCGCAGCCGTCCGGGTGCGGCGCGGGGAGGATCGTGGTTTCAGGTTTGGATCTTTCGTCGGCCGATCTGCCCGAAATGCTCGATCGCCTTGGCGGCCGGCATCGCGGCGGCGATCGGCCGGCTAACCGCGACCCGGTAATCGTGCATGCTTTCGCACTCGCGGTCGGCGGCACCCATCAGGACTGCGCGGGTGTGCTTGCAACTGCGTGAGCCGTCCGCGGCCACACGCCGGCACCAGCCGGGACAGTCGCAGCTTGTCGAGCCATCTGCGTAGAGCAGCGTCTGGTAGCGCTTGTCGCCTTTGGAGGAAACAAACGTCCAGCAGCGGGCGAGGGCGGCGGTTTTCATGTCGCGCCCTCGCCCTGCTCTCGGTTCACGCAAGCTTCCGACTCCGGAACCGCGACGCTTCCCGTCGGCACCAGCCGAAGCTCGCTCTCGAGGAATTCATCGCCTTCCTCGTCGAGGAAGACCCGTTCATCGTCCCGGATAACCGTGCGCTGCTCGTCCCACCAGATTTCCGTCGATCCCTCGTAGTCGAATTCGATGCCGCCCAGCGGGTCTTCCCTCGCCGAGCCTGGCACGATGTTGGCCCGGCCGCTGAGCGTTTCGAGCGTGCCGGTGATCACGGTGCCGGTGGGTGAAACCAGGATCATGCGTTGCTCGTCCATGGAGAGCCTCCTTTCGGTTAGGGGTTGGCGCGGCTCACGCCGCGAGGTGCATCCGGCGCCGCCCCATTGTGCCGAACTGTTGGACGAGTTCCGTCGCGTCGGCCTGGGAGAGCTCCCGTGCCTTGCCCGCCAAGGCGCTGAGGCCCTGCCGCAGCTTCTGCTGCGCGGTGTGGCTGTCCCGGTATTCCGCGGCGGTCCGCGAGAGCAATTCGCGCCGCACGGTTTCGAGCTGCTGCTCCATGACCGTGTCATTGGCGAAATTCATCGCTTTGAACTGTTCGATGAACCGGACCAGCCGGTTAAGCGTCTTCTGGTGGACGCCGTCAGTCTTTCCCTCGCTGATGCTCTGCAGCATCTCTTCGCAGAGCGTGGCCGTCTGCTCCCGCATGGAGGCCACGCATTCCGCAACGAAGGCTTCGACATCGCTGCGGATCTTCGTGCCCGCTTCCTGCGCGGCGTGCTGCCGGGCCTGGATGACCTGCTGTTGTTCAGCCAGCGTGATCAGGTCGGTGGTGAGCTGCTCGGGCACGGCGATCTGGAACAACGTGGTGTCGAATCCGAAGTGCTTTTCCAGCGAGAGCGGGAAGGCGGCGGCGATCGTGGCGACCAGCCGTTCCGGATCGGCCACCAGTTTGGTGGCGGCGGTGCGCCATTCTTCCACGGCGCTCGCCCGATGCCGGGCGTAGTGAGCGACGAACTCCTCTTTCGCCTGCCAGAACTCGGCTTCGAGGCAGCGGAGTTTGTCGGTAATCTCCGCCAGCTTCGCATTGGGCAGGAAGTGGCCGAGCCCGTTGAGGAACGGGAAGGTGTTGGTTTCGATGAGGGCGTGTGCCCGGCCTTCGATGAGGCCGAGGTCGGCGGTGGCGGATTTGGGCAGGAGCCGTTTATGCCCGAGGCTGATCAGTCGGTCGGACACGTCCTGCGCGTCCAGACCGAGGTCCTCGGGTTTGAGTTTCTTGCAGCCCCGCCAGTAGCGGACGCTGACGTTAATGAGCACGCCTTCGCGGGTGAGCACGTCGAGGAGTGCCTGGTTCTGTTGGTTCAATTTGAACCCCCTTTCTTGTTGTGCGCCAAGCGAATGCCGGCGCGGGTTTGTCGATTTCGAGCGTCAATGCCTTTCGGCGATTTGCTCGGTGCGTTCGATGAGACGCTTTGAAAGCTTTGCCGGGCTCCAATACAGTCCGTGCCATTGTGGCTACGCCTCCGACATTGTTACGCAAACGGGCCGCATGGCTCGGTGCTCTGCTTGTTGCTGCCGTGTCCTTCGCAGTCTGGTGGATGCGCGTTCCCTCCGAGCCGATTTATCAAGGTAAGCCGCTCTCCCAGTGGTTCACCGACGGGTCCGAGCGTTTGACCGGAACGCAGCTTCGGACCCTGGGACCTGGTGCAATCAAATGGCTCACGTATCAGGCGGCGCAGTCACGTCTTTGGAATCCGGACGATGTGCCGTCCGATGCATCGCTGTTCACGAGGCTGGAGCTGTGGACGCACGGCAAATTGCACGACGATCCATTGACCAAACGCGACATTGTGAATTTCGAGGCGATCGAAGCTCTCGAGGCACTTGGCCCAGACGCCGCATCGGCAGTGCCCGCCCTGATTAAAGTCGTGCGCGATGGCGACAACGACAACCGACTTACAGCGCCTAACGCACTTGCCGCGATTGGTCCGGCGAGCTGGCCGGCAGTTTCCGAAGCCATACGCCACGGCACCCACCGGCAGCGCCTGGTCCTAATCATGAAGCTTCCGGTTCGATTTTCTGAAATCGCCCCACCTCAGAGCGGGGCCGAATTCTCTGAAATGCTCGCGCTCCTTTTGTCGATGGTGCACGACCCCGACCCCTACATCCGTGGATACGCTGGCTCCGCGCTTAAGAAATGTGTCGAGGTAAGGCGCGGCAGTCCCGAATTTGCCGCTGGAATTCGGGCGGGCGCTGGAGAGCTGGCGCATCTGCCCAACGAAGAGCGAAAGTTCATTGCCGACGTGTTTTCCGGGCTCGGACTGGATGCGGTCGCGTCGGCTCCCGCGCTTGAGGCGCTGGTGGACATTGGCAACAGGATGACCCGTGCCCACATTCTTGGCGCACTCGCCGTGGTCGAGCCCGACAACCCTCGGTGGCCGGCCCTCCTCCACGAAGGTGTCGCCTCCCCGGACAAGGAACTCTCCAGTTTTTCCGAGGACGCCCTCATCCGCGCCGGCCGTTAGACGACGCCGGGCCGGCATGCTTTCGCCCATCCAGCCCAGCATCGTGTGCGGACTTCGCGATCTATTTTTTTTCTTTAGATGCGACGCTTTGAATAAAGGGAAACGGCCGGCTCGATGGTGAAGCAGACAGACCGTTTTTGCCGCAGGTGGTGAGTGTGGTTCAAGCTATTCCCTGGAGTCGTAGATATGCCCCAGCATGTCGTAGTAGCGACCCGTGTCGCAGAGGGCGCAGGGATCCTTTGGGAAGAGCGTTTTGATCAGCTTTTGATAGGCAAGGGCCTTGGCTTTGTTGCTGAAGCCGCGGTCGAAGTAGCCTTCGGCCACGGCGCTCTCAGGCGGCATGATGCGCCAGCGAGAGAGATTCTTGTATCGATGCATCGGCGGCGTCGCCGGAACCGTGAATTGAAATGGCATACGTGAGGTTGCGAGCCGTTAACGACGCCGGGCCGGACAGGCTTGCGCCCATCCGGCCCAGCATCGTGTGCGGACTTCGCGGTTCTACTTGCGGGCTAGATGCGGACGCTCTGGAGTGAGCGGATGGTCTGCCGCACGGACTGAATTTCCTTGTCGCTGGCCTTCGATTCCCGCTGTGCCTGCTTGAGGGCGTCGGCGAGTTTGTTGAGGCCCGTGATGCCATTGCGGAAGTCGCCGCGCACGACCTCGATCTGCGCGAGCGCAGTCTCGATCGCGGACTTTTCGGCGCCTTCCGTGGTGGTGGCGGTGCGCGTGGCTCCGCCGTTGGTGTTGCCGCTATTTTCGGGCATGGTTTTGGTCTCCTGTTGTTCCGCCGCTGGCGGAGGGGTTGTGGTGGATGCCGCCGGCGCCGAAGCGCTCGGCGGCGTGGAAACAGGCGGGGGCGCAGCCGGTGACGAATTGGGCCGCACCGGCATGACGATCATCTGGCGCCCTTCGCTGACGAACCTCAGGGGTCCCATCGCGTCGATGATCTCCAGGCGGGTGAGGCCGAAACGCAACGCTTTGGCCAGCAGGTGCCGGTTGAGATGGACGGCCACGTCCTTGCCGCTGGCCTTCACGCCCTCCAGTTCGACGCGCGTCCACGGATCTTCACTCGACGATTTGGCGAGCAGGCGCACGCGGCGATCCTCGATTTCGAGGCCGATCGCGTGGTTGACTGAGTCGTGGTTCGGCATCCTGGCGACGGTCTGGATGATCGAATCGGCGGAGGCGGGATCGACTTCAACGGTCGTCTGGGTGCTGCTTCCGTTCGGGATTACCTGCCGCCAGTTGGGGTAATTGCCATCGAGTGACCGGGTGATGAAGCGCCAGTGATTCGACGCGATCTCAAACTGCAGCGCGTTGTCCTTGTCCGCCTTCGCGACGCGCAGTTTCCAGTCGCCATCGGCATCGAACTCTTTCCATCCCAGGAACCGATGGCTCGGGATGAGCAGCGAATCCTTCAGCGACAGCGCGAACGAGTTCGAGCTGAACAAATGGCGGCCGTCGGTGCCGACCACATAATGGGCCTTCGGTTTCGATACATCGAGATAAGCGCCATTGAGGATGAGGCGCGTCTCGTCGGTGCTCGCGCATTGCAGCGCTTCGTGGATGGCACCCCGCAGGGCCTCGTCGAGGACCGTCGGCTCGCCATGGATTTCCGTGATCGGCGGGAATTCCTCCGCCGGCAGGGACTCGCAGCGATGTTCGATGAAGTCGCCGCCAACTGGGAACTTCAGCGCGACGCGCTCCTTTTCCACCACGGTGATGAACAGCGTGTCCTCGCGGCCGCAGGACTTGAACGCATTGTGCAGGTCCTCATAGGGCACGAGCAACGTGACGGGCTCGCCCTGCGCGGGCGCGTCGAAGCGGACGATCGCCGCGGTGTCGAGGTCGGTCGCCGCCAGTTCGAGCTGGCCGGTTTTCGTCCGTTCGAGGCGGACGTGTTTGAGCACCGGAAGAGTGGTGCGCTTGCTGATGATCCTGCCCAGGCCCGCAAGCGCGGGCTTCAGCTCGGTCACCGGCAGTGAGATGGGATTCATTAGGTCTCCTTTCGTTGAGTTTGGTGGTTGAAAACGCGAAGGGCCGGGCACGCCGAAGCGCACCCGGCCCGTAGGCGTTCGGTGATTGGTTTGGTTATCGGCGGAAGAGCCAGCGCAGCAGCAGGACGCCCACGGCAGTGAGCGCGACGCCGGAGCTGAGCTTGACGGGCACCTTCGAGAGGTTGGCCGCGATCACGACCGCCTGCGCCGACCAGCCGGCGCATTTCTCCAGCAGCACGCTGATGAGCGGCGCGAAGATGAGCAGAGGGACCAACACCGCCACGCCGAGTTGCAGGATGCGCCGCAGCCATTCGCGGAGCAGCCCTTTGGGCGAGAGCCAGTATTCGGTGCGCAGGGCGCTGTAGCGCAGCGTTTCCGCCGCCCGCTCAATCGGATCCAAGGTGGTGAGATCCGGATCGATTCGCGGCGGCGCGAGCGAGGCGACGCTTTGCACTTCGAGCGTGTGTGTCGGCGCTGCATCCAGTGAGCGCGTCTTCCTCTTACTTGTCTTCGGCGTCATGGCGGGCGCGGGTTCCGAGGATCGTGCCGACGATCAACAAAAACGAGGGCGACGGCGACGGCGAGGAGCGCGGCGCTTTGCCACCGGGATTTCTGGATTTCCTTCGCGGCGAGCCGGGTCTCGGTCGTGAGCCGAAGTTCGCGCTCGGCCGCGACGCGCTTCTCCAGTTCCGCAACCACCTGGCGCGGCACCGTGTCGGCTGGGGTCGCGAACGGACGCGAGGTTTCGGGTGGTGGATTGGGCCAGGCCGGCGAGACCCGTGTTCCGGGCGATCTCCGGCACGCGACCAGTGCCAGCACGGTGACGGCAATCACCGCTAAACGGATGAATGATTTCATGAACAACTCCTTTCTTGCTTGGAAACGCGAACGGCCCGCAGGCCATGGAGGCGTGCGGGCCGTTTCGTGTTTCGGGTTCTTTGGGATGGTTACAGGCGGGTCTGGGCTCGCTTGGATGCTCCCGGCAAGGCAAGCCTAGTCTTGAGGTCCGCACTCATACTGCCTGCTCCGTGGACTCCGCCTTGAATTTGAGCTGCGTCGTCGTGCAGTCCTCGGCGCGGATGTCCTCGCGCACGCCCAGATAAACCGGCTGATAGATCGAACCGCTCTCCGCGAAGGCGTAGAGGTAACGACATTCGACGATCTGCCCGGCCTGTGGGATCTGGTGGTTCGGGGGGATGGTGACGTTGCCCGCCGGTTTGATCTTGTCGCCGCTGAAGAGCAGCAGCGTGACGCTACGCTTGGCGTTGACCTTGCCGACGACGAACGAGGCCGTTTCGCAGAACTTGAGTTTGAGCGCGTCGCCGCCGGATGCGGGGCGGCCTGGGAGATACACGCCGGCGGCCTTTTTGAACACGGCGCCCTCCTTTTTTAGCTCCCGGAGCCGGTCGAGCATCTCGGCTTTGTGTGCCTCGTCTTCGGCCGTTTCCGCGGAGCGCAGTGCGCCCGCATCGGGCACGAGCTGCATCAGTGTGCGCAGCCGGACGTGATACGGGAAGCCGCGGTAATCCCCGCCGCTCAATTCGAGCAGGTCGAAGGCAACAAACTCGTCGCTCACACATTCACCGTCGAAGATGAACGTGCCCGGCAGTTCCGCGGCGGCTTGTGCGACCGTCTCCGGAAGCGCCACGACGAGCCCGTTTCGGTTGATCCCGTCGATCCGATCGTCGGCTTTGCGAATGAGCGTCCGCCTGCCGTCGAACTTCTCCTGTAGCACCCAGTTTGGATCAGCGATGAGCCGCGCCGCCTCGTCCGCGTCGATCGCGTTGAGCAATTGCGGCAGGACGCCGGTCGCCTGCTGCGCCTTGTCGGTGTGCTGATACGGGGTCCCGTCCGCGCCGGGCGTGTAGCCCTTGGCGGTCTTCTCCGCCAGGAGCTTGTCATAAATGCGCTTGGCCTCGTCGTTAGTGACGGGCGTTTGTGTTTTCGTGCCGGTCTGCAGCGTAGTGCCGCGGCGGCCGTAGGCGAAGCGGACGACGAATCCGCCGTCCTGCGGCTCGATGCTCGCCTGATAGATCTTATCGGATGAGCTCTGTCGGTAGTAGAGCGTGGTTTGCTCCATGTGGTTTCTCCTTTCTGTTGTTAAACGAAAGGCCCGGTCCAGCCTTTCTGACCGAAGGCAACCGGGCCTGTATTGTTTTATTGCGTCAGCTATTTTCGTTCACTCTTAGATCTACGCTGTAACTCCGTTGCGATATTGCCCCGCATAATGGATTCCGCTGTTTCTCGTGCCGCGATTGTGAGAGGCATTTCACGCCGGAAGGTTGGATATATTCTTCGGAGTGCCTTCAAGAAGTCCGGGGGGGCAATATTGGTGACCCGGCGAGTTGAGTTGAGGTTGCTCAGGATAGACGTGGCCTCCCGGAGAGTGAGAGCGTTGATGCCTTCGAAAAGGTCGATCGCTGCCTGAAGGGCTTCTTCGTCAGACCGAGCATCGTAGAATAAGCTTTTTGCTTCCCGTAAGAAATTCTGCATCCAGCCCGCGGTCGCAGAATCATCTTGTGCTGTGAAACCGTAAGCCCCTTTGAGTTCCAAAAGGCGTGCGTCTGGATCACCCGCTTGATGCACCACCCGTGTATTCGAGGTCGATTCCGAACGAGGGATTTTATCGGGCGTGACCGTGCGGTTGGCGACCTCTCTTTGCGTAGCGGACGTGCTGGGGGATGTATTCAATGGTGGCGAAGAAGGCGCATTCCGCGATCGAAAAACGAAAATGGCGAATACCACTGAAATAAGGAATGCAACAACTGCCCCTAGCCGCAGATGCTGCGCCAACTTCAAGCGGTTGCGGAGCGGTTTGCGCAAACCCTGTTTTGTCTCCGCTTTGATTTCCCTTCCCGAGCGGATTTCGATCTCCGATCGACAATTGTCACTGATTGAGTAAGTGGCCTCAACGTTGCCGAGGCGAATCCTATCGCCGTTCTGTAGATCGATCCATGTCACGCTCTCGCCATTTACCCAAGAACCGTTGCTGGAACCGGTATCTGTGAATCGGAAACCGGAGTTCACTACCGCCAACTCGGCGTGATGCCCAGAGACGGAACTGTCGGCGACTTGTATCCCGTTGTCAGGGTGTCGGCCGATGGTGATGGGACCGCCAATCAAATCATAGCGGGCGTCTTCGCCCTCAGAATTGTGGAATATTAAGCAAGCATTCATCTGAGCTCCTTTCATAATGTGTGAAATTGTTCCCCATGGGGATAATTCAGGTGGAATATCGCGGCTACCGTCAAGTTCCCTGTGGGGAACACACGACGATTTCGAAACGCGGCAGGACCGCAAATCCGGAAGCTCCGAAATTTAAAGGAACTGACGCAGGATCAGCTCGCGACGAAGATCCAGCTCTGCGGGCTGGACCTGGATCGAACCGCTCTGGCGAAGATCGAGGCGCGAATCCGTTCGGTGTTCGATTTCGAACTCGCGATAATCGCGAAAGCCCTCGGCGTGTCCATGCATGACCTTTGTCCCTCGGAGCGCAATCTACGCGAGATTCTGCCTGCCTTGATGGCGGGCAAGAAATAGAGCAGCGCAAAAAGCCGGCCGGTTTTTCCAAAGGTGTGGCCAGCCGGCCTTTGACGTGGCGGCGTTTAGCGCCAGGCCCGGCACTCGTTGAGGAACTCGCAGCATGCACACTGGAATCCCGGCGCCGGCACGTAGTCCTCCGTCTCGACGCCGCGGACGTAGGACTCGACCAGGCGGAAGAAGCGCGTGGTCTGCGCCTCCGTCGCCGGTCCGGACTCGACGACCGCGATTTTCGGCGTCTTGAGCTTCACCAAATGATGCAGCTCCACCGCCGCTTCGCGCCGGCCGGTCGCGTCCCGGTAGAGCAGGGAATACGCGGTGAGCTGCACCTCGTTGGTGTGCAGCGTCAGGCCGGCGTTCGGCGTCTTGCCCGTGGTTTTGAAATCCACGATCCGCCCGCCGGCCCGCACGAGGTCGATGATGCCCACGAGCATCGGCAGGCCCTGCGCGGCGAGATCCATCTCGACCAGCACCTCGACAGCCTCGGGCCGTTCGTCCGCGGGAATCGGCGTATCGCGCAGGTAGGTCGCGACCAGGCCGAGCGCGGTCGCCTTCACCGCTTCCTCACTTTCGTCTTCATCCCACGAAATCTCGTGGCCCTCCTGCGCGTCCGTCCACGCCTTGTTGAAAACGGCGGGCACCAGGTCACCCACGAGTGGGGCGCGGCGCCAGCGGGCGAGGTTCCATTGCTGCAAGACCGCGTGGACCACGCTGCCGATATGCCGGGCCGGGGTCGTGGGCTTGGTGATGCCCAGGACATAGCGGAAGTAGAACTTCAGCCGGCAGCCGAGCCACGTCCCGAGGCGCGAAGCCGAGACCGTGGCGAGCAGTTCGTTTCTGGAGCGCCCGCCTCGCGGCGCCGGCGGTGAAACCGGCGCCGCGGGGATAATGGGGACGGGCGCGACCGTGGCGATCATCCGCGATCACCTCCGTTGGCCGGCACGCGCTCGCGGCGGTAAGACCGCTTGCCGCCGCGCCGGCCGCCGCCGTGGCGCTCAAGCAGCTCGTCGATGAGACCCGACGCCTGGAGCCGGTCGAGCTGGCGGACGCCGACGCTGAACATCTCCACGGCCAGCTCCTCGACCTTGCGCTTATCGAGGCGGTGCTCGCGCACGATCTTCTCGATGAAGTTCCGCTGTTTTTCCGAACAGTTCCAGCCGTTCCCATTCGAGGTGTGCCCGGCGTTCGGGTCGGAATCGGAACCGTTGCCGCGCGGGGGTTGATCCGCCCCGTTTCCGTTCGCCGCCGACGGGTTCATCCCGTAGGTCGAGGCGTCGGGCAGGAAGCCGACGTGCTGGATCTCGCGATCCACTGCATCCTGCAGCAGGCCGTAGAGGCGCGTGCTGGCCTCTTCGATCTGGGTGAGATCGGTCAGCTCCGTGCGGATAGTGACGGAGTATTGATGCGAGCTGTAGTTGGGCAGCCCGAGTTTTTTGGCGTAGTTGACTTCGAGGACGATAGCCATGTGGTTTTTCCTTTCGGTTTCGGTTTGCGTTAAACGCAAAAAGCCCGGCCGAAATGGCCGGGCTCTTTCGCGTCGTGGTGAATTGATCCTGTCAGTTGGGTCGTCCGCCTGGATCAGGTGCGGGCGGCTCCTCGCGGAGAATCGAGGTCTCGTCGGTTTCTGAGATTCGCGCCAGGCCCTCGCGAACGAGGGTCGAGGCGAGTTTGGTCATCGGCACCCGGCGGACTTTCGCCGTGTGGTAGAGCGTGGAGACGAGATCCCGATCTAGCCGCGGGGAGTAGTATTTCGTTGGATGCACGAGAGTTCCTCCGGTTGGGGGTGGATTTTTGCAGACGGGCAGGGAAGCCGCAATTCCGGCAAGCCGAGGAGGCCGGCCGAGAGCTAGCGCTCCCCTATCTAATTATGGCTCCTTTCGGAAAAATTCGAGAGTCCTCCGGTATTCTGAGGGGCGAAATCCCGCTCCATCCGAAAGACCGACGTTTCAATTGCCCATTGAATCGTCGCGCGAATGGGTGTCCGCTCAGACCGTTCAGAAGCTCCCATGACGATCAGCCGTTCATTCCGTGGAATTGCATTCCGGCTCTGCCCGGAACGGCTGCGGGCGTCGCGCGGTTGCCGGCTACTGTTGGCTAACGGCGTTCTCGATCCGGCTGGTGCGGTGATTCGGCCGGGGATTCCGATCTACTCCTCTTCGTGAGGTCCGCCAGAAATTCAGATGCAGTCCAGGTGTGGCTCGGCGGCGAAAATTCGCATGGGTTACGGCCAAGGGCGGCAGCTTGTCGCCAGTCCCGCGCCACGCGCCGCCCTGTCGCGTGCGCTCCGCAGTAGCTGAGCTTGGCGGTCATTGGCGACTTTCGCGCATCCTCAAAATGAAGAGCACAATCCTCGTAATCGCGCTGGCTATTCTGATGTCCGCCTGCGCTCAGAATCCGAAGCTGCGCACGGGCTACACCTCGGTTCGGCAGGAGCGAGTCAGCGACCGCTATTCACGCGACGCTGTGAAGACGTATGAGCTTTTTCACACTGACATTGATGGCCACGTCATCATGCTGGTGCGGCTCGCCAGTGGAGAGCAATTCCCAATGCTCTGCCGCAAGACCGGGGGCGGCATTTATCCGATTCCGCAGTCTGTCTTCGCAGTGTCGGGTTCGGAGCGGTGGAGCATCATGTGCGAGCCTCGCGTTCACAATGCCCATGCGCTGATGCGGCTGGAGCTATCGAGAGCCGACGGTGCTTTGTTCATGGGCAATCGCAGACTCAAGTCTTCCGCGAAGGCTCCTTTGTTCTCCTAACTACAGGCTGCTCCCCGCGTCACGGCACCTGCTTCCACCACGACCTTTCCGCCCACCATGCAGGTCCCGCGCCGCTCCTCCGTCGCTGAGCTTGCGGTCGGTAGGCGTCTTCCCCGCGTGTGCATGAACTCGGATTCCTCAGCAGCAATCGCGCAGGCCGAAGCCCTCATTGCGAGCGGCGACGAGGCAAAGCTTTGGGAGGGTGCGGCTTTGCTCGGAGAGTTCGCATCGGCAGAGCCGGAAGCTATCTGGCCGATTGTCCTTCGCTTTGCGTCCAGCGACGATGCCGAGATTCGCATGGCGATTGCGTGTTGCGTCCTGGAGCACATTTTGGAGCATCACTTCGAGCCATATTTCGCCGAGTCACAGCGCCTCATCGCAGCAGGCAATCCCCAGTTCGCCGCGACGTTTTCCTCGTGCTGGGATTTCGGCCAGACCGAACAGCCCGAGAACAAGAGAAGATTCAATGAGCTTGTTCAACACATCCGAACCCAAAACGCCTAGCCAGATCACTAGAGCGAATTGGCTCCAGTTTCATCGGCTGTGCTTACGCACATCCGCCGCCCACTTCCGCCAGTCGCTTAGTTCATTCTCGCAAGGCCGAAACAAATGGACGAACCAAACATAGCGGCAGCGTTACTTACGCTATTAGCCAGCGGCCGGACATTGGAGCGTGCCGTCACGGACCTGCCTGCGTTCAAGGCACAGATTGAATTTGGCCTTCGACTGGATGATGAAGAATGCCCAGTGCACGGCTGCTGAGATCGCGCATCGGGCGAATCGATTGGGCGAGGTCATTCGCACGAAGGAAAAGGCAGCAGGGAATCGCGATTACGATCTCGCCGCAGATATGCGGGCTGAAGAGCCTGCAATTTTTGAATCCCTGGGCATGAGAGCGCCAAAGGGCTGGACTTGGAACACGATCCTGACCGTGGGGATTGCGGAACAAACTCTGCGCTTGTCCACGATGTTTATGGAAATCCGAACCCCTCCGCCTAGCCAATGCAGATGCACCGAACGCCGCGATGACGCCTCGATTTTCATTCTGGACACCATCGCGCGGCGTCGGTGATCGGGAGCGCTCGGCGCAAACCCATCCACGTCTCCCATCATCAAAACCAAAACAATGAAACATCTACAGCTTACAATTTTAACCGCGTTCCTTTTACTGCCTCTAGGCGCATGGGCTCAAACGCAGGACAGTTTACGCGACGTCAGCAACGCGCTGCGGCAGGCGAAGACCACGCATCATCTCGAAGATTTGGAAAAGGCGAAGTATAGCCTGCAAAACGTGCTGAGCGTCCACAACACTCCCGGAAGCAGAGAAGCCCTCGAAAAAGTGAACCAAGCGATCGTCGCCCTGCGAACCCAGAAGCCAACCGAGGCCGACAAATTCGCCGACGAAGCGTTACAGGCCATGGCCCGGGTCGCCAAAGAGACGAATCAGCACAAATAACGCCCAATGCGTGTAACTGTGCGCAGCGAACGCGCTCCGGCGTCACGCCCCCTGCTGCAAACCACCGCCGCCTTTCCGCCCACCGGCACGGCGCAGGCCGCCTCCGCGTGTTACTGAGCTTGAGGTCGTCATGCCACTTTACACGTCCATGAAGGCACGAATCATTCTTGCTCTCGCCGGTGTTGCGACGCTGAACGTAGGATGTGTTGTGGTTAGCCTTCACTCCACGCGACCGGTCCGCCTCAAGGCCACACGTTATGCCACGGGAGCACCGATGAAAAACGCGCCGGTAGAGATTTCCTACTCCTATATCGGTTACGGTGTGTATTTCGTTCTGCGGACCCCAAAGGTGGTGACCAGCACCACTGACGCCAACGGGGTCGCCATCGTTCCAATGGCCGACTACCGTGGCAGGATCAACATCAAGATCGGCAAGAGCAATTTCGGAACTCGCGATGATGTTTTGGTCCGCAAAGGAGGAATAATTGGCAGCGGAGACGGACATCAAGTGGAACTGACACCAATGAAATGACAACGTCGTCAACCAGGCGCTCCAGCGACGGTTCCGGGCGTCACGCTCGCGGACCACGCCAACCGGCCTGCCACAGACCCTTTGACCGCACCTTCCGCTGCGCCAGCCCTCCGCCGCCGCTGCGCTTGCGGTCGTTAGACATTGCTTGTTTCACATGAGAACCGTAATCCTCTCTCTGCTTAGCGTGACTTGTCTGATGATCGTATCTCGCGGCATTGCCGAAGTCCCCAAAACCTTCCCACCTAGAGACATGTCGCATTCCCTGCGACAACTTCGCCAGGCCGTCGATCGTCTCCAAAATCTCCCGGATGACGTCGGCGATGTGTTTGTCTGGGCATATTTTCTCATGCAGGCGGCTGAGGAGTGCGCAGAACGACACGAATACACAAACGCCCGGTTCCTCTACGGCCAAGCGCTGTCCGGCCTGCGCGAGGTGCAAACGCGACGCGCAGACTGGAAGCCAGCAGTCGTTCGTTACCGGATTGAACGTGCCGAGAAAAAAGTTCAAGAACTCCCGACGCCACGAGAAAACGCCCCGGAGCCTCCCTTGACGCTCCCAGGAGTCAAGGAACGCCTTCCCGACGAACCAGTTCCAGATGGGATCGAGGAATTCGAGTTCAACCGTCGGAAATACATCCTCGTGCCTCCAGAGATGGCGCCGACCCGTCCGTAGGTGCGCACTCTTCCAAATGACCGCTACGTCTTCCAAGGCGCGAACAGCTCCGGGCTGTCACAGCCCTGTGCTTCTCACCATGCCAACCCGGCCCGCCACAGCCCCTTCGACCCATGCAGCCCACCAACACCACCTTTCGCCCAAACAGGCTGGACAGCCCTCCGCCGTCGCTGAGCTTGCGGTCGGTAGGCGCCTCTACGTCCACTCTTAAAGAATGATTATGACTCGCTTCCGAAAATCACTTCTGACTATTGCCGCACTGTCTGTGATTGCCGGCGTCGCTTCCATTTCCCTTTACCGGTCGCATCGGGTTGCATCTTTTGCTCAGCAGCATCTGGGCCTTGATCTCACTGTTACGCCATTCGGTTCTTCACCCACCGATATCCCAGGCATCAAACCTTACGCGGCTGGCGGCTTTTACCCCAAGGACCGTGCGCTCGTTTGGTATTCGGGACCCGAGAACACCATATACGGATTTTCCGATGGGCGACTCGCCGAGATTCGTGTGACCCGTTCCGCGCAGGCTAATCAGAGTTCGGCCCGTCTCAATCGCTTTCTATATTCGATCTCACCGAAGCTGTTTCACACATTGCGCGGAAGTGGCGAGTTGAGTTTCGCCGACTCGACCGTTTCGCTTGAGTCCATGAGTTACTGCGACCCGCTCAACCCGTTTTGGAAGACCTTTACCATCAAGCCCAACGCGCAATGAACGAAGCGCCTCCTGAATAGCAGAAGCTGTAACCCCCCTGAAACTTCGCACTCGACCATTTTTCTGTTACTCACCCACCGTCAAAGGTTCCGCCTCCTTTTCGGGTGCTAACAGGGGCTGCAGCGAACGGCTCCGGGCTGTCACACCTGTGCTGCACGCCGCGCCGACCCGCCCGCCGGGCAGAAATAAAGAGTTCGCTCACGACAGCGCGAGCGTGCAGCAAAACACGACATGATCCCTGATTTTCCACGACTTAGCCCAACTCATTCTTACTGTAGAAGGCGTCGCTACGCACATCTTACAATGAGAGGATCTATCCTCGCCTTGGCAGTCGCTTTCGGACGTCTTTCCGTTTTCGCAGCGGAGGAGTCTCCCATTTCCAGCTCAGCTATCTCGAACGATAACAGTCCGGCGGCGGTCGCCGCAGCCAAGGAACGTGGCACCGCAAGCGCAGCCAGGGACATCAAAGCAGGAACACTGCGCATCCTCTACTTCGGCAAGCCGTGGTCTGTCGGCAAGCCGCTTGTGGACGACGCCACAGGCTATCGCGTCCAGATTCTCGATGGGTGCGTCGTTACCTCGCCATTCGTCGCGGAGGTCGAGGCATACAACAGCGCTGTCCGTGCCTTCCACAACAAGAACCCAGCTACTGCCACGCCTGCCACGCCCAAATGACAATAGCCGCAACGCCCAACCAGGCGCCGCAGAGAACAGCTCCGGTCTGTCATGCCTGCTGCTCCGCGCAGAGCCCGTCGCACAGCAGTCACGCCAACCCTCCGCTGGCCCTGAACTCGGAGGCGTATGGCATCACCACACGCATTATGAGATTTCTGCTCGCTGTTTTCGCCGCTCTGTTTCCAATTGTTGCTCACTCGATTGGCGAAGCCGGCGACACCGATTGGCCTAAAGGCGCCACCGTCGAGGTGCAACTCAAGCTTTCTGCTGTGGTTGACACGAACGGCCATTTGAAAGTCCCCGGCGATCTGGTGATCAAGAATCCGGGCGATTCGGCTTTGACCATCCAAAACCCGCACAACCGCCTGGTGCTCGCATTCGTTGTCTTTGATCCGCTCGGCAATTTGGTTGCTCCCAAGGGCCTCGCCAAGGTCGATCCTGCTTTCAGCACGCGCAGCTTGCCTGCGCGTTCGACTTACACGCACCACTTTGAAACGCTCGATTTCATCACCGGCAGTGGGCTCTTTGGTTATGAGCTGAGTCCCGGCAAGAGCTACAAGATAATGTCCGTTTACCGGCCGGCCGGTCCCGATGGCCCCGGCTTTTCGACGCAAGAGGTGAGTTTTGAGATTCGCCAATGATGCCTGACACGCGCTACAGCGAGCCCTCCGCACGTCACGGCGGCTGCTTCCGCCTCCACCTTTCCCACCGTGCAGCCGCCGCGCCGTGCTCCGCATCGCTGCGCTCGCCCCCAAACCGTATTTCCGCACAGGCTGCGCCGCCCTCCGCCGTTGCTGAGCTTGGCATCCCTAGGCGCTTCCTCGCGTCTCCTCGAATGAAAGCCATATTGTTCGCCACCCTCACGTTACTCGTAGGGTCATTGCCTGCACTCCCACTCGACGCGCCAAAGGGCTTCGAGACCGACAATGTTGTTCTCTACCAGCCCAACGAAGCATTGCAGGCTCGCGTCGGTTCCGTGGCGGACCTCGCCAACTACATCAAGGAGCTACAGGCAGTCTGCGCCGAATTCTTCGTCGCCACCGCGACACCTGAGACACTGCACGTTGTTGTCGCCATCCGTCCCGGCAAGCGTTCTCGTGTATGGTTCGTTTCCTCCACTCGTCCAGCGCCCGACCCGCAGCGCGAACCGCTCCTAAAGAAGCTTGAAGCCGTCCAACCGTGCGACGTGCGTGATGGCCCTGTGGCTTTCGCCATCTCCTCCAAGCTCGCTGGCGGCGATGGCAAGAATCCCAAAGGAGACAAAGACTTTAAGCCGCCAATCCCAAAAGAGTGGCAGGATGCCGCAAAAGGCAAGGAGGGCGTCCTTGTGCCCGACGGTTTTCTTGACCTTATTTGGCCCGACGGCTCCGCTTTTGCCGCTGACACACCGCGGACGGAGTTCGTCACACAGATTCTTGAACCGACCGGAGGCAAGATTTCACGCCCGAAAGATTGGTTTTATCACGAGGGTCATCATGGGCCGGTCTATGACTGGATGCTGACTCGTGAGGATACGGACAACGGCAAGAAGCCCTACACCACAGGAGTTCGCATCCAGACATTCACTGGAGTCAAAGAGGGCACAGGCAAGACCGCAAAGCAATTCATCCTCGACTTCCTAGCCGCGAAAAAGAAAGAAGCCGCCAAGGTCATCAAAACCTGCGAGCCAAAGGAACAATACCTGTTCACGCGCATCTGCTTGGAGACTGAGGAGGGACCGCATCACATCCTCTATTCACTCTTTTGGGGCGCCAACGACCTTGATATCGCCGTCGTCACCGTCGCCGGCACCACCAAAGAACTCTGGACGACCTACGAACCAGCCTTCAACAAGATGGGCGAGTTTGAACTCATTGATATGAAGCGCTTCGAGAAATGACTGAATCGCCTATCACGCTTTCCTCCACACAGCCCACTCCAGCCGTTTTCGCCGCACAGGCTGCGCCGCCTCCGTCGTCTCTGAGCTTGCGGTCGTTTAGCGACCGAGCAGGCTTTCCATGAAATACGCGGTTTCACTCTCCGGTCTTGGCATCGCACTAGCAGGCATCGGCGCATATTCCGGGATGGTGGGAGTCGTGCTCATTTGGCTCGGAGGCGATTTCCTGATTCTTGGCATTGCTCATTTCCGCAGAGCGCAAGGCTTGTTCGGAAAGCGCCCTGACGGCACCCTTCCATTCTGGAGTTGGATTGCCTTCCTTCCGCTTCTCCTATTCAGCAGCCTTGTTTGGCACGCGGCGCGTATTTTCAGCTCCGAGCCCGCGTTCAACCACATCTCCGACGATCTTGTTGTCGGGCGGCGACTCCTTGCCCATGAGCGGGCCGCGGACTTCGTCAACTACGTTGACCTGACCGCAGAATTTCAGGAGCCAAAGATCTTTCGGGAGTCTCCCAGCTACCTTGCGTTTCCCGTTCTCGATGCGTCTGCCCCATCCCCTGAGATCCTTCGAGCAGTTGTCTCACAGTTGCGTCCTGGTGCTACTTTCATTCATTGCGCCCAGGGCCACGGAAGGACAGGTCTGTTTGCGCTGGCTGTTCTGCTCACTTCCGGTGCGGTTCGCAGCGTTGACGAAGGGCTCTCGCTTCTCACAAGCATTCGACCGGCGATCCACCTTAGCCCCCAACAAGCGGATTGCATTCGTGCTTATGCAACCAACTTCGCTTAACAGGGGCTGCAGTGAACGGATCTGTCACGCCGGCCCTCCGCCGTCGCTGAGCTTGCGGTCGTCGCGACCGCACCCGCATCCTGTGAACGGAGCAATATGATTTGTCCA
The DNA here is from genome assembly GCA_034667665.1 of Chthoniobacter sp. Taxonomy (GTDB): domain Bacteria; phylum Verrucomicrobiota; class Verrucomicrobiia; order Chthoniobacterales; family Chthoniobacteraceae; genus Chthoniobacter. The sequence goes on from JAXDQW010000039.1 coordinate 33,519, forward strand.
ACGTGCAACTCGACGAACGTCCAACTTCGCCCGAAGCAACGTGCCCTGTATCCCTTAGGTCCGGTTGCGATCTTCGGACTACCGTTCGCGATGCTACATCAGGCTTCAGAGCCACAGGAGTTTCACTGCGCAGCTTGCGGGCACGAGTTCCAGCGACGGACTACGGCAGCGCGGATTGCTCGCGCTCTTTTATTCTTCTTCGGTGGAGCGTTCGCCCTTCTCTTCATCATCGTAGTCATCGGATTCATCATCGCCCAGATCCGCTAATACTACACGCCGCGGACACCGGACCCCGGCAGGTTACGGTCAAAGTTATCGGCAATAAATTTCGGAACCTCACCGCTGTTCTAAATTTCGACAACAGGCTGAGCTATTTTACCGGCAATGACCTCGACCCAAAGCGCCAGATCACCAAAAGTCCACGCATCAACAGGGTCGAGAACGATCCCGCCGATCCGTATCGCCGATAGGAGCTCCCTCGCTCTCAAGGAATTCCTACTTCAGGTGCCGCGCCGCACTCCGCGGTCGTTGAGCTTGCGATCGTTAGTCCGCTTCACACGCATGCGCTTACCAATTTGAATCTTCCTATGTTCAAAATGACGCACCCGATTTTAGGCACACGCGACATCAAACGCGCCATCGAGTTCTACACCCAGCGACTTGGCTTTCAACTCGCGTTTGGGGACAAAACCGATCCACCGAATTACGTTGGGTTTCGGCGCGACGCAGTCGAGCTACACATGCAGTTTCAGTTCGAGCACGAGATGGGCACGATTCGCCTGCGGTTTCTCGTGGAGGACCCGGATGCACTCTTCAACGAATACCGAGAACGCGGCGTCGAGTGCAGTCCCCACGGCATCCGCGATACCCCTTGGGGGACACGTGAGTTCGCCCTCTACGACATGGATCGGAATGCACTTACGTTTTACCGCGACTTGAGGAGCACGGAGAAGGAGCACCAACATGCTGCCTAAACAGGCGGTGCAGCGAACGGGCTCCGGTCTGTCATACCTGCTGCTTCGGGTTGAGCCCACCTGATGGAATGGATCCGCGGAGGGGGTAGAACCGCGGCTGCGTCATCACAATTCCGCAGTGAGACCGAACGGCCCGCACTCACAAGCCGCACTGGTCGAAGGGCTCACGCATTTCATCGATGCAAGTTGTCCAGGATTGAAGCGCACAACAAACCGGAAGATGCCGTGGGCGAGGATGACGATTTGAACGGCTTCTTCGCGCCGTTATGCACTCGCCGCTCGGCGATGAGAGGGAGAGCACACGGACTCGCCATCCGCTGGGATAATGTTGACTCCTTTCAACTTGGCGACATTCGTTTCTTCCGCACCTTATCGAGAGCAAGACGGGGCAGGTCGAAATCAGGGGCAAGCTTGATCGCCTGCTGAATTAGTGCCTCTCCCTCGGCGACTCGATCCTGTTCTGCATACGCCATCCCGAGTTCGCTCAAGAATAGCGGCTCATTAGGAAACGCCGCCAGCTCCGCTTCAAGAAAATTCACAGCGAGAGAAATATTGTGATCTCGAAGGCAGGCGCCCAAATACGCGCTCCGCAAATTCTTCGGCGCAACCTTACGATGTAGCAGTTCGTGAGCTAATTTCAGTGCTTCGTCTAGTTGTCCCGCTTTCGCAAGAGCCCACCCATATGAGTCAATAACTCGATCTTGTTCAGGAGAAAGTCGGTAAGCTACCGCGAACGCATTCTCTGCTCGCTTGAGCCGCTCTTGGTCTCCTTGAAAACTGCATAGTGCCGTCCCCAAGTTGAAAAAGAATCCACCCACCGTTGGATCCATCTTGGTTGCATTCTCAAAATGACGCGCGGCTTCCGCTGTATCCTGCGAAGTGTAATCACGCAGTCCACGTGCATTTTCGACGTAGGCGTCTGGGACGTCTTTAGACCGAACCTGAATCGTTAGAACTCTTTGAACGGTTTCACTATTTGCCGAGCCCACTTCGTAAGAAATCGCGTAGTTCTCTGGAATCGGCCAAAAATGAAAAGGTAACTGAGCATGGGTGTTGTAAGCAGTCGCCGGAGCCAGATCAGTCGAGGTGTCCACGAATTCAATCACTGATTTCCCGGTGATCTCGTCCGTCGCCATATCCATTGTCGTTGGCAGAACTGCCCAGAGCGAAACGGAGGAATCTATGTGCAGCTTAAACCAGATGTTTCGCGCTGTCTCATTGCCAAGGTTTACGACGAACGGAAATAAAACTAATCCGTGACCTCCAAACCAGTCTTGCCGATCGCGTGTAGGGTCGGGAGATACGTCCTCGAAACTTCGAGGTGCGGCGACGTCAAAAACAAAGTGCTCGACTGGGCTCGTAAGCTCAACTCTGGAATATCCAAGGTTGTCGGAGTCGCCCAAGGGAGGTGCTGCTTCTTGGACGCCTGGCATCCCCAGCGGCGTATCGCCGAAAAAGCGCCTCATTTGCGCTCGGTCCGCAAAAGAAAGGGCCAGTCGCGGAGCTTTGGTCGATTGACGGTCTATCCACCTGGGCAACCGCGCCACGAGGACCGCCGCGACTAGCAAGACAGCAACCGAAAACCAAAATGCGTAACGAACGTCCGGGAACAGCTTCGGAAGCATGAGGACCCAGAAACCCAGAGCGACTACGATTACCGCCAGCCAAAAGGCGTAGTCCAGCACTTTATGGAGCAGTTGACCAGAGGTCGTCTCAGAAGCCGCGCGGAGCTTATCACCTTCAATCAATCCACGTAGCACCCAAAAAAACAAAAAAATCACGATCCCTAGTATCGTGATTATTCCTCCTAGCTTTGGGGCGATTTCCAAAAACGATTCTAGTGCTTTCTGCATATTGAACGTAGAGAGACTGAGCCAGAACTTGTCGCGGAAGGCGACAGTTTTCATCGCGATTCTCTTCTGCTCCCGATTAGACCACAAGTTGGAGCATTGGGATTTTGCAGATGTCTTAGGGCTCTATCGGGACTGGAAGTGTGTCCGCACCTGCGCTCAGCGTTTCCACGTGTGCGTGCCGGCGAGCCGAACCGGCTCGCGCACGAGTTCATTCCGAACTTCACCGAATAGAGAGCCGCCAGGCGATGCGCTGGTGCGGCGGCATCATGCCCGGCTCGCTGGTGTCGCCGGGCTTCGTCGTTCGCGGCAAGAGTCCGCCCGAATCGCTGCACAGCGCCAGCCGCGCGATGAGCCCGCACCAGGGCCCACTCGCTCCTTCAGCTAAGGAGGATGTTGACTTCTACACAAATGCAAATCGGGACTGGTTGGTTGAGTCGTCATGAAGAGCTAACCCGATTCGCGTCTGCGCGGAGTGTTCGCGTTTGTAGCGCCATTGGGGTCGTGGGGTCAAGGTGAAACCTTCCGATCCAGCGACTCAGGGCGCAAGACGGTTTCTGGCGATCAGGCTGCCAAGACTAAGCAATCATCTTCTACCGCCCGTTCATTGAACCGATCTTTCCAGGAGGATTCAGTGCGTTGACTGAGGAGGATCCAGCGGAAGGCGAGCCCCTTTTCGGCTCACCCTGGAGCGCGACCAGGAAGCTGCTCGCCGAACGAGGCGTGAAAAACCGCATCGCCGCGAAGCCGACGTCTGCAGCGTGCGGCGTTGGCGGGAGAAGATGGTCAGCGGGTGAGACTGATCTAGGCAGGCGACGCTGACAGACCAAAAAACGCTACGCCTCGGAAATCCCGCCTCGAGCCCGACGGTCGCTTGTTGCTGCCGCCAACTGAAACGCCATGATTCTCGCTGAAGCCGACGAAGCCAAAAGACTGCTCATCATGCAATTGACCGTTCGTTTGCGTCGAGGAAGTCCTGGGGCTTAGGGCGGTCGCTGCAGCTCCTGACGGATTTGGGCGAGTTGGAATCACAACGGTCCGGAGGTTTGGGTGGTTGTTCACGACAGCTTGAAGGAGGGGCTACAAAGTCTCGCCGACCGAGATCCCGAATCAGCAGCCCTAATCTTAATGTGCATCTATTGGGGGGAATCGTTCTTCGCTGTCAGTCCAAGGGACGGTAGCGGTCTTCGCTGACCAGATCCGAAAATATTCGCCTTCGGAAGGCCCTTGGCTGTCTGCCGGTGGTGATGCGCTCATCCTTCCAGCAAAGCGTGCGAGCGCCGCGGAGGGACGTGATTCCAGGCCGAGGCGTCCGCACGGCCGTCGGGCGTAGCGAGGGTAGCCCGCGCCGTTGCACTCCGTGCTGGACGGCGCCATGAGTCGTATGGCGATTCAGTCCTTTCACCTCGGGCGTGGCGGAACGAAGCGTCGGTTCGCACCTCGCCCAGTATTGACGAAGTGGGTGCCGGGACGCGACCGCGACAGACGTGTTCGAAGTAGGGGTGATGATTAATGTCGATCCGACCATGAAACTCCGTGTATTGATCTTCCTGCTCGATGGCGGACGAATTCCAATACGATGTCTTCCTGAGCTACAGCGCGAAGGACAAGGCGGTGGTGCGCGAGATCGCGGAGAGGCTGCGGGAGGACGGGCTGCGCCTGTGGTTCAATGCGTGGGAGATCCGGCCGGGCGACAGCATCCCGGCGAAGATCGAGGAAGGGCTGGAGCGCTCTCGCGTGCTGGTGCTCTGCATGTCGGCGCAGGCGCTCGGCTCGGACTGGGCGCAGTTGGAGTCCGGCACGTTCCGCTTTCGCGACCCGCTGAAGAAGGAGCGCCGACTCCTTCCCTTGCGGTTCGACAGCGGCCCATTCCTTTACATCAACTTGCGATCTGCCATATTCCTGAAACAGAAGGACACGAATGAGCAATGACGACCAACTGAAAGAACTGGTTGCAGGAAGCTATATGGTATCCGCCGAGAGAATAATGGGAACAATGCGAGAAGGGCTGAGAATCCATGAGAAAAGCGGCGACTTCCCCTCTGTCAGAAGAGGTCACCGCTTGGTCGTGTTCGGGATTAAACTCGCTGTCGCGCTTATGCTGTTCGCATTAGGCCCGCGCGGCCGTTCTGCGCCGAATATCATCACTGGCAGCGCAATGACATCCGCTAATTTTGACTCTTCACCAAGCCTCAGTATCGCCCCAGCCGGTCCGGGATCTCCAGGCAATTTTCTCCAGACTTCGGCCGTCCCATTTCCTGGCACCGGATCTCTGGGTTCAAATGGCTGGAGCACCGCGAACTGGACACTCGCCTTGAGCAATACTTCCCACCTAATGGCGTCAGGATCCACCGTCGAAGGCTTTAATGGCTTCTTCGGCCAGAATGGATATTTGTATGGATGGGGAGTCTCACAATTCAGCGCGACAATCCATCTCGACCAAGATTATAGCTATTCTGTGAACAGCAGTGGTTTTAACGTTAGCGGTATTTGGGGAAATACGGGCGCACAGGGGTTTCTTCGGGCGGGCAACCACACCATTAGCGGCTCTTCATATGGCGGAACTGAACCCGCGCTGTTCACGCTTAAGAGTGGTAATAGCTTCAACTTCGACTTTACACTGACGCCAGTCACATCCGTGCCTACGGCAGCCGAAGTCTTAAGCAGTCTTTCCCTTACTCCGACCATTGCCAACAAGCTTGATGCCAACGGTCATATGACGCTCCGCAAATACATCACCTTTGACCTAACTTCCACACTCAATCTGCCAATGGGTGATCTGGCTCATCTTTTGGGCGTCGATCATTTCAATTTCTACAGCCAAATCGTCGATGCCCCCGAGTCTTGGCAAATCAAGGATGGAAACAGCATTCTCAAGCCCAATGGTCAATCCATGACGGCTCTCCACCTCTCTATCGATGACCCGCCGCACGGGGGTGTTACACGGAGTATTTTTAACGCCACGACGGGCGTGGGAGGCAATGTTCACGCCTACACATTCGACAACAACCCCTCATACTTGAATGACAGCGACGCAACCTCTTCCGGCACAATGAATGCGACGACCTTTCAGTTTTACGACTCTCCGTCACTGGTGAAGGGCATGTTCAGTCCATACATCGACCCGTTTACGGGGAGATACGAAGAGTGCGAGAAATTCTACACGCAATTGGTTGGCGTTGATGCAAATGGCAATATCGTCACAAAACTCGGCGATACAAATGGGCTCGGGTATACTTGGAAATCCAATCAAATGACTGGAGATTTAGTAGGTGATATTTGGCAACTTACCCCCCCCAACGCGACTGACCTCCCCAATGTCGAATCTGGAGATATTTTTGACGTGCAGGCAGCGCCGGAACCAAATGTTTTTGTTTTGGAAATAGTTGCCGTCGCTTTTTTAGCCATGGGACGAAGCAGGAAGCATCCTCGCTCAGATTAGTGGGCGCGTCGGAATGCGACCAGTGCGAGGAGATTCAAACGGTAAACCGCTCGCCTTGGAGGTCGGTTCACGCATCACCAGTGCAGACCAGAAGTGCTTCGAGATTCCCAGCACCGAAGACGAGGGAATCGACATGGAACTGGAGTTCACCGATGACGAAGGCAAGGGCACCGACAAACGGCTCTACCTGCAACTGAAGTCGGAAACTCGCATCTATCCAAGCGGGCTGAGATCTTCAGGATCATGAAGCAGCAATGGGTGAAACAATGGCTCCAGCAGCCGTATCCAGTAATGCTCGTGATCGGCACCCTGCCTGAAGGGGACGAGCAAGGCGTGAACCTTTGGCGCCCGACCGGACCCGTTTTCCGCTCCTCATCCGTTACGGCTGACTCGATTGTGGCCACGGTTGTGCGCTGCGGCGCTTCGAACAGACGGATCGCGCCGGTGCGGAATGAACAGTCAAAACATTGTTGCCAGGAAAAAAGACATTCTAGCCTCGGTAGCACCTTCACGGAAGTCGGACCGCGAACGGTTTCAAAAGCAGATTCTCGAAGTAGTTGAATCTGTTCACCAGAAGATAAAGGCAGCTTCTGCCGCCTAAGTTCGCGCTGACGGAGCTATCCAAGAAACCACCGAGAAGCGACACTTTGAGAACCGGTCGGCGCCTCGGGCCGCGGCACGAATTTCCCGCGCGATCTTTCGGCGTAGCACCCGTGGCGACTTAGCGGCGCTTCATCCGGCAGCAGCCACATCGGTGACGCAGAAAAATTGATGGCCCCCAGACCCGGCCCGACTCTACACTGCTTCCGCCCCCCAAAGCGTGAACGACCCTTGGAAGCCCTTGAACTTCACGTTGGGATACTTAATCCAGCGCACCTCAGGATTGATCGTGGCACGGCGACGATCGACGCTCCGCTTTACTTCATCACTGAATCGAATGCCGTCCCCCTTTGCGTGAGACATTACTCGCGCTGTGAAGTTGAGATTTTGGCCCCAAGCGTCGCCGAATCCCCATCTGGCGCTGTCGTCGATGTTTACCTCTCCGGAATGAACACCCACGCGAATACGCACCGCAGCATGGCCAGTCTCGCCATAAAGCGCCGTTGCAAAGTTCGCTGCGTTTTGAGCGTCGTGAAAAAGCGCGAGGATGCCATCGCCTGTGTTCTTAACGAGAAATCCACGTCCCTGACGGATAAGGAATATTGCACGGGCGAAGTGGCCATCCCGGATCTGTCCCCAAGGCGTTTCGCCCAAGTCGTTGCAGAGCTTCGTGCTATCCACAATATCCGTGAATACAGCGGCAACCGAAAGAACTGTTGCTCCTCCCGTCCATTTCTTAAGCGCGTTCTTCTCGATTGCTGTCATGGAAACGAGCGCCTTTTCGGCCTCCACTTTGGCACGTTGAGCGGCAATGGCATTGCGAACCTTTTTCGGGGCAGCTTGATTGTCGTCTTGAAATTTCTCCGGATTTATCTGCCAGTCCTGAAAGAACTCCTTTAACGCCGGGTCGCTGCGCTCCAACATCACGAAAAGGCGATTGACCGCCTTCAAATCGCGAACTCGCAAGATTACCTTAACACTACCGCGCCGAGTTCCGACAACCTTAAGCTGCTCGGACGCTATACCGAGTAATGTCGCAATTTGCTGGCGAATGGCTTCCAATTCGATTTTACTCAAAGTCGGCACCTCCACCGGAAGCACTATTCGCTGGCTCGCCCGCGTGGATTCCTGAGCCGCACCAGAAACACTGAGTAAGACCGTCGTAACCTGCTCAACCAGTTGAACAGGATCCATTTCTGCCGGTCTCCGACCTAGGATGCCGGCGACAAGATTCGCCAGCGGCCGCGGGTTGTCTGACTGCAGTTCTCGCAGATCCACCCACCCGAACGATTCCAAAAAAGTGGGCAGCTTCGGTTGCCGTCGGGCTCCAGGCAAGAGAACAGGGATTACGGCTGAACCCCGCTTGACAAACTTGCGGATAAAAGCCGCCGCTTCTTGGTCCTGCCATGGACCGATACCTCTGGCTCCGACACATACCACCGCTGACTTCACACGCGCGATCGCTTGCTGAAGCAGCTTTTGCCACGGGCGCCCCGGCACCAAATCCCAGATGTCGAGCCAGGGGCGGATCCCGACGCTGAGCAATCCTTCGGCCAGTGTCACGACCTGCGCACGATCCTTCGTATTGTAGCTTAAGAAAACATCGTATTCGCCAAGACGATTCTTGCCTTCGATCGCCGCCGCCGCGAGCTGTCGGCGGCGCATCACTTCGGCGTCCGCGTCCATTTGCCGCTCGCCCTTTCGAGCGTTGTCATTCTCAAGCATCATCAGGTCGAAGAGCGGAGTTCGCTCGTCACAATTCGGGCATGCAATGTCTGCCTTACCCAACTTCAGCCGGTTCTCGATTAGGGCTTCATCCCACTCGTATCCGCAAGCCCGGCAGAAATATAGTCTGTGCGTCACGATACTGCCCGGTGTGGCCTTCGACTCCAAGTGCTGACGCACGAAGCGTAGAAAAGCGTGCTGCTCATCCACTCGCGGATTATCTTCGAAATACACACTCATCGTGCCCTGACCCGGTGCCCGCTGGCGTTCATCGAGCACGACGGAACAACGACCTCCTGCCTTCGCCTCGTAACAGGCCGCGTCGCGGAAAAACTCGGTCTTTGTAAACTCCCTATGATGCGCGAGACGCACGACCAAGGTAGTGAATATGGAGCGTGTCGCTCCCTCAAAATCGAACGCGATGCCCGGCGCGTTGCGCCGTGGGTAGGGGGCTTCTCGGGTGTATTCCGAGGGGAAGACCAAGTAGTCGCCATCTTGGGGTCCCCCTTCTTCGATCCGCTCTCGTAGCGCAATGTCGTGGCCCAGCAACCGCTCTACTGCCACGGCCAACACCCGCCGCTCGTGTTCCCGGTGGGCGATCCGCTCCTCCCTAGGAAGACCCAGTTTCCCCGCCACGACGTCACTTTCCAGAAGATGACCGATGCCACGCGGGTCCTCTTTCCGGGCAGCGAGCAACAGAGCGGAGGCATATCCATCGATGTATTCCGGTTGGAGCAGCACAAACTCGGCTTCCTCTTCCTCCGCCTTGAAAGCGCGGAACTTCAGCAGTTCGACGAATCCCGCCGCTTCCAGGCGGTCCACGCACGTCCGGAAATCAGCAAAGGTGGCTTTACGCAGCCAGCGATCTGAAGATTCAGCGCATCGTTTGAAGAGATCGTCCACCCGTTCCACCGGCGCCTCGTCGCCATCCGCCTTTTCCTTCTGAAGGAATTGTCTGATCGATACGAACAACTGATTGGAGCCGACCTCCTCCAACTCGTCCCACCGAACTGCGCCACGGATCGCCTCAGCCAGCTTCCGAACACCTTCGCCCGTTTTCGAACTGGTTTGAAAGACGCCTGCGAAATCGTTTTGGTGAGCGAAGCGCTCCAATTCCTCGGGACTGACTGCGAGGCCTCCACGATCAATTCGCGCCACGACGAGAAACTTGGTGATAGGCACGGCGGAACGTGCTTGGGCAATGGCTCGTGCCCAATATTCTACGACGCCGAGGGGATCAGTCTCGCTCCGAGCATCGACCAGCACGAGCGCCACGGCAGCTTGGTCGATATTGAGCTGATGGACTAGACGGTATCCCGGTTGCCCCGCCAAATCCCAGAGCATGATCTCTCGTATCTGTCGACGCCCAAACCCCAACGAGACCTCCGTTTGTTTGAGTGACCAAATGCGCCGAGCATGCGTCGAATCCGTCGGTTGAAACTCCTCGCCAGCCAATACCATGCCCAAGGCGGACTTTCCGACACCAGTGTCGCCCACCAGCACCACTTTGGCATTGCGGTAACTGATGGAGTCTTGGGCCAACTGGTTCTCGTCAAGCCGCGCGAAATCGATGTGCCAGACTCGGATCACCTCTCCGTCTTGTCCCTCGGCAACCGTGAGCAGGTGCGTGCCGGCCGGGCTGAAGGCGACGCGCGTATCGGCCGCCCAGTGGGGGATCGCGACAGGAAGATCAGCCATACTCCGACCTGACTCAAGTTCCCAAATGCGAGCCGTGTTGTCCGCCGAATCGGTGGCCGCCCAGCGTCCGTCCCTACTGATGGCGAGTCCGACGACGTTGCTGTTGTGGCCTTCCAAGGTTCGCAGCAGTCTCCCGCTGGATGCATCCCAAACGCGCACGGTCTTGTCCTCGCACGCGGCCACAACCAATCGGCCATCAGGCGTCATTGCCACTGATGAGACGGAGCCGAGACCGACTTCCATCGTCCGAAGAAGCCGGCCAGAAACCAATTCCCACACACGGACCTTTCCATCCCATCCGCCGGAAATGATCGAATTCCCATCCGGCGTGACAGTCACGGAACAAACCGTGCCACCATGCCCTTCGATGGCTCGGAAGAGCTTGCCGGAGTTCAGTTGCCAAACCCACACCATTCCGTCGCTGCCGCCGGCAACTACCGATCGGCCATCAGGCGTGACCGCAACCGAAGTTACAAGGTCGCGGTCGCCTTCCAAGTCTCGGAGGAATCGGCCGGATTCGAGGTCCCACACAGACATCGCCCCGTCTTCACCTCCAGAAATCACCCAGCGTCCATCGGGCGTTACTGCGACTGCCAAGATAACGCGAGGACGATTCTTCATCGTCCGCATCAGGCACCCGGATTCCAGATCCCAAACACGAACTGTGTGATCGCTGCCCCCAGAAATCACCGTCCGGCCATCGGATGTCACAACGAGGCTCTGAATCCCTTTCTGGTGACCGACGAGTTCGAGAACTGCCGTGATGCCCGTCGGGAGACTACCGCTCACACGATCTCCTCACGAAGCCGAGATCCCCGGGAATTTCTCGGACCGAGGCCGAAAACACTGAGCATCGGCAATGCGCACCTAAAGCCGGCGTATCGCGTCTGACCAGTCGCGACACAGCGGCGGCGGTTACGGCAGAACGGGTGGTTCCTGCACCGCTTTTCGGATGCGGGTCCACATCGTTCGCCGCTTAGGCTCGTTCGACTCAAGCACTTCACGCCAGCCGAGTTCCACCAAGTAAATCAGCACGAAGTGGCACAACACGTTGATCGGATCGGCTTTTGGCGACTTGTCCCGCACCCATGCTGCCGCTCGGGCAAAATCGTCTGCCGTTGATCCAACGTGAATGATGCCGCTGACCAAGGGCAGGCTTCCGGTGATGAACATGGCGTATGCTTGCTTCTGGGCAGTGACGCCTGAATAATTTTCTTGGAGCCGTTCGAGGATAATCTGCTTGTTTTCCTCGATGAAACGATCCACGCGCAGCAGTTCTTCGACCACGTGTGTTGCTGGCTTGAACTCTTGAAGTGCTCGCATGTCGCTAGTTGATTCGATGAAAGGGGTTGTTTGGACGGGTGATCAGGTGAAAGGCGCTAAACGAAGTGGCAAGTCAGTGGGCGGTCAAGCACCTCATGGAAGCATGTGCCGGTCCGAACATCAAAATGTTCCTGATGGCCACGCCCCCTGCCTGCCGCACTGCGCATGAAACGGTGTAGGCAGGTAGCGGAGCGACAGGGAAGCGTTTTCCAAGAAAATTGTTTACGCTGATTCCCGGGCTCAGGCGATTCTAGATGGGGATACGTAACGGCACCGAGGCGTGCATTCGTCGCAAACCCGTAACCCTGATACGGGGAAAACCGCGAGCCGATGGCAAACCACTCTGGCGCCTCCGAAAAGCGATGGAGTTCCGGCGTAAAACTCAGATCCATGTGCGCAAAAAAACGCGGCACAAAGGCAAGTTGGATTGCCCCCGTGCCGGTGAGTGCTGGAGCTGGGACTGGTTTCACAAGCAATTCTTCTAGAAGATAATCTGTCCCTGCTAGCAAGCTGATTATCCGGTAGAATTGATAGCGCTCCCGACTTTCGGGATCGCCTGGAGCGATGTCAAAGGCTGCCGACGCAAGGGTGATGCTAGCACGAACCGGACCGCTCGATTTTGAGACGAGTTCATACGGCTGGTCAAACAGCTGCACACGCTGGTAGGTTGGGGCACTCGAACCGGGAAGCTCAAGCCTCAATTCGTCAACCTGCATGCAGCGTTTTTCGGGGTCGTGGCCTTCCCATCCCTTGAGGGCTGCCGCGAAGGCATCGAGCATTTCAAGTCCGTCCAGCCGAACGCTTGTGGCCGCGCCGGCATACCAGTTCTTCGCGGGGTCGCCGGGTGAAGGTAGAAGATTGAAAGACGCTGCCAACCGTTCATTGCTCAGCTGCACGACCCGTGGTTGCCCATTTGGATCACTGTCAAGCACTTTATAGTGCGCCTTTTCCTCCTGTTGCGATCTAGAACTGCGACGTCTGAGCGTAAAAATGACAGAAGGGGCGGAGCCGTTGACAGGCTCGATCTTGCGCGGCAAAGAAAAAATCAACGTGTCCCGCGCTGGGTCAACTTGGCAAGGGATCTCCAGGTCCGACTCGTCCACCAAGGCGACTTCGTCCGGGCCGATGCCCATGCGTGCTTGGATAGGGTGCCAAGCAACCGATGCCCATCCGCCGCGAGGATAGCTGGAGTGATTGAATACGAACAACTGGTCGGGCATCGATGAAAGTTGGGGCCGGGAGAGCGATCCAGTGGGCACCTTTATCTGTTCCGCCAGCACGCAGCAAAGGACTTTCTAAACTTTTTCATTTCGGACATCTTTTGAACGATCCGCAACCGTCGGAGCGAGTTTACGACGTTCCGTGAAAACCCACAAAGGGCGCAAGTGATCCTGCACCGAAAGGGCGCCACCTCCACGGGTTTCGGCGTGCTCGGCATCATCCCTGGAGGTGGCTTCACAGGGCTCTGTCGTGCGGAATGGCGGATTTGAGCAAGTCACTGCAGTCGGGCTTCCAGAGATCTGATATCACTAAAACGCCACGGCGGGAGCGGAATTGGCCCTCCTGTCGAGCGCCGTCAATTCGGCCCTCGTCCTCCTCCGACCGTCAAGCCGCCGTCCGCCACAAAAGCGGCCATGGGCGCTGAGTCGGGCGAACACCTCCGGCGTGAAGAGATGGTTCCGCAGGGGTCGAGGCCCGTTGCCGTGGATTCGATTCGGGGCACCGTTAGCCGCCAGCACCAAGCCGATTCGATTCCGTCCACGCTTCAAGCTCGGGTGGTAGAGGGTCGCGCCCACTCCACTTGCGTGTGCCATCCGGGGTGGGTGCTATGACAAGCGTTCTAGAGGCTCCCGTTCCGACTTCTTGAAAAGCAAGCGCTTCGGGTCTGTTTCCGATCGTAATCACCCAGCGAGTGACAGCGTTCGAAAATGTCACGGCGAGAAGCGGCTCCGCGCTGTTGATTCTCACCCTGTAGTCTGGTCCCTGCCACTCGCGCCGAAGACCTCGTGGATACAAGTCGATTCTCGCGATTTTTCTGTGGATCTCATCACGAAGGCGGATTCGACCCTCGCGGTCAGTCGCCTTCAGGGCCAACTGTTTAAGCCTCGTCGCGTTATTCTCGAACTCTTCGATGGCCTGACGCCTAATTTTGAAATCTTCTTCCTTCAGCGCGAGTCGCCCTTCCGCCTCAGAAAGATCCGTCTCGAGTTGACCAAGTCTTTTCACCAACGCAGCCGGTGGATCGCTGGTCGTTTGGATCGCGGCTAGAACCTTCTCGACCCCATCGCGCAGACTCTGGACCTCCGACACGATGCTCGCCAGCTCTTCGTCGTCCCCGGTGGCGCCCGATTCCTCACCTTCACTCAAAACGCGCTTCCAGTCGAGTTCGTGAACGAAACGCAGGAAGAGGTTTTCGAAGTGAGGATATTTCCAGGTGCAGGGCGGTGCGCTTGGGTGCGTTCGTCGCCGATCTGAAACGAGGTATTTCCATTTTCCTTCCCCGCGTTTGCGAGTGCCCTTGTCCACGAATCGCATGACGGCACCGCTATATCCATCGAAAGCGATTTTGCTGAAAAGATTGGAGACCTTGTCGCCGATTGGCCCGGGAACGCTCCGGCTTCGACAATTGACACTGCGGAAAACCTTCTCATCGATAATTGCGGGAAAATAGCCGGCGATGGGATCCCCGTCCGGAATCCTCTTCCCTTCAACCATGCGGTGCGGCTGGAACTCCCCGAGAACTGCGCGGTTCGCCAGAATTTTTTGGATGTAGCTATCGTGCCAGCCGTTGCCACGACGCTTGCCCTTGCCCCATGGTTCGATCCCTTCCTGGTTGAAGCTTTTTGCTATCGAACGCTTGCCGTGACCCGCATCAGCGAGAGCGAACAGCCGGCGCACCAAACGCACGCGCTCCGGGATCTTTTCGAAAGCGGTTCGCGTTGCGTTCAGGGCGAGCCATCCAGGCGCCTGCGCTGTCAGTTTTCGTTCTCCTATCGCCCTGCGCTTGTTCACCCAAGCGGCGGAAAGGCGTTTCGATTTCGTCGCCGATTCTTCATGGGCTCTCGCCATGATCACCAAGCTCATCATCAGGTTTCCCATGTTCTGGTCGAGCGAGCCTTTGCTGTAGGTCATCTCGTCGGCGAGCGTGACCACAATCACCCCAGCGTTGATGATTTCTAGGAACGTTGGGATCGCTTCGGTCATTTGCGCTCTGCTCAATCGGTCCAACGACTCAAGGAGCAAATATGATCCAGGGGGGACCTTCTTGGCGGAGATGGCCTCCAAAAACGTCGCGAGCGCTCCGGTTGTTTTGTTTTTTCCGCGGAATGCGGAAACGCCCAGATCATGGAGGTTCAGCTGGTCGTCCAGAACAAGACCGTGCTCTCGAGCATAACGCTCGGAGATCTCAAGTTGCCTGCGCAAGCTGTCGCCCTTCAACTGCTCCGGAGTTGAAAACCGGATGTAGCTGAAGGCCAGGGGTGGCCGGCTCGGCTTGATGGATCTTGTAGGAATTGCTGACAACGCAAATTGAACGTAGCTGACCGCCGGGGTGAATCAACCACAATATGAGCAGATTATGCGCTCCGGACACGGCGACTTCGATGGCCCGTTTCGCGTGGTGCTGGCCGCGCACTTCGGAAAAGTCCACCTCGTAGGACTGGTGCCGCTGGAAGAATTCCGTGACATCCTCCCGGGTGGGCGTGAGCTGTCGCTCCCCGGTCAGGAATTCGAACGTCTCGCGCAAGGTGCGCACGCCAAACACGTCGATTCCTTTCACCATCGCGGCTTCGCGGGCATTGGCCTCGGGAACGATGACGGCGCGGCGGCCTTGCTTGCGAGCTTCGAGCGCGATAGGCAGGACACCTTTGACCGGGCGCACCTGCCCGGTGAGCGCGAGTTCGCCGACGAAGGAATACTTTTCCACCTCGAGCAACTCGACCTCCATGCCGACCGCGATCATGGCCAGCGCGATCGGCAGATCGAAGCTCGGGCCCTCTTTTTTGACGTCGGCCGGCGCGAGATTGATCGTGGTCCGCCCCCGCGGCCAGTGATAGCCGCTATTGGAAACCGCGGTGGTCACGCGGTCGCGGCTTTCTTTGACTGCGACATCGGGCAAGCCCACCACGACGATGGCGGGAAGTCCCGAGGCGGCATTGACTTCGATCTCGACCTCGAAGGCGTCCACGCCATAGACGGCAGCCGAATAGACTTTTGCCAGCACGTTGCGGCGACGGTGGCAGAGACGGAGCGGGAAGTAAAACTTTGAACAGGACCTAAGAAAAGGGGTCCCAGAACGTATTACTTAAGGTGATTGACTACTGATGCCGCGAGATAATTTTTTTTCTTGAATTCCCCTGTCCCGCATCCATTGTAATCACATCAGAGTCACCAGAACGCATCCAACGGACCCCGTTCGCACGCATACTATTTGCTATTTAGAAAGCCAGAGGCACCAAAATGAACTATAAATCAGGCGAAGACTCCGACTCGGGGATCAAAATCTACCTCCGCGAAATCGGGCAAATTCCGCTGCTAACGCCCGAGCAGGAGATCGAACTCGCCGCCAAAATCAAAAAGGGCGACAAGGCGGCCCGCTCGCTCATGATCCGCTCGAATCTGCGGCTGGTCGTGAAGATCGCCCACGACTACGCGAATCTGGGCCTCCCGCTTCTCGACCTCATTTCCGAAGGCAACATCGGGTTGATGAAAGCCGTCGAGCGCTTCGATCCGGCCAAGGGCGGCAAGCTCTCCACCTACGCCGCCTGGTGGATCAAGCAGTCGATCAAGCGCGCCCTGGCGAACCAGTCGAAGACGATCCGTCTCCCGGTCCATCTGGTGGACAAAATCTCCAAGATGCGCCGCGTGGCGCTGCAGATGAGCGAAGAACTTGGGCGCGAGCCCACCGACGATGAGCTGGCGGAAGAAGTCGGCCTGTCCGCGGGGAAAATCTCGCAGCTCAAGACCGTCTCGATTCGCCCGGCCTCGCTCGATGCGCCGATCAGCGATGACGACTCCACCGAGTTCGGCGAGATCGTCGGCGATCTCGAGGCGTTGACGCCGTTCGAGATGCTGCGGGATCAGAACCTGCGCGACGAAGTCGGCGACCTGCTGCGGGTCCTCGATGACCGCGAGAAGAAGATCATTTTCTCGCGCTTCGGTCTCGATGGCGGCAAGGCCAAGACGCTCGAAGAAGTCGGCAAGAAGTTTGGCGTGACCCGCGAACGCATCCGGCAGTTGCAGAACATCGCGCTGATGAAGCTGCGCCGGGCATTGCAAAAGAAGGAGAAGCCGATCGAGGCGCTCCTTCCCTCGCACCAGGCGGACTTCGAAGAATAACCGTTCTCCCTAGGCAACCGAAGAAGGGCGCGTTCCAAGTGGGCGCGCCCTTTGCCGTTTCTGGGTGCCGCGGCTTGGGAATCGACTCCCCGAGGCGCCGGTCCCCGGGGCAGAGCCCCGGAACGTCTGCGCACGAGGGCACAGAGCCCTCGCGCGAGCGCGTTGTGCGGATGGACGCCTCATCTTCCACCCGTTAGCTTCGGCCCGAGTTGATTTTGGAATTTTCCACGCCGGACCGCAGCCGGACTTCGAGTTTTTTCTGGGAAAGCGGCGCACGCTCTTTTCCTTTCACAATGCGATCTTCGAGCTCGGCAAAAAGACAGGCCCAAAAGTTATTGGAACCGATACAGAATACAGCAGTTCCTCGCAGCAGCGTGACGGTTGCCATCTGAATGAAACAGGCCACGCGCTTTGGGCGGCGAACCTTTCCCTTCGGGGATACGAACTCGGTTATCTTAGGGCGAGGCAGTCTTTGGAAATCACGTGACTCTGCGAGCGGAAGCCCTCCTTGGGGTCATCCGCGCCAAGAACCGCCTGTGGTCCTATTACTGGCGGCCGCAGAACTGGGCATTCCTCGCGGGGGATCGCATCAACCAGCCGTCGAGCCGCGACCATCTCGATTCGTCGAAACGCTGGTTCCCGGACGAAATCGAACAATTCATCCCGCTCATCGAAGCCAAAGAGCGCGAGATCGACGTCCTCGCCGCCCAACTCGCCAAACCATGAATCTGCTACCCCGATTGTCTTGCGCGGTGCTCGCTCTCCTCGCGTTCTCTTCCTACACCCTCGCACAGGAACCCGACAAGGACGACCCCGCGGCCGAGCTCGGTTCCTTTGCGTCTCTGCGCCTCTGCGTTTTCCACAGCCGATGCACCGCTACGGCACGACCCGGAGCTGGATGCTGTCGAAGCGTTCCTCGCCGGCGAGCATGTCGCTGACGATGACGAGATGATCGCCCGAGGCGGCCAGCTTTTGCTCGACGAGATAATTCATCGCGGCACCGATCGTTCGGTTGGGATTGCTGTCAAAGGTGAGCTGATGGGGAAAGGTGCCCCAGTTGGCCGAGAGTTTGCGGCACAGCTCGAAGGTCGGCGCAAAGGCGTAGATCGGGGCGTTCGGACGCTGCCCGGAAATGTAATCGGCCATGGTGCCGCGGCGGGTGAAGACAACGAGCTTGGCGTCGGGTAACGAATTGGCGAGGGAGACCGCGGAATGCACGGTCTTGTGCCGATCGTTTTCGAGCAAGGCCTCCACGGCGAAGTTGGCTCCGCCGCTGCGCTCGATGCGCTGCGCGACTTTGTCGAGCACTCGCACGCAGGCGACGGGGTATTTTCCGACCGTGGTCTCGCCGCTGAGCATGACGCAGTCCGCCTGTTCGTAAACGGCGTTGGCCACATCCGTGATTTCGGCCCGCGTGGGGACGGGGTTGCTGATCATCGATTCGAGCATATGCGTCGCGACGATCACCGGCACGCCGCGCTGGAGACAGCGCTTCACGATCCGACGCTGGATGATCGGCAGCTCTTCCATCGGGCACTCGATGCCAAGATCGCCCCGGGCGACCATGACCACGTCGGTGGTCTGGATGATTTCGTTGATGTTCTTGATCGCGAGCTGGTCCTCGATCTTGGACACGATGCGCGCCGCGCTGTCGTGGCTGCGGAGGACTTTGCGCAGCACCTCGACGTCATTGGGCTCCCGGCAGAAGCTGAGCGCCACGAAATCCACCTGCAGCTCGGCGCCGACGGCGACGTCGGCGAGATCTTTCTCGGTGAGTGGCGGCAGGTTGACCTTCACGCCGGGCAGGTTGATGTGCCGGCGGGAGCCCATGATCCCAGACGTCAGCACTTCGCACCGGATCTTGCTGCCCTCCTTCGAGAGCACCTTCATGTGGATGTTGCCGTTATCGACGAGCACGGTGTCGCCCACGGAAATATCATCGATCAGCCCATCGTAATTTACGCCCACGGAGTTCACTTCCTCGCTGACCGTGCCGCGGACCGTGAACTCGAAGACATCACCCACCTTCAAATCCAGCTTCGTGGGCAGGTCCCCGGTGCGGATGGCCGGACCCTGCGTGTCCATGAGAATGCCCACGATCACGTCCAGCTCTTTGGCAATGGCTCGAATGCGGGGAACGATCTGCCGCACCCACTCGTGGGTGGCGTGACTCATGTTGAGCCGGAAGATGTTCGCTCCGGCTTCGATCATCGCGTGCAAGACTTCCGCCGACTCAGTGGCCGGCCCCAGGGTGCAAATGATTTTGGTTTTTCGCATCGGCGACGGAAACCCGGTTCGCGCTGCAAAAGCAACGCGAAACGCCCGGGACCGGCGGCGAAACGACCGCTCGTCCTCCGTCAGCCTGGAAGGAAGGTGGGGTGACGGTTGGCGCGGTGAGGAACACCCAACACCCAATGGGACCTCGCGGACGTGCGCCAGCGGCATTGGATGTTGGATGTTGGGTGTTGGGTGTTGGGTGTTGGGTGTTGGGTGTTGGGTGTTGGATGTTGGATGTTCCTCACCTCTTCCTCCCGCCAGCAAACGCCGAACGTCGAACTCGCCTCTCAGCGTTCAGCGTTCGGCGTTCAGCGTTCGACGTTTGCTGCCGAGGCCTACTTCGCGAAGGCCTTGTCCTTGGAATTTCCCGCCGACATCAAATACGCGACGAGGTCCAGAAGTTCGTCCTGATTGAGGGCATTGATCAGTCCCGGGGGCATCATCGAGACGTTGAAAGGCTTGCGCGACTTGATGTCGGACATATCCACATCGACGTGCATGTCCGGCGCCAGCGGGCTGGTCATGACCAGCAGCTTGCCATTTTCCTCAGCCACGACGCGGCCGATGATGCGGCTTCCGTCCTTCTTCTCGATTTCGTCCGTGCCGTATTGATCGCTGATGACCTTCGACGGCTCGATGATGTTTTCCATGAGATCGCGCACCGTGTAGCGGCTCCCTGACCCGGTGAGGTCCGGTCCAATGTTGCCGCCTTCGCCGCCGAAGTGATGGCAGTTGATGCACAGCGTCGAAGCGAACATCGCTTTGCCCTGCTCGAAGTTGCGGCCATGCAGTCCGTTCTTCGCGAGAGCATCCACTTCGTCCACGGTGTAGTTCTTGCCGGGGCCCTTGGGAGCGACGAAATTCGCGGGCGGCGCGGGCGGCGCTTTCCTGGACATCTCATCGAGCGCGGCTTTCTCGTTCGGATCGGTCACGAGATTGGCCAGCGACTCGGTGCGGATGTTGTCCAGAAACTTGGTGAAACTATTGCCGCCTTTCCAGGCGTGGGTCCGCGGGAACCAGGCAAAGAAGGCCTTCCTCAACCCCGGCGTCCAACCCGCTGTGGCGTTGCGCAGCGCGTAGGCATAGGCGATTGCCTGGCGATTGGGACGGCTGGCATGCAGGCCCGCGACCGCGTTGGCGTAACCGGTGTTTCGGGCGAGCACTGCTTCGCTCGCGATGGTCACGTCGCTATCCTTGGCGGTGTCGAGGAGAGGAACGGTCTTCGCGACAATGCTCGGGGAATCCAGCAGCACCAGCATTGAAACGAGTTCGCGGTTCACCAGCGGGTCGCTGTGCGGAAAGAGCGGATCGAACTTCGCCGCCAATTGCTTGCACACGTCGGGCGCGGGTTTGCCCAGGCGAGTGAACGCAAGCTCCCAGGCTCGCAGCAGCGGCAGGCGCAATTCCTCGGGCACGCGGGTAAACTCCAGCTTCCCGAGCGCTTCGAAGAGCCGCGGTTGCAGGGTCTTGTCGCCGACGCGGGCGAGTGCGATGAGCGCTTCGATCGCCGCCTGCGGATTCTTTTCCCCGAGCGCACGGTCGGCCCATTTCGCGGCCGGCTGATGCTCGATGGCGATGCGCGCGGCGAAGCGGAGGAAGCGGTCCTTGCTCGCGAGATGAGGCCACGCCTGGTCGATCGCCGCGGGTCCGGTGCCCTCGGCTTGCAGCGCTTCGAGCTCGTGGCGCAACTTCGCCTCGGCCGTCGGTGGAAGAGGGGCCACCGGCGCGGTGCTGTCCTTGCCCGTATAGACGACCCGATAAAGCGACGACTGATTGTTGCGGCCGCCGACGGTCAGATACATCGCGCCATCTTGCGGCCGGATGACCACATCCGTCACCGAGAACGCCCGGCCGCCGATGAACTCCTCCTTTTCGCCGCGAAAGCTCGCGCCGTCAGGCGTCAGATGGATGGCCCACACCGTGGCGTAGGTCCAGTCCAGCGCGAAGAAAGCGCGCTGATATTTCGCGGGGAATTTCGCCCCGGTCCCAAAAATCGTGCCGGTGGGTGAGCCCGGTCCGATGTTCACGACGGCCGGCAGCGAATCGGCGTAGTATTCCGGCCAGCGGCCGGCGCCGGAGCGCCAGCCGTAGTCGCCGCCGCTCACGATATGGTTGATGCGGGTGGGCATGTACCAGGGCGTGCCCATGTCCCATTCCATATCCGAGTCATAGGTGAAGAGCTCGCCATTCCCGTCGAAGGCGAGGTCGTATTTGTTGCGGAAACCGCCCGCGAACAGCTCGACCCGCTTCGCGTCGGGGTCGGTTTTGCAGACGTAACCGCCGGGCGCGAGGATTCCCTTGGCATGGCCGTTCGCGTCCCACATGCGCGGGAGGACATGGTCTTCGCCGATCGCCACGGGCCGCGCGTACTCGAGGTTGTCAGGCAGCTTCGTGTGATTGCCGCTCGCCAGATAGATCGACTTGCCATCCGGGCCGAGAGCGAGGCCATGGGGGCCGTGTTCGCCGCTCCCCTGGATTTTGCGGAGGAGTTCGGGCTTCTCGAACTGGTCATCGCTGGGGCGGTATTTCAAACGCCAGAGGCCGGTCTCGCGTCCGCTCGACTTTTTTTGGCCGTCCGCCGTGGTCGTCGTTTCATTGACCATCACATAGAGGCTGTCGAAGGCGTAAAGAAGTCCGTGCGCCCCGCTGATCTCGGCTTTGATCGGTTCGACGGTTGTTCCCTCCTTGCTTCCGAGCGGCGGCACGGTCACCCGAAAAAGGCCGCCGTATTGATCGCCGGTGATCAGCCGGCCTTTCGGATCCACGGTCATGGAAACCCAGGAGCCTTGTTCCGCTTTCGGCACCGAGTAGATCATATCCACGGTAAAGCCGGGTGCGACGTCGAGCGCGGCCGGATCGGCCGGCACGGACCCGCCTCCGCGCCCGGACGACTGCTTGCCGGAGAAAGCGTCGCCCCAGGGCGCGGCGCCGTACTTTGCAATGACCGTCACCGGTTCGAAATCCGTGCTCCCGGCTGGCGCTCCCAGCCAGTCCGGCCCGGACTCGATCACCGTTTTTTTCCCGTCGGCCGTCTCGATGGTCAGCGTCGCCACCAACGCGGCCGAACCATCCTTGTTTCTGGCCTCGAAGCGCAGTTCGTTTTCGCCCGCCTTGAGCAGCTTCGCGACGTCCACTTTTTGCGGGAACATCCAGTCCGGGTTCTCGCCGGCCTTGGCTCCGTTCAGCAGCGCGGTCGAGCCGTTGTCGCAGGTAAACTCGAGCGTCGCGGATTTCACCGCCCCGGCGATTGGAAAGCTCTTGCGGAAGGTGGCCTTTTCGCCGCCCTTCGCCTTCGCGCTGGTCCAGATCCAGTGCGGCTCTGCGCGCGCCGCGAGGGGCAGCGAAGCGAAACCGGCGGCGAGGAGGACAACACGGAGCGAGAGGGGGAGTTTCATGGGGAGGAAGGAGGAGGGATGCTGGAGGGGAGCGAGGGGGCTCTGCAATCCTTTGCCTCCAGGAGTTTTTGGTCAATGCACCAAGTAGCTGCGCTGCGGCTCCCGTGCTATTTGCCCGACCCGGAGGTGAATTCCTTCTCGGGATTCTTCACGGAGCTGCGCCGGCGCGGGCGCGGGCGATGGCAAAGTCCACCAGCTCCTGCGAGTGGAAAAACCCCTCGAATAGACTGTGCCCCTGGCCTTCGAGCACGATGAGTTTTACCAGCGCCCCAGCGCCCGCCTCCTGCTAGCGGCGCACGAACTCCGCGGAGTTCTCCCGCAATGGCACCACCGTGTCCGCATCGCCGTGGATGAGCAGGGCGGGAACCGCCGCTTTGGCGAGCACGCCGATGCGCTCGATCGGATTGAACTCGGCGGCGCGGGCGGCCATTTCCTCCGGCGTCAGGTGATACGCGGGCGCTGCCTTTTCGAGTTTGGGATAAGTGCGGAAATCAAAGACCGGATAGATGCCGATCAGGCCCGCGACGCGCGCCGGGTTCGCGATGGCCCAACTGCTCACCCACAGCCCGCCGCGGCTGCGCCCGAACAGGCACGGCTTCGCAGCAAACCCGCGCCGCTCCGTCAACTCACGCAGGAGCGCGTCGAAGATCGCGTGGCTCCGTGGGCTGCCGTAAGCCTCCCCAACGTCCACTCCCGCGACGGCAATGCCGACGGCGAGAAACTGTTCGTGCATCCAGCGCTCGGCTTCGTCGGGATACGGCGGGAGCGTCGGCGCGTAGAAAATCCAGGGTTGCGGCTGGGAACGCCTGGCTGCTGGCGGCAGGAAGAGGAACGCGGGGCGGTCCGCGACCGTGAAATTCTCGGTGTCGGGCAGCGCGAGCCTGGGGCGCCCGCCAGGAGCCTTTGCGGGAATGGGAGCGGATGGGGCGGCGCTCGCGAGTTGTCGCTGGGGTGGTCCCACGCCACCACCAACCGAAACGAAACGGTTATTCTGCACGAGAATGATGCTCACCGCCGGATTGGTGAAAAGTTTCCCGGCAATGAGCCTGGTTTGGACCGCCTTTTCCAACTGCGGCGGGGTAAGTCCGACCGAGCGCATCTGGCCAATCAGCGGCACGTTGATCGAGCCTTCCTGGCTGACTGTATATCGCGAGTTAAAGTCTTGCGAGACCTCGGCCGGAACTCCTCCAAGGCGCATCTCCAAAATATCGCCGGGCCGAACCGGGGCGATGGTTTCAGCCGACCCTTCGGCGACGAATCCGTTGAGCAGCAGCAGAGCCAGCAGGAGGAAGCGCACGGCTCAGTATTTCCTCATTTTTAATGGGATGTCGATCTTGCGCCAGAGAAGCCGCGGCACGCGCGCCGGACGGCTCTGCCAGCCGATCACGATGTAGAACAATGCGACATGCGACTCGGAACCAGCAGTGGCTTGGCGGATTTAGCCGAAGCAATGCGATGGGAGGCAAACGCCAGGACTGCTCGGAGAGATGCTTCGATGCGGCCGATCTCCCGGAGGATGCCCGCCGAATGAAAACGCCAGTTGAGCGGCCGGCGAATGGTGCAGGCCAGGTGAAGCATGATGTATCTTGCGGAGGCGCTCATCTGATTCTTTCTGCCTCCTGAGATGCATAATGGATGCCAAGTCATCTCCTTCAGGCGTGGCGCGACGCAAATGTCCGCAGAATGACACTTCACGAACGATCGTGACACAATTGCCCATCCAACGACGGTCGCTAATTCGGATTCGTTATGGTGAAACCCGTGTGCTGCTGCGGAATCCACCCGTCCTCGCCGCCGACACCTCACTCCGATCAGGGCAACCTTCCGCTCCAGCCGTCTTGCTCGTGGAATTGGTGCGCTTTGCACCCATGGAAAGGCGCCTTTGGTTTCTACTTCTCGCTGGCCTTTGGACCATCCTCCAGGCTAGTCTCCTCCGACGACAGGGGGCTTCTGGCCACTGGCCAAACGCATCGCCTCGCTGTCACCTGCCATGCCCCTCCCGCAAACTGACGGACGCAAACTCAGACTCTTCCAGGCCAGCGATCCTTTCAAACATTGGTGGTCACTCAATGAGTTGCGATTCTGCGCCAAATGTGAGCATCTTTTCATTGGGCGGGATATTAAGCTGACGGAAGACGAGAAGGGAGACATTCATTTTCACTGCCCCACGCCAGATTGCGAAAGCGATTGGGAGCACTGGCAATATCCCGAATTGCATCTGTAACCTTCGGGCTTCCTATTTCTGGAATTCCCGGTTGTCTTTCCCTTTCGCCGCAGCGACACTAAATCCCTGCGGTTGAACAATCGCCTTTTATGTCATTCCTGCGGGAGCTCGCCAAATCAAAGTCGGACTGTATCATCGGAGGAGTTTGCGGAGGACTTGGGACGCACACCCCTGTTCCGACCTGGATCTGGCGGGCGGCCTTCCTGGTGTCAGTCCTATTTTTCGGCGCCGGTGTGCTCCTTTACGTGATCCTTTGGATAAGCCTCCCCGCAGAGAAACCAAATCCGCCGCAGCCTCCTTCTGCGCCGGCCGCCTAAGAGACTGTGAAATAAGTCGAAAGCGCGGGTGGATGGCGTCGCTCCGCCGCCATGCCAAAACGCTGCGCGTCAGCGCCACTCTTAAAGATGGGCCTTCGGCGCAATCAAACGCGTGGCGCGCGGAGCGACGCCATCCACCACTCGCCTATTTATTACACAGTCTCTTAAGGGGCGGGCCCAGTGCCGGGCAGCCGCAGCCATTGCCTCGGTAGGGCGGCACACTCAAGCGGGACTCGAGACCCGCCGTTGATTCGATACTTCACCTTCGCCCAGCGTCCTTGAAGAATGAGCCAATGAAGAAGTCTCGATCTGCATCATAGTCGCCACGGGGCGATCCAAATCCCCGCGTGGGATTCGTCTTGTGGTGATTGGCACAGCCTGCAAACAGGACACAGACCATCAAAAGATATCTCACGGCGCGGGACGGCCGACCGAGCTATCCCTCTTCACTTCTTCACCTTTGCCCACCGCCGCCGGGCGGCCGCGGCCATTTTCGCACGAGCCTCAGGACTGATATTCCGTTTTACCTTCGCGACAGGCGCTGATTTTGACGGCGCATTCAAAGCGGGCGCACCCTTCCTCCTGGCTGCCCAGCGAGCCTTCATCGACGCGGCCAGCTTGGCGCGGCCTTCGGGAGTCAGGCCGCCCTTCCCTTTCGATGCGGGAGCAGCTTTCGCAGGTGATGTGGCAACGGCACCGGCTGTCCCCTTGGTCTTTGCCCAACGTGCACGTTGCGCGGCCGCAATGCGGGCACGAGCTTCAGGTGACATGGTGCGCTTTCCACGCCGCTGGGGCTTGGCTCTCGGTTTCGCAGGCTCTTCTTCGTTTGAGCCAAAGAGGCTGCCAAGCTTCTCTTGCAACCCGGCAATCTGCTTTCGCAGAGAGAGAGCTTCTTCGAGTTTGGCAATTGGATGTTCCCAGAATGATTTGGATTGAGGCATAACGGTTGTTAACGGCGATAATTACTCAGCGTCAAATAATAAAACGCAGCTTTAAACCTTTACTAAGGTACCCCAAGCGTGGAAAATCTGGTCTTAGGACGATCCAAAGTGTCCGCCGAGCCACAAACCACAGGCTTCGAGCCAGTCACTGGGATAGGCCTGTTTAACGCCAATGACGCCAGGTTCCTACCAGCCTGTAGCGACAGATAAGAGCACCTCCTGAGGAGGTCGGTAACTCTTCAAATTTCTCCTCCTTGCTCCAGGCGACTGCCAGGTCCGACCGCTTCCAAATCTGCTTCACCTTCTTGAATCTTTCAATAATCGGTGCGGTCCTGACGCGCGAATGTCGTAATGTTCCAGCCTCGTCAAGACTTCGCGGCGCCTGGAGTCTTCTTGCCGTCCCGCTTCCCGAAGTCTTCTTCGGCAATGTGAAACTTGTGCAGAATTCGATGCATGATCGGCGAAATCAACACGGCCATCACCGAGATAAAGACAAGCCCGCTGAAGAGCGCATAGAGAGACGCGAAAACCTTGGCCGCATCGGTGGGGAGCTGTCCGACCGGTCCCATGCCGGTGAGGATCATGCAGGCATTCAGCAGCGCGTCGATCCAGGTAAAGTCGGCGAGGTAATGGTAACCAAGCACGCCGATGCCGACGCCAAGCAAGACCATGCCGGCGGCGATCCCCAGGCAGATGACCAGCCGCCGGAGGAAGAGTGGTAAAGGAAGCACCCGTTCTTTGCGATGTTCAAACATGGTTGCCGGTTCAAAAGACAAACATCCCGATGGCCGCCGCGAACATCAAGAGCGTGGTGACCCCGACCACGATCCGGCTCATCAGCGAACTGGGCTGCTCCCGCATAATGGCGCGGTTGCAGGCGATGATGAGAATGCCGAGCAACAGAAATGGCGCGAGCAGCCCATTGATGATCGCGGTCCAATAGAGCGCCTTGATGGGACTGATGTTCAGGAAATCCAGCACGATTCCAATGCCGATCGAGGCAATGAAAACGGCGTAGAAGGCGTGCGCGCGGCCAAACCTCTCGTCGAGACCCTGGCGCCAGCCGAAGGTGTCAGCGAAGGCATACGCCGCAGAGCCGGCCAGCGTGGGAATCGCCAGCAGGCCAGTGCCGATGACGCCGAAGGTGAAGAGCACCGCCGCAAAGTTTCCCGCCAGCGGGCGCAGCGCTTCCGCCGCCTGACGCGAGGTCTCGACTTGCTGGCCGGCTTTGTGGAGCGTCAGGGCGGTCGTCAGGATGATGAAGTACATCACGAAGTTGGAAAAGAAGGTGCCGGTGGCGACATCAATCTTTCGATCGAGGATTTCCTGCGGCGTGGCGCCGCGTCTCTGCGTGACTCGCCGACGGCCGTGGGTTTTCTCCTCCTCGACCTCCTGCGAGCTTTGCCAGAAAAAGAGATACGGGCTAATGGTCGTGCCGAGGATCGCGACGAGCGTGGCCCACATCTCGTGACCTTTCGGCAGCGTCGGGATGAAGGTCGCGCCGAGCACCGGCCGCCAGTCCGGCCGGATCATGAGTCCGGTGACAACATACGCAAAGAGCGCCAGCGCCAGCCATTTGAGGATGCGGGCGATTTGTTCGTAGCGGCAGCGGATCGACGCGCCGGCGATGGCGATACCGAAGAGCGGTACCAGCCAGTGCGAGTTGATTCCCGTGAGCATCTCGCCCGCGTCGGCCATTCCAGCGAGGTCCGCGCCGACATTGACTGTGTTCGCGACGAACAGCGCCAAGGTCGCGAGGACGACGACCTGCTTCGGAAACGTCTTGCGCAACGTGCCGGCCAGTCCGCGGCCGGTGACCATTCCGATCCGCGCGCACATCATCTGCACCGCGCCCATCAGTGGCCAGGTAATCAGCGCCGTCCAGAGCAAGGCAGTGCCATGTTGCGCGCCGGCCACGGAGTAAGTCGCGATGCCGGATGGGTCGTCATCCGCCGCTCCGGTGATCACGCCGGGACCGAGTTTGCGGAGAAAACCGGTGATGGGATGCTTCGATTTGGATGGACCCATAAGGTGGCAAATCGCGCGGCAATTCACGCGCTGTGCCCTCCAATCGAGCCGTTTCAGGTTCGCGGCCGTGCCATGGTGCAATCGCTAGAGCACCGTGCCACGCAACACGACGAACGCGACATTGAAGTAGATAACGAGCCCGGTGACATCGACCAGCGTCGCCACGAACGGCGCGGAAGAGGTGGCCGGGTCGAGGCCGACGCGGCGCAGAAAGAACGGCAACATCGAGCCGGAAACAGAACCCCAAAGCACCACGCCGATCAGCGATAGACCCACCGTCAGAGCGACGAGCAAGTAGTGCGCACCGTAGTCCTGAAAATGCAGCGTCTGCCAAAGCATGATCCGGCAGAAGCCAATGGTCCCGAGGATGAGTCCGAGCCAGAGACCCGCGCCAAGTTCGCGCCGCAGGACATGCCACCAATCGCGCAGACTTACCTCACCGACGGCCATCGCGCGGATGATGAGCGTCGTCGCCTGGGAGCCGGAGTTGCCGCCGCTGGAGATAATGAGAGGGAGGAAAACGGCGAGGACCACCGCCTTGGAAATTTCATCTTCAAAGTGACCCATTGCGGTGGCGGTCAGCATTTCCGAGAGAAAGAGGATGATGAGCCAGGTCGCGCGCTTCTTGATCATCCGCGGCAGGGAGATGGTGGTGTAAGGCTCATCGAGCGCTTCCAGGCCGCCGATCTTTTGGACTTCGCGCGTGGTTTCGGCTTCGAGCACGTCGAGCACGTCGTCGATCGTCACGATGCCGATGAGACGGTCTGCGGAATCGACGACGGGCAGCGTGTTGCGATCGTATTTCTTGAAGACCTGCGCGGCGTCCACCGCCGGATCCGTGGCGCTCAGCGCGACGTATCGGTCGTCGCGGATTTCGCAGATTTTGGTCTCGAACGGCTTGAGCAACAGCTCGCGGATGCGCACGTCGTCGATCAGCGTGCCCCGTTCATCGAGGACGTAGATGACGTTGAGCGTCTCGGAATCCTGACCGTGTTTGCGGAAGTGTTCGAGAACTTGCAGGATCGTCCAGTCGTCTCCCACGGCGACAAAGTGCGGCGTCATCAAGCGGCCGATGCTGCCCTCCGGATAGTTGAGCAGGGCCTGGGCGATCTTGCGCTCCTCGGGCGTGAGCAATGACAGGGTGTGGGTGACCGCGGCCGGCGGCAGCTCCTCGAGGAGGCGGGTCCGATCATCCGGCGACATGTCATTGAGGACGCGGGCCGCGGCCTCGCTGCCCATCGCTTTGAGGACGATGCACTGCGCGCCGTGGTCCAGGTATTCAAGCACGCCCGCCGCCTTGTCCTGGGGCAGCATGCGAAAGACGACGGCCTGTTCGTCGGGCGGAAAATCGACGATGCACTCGGCGATCTCGGCGGGCGTCCATTCCTCGAAGACCTTGCGCAGAGCGGTGAAATCCCGCGTGTCGATGAGCGCTTTGATCGCGGGTTCGATAAGATGGCCGGTCATGTCAACGGTTGAATCACGTTGCCGTTGAGTTGGCGAGGGCGTCGCACTGCCAACGGGTGCGGAGCCCAAACCGCTCGAAGCTCGATAATCTTCGGGTGGCCGGCTGCGCATCAAACTATTCGCAAGATTCATCGGCTGAAGTAGGATGTCCGCCCATGTTTTTGCTCCCTCACGATCTGGCGACCGTTTCGCCGCCGACGCCGCCATTCGCCACAGGAGCCTGCCGTTCGTGACTGCGCCCAGGGTCGTCATCATCGGCGCCGGTCCGGCTGGACTGACCGCTGGCTATTTGCTCACGAAAGCGAATGTCCCCATCGTCGTCCTGGAGGGCGACCCGCAATACGTCGGTGGCATTTCGAAGACGGCCACCTACAAAGGCTACCACTTCGACATTGGTGGACATCGCTTCTTCTCCAAGTCGCAAGAGGTCGAGAACCTCTGGACCGAGATCCTGCCCGACGACATGCTCGTCCGGCCGCGCTCCTCGCGCATCCTCTATCGCAACCGCTTTTTTGCCTATCCGCTCAAGGGGCGCGAGGCGCTCACCAAGCTCGGTATTTTCGAGTCGTTACGCTGCGGATTTTCCTATCTGTGGGCGAGGCTCTTCCCGGTGCGGACGCCGCGCAGCTTCGAGGATTGGGTGAGCAACAAGTTCGGCCACCGACTCTTCAATATCTTTTTCAAGACCTACACCGAGAAGGTCTGGGGCATGAGCTGCAAGGAGATTTCGGCGGATTGGGCGGCGCAGCGGATCAAGGGTTTGTCGCTCACCACGGCCGTGCTCGCCGCGCTCTTCCCGAAGCGAAAGCCGCGCACTGGCGCAAAGGTCGTCAAGACGTTGATCGACTCGTTTCGCTATCCGCGGCTTGGACCAGGCATGATGTGGGAAGCGTGCGCGGCGAAAATTCTGGCGCGCGGTGGCAGAGTCGAAATGGGCCGCCGCGTCACGCAATGCTCTTACGATTCGGGTACGCAATTGTGGTCCGTAACGAGCCGGGAGGCCGATGGCCGCGAGCACACCATCGAGGCGGAACATGTCATCTCCACGGCTCCCGTGCGCGAACTTTGCAAGATGCTGAAGCCGCCGGTCTCGGAGACGGTGGCCCATGCCGCGGACCAGTTGAAATATCGCGACTTCATCACGGTGGTGCTGATCCTGAAGGATCGCGACGCGTTTTCGGACAACTGGATCTACGTGCACGATCCGGCGGTCATGGTGGGCCGGGTGCAGAACTTCAAGTCGTGGTCGCCCGAAATGGTGCCCGACCCGGCCACGACCTGTTACGGGCTGGAATACTTTTGTTTCGAGCACGCCGACGGCCTGTGGGGCTTCAGCGACGAAAAGCTCGAGGAGCTCGGCCGCAAGGAAATCGTGCAACTGGGTCTGGCGCACGCGGAGGACATCCTGGATGCGCACGTGGTCCGGCAGCGCAAGGCGTATCCGGTTTACGACGACTCCTATGCCGAACATCTCGTGACCATCCGCACGGAGCTCGAACAGCGCTTCCAGACGTTGCATCTCGTGGGCCGCAACGGGATGCACAAATACAACAATCAGGACCACTCGATGATGACCGCGATGCTCTGCGTGCAAAACATCCTGGCCGGCAAGCGGGTCTATGATCTTTGGGGGGTGAACGAGGACGCTGAGTATCACGAGTCCGGCGAACACAGCGCTTCGGTCACCGGGCTGCGACAGGTGCCACAACGAATCGAACCGGCCGACGCGAAAGTCTGAGTCGCGGGATGGACGCCGACTCCCCTGGGCCGCGCGAAACAGCGGTTCCTTCGCTCCGAGCCCGCGTGCTCGTCTTTCTCCTGGTCAGTGCCTTCGCCTTTCCCGCCGTGCTCGGGCTGGGGATGACGAGAGGCTTGAGCCACGACGAGCACCAGCACGTGGCTGCCGGGGCGCTCATCGCGCGGGACGGGTTGCTGCCCTACCGTGATTTCCCTCACTTTCACACGCCCTATCTGGCGTTTGCCTACGCCCTGCTTTTCCGCGTCAGCGATCATCTGCTCATCGCGGCCCGTCTGCTCTCCGTGCTCAGCGCCACGGCAATCCTGGGCATCATCGGCAGCATCGCGTATCACTTGTTTCGAAATCGCGGGAAGCGGTTCGCCTTGCTGGTGTGCGCCGGCAGCGTGCTGCTCGCGCTGACGACCACGCTTTTCACCGAGACCTCGGGCCACGCCTGGAATCACGAACCCTCGCTGTTCCTCGCCTTGCTCGCCTTCGTGTCTCACCTCGCCGGCTTGAGGTCGGCGCGGCTGGGATGGTTCGCGGCCAGTGGAGCCCTGCTCGGGCTCGCCATCGGCACGCGCATCACCTGTGCGCCGCTGGTTGCCCCTTTCGGGCTGGCGTTACTGCTCTATCCGACGTTCGGATGGCGGTGGAATCGAGTCCTCGGTTTCGCCGGCGGAATGCTGCTGGGCCTGGCCGGACTCTTTTACTTTTTCGCCGTCATGCCGGAGCAGGCCTGGTTCGGCAATTTCGCTTTTGCCAAGGTGAACATTATTTATCGCCTCAGCACCGGTGAGCCGCGGACGATGACCATCCTCAAGAAGCTGCGGTTCTTTTTCAAAGTGATCATTCGTCCGGATACCGCGCTCTTCGTGGCTGGCTTGGCGCCGGTCCTGGCGGCCTGGCTGGCCAATCGCAGGACGGAGCGGCGGCTGCCCCCTGAAGTGCGATTCATCCTGCTCCTCCTGCCGTTCGTGCTGATGGGTTCATTCGCCCCTTCGCCGCTCTTCGATCAATACTTCTATCCACTCGTTCCGTTTCTCCTACTCGCCGGTCTTTATGCGCTTGCTTCGATTCCGAGTCCCTGGTTTCGCCGGACTCTGCTCATCGGCGCGGCGGCTGTGGTCCTTTCCGTTGGGATGGGAGTGCGCGCCTATGACGATTTCCGCGATTTCTTCGTCACCAAAGATTGGCATGGAATGGAGCTCCACGAACGGGCGCAAGAGATCCGATCACACGTGTCTCGCGGGAGAGTTCTGACCCTCGCGCCCATTTATCCGCTGGAGGCTGGTCTTTCGATTGACCCTGCCTTCTCCACCGGATCGTTTGCGTGGCGCATTTCGCCCTATCTCGAACTGGAAAAAGCGACGCGCCTCGGCATCGTCAGCCCGGCGACCCTGGAATCGGCGCTCAACGCCGCGCCGCCCGAGGGCATGCTCGTCGGGTTTGAGAAAAACGGTGAAGGCCCGCTTTCCGAATACGCCAGCCGGCATGGTTACGAACGTCGGCCTCTGGCCGATGGGAAGCAATTGTGGGTCCGGCGTCGTGATTGACGAATCGGGGCTCGCCTCGCGCCGGAGGCTTCCGTTAATGGGCGCGGCGATGAAGCGCTGCATCTTATTGGTTACTCTGCTCCTCGCGGGCGGTTCGGCTCTCACCGCGGAACCTCGTCCGCCGAATATCATTGTCGTGATGCCCGACGACATCGGCTACGGAGACTTTGCCTGCCTCGGCAATCCGATCGTCCAGACGCCGAACATCGACCGCTTCCACGGCGAGAGCGTCCGCTTCACGAACTTCCATGTGAGCCCCACCTGCGCGCCGACGCGGGCCGCGCTGCTGACCGGGCGGCACGAGTTTCGCAATGGCGTGACGCACACCATTCTCGAACGGGAGCGGCTGCGGCTCGACGCCACCACCATCGCGCAGGTGCTAAAATCCGCGGGCTACGCCACCGGCATCTTCGGCAAATGGCACCTCGGTGACGAAGCCCCGTATCAGCCCGAAAAGCGCGGCTTCGACGAAGTCTTCATCCACGGCGGCGGCGGCATCGGGCAGACCTATCCCGGCAGTTGTGGCGACGCGCCGGGCAATACCTATTTCGATCCGGCGCTGCTGCACAATGGCGAGTTCGTGAAGACGAACGGCTTTTGCACCGATGTCTTTTTCGGTCACGCGATCGAGTGGATGGACGAGAAGCTCGATGCCCACATCCCTTTCTTCGCATGCATCACGCCCAATGCCGCGCACGAACCGCTTTCCTGCCCGCCGGAATACGAGCGGCTCTACGCGGGCAAAGTCCCGGCGAAGGTCGCGCCTTTTTTGGGCATGATCACGAACCTCGACGACAACTTCGGCCGGTTGCTGGCGAAGCTTGAAGAGTGGGGCATCGCCGAGCGCACGCTCGTCGTTTTCCTCACCGACAACGGCGGCACCGCCGGCGTGCAGATTTTCAACGCCGGGATGCGCGGCGCGAAAGCCACGCCGTATGAAGGCGGCACGCGAGTGCCCTCATTCTGGCGCTGGCCGGACGCCTGGAAGGGCGGCGTCGATGTGCCTGCGCTTGCGGCGCATCTCGATCTCTTCCCCACGCTCGCGCAGATCGCCGGCGCGAAGATCTCCGCAGAGGTCGCTGCGAAGCTCGAAGGGCGCGACCTCCTGCCGCTGCTGAAAAGCCCGACCGCCGAATGGCCGGATCGCCTCCTTTTCACCCACGTCGGCCGCTGGAAACGCGGCGAGGCGGCGGGGGCCAAATATGTGAACTGCTCCGTCCGCAACAGCCGCTTTGCGCTCGTCAACAACCGCGAGCTTTACGATCTCGCCGCCGATCCCGCGCAGGCGCATGACGTCATCGCCGAACAGTCGAACGAAGCGGAGAAGCTGCGCGCCGCCTATGACCAATGGTGGGACGCAGTGCAACCCGACCTGGTGAACGAAGACGCCGTCGGCCCGAAAGTGAATCCGTTCAAGGCGCGCTACTGGAAGCAGTTTGGCGGCGGTCCTCCAACCGAGTAATCGCGCGGCAGGAGAAGGCGAAACTCGTCACGGAAACCTCACCGAGGTGCAGGCTGGCGTGCCGAAGCCTGCGCCCACAACGAGCAAGCCGTGGGCTCCCTCCGGCACGTCTTCGATCTCAACCGAGAAGGTTTGCGGGCCCAGGCCTCCGGGCGTTCCGAGTCGGCGTCTCGGCGGAAGCTCTGACGAGAAAAAGCAAAACGGCCTTTCGGGAAGTCCCGAAAGGCCGTGATGCGTGGCGTTGTGAAGCTTACTTCGCTGCTTCGACTTTGGTCAGCTCGATGGTTTTCTTGCCGTCCTTCTCCGTGATGATGCCCTCGGCATTCACCTTCTCGTCCTTTTTGCAGATCTCCGAGTGGAAGTCTTTGGCGATTTTATTGTTGTCCGCGAGGATGGTTTCCACTTTCCCGTCGGCGCCCGTCACCTTGATCGCCATCTGGCAGGATTTGGCCTCCTTCAGGTTGCATTTTGCGCAAACGGCTTCGCCGCTGATTTTGGTTACCTCGGCGGCTTGCAGCGTCAGACTGAGAGCGGCGAGGAGAGTTGAGCTGAGTAGTGCGATTTTTTTCATGTAGATTTGTTTGGGTGGCTTCCCGCGAGGATTCGCGAGCGTCACCTAATAGAAACCCGGATCGTCCGATTTGTTCAGGAAATCTTTTGCAAATCCACACTCACAGGATTTGGCGCCTGGCCGGCAGGGACCCCCGGCAACGTCGTGAAAGACTCAAGTCGTTCGCGCCAAAGGGGAGAATATGGCATTGATCATGGTCACTTGATCCGCACTCTCATCACCCACGTGAAAACGACCCACTCAGTTTCAGCCGCCCGCCTGTTCGTGGTCGCGGCGATGCTGTTGTCGTGGTTTGTCATCACGAATCACTGCGCCCTCGGGCTGATGCGGAGAACCGTCCAGACCAAAGAGGAGCACGCGCACTGTCACGGCGGCGGAGCGATTCCGGGCAAGGAGTCGCCGCCCGGAGAGGTGCGGGAGTGCTGCAAGTCGATGCACGCTGCGTTGCCCGGCAAGGCCGAGGTGAAGTTCGACACCGCGAAGGTTCAGCTTCAGCTTTTCGCCCTCGTCGAGGCTCTCGCCGCGGACATCGCGAAGCCTGCGGCGTCGGTTTTCATTTTCGACCACGGACCTCCGCGATCCCTCACCTTCGCGGAATCCGTGCTCCAGCGCAGCCTCCTCAGCCACGCTCCTCCCTTCGCGGTCTAGCGACGCACCGCCCGCCTTCGCGGGTGCTCTTGCTGTCGTGCGCTGACCTCTCCCCGGTCGCGATTGCTCGCGCCGGGAAATCTCTCCCGCCTTCGCCTTCGCACGAGGCGCCACACCATCACGATCCATGATTCAAACACTCAAGCTTCTCCTCATCTCCAGCGCCTTCGGTCTGCTCGCGGGCTGTGCCACCCAGCCGCTGGTGATCGACGCGGCACATCCCGCCAGCGCCGCTGCGCCGGAGGCGGTCGCGTCGGCGGCGCGTTCCAACCTGGCTCCGGACACCGACACCCGCCGCACGCGGGAACTGCTCGCCCGGCGCGAGCTCCAGGCGAAAGCCGCCGAAGACGAAGCACCGGCAGATCAAACGCAAATCAATCCGAGCGCGCCGAAACCCGCGACCCCACCCGCATCGACGTCCGCTCCAAAAAACGAAAAGGCCCGGCCATGAGCATCCATCAGCCACTCTCGATACTCCTCTGCGCTCTCCTCGCGGTCTCAGCGGTCGCGAAAGACAAACCCTTCGCTCCGGTCGAGCAGGCGGTGCAGGAACGCACGCAGCGCACCGTGCGCTGGGAGCAGGACCTCGCGGCGCGCGAAGAATCGCTCGCGCAAGCGCGGGCCTTGCTCAAAAGGCCGCTCACGGTTTCCGCCGCGGTGCAGGTCGCGCTGCTGAACAATCGCGAGCTTCAGGCGACCTTCGAGGCCATCGGGCTTTCCTTTGCCGAGGTGCGCGCGGCGCGCACGCTGGCGAATCCCGAAGCGAACCTGACCGCGAAGTTTCCCGACCGTCCGCCTTCGGGCACGATGCTCGAATGGGGCATCGCGCAGAACTTTCTCGACCTGCTGATGATCCCGCTCCGTTCGCGCGTGGCGCGGGAACGACTCGCTGGGGTCCAGCTTCGCGTGACGGATGACGTAGTGAAGCTGGTCGCCGAGGTGAAAGCGGCGGTCTATCAACTCCAGGGCGACGAGGCGTTGCTCGCGCAGTTACGGCTGGCGCAGGAGGCGCAGGCGGCGGCGCTGGAGTTCATGCAGAAACTCCACGAGGCGGGCAATGTGCCGGACTTGAAGCTCGTGCAGGAACAGGCGGCTTACAGCCAGTCGCGGCTGGAGATCGCGATGGCTGAAGCCGAAGGACGGGAGCACCGCGAGAAGCTCAATCGGCTGCTCGGACTATGGGGACGCGACACCGGCTGGAAGCTCGCGGGAGAATTGCCGGACGTGCCCGGCAGCGCGCCAACCGTGCGCGGGCTGGAAACGCTTGCGGTGGCCAATCGGCTCGACCTCGCGGCGGGCCGCGCGGAGCTGGAAAGCACGGTCAAAGCCCTCGGGCTCGAGAAGTCCTTCCGCTTCATCGGGGCGCTCGATTTCGGACTCGCCTCCGAGCACGACCCGGATGGCGCGAACCTCACCGGGCCAGCGCTGCGTTTGGAACTGCCCTTGTTCAATCAAGGTCAGGCGCGCATCGCACGCGGTGAGGCGCAACTCCGCATGGCGCAGAGCAAGTTCGAGCAGCTCGCCATCGACATCCGTTCGGAAGTCCGCGAACTGCGCGATCGGCTGATCAGCAAGCGCGAGATGGCGCAGTTTTATCGCAACGACTTGCTGCCCACGCGACGGCGCATCGTCTCGCTCACGCTGCTGAATTACAACGCGATGCTGACCGGCGCGTTCGAGCTCTTCACCGCCAGGCGCGAGGAGATCGAAGCCGAGCGCGGCTGGATCACCGCGCGCCGCGACTACTGGCTCACCCGCGCGCAACTCGAGCGCGCCGTCGGCGGCGATCTCGATGCGAGGCCACCGTCCTCGCCTGCCTCGCGTCCAAAAAAACTCACCAAGACCCGCTGACCTATGATCAATCGACGCCAACTCTTCGGCGGAGCCGCCGCTTTCGCCGGCATCGCCGCCCTCCAGCGCACTGTGGCGTTAGCGCAAGCATCCGGCTCCACAGGCAAGGCCGCCAGGGAACACCCCGGCAATGGCAAACCCGCATGGATGCGCGCGCCGCATCCCGAGCCGGGTGAGCCGGGCAAACATTATCAGCCGACCGTCACGCTCAACGGCTCGACGCTGCCGTGGAGGATGGTCGAGGGCGTGAAGGTGATGCACCTCGTGGCGGAAGAAGTGTGGCACGAGTTCGTGCCGAAAACGCCGGGTAACGAGGCGCTGCGGGCGACGTGCTGGGGCTACAACGGGCAGGTTCACGGCCCGACCATCGAGTGCGTGGAAGGCGACCGCCTGCGCATCTACGTGACCAACAAATTGCCGGCGGCGACGACCATCCACTGGCACGGGATCATTCTGCCGAACGGTATGGACGGGGTCGGCGGGCTCACGCAGAAGGCCATTCAGCCGGGCGAAACTTTCATCTATGAGTTCACCCTCTGGCAGCACGGGACCTTCATGTATCACGCGCATCACGACGAGATGACGCAGATGGCGCTCGGCCTGCTCGGCATGTTGATCATTCATCCGCGGGAGGAAACGGAACCGCGGCCCAACCGCGACTTTGTCTATCTGCTCAGCGAGTGGCGCATCGACCCCGGCACGACGCGCCCGAATCCGAACGAAATGACGGAGTTCAACCTCCTGACGCTCAATGCAAAAGCTTACCCCGGCACCGCGCCGATGATCGTGAAGCAAGGCGATCGCACCCGCATCCGCATCGGGAATCTTTCGGCGATGGACCATCACTCGATGCACTTCCATGGACACTACTGGTGGGTACGCGAGACCGACGGTGGCGTGATTCCCGAAAATGCGCGCTGGCCCGAGGTGACCACCATCGTGCCCGTGGGGAGCACCCGCACCGTCGAGTTCATCGCCGACAACCCCGGCGACTGGGCCTTCCATTGCCATATGAGCCACCACGTCATGAATCAGATGGGCCACCAGATTCCGAATCTCATCGGCCTCGCGCGCGGCAACTTCGACCAGCGAGTGCGCAAATTCCTGCCCGGCTACATGACCATGGGCGAAGCCGGCATGGCCGACATGGGTGGGATGGGGATGAAGGGGCCGCGCAATTCCGTGCCGATGGTCGGCGCATCCGGGCCGCACGACTACATCACGATGGGTGGCATGTACACGAACATCAAGGTGCGCCCGCATCTGGAGAGTTACGACACCGATCCCGGCTGGTATGAACAGCCGCCGGGCTCCCAAGCCAGCCTCGCTGATCCCGAGCGCCTGCAGCACGACCTCGGCTTCATCCCCGACTCCACCCCCGCCAAAGGCGAGCACGGGGACGAACACGGCCGCGGATAAATCAGCAATTCGATTCGGGCTCGTAACTGCCGCGGTGCTCGAAGCACGCGCTTCCGAATCTCCCAGACACGTTGCCAGACCTTCATCTCGCGGCAATCCCCAGAACGGCCGGCGGAGCGCCCGTCTGCGCCGCGCCGGCATTCAAGAACTTGCGCGAGTACCGCCCGGGGCTACCGCGACACTTTCACCACGGAGCGCGTGGCGGCGCTTTCGTAGCAGGCGCGGATGAGGGCGATGGCGCCGCGGGCGTCGGTGCCGGGGATCATCGGGGCGCGGCCCTCGCGAATCGCGTTGACTAGATCCTCGATCAGCCGGCGATGGCCTTCGATCGGGATCGCTTTGGGGTCCGCCGCGCCACCGCCGATCTTGCCGGCGCCTTCGTTCCGGAGAACCGCTTCGTCCCCGGGCTGCTTTTCCGCGAAATCCCAGCGGGTCACCTTGTCGTTGACGATGGTTGCGCTCCCCTTGTCGCCATCGATTTCGATCTGCAAATCATCGCCCGGCCAGGTGCTGGTCGCGGCTTCGATCACGCCCAGCGCGCCGCTCGGGAAGCGGAGCAACGCGGTGAGCGTATCCTCCGCCTCCATGGTGTGCGCGAGGGTTGCATGAAAGGCGGAGACTTCCTCCGGCAAGCCGGCGAGCCACTGGAGCAGATCGACCGCGTGAACGCCCTGGTTCATGAGCGCGCCGCCGCCATCGATCTTCCAGGTGCCCTTCCAGCCGGAGGTGCCGTAATAGCTCTGGTCGCGCCACCATTTGACGTAGGCGCTGCACATCGTCAGCCGCCCAAAGCGTCCAGCCTCCACCGCCGCCTTCAGCGCCTGCGCGCCCGCGCCAAAGCGGCTTTGGAACACGCAGGCGAGGCGCCCGTTGCCGCGCTTCTCGGCCGCGAGGATGGCATCCACCGCTTCGAGCGTGACGTCGATCGGCTTCTCGCAGAGCACCGCCTTGCCCGCTTCGAGCACCGGCACCGCCACCGCGGCGTGCAAGCCGCTCGGGGTGGCCACGGTCGTCGCGGCGATCTCCGGGTCGGCGATTACCGCTTCGAGGGACTCGTATTCGCGGAGGCCGAATTTTTCACAGAAGGCGTGCCGCTGCTCGGGCACATTGCCGTAAGCGCCAATGAGCTTTGCGCCCGGCACGGCGCGGATGGCGTTGGCGTGGAATTCGGCGATCATGCCGGTGCCGATGATCGCGAAGCCGATGGGATCAGAAGAGGGGGACATGCCACCCGTATAAGCCGCCGCGCCGCACAGGGGAAGCCCCTTGAAGAGCGGCCGCGCTCCGCGCCAGAGCCATTCTTTCGGGTCAAGTCCGCCCGTTCAAAGTGCGCAAGGCCTCGCGATCCGCGGTGCGCAACTGCGCTCGGAGGAATGATCCCAGGGCGTGTTTGGAAACCCGCACCCGGGTGAAAGTCTCGGCCGCAACCAAGGAGCCGGGGCGCCCCCGCCCCGAGGGAGCAACGCGGGGGCGAGGGCGCCCCGGCTCCTTGAGAGACTCTCGTCGTGCAGAATGATCCCACGGCCACTGGTCTTTGCGCCTTTGCGCCTCTGCGCCTGCGGGAGGATTCTCACCACCGATTTTGGAATGATGTTGCCGGCGAGCACGCGCGCTACCGCCATCTCGCGAGCCTCACTTTTCGACCGTCCAGAAAGAAGCCGAGCTTCAGATCCGGGAACACCGCGCTGGGAAGGGCTGGCTGGCCGCCGGGCCAAATCCAGCGCTGAACTTGGCGCACGCCCAGGTCTGGTTCGAGCGTGACGGCCAGACCCGAGTTGGTCGTGAAAAGCATGGCCTTCCCGTCGGGCGCGTCCGCGATTCGCCTGGCCGCAATCCAGCCCTCGCAATGGCCCTTGGGATCGAAGAACCAGGTTCTTTGCCTTTCCGTGACTTTCGTCGGTCCGTCTCCCTCCCAATGCGCCCTCTCGGCGTCGATGAAAATGTGGCGGGTGCCCGGCCAGAAACCAAACTCCCGCCCGCCCTCGGGAATCTTGACCGAGAAGACCTCTTCGGTCCCGTGGAGCGAATAATCCGGGTAACCCACTTGAGGCCCGTGCGCCGGTTCAAAGCGTTGCAGCTCCATTTTCCGATCGTCACTCGGGACAAGGAGCGTGGTGTAACCAGCCATGCGAGGGCCGAGGGCGCGGGGATAGGCGAGTTTCCAGGCGTCGCGGTCCTGGATTGCGCGGGGCGGGCCCTGTGCACCGATCCACGCCTCACCGCGGCCGCCTTCGGAGCCGACCGATACGATCCAGCCCCGGCCATGGCGATCAGCACGCGCCCAGCCGATCAGATCGATGCTGTGCAGTCCCAAGTCCGCTTCCCCGGGATCTGGCGGCGGCACCAACTTGTCGGAATGGATTTCCTTCTGCCATCGGCCCGAGCGCGAGAAGAACGTCAGCGTGTCGTCGCGCTCCCAGAGATCGGTGGTGATCCATGGTCCACTCGGGAGAAAGGCGCCGTACCATTCGCGGCCTTGTCCGTCGCGGCGCGGT
This sequence comes from Chthoniobacter sp., assembly GCA_034667665.1. Classification (GTDB taxonomy): domain Bacteria; phylum Verrucomicrobiota; class Verrucomicrobiia; order Chthoniobacterales; family Chthoniobacteraceae; genus Chthoniobacter. The sequence continues at coordinate 74,857 of JAXDQW010000039.1, forward strand.
GGGCGGGCTTCGTTAGTTAGTCGGCCCTGGCCATTGAAGAGCCATCCGTGCGTGGGAATCCAAAGCTCGAACGCGTCTTTGGTGATGCGGCGACTGACCCACGACTCGCCATCGCCGCGGGAGGACACTGCCATGTCCGGAAACGCGTAGAGGCTCTCGAGGGGGACTTCCCGCACCGCGGCAGGAAGGCCGATCTCCCGTTCCGCGAACCGGCCTTCCGCCGCGACCGCTTCGATCCGTTCCGACTGCCCCGCCCGCACCGCCGCCTCGATCAGTTCTTCGGCCAGGGCCCGCTTCGCGGCGGGATCGGTTTCCACTTTCCACGCCTGGAACAGTTTCTCCGCCTTGCCTTGCCATTCGGCAAGATAGGCATCCGCGTCCCGGGAAGTCGTGTCGGACGCTGTTTGCTCGGAGAAGGAAAGCGGTGCGGCGCAGCACCACCAACCAGCAACGATTGGGAGAATCCAACGAAAGCTCACGAAGTAATCTACGCGCAAGATCGCCAGACCTTTCATCTCATTTCAGCACCGCAGCCTTAACGGAGTTCCAGGTGCAGGACAGTCAAGCGAGCGTCCTGAGGAAAATGCCGGGTGACCAGTCCGCCCCACGCGACCTCGTTACTTCCTGATCCCAAAGAACGCTTCCAGCGCTTTTGTCCCGAGCGCCTTCCAGATTTTGATGACTTCGTAGGTAATCACCGTCGTATAGGTCACGGCCAGCCAGACGCAAACGGCTTCAACCGGCAGATTTGACCAGGCGCCAATGTCGAGACCCATCATCGCGGGCGGATGGTAACCCCACCAGCCATACGGCGCCCCGAGAGTCGCCTCCCACAGGAGACTCACCAGCAGAATGAAAAAGAAGGTAAAGCCGAAGGCCCGCCAATTGATGAATGGCTGGGCGGTGCGGAAGAAGCCCGCCGACGGAGTAATGGATGCGAGCACGAGATAGGTAAAGTACCACGGGAAACCTTCGGGCGACGGAGAGAGGAGCTTTTTGTAAAGGATGGCCGCGCTCAAGAGCCCGGCGCCGAGCAGGACCGATTCCAGATGAAAGCGCACGATGCGGGAAGTGCCGCGGGCCGCGACCGAGTAGTCGGGGACGTTGTAAGCGCGAACCCAATACTCATCTCCCCAGATGTAACTCAGCAGCACGACCATGAACCCGGTGAGATAGAACAGGAATTCCTCCACCGGAATCGGGCCGCCGATTGCGGGAACATTGATCCCGAAGGTCGCGAGCTTGTTGGAGAAAGTGAAGAACGTGTTGCCGAAGAGCAGGTCGAGGAGGAAACCAAGCGGAGCCAACACGAGGATCGTTCGCCAAAACGCCTTGCGTTGCAGCTCCAGATCCTTGCGGCGCACGAACCAGCACCCGAGCGCGGCCAGCGGTACCAGGAACAGCACGAGACTAACGCTGTAGCCCCACGGCGTCGGGTTTTCCGCCGTGATCTCGAGCACGCCGGGGTGCGCGACCGTGTGCAGCGTGATCGCCGCGGGCGCGATCAAGAGCGCCGCAATCAGGAAAACAACCTGGAAGGCTTCCTTCGGTTTCCTTTGGGGGTTATTCGATGGTGTGGTTTCGGTGTCCATCCTGGTGGCGCAGTGGTCAATCGGGCACGCCCTCACCCAGCCCGGTGCGGGCGCCGCATTCGGAAACCCGAAAGCGGCGCCGCTTTCGCACCGGGCGTGGTGGCGGCGCCTACTCGTCGTCGTTCTTGAATAACTTGCCGGCTTTGTCGTTCACGAAGACATCGAAGACCGCGAAGAGCGGACTCGGATCAGGCAGGCCTGTGAGACTCGCGTGATTCGTGACGAGCAGGCTCTGGGTTTTGTTGTTGAAGGCGATGTTTGCCGGATTCGACCACGGCAGAGGATTATTGCCGGGATGCGCCGGGTTCTTGGCCGGTCCGCTGAATTTCGTTTGCTCGATCCCGCCGTCGCCGAGGAGTGAAATCTTGCTCGTGCCCGCGAGCGCCACGTAGAGGCCGCCGGACTTGCCAAAGGCGATCCCATCGGGGCCGGAGCCAGTGTCAGCGCCGGTGTATTTGTGGAACAGCTTTAGATCCGACAGTGCCGGGTGATCGATCAATGGCAGGGTGTAAACGTAGCCTGCTCCTGCGCCATCGAACGTGACCGTGAAGTAGAGCTTGTCGCTTTTCTTGTCCACGCGCACTCCGTTCGGACCAAACGGCCCGTCGAGGACGGCGTTCTGGAACCAGACTTGAGGCGCGCCGCCGCCCGGCGGCACCCGCCAGATGGTCGCCTGGAATGAGTCGGTCACGTAGAGGTAACCTTTCTTGTCAAACGCCAGATCGTTGATCAGCACCGGTGCGGGAGGGTTGAACGCGGAATGAAACACCGGGAAAAACGGCGCCGCATACACGCTTTGCTGTCCCGTCTCGACGTTGATTTGCAGGATGCCCCGCCCTTCATCCACCACGTAGAGGTTGTCATCTTCGCCAAACGCAATGCAGGAGAGCGCGTTCAACGGGCCGGGCTGGCCCTGCACCGTGATCGTCCTGGCCAGCGCCCCGGTGTCGGCATCGTAGGCGAATATTTTTGACGGGATGAAGTTGCCGGGAACGCCGAACGCGGCTGGCCCGGAGACATAAACGAGCCCTTCGTGAACCGCGATGCCCTCAGGATATCCGGGCAACGCGGGGATGGCCGTGAGAACTTTCGAATCGCCAATTGGACGAGCGCTTCCGGCGCTGACGGAGGCGGGCGGGAGAAGAGCGAGTGAACCTAACAAAAGCGAACAGAGTGCAGGGTGTTTTATTTTCATAACTTCATGGTTCGGGGTTTAGGCCGGTTTGGGCTGGCAGTCTTGGCAAAGGCATCCTCGTGAATCTGGCCTGTTCCACACAATGTGAAAGGAGCGGCGATTTGCGGCCGGGCCGCGATTTCACGCTTTCCCGCCGCGCCGTGCGGAAGCTGGCGTTTCGCGGTCGGCACCTCCGGGCGGGGGCGTTTCGACGGGCACGGCGAGGTCCTCGTCGGCGCTGATCGCCGCAAAGGCGCCAATGCGGAAAATCGTGCGCGGCGCCGAATGTTGAATGCTGCGATGCACGCATTTCCAGAACAGCTTGCGAATTTCTGGCATGAAACCAATCGATCATTACATCGCGCAATCCGGAAAAATCGGCTACGCCCTCCTCTGGTTGCTGGGGGTTCCCATTCCCGTTCTGCTGATCATCTATTTGATTCGCGGGCACTAGCCCCACCTGCAGGCGGTCAAGCTTCTTGAGCTTCAGCCGGGCGTTGGCTTCGGCGCGCTCGGAAGGAGCCACCCAAATGGCGGCCCACCGAGACGCAGGCTTTCAGTCTGCGAAAGGTAGCGCCAGTCTCAAACGACGACGAGATCGACCTCGGGTAGTTCCTTGAGGAGCTTTTCGTGCAGAGTCGTTTTGAAAAGCCGCTTCAGCTTCCGGGGTCCCGGACGCCCCAGGACGATGTGGGTGATCCCGTATTCGCGCGCAAATGAAATCAGCGCCTGCGCGACATCTTCGCCTTTCATCGAGAAGACGAGTCCACCCATTTTCTGCGCGGTTTCCAGCGTGTCATTGACGCGCCGCTGCGCGGCGGCGGCGATGCGCACGGCGGATTCCTGGGGCGTGCGTACATAGACGGCATACCACTGCGCGTTGAGTTGCGAAGCCAGCCGCGCCGTCTTGCGCAGCAGCCGGCCAGGATCGGGCCCCTGGCTGGCGATGGCCACCATGACCTGGCCGAGGGCGCTGACGTTTTTTTCGAGCTCGCCGCTCTCGCGCTGCTGCCGGTCGAGGTAGTTTGCCGTCTCGCTCAAGGTCATCTCGCGCAGGCGCGTCAGGTTCTTTTCGGTGAAAAAATTCGCGAGCGCGGCGGGGATTCGTTCCTGCGGATAGATCTTTCCGGCCTGGAGCCGCTCCTGCAGATCTTCGGCGGGAAGGTCGATGTTCACGATCTGATCGGCCTTGGTGAGGATTTCATCGGGGACGCGCTCCTTCACCCGCACCCCGGTCGCCTCCTCGACGAAATTATACAGCGATTCGAGGTGTTGGATGTTGACGGTGCTGATGACGTTGATGCCCGCACGAAGCAGGTCTTCCACGTCCTCGTAACGCTTGCGGTTCTTACTGTCGGGCGCGTTGGTGTGCGCGAGTTCATCGACCAGCGCAACGGTCGGCTTTCGCGCGATGACCGCGTCCACATCCATCTCCTTGAGCGTGATGCCATGGTATTGCGTCAGCCGTGGCGGGACGATTTCGAGGTCCCCGATCTGCGCGGTGGTTTCGGGGCGGTCGTGAGGCTCGACGTAACCGATGACCACATCGACCCCGCGTGCTTTCAGCCGCTTGCCCTCGGTCAGCATCGAGTAGGTCTTGCCCACGCCGGGGCACGGACCGAGGTAGATCTTCAGCTTGCCGACCTGCTGCCGTCGGATGATGGCCAGAAAGTCATCCGCGCTGGGGCGTGCGGCTGGGTCGGCGCCGGGCATGAGATTGGATTATTTTTGGGGGCTCAGGGCGTCGAGCGCGAGATTGAGCTTGAGGACATTCACTCCGGCTTCGCCCAGGAGGCCGAGCGAAGGGCCGGCGGTGGCTTTGACGATCTCGGTTTTCACCATGTCCACGCTGACGCGGCGCTCTCTGGCGACGCGGGCCGCCTGGAGCAGCGCGTTCTTCGGGCTGATGTGCGGGTCGAGACCGCTGCCGCTGGCGGTGACGGCGTCGCCGGGGACGAGGGCATCGGCGGCGAGGCCGTTCTCAGTACGGTAATCGGCGACGCGCTGTTTCACCGCGTCGATCAACTTTTGCGAAGTCGGTCCGAGATTCGAGCCGCTGGAGTTGGCCGCATCATAGCCATTGGCACCCGCGGCCGAGGGGCGCGGGTGGAAGTATTTCGCGCCGGTGAAGTTCTGCCCGAGCCATTCGGAGCCGACGATCTTGCGGTCGGCGCCTTCAATGAGGCTCCCATTGGCCTGGTGGGGGAAGACCAACTGGCTGATGCCCCAGATGACGACGGGATAGATTCCGCACAAGACGACGGCGAAGAGGAGTGTCGCGATGATGGAAGTAATGATGTCTTGAAGGATGGTTTTCATTGGATGGGCGGGTGGCGGAGTCAGGCGAGGTGCAGCACAGCAACGACCATGTCGATGGCTTTGATGCCGATGAACGGGATGATGACGCCGCCCACGCCGTAGATGAGCAGGTTGCGTTGCAGGATTTTCGCCGCGCCGAGCGGGCGGAATTTCACGCCGCGCAGGGCGAGCGGGATAAGCAGGATGATGATGATCGCATTGAAGATCACCGCGCTGAGGATGGCGCTCTGCGGCGAAGCGAGCTTCATGATATTCAGCGGTGCGATCTGCGGGAACGCCACGAGGAGCATCGCCGGAATGATGGCGAAATATTTCGCCACATCGTTCGCGATGCTGAAGGTGGTCAACGCGCCGCGTGTAATGAGGAGCTGCTTCCCGATTTCGACGACCTCAATGAGCTTGGTCGGGTTCGAATCCAGATCGACCATGTTGCCCGCTTCCTTCGCGGCCTGGGTGCCGGTATTCATCGCCACGCCGACATCGGCCTGGGCAAGCGCGGGGGCGTCGTTGGTGCCGTCGCCGGTCATGGCGACGAGGTGGCCGCCTTCCTGTTCCTTGCGGATGAGGGCGAGCTTCTGCTCCGGCGTGGCCTCGGCGAGGAAGTCATCGACGCCCGCTTCCTTCGCGATGGCCGCGGCGGTGCGCGGATTGTCGCCGGTGATCATGATGGTGCGGATGCCCATCGCGCGGAACCGCTCGAAGCGATCGGCGAGCCCGCCTTTGACGATGTCCTTGAGGTAGATCGTTCCGAGCACTTTGTCATTCACCGCCACGACCAGTGGCGTGCCGCCCAGGCCGGAGATCCTGTTCACATCGCCCTGCACCGGTTCGGGCAGATCGCGACCGGTGAAACTCTTCACCTGCTCCGCCGCCCCTTTGCGATACTTCAGGCCGTCGATGTCCACGCCGCTCATGCGGGTTTGCGCGGTGAACGGGACGAAGGTGGCGTGGGCCAGCTCGTGCAGTTCGCGACCGCGCAATGCATGTTTTTCCTTGGCCAGCACGACGATGCTGCGGCCCTCCGGGGTTTCGTCGGCCAGCGAAGAAAGTTGTGCCGCCTCGGCCAGCGCCTCCTTGGTCACGCCCGGTGCGGGCAGGAACTCGGCGGCCTGGCGGTTGCCGAGCGTAATCGTGCCGGTCTTGTCGAGCAGCAGCACGTCCACGTCACCGGCGGCTTCCACGGCGCGCCCGCTCATCGCGAGCACGTTCTTTTGCACGAGACGATCAATGCCCGCGATGCCGATGGCGCTGAGCAGCCCGCCGATGGTCGTGGGAATGAGGCAGACCAATAGCGCGACGAGCACGGTGATCGGAAAATCGACACCGCCGTAGATGCCGAACGCCTTCATCGACATGAGGACGATGAGGAAGATGATCGTGAGCGCGGAGAGCAGAATGGTCAGCGCGATTTCATTGGGCGTCTTCTGCCGCTTCGCACCCTCGACCAGCCCGATCATGCGATCCAGGAAGGTCTCGCCGGGGTTGGCGGTGACGCGGATCTTGATCACGTCGGACAGCACACGCGTGCCGCCGGTGACGGCGCTGCGATCACCGCCCGCCTCGCGGACGACCGGTGCGGATTCACCGGTGATCGCGGATTCGTCCACGGTCGCGGCGCCTTCGATGATCTCGCCGTCGCCGGGAATGAACTCTCCCGCTGTCACGACCACGATGTCGTCTTTCCTGAGCCTGCTCGACGGCATCTCCTCCAGCTTGCCATCAGGGCGGAGACGGTTCGCCTTGGTGTCGGTTTTCGCTTTGCGCAGCGTATCGGCCTGGGCCTTGCCGCGGCCTTCCGCCATCGCTTCGGCGAAGTTCGCGAAGAGCACGGTGAACCACAGCCAGAGCGTGATTTGCAGCAGGAAGCCGAGCGATGCGCCCTGTCCGCCCGTGAAGAGCAGCACGGTGGTAATCACCGCGCCGACCTCCGTGACGAACATCACCGGGTTGCCGATCAGGTGGCGGGGATTGAGTTTCTTGAAGGACTCGCCGATCGCGGGGACGATAATCGCCGGATCGAAGATGGAGTGGGCTTGAGCAGCCATTGGATAAAGTTGAGAGTTGTAAGTTGGTAGTTAGCCGTCCGGGTTAGAATAGTTTTCCAGCGTGCATGAGGAAGTGTTCGACGACCGGCCCCAGCACGAGCGCTGGAACGAAGGTGAGCGCGCCGACAAGGAGCACGGTGCCGACGACCAGGCAGGTGAAGAGCGGGCCGTCCACGGGGAAGCTGCCGGCACTCTCGGCCACGAGCTTTTTGCGGGCGAGCGAGCCCGCCAGCGCGAGGATCGGCACGATCATGGCGAAACGTCCGAAGAGCATCGCCAGGCCGAGCGTTGTGTCGTACCAGGGCGCGTTGGCGGTCAAGCCCGCGAAGGCACTGCCATTGTTGCCCGTAGCTGACGTATAGGCATACAGAATCTCGCTGAAGCCATGCGGACCGCTGTTGTTGGTGCCGTCGGTCAGTGCGCCGGTGGCGTCCGGCAGGCCCATCTTGCTGACACTCGCCCAGCCGGAAAAGCCGAGGATGGAGAAGGCGAGGATAAGGATGACGAACGAAGCCATCTTCATGTCGTAAGGCTCGATCTTATTGCCGACATACTCGGGTGTGCGTCCGACCATGAGGCCGGCGATGAAGACCGCGATGACCACATAAATAAGCATGCCGTAAAGACCCGCGCCGACCCCGCCGAAGACGACTTCGCCGAGCTGGATGTTGAGCAGCGGGACGAGCCCGCCGAGGGGCGTGAAGGAATCGTGCATCGCATTCACCGCGCCGCAGGAGGCGTCGGTCGTGATGGTCGCGAAGAGTGCCGAGTTGAAGATGCCGAAGCGGACTTCCTTGCCTTCCATATTGCCATCGGCCGGATCGACACCAAGTGCCGTGAGGTTCGGATTGCCCGCTGCCTCATAATGCCAGGCGATCATCGTTCCCGCCAGGAAGAGTGTGAACATCGCCGCCCACACCGCCCAGCCGTGGCCTTGATGCTTCACCGTGCGACCAAGGTAATAAGTCAGGGCGCTTGGGATCGCGAGAATCGAGAGAATTTGCAGGAAGTTCGAGAGCGGCGTCGGGTTTTCGTAAGGATGCGCGGCATTCGCGTTGACGTAGCCGCCGCCATTTGTGCCGAGCATCTTGATCGCGATCTGCGATGCCATCGGGCCTTGCACGATCGATTGGGTGTCCGTGACTTGCTCCTCCATAATCGGCTTGCCGTCCGCGCCCCTCACGGTCTCACCTTTGTCGTCCTTCTTCTCGACTTGCGCGTGGACCGGCTCCGTCAAAGCAGCGGTGTCAAATGGTTTGAAATTCTGAATCATCCCCTGCGAAACGAGCACGAGCGAATAGACAGCGCAGATCGGCAGCAGAAGGTAGAAGGAAATGCGCGTGAGATCGACCCAGAAATTGCCAATCGTCTTCGCTGTGTGTCTCGCGATGCCGCGCACCAAAGCAGAGGCAATGGCGATGCCGACTGCCGCCGACGTCCAGTTATGGAGGGTGAGCGCGACCATCTGCGACAAGTAAGACATCGTGCTTTCGCCACCGTAGCTCTGCCAGTTCGTATTCGTGGTGAAGCTAGCCGCGGTGTTGAACGAAAGATGATCGCTCACGGCACTGAGCTTCTGCGGATTGAAAAACGACTGGAAGGGAAGCACCGCCTGCAGGCGCAAGATGGCATAGCTGAAAAGCATCCCGACCATGCTGAAGAGCAGCATCGCGATGGTGTAATGCTTCCAGTCGTGCTCCTCCTTTGCATCGACGCCGATCAGCTTGTAAGTCAGCCGTTCCAACGGCTTGATCACGGGATCGAGGAAGGTTTTGCCGTCCACGTCCAGCACCTTGCAAAGGTAGAGACCGAGCGGTTTGGTGATTGCGAGCAGGATGCCGACGTAGAGTATGAGTTGAATCCAACCTGAGATGTTCATGAGCGGTATCAGTTAAAACCTTTCCGGACGGATGATCGTGAAGATGAGATAGGCGATCAGCCCGAGGGCGATGATTCCAACGATGGTATTTTCCATTTGAATGGGTGGTTAAACTTTTTCGCAGGCCCAGAGGAACAGAAGCATCAGGGCGAAGAAGCCGATGGAGGCGAGGAGGTAGAGGAGGTCACGCATGGTGGTGGAGGGGGCTGGTTAGTTCCGCGGCGCAGGCCGGCGGAAGTGGAAGAGCATCGCGACCACGAAGCTCTGGATGAGCAGAGCAAGAGTCATCGCATTCATTAGTCGTCCCCCAGCGCGAACGCCTCCTTGCTGGAGCCGAAATGGAACAGCTCGAAGATCCGCCGCATGTTCTGCTGCGCGGGCTCGTAATGCTTGTCGGCCTTGATCGCCAGGCCGTAATACTTTTTGGCGCGGTCGTAATCTTCCAGCATCTCGAAGAACACACCGGTGAGGCTCAAGCCTTCCGCGGAATGGTCGTTGAGTTCGAGGGCGCGGAGCAGGTGTTCCCGGGCGCGCGGGAAATCCTGCAAGTTGAGCAGCCGCTGGGCAGCGACGATGTGGTAGTCAAAATCGTCCCGCTTCGGCCCGGACGCACCGGATTCGGGGGCGTGACGGGCGAAAACGTTCTCGACCATCTTGCGCAGTGACTCGGGCGTCATCGGCTTTTTGAGGAAGTCGATCGCCCCGAGCTTCATCGCGCGAACGGCGTGCGGGATGTCGCCGTAGGCGGTGATGATCACGGTCGGTGTGTTCAGCCCGCGCTTGCGCATCTCGGCGAGGAGGTCGAGGCCATCCATCTCCGGCATGCGCAAATCGAGGATGGCGAGGTCGAAGTGGTTTTTTCCGAATTGGTCCAGGGCGCTGGCTCCGCAGTCGGCTTCGAGCACGGTGAAGCCTTCGGTTTCGAGGGTCATTCGGTAGTTGAGCCGGACATTCGGCTCGTCATCGACGACCAGGATTCGTTTGCTCATGAGGTCACTCCGGTTGGGGCGGGTGGCAGATCGAAATAGAATTCGCTGCCCTCGCCGGGGATGCTGTTGACGCCGATGGTGCCGCCCTGCGTGAGGACGATCTCCTTCGCGATCGCCAGGCCAAGACCCGCTCCGGTGACCTCCGAGCCCGGGACGCGGAAGAAGCGGTCGAAGAGCTTCGCCTGGTATTGGGGAGGGATGCCGGGGCCGCGGTCGATGACCGAGAAGCGGACCTTACCGTCCACGTTCTTCGCGCGCAGGACGATCTCCTCGCCGGCTTTGGTGTGCTTCGCGGCGTTGGCGACGAAATTGGTCAAGACGTGGGCGATCTGGCGCTCATCGGCGGAGACCTGAGGCAGACCCGGCGTGATCTCCGTGACCAGGCGCGAGCCGCGCGATTCGACGAGCACTCGCAAATCCTCTCCAGCATTCTCGACCAATTCCTCCGGTTCCACCAACTGGCTCAGGAGCGCGGTCTTTCCGGACTCCAGCTTCGCGAGATCGAGCAGGTCGTTAATCATGCGCAGCAGCCGCTCGGAGTCCTCGCGCGCGGCCAGCAGCAATTCCGTTTGCTGGTTGTTGAGCGCGCCGATTCGCTCTTCGAGCAGGAGGTGCAGACCCATGCGCACGCTGGTCAGGGGCGTCTTCAGCTCGTGGCTGACCGTCGAGACGAGATTCGTCTTTACCTCGTCGAGCAGGCGCAGGCGCGTCACGTCCTGTAGAATGACGGCCGCGCCGAAAATATGGCCCGCTTCATCCCGCATCCCGATGACCCGCGGGAGCATGAAGACCTCGTGATCCTCCACCCGGAACACGATCACGCACTCGAAGCTCGTCGGGAGAAAATCAGGCGCGCCCTTGAAAACGCGGTCCACTTGCGCCAGCACGCCCAGCGGGAGGCCGTCTTTCTGTCCGACCTGGTGGAGGAATTTGTTCGCCGCGGGATTGGTGAAATCGATCCGCCCATCGGAGGTGAGCGCGATGATCGGGTCGGGGAACGCCGAGAAGGTGATCCCCGTCATTTGCCGCGCCTGGAGAATCTGATCGCCCATCGCCTGGCGATAGGCGCGCAGCTTGGTCGCCATCTTGTTGAAGGTGTCGGCGAGCTGGCCGAGCTCATCCTGTGAAGTGACCGGCACAACTTGATCGAGCTTGCCGTCGCCGAGCTCCTTGGAGACCGCGGTGAGAGCGTGAATGGGCTGGAGGATCGAGCGCTGAAGCCGCGCGGCAAAGAAGATCGCGCCGGCGAGCCCCGCGACGAGCGCGCAGATCATGTAGCGCGTCGATTGCGCCGCGAGCCGGCGCGCCTCGCGATCGGCCTGCACCATGTTTTCCTGATTGAGGCGGATGATCTGCTGCGCGGTGTCCTTGATCTCGGTGAAGGCCGGCAACATCTCGCCGAAATACATCTTGCGCCGCGCCTCGGAGTCAGGCGTCGCCCAGACGGTCTCGGCGCGAGTTGCGTATTGCTCGTTCAACCGCCTCACCTTCTCCGCGAGTTCCGCTTCACCGGGGAGAGTGATATTGCCGAGCTCGGTGCGCAGGCTCTCGCGAAACGCGGGCAGATTCTGCGCATACAGTTTGCGCCCGCGCTCTTCCTCGCCCGCGAGCGAGAAAAAGAGCGCGGAATCCATGCGCTCGGCGGTCTCTTTCATTTGCTGGCCAGCCAGAACGCTGCGGAAGTTTTCGCGGAGGATGACATCGACGCGGTTGCCGAGTTTGGTGAAGAGCGTGACCGCATAGAGACCCATCGCCACGAGCAGGATAAAGAGAGGTGCGAGACCCAGGAAGATGCGTTGCTTCATGCTGAACAGCGTGTCGGCGATTCCGCGCGGCGCCAGCCACCAGGAGTGGTGCAGCGAAGGGCAAGGAAGAGGCTGCGGAGAGTTTTCGACCACCGCTCCAAGCCGGAAATCCGAGGGCGCATGCGCTGCTTGAGGAATTGCGTTTTCATGGCAACCGCACCCTTAGCGCGCGCCATGCCATACGCCGCGCACGCCGCGCTAGCGTCTCATTAACAGCCGCTTACGAGTTGCTTCAAACTTCGGTCGCCCATTTGCGTCGTGCATTCCGCACGATTCGATGGTTCCGCTTATTGCGATTTGCCCGAAGGAAAGCGATCGAAGCGAACCTACCGCTTCTTGCGCTTGCGGTAGAGCGTGGCCGGATCGATGCCGAGGATCGTGGCCGCTTCATCCAGGGTGCGCGTGTTGGCGACGACGCGCCGAATGTGCTCCGCCTCGATCTGTTCCACCGTGAGGTTTCCACCCAGGCGGAGCTCGGACGCGGGTTGGATGGTGTCCGATAGATCAGCCGCCTCGATGACTTCGCCGCTGCACAAGATCACCATCCGTTCGATGACGTTGCGCAGCTCGCGGAGATTGCCCGGCCAGGCGTACTGGCGCATCGCTTCCAAGGCGTCAGGGGAGAAGCCACGCACCGTCTTGCCCGCATGCCCAGCGAGGAAAGTGAGCTGGCAAAGCGCGATTCTTTCGAGGTCGTTGAGGCGCTCGCGCAGCGGCGGCAGGCGGAGCGAGATGACATTCAGGCGGTAAAACAAATCTTCGCGAAATTTGCCCGCCCCGACGGCCTGCGAGAGGTCGCGGTTCGTCGCCGAGATCACGCGAACATTGGCCCGGCGCGGCTGCGTTTCGCCCACCCGCTCATATTCCCGCTCCTGCAAGAGCCGCAGGAGTTTCGCCTGAATGGCCAGCGGCAGCTCACCGATCTCATCGAGGAAAAGCGTGCCGCCATCCGCGGCCGCGACCTTGCCCTGCGTATCCGCATGCGCGCCAGTGAACGCGCCCTTCACGTGCCCGAACAAATCACTCTCCAACAGCTCCACCGAAAGGCTGGGACAACTCACGGTCACAAACGCCCCGCCCCGCCGCGGACTGCGCTGGTGCAGGGCCCGCGCGAGCACGCTCTTGCCGGTGCCGCTCTCGCCGAGCAGCAGGATGGTCGCCTCGCTGTCGGCCGCCTTGAAGGCCAGCTCGAGCGCCTTCTGCATCGCCGCGGATTGCGACGTGAGATCGTTCTCCGGTCCCTCCGCGCCCAGCCGCGACTCCAGCTCGGCTACGCGCCGCTCGAGCTTCCTGGTCTTGGCGATCCGCGCCAAAACCTGCCGCACCTGATCCGGCGTGCAGGGCTTCGGCAGATAGTCGAACGCGCCCCGCCGCATCGCTTCCACGGCGGTCTCGACTGACGCGTAAGCCGTGACCATCACCACGGCGGCTTGCGGTGCGAGGCGCAGGATTTCCTCCAGGACATCGAGCCCGTTTTCCTGGCTGAGTTTGAGATCGAGGAGCACGACATCGAAGGGAGCCGCGCGCAACTGCGCCAAAGCGGTCGCGCTGTTGGGCGCCGACGTCACCGTGTGCTCCATCGATTCCAGCGTCATGGTCATCGTTCGGCGGATGTTTTTCTCGTCGTCAACAATCAGGATGCGCATCGGGCGAACCGTAATGCTTCCGCGCGCGGTTGCCAGACTCGGAGGTTGCGGGCGAACGCTCCTCTTGTGACTTCGGGATCCCATCGGCAGATAGGCCTGGGAGCGGCGACACGGGCCCAACGGAAATACCGTTCCTGACTCTCGATTCGATTTACGCCATTGTGACGAAGCATGCTCTCGAACTCCCAGCGCCTCGCCGCGGCTCTCTCGCTCACGTTTCTCGTGGGCGGCGCGGTGGGCTATCTCGCCGGCCATCGTGTGCCGCCCGCTGAGTCCGCGAGCACAAGTCGGACGCTCGATACCGGCGGGCCGTCCAGGCCTTCGCCGCGCTGGGCGGAAAATCATCGCAACGAGCCGGAGCGCGGCGCGGTCGAGCGCCCCGCCGAGGCGCTTTCGGCCGATGCCGACCTCGCCGGCTCCATCCTCGCGGCGGTGCGGGCGCGGGATTACTTCCGGCGCAGGCATGATATCTACGCGGTCGGACAACAACTCGGTCGCGACACGATCCGCGCGGCGCTGGAGGCGACGCAGCAGTTTTCCGAAGCCGATCGCGAGAATGCCCAATATTCGCTCCTCGCGCGCTGGCTGGAACTCGATCCGGCAGCGGCTTACGAGTGGGTGGGCGCGCGGTCGAAGCAGAGCCAGCGTTCGGCTTTGACGCGGGAGTTTTTCCATTCGCTGGGACTGAAGGATCCCGCGACGGCGCTGACCTTCCTGAACCAGTCCAGGGCCGGTCCGAATCGTGGGGAGGATTTCACCTACAGCGTCTTCGAGGCGTGGTCCACCTACGATCCGAGCGCAGCCGTGGAGGCGGCGCTCAGCTTGCAGAAGAAGGAATCGCGCGGGTCCGCACTCGGCATCGCGCTGGGGCGCTGGGCAAAACGCGATCCGCAGGGCGCCCTCGCGCGCGTGGCGCAGATCGCGGATGCCGAAATGCGCGGCGACCAGCTCCGCACCGTGCTGCGCGAATGGGCGGAAGAGGATCCGCAGGCGGCGGCCGGCCACGCCTTGGGCCTGCCGGCGGGCAAGGAACGCAACGACGCGCTCGCGAGCGTCATTTCCGGCACCGCGGCCACCGATCACGAGGCGGCGATGCGGCTGATCGAGCAGATGCCGGCCGGCACCGCGCGCAACCTGGCTCTCATGCGGATCGTGAGCGATCTCGGCTACAAGGAGCCGAAAGTGGCCGCCGAGTTTGTCCTCGCGCTGCCGCCGGGGCAGCAGCGCAGCTCGATGTATCAGGTCGTCACCGGTCTGGCCCGGCAGGATCGCGCGGCGGCGCTCGAATGGGCGGGCCGGCTGACCAGCGGCGAGGCCCGCGCGGCCGCGGTGCAGAGAATTGTGCAGGAGTGGTCGTCCACTGATCCGAAAGCCGCCGCGGAGTATTGCGTGAGCAATGCGCTGGGAACACCCGAAATCGTGGGCAACGCGGTGACCAACTGGGCCCGCAACGATCCGCGCGAGGCGCTCGCCTGGGCGGTCGCGCTGCCCGCGGGCGCGCCGCGCGAGGCCGCCCTCGCCAGCGGCATCGCGGTGCTCGGCGCGAGCGATCCGCAGCAGGCCGCGAATCTGGCGACAACGCTGCTCAATGGACCAAAGCAGGCGCAGGCGCTCGGCAGCATTGCCGGGGCTTGGGCGGCGAAGGACCCCGGCGCGGCCGCCGCGTGGGCGGGACAATTGAGCGACTCCTCGACCCGCGAGAACGCGGTCTCCAATGTGGCCTCCGCCTGGGCGCGGCAGGATCCCGCGGCCGCCGCGGCCTGGGCTTCGCGGACCCCCGAGACCGGCCAGGCGCTCTCGACGATCACCCGGGAGTGGGCCGCGCAGGATTCGACGGCCGCGGCGAAATGGCTCGATACGCTCCCCTCGGGAGGGGCGCGCGACTCCGCCGTGATGAGCTTTTCGCAAGTGATGGCCGACGCCGACCCCGAGGGCGCGGCCGCCTGGGCGGCGACGATCTCGCAGCCGCAGCAGCGTGACAACGCGATTGGCGAAGTCTTTCGCCAATGGAAACGCGCCGATTCGAAATCCGCCGGCGTCTGGCTGCGCGCGACACCGGCACTTTCGGAGGAGGCGAGAGAGAGGATGCTGCGCTGGGAAAATTAGCTGGAGGCTCTCC
Source organism: Chthoniobacter sp. (assembly GCA_034667665.1). Taxonomy (GTDB): domain Bacteria; phylum Verrucomicrobiota; class Verrucomicrobiia; order Chthoniobacterales; family Chthoniobacteraceae; genus Chthoniobacter. The sequence continues at coordinate 90,425 of JAXDQW010000039.1, forward strand.
GAAAAGGGTTCCGCCCGCCGCGTCAGCGGCGCCCGCGATTTACCCGCTCCATGACGAATACCCTTTTCGGAGCTATTGCGGCGGCCCCGTCGGCGGCGCCGTCGTTTCCCAGCAGCCTCGGCAAACCTTTGCGCCTTTGCGTGAGGTTTTCTCATCGCCGACTTTGGGTTTAATCACACCCGGACCGTTCTGATGGGATGAAGAGCTACTGCGGTTCGGCGCTGCCCTCCACGCTGCGTTCCAATTCGCGGACCTGGCGCAACGCCCCGGCTAGATCCCACACGCACATCTTGCCATCTTGGGCAGAAGCCACGATTCGCTTTTCTCCTGCCAGGATTTCCGCGCCGAACATTTTACCGCTGCCAACCAGAGATCCCCGGTGCCGGCTGGTCGCGACGTTCCAAATCTTGATCGCCGGAGGGCCGAAGGCCCGGCCGGTGACGGGCGCAAGGACATAACGGCCGTCCGCCGTCCACAGCACGCTCTTGATCGTCTCAGGCCGGTCATATTCGTACGGGCGCAACTCACTCACCAATCCGCCGTCGGCGACACGCCAGACGCGCAACCGGCAGTTCGTCCAATACCCGCCATCGGCTTGATGTACCGTCGCGACCGCAACTCGAGTCTGATCCGGCGAAAACGCCACGCGCTCGAGCCGGGCATCGCGGTCGAGCAGAGCGACCTCCCGCGACTTCTCCGAATCCCATAGCGCGATGCGATTTCCGCTGGCCTCGATAATCGCTCGCGGAACCTTCGCGGAGGGCACCCAGGCAACCACCTCCGCCGGCACTCGCGGAGCGCTCTCGCGCCGTTCCCAAGTCTTCGTGTCGAAGATGCGCACCGACGACTTGCTGCGACGGAGCACCACAAAACGGCCATCCAGCGTGAACTGCGGCTGGCTTAGGCTGGGCCAGAAATCATCGACTGTTGGCTCTTCAAGCTTCCGCAGTGGTTTCCACGTTTCGCGTCGAAGACGTGGCACATGTGCGGAGCTTCGACGACGGCAATTCGTCCATCGGGACTAAAGGTCAATCCCGTGGGCATGATATTGCCGCCCAGATCGATGTCTCTTTCCCACTCGAAGGTCCCGGCATTCCAGACGCGCAACGGTCCCTGCCACCCAGCCGCGACGACCTTGCGGCGATCCGGGCTCACCGCGAGCAGGCCATCGTTCTGGTCGTCATGCACACGGATCTTCCGGAGCGGCGAGATGCGCGGTGTCCAGATCTCGATATCCGCCTTGGTGGCGCGGAGCAGTTCAAGCACGGGCTCGGGAGCGTTGGCCCGGTCATAGAGATGCACCTGGACTCCCTTGGCGTCTTCGATGCGCACCACAAGACAGCGTCCCGCTGGCGGAAGTCGCTTCCCGTCCTCGGGTAACCGTGGGAGCAGCGATCGCACGCGATCGCGCAACGTGGCGGAAGCGTCGCTGCGTCCACCCTGAATACCACCCGAGTTGATGCGAAACGAATGGAGCGCGCCCGTGGTCGTCAGCTCGCACCCGCGGAAATTGGCGCTGAAAAACCCGCGCGTATCCGGCGAAGCCTCGCGGTCTTCCTCTTCGACTGCGAACAGGGTCACCCATGCTGGAGGGCTGGGCTCGGCGGTGCTCAAACGCCGCATTGCGAATCCAGGCGTGTCGGCATAGCTCTGCACCCATTCGTCATAAGTGATTGAGAGTTTCTTCTCCGGTCTGCTCTTGGCGGAAGCCTTTCCCACAGGTTCCGCGGTCGCGATTAGACTAAGGGCTACTAACCACGTAACAATGAGCCGCAGGCAAATGGAGTGGGGCTGCGCGATCGCTTCCCGCACGGTGGCCTGGATCACTTTCGGTAAGTTCAAGTTCATCGATGGAAAGGATCTTCCTTTGTGCCATCGCACTGCTTCATGCGCACGGGCACAAACTGGCAGGTTACGGCATCGCGTAACGATCGACTTTGCGGGTGACGAAATCCACGACCCATAACTCGCACAAATCGATCGTGCGCAGATGCACACCGCCCAAATCGAAGAGTTGGACGATGTGGCGGATCACATCGACTACCGCGATTTCCTTCCGCGTGGTCACGGTGACATCTTCGGGACTGAACAGGGCGGCGGGCTCGAGGCTGGACTCGGACTCGTGTTTCCAGCGTGATTTTCCAGCCGGGTCGAAGCCGATCAGTTCGTGGGTCATCGTGTAGCGCTGATCTCGCGTGGCCAGCGCGACGAAGCCGCCGTCGCCGGTTCCGGCCACGGACTCAATGGACGGGCAGTCGAAGCCCTTAATCTCCTCAAGCGATCGCTTTTCGGTCTCGAGCCACCAACCGCGCGCCTTGCCTTCGATCCCACCGGCCGAAGCGGTCACGAGCCAGCGCGAGTTCGCGATCCACGCGAGGCGCGTTTTCGAGGCGGCCGGCGTGGGCAGCGCGACTTCGGAGAGGAGCCGGCCGGATTGCTCGATCAGCACGAACGCGTACGCCTCCCGGTTGTCGCGTCGCAGGAAACCGATGTGCCCGTCCCCATCGAATGCGAACTCGTCGATGCCGCGGATCGGCCCGTGCGGCGAATGGTCGCCCAAGACAAAGCTGCCGAGGTGGGGAAGCGGACGCTTCTTGGCGACGAGTGCGGCCTTCTCTTCGGCAGGCGGCGCGTATTTTTCGCGGGCCAGCTCCTTCACGCTCCAGCCTTTTGGCGCGGCCGGATCGCGGCGTGCCTCGAAGCGCACGCGCTCACCGGTCGCCGCGAACCACAGCTCGAAAAGGCCCGGCTCCGAGGCGCGCAAAATCGCACCTGACTGCCGCACTTTTCGCTGCAAGCGGCTCTCCGCCTCTTCGTTGTTGGCGATCGTATAATCTCCCGGCAATTCCAGCGACCAGACGGAACCTCCGTCGAAATCGCAGAGCGTGAACAACGCGCCGGATTTCTCGGTGCCCTGATCGTAGCGCCACCAATGCACGAGCGTGAGCGGCAATTCCACCACGGCCCTGGCGCTGACGACATAGCGCGCCGCGTCCGTGGCAACCGCCGTGGAGCGCAACTCGAAGCGTTTCACCGCTTCGCCAGTCGAGAGCCGGTAAACCCACCAGCTTTCGCCGCTGTCCGAGCCGATGCGCAGGGTGAACCGATCATCGCGCGGGTGGAGCATGAAGCCTTCGGCGACGGGCTCCGGCGACGCGTGTATCGCGCCACTATGGGCGCGCTTCACCGTCTCATTGAGTCGCACGGCGCCCGCCGCATCGAGGATCACCACGTGCAAGCTGCCCGGTCCATCCTTGTAACCGCCGTGCCCCATGCCTTCGAGCCCGTGGCTGTATGCGTATCCCGCCGTGATGCCGTCGTCGCTCACCGCCGCGTCGCAAAGCGCGTAGGGCAACTCCGCGTGCCACACCTCCTTGCCGTCGGTGCTCATCCGATAGCTGCCCTTGCCGCGGCCATAAAGATCGCTCGGATCGATCTCCAAAGACCACTTCGCCGATGGCGAGAGGTAAGTCTTCACGTGCACCACCGGTGGCGAATCCTGCCCCTTGGCCGCGACACCGAGAAGAGCCACGGCACAGATCAGCGCAGCAGGGCGTGGAAATCTCATTGAGGAAGAAGGTAGCCGAACAAGCGCCTGGCAGCCTGTCTTATTGAGCGTGTGGCAGCCGCGGAGCGGCGCAAACCCGAGTGGCCGTGGTCGAGCGGAGCGAGGCCACGGACCAGAGGATTGATGCGCAAGCCGCGTAGCGGCGACACCGCTTGCGGAAAATGTTTCGCCGCTGACGCGGCTGTCCCGCGTTTTCCCGAATCCGTGGCCTCGCGGTGCTCGACCACGGCTATTCGGGTTGGTGCCGCTCCGCGGCTGAAACTCTCGAGTCCGACAGGCTGCTAGCCCGAGCGCAACCGCTCAAAGTGGGCCAGGGCCATCCCGATGACCTGATCCATGTTGTAATAACGATACGTGGCGAGCCGGCCGACGAAGCTCACGCCACGCTCTTCCGCGGCCCGGGCGGCGTAACGTTGGTAGAGGGCCTTCGCGTCCGGCGCGGGGATCGGATAGTACGGCTCGCGGCCGGGACCGTAGTCCTGCGGGTATTCGCGGATGATCGTGGTCACGGGCAGACGCTGGCCGGTGGCGTGCTTCATCTCGACGATGCGGGTGAAGTCGTGGTCGTTGGGATAATTGACCTGCATGGCCGGCTGGAAATATTCCTGCGCGAGCGTCTCGGGCTCGAAGCGCAGCGAGCGATACGGAAGCGGACCGAAGCAATGGTCGAAGTATTCGTCGATCGGGCCGGTGAAAATGAGCTGCCGGAAACGGATCTGCGCCCGCGCCTCGCGAAAGTCGGTGCGAAGACGGACCTCGATTTTCGGGTGCGCGAGCATTCGTTCGAACATCGGGGTGTAGCCGTCGGCGGGCAGGGCCTGAAATTTCTCGTTGAGGAAGCGGTCGTCGCGGTTGGTGCGGATCGGGATGCGGCCGCAGACGCTGGCGTCGAGGTCGCGGGGATCGCGGCGCCATTGCTTGCGCGTGTAGTTCTTGAAGAACATTTCGTAAAGGCGCTGCCCGACCTGCGCGAGGATGACCTCCTCGGAGTTTTGCGGCTGGTCGATGGGCACGCGCCATTGCGCGAGGGTCGCCTCCATTTCCTCCGTGGTGCTCGGGCGGCCGAGCAATTGCTCGAAGGTGTTGAGGTTGATCGGAAACTGCCAGTAACGCCCGTGCGTCCAGCTCAGGATCTTGTACTCGACCGGACGCCAGGTGGTGAACTGGCTTAGGTATTCGACGACGCGATTCGAGTTGGTGCGGAAGTAATGCGGACCGTAGGGATGAATGAGCACGCCCGCGGCGTCGGTTTGGTCATAGGCGTTGCCCGCGAGGTGAGCCCGGCGATCGATGACCAGGCAGGTGGCGTCGCACTGCGAGGCGAGCCGCTCGGCGAGCACGGCGCCGGCGAACCCGGCCCCGACGATGAGGTAGTCCCAAGTCATGAGAAGCTCGAAGTCCTCGAAACAACCTCAAGCTAGCTCTGAAATCCCGAAGCCCGAAACGGGTTTCGCGGCGCCCGCTCCGATCGCTCTTCGTCGAATTAAAGCTGACCGGTGCGCGCGGCGCGCTCAGCTGCCGATCTTCGGCCCGTCGCCAATATCCTCCGGACCCGGGTTTTTGAGCTCGCGGATCCACAGGTTGCGAAAGCGCATCGGATTGCCGTGATCCTGGAGTTTGATCGGCCCCTTTTCGGCGTGCGGCTTGTAGGTGCCCACCTGCTTGTGCGGCGTGTCGCCGATCAGCGCGGTGTGATTTTGGGTGACGACGCCGTTGTGGAAGATGGTGACGTAAGCGGGCTTCTCGAGCTTGCCATCCTTGAAGCGGGGCCCGTCGAAAATGATGTCGTAGGTCTGCCACTCTCCGGGCTTGCGGGAAGCGTTCACCTGCGGAGGCATGTAACCGTAGATCGCGGTCGCCTGGCCGTCCGGATAGGTCGGGTTTTCATACGAATTCAGCACCTGGAGCTCGTATCGCCCAAACAGGAAGACGCCGCTGTTGCCCCGGCCCTGGCCGTCGCCGACCGGCGGCGGGGTGGCAAATTCCACGTGCAATTGCACATCGGGACCAAACTCATCCTTGGTGAAGATGTCACCGGATTTGGGCACCACTTCGACGTAGCCGTTCTCGACCTTCCAGCCGGCTTCCTCGCCCTTGGCGGTGCGCCATTTCGAGAGGTCCTTGCCGTCCATCAACACGATCGCGTCGCTCGGGGCGGTCCCGACTTGTTCCGGCGTGCTCGGCTGGCCCGGCGTGACAATCGGTGGCTGCGGCCGCTCGCCGTCGTGCACGTGCCATTTGGTGCCGGGAATAATCGGGGTGTCCTGATAGCCGAGGCCTTTCCCTTCCGCGGCTGAAGCGATGGCCGCGAGGCTGCCAGTGAGGAGCACGATCAAAAGGGGGGATTTCATAATTCAGTAAGCGAGAGGTGGTCGGACGGGGTGGATCGCCAAACGGCGAGGTCCTGTCATGCCCGCGCGCCCCGCGCGCAGCAATGCGAAAATGACGCTGGGTGCATTCGTCATTTCCTTCCGCACTGCACCCACAGAATCAACGGCCGCAAAGCGCGGAGACGAAACCGCGCGATGGCGCGCCTTCCGCGCTAGCCGAGCCGATAAACGATCCGCGCCTTGTTCAGGTCGTAGGAGGACATCTCGATCTTCACCCGATCACCCGTCGTCAAGCGGATGAACCGCTTGCGCATCCGGCCCGAAATATGAGCGAGCACGAGATGTTTATTACCGAGCTCGACGCGGAACATGGTCCCGGCGAGCACTTGGGTGATTTTACCTTCAGTTTCGATGACTTCTTCTACGGGCATAATAGGGGCGACTGCGGCGCCGGGCGGGCGCGGGACGAATTACTGGCGGGGTACGAACCTCCAGCGGGGTTGAATGCTTTCCAGGAAGCGCTCCAGGCGGCAAAGATGCCGCACGAAGGGTCGCGACCATCGCCCCGCCCGTGGGCATTGCAAGGATTAGTCTCGAAAACGCACGCGCCCGGCACCTGACGTTACTATCAGGCATCTCCGGAACGTCGCGGATCGCAGCCTTCCCAAGCTAGTACTTGAGCACTTTGGAGAGGAAGTCGCGGGTGGTTGGTTGGGTGGGCCGGTCCAGCACGGTCTCCACCGCGCCGGATTCGATGATGGAGCCGTCCGCGAGGAAGGCCACGTGATCGGCGACCCGACGGGCGAAGGCCATTTGATGCGTCACCAGGATCAGCTCACGCCCTTCGTCGCGCAATTCTTCGATGGTGCTCAGGACCTCGACGGTCATTTCCGGATCGAGCGCCGAGGTGGGTTCGTCGAAGAGGAGCAGGCGCGGCTTGATCGAGATGGCGCGGGCGATGGCGACGCGTTGACGCTGGCCGCCGGAGAGCTCGGCCGGCTTTTTCGCGGCATGATTCTCGAGCCGAAATCTCTTCAGCAAATCGCGCGCAGTCTGCTCCGCCTCACCCTTCGATTGGCCGTGGACCTTTTCGAGCGGGAGCGCGATGTTCGCGAGGGCACTGAGATGGGGAAACAGATTGAACGCCTGGAAGACGGTGCCGACCGTTCGGCGGTGCTCGAGCCGTTCGCGCTCGGAGTGGCCGAGCCGCTGGCCATTGATGGTCACGCTTCCGGAATCCGCATCCTCGAGCCCGCCGATCACGCGCAGCAGGGTGGACTTGCCGCCGCCAGACGGGCCGATGAGCACCAGGCTGTGGACGTTGTCGCACCGGAGCGAAACGCGATCGAGGGCGCGATGGTCGCCGAAGCGCTTCGAGATGTTTTCGAGCTCAAGTTTCAAAGCGGGCGCGGGCTTCGAGGTGGCGCGCCCAAAGCGAGATCGGCAGGGTCAGCGCGAGGTATCCGGCGGCCAGCGGAAGGTAGCTCTCGAAAGAGCTCAGCGTGTAGGAAGCGACCTCGCGCGCGTTCAGGGTGAACTCGCTGATGCCGATGATCATGAGCAGGGACGAGTCTTTGACCAGCGACACGAATTGCCCGGCAAGCGGCGGCAGGGTCTGGCGGAGCGCCTGCGGAAAAATCACGTAACGATACGTCTGGGCCCGCGTAAAACCGACCGCTTGGGCCGCATCGAGCTGCGATTTGCCGACGCTTTCAATGCCCGCCCGCATGATTTCGCTGATGTAAGCTCCGCTGAAAATCGAAAGAGTGACCACGCCGACCACGTAGCGGTTTTGCGCGCCAATGGCATCGGCGATGACGTAGAAGAAGATCAGTATCTGAACGAGTAACGGCGTCCCGCGAATCAGCTCGACGCAAATCTTCGCCAGATAGCTCAGGAGCAGAATGCGGCTGCGGCGGGCGAGCGCGGCGAGGAGGCCCAGGATGGTGCTGAGACCCAGCGCGGTAATCGCGATGAGAATGGTCGTCGCCCAACCGCGGAGGAATTTTTGCCGGTAGATGTAAACCGCCGCCCAATCCCAGCGATAAACCGAGCTGCGGAAGCAGAGATAGAACGCCGCGAAAAGGAGCGCCGTCGCGAGGGTGTAGTTGAAGAGACGAATGCCGGGCGCGGTCGCGCTGCGCTCAGGGCGCAAGAGGAGCGAGCGAAACGTCATCGAGGGCGCGTCCGTCAAAAAAGAAACGGGATGCCGCGCTCGCGGAAGGCGGTCTTCTGTTCCTTCAGCCAGCGGTCGCCGAGTTCCTCGAAACCGCCGCGCGTCCGATAATCGCGGATGAAGGCGTTGAACTGCCCGCGCAGCTCATCGTTCTCCTTGCGCACGCCAATCGCCCAGGCTTCCTCCTGAAACGGTTGGAGGATGGCCCGCGTGGTCTCCTGGTTTTTCTGCCAGTGCTTGAACGTCGAAATTTGGTCGTAGATGAACGCGTCGGCTTTGCCCTGCACCACTTCCAGGACGCACGAGTTTTCCTGATCCAAGACCCGCACTTGCGGAGCTTTCAGGTGCGCGGCGGCGTAGGTGTGCCCGGTCGTGCCCTGCTTGACGACGATGGTTCGGCCGGGACGATCGACCTCGGAGATCGATTGAATCTCCGACCCCTTGCCCACGAGCAGGCACAACCCCGTGCGCAGATACGGCTCGGAAAAGGCAATCGTCCGGGCGCGCTCCTCCGTGGCGGTCATTGAGGAAAGGATCAGATCGATCTTGCCGGTCTTCAGCGATGGAATCAGCCCGTCGAAGGGGAGATTCTCGATCCGGACGGGCCGGTGCAGATACTCGCCCAGAGCGTGCGCGAGATCCACGCTCACGCCCGCCGGCTTGCCTTGCGCATCGGTCATCTCAAATGGCGGATAGGCCAGTTCCATGCCGACGATCAGCTCATTGGAAAGCGGCTTCTTGCAGCCCGCGAGCAGGAGGCCGGCGGCCAGGAGGAGAAAGGCGGCGAACCGATGAGGCTTCAAGCCACCCATCCTGTGCCAGTCGCCCGAGCGTTGTCGAATGTTCGCGGGGGTTAGGAGCACAGCCGGGAACGACTGTGCTCCGCGTTGGATCGGCAAAGCCGGCTACAGCTTGCCCCAGCGCTTGAGCAGCGTCTCCGCCATCACGGCCGGTGTGGCGGCGACGGCGATGCCGGCTTCCTGAAGCGCGGCGACCTTGCCGGCGGCGGTGCCTTTGCCGCCGGAGACGATGGCGCCGGCGTGACCCATGCGGCGTCCGGGCGGGGCGGTGGAGCCGGCGATGAAGGCAGCGATGGGTTTCTTGACGTGCTCTTTGGCCCACGCGGCGGCTTTTTCCTCAGCGTCGCCGCCGATCTCGCCGATCATGATGATGGCTTCCGTCTCCGGGTCGTCGTTGAACATTTTGAGCACGTCGAGATGACTGGTGCCGTTGACGGGATCGCCGCCGATGCCCACGCAAGTGCTCTGGCCGAAACCGCGGGTGGTGAGCTGCCAGACGGCTTCGTAGGTCAGCGTGCCGCTGCGGGAAACGACGCCGACATTGCCGCGTTTGTGAATGTAGCCGGGCGCGATTCCGATGCGGCAACCGCCGTGGCTGTCCTTCCCGGTGCCGGGCGTAACGAGCCCGGGGCAGTTTGGGCCGATGAGCCGCGTGGGCTTGCCCTGCATCGAATACTTTACCCGCACCATGTCGTTGACCGGAATGCCCTCGGTAATGGCGACAACGAGATCGAGTCCGGCATCCACGCATTCGAGGATGGCATCGGCGGCGAAGGGCGGAGGGACGAAGATGACGCTGACCGTCGCGCCGGTTTCGCGCGCGGCTTCTTCCACGGTGTCAAAGATGGGCACGCGGTGCGCGCCGTGTTCGAAGATCTGCCCGCCTTTGCCCGGCGTGACGCCGGCGACGAGTTGGGTGCCGTAATCCAGCGAAAGCCGCGCGTGGCGCGAGCCAAAGTCGCCGGTCATGCCCTGGACGAGGATGCGGGTGGTGGGGGTAACGAGGATGGCCATGGGAAAGGAATCAGTGATCGTGGCGGCGGTGAATGACGAGGCTGTTGCCATCGGGGTCGGAGATCACGGCCATGCGGCAGACCGGCGTGGGCATGGGCTCGACGCGAAAGACGACGCCCGCTGCGCGCAGCTCGGCGACGGCCGCGTCAAAGTTCTCGACTTCCAGGCCGACGGAACCGCCATCGGGGCTCGGCTTCCAGCCTTCAGCCATCCCGATGCCCAGGGTGTGCGGACCGATCTCGTACTCCACCCAATTCGGGTTGGGGGTCAGGGTCGCCTTCAGCCCAAGCATGCCTTCGTAAAAAGCCCGCGACCGGGCGAGATCCGTGACGGGGTAGGCGCTGAAAGCGATTTCAATAACTTTCATGGTCAGTCGATAGAATCGGGGATTCTTGGGCGCCAGGGCGATCAAGGGTGCGCCTTTTTTTTACGCGGCTGCTTTGACGGCGGCGACGATCTTCTCCGCGGCGTCCGCGATGTCGTCACCGGTGACCACCGCGAGACCGCTCTCGGCCAGCGTTCGTTTGCCGGCCGCGACATTGTTGCCTTCGAGCCGGACGACCAGCGGGAGGGTTAGGTGGGTTTCCTTGGCCGCGGCGAGGATGCCCGTGGCGATGACATCGCAATCCATGATGCCGCCGAAAATGTTGACCAGAATCCCTTTCACATTGGGGTCGCTGAGAATGATCTGGAAGGCCGCCGCGACCTGCTCCTTGCTGGCGCCACCGCCCACGTCGAGGAAGTTGGCCGGCCGCCCGCCGCAGTGTTGAATGATATCCATCGTGGCCATGGCGAGGCCGGCGCCGTTGACGAGGCAGGCGATGTTTCCGTCGAGGCCGATGTAATTCAGGTTGAACTCGGAAGCGGCCACCTCGCGCGGATCCTCCTCGCTCTTGTCGCGCATGGCCACGATTTCCGGCTGACGGTAGAGCGCGTTGTCGTCAAAGTTGAACTTCGCATCGAGCGCCACAAGGCGGCCATCGGGGGTGACGACGAGCGGATTGACTTCAATTTGCGAACAATCGCGCGCCAGGAAGAGCTTGAACATCGCGCTGAAAAGTTTGGCCGCCTGGCCAATGAGCGGGCCGTTCAGGCCGAGCTTTTTCGCGAGCTTGCGCGTCTGGTACGGCTGGAGGCCGAGCGTCGGATGGACGGACTCGTGGAAAATCTTGTCCGGGGTGTGCTCGGCGACGTGCTCGATATCCATGCCGCCCTCGGTGCTGGCAATGATCACCGGGGCGCTGCTGGCGCGATCGAGGAGAATGGCGAAGTAAAGCTCGCGCGCGATGTCGAGGGCTTCGACCACGAGCACTTTGCTGACCAGCTTGCCCTCCGGGCCGGTCTGATGCGTGACGAGCGTCTGCCCGAGCATCTTGCCCGCGACCTCCCGGGCGGCCTCAGGAGAATCGACGAGGTGCACCCCGCCCTTGAAACCGTTCTTGAAGGTGCCTTTGCCGCGCCCGCCGGCGTGCACCTGCGCCTTCACGACGATTTTGGTGCCGAGCCCTTTGGCGACGGTGAAGGCTTCCTCCGGGGTCGTGGCGACTTGTCCTTTGGAGGTGGCCACGCCGAATTTTTCGAAGAGCTCGCGGGCCTGATATTCGTGGATGTTCATGGGGGAGGTGAAGTTGTTAGTGGAAACTCAAGCGGCGCTGCAAGCTTATCGGACGACCTGCGGGATTCACCCCACCCTCAGCCCATCGCCATTTTACGAGCCGGTGCCGACGTATTCCGCGGTGTAGGTTTCAAACTTCGCGGTGCCGCCCACCGGTGGAGTGCTCTTCACGTCGTAAACGTTGTTGCCCACGATTTCCTGCGTCTCGGTATCGAAGATGACGACGCTCTTTTTCGCCTGCGGCGCCGTCCGCTCGTCCTTTTCGGTATCCACGGCGATGTACCGCGGCAGTTTCCTCGGCGCGGCCGCTTTTTTGGCGACTTCAGCTTTTTTGGTGGGCACCGGTTTTCCGGCAGCGGTGGCAGCTTTTTTTTCCGGCACGGTTGCGCGCGCCTGGCTGGCGCGGAGGCGGGCGACCGCGACGCGCGCCCGCGCCTGGGCGATTTGGCGCTGACGCTCGGTGGCTTGATGCTTCGCGATGATGACGATTGTGGCGGTCACGATCGCACCGCCCGCGGAACCGGTGGCCTGGGACTCCGCGCTGGTGGTCGCCCCGGCGTGCGCGAGGTCGCCGGCGATGACGGCGCCGTTGCTCCCGAAAACGCCGGTCTGCCCCGGAGGCAGATCGGCACAGCCTGCAACAAGGAGGGCCGCGCAGATGGCAACCGAGGTGGCGGAGAGAGTCGCGGGGGTCATGAGGCGGTTTGTATCGGGCGTGCCGCAGCCGCGCAAGGCAGGACTCTCACGGAAGGGAGGGCGCTGCGGGACGGCGTTCCCGAGACCGACTCGAGGCACTGCGCTGGCGACATCGGCGGGTCGTGCGCGCGATCTCCGAGGTGCTGACGTTCCGCCCCGGTGTGACCGCCCGGCAATTCATCACGGGGCTGACTCGGCTTTCGGCAGCGCGAAGGCCACCAGGCGTCCGCCCGCGGGGCGGCCGGATTTGCCACCGCCGGCGGAGATGACGACGAACTGGCGGTCGCCGGCCAGGTAGGTGCTCGGGGTGGCATTGCCGCCGAAGGGAAGTTCGGCTCGCCATAGGACAGCGCCGGTGTCTTTGTCGAAAGCGCGGATGGTTTCATCCGCGGTGGCGCCGATGAAGATGAGGCCGCCGGCGGTCACCGCGGGGCCGCCGTAGTTCTCGGTGCCGGTCGCAGCGACGACGCGCTGTTTCAGTTCCTTGTATTCGCCGAGCGTGACCTTCCATTTCAGCTCGCCGGTATTCACATCGACCGCGTTGAGCGTGCCCCAGGGCGGCTTGATCGCGGGGTAACCTTCGGCGTCGAGATAGCGGTGGAAGCCGCCAAAGGCGTAGGGCGGCGATTTGTCCTCGACGCTGCGTGCGGAGGCGACCTCATCACGGCTGGCGGAGAGCTGCTTTTTGACGCCGGTGATGTAGTCGAGGATGCCGTCGCGGTCGGAGTCGGAGAGCCGATCAAAGGCGGGCATGCGGCCGGCGCCTTGCTTGGTGACGAGGGCGATCTGGTCGCGAGTCTTGCGCTTTTCCACGTCGATGAGCGAAGGGAAGCCGCCGGCGAGATTGCCTTTGCGATCCAGGCCGTGGCAGGGGCCGCAGTTGAGCATGTAATCGCGCTCGCCGCGCGGAAGTGGTGAGCCATCGGCTCGCCGGGTTTCGACCATCTGCATGATCCACGGCATTTCGTTGACGTTGACGTAGTAGATGCCGTCCGGATCGGCCGCGCCGCCGCCCCATTCCATACCGCCATCGAACCCGGGGAACATGACCGTTTCCTGCACGCTGGGCGCGGGGAAGGGACCGAGGTTTGGCGAGCGGCGGATGCGTTCGAGAGTGGAGGCGCGGGCGAGCGGCGAGAGGTCGGAGATGTCGTCCTCGGTGTAGCTTTGGCGCATGAGCGGTGCGGGCTTGGTGGGGAAGGGCTGAGTGGGCGAAGCCGCTTCGCCGCGGAGGGTGGAAGCGGGAGTCGGCTTTTCCTCGATGGGCCAAAGCGGGGTGCCGGTCACGCGATCAAACACGAAGAGCAGGCCTTGCTTGGTGCCTTGGGCGACGGCGTCCACGTTCCGGCCATCGTGCTTCACCGTGAGGAGGACGGGCGCGCAGGGAAGATCCCGATCCAGCAGATCGTGGTGAACGATCTGGTAATGCCAAAGGCGCCGCCCAGTCGCGGCGTCCAGTGCCACGAGGCAATTGGCGAAAAGGTTCTGGCCGCGGCGTGCGCCGCCGTAGAAATCGGGCTCTGCAGTTTTGGTGGCGATGTAAACGATGCCGCGCTTTTCATCGAGGGCCTGGCCGCACCAGGGCATGAGACCGGTGGCGGTTTTGTAAGCCTCGGGCGGCCAGGTTTCGTAGCCGGTCTCGCCGGGCCGCGGGATGAGGTGGAAAATCCAGCGCCGTTCGCCGGTGCGGACATCGAGCGCCCGCACCGCGCCCGGTCCGCCGAAGCCGCCAATGATGAGCAGTTCGTGGAAGATGACGCCCGGGGTATTTAGGCCGACGTTCGGCGGCGTGTCGGTATCGAGGCCGCTGCCGAGATGAATTGAACCGTTTTCGCCGAAACTGCGAATCGGCTGGCCGGTCTTCGGATCGAGCGCGAAAAGGTAAAGGCCCGACGCGGTGAAGAGTCGCCGCTCGCTGCCGTCATCGCTTTGCCAATAGACGAGTCCGCGCTGGCGATTGCGGCCGGCGCCGGAACGCTCGGTGGCCGGGTCCCATTTCCAAAGCTCGTGCCCGGTGGCGGCATCGAGGGCAATGACCTTGCGCGTGGGCGAGGCGGTATAGAGCACGCCTCCGACGATGAGGTTATTCGCCTGGTACTCGCCTTTGTCGCCCGTGTCGTAGGTCCAGGCGACTCTCAGTTGCCCGACATTGCTGCGGTCGATCTGGTGCAGGGGCGAGTAATTGCTGCGCCCCTTGTCTCCGAGGTAGATCGGCCAGTCCGTGTCGGCCGCCCGACTGGCTGGCGGGAGCACGAGAAATGAGGAGAGGCCGAACAGACCGAGGAGGACGCGGGGAAACATGCCGCGAGGCTGGCAAAATCCGACTCGCGCGGAAAGGGGCAATCATGTGGTTCGTTCAGGCGGCGGCGATCCGTCGCTCTGAGCTTTGCTGCGACGGCCGATTGCCGGTTCGATGTTCTCGCAGCCGAGGAACAGAGCTCGCGGGCAAAATGAGAACGCGCTGATTCCTCCCGGCGTCGTCCTGACCCATGGAACCTACGGAGCTTGCGTTGGTCCCCATCGATCTCAGGGACCTTTTCGACCAGCGGCGGCTCAGATGCCGCCCCGAGTGCGCGCCAGTTTCACGCGCTGGGCCACCCAGCGCAGCCAGGTCGGATGCAGGCGCAGCATCGCGCAGATTTCCCGGCGCTCGTGTTGATCGCAGTCGCCTCGAGCAAAACGTTCCAAGCGTTCCGCAGCCTCCGAGCCCGGCTGCGCTAGCGCGCGACCGGAAACCTCCGGGCCGAGCCGATCGAGGAAGTCGATCAGGATCTTGAAGTCGTTATTCACTCTACTTGGTTAAACGCGCGAGTATTCCGATTGTGCAATAAATGTGCAGGAATTTTTATCGCCCGATGGAGGGGCATTCTCCGGCGCGGTCCTTATGGCGAGCGCTGCGAGGCAGTCCGTCCGGGGCCACCGCACTCGAGACCGATCTCTTTTTCACCAGTGGCCGACGATTTTTTGCACGTTCGGCAAACTCGCGCGTTTAACCAGTAGAGGCACCGGTTGTTGGGGGGGCCTCAACAAAGAACAGATGGGCGTTAAGCCAAGGCAAGCGGGCGGGAAGGCCGGAGGCGGTTGGAGTGGAAACGGGTCGGCGGGGGGTTGGAGGGGATGGTGGGGCGGGAGCTTGGCGCTCATCTGTTCGGGGGTGGGGGGAGTCCCCGGCATGGCTGTCGGGGGGGTGCTGGAATTTCGATTCCCGTTGAACTCCGGGCGCGGTCTCTCCATATCGCATTGATCGTGAATCACGATTCACTGCATCTTGCAGATTTGAACCTCGCGCAGAAGTGCTGCGAGGCCGATGAACCGTCGATTGCACTTCTCCTGGAGCGGTTCGGGGCGGCGACGGGAATCTACCTGATGCGCGCTGGCGCGAGGCCCGAGGAGGCCCGCGAAGTCGTGGGCAGTCTCTGGGCCGACTTGCTCGCTTCCGCTGGAGATCGGCCGCTGCGCTTGCTCCGCTACGATGGGAGTTGTGCCCTCCAGACATGGCTGAACACCGTGGCGCTGAACAAACTCCTCACCCGAAAGCGCACGGAACAGCGCTGGCAGCGGCTCGCTCCGCTGAGTGTCAGCGAATTTCAGGCTGGGCAGACCGAGGAAAGGGAGCCGGGGTGGCTGGCCGATCCGGGGGGTGCGGAGGCCGCCGAAGCGCCGCTCATCGAGATCATGCGCACGGCGATCGAGGAAGCGTTCCTGGCCTGCGATCCCGAGGATTTCGTGGTGCTCCAACTCGCGCATTGTGACGGCCTGCATCAAGCCGAACTGGGGACCATTTTTGGCTGCGATGCCAGCGTGATCAGTCGGCGGCTCAAGAAGGCCCAGGAAAAAATCGCTGCGGCGACGCTCTCGAAGATCCGTCAGACAGACCCCTGGCTGGATCTGCAGTGGGAGGATTTCACGGAACTCTGCCGCGCGGCCACTCCAGCTTGTTTCGGGCTGGATTGAGCCGCGCGCAGCACCGCCATCCGGCTGCTCGGAAGGGCCCCCGGACGGCGCACAAGGGGCGGTTACCCGACCGCGGTGCCGACGGTCTCTTGCAGTTCGTCGTTGCGGCGAGGAAGCGTGGACGCCGGTTCGAGCCGTTCCCTCAACCAGGCGGCGATGGCCTTGACCACCGGCCGCTGACTGCGGGCGAACAGAAAGACGAACTTCGGCTTCTTCTCGAGACTGTAGAGCACCACGTTCTCGCTCAGGAATTTCGGCTCATGCGCAATCTTGTAGGTGGCGAGATCCAGTTGCTCGGCCGCCTTGCGCCACCGGCGTTTGGCGATGAAGGCGAGCTTGGTCGGCTCGCCTTCCGTGGCGATCAGATAGCCGAACAGATTGGCCGGGATACGGCGTGTGGCACTGCTGACGCAGGGGACTGCCCAGACGATTTTTTCACCGAGCAAATCGGCGCTGTGCCCGGCAATTTCGAGTTCGTGCGGGAGGGATTTCGGCAATTCGGTTTCGAGTTGATCCACCGCCGGTGCGGTGAGCTTCTGCCAGAAGAGCCACGCATTGACTTTCACCGCGCGGAAAAGCTTTGGCCCGAAGTAAACGATGCACAGCAGGACGATGGAGAAGACGATCAGCGCGAGCTTCGGATCGTACCAGATCAGGGCGAGCCCGCCTAGAACGGTCGCGTCTTCCGTGACGCTGAGCGCGATATTCGAGAACGGCTCGGGAGAATGATTCGCGACCAGGCGGGTGCCCGCCTTCACGCTGTGCACCATCAGGCTGACGCTGCCCCCGAGCAGCGCGGCGATGACGTCGAAAACGGGATCCGGCGTGCCGAGCACACGAATGGCCAGAAAGGCGCCGCCGATCGGCCGGATCAGCGTGTGGACGGTGTCCCAAAGCGAATCCACCCAGGGGACCTTGTCGGCGAAAAACTGCAGCAGAAAGAGCACGCCGGAAATCGCGATGATGGCGGGATGGGCGAGGATGGTGAGTTGCGGATAGGTCTGCGCAACATTGATCCAGTGCTGCTGGATGGCGAGGCCCGTGACGAACACGGTGAGGTAGAGATTCAGCCCCGCCAGCGTGGCCAAACCGAGGGCGGTGCCGAGAATTTGGAGTGTTTCCATGGTGAGAATTGAAGAGTTGAAGAGGTGGACTGACCGAACTGACGAGCCGCTGCAGGTGAACCTTAGCGCGAAATCCGACTGCGACAACAGACGGGAATTTAGGATTTAGATTTAGGAAGTTTGAAGGCGCGCCGCAGGGCCCAAATCCTAAATCCTAAATCATAAATGCCACAGCGCGCTGCCGGTCGCGACTTCCTCGATGACCGGATTGGTCAGTGCGCCAATGCCTTCGATCTCGATGGTGACCAGGTCGCCGGGCGCGAGAAAGCGCGGCGGCTGACGCGCCATGCCGACGCCGTGCGGCGTGCCCGTAAGGATCACCGTGCCGGGCAGGAGGGTGGTGCTGCCGCTCAGGAATTCGATGAGCGTCGGGATGTCGAAGATCATATCGGCGGTGGAGGACTCCTGAAGCGTTTCGCCGTTGACCATGGTGCGAATGGCGACTGCCGCGGGCAACTCGGTGACCAGGCACGGCCCGAGCGGGGCAAAGGTGTCGAAGGACTTTCCGCGGCACCATTGCGAGCCACCGCCTTCCTTCTGCCAGTCCCGCGCGCTGACATCATTTGCGCAGGTGTAGCCAAGGACGTAATCCAGCGCCGCCGCCCGCGGCACATTCCGGCAGGGTTTGCCGATGACGACGGCGAGTTCGCACTCGTAGTCCACCCGGTCACTCCGGAGCCAGCGCGGGAGCACGATCGGGTCGCCCGGATGCTGGACGGCGCCCGGATTCTTCATGAAGACGACGGGGAACTGCGGCAACGGCGCGTGGGTCTCCGCGGCGTGCTGCCGGTAATTGAGGCCGATGCAAAGGATCGCGCGCGGGTCCAGTGGCGCCAGAAGTTTGGCCACGTTCGCTGCTTCCCCGGTCGGGGTGAAGCCATCGAAGAGTGCGCCGCGCAGCTTGGTGGCCGTGCCGTCGGGGTGCAGCTGGGCAAAGGCGATTTCGCCGGACGGGGCCTGGTAGCGGATGATCTTCACAAGTTTTCTTCCGGACGTTTGGGAAAGAGCGCACGGCTCTGGGTCCGCTGCTTTTTTCTGGGCGTCGCCTTCGACGAGGCCGCGGAATCGTCTTCGGACGCCGCCGCGGCTGATTCCGCGTTCGCCAGTTCCTCCGGCGGCGGACCGCTCAGCGGCGTGTCAATCGGGCCGCCAAAGCCGAGCGTGCGTGCGCTGTAGTGCCACCATTCGTCGCGAATGTGCCGGAACCCGGCTTGCGCCATCGCACTCTGGAGGGTCTTGAGGTTGGAGGCGACCTCCGCATCTTTGCCCGCGTAATCGTAGCGTGCGGCTTCGCTGAAGGCGTCGAAGTCCGTCGGCATCCGTACTTCGCGTCCGCGCAGATCGACCAGGGTCACATCCACTGCGGCTCCCCAGCCGTGCAACGAGCCGGTTTCGCTCGGCTGCACCACGTAGGCGGGATTGCGCACCGCGTTCCAAAGAACGTGCTGCGCCCACGGGGGCCGGTAGGCGTCCCAGACCTTGAGGCCGAAGCCTTTTGATTGCAGCAGTTGCTGCGCGCGGTTCAGCCGCTCCGCCACCGAGAGACGCAACAGCGCCCGCGCGCCGGGCGAATAGATCGCCCGTCCGGTCAGATTGCGGGCCGTCGCGTAGCGCAGATCGATGATCACGCCCGGGCAGGTCCGGGCGAGATCCACCAGCGCTTCGTCCATGCGCGCCGGCGCGGGCGGATTGGTCCGAGGGCCGGGAGCGGTGCGATCGGCGGCCAGGGACGCCGTCGCGGCAGCCAGCAGCGCGATGATCGTCAGTCCGGGGGCAGGAGGGAGAAGAGGCATTTGCGGCGCGTAGTTAGCCGAAAGCCGGCGCTTTGTCATCTGGCGATGCGAACCGACCGCGGCCAATTTCCTTGTCGCTCTGAAAGCGGTTTCTAATATCCGCGCCGTGACCAAACCAGCCGGTCCAACCGAGACCGCCAGCCCAAGGCCGCCCCTGCGCGCCATGCGAACGCTGCTCAACGGCGCCCTGTTTCTCGCCGTGTGCGCCGCGGCTTGTGCGCTGCTGGGATGGCTCGCGCCGATTCCCGA
This sequence comes from Chthoniobacter sp., assembly GCA_034667665.1. Lineage (GTDB taxonomy): Bacteria > Verrucomicrobiota > Verrucomicrobiia > Chthoniobacterales > Chthoniobacteraceae > Chthoniobacter. The sequence goes on from JAXDQW010000039.1 coordinate 109,744, forward strand.
AGTGCCTGGAATTTACCCAAAGTGGAACCACTTTCGCGAGCATCGCGACCAGCTCGATGTGCTCTTCCTCGGGTCGAGCCGCTTTTATCACCAAATCATTCCGCCGCAGTTCGACGCGGCCGTGGAGGCGGCGGGAGGAAAAGTCCGTTCATTCAACTTCGGCTACGACGGCATGTGGCCGCCCGAAAGTTTTTACCTGTTGCGCCAATTGCTCGCCCTTCGGCCGGCGCGGTTGAAGTGGGTCGTCGTCGATCTGATGGACATCAACACCCAGCTCGACGGGCGCAACAACTCCACGCTGCGCATGGCCTACTGGCACGACTGGCAGCACACGCGCATGGCCTTTCGTGAAATCATGGAAGTGCGCCACCAGTGGAGCGATCGGCTCGAGTTGCTCGCCCAGCACGGCCGGCTGTGGTTCTCGCAGGCGATCAACCTCGGCCGGGGCGCGGAGTTGCTCGATCGGCGCCTCGCCCCCAAACCCCCGCGCAAGAGGGCCTATACCTGGGAAGCCACGGCCGGCTACGAAGCCGGCCCGGATCACGGCATGACCGGCAAGATTCGGGAAGGTTACCTCAGCACGGTCGAGCGACTGGGCAGGCAATTGCCGCCCGCACCCGTCCGGCCGGTCTTTCGCGACGCGTTGCGCGACCTGATCGCCGATGTCCGGCGCGCCGGGGCGGAGCCGATTTTCGTCATCGCACCGACGATCAACGGGCGCGAAAACTTCACCGAAATCCCCGACGGCGCGGCCGTCTTTGCGTTGAACAATCCGGCGGAGTATCCGGAGCTTTTCAATCCGGATCATCACTACGACGCCTGGCACTTGAACGAGAAGGGCGCGGTCGATTTTACCGCGATTCTGGCGAAGAAATTCATCGGGCAAACGAAGCCATGAGCGCGTCGATCCTGGCCTGCATGCGAGGCGCGGGCGCCGCCCTCGCCTTCACGATCGCCTTTGCGCTGGTCAGCACCGGGTTGAACGCGTGGGCGCCATTCCCGGAGGTGCCGGTGGTGCGCGCCAAGCTGGCGTATCTGGCGCGGCATGCCGCGGATTACGACGCGGTCTTCATCGGCTCGAGCCGGGTCCAGTTTCAGGTGATCCCCGCGCTCTTCGATGCCGCGGCCAAAACGCGATCGTTCAATCTCGGCGTGGCTGGAATGGTGCCGCCGGAGAGCTTCTATTTCCTCCGCCGCGTGCTCGAGCTGCGGCTGCCCCGGTTGAAGTGGATTTTTATCGAGCTGGCCGATCTCGATCCCGTGAATCTGCGCAACGCCGGCAGCGCCCGCGCGGCTTATTGGCACGATGCGCGCCATACCTTGATCGCCTGCCGCGACCTGCTGCGCTCTTCGCGTTCCACGGAGGCAAAGCTGGCCACTCTCGGCGAGCATCTGCGCTTGTTTGGTGAACGCACCGCCGGCATTGGACGCGGAGCGACCCTCTTGGCGCAACGGGTACTGCCGCCCGCCCGCAAGGATCCCGAGGCCGCCTGGCTGGAGCGCGAAGGCTTCAAGCCCGCTCCCGCGGTTCCGCTCAACCCAAAGCAACTCGCGCGCATCCAGGCCTGTCTCGCGGAACTCCAGGGCGGCGCCCGCCCGCTGGTCCGATTGCGGCCGGTCTATCGCGAGGGTCTCGAGGAGCTCATCGCGGAAATCCGCCACGCTGGCGCCGAGCCGATCTTTTTCATCGCGCCCACATTCGACTGGCGCGAACGTCTCACCGGCCTGCCCGGCGGGGTGCGGCTGCTCACGTTCGATGACGAAGCCCGCTTCGGGGCGCTGCTTGATCCGCAGTATTTCTGCGACACCGTGCATCTGAATGAACGGGGTGCGGCGCTCTTCACCGCGGCGCTTGCAGAGCAGTTTTCCAGCACGCCGCGATGAATTTCCTGCGTCACTTCCTGCGCGGCGGCGCCTGCCTGCTGGCCTTTACGCTCGGCCTCTGCGGGGTGTGCTGGGCCATCCGCGAGGCCCTGCCGTATCCGGAGGCCCTGGTCGTTCGTGAGAAGATGGAGCACTTCGCGCAGCGACACGACGATTACGACACGATCTTCCTCGGCTCGAGCCGCATCTATTACCAGGTCATCCCGCCACTCTTCGACCAGGCCGCCGCGGAAGAGGGCCTGCCCACGAAATCGTTTAACGCCGGGGTGGCCGGCATGCGGCCCCCCGAGGACGCGTATTTTCTCGATTATCTCCTGCGCACCCCGCCGAAGAGTCTGCGCTGGGTGTTTATTGAGCTGGCCGCCCTCCGCACCTCGATGGATGCGGATAAAGCCGGCACCGTCCGCGCCGTTTACTGGCACGACTGGCCGCGACTGGTGATCCTCTTCAAACGCGCGATCTGGCTGGGGCCGAAGAAAAAACCGCGCAGTTTCAAGGAAGGCCTCGAAGATTTGCGCGAGCCGCTGGAGAATTTCATCGACCACGTGGAGCTGTTCGTCCGCAACCAGACGAATTTCGGCCGCGGCACCGCGCTCACGGCGCTCCTCACGGGCGTCACCAGAGTGAAGCGCGACCTGACGGCAGCATTGATCGGCCAGGATCGGCGGGGCTGGGTTCACACCGGTCGTCCTGAGGAAATGGCCGGGCCCCAATTGGAGGCGTTCGACAGGGCGCTCGCGGACCGGCGCGCCGAGCCCACCCGCAAAGAGCTGGGCGATCCGGTGAGCCAGCAGGCGCTTGAACAGATGATTGCGCGGATCGAGAAGCTCGGGGCGACGCCGGTGCTGGTGGTGCCGCCGACGATGAACAAGAGGAATTTCTTCCCGCAGCCGGAACGCGAAACGAAGACCATGGTGCTCGATTTCTGCGACCTGGAGAAATTCCCCGAGCTCTACGAGCACCGCTTCCGGCTCGACACCGATCATCTCAATACCGAGGGTTCCCAAGTGTTTACCCGCATCTTCGTGAAGGCGTGGGCTCAGGAGGTGAAACGCCGCCCATGACTGTGAAAGTGCTGCGCGCGATGTTGAGTGTGGCGCTCTTTGCGGGCGGGTTGGCGCTCGGGTGTGCCGCCATCGGACTGCTGCTGCCGCCGCCCGACGTGCCGCAGGTGAAGGAAAAGATCGAGTGGTTCCGGGCGCACCGCGACGACTACACCGCGATCTTCCTCGGCACCAGCCGCGTGCGGCGGCACATCATCCCATCGCTGTTCGACCGGCTCGCGGCGGAGCAGGGGATGGAAATGCGGTCGTTCAATCTCGGCGTGGACACTCTGATGGCTCCGGAGGACGGCTACGTGCTCGATCAGGCGCTGGCCACGCAGCCGCCGAAGCTGCGCTACGTCTTCATCGAGCTGAGCTTCTTTCGCGCGACCTTTCTGGGCCAGAGTCCGGACACCATTCGCGCGGTTCACTGGCACGATTGGGAGCGGACCCGCACCGTGTGGGAACACTTGTTCGATCAGGATTTTCAGCGCATCAAGTTGCCCGGGAAGCGAAAGAAGAATCGCACGAGCGCGTGGTTTGTGGAGATCTGCGAATGGTCGTCGCTCGTCGCCGAGCACGGCCGCCTTTTTCTCCAGCACGCCACGAATCTCGGCCGCGTCGCCGCATTCTGGCCAGCGGTGGCCGGTTTGCGTGTGCCCAGCAACCCGCTCGGCCCGCTCGGTCCGGGGCTCGATGGTTTCATTCCTTCCACGGCCGACACGGTGCTTCGGGGGACCGCCGTGGCGGACTACGAGCAGGAGGTGGCAAAGTTGAAGGCCGGGAAGTCCCGCGAGCGCCTGCTGGATCCCGTCCCCCAGGCAAACCTCGAGCGGATGTGTGCGAGAATTCGCCGCCACGGTGCGGAGCCGATCATTTTCATCGCGCCGAGTCAGTCCGGCTACACCAGCCGTCCGCATCCCGAAGTCGCCCCCGTGCTCGACTTTTCCGATCCCGTGCAATGGCCCGATCTGTTCGATTCCCGCTATCGTGCCGATGCCGGGCATCTGAACGCCGCCGGCGCGGAAATCTTCACGCGAGCTCTCGCGGATCGCTTCTTTGCGCTCCCTAAATCGTCGGCGGAACCCCGGTAACATCCAACGCCCAACATCCAATGGGCCTCGCGGAAGTGAGCCAGCGTCATTGGAGGTTGGGTGTTGGATGTTGGATGTTGGATGTTTCATCCCTCGGGGGGGGGGTTCGGTTCCGTGACCTTGCGTTGCGCTCGGAATGACAGCTTGAGGGTTCTCGCAAACCCGCCCTAATCTCCGCCGCCCCGCATGCTGTTCGTCCAATTTCGGTTCCTCATCTTCTTTCTGATTGTCCTCAGCGTCCACTGGGCGCTGCGCGGCAACACGGCGCGCAAAGTCTGGCTGCTCCTCTGCAGCCACTTTTTTTATGCCTGCCTGTTTTTCGGCGGGCCGGACAGCGCCTCGGCCGACACCTTCCCGCTCTGGACCTTCTACACCAAGCTGCGCGATCACCAGGCTCTGCCCACCGGCTGGTGGTTTCCGGTGGTGCTTTGGGGCTCGACGCTCATGGATTACCTCGTGGGCCTCGGCATCGCCGACGCGAAGACCGACGGGAAGCGCAAAGCCTGGCTCCTGGTTTCGCTCGGCGTGAACCTCGGCGTGCTCGCCTTCTTCAAGTACTCCAATTTTGCGCTCGATTCGGTGCATGCCGCGCTCGGCTGGTTTGGCCTGCACACCAGCAAATGGACGCTGGCCATCTTCCTGCCCTACGGGATCAGCTTCTACACCTTCCAGTCGATGAGCTATTCCATCGATGTGTATCGGCGCCGGCTCGAGCCGATGCGGAGCTTCCTCGATCTCGCTTTCTTCATCTCCTTTTTCCCGCAGCTCGTGGCCGGACCGATCGTCCGTGCGATGACCTTCCTGCCACAGGTCTTCGTCAAGCGGGTTTGGTCCAACGTCAATGTGCGCGCCTGTCTCGCGCTCTTCTTCATCGGCTTCGTGAAGAAGGCCTGCATTTCGGAAAACGTCGCGCCCGTCGTCGATTTGTTCTTCGAAGCGCCGGGCAAGTACAACCTCTATTCGAGCTTTATCGGCGTCGCCTTTTACGCCGTGCAGATCTACTGCGACTTCAGCGGCTATACCGACATGGCCATCGCCTGCTCGCGCCTGCTCGGCTACGAGCTCACGATCAATTTCGATTTCCCGTATTTCTCGAGCAGCATCACGGAATTCTGGCGCCGCTGGCACATCTCGCTGAGCACGTGGCTGCGCGATTACCTCTACATCTCGCTCGGTGGCAATCGCGGCTCGAAGATCTTCGTCTATCGCAACCTGATGCTCACCATGCTCCTCGGCGGGCTCTGGCACGGCGCGTCGTGGACCTTCGTGATCTGGGGCGGCCTGCATGGCCTCGCCCTCATCGTCCATCGCGAATGGCAGCGCCTCACCGAGGGATATGGCCAGACTTTCAAAACGATCATGGCCTGGATTGCGGTGCCCCTCAGCTTTTATTGGATCCTGATCACCTGGGTCTTTTTCCGCGCGCAAAATGTCTTTGACGAAAGGACCCACGCGCTCAAGCAGAGCGGCTTCACCGTGGCGCGGCAGGTCCTCGAAGCGATCTGCCTGTTCCAGGGCGGCGGCAACCGCAGCTTCGCCCTCGCCTGCCTCTGGCTCCTGGTCGGCCTCGCCGTGATTCACTACGCGAACTACCGCCGCTGGCTTTCCACCTGGTGGCAGCGGATCCCCGATTGGGCCTTCTCCGCGCTGCTCGGCGCCGGTTTTGCCCTGGCCCTCTTCTTCGTCCCGGCGAAATACAAGGCGTTCATCTATTTCCAGTTCTGAGCCCGGCGGTGGTTTGGCCCGGCGCAGGCGGCAGGTAAGCCTTGCTGTCCCGGATCGTTCACGCTCCTGAGAAGCTTCTCCGACGCGCTCGCGCGGTTGCTCATTGCCTCCGTGCGAAACCCGTTTCGGGGCTTCTGCCCCGTACGTTGCGCCTCTCCCGCATTGCGCCCCTGCCATCGGCGCGAGGTTCGCTCCAGTGGCCCCGCCTCTCATCCGCCGCTGTTTTCTGCAACCGTGCGGGTCGGGAAACGCGAACTGTACCGACAGAGAAGCATATGAAAAACCTATCCAAACTCCCTCTCGTGGTTGTCGCTGTGACGCTGCTCGGAAGCGCCGCGTCGTTCGGTGATGACCCGCAACTTCAAAACAGGCTCCCCGCGCAACGGGCGAAGAGCGGCGCGAGCCAGAAATCCACGACGGTTGGTGTCTATGTCCACGACCGCAGCGTCGGTCGCCAGGAGGCGCGCCGCGCACAAAACCCCGAGCAACTGCGTTTGATGCGCCAGGACGTCCCACAAGGATCACCGATCTTCTACTTCGCGCCGGAACGGTAGGCGGGGAAACGCTCCAGAGTCTTCCCTCGGCCTGGTCGGGTTGATCGGGCTGGGGGAAGGTGGCGCGCGCGCCCGCGTGGGCAAGAAGAGCCAGACGGGCAAAAAAGTAACGCCCCCGGATCGGAGGTGGGGCGAGTGGAATCGATTTTTCCAGAGTGAAACACCTCTGCAGCAGGGGGAGGCACGGCGGTTGCATGCGGTCGGACCGTGCGCATCGCTTCGCTTTTTCGGGCCATCGTTCTGTCGCTCGTGGTCCTAACCGTCCAAGAGGTGGCCGCAACCGATATTCCCATCGAATTCCGGGACGGCATGATCCGGGTGAAAGTGACTGCTGCGGGCCAGCCATTGACGTTTCTGTGCGATTCGGGCGCGGGCGCGACTGTGATCGATCTCAGCGCCGCACGCCGCCTGAAACTCCAGCTGGGCCGATCCGAGTCCGTTCAGGGCGTTCACTCCCGCGCCGTCGCTTACCGGGTGGATGACGTCGTCGCGACGATCGGCAGCACGGCTATCCCTCGTTCCATGCTGGCGATTGATCTGAGCGCGATCAGCGGCGCCGCGGGATGCCGGGTCGATGGCTTGTTGGGCGCAGACTTCTTTCGAGGGCGGATCGTGCAAATTGATTATGCCGCGGAAAGACTGCGGCTCCTGGCCGCCCATGAGGTCGCCACGGCGGGGGCGGAGAGTCTCCCCATGGCTAGCCGGAATGGCGTGTGGTGCGTTTGTGTCGGCGTGGGTGGCCGAAAGGCAGACTGGATGCGCGTCGATACGGGGTGCAGTTCCGCACTCGAATGGGTTGCCGGGAGGGCCGCGGCGAGCAAGGGCGACTCGACCTCGATCGGCGTCGCCGGTGGGGGCGCTAACTCTGTGCACGACGATGTGCATCTCGGCTCAATCCAGATCCGCGGGGTCAAGATCGGCGTGCATCGTCAGCAAATTTTTCCCGGAGAAGGCGGTCTGCTCGGCAATGGGTTGCTCTCCCGATTCACCGTGACGATGGACGTGGCGAAGAACCGCCTCGTTTTGGCGGCGAGGTAGCCGTTCCTGTTTCCGCGGCCGCGGTCGCCATCGAACCTGCTCGCCGGAGCGTCGCGGCTGTGTTTAGGGTCGGCGCCACCATGAATGCCTTCCGTCGTAAGATCATTGCTGCCTGCCTGGGTTCGGGGCTCTTCCTTGCCCCGCAAATCAGCTTCAGCGGAGACCGCCCCTCGGAGGGAATCCAGGACAACTCCTTCCTCATCGAGGAAGCCTACAATCAAGACCCCGGCGTCGTGCAGCACATCCTGAACATCTCCGGCAACCTCGATCGGCGCCAAGGACCGGACGACAAATCGCTCTCCCTGGTCTTCACCCAGGAGTGGCCGGTGTTCAGCCAGGCGCACCAGTTTTCGTATACCCTGCCCTATAGCCTGGTGGACGGCGAAGGAGGACGCGACAACGGCCTCGAAGATATCCTCTTGAACTACCGCTACCAGCTCACGATGGAATCGGGCAGCCGGCCGGCAATCGCGCCCCGCCTCAGCCTGATCCTGCCGACCGGCGATGAGAAAAAAGGCTTCGGCACCGGCAAGGTCGGTTACCAATTCAATCTGCCGGTGAGCAAGGTGCTGAATGATCGATGGAGCGTCCACTTCAATGCCGGCACCACCGTTACGCCTGATGTCAAAGGCCACGATCTGACGGGCTACAACCTGGGCGCCAGTGCCATTTACGCGGTGAGCCCCACCTTCAATGTGCTCGTCGAAGGGGTGACTACCTGGGACGAGGAGGTGGACGACCTGGGCCAGCGCGACCGCAGCTTCTCGGCGGTGATTTCCCCGGGCATCCGCTACGCGGTCAACCTTCCGAATGACGCGCAATTCGTGACCGGCATCGCCGCCCCGATCGGGCTCAGTTCGGACGCTCCAGACTACGGGGTGTTCCTCTATTTCTCGTTCGAGCACTCGTTTCTGCGGAAGCCGTCGCCCGTCGCGCGGCAGTTCTCCGGCAAGTAGCCGGGGGAGTCTCCCTCTTCCTCCAATCGAACACCCAACACCCATGACCTCGCGGACGTAGCAGCGGCATTGGATGTTGGGTGTTGGATGTTGGATGTTGGGTGAGATCCAGCCACTGCGTCTTCGCCATGGCGAAATACCCCTTTCACCCACCGGAGCCCTGACCTAAGCTCTGCCGCCCAACCTCAACCCTCAGAAAAAGGAGCACCGCATCACTATGGGACTCATGGACTTCATCAAAGGCGAGTTGATCGAAATCATCGAATGGACCGATGACTCGCGCGACACCCTCAGCTACCGCTGGCCCGACGACGACAAGGAAATCAAGAATGGCGCCCAGCTCATCGTGCGCGAATCGCAGATCGCGCAGTTCGTCTATCTGGGCCAGTTCGGAGACACTTTCGGTCCCGGCAAGCACACCCTGACCACGGATAACATCCCGGTGCTGGCCACATTGAAGGGCTGGAAATACGGCTTCAACACGCCCTTCAAGGCGGATGTCTATTACGTCACGACGCGCCTTTTCACCGGCAACAAATGGGGCACCTCGAATCCGGTGATGATGCGCGATGCCGACTTCGGCATCGTCCGGCTGCGCGCCTTCGGCATTTACGATTTCAAGATCGTCGAGCCCAAGCTCTTTTTGAAAGAAGTCGCCGGCAGCGATCAGCATTTTCGGCTCGAGGAATTTGCCGACACCATGCGCTCGCGGATCATCTCGCTCTTCAGCGAAGCGCTGGCGGAAGCCAAGGTCCCGGTGCTGGATGTCGCCTCGCGCTACAGCGAGCTCGGCGCCGCGCTGCTCCCGCTGATCAATCCGGTGACCACCGCGAAATACGGCATCGAGTTTGCCAGCTTTGTCATCGAGAACGTCAGCGTCCCGCCCGAGGTCGAGGCGGCCATCGACAAGCGGTCGTCGATGGCGGCAGTCGGTAATTTGAACGACTACGTGAAATTCCAAATGGCGCAGGGCATGGGCACCGGGCAGGGCGGGGGAGCGGGTGGGTTCGCCACCGAAATGGCCGTGGGCATGGCCATGGCCCAGCAGATGATGCAGCAGCAGGGCGGCGTCCTCGGGCCGCAAGCCACGCCCGCCGCGGGCGGTCCGCCGCCGTTGCCGACGCAGGCGACCGGAGCCGGGGCGCCGCCGCCGTTGCCGACCCAGCCCGCCGCCGCGGCCGGGAGCGCCCTGCCCGACCTGATGAGCCCCGGCGATGTCGCAACGGCCCTCGGGGTGAGCGAAGGCGACGTTCTGGCGACGATCTCCGCCGGCGACCTGAAGGCGAAGAAGATCGGCTCGACCTGGCGCATCACCCGGGCGGCTTTGGACGAGTTCCTGAAGACCTAGGGCGTTCATGCCGCAATTCTCTGCGACTGAGAACGATTCCAGCTTTGGGAGCAGCGACGTGATCACTGCCCTCGAAACGGATGCTCCCGCGAAGACGCGCCCGAAGTTCTCTTTCGGGCGGCTCGCGATCCTTTTCATGATGGCGGCCACGGGTTGGAGCCTCGGATTCATGATGGCTCCGCCGCAGGTGATGCTCCTAGAGCCCAGCGACGACGATCTGGTCATGCTCAATGGCTGCGTGATCTCCGCGTGCAGCTACATGGCCAGTGTGCGGGCTCAGCACAAGCTCGAGGGCAGCTTTTGGTCGCGCGTCATGCTCGTCCGCTACAAGGGCAGCAACGCCGGCCACGCCTACTGTGTGTGGCAAACCGACGGGCATATGTTCGGTTATGACCGCGCCGGCGGGTCGTTCCCGATTCCCGGCACGGCGCGCGAGCCAAAGGCGATCGCGGAATCCCTGGCTGGCGGCCTCGAGAGCGCGGTACACCGGACGATGCTGGTCGAGCGCGCGGAGTTCATCGAACCGAAGAACGCGAAGCTGTATGCTTACTGATCGCGGGTTGCACGGATCAGAGGTCGGGTTCTGGAAGTTGGGTGTTGGGTGTTGGATCTTGGATGTTGGATGTTGGGATTCGCGGCTTGGCGAGAAGTCCACGGTGCAATGCGGACAATTGGATGTTGAAGCTTGGACCTCGGATGTTCGGCCTTCCTAACCTCTCCCATGGCCGACACCGAGATTGCCGCAAAGTCCAAGTATTCCTGCCCGTCGTGTGGCGCGGAAGCGCATTGGGATCCCGCCAAGCAAGCGCTCGTCTGCCCCTATTGCGGCACCATCGCGCCCGGCGAGCTCAAGACCGACGGCTCCGGCATCCAGGAGAACGACCTGGCCACGGCGCTGCGCAATCTGGGCGACGACCAGCGTGGCTGGCAGGCGGAGAAGACCTCGGTCAAATGCCAGAGCTGCCAGGCGATCACCGTTTTCGATCCCACCCGCGTGGCGCAACGCTGCGACTTCTGCGGGTCGTCGTCGCTCATCCCGGCGGAGCAAATCAAGGCGCCGATCCGCCCCGAGAGTCTGCTCGAGTTTAAGCTTCCTGAAACCCAGGTGCGCGAGAAGGTGCGCGAATGGTATGGCAATCGGTGGTTCGCCCCGAATGCGCTGAAATCCCGCGCCCTGACCGATCAGGTCCACGGCCTCTATCTGCCCTACTGGACCTTCGATGCCCAGGTCCACGCCGATTGGACGGCGCAGAGCGGCTACCATTATTACGAGACCGAGTCCTATACCGATGCCCAAGGGCGCAGCCAGACGCGCCAGGTGCAGAAGACCCGGTGGCAGCCGAGTTCCGGCTCGCTGGATCACTTCTTCGACGACGAACTCGTGCCCGCGTCCAAAGGCGTGCCGGCGGAGCTGCTGCGCAAGATCGAGCCGTTTCCGACGACCACCGATCTCAAGCCTTACGAGCCCGGTTTCCTCAGCGGCTGGGTGGTCGAGCAGTATCAGATCGACTTGATCGCCGCCGCCCAGCACGCGCGTTCGATCATGGAGAGCAAGACCGAGGCGCTGTGCGACCGCGAGGTTCCCGGCGACACCCACCGCAGCCTCCAGGTGAACGCCGACTTCTCCGCGCAAACCTTCAAGCACGTCCTCGTCCCGGTCTGGGTTCTCTCCTACAACTATGGCGCGCAGGTCTATCAGGTCATCATCAACGGCTACACCGGCGCCATCGCCGGCAAACATCCGCTGAGCTGGATCAAGATCATGCTTGCCGTGCTGGCTGTGCTCATCGCGATCGTTGTCATTATCGCCATCGCGGGTCACGCGCAGTCGCGCTGAGGCTGAGAGACAGATGGGACCCCGGGGCGGGAGGTTCGCCCGTCCGATTCGTCCCATCTGTCCCATCCGTCCTTTTCCACCACCCTGCCGCGCGCTAAAGCACTGCTGATGCACGACCTGATTGCCCATCTCAAAGCCGGCGATCCGCTGTCGGCTGAGCAGATCGACCGTGCCGTCGCCCATCTCACGGCGTCCGAATGGGAGGACGAGGTGAAGGCGGAATTGCTCCGCGCCTTTCGCGAAAAAGGTGAGACGGCGGAGGAGATCGCGGCGTTCGCCCGGGCCTTGCTTGCCCGCGCGGTGGATCCGGGGCTCGACGCGTCGCAGTTGCCGGGGCCGGTGATCGACGTGTGCGGGACCGGCGGCGACCGCATGGAACTCTTCAACGTCTCGACCACGAGCATGTTCATCCTCGCCGCGGCGGGTGCGGTGGTGGTGAAGCACGGCAACCGCGCGATCACTTCGAAGTGCGGCGGCGCGGACGTGCTCGAGCAACTCGGAGTGCGCATCGATCTGCCGCCCGAGCAGCTCCGGCGCTGCGTCGCAGAGGTGGGCCTCGGGTTCATCTTCGCGCCGGCGTATCATCCGGCGTTCAAGGCGATCGCCCCGGTGCGCAAACTCCTCGCTGCGCAAGGGGTGCCGACCGTTTTCAATCTGCTCGGCCCGCTGCTCAACCCCGCGCGCCCGCCGCACCAACTGGTGGGCATTTTCGACCGGGCGTTGTTGCCGAAATATGCGGCAACCCTGCAAGCGCTTGGCCGCTCGCGGGCCTGGGCCGTGCATGGCGACGGGACGGATGAGCTCGCGACCACGGGTCCAAGTGAAGTGCACGAAGTGACGCCGTCGGGAATCCGGTCGTTCACGCTGGCGGCGTCCGACTTTGGCATCGCCCAAGCCCGGATCGAAGACCTCCGCGGCGGCGATTGCGCGGGCAACGCGGCGATTCTCACCGGGATCCTCGAGGGCTCTTTGCGGGGGCCGAAACGCGAGATGGTCGTGTTCAACGCCGCCGGTGGTCTGGTCGTGGCGAGCCTCGCGCGTGACCTTCCTGCGGGGCTCGCGCTCGCCCGCGAGCAGCTCGATAGCGGTCGCGCGCTGGCGAAGCTCCACGCGCTGAGGCATTGGAGCAGCCCACGTTAGGAATCGGGTCGTGATGGACGATGCTCTTGCCGATTTGAAAACCCCGATTGCCACGCCCGTGCCTGCCACGATCTCGCCCTCCGCTAGTCCACGCGTGCGGCAGATGCTGCCACCGCTCCTTTTCGCGACGCTGGTCTGTTTTGCGATGCTGGCGGCGAGGTATGGCTATGCGGGAAGGGTGCGGTTCTCGGGGCTTTTCGGAAACCTGTTGCTCGCCTGGATCCCCATGGTCTTTGCGCTGCTGGTCTGGCGGCTCCATCACGGGGCGGTCCCGCGACGCGCCTGGTTCTGGCTTTGCGCGGTCTGCTGGTTTCTCTTTTTCCCGAACGCGCTCTACATCGTCACGGATCTCGTGCACCTGAAAAAGTACGGCCTCGATGGCGTGCCGAAGTGGTTCGATTTGCTTGTCATCATGGCCCACGCTTTGGCCGGTCTCTTCCTCGGGTGTCTCTCCCTCTATCTCATGGAATTGCTGGTGCGCGCGCGCTTCGGTCACCGCGCCGGCTGGGGCTTCGCGGTCGGGATGCTCGCGCTCGGTTCGTTCGGCATCTACCTCGGCCGCTTCGTCCGCCTGAACAGTTGGGATGTGGTCAAGCATCCGTTCAAGCTGCTCACGGATGTGGCCGCGCTGGCCCAACCCATGAAGGCCGGCGAAGTGCTCGCTTTCTCGGTGACCTTTTTCTTCTTCTCCCTGGCCGCCTACTGGTTCGTGGTCCGCGCGACGCGATTCCACGCGGCGCCGTAGCGTCGTTTACCCCGTCGCAGTCGAGCAGCCGGGACGCCAGCGCCACTTCTTCTCCATGGCTACGCTCCGACCCACGACATGGTTTTCGCGGCCAGTTTGTCGAAGGCCGTCACTGCCATCGCGAGATGCTCCTCTTTCGTGTCCTCGATCTTGTTGTGACTGATGCCCAGGAGGCTTTGCACAAACATCATCACCGTCGGGACGCCCGCGCGGGCGACCTCGGCGGCGTCGTGCAATGGACCCGAGGGCAGGCGATGGACGCTGCCGCAGGTCTCCACGATGGCCTCGGCGCACATGTCCAGGAGCTGGTCGTGGAAGAGGACCGGTTCGATCTGCCAGATTCGTTCCCAAGCGACGCGCACCCGGCCCTCGTTCGCGAAACGCGCGGCGGCTTCGCGCGCATCCGCCAGCATGCGGGCGAGCGCCGCGGCGTCGAGATGCCGTTGATCGAGCGCAATGCGGCATTCTTCAACCACGCTGGTCACAATGCCCGGCTTGGTGGTGCAGGAGCCGATGGTGCAGACCCCGCCGTGGCGCGCGGCGATTTCGTAGATCGCCGGACTCATTTTCGCGGCGGCGAGAAAGGCGTCGTGGCGGCGGTTCATCGGCGTGCTCCCGGAATGGGCCGCCTGGCCGTGGAAGGTCAGGGCATGGCGCTCGACCCCGAAGGTCCCGAGGACCGCGCCGAGCGGCCGATCGAGGTCCAGCAGCACCGGGCCCTGCTCGATGTGCAGCTCGAGATAGGCGGCGGCATTCGCGAGTTCCCGGCCGCAAACTTTGACGTTCTCGAAATCGATGCCGTGCTCCGCCAGCGCGTTGGGCAGGCGGATGCCGTTCCGGTCCTCGAGGCCGCGCGCTTCGTCCAGGTCTAGATTGCCGGAGCAGGCTGAGGAACCGAAGAGGCTCTTCCCAAAGCGCGCGCCTTCTTCGTCGGCCCAATCCACGAGGCGGACGGTCACGGGAGGCCGCCCGCCGTACTGCGCATTGATCCGCCGCAGGGTCTCGAGACCGGCCAGGACGTTGAGACTGCCATCGAGCCAGCCACCGTTGGGAACTGAATCGAGGTGACCGCCAATGAGCAGTTCGCGCTCCGATTCACCGCGCAGCATCGCCCAGTTATTGCCCGCTTCATCGGTGTGCAAGGCCACCGGCAGCTCTTCCAGCTTGCGCCGGAGCCACCAGCGCGCGGCCGCCCAGATCGGTGTGAAGGCGACCCGCTGGGCGCCGTGCTCATCGCTGGTCAGGGCGCGGAGCTCCTTGAGTTCGGCGATGGTGCGCTGCGGGTTCAAGGCGGTGCTCATCGACGGGTGGATTTAGCGTGGCCGGCCGCTCGGCCGCAAAGCTAATGTCGCGCGGTGAGCTGCACGCTGCCGCAAATCAACGCACTGACTCGCGAGGGGTTCGTGCGCGTCGTCGGCCCGGTGTTCGAGCATTCTCCCTGGGTCGCGGAGCGGGTCGCCGGACTGCGGCCCTTCGCGACCGTAGCGGCCTTGTCCGACGCGCTGCGCGCCGAGGTGCGGCGGGCCAGGGTCGAGGAGCAACTCGCGCTGATCCGCGCCCACCCCGATCTCCTCGGCCGTGCGCTGCTCACGGCCGAATCGCAGGGCGAACAATCCGCCGCCGGCCTGACGGCTCTTTCGCCCGAAGAAGTCGCGCTCTTCGACCGCTTCAACCGTGAATACCGGACGCGCTTCGGTTTTCCCTTCGTGATTTGTGCGCGGCTGAACAAGAAGGACGCCATCCTGGCCGCCTTTCCGGTGCGGCTGAAAAACTCACCCGACGAGGAGCGCGAAGCCGCGCTGACTGAGATTTTAGAAATCGCCCAACTGCGCCTCGCCGATCTAATCGCATTATGAGCGCCAAACTCACCACCCACATCCTCGATCTCACCCATGGCAAACCCGCCGCGGACGTGACCATCGAACTCCGCAACCTCACCACCGGCGCGTGGCTGAAGAGCGTGCGCACCAACACTGACGGCCGCACCGACACACCGCTCCTCGTCGGCGATGAGGTCGAAGCCAACGACTACGAGCTCCTCTTCCACATCGGCGACTACTTCCACGACAAGAGCTTCCTCGACATCGTCCCAATCCGCTTCCGCATCAGCGATCCCAATGCCGGCCACCACGTCCCGCTGCTCTGCACCCCCTGGGCCTACAGCACCTATCGCGGGAGTTAAGGGGGACCGCTGACGACGCGGAAAACGTGGAGGACACGGATGAAACATGAAGCGACTGATCCATGAACAGCTAAGCCGGGACATCATTTCGGCGTCGATGAAGGTGCTGTTCAAATTGAGGCCGGGGCTCGATGAGAAACTGTATGAGAATGCACTCTTGATCGAATTGGTGAAGCGCGGTCATCGGGTGGAACAGCAGAAGCCTTTTCCCGTTCCTTACGAAGGGCACTTCATCGGCAAGCTCGTCCCTGATTTGATCGTGGATGACGTCGTGGTGGACCCAAAGGTGATCGAAGCATTTAACAACGATCACATTGCGAAAATGCTCGGCTACCTCTCCATCACCGGCCTCGAGCTCGCTTTGCTGCTCAAGTTCAAATACGCGAAGCTCCAATGGAAACGGGTCGTCCAGGCCCACAGCACAGAAAGCGACCCACTCGCCTAACCCTGCCAGCTTCCCCTTTTTTTCCGTGTTCTCCGCGTTTTCCGTGTCTTCCGCGGTCCAGACAATGATCAACCTCAACACGCTCGCAACATCAGTCATGCGTCGGGCCGATGAACTCGGCGGGATCAGCGACGAGCCGGGGCGGCTCACCCGCACCTTTCACTCCGCGGCGATGCGGCGGGCGAATGCGCTCGTCGGTGGGTGGATGCGCGATGCGGGGCTGGAGGAGCGCGAGGACGCTGCCTTCAACCTCATCGGCCGCTGGTCGAGCGTGAATCCCAAGGCGAAGACGCTGCTCCTCGGCTCGCATCTCGACACGGTGCGGGATGCCGGAAAGTACGACGGCCCGCTCGGCGTGCTCACCGCCCTCGCGGTGGTCCAGCAACTCAAAGCTGAAGCGGTTACCCTTCCCTTTCACGTCGAGGTCATCGGCTTTTCCGACGAGGAAGGGGTGCGCTACCAGACCAGTTATCTCGGCAGCCGCGCGCTCGCGGGAACCCTCACGAAACGCGACCTCGCTCTGATCGAGGAAAAGGGGATCGAGCGTGCAAAACGCCAGCGGCGCGAACTGCTCGCCTACGCCGAAGTGCATATCGAGCAGGGCCCGGTGCTCGAATCCGCGGGGCTCGCCGTCGGGGTCGTCACCGGGATCGCCGGCCAGAGCCGCGTGCGCGTCGTGTTTACCGGTCGCGCCGGCCACGCCGGCACCACCCCGATGCAGTTGCGCCACGATGCACTTTGCGCCGCGGCGGAATTCATCCTCGCCGTCGAACGCTGCGGCGTCACGGCGACGGTCGGCCAGATCGACGCGCAACCGGGCGCAAGCAATGTCATTCCCGGCGCAGCCACGCTGAGCCTCGACGTGCGGCATCCGCACGACGCCCGCCGTCTCGCTGCCGTAAAGTCGCTTCACGAGCGCGCCGCCATGATCGCGAAAAAGCGCCGCCTCCGCTTCGCGTGGAGCCTCGTGCAACAGACCGCCAGCGTGGCGTGCGATCCGCAGCTCACCGCGATTCTTCGCGCCGCGGTGGCGAAGCATCAGGCGCGCGCACTCGCTTTGCCCAGTGGTGCTGGCCACGACGCCGCGGCGATCGCTGCCCTTTGCCCGGTCGCCCTGCTTTTCGTCCGCTGCAAGGGAGGAATCAGTCACCACCCCGCGGAGTCCGTGAAGACCGCCGACGTGGCGAAAGGGATCGCCGTCCTGCGCGAGTTCGTTCTCCTGCTCGCCGAACGCCATGCCTGAATTCGATCTCCTCATCCGGGGCGCCGCCAATGTGCCCGCGCTCGGCATCGCCGGCGGCAGGATCGCCGCCCTCGCCGAAGGCACCGCGCGCGAGGAAATCGACGCCACCGGTTTGCTCCTGCTCCCCGGCGTCATCGATGCGCACGTGCATTTCAACGAGCCGGGCCGCGCTGATTGGGAAGGCATCGCCACCGGCTCGCGCGCCTGCGCCGCCGGCGGCACGACCACGTTCTTCGACATGCCGCTCAACGCGCATCCGCCCACTTGCGACGCCGCGAGTTTCGACCTCAAACGCGCCGCGATGGAACGCGCGGCCTTCGTCGATTTCGCGCTCTGGGGAGGCCTGGTGCCGGGCAATCGCGACGATCTCGAACCGTTGCGCGATCGCGGCGTCATCGGCCTGAAGGCGTTCATGGCGGGCAGCGGCATCGACGATTTCCCGAGGGTCGATCTGCCCATCTTGCGAGCCGGGATGAAACGCGCAGCCGGGCTCGGACTCATGGTTGCCGTGCATGCGGAGTTCGATCGCCCGGAGTTGCAGCGCGGCTGGAGCTGGCGCCATTTCGTTGCGTCGCGCCCGATCGAATCGGAGCTGGCGGCCATTCAGGCCGCCGTCGAGATCGCCGGCGAAACCGGTTGCGCGCTGCACATTGTCCATGTCAGCAGCGCGGCGGGAGTGGACCTTGTCACCGCCGCGCGAGCCCGCGGCGTGGACGTGACCTGCGAGACCTGCCCACACTACCTGGTCCTGAATGAGGAAGACCTCGATCGTCTCGGCGCCGTGGCCAAGTGCGCGCCGCCGTTGCGTCCGGAAACCGAGCGCCGCGCCTTGTTGGCCCGCCTGCGCGCCGGCGAGATCAGCACCGTGGGCTCCGACCACTCGCCCTCCCCATGGTCGATGAAGAGCGACACGGACTTCTTTAAGATCTGGGGAGGCATCTCGGGCTGCCAGCACCTGCTCGTGCTTCTCTTCGATCTCGAACTCGAACCCGAACTCATCGCCCGACTCACGGCGAGCAATGTGGCCAGCCGCTTCCGGATTCCACAAAAAGGATGCATCGTCCCCGGTGCCAACGCGGACCTGGTGCTGGTGGACCCCAAAGGGCAGACGGAAGTCACCTCCGGCTCGCTACGTTACCGGCATCCCCATTCTCCGTACGGCGGCCAACGCCTGCGTGGCCGCGTCGTCCGCACGCTGCTGCGAGGCCGGACGATCTGCCTCGAAGATCGGCTGATCGGGGAACCCAGGGGCCGCCTCGTCAACCGGCGATCTTGATCTGAAACATCGAGGAATCGTCGGTTCGCAGAAAAAGAGATTCGGCGACGGGCGAGCCATCCCGACATCCCTTGCAGCCAGAGACTCGTTGGCGCTAGCTTTATCGAAAGGCACAGCCAGCGCCCCAGATTGAAATGATCCGCAAGCTAGTCCGTCGTTTGAGCTACCTGGAGGCGCATCACCGGCTGGGCTTAAGTCTCGGGGTCGCCATCGCCGTGTTCGTCTTCGCCGGGTCTCTGACCCTTTCCCCACGCTTGATCGTCTCGTGGGATGCGTATGCGCTTTGCTTTTCGGGTTTCGCCTGGACCAGAATCTTCGCGGCTCGTCCCAAGGTGATTGTTCGGCTGGCAAGAATCCGCTACACCAGCCGAAAGCTCATCCTTCTCTTCGTGCTATTTGCAGCCTGCGCGAGCCTGGGCGCCGTGGCCATCCTGCTCGGGACCGCCAAAGGTCTGCCCCCCTCCACTCGCACTTTGCATGTGACGCTTGCCGTGGGGACCGTCGTCTTATCCTGGTTTCTCGTGCATACGGTCTTTGCCCTTCACTACGCTCACATATATTACCGACGCTGCCTCAGTGGTGAGCCACTCGGACTTTCTTTCCCCGGCACCGCACAACCCAACTATCACGACTTTGCCTATTTCTCCTTCGTGATCGGCATGACGTCCCAGGTCTCCGATGTCCAAATTCAATCCTCGGAGATCCGCCGCTGGGCGCTTTTGCACGGGATCATCTCGTTTGGTTTCAACGCGGCGGTCCTGGCGTTGGGGATCAATGTGATCTCGGGTCTTTTCTAGAGCGATTCGCCCCAAACCGACGGGGAGATCGTCCTCGTCCTCGTCCTCGTTGTTTCGAGAACGAGGACGCATTGTGCCCTGGGCGAAATGGCGTTTGCCCGCTTGAACCGATGTGTCTATTTGAAAAGGGAATCGATGGTGCCTGTAGCTCAATTGGATAGAGCTTCTGACTTCGGATCAGAAGGTTCCGCGTTCGAGTCGCGGCAGGCACACTTTTCATAAGGGGATTTCTACAGTGTTGTAGGGGTTTCTAGGGTTGACTGTGGTTACAGCGCTGTAACCATGTAACCAGTCATGAAAAAGACTCGCTTCAAAAAACCCCGGGCGGCGCTGGCTGCTGTCACCGAAAAACCAAAGGGCCTGTATCGCCGAGGCACGACGTATTGGCTCACCTGGCGCCAGAACGGAGAGAAGAAATTCACGAGCCTCTACACCGAGGACTTTGCCGAGGCGTGCGTGCTGGCGACCAAGATCCTCGCCTGCCCGGCCTTCCAGAGCGGCACGCGGATCAGCGATGAACAGACGCGCTTTCTGAACGAGAAAGACGCGGGTAGCCATTACAGCAGGCACACCGGCGAATGGGCGGCGACGCCGATTAAACAGTTCGCCGAGTTCTGCGGTGACAAAAACGTGACCGCTGTAACCGGCGACGACATCCGCGGTTTTTGGGAGAGCTTGCTCAATCGCACGGTGCGCGGCGGGAAAAAGATGTCCGAGACGAGCGCGGCGTCTTACATGCGCGCTCTTCGCAGCTTCTTTTCGTGGCTGCTGAGCAAGCACGCCATCACGCAGCATCCATTCAAAGGCTTCACGCTGCCAAAGATTGCAGACGCGGCGCGCCTTGTGTTTTGCGAAGCGACGCTGCGCAACGAGTTGGTGAAAGACGCGCCGACGTGGGACCTCGAATACATCCTTCGCGCGGGAATGGAGGCGGGAATGCGCAAGATGGAAATTATCGAGGCTGTCCCGAAGTGGTTCGATCTGGACCGCGGATTTGTGGTGATCGACCGCACTCCGACCTTCAAGCCGAAGGACCGCGAGCGCCGGTCTGTCCCCATGACGAAAAGCTTCCTCGACTTCATGCGCAAGGCTCGCGACGAAGGCCGGATGGAAGGGCCTTGGGTGCTCAAGCCCGAAGTGATTCACGGAAGCGCTCTCTACCGCTACGACTTCCGCGTCCCGTTCATGTGC
>JAXDQW010000040.1:0-100917 GCA_034667665.1 Chthoniobacter sp.
CCCAACCCGCCACCCCGAGCGCGACCGCCAACTGTCTGCCACGCCAGCCACGAAACCTGGAGCCGGGGCGCCCTCGCCCCAAGGAGAAACGCGGGGCGGGGGGGCCCCGGCTCCTCGTAAGTTCGCAAACACGCCCTGGGATCATACAAGCCGAGGCCGGACTACGGCGGGGTCGAGTCGCTCTCCGCCAGGTTTCGCAGGTATTGCTTCACCATCGCCTCGTACTCCGACGGCGCCTTCTCCGTCTCGAGCAGCGAAAGTGCTTCGCGCTGGCCGCTCCGGAGCCGAGCTACCGCCGAAAAATCCGTGGCTTCCGAGCCGGTGGTCCCACGCGCGTTCGAGCCGCCTTGATCGCCGCGGGAAGTCGCCGCCTTCCCGGGGCCTTTTCCATCCTTTCCACCCTTGCCGTCCTGGCGCTCCTTGCCCGGTTGATTGCCCGCCGTCTTCCCCGCGGCCTCGGCCGCCGCTTGCGCCGCCAATTGATTCGCGGCCAGCTTGAGCCCGTCCAGCGCCGCGCTGGCATTCTCCCGCGCGCGATCCAGGCTCCACCGGGAGCGTTCCTGTTCCTCCTTTGATCCCTGCCCGATGCCCTTCTCCCCCTTCGCGGTGTTGGCCTGGGCCTGCTGCAAATCCTTTCCCACCGATTGGTTCACGGCTTCGCCGGCCTCGGCGGCTTTTTCCTGCGCCTTTTGCAGCGCCTGTTGCGCGTCGCCGAGGCGCTGCTGGCCGCCCGCGTCGTCGCCGCCCCGCAGTTGGCGTTGCGCCAAGCCGAGCTGGCTCTTCGCGTCCATGACTTGTTTGACCGCCTCGCCGATGGCCGCCTCCGCCGCGCTTTGGGGAGCGTTCTCGCTTCCTTCCGGCGAATTGGCAGCGAGCGCATCCGCCTGCTTTTGCAACATTTCGCTGGCTTTACCGAGCTGCTCGGCCAGGTCGCGTTGCGCGTCGGAGGTCTTCGCGATGGCCTCCAGCTTATCGAGCTTGTTCCCGCGTTTCAGCGAGTCCGCCAATTGCTCGGACTTCTCCTGGGCCTGCGCCGTCTGCGCGCCGGCGGCCGCGTTCAACTTCTCGACCGCTTTCTGGGCTACCTCCAGCTTGGCGGAAATCTGCTGCTGCTCATTGCGGATCGCCTCCCGCTCCCCGCCCCAGGCCCGCGCGCTCGTCTTCGCCATGCGGTCCTCCCGCTGCGCGAGTTCCTTGAGCTCCTGCGCCAGGTTCTGCGCCTGCTCGGCGGCCGACTGGTTCTTTTGCAAGGCCTGCAGCGTGTTCTTCAGTCCTTCCGAAAGGGCCTTCGCGGCCTGCGCCGCCTCGGCAAAATCCGTGGCGCTCTTTTCGGCCGCCTGCTTCGCCTGTTCCTCGAGACCCTGCTTCTCCGCCGCGGCCAGCGCTTCCTTGAAGGCTTCGTTCTTCGCCGCCTCCGGGTTCTGCGCCAGCTTGCGCAGCGTTTCCATGGCCATCTTGACCTCGTTTTGCAGAGCTTCCTGCTCCGAATTGGCCACCGCCTGCTGATTCCGCAGCTCCTGCGGCACCTTCTCCGGTTTGGCTCCGCTGGCCGCCAGCTCCTTGACCGCGCGGAGATTCGCCACCTGTCGGAGGGCCAGGGTCTTCACTCGCTGCTCCATCGCCGCCGCGTCTTTTTGCAGGATCAGCCGGTCGGCCAGTTTCCGTAGCAGCGCCTGGATATTCTTCTGCTCGCCGCTCGCCTCCAGAATCTTCCCGCGGGCGTTGTCGGCATTTTCCGTGCGGCTGGCCTCGCGCAGGGTCTTCACCACGGCCAGCATCTCCGCCTGCGAAGCGGAATCCAGTTGTTCCAACGTCTCCTTCAGCCGCGCCAGCTCCGGGCCCGCCGACCGGTATTCGCTGAATTCTCCCAACAACCCCAGCATCTCCTCCTTTAGCCGCCGCGCATTCCCGCGCAATTGCTCCTGCGCCACGCTCGTCTGGTAGGCGGTCGTCTTGACGTTCGGTTCCGGCTCCGCCGCCCAAAGGTTGGGCGCGGCCAGGATGGCGCAGAGAAGCAGTGGAGTAGTCAGCGGTGGCGGATGCATCAGGAGGAAGATAGCAGGTTAGCAACAGATGCCCGTTTGGAAATTCCAGACATGAATCCCAGAGAGATTCTGGTTCCAAGCCCAGCGAGAGCTGCTGCCGTGCAAAACGTGCAAACTCACTAGCGACTTCATTTTGCGGCCGGCTATAGGCCCTCGACAAAGAACTCGTTGTCGATGCTGACGACCACAGCGGCAGCTTCCGTTTTCGCAGACGCCGGAAAAAATCGGCGGCGGCCCCGGCCATCTCGATGCCAGGGGTGGAGGGTGGTTGATAGCTCTGGGGAATGACGGTTCCATCGGTTTTCAGGAGCCAAACCTGCGTGTGCGGATGGTCTGGTTGCTTCAGCCCGTCGCGCACCGGTGGAAAGCTGATTTGGATTGTGCAAAGGTCGCTCTTACCGGACCAAGACACGGCGCCGATTTTGCCCGAAGCTTTGACCTGCAGAATCTTCGTAACCGGATGTTCGCTTTTTCCGGGGCCGGTTCAGCTCCGCGAGCCTCGAAGGAACCGAAGAAGGAAAAGGCCACGTCGAGCGTAACGGTGCTATCGAACTAGTTTCATATTCGTGGATTCACGGGGTGCAGATGAGAACCCATACCAAGCACCCAAAGGTCTTTTCTCAGGGATTGGCTGGAGTGCCCTGCTCGGCTCTATTCTTCCAATTAAGAGCGTAAATGCTCGAATAGGGAAAACTTATATGTCTCTCTTTGGATACCCCCTCTTCGATAACATTATACCTGAGAGTGGCCAAGGTAGGATACAACGAGAGGTATGGCTTGGAGTTCTCGAAGACGTTCGAATAAATCTGTTTATTGTCTTCTTTTCCTTCAGTGGCTTCCATCGATAGATTTGGCGCCCATTGTAGAGATATATATGTAACCGGTCCCTCTTTAATCGGCCTATCGGATGTTGGCTTATCTGACTGGAGGTTTGGGCCGCCTGAAAACTTTAGAATCCAACGAGAGATAACGTGCTTCTTCTCTGGTTCCGCGGTGATCAGAACGGGAATACGCACCCACTCAGCGAGCCGCAGCTGTGCCAGCACAGCCGCGCCCGCGGTCAGGTCGGTCGGGGCGGCAGTCTTGTCGTCAGCGCGCGGTCGGAAAACGTATGTCTCGTCGCCGATCGTAAAACTGATGGCGCCGTCCCACGCATCGAATTGCAGGTCGTGTATATCCGCGATTGCAAATTCTCGCCATTCGTAGCGAGGTTTTTCGTCAGGTTTCGGGGGTTCAGGAGGCTTCTCTTCCGCTGCGGTGGCGCGCTGAATTCTCGAATCTTCGGGAATCGCCGCCTTCACGGGATCGGGTTCTGCACAGAACGAAGGCCGCGAGATGAAAACGAGGATTGCGCAAGAGAGAATGAGATAGGCTTTCATGGACAGATTCTGAGGAGAGTCGTCGTGAGACGTTCAGCGCTTCAGATCATTCACCATGGCGCAGGCCGGGTGATCCTCAACGGCTCCCCTTGAACGTTGGCGACTCGTCAGGCTTGGTGTTGCGACGGTCGAAGAGGGCGAGCAATGCATAAACCCTGGCGCAGCCTGGGCGCGGACGATAGGCGGCAGGGCGCGAAGCTGGTGGGAAGCACAGGCTGTGACGGGGCAGTTAGAGTATGAAGCCATCCGGAGCGCACATTGGGCGCCGGTGGTGCTATTTGGTGTGGCAGCTGCTATGGCTCGGCAGCCGGACGATGAACGTGCTGCCTTGTCCGATCCGGCGGTGCACGATGATCTCTCCGCCGTGGGCTTGCGCAATTGCATGAACAATCGCGAGGCCAAGGCCGGTGCGGCCTTCGGCGCGAGTGCGAGATTTGTCGGCGCGGTAGAAACGCTCGAAGATGTGAGGAAGATCCTCGTCGCCCGCAGAAGAAGAGGATGCGGGTGTGGTAGTTCCAGAAGGAGCGGAAGCCACGCGCGCTGGCTTTGATTGCCTGGATTTTGGAGTTGAGTCCCTCGGTCACCGCATTGGTGATCGGGTGGCGCACGCCCAGGCCCGCGCGCTCTTCAAGCTGAACTCTTCAGCTCGGCAAACTTCACCGCCTGCTCTTCCCTGAGCTTCTCCGGAGCGAACCCAAAGAGCCGCTGCGTGCCTTTGAGTCGCTCATCGCCAAGCTTCTGGTCCTCCCGGTGCACGTGTTTGTAAACCCGCACCCGGAGAAGGTCTCGCCGCAACCAGGGAGAGGGGGGCGCCCCCGCCCCGAGGGAGCTACGCGGGGCGAGGGCGCCCCGGCTCCGTTAGAGTGCCGCGCATCGTGAGTTTAAAAACACGCCCTAGCGACACGCTCACACCGAACCAGCAGCGCAACGCGGGGGGGGGGATGCTCCGAACAGGTGGCCGAGAGTGGCCAAGTGAATAAACCTCCTCCCTCAAAAGTCGAACGGGCTTCCGAATGGAACCCCCCTCCAATTGAGCCGGTTTTGGAGGAGTGCACCGCCTTGGAATCGAACCAAGAACCTAGTGATTAAGAGTCACTTGCTCTGCCAATTGAGCTAGCGGTGCTTCCCAGCGGGGCGGCACTCTATTCGCCCTGCCCTGTGCCTCAAGCACTTTTTTTCCCGCCCGAGGGCGAAGGCGCATACGAATGGATCATGTTCTCCCCGTGCCGTGCGCCTCTCCCTTTCTCCGCCCCGGCAGTGGAAGTCTTTTGGGAGTGTTTGTGGCATGGTCCCTGCAATCACACGAGAGTCTTGACCATTCAACGTTCCCTATTTTTCCCATGACTCTCAAACGCGTCTTGATCATCGAAGAGGACCGGCTGCTCGGAAACTTCTATCGCGAACACGTGGAAAATGCCGGGTTCATCGTCGAGACGGCGCGCAGCGGCGACGCTGGACTCAAAGCCCTGTCGGAACGCCGGCCGGATGCGGTGGTGATCGATCCGATCACGCCCGGCCTGGAGGCCCCGCGCGTCGTGGAGTCCATCCGCGGCGATGCGGCCACGCGCACCCTGCCGATCATCGGCCTGCCGGTCGCACGCGCCCCGCTTGCGGAAGCGGTCCACCGAGCGGGTGCGAGCCGGGTGCTCTCCCGGACGATCAATTCGCCGGCGGAACTCGTGGATGCGATCCAGGCGGCGCTCGGACGCGAACGCACCGCTTTGCTGGCCAAGAGCCTGCCGCTGCAACCGGATCCGAGCTGGTCCAGGATGTGTTTTGCCGGTGCGGCCGAAACGTTTCAGGGGCTGCGCCATTCCCTGCACGGCGCTCTGCGCGAAACGGGCAAATCGAAACCGTTGCGCGAGCTGCTCCAGGGAGTGCATGGTTTTACCGAGGAGATGGCGCTATTCGGAGAGCGCCCGTTGTTCCAGTTTGCGGCGGCCCTGGAGGCGCTGGTCTATGATCTGAATCGTTTCCCAGACCAGGCGAATGCCTCGACCCTGCGGACGCTCGGGCAGGCCATCGACTTTTTTGCCGTCATCCTATCCGAAGAGCATCGCAGCCGGATCGAAGATCCGGGCACGGCGCAAATCCTCGTCGTCGATGATGAAGACGGAGCGCGCAAGATCGTCATGGCGGCGATGAGTCTCGTGAATCTGCGCTCGATCTCCGCCGATTGCCCGAACGCCGCGCTGGCGGCGCTGAACACGCAGCCCTTCGATCTCATCTTCCTCGACGTCGGCATGCCGGAGATGAATGGCTTCGAACTTTGCACGCGTCTGCGCACGGTCGCGACGCATGAGAAGACGCCGGTTGTCTTTCTGACCGGGATGGCCACCTTTCAAAATCGAGTGCAATCGAGCTTGAGCGGCGCCAACGATCTGGTGGGCAAGCCCTTCAGCGTGTCCGAACTGGGGCTGAAGGCGCTCATCTGGGTCTTCAAAGGGCAGCTTGGGCTGCTCCAATGAACTAGACGGCCGGCAGGCAGATAAAGTTTGGGGCGGCTGGGAACGGGTTACAGGAACTCCAGCGAGGCGGCCAGTCATGGGGGCCGGAGAGCGCCGCGTCGCTTCGCCCGCCCACGCCGAAGGCCAAGCGGTCTCACCCTGAAGGAAATCGGTTTGCGGCGCCCGCCGATTTTCCGCATACCACAACGACCTATGGCGAACGTCGTTTTTCTCTGGCACATGCACCAGCCGTATTATGTCGATCCGGCGACGCAAACGGCGACCATGCCGTGGGTGCGCCTGCACTGCGCCAAAGGCTACCTCGACATGATCTCGGTGCTCGAGGATTACCCAAACGTGCGGGTGAACTTCAACCTCACGCCGGTGCTCTTGTTGCAAATCAAGGAGCTGCTCGAGGGAAAGATCCGCGACCAGTGGCTCGACTGGTCGCGCAAGCCGGCCGCGGAGCTGGACGACGCGGAGCGGTTCGCGCTGCTCGAAAACTTTTTCAAGGTGCAATGGGATCACCTGATCAAGCCGTTCCCGCGTTACTGGGAGCTGCTCAACAAACGCGGGCTCACTTTCTATGGCGACGATGTGCGGCGCGGGTTGCGCTACTGGACGGTGCAGGAGCTGCTCGATTTGCAGGTGTGGTTCAATCTCGCTTGGTGCGGCTACAGCGCGGAGCGGCTCTATCCCGAGCTCGCCTGGCTGAAGCGCAAAGGCCGCCATTTTACCGAGCAGGAAAAACTGCGCGTGCTCGACATCCATCTCGAGATCGTGCGCCTGATTCCGCGCAAGTATCGCGAGGCGGAGGAAAGAGGACAGGTGGAGATGACCACGACGCCGTTCTTTCACCCGATCCTGCCGCTGATCTATGATTCCGCGTTTGCCGAGCGCAGCCTTTCGGGCCGCCAATTTCCGAAGCGCTTCCATTGGCCGGAAGACGCGGCGGCGCACCTGACGCTGGCGGTGGAACAGCACGCGGCGATTTTCGGCCGTCCGCCGCGCGGGCTTTGGCCCAGCGAGGGGTCCATCGCGCCGGAGCTGATTCCGCTGATGCAGCGGAGCGGGATCGAGTATTTTTGCAGTGACGAGGAAAACCTCTTCAATTCGATCAAGCGCGATCCGGCCTTCCGCGGGGCCGCGGTGGATCATCTCGAGCTCTTCCAGGGGTGGCGCGTGCATCATGACGGCGCCGCGGTCAATGCGCTCTTCCGCGAAAAACCGCTCTCCGATTTCATCGGTTTCATGGCCGCGAAAAATGATGCGGTCAAGGCCGCGCAGCATCTGCTCTTTCATCTGCGGCACATCGCCGAACTGGTACCACTCGATACCGGCGTGATTCCGCTGATTCTCGACGGGGAAAACGCGTGGGAGACCTTCGCCGACGGCGGCGAGGGCTTTCTGCGCGCGCTCTATTCTGGCATCGAGGCGGACAGCCAGCGGCTGCACAGCGCCACGATCGAGGATTATTTCCGCCATCATCCGCCGCGCCGGCAGCTCAGCACACTGCACACCGGCTCCTGGATCGGGAGCAACTTCGATATCTGGATCGGCGAGCCGGAGGAAAATCGCGCCTGGGACCTGCTCGGCGAAACGCGCGCCTTCCTCCAGCGCCAGATCGATGCCGGGGTCCTCAATGATCAGCAGCGGGCCGCCGCCCTGCGCGAGATCTATGCGGCGGAGGGCAGCGACTGGTTCTGGTGGTACGGCCCGGATTTTTCCACCGAGAATGACGCGCTCTTCGACGAGCTTTTTCGCAAGCACCTGCGCAGCGTCCACACGCTGTGCGGACAGATCGCGCCGGCGGTGCTGGATGTGCCGATCACCCGCCGCCGGGTCGCAGCGCGCTTCGACCTGCCGCGCTGTCCGATCACTCCGCCGCTGGATGGAGCGCAGGCTTCGTTTTTTGACTGGATCGGCGCCGGGCGTTACGTGACGGGAAGCGAAGACCGCACGATGTCGCAATCGGAGCGCCGGGTCAGCGAGCTGCGCTTCGGCAACGACGACCAGAGATTTTATGTCCGGGTGGGCCTGGCGAAGTTGGAGCCGATGTCCCTGGTGGTGCAGTTCCATGAGCCGGCCGGCGCAGTCGTAAAAATGGAACTGCTCGCGAACGGAGCGCTCCCGGCGAGTTGCATCGTGCGTGCCGATGGCTCGAAAGGGGATGGCTGCGAAATCGCGGTGCAGGACGAGGCGATCGTGTTAGCCGTGCCTCTGGGGGAGGTGCCCCTCGGCCCCGACTCACCGGTCAGCTTTCAGGTGAAGCTCATGGACGCCGGGATCGAGCGGGAATGTTACCCTGAGTCGGTGCCGTTCCAGTTCAAATTGCTCGGCGCCGATTGGTCGCTGGAACACTGGATCGTGTGAGCGGGGGGAGGATGGGGTAATGGAGTGATGGAGTAATGGAGTAATGGAGTAATGGAGCCTTCATCACTCCATCACTCCATCACTCCACCACTCCACCACTCCACCACTCCCCGTCCGCCCCCTCAATCCCGTCCGAGCAGCAGCCGGAGGAAGCGACCGTCTGAGTATTGCGCACCGTTGCCGTGGCGGACCACGACCAGATCCAGGGAGGGAATGGCGTAGAGCCGCTGATAGGCCGAACCGATGCAGGCCACGAGATCGCTCGGGGCGTCCCGGCAGAGGCAGGCGCCGCTCCAGTTCTGCTGATTCCATTTCGGAGTGAGGGCGGCTTCGAAGTCGAACTCGCGGCCGCCGGGGGCGGCGCGATTATTCCACCAGCCCAGCGAGAAGGCACGATTCGCGGGCGAGCCGCGCCAGCATTGGGAGAGCGAGCCGGAGGAAATGACCGGCGCGCCGCCGGAGAGGACCAACTCGCCCATTTTCGCCCATTGCCGCGCGCTGAGATACCAGCCCGCCGCGAGGAGCGGATTGCCGGCGCGATCGGCGAGATAGCGTTGCGGGCCAAGCCCGAGCCGGCGCAGCACCCGGCGCTCGAGATAATGCGTGGGCGACTCGCCGTGGAGCTTGCGCTTGAGGACCTCATGGAAAACTTGAAGCGCGCTCGGGCCGTAAATGAAAGCGCCCCCGGGATCGGCAGCCAGCGGCAGGCTGATCGCAATGCTGTCGCGATTGCCGGGGTCGTCGTTGTGCAGGAAGAACGCCGCGTCGAGGCCGCAGGAAAAATCGAGCAATTGCCGGAGGGTCACGCGCGCCTTGCGCGAATCGTTGCGCCATTCGGGGATCGTCTCGGCCACGTGCTCATCGAGACTGAGCAGTCCATCCTCCGCGGCGGCAAGCCCGGCCAGGTTCCAGAAGGCCTTGGTCCCGCTGTAGATTTTGCGCGCTTCCTTGGCCGAGCCGCCGCCGGGATATTCCTCGAGGAGCGTGTGGCCGCGCTCGATGACGAGGAGCGACCTTCCGCCCCGGGCGGCGGAGTAGTCGGCCGCGGCCCGCACCGCTCCGGCCTCGAGTCCCCGGGTCAGCGCACCCGCGCAGCCCAGCAGCACCATGATCAGCACGACACGATTGGTCATCACGAGGCGCATTCTGCCGATCGCGTCCGGCACTTCCAGCAGAAGTGTGAGGCCGCCTCGGACTCGACCTCGGCGAATGTGCCCCTCGCTGATACCGTCTCCAAAGTTATTCATAAGCGGCGCAGGAAGGCCCCCGCAAAGCCTTCCCCGTCGTCTGCGCCGCTTGTGAATAACTTTGCCGCGAGTGCGGCCGAAGTTGTGAACAACTTGCCCTCCCTCCACCATGGTTTGGGGCGCAATGCGCCGAGACCGACACGGTCTTGCCTCGCTCACCCTACGAGGGTTCAGCGAAGAGTACCGGCCGGTTCTCGAGCGCCTGTCCAAAGGTCTGAGAGAACAACATCCCGCGAGGATCCTTGTATCAGCTCGACCGCCGACAGGCCACCGCTGCCACCGCAACCTGAACCAAGGAGAACCCGAAAAATGAAACCCTGGAGTGAAATCACTCACTATGCCGGCTTCGACTGGGCCAAGGATCATCACGACGTGGTCATCGTGGATCGCGCGGGCCAGATCGTCGCCGATTTCCAAATCGAACACACCGCGCAAGGTTGGCAGCACTGGCGCGCCCAAGTCGCCACCTTCGGCGCTCTGGCCGCCGCCGTGGAGACCAGTCAGGGCGTGGTCGTCGAGCACTTGTTGGAGAGCGCCCTCACCGTCTATCCCGTCTCGCCGGCCAGCGCCAAACGCTACCGCGAACGCAAAGTGCCCAGTGGCAACAAGACCGATCACCTTGATGCCTGGAGTCTGGCCGACGCTTTGCGCGTCGATGGCCATGGCTGGAAAGCTCTCGCCCAAGAAGATCCGCTGGTGGCCGAGTTGCGCCTGCTCTGCCGCGACGAAGTCGCGCTGATCGAGGAGCGCACCGCGCTGATCAACCAGCTCCAGAGCGCCCTGCACGAATACTATCCGGCGGCGCTGGAAGCCTTCGAGGACTGGACGATGCCGAGCGCCTGGGCTTTCGTCGAAGCCTTTCCCACGCCGCAAGCCCTCCTCGCGGCGGGCAAACGCAAGTGGGAGAAGTTCCTGCACACCCACAAGCTGGCGCGGCCGCAGACCTATGCAAAGCGCCTGGAAATCTTCGCGCGCGCCGGCGAGTTCGTCTCCGGCGAAGCGCTGACCCGCGCCAAAAGCCGGCTGGCGCTGGTCCGCGCGCGCCTGCTGCGCGTGCTCGAGGGCCAGCTCGAGGCCTATCGGGCCGAGATCGAGAAGCTCTTCGCAGAGCATCCCGATCATGACCTCTTTGGTTCCTTGCCCGGCGCTGGGCCGAAGCTTGCGCCTCGGCTTTTGAGCGAGATCGGCGCGGATCGCTCGCGCTTTGAGGATCCCACCGGCCTGCAGTGCCTGGCGGGCACCGCCCCGGTCAGCTTCCAGTCTGGGCAAATCCACAAGGTCCATCTGCGGCGCCATTGCGACAAGCCCCTGCGCCACACCGTGCATCTGTGGGCCAACGCGAGCCGGCAGAGCTGCCCCTGGGCTGCCGTCTATTACGATCAACTCCGCGAGCGCGGCAAGAGTCACGCCTGCGCGCTGCGCTGCCTCGGCCAGCGCTGGCTGAAAATCCTCTGGAAGATGTGGCAGACCGGCACCTGCTATGACGCCGATCTGCACACCCGCAACCAAACCAAACACGGCTCCTGGGTGCTCCAAATCCTGTCCGTCTAAATCCCACCTCGCACGGTCAATAACTCCCATGAAAAAACAATTTGAAACCCAGAGAACATCTTCGCTCGCCCGCGCCGACTGCCCGTCGGCCCCACCCTACTCTGCCGCGAGGTCAGCCGCCGCCGGCGCGCCCTTCGCCTGGCACTGGGCGCAGACGCCGAAGATCTCCAGGATGTGCGTCACATTGCTATAGCCGAGCTGCCGTGCCATGCGCTCGAGGCCGTCGGCCACGCACAAGTCCAGCGTCTCCACGCGATGGCAGGAACGACAGACGATGTGATGATGGTGATGTTCCCCGGTATTGAATTCGTAGCGGTATGAGCCGTCGCCGAAGTCACAGCGACGCACGAGGTTGATTTCCTCCAGCGCGGCAAGGCAGCGATACACCGTCACCAGATCGCACTTTTCCATCCGCTGGTGCAATTCCTCGGCGGTGAAGGGTCCGTGTTCCCGGGTCAGCACCGCCAGGATCGCCTTGCGCGGCGCGGTGATCCGATGCTGGTGATCGCGCAGGGTCTGGAGCGCACTCTCAAACTGGGATGTGACGGTCGGGTGCTCAGGCGGGGGCATTGCCCGTAGCTGTAGCCGAGCCCGGCGGGTCTTCAAGGAGGCGCGTTGTATTAAACCAAATGACCAAATAGGGAGGACATCCGTCCCATTTGGTTATTTGGCGGGAATTTGGTCATTTGGTTTCCCCGGTTTGTTCGGAGCCGTGCGCAACCGGGAGCTTCAGGAAAGCGCGCGTCGCTCAGCGCACGATATCGAACGGGACCGCCACGATCTTCACCTGCGCCGCCCGTTCGAGCGTGCCTTCGCTCTGCTCGAGTGCGCTGACCAGATTGTTCTTGAAGCTGACCGACAGTTTTCCGGCCGGCACCTTCACGTAGATGTAACTCGTCACGAGGCGGCCGTAACGGTCGTAGGTCGTCACCTCCTGAGGCACGCGCTCAAAGCGCACGAATTCCCACTCTTCCTCGCGGCCATTGGCGTCCAGTCGGGAGGTCTTCTTCGCCGGCTTGCCGAGGGCGCGCTGCGCCTCTTCGGGGGTCATGTTGATCGCCACCTCGTTGCGCTCGATCAGCGCCTCGACTTCCGCGTTGCGCGCGGCGTTTTGCTTGAGGTTGGCGAGAAACTCCGGTTTGAGCGGACTGAGAAATTGCGGCTCGACCCAGCCGAGCACCTGACCCTGCTGGGCCTGGCCGCGCACGCGGTAGGCGCCATCGCTGATCGCCTGGACCTCCACGAGCTGGCCCTTGCGGAGGGTGCCGAGATACTTCTGCAGGTCGATTTTCCAAAAACACGGCGCCTCGGCCACGGTGGCGAGTTTCAGCGGCTTGGGCAGAAGATCTTCGAGGTAGATCGCGCCTTCCTCGCGGATGACCGCGCCGGTGCCAGCAAACAGGGGAAGGGCGACGAGCAGCGCCGGGATCAGAAGGCGAAGTGCTTTCACGGCGGAACTTTACGCACCGGGCGCGGCGGTGAAAGGCTTTTCGAGGCGGGGTCGGAACGCTGGGCGTGGATTACTGCGGCATCATTGCCGACATTAGCAAAGTGCTCAGTGCTCAGTGCCTGCGGGGCCGCCACGCCTCACTGAGCACTGAGCACTGAATACTGATCGCAACCAGCAACCGGCAACGCTCAACATCCACGGATCATGACACCATCTCCCCGCTCGACCGCCCTCTTTCAGGAAGCCCGCCGTTTCATCCCCGGCGGCGTGAACTCGCCGGTGCGCGCCTTTCGCTCGGTGGGCGGCGAGCCGTTCTTCGTCGAGCGCGCCGCCGGGTCGCACATTTGGGATGTCGATGGGCGGGAATTGATCGATTACGTGGGCACCTGGGGGCCGGCCATCCTCGGGCATGCGCCGCGGGTGGTGCTCGACGCGGTGGCGGAGGCGGCCAGTCGCGGCGTGTCGTTTGGCATCCCGAATCCGCTCGAAGTCGAGATGGCGCGCACCATCTGCTCGTGGGTGCCGAGCATCGAGAAGGTGCGGATGGTCAACAGCGGAACCGAGGCCACGATGTCCTGCGTGCGGCTCGCCCGCGGCTTCACTGGACGCGACCGGATCGTGAAGTTCGAGGGGTGCTATCACGGGCACGTGGACGCTTTGCTGGTCAAAGCGGGAAGCGGCGCGCTGACTCACGGGCAGCCGGACTCGGCAGGGGTTCCCGCCGCCTTTGCCGATCTGACGACCGCGTTGCCGTTCAATGATTTTGAGGCACTTGAGCGCCTTTTTAAGGAATCGGGGGAAGAAGTCGCGGCGGTCATTGTCGAGCCGGTTCCGGCCAATGCCGGGCTCTATCTCCCCCGCCCCGGCTTCCTCGAACGGCTCCGCGAGCTCTGCACCGAGTCGGGAGCGTTGCTGATCTTTGACGAGGTCATGACCGGCTTTCGGCTCGCCCGCGGCGGGTACCAGGAACGGTGCGGCATCACCCCGGATCTGACCGCGCTCGGCAAGGTCATCGGCGGCGGACTGCCTGTCGGCGCCTTTGGCGGGCGTGGGCCGATCATGGATTGTCTGTCGCCGGATGGACCCGTCTATCAGGCCGGCACATTGAGCGGCAACCCCCTGGCCATGGCCGCGGGCCTCGCGCAACTGCACGAACTCGACCGCGTGGATGGCTGGAAGCGCCTCGAACAGATCGGCGCGGCCTTCGAGGACGCCACCCGCGCCGCGCTCCGCCGGGCGGGCCGCGACTACACGTTTCAGCGTATCGGCAGCATGTTCTGCCTCTATTTCGGTCCCGGCCCGATCTGGAATCTCGCGGACGCGCAACGCTCAAATCGCCCGGCGTTCAACGCCTTCTTCCACCGGTGCCTCGAGGGCGGCGTTTACTTCGCCCCGTCGCAGTTCGAGACCGGCTTCCTCTCCCTGGCGCACACCTCGGATGATTTGGAGAAAACCGCGCAAGTCGTGACCGCGGCGCTATGAAAGTTTTCCGAGGGGGAATGGAAACGTCGAACGTCGAACGTCCGAGGGGGCGGAGTACGGGACAAGAGGGAGGCCGGAGACCGGACGAGTCCAACACCGAACGTCGAAGGCAGAAATGTTCCCGATCGGGAATACTTCGACGTTCGACGTTCAGCGTTCGACGTTTGCTCCCTGCAGGCGAATTCCTGGAATCTCGATCTCAGCGCGCTGGCGTTGCAATGGTGAGCTTCCCACCGGGCAATGACCGAACCGTCTCCAGACCAGTAATCTCGAGGTTCCACAACGCGGCGCCTCCGGTGGCGGCATAGACCCGGCCATCGCTGGTTTGCATGATTGAGCCTGAGGCTGGCGTGAGCGCACGAGTCATGTCGGCGCCCGGGGCCGCGGACTGCGGCCAGACGGCCAGGGCTGGGTCGCTTTCGAACAAGCGAGCGATCGGCCCGATCCCCTCCGCCACCACCTCCCAGACTCCATTGCCCTCACGCAAGTGGACTCCACGAGAGAGGCCTGGCAGAGCCACCGCTCCCAGATATCGGGAGCCTGTCGCTTCGGATGTCATGCTCAACGGACCCTCAATCCTCACGTAGTCCCCTTCGCCGCGCCGCTGATAGTCAATGGCTGGCCCGCGAGTAGGACGGACACGGAGAACCGAGGCACCAGCCGAGTTCAGCACAAAATTCGCTGAAGTCATGCCCCCCCAGGTGATCACTCCGAGGCACGTGCCTTGTCCCGTCTGCGGATCGATCCGCCATTCGCAGCCGGCACCCACCATCACATTCGGATCGGTGGGCAGCACCGCCGCAGCCCGAGCATTGTTAGGGACGGGACCGAAGAACTCCCGCACGAGGCGGCCTTCCTTTCCATCGGTGTCCCACACGCTAAAGCGCGGCGGGGTCCTGTCGCCTTCCGCCACCCAGAGCCGGCCGCGCGAATCGAGCGCCAGTCCGCGGATGGGCCCCAGGGCTTCGCGACGCCACACACCTTCGCGATTCCACACGCCGTGGTCGGGTCGGCCGCCGGGGATTCCAGCGCTCCAGACAAAACCTTCGCTGGCGAGGATGGAGCGGCGCTGGACTTGATGAAAAGGGGCGTCGAGCCCCACGAAAACGGAGTGCTGATGATGTTTTGCGCCGTCACCGAGCAGCGTCAGCGCGCTGATATGTTCCTCCTGATCGAGCGGCTGCAGGTCGCTCACCACCACCCACAGCGGATCGTGCGCAAAGAGCACCTTCCCGAGCACCCCGCCCCGGAGGGAGATCATCGCAAAGTCTGCCGCGATCAGCTCTCCAGGCTGATCGGACGACTCGGTCTTGGTCGTCACCACGTCGATGAGTTCCGGCGCCGCGCCGACCACGGTTTGCAGATACGCGCCCGTGACGGCATCGAGAACCGCGAGGAATTGCGGCTCGGTGAAGGTGAGATAGAGCCGGCCCGCGCGCATCGCCATCCCATCGGCACATTCCGGTTTAACGGCGGATTCCGCCGGCCAAAGCGCCGTGATCGGAAGCTCCTGGCCGCCGGGCCACGCGAGTGCGCTGCCGTCGGCGGCGTTGAGCCTAAAGAGCGAATCCTTCTCCATCCGAGCGACGGATTTTCGCCCGAGCACGGTGACGACACCATTGTCCACGGCGAGTGCGCGGCAGCCGGTGGACGGCGAAAGGGCCGCAGACCAGAGTGGATGGCCCTCCAGATCGCAGGCCACCACGACCTGCCAAACTGAGGTTTTCAGATTGTAGTCAACCGGCGCGGACCAACCGAGATAGACCCGCTCAGCATCCGCGCAGACCGCGCTCGGCGCACCCACCTCCCCTGCCCGGCCGCGGCGCGCCGCGTCTCCCGCTTCCCATGGAAGGTCGCCGCCGGAGCAGGCCCAGCCGCGCAGCTTCACGCCGATGCCATCGTGCACCACGCCCTCCCAGCGGTATTCGCCGGGTTCCACCGCTTCACCACGGTCATCGCGTCCGTCCCAGTCAATGGAGTGTGGGCCTTTGGCAAAACGCACGCCCGCGGCGAGCACGCGGAAGACGGAGCCCCCGGCGTTTGTCACCTGGATGGAGACGATGCCATCCTGCGGCAAGGTAAAGCGGATCGTGCGCCGGTCGGCCGTCGTGGGCCGGCAGGCGGCCAGCAGGAGCACCAGGCAAATGAACCAGCACGCACGGACCGCGGCCTTTCCCGGTCCTGGCGCGCTCGCATCTGCGGCTACTGCTCCGACCCGGGTCGCGTCGCGTTTTCGCATCACCCCTTTATGAAAGCCACAAGCGCCGCGGCAATCCTTCAAAGGGCCGCTTGCACCGCCTTCTCCAGGGCCGCATAGCCCGGCTCGCCGGGAAAATACGCGCCGCCTGGATGCACGTGCCGGATCACGCCCTCGCGATCGATGACGAAGGTCACCGAGGTCCATCCGCGTTCCTCGCGGTCGAGCCACCAGCGGCGGAGCGTCTTCCAACCGGCATCGATCGCCACCGGAAAGTTGAAGCCGAGCCGTTGCATCTGCGCTTCCACGTGCTTCCGGGTCAGAGGCGTCGAAGCCTTGTGATGATACATCCCGATCACCTGCAGCCCCCGTCCCTGATACTTGCGCTGCAACTCATTGATCCCGGGAGCGCTCGCCGCGCAATACGGGCAGCCGGGCGCGGTCCACCAGCGCACCAGCACCACCTTGCCGCGCAGCGACGCCAGGGTGCGCGGCTCGCTGCCGATCCATTCGCTGACCGTCCATTCCGGCGCCCGGGTGCCGATCAACTCGCGCCCGACTTCTGGCGGCGCGGCGTAGTTCGCACCGAGCCCCGAAGGCACAGCGGCGCGGAGCGAGGCACCTCCGGCAAGCGTCAGGATGGCGAGAAAAAGGACCGGCAGGCGCATTGAATGTGTGTCGCCCGAGATTCACCCTCCTGCAAGCCAGCGCGGCACGACATCCATCAGGAAGGGGCTCTTTCGCGCTGACATCCATCCCCGGACCCGATACATTGCCGCACCGCTGCATTCGCCCCACCTGCACCATGCCCAAGGCCCAAGTCATCTCCTTCATCAACATGAAAGGCGGGGTCGGCAAGACGACCTGCGCCGTCAACCTCGCCACCTATCTGGCCAAGGAACACGCCAAGCGCGTGCTGCTCGTGGATCTCGATCCGCAGACCAACGCGTCGCTCTCCGTCATGAGCGAGAAAGCCTGGGAAAAATGGCAGGAGCACCATGGCACCATGGCCGACGTGCTCGAAGTGCAGTGGAAGAAGAAGAACGCCGAACACGCGAAACTCAAGGACTGCATCATCTCCGATGTGCTCCCGGAAGTGCCCGGTCTCGACCTCGTCCCTTCGCATCTCTCGCTCACCTTCCTCGACCTCGACCTGGCCGCGCGCCCGGGCCGGGAGCGCATCTTCGGCCGCAAGCTCGAGAAAGTGCGCGACGAGTACGATCTCATCCTCTGCGACTGCGCGCCCAATCTCATGACCGGCACGCAGAACGCCCTCTACGCCAGCGACTGGTACTGCATCCCCATGCAGCCGGATTTTCTCAGCTCCATCGGGCTCGGCCTGCTGCAGGATCGGCTCGGCTATTTGAAAAAGGAGCTCGAGTTCAAGATCCGCTGCCTGGGCATCATCTTCACCCGCGTCCGCCATTGGCTGCGCTACCACCAGGAAACCATGGAACGCCTGCGCGCCGAAAAATCGCTCCAGCGCCTGCATTTCTTCGACACGTTCATTCCCGAAAACATCAAGCTCGCCGAGGCGCCCATGGAGTCGCGCCCGATCGCCCTCCACGACGCCAGCGCCACCGGCGCCGAAGCCTTCAAAACGCTGACCGCCGAGTTCCTGGCGCGGCTGGGGAAATAGCTCGCGAGGGCAGGCGGCTCGGACCGCCATGCGGCGCGGCGATTCGGGCCAAGACGCCCCGGCTCCCTGGGTGCGGCCTTAGCGCGACGAGATAGCGGCGGCTTCGCTGCCCATCTCGAGACCAAACTTCTCCGCGACATAAGCCGCCACCTCCTCCACGGACAACGCGCGATCTCGCTCGCGGGCGAGGCTTGTCATTTCCACTCCGGCGATCCCGCACGGCGTGATTTGCTGAAACGGCGTGAGGTCCCCGCAGACGTTGAGCGCGAAACCGTGCAGGGAAACCCAGCGGCGCACCCCGACTCCAATGGACGCAATCTTCCGCTCTCCGACCCACGTTCCGGTGAGCCCTTCGCGGCGCTGGGCGGCGACGCCAAAGTGCCCGCAGACTCCGATCAGAAATTCTTCGAGAGCGCGCAGATAAAGGTGCAGGTCGCGTCCGCGCCGGCCGAGGTCCAGGATGGGATAGCCGATGAGCTGCCCCGGCCCGTGATAGGTGGCCTGGCCTCCACGGCTGATCGTGATCAGCGGATGGGGCAGCGCCGCGGGATTGCCCAGGCTGGATCGGTCCGGCGTGCGGCCGATGGTGTAAACCGCTTCGTGCTCGAGGAGCAGCAGCACATCTTCGCACTGCGGCGAAGCGATCTTTTCGGCGACGAGTTGTTCCTGGAGGGCCAACACCTCCTCATAGCGCATCCGGCCGAGCCAGCGCGTCTTCATATTTGGGGGGTCGGCGCCACGCTGCGCAGCGCGCCGTCCGCGGTCTGGAAATGCGTGAGGCCGATCGCCAGCGCATCGGCGGCGTCGGGCGGCGGGGTTTCGGTCAGGCCGAGCAGCGCGCGGACCATGAAACCGACCTGGCTTTTGTCCGCCCCACCCCGCCCCACCACGGATTGCTTCACGCGGCGGGGCGCGTATTCGTAAATCGGCAGTCCGCGACCGGCCGCGGCCAGCAGCGCGGCACCACGGGCGGCGCCGAGCGTGATCGCCGTCTTGTAGCTTTGGACAAAAATGACGCCTTCGAACGCGGCGCACTCGGGATGATGTTGCATGATCAATTCAACCACCCGCTCGTGGATGGCTACGAGACAACCCGACGGGAGCAGGCTGGCCTTGTTCCGAATGGTGCCGAAATCAAGCGCGCGCAGCTTTCCTCCGGTCTTTTCCAGAATGGCAAAACCAGTTCCGCGGAGGGAGGGATCGATCGCGATGACGCGCATGGGGGCGGCATGCTACGGTCGAGGTCCCGGCGGCGCAAGGAGCGCGGCCAGGAGAGACGCGGTCAAGAGAGACGCGGAGATGGGAAGACGCGGAGAAGGCCCGGGTCTCTGCGTCTTTCTTGCCGTAGTCCGGAGCCGGGCGTAAGCTGCGTCATCCTCAACGGGAGCGTGTCCATGAATCATTTGGAGCATCACTACGAAATCATCGTCTATTGGCGCGACGAGGATCAGCAGTACATCGCCGAGGTGCCGGAACTGCCGGGCTGCCGGGCGGTGGGACCCAGCCGTCGCGATGCGCTGACGAACGCCGAACATGCCATCGCGCTCTGGGTCAGCACGGCCCATCTCAGCGGCGACCCCGTGCCGCAAGCGCAAGGGCGCCTGCTGACCCATTAGGCGGTTCGGGTAGGGTGGGCGTCCCGCCTGCCGGTTTGGGCGTCTCGACCAGACGATCTTCCCAACTCGGCGAAAGGCCGCGACGCAAGATGCGTCGCTCGGCGGGCAGGATGGCTCGCCCGCCCACCAACCCCCGCTAGTCCCCTCCGCCACCTCGGCCCACCCTTTCCGGGAATTCTGCGACCGGTCGCGACCGGTGGAAACCCATCGTGCAAACGATCCCGTGCAGTGCTTTCCTTCTGCGCTCCCATGGATTTGGAAAACTTTCTCCTTCAGCTTTCGGAAAACGGCGTTGGGGCGGTCACATCCGAGGAAGCGATTGAGGCCGGCGAAGGCTGGCCGCAGGTGCTGCGCGAATGGGACGCGGCGCAGCGGCTCGAGCTCGCTTGCGCCGCGCCGGACCTTTCGCTGCCTGCGGCGGAATGGGCCGCGCACCGATTGTATCGCGGCTGCCAGGCGCTGGTCTGCCGCGAGATGGGCGCCGGGGATCTGCGGCGCCTCATCGGCGAGGCGTGGTCCGCACCGCGCACACCGGCGGTGGAGTACTCGGTCGATCTGCTCTTCCGCTTTCTCCCCGATTTGATCGTGCTGGCCCGCCGCGTCGCCGGGAACGATCCGCTCGTGGCGGAACTGCTGGCGCTCGGCGGCGCCTGGCCGCTCTCTTCGGTCGGCGTCGAGGGCGTGGGAGAAGTCGATCCCGCTTCGATCCTCGCGCATCCAGGCTTGCGGCAGCTTTACGTCGATCGGATTCTCGCCACGGGCGATACCGCGCGGCTGGGCCATCCCGCGGTGCAGCGGGCGGTGCGCAGCGCGCTCGGCGCCTTTGCGGAGCTGGCGCCTCGGATCGCCGCCGCCCTGCCACTACCCTCATGACCATCCCCCTCTCCCATCCCGCCGCGCTCGATCTCGCGCGCCGGCTCCACGCGGAAGTGCTCGACCCCATGAAGCAGACTTTCGTCGGCAAGGACGAGATCATCGACCTGCTCGGCGTCTGCCTCGTCGGCGGCGAGAATCTTTTCATCCTCGGCCCGCCCGGCACCGCGAAAAGCGCGCTCGTCCACGAGCTGGCCGCGCGGCTCGAGGGCCGCAGCTTCGATTACCTGCTCACGCGCTTCACCGAGCCGAACGAACTCTTCGGCCCCTTCGACCTGCGCAAGCTCCGTGAAGGCGAGCTGCTCACCAACACCGAAGGCATGCTGCCCGAGGCTTCGCTCGTTTTCCTGGATGAGCTGCTCAACGCGAACAGCGCCATCCTGAACAGCCTGCTGCTCGCCCTCAACGAGCGGCTCTTCCGGCGCGGCAAGGAATCGCGGCGGCTCAAGGCCCTGATGTTCGTCGGTGCGAGCAATCACCTGCCCGAAGACGACGCGCTCAAGGCGCTCTTCGACCGTTTCCTCCTCCGCGTGCATTGCGACAACGTCGCGCCGGAGCAACTCACCGCCGTGCTCGACGCCGGCTGGAAGCTCCAGCGCACCGACGCGCCGCGCGCCGCGACCCTGCACTTCGAGGAAGTCGAATCGCTCCAGCGGCTCATCCCGCTGGTCGATCTCAGCACTGGCCGCGGCGGCTACGCGGAGCTCGTCCAGCGCATCCGCCACGCGGGCATTCAGATTTCCGATCGCCGGGCGGTGAAGCTCCAGCGCCTGGTCGCCGCGAGCGCGCTGCTCTGCGGGCGGATGGCCACACGGCTCGCCGATTTCTGGGTGCTCAAGCACATCTGGGATACTGAGGAGCAGCGCGAAGTGCTGCGCTCGCTGGTGGGCGCTGCCATTAACCGCGAGGCGGCCGCCGCAGACGATCATCCGCGCGCCCGGGCCAGCGAGGAAGCGGACCCGGAAGGTCTGGCCCGCGACCTCGAGGCGATCGCGGCCCAGTTGCCGGAGGCTGATGCCACGGAGACCAGCTATCTGCGCGATCGGCTCGGCATCCTCGATGGCCGGTGCCAGTGGATCGCCGATCGCGACCAGCGCGACTTTCTGGCCAGGCGCGTGGCGGAGCTCTGGGAGAAGTTCGCCGGAAAA
The DNA here is from genome assembly GCA_034667665.1 of Chthoniobacter sp. Classification (GTDB taxonomy): domain Bacteria; phylum Verrucomicrobiota; class Verrucomicrobiia; order Chthoniobacterales; family Chthoniobacteraceae; genus Chthoniobacter. The sequence goes on from JAXDQW010000040.1 coordinate 21,448, forward strand.
TGACCGCGGAGAACGCGCCGTGGGTGGCCTGTCTCGAGGCGGCGGACGCCGACGCGTTCGCGGCGCTGCGGCTGCGCCCTGGACTCGAGATCGCGAACCTCGCCCACGTGTTCTGGCTGCGCGGGCCGGAAGTTGATGAGTCCCTGGCGCTGGCCTTGCGGCAGATTTCCGATCTGCGGCACTTCACCGTCCTGCCCGGCGGCCAATTGCTTCCGCGCGGCGCGCGCGTGCCGCAAGGCCGGCTCCCGGAATTGCGCTGGCAGCCGTTGCGCGAAGCGTTGCCCGTGCGCCTGCCGCCCGCCCTCGGGGGCGCGCCCGTGCCCCCGCGAACGGACCTCGCGCTCGAGCCGTCCACGGCCGGGCAACCCGCCGGCGCGCTGCTCGCCGGCGTTTCGGCGTGGCTCGCCTTTGCCACGTCCGCCGCCGAGTTTCGTTTGCATTCGTTGCGCTTTGCGGCGGCGCGCGATGGGCGCGTGTGGATCGAAGGAACGCCCGTCCCCGCCATCGCGGGCCGCCGCTTCCATCTCCGCGCCGGGGTCGCCGCGCCGTGCGGCTGGACGTGGTCCCCGACCGTGGCGCCTTTGGTCGTGCGACGCTGGCTCGGACTCGCCGAGGGCGACATCGCGTTCGCGCATGAAGACGGGCGCTGGGAGATCCTCAAGGCCGAACAGTTCGTCGCCGCCACCCGCGGCGCGGCCCGGCTCACCGCCGGAGGGCTCGCGCATGAATGACGAACGCAACTGGGCCATCGCCTATTTCGCCTCGCGCGCCGGCGCCCCGTGGCGTTGGGCCGACGACGGAAAGGTGCTCGCCTGGGCCGACGGCACCACGATCGCCTTTCGCGAGGAAATCATCCTGATCCTCGAATGGCTGGTCCCGCAGGGCTGGCCGGCCTTCGGCACTCTCGTCCGGCTGCTCGCCGCCTGCCGCGGGAAGCTTCCGCCGCCCGGAACGCTTCAGCCGGAACTCAATTGGGAGGCGCTGCTCGCTCGCGAGTCACCGGTTCCCGGCGAGCAAACCAATTTCGATGATTGGTTCGCCCGCCAGCGAACCTTCGGCGCCGAAGTGGAAGCGGGGCTCGCGGCCATCGCGCGCCTGCCCGCGGAGGTGCGTGCTTCGCCCAAGGCGAAGGCGGTGCTGGCCGAGGTTGTCTTCGGCGGGGGCGAGCCCCGGAGCGGCACGCCGGACCTGCTGCGGCGGTTGCTCGAGGTGCTCCGTTCCGGCGTTCTGACCGATGCCATGCTCAACGATCCCAGCGCTCCGCCGCCGGACCGCTGCGAGGACTGGCTGGCCCTGCACGATGGTCTCTGCCGCCTGGCGCCCGAGACGCTCGCGCTGCGCTTGCGCACGGGCCTCGAGGCGGTGCCGGAGGCCGCGCCGCTCGATCTTCCGCCCGCGACCCGGATGCGCGCCGTGCTCGACGCGTTGCGCGCCGATGCCGAGCACCGCGGCCTCGCGGGGCTGACCCGCGATGTGATGGCCGCGCTGCAATTGCCGCGCGAGCTCGCGGAGCGCGACGACCTGCCGCTCGGCGGCTTTTCCGACCTCGCCAACCGCGGCAACCTCGACCGCCTCCTCCTCAGCGAACTCGCCCACGACGACTTCACCCTGGCGGTGCGCATTGCCCTCAACGAAGCCCTCTACCTGCGCCGCGAACCGCCCGCGAAACAACCGCCCAGCACGCTCGCCGTCCTGCTCGACAGCGGCGTGCGCCTGTGGGGCGTGCCGCGCGTTTTCGCCACGTCGGTCGCGCTCGCCCTCGGGGCCAGGTGCGCGGACCATGAGCGGCACACCGTCTTTCGCGCCAGCGGCGGGCGGATCGTGCCCATTGATTTGTCGAGCAAGGCCGGGGTCATCGATCATCTCGCCGCACTCGAATCGCACGCGCAGCCGGGCGCCGCGCTGGCCGCGTTCCGGGCTGTGTTGCGCGAAGAGGAGCACAGCGACGCGGTGCTCATCACCCAGCGCGAAGTGGCCGCCGATCCGGACTTCCAGCGCGACCTCGCCCTTGCGCAGTTCGACGCGCTCTACCTCGCCGTGGTGGATCGCGACGGCAGTTTCGAGCTCCGGCGTCATCCCGCCAGCGGTCCCCCGCTCTGCCGTGCGACCCTCGATCTCGAGCAACTCTTTCCCGCGCCGGCGACGCCCACGCCGCGGCTGCCGCTGATGGACCGCCACCCGTCGGTGGACCTCCCGCTCATCTTATCCACCAAACCCTTCCCGCTGCTCCTCTCCGTGTCCGGCAAGGTCCAGAGAGCGATCGCGGTGAAGGGCGGAGGGATTTGTGTGACGCAGGACCGCCGGTTGTTGAAGTGGGAGGAACGCTGGCTGGGCGCGCGGATGGTCGCCGCGGGGCTGCCCAAGGGCGCCACGATCTGCCTCGAAGAAGACCAGGACGGGACCCTCTGCGTGGTGAAAATGGCCAACGACCGGCGGCGTCTGTCCTGCCGCTTCTTTGTCGGAGATGGCACGTTGCTGCACAGCCACGACTGGAACTTTTCCGCTCCGGTTGACCGCGTCGAGCGGCATGGCGGGCTCCTTTTCATCTTCCACCGTGCCGATATCGAAGTCCGGGAATTGTACCGGGGACAGGTGCTTTGCCAGGAGCCGATTCCCCGCGGTCTTCGCTGCGGCCGATACCTGCGCGACCGGCAAGGCAATTGGTCCGTGCTGGCCTGGACCGGACAACGTCTCGAATGGGCGCCGGTGACGCTGCCAGAGCTCCTCGCCCCCGGCGAGGTCCTCGCCTTGTTTGATCGCGAGGGCTTCGAGGGCCCGTGGGCGTTCGAGCGCAACGGGTCGGTCTGGTCGCACGAGGGGCTGGTAGTGACGCGCGGCCTTCCCGCGCGCTCCATCCATCGCATTTCACCCGATGGGCATCGCCTGATCACCGATCTCGTCCACAGCGACGCGTGGCAGCTCATCGACCTGAAAGAAGGCAAGGCCTCGCCGCTCAAGACGCCGGACGAGGCCGACCTATCGGTGCCCGCGCCCGGGCTGCCGATCCTTCCGATGCGCAAGCACTTCAGCGAAATCGGGGTCTCGGAGGACGGAGCGCTCTGCCTGCGCTCGCGCGGTTCCTGGTGGCAACTCGAGTTGCTCCAGCACCACTGGAACAGCCGCGAACCCTCGCTCAATCTCACGGGAAAGGGGGCGCCGCCGGAAGGGTTCAAGTTCCAGCGGGTGCCGGTGCTGGCCCACTTCGGTTGCGCGCTCAAGGAAGCCTGCTGGCCGGATGGACGCCGCGCCTGGCTCGATGAGCGCGGCCTGCTGCATCTGCGCTGCGCCGGGCAAGGGAACCCGGAGGTCACCATCGTTCTGACCGACTGGCCGCTGGCGGCGTGGTCTTCGGATGGGCGGTGGCATGGGTCCCGGTTTTTCATTGGCGACCATCCGGAGTCCAGTGCGGAGGAAATGTGGACGCGCATTCAGGCTTTCACGCGACCGACGTGATGACGACGCCACGAACACTCCAGCTGCAGCGCCGCGACGCGCCGGTGCGCGAGGCCGTGGCCTGGTTTCTCGCGGGCGACGATGCCGCGAAGTGGATCGAGGAGTTGTGCCGCTGGGCTCTGCCGCAGGAAACGCTGCGGCTTTTCCTCGTCCCGCGCGCCGCGGAGGATCGGCGCGCGGGCGGCCTGCTGGTCATTCCGCCGGCGGGCAGCGTGCGGCCCGAGCAGCCGCGCGCGCTGGCCCTCGGCGTGGTGGCCGGGAAGCTCTTTCTGCCCGTGGATGCGGAGCTGCACCCGCCGGTCACACCGGAGGAGGCGGGCGCGCTTTGCCGGGCGGCGGTGACGCTTTTTCATCCGGGTCTCGGAGTCGTTGAGTTCGAGGCGGACGAGGCCCGGGCGATGTGGGACTTGCTCGGCGCCCCCAGGTCCGCGGACGCGGATTGGAACGCGGCTTGCGCGAGCGCCCCGCTGGATTCGCGACTCGTGGGGGTGGCGCTCGCCGCGTTGCCCGCGATGCCGGAAATCTTCGGCGCCGCGCAGCGCGAGATTGGTTCGGAGCCGATGGCCGGACTGCCGCCGCGATCCGACGAGCCATCCGCCAGCCCCCGGGCGCGGATCGGGCGCGCCTTGGAAAAATGGGGGGCCGGCGCGCTGGCAAAACTGTTCTCGATGGTCCCCTCGAACAGCCCCCGCCGGACGTGGGTGAATAACGTGATGGATTGGGCCACCGCGAAGCTCACCAGCATTTCCCAGGAAACGGAGGAACTGCGCAACCGCGAGCTGCACCGGCTGATGGACCTCCTCGAGTCCGATCCGGAGCGCGGTCTCCGCCACGCCCTGCCGCTCGGAGGCAAACCGGGGCGCGGCCGGGCGACTCCGGCTTCGGCGCTAAGCGCGCGCGAGATTGGTTTCGATTTGCGCCGGCTCCATGGCGGGCAGCCGGAGGATCCGTGGGACGTGCCGGAGGACCTGCGGCAAAAGCTGATCGCGCGCTACCGCGAACTGGCGCTCCGCGAGCAGCAACTCGGGCGCTGGCGGCGCGCGGCCTACATTCACGCCGAGCTGCTCGGTGACTTGAGCGCGGCGGCGGCGGTGCTGCGCGAGGGGCGGCATTTCGCGGAGGCTGCCGTGCTTTATCGCGATCACTTGAGGCAGGCGCGGGTCGCGGCGGAGTGCTTTGCGGAAGCCGGGCTCATCGCCGAAGCGGTCGCCATCTACGCGCACGAGCGCGCCTGGCTGGAGCTCGGCGAATTGCACCGGCGATTCGGCGACGAAGCCGCGGCCGAGGCGTCTTTCCGCCGTGCGGTCGAGGAGAAGATCGCGGCGCTCGATTTCGTCGCCGCCGCGGCCTTGCTCGAAGATCGTCTGCGCGCGCCGGATGAAGCGCTGGCCCTGCTCGCCAAGGGCTGGCCGCTTTCGCCGCAAGCGTTGCGCTGCCTCAGCGCGGAGTTTGCGCTGCTCGGGCGGCTCGGGCGGCATGAGGCGGCCGGTCAGCGGATCGGCGCGTTGCGGGCCGAGGAGACCCCGGTGGCCAGGATCGGTCCGCTCGCGGAAATTCTGGCTTCGCTGCATGACAGCTATCCCGACGCCGGGGTGCGCCATCGCGCGGCCGACCTGGCGCGGGTCAAACTGAGCCGCCTGTTCGACGGCGGCTCGCTCGACGAAGTGGGCACGGGCCTCGCCACGCTCAGCCGGCTCGCCCCGGAAGATCGCCTCCTCGCCCGCGACGCCAGCCGCTTCCTCGCCACCCGCACCGCGGCCGCCCGACCGCCGGCACTGCCGCAGCCGCGCAAGCCTGGCTCCGGGCGCGTCGGGGCGCCGCAACCGGCGCGGAAGTTTCGCCTTCCGCGTGCTTTGTTGGTCCTGGCGGCGAAGCGCTGCGGCTCATCTCAATTCATCGCCGTCATCTGGCAGAAGATGCGGGTCGTCTTCTTGCGCGGCGACTGGAGCGGCCTCGTCCAGGAGGTGGAAGCGGCTCGCGGCCCATGGGAAAAGGTCGTGCTGGCGATGGACGAACAAGCCGGGCAGCCGGAGCGCGTGGCCGTGCTCGTCCTGCCGCAAGTGGAGCCCCAGGATCGGACACTCGCGCCGTCGGATGTTTTCGATAACGCGTTGCGCGTCGGCGTCCGCCCATGGCTTCCGGACGACACCATCGCCATCTCGCTGAGCGGCGTGCTGTGGTGGGTGCTCCGCGGACCACCGGCGGCGCTGGTCCTGGAAGTTCGCACCGACGACGGCAAACTGACCGGCAGCTTCGGGTTTCCCGAGTTGCTCGAAAGCGCGGGTGGGGTGATCGCGCACGCCTCGCTGCTCGTCTTGCGCGCGCAGGCGTGGCTCGCGATCAACGAGCATCTGCTCCTTCTCGAAGGCGGCAAGGTCTCGCGTTCCTGGCGCTGTGAGACGCCCATCGTCGGTCTCGAGGCCTCCGCGCCGTTCCTGCCACGCGGCGCCGTCGCGCGGTGTGAACGCGGGGCCGCGGTTTTCTGGGCCGATCACCTGTCCGCCGAGGTGACGATGCAGGCGTCCGAATTGAATTGCCCCATCGTCACGTTTCTCGGCAATGGCACGCTCGTGCTGCTCTCGAGCGTGCCCGCGTTCGGCGTCTTCGACGGCGAAGTAATCGATCTCGACCGGCGAGGCGTGCACAGCTCCGCCAAATTTCAGTGGCCTAATCCCCAGCCGCCTTGCGCTTTGATCGCCACCGATCGCCCGGACGAGTTCGCGATCTTCACGCGCGACGGCGAAGTGCAGTTGTTCCGGGTGCCGGTGGTCGCCTAGCCGTAACGATGCAGTTGGATACGGCGAGCGCGGAGTGCGCCCCAAGGAGCGGCGTGCGTCCCGCCGCCGACCCACCCACGCCCGAAGGGCCATACCAAACGGTGAGCGCCCCCGCAGAACCCACCCGGCGGCGAGACGCACGCCGCTCCTTCGGCCACATCGCTACGGCTTAGGAAGGAAAGGGAATCACTGGTCGACGCGGCGTTCTGCGATCGAAGGCCGCTTACCGCAGCGAGAGTCAATCAATCCGCACCACCGCTTTGATGACTCCCGTCTCCGGCTTGAGCCACGTCGGGAACACGGCCGGCACTTCCTCGAAGGTCGCGTGGTGGGTGATCCACGGCTGGGTATCGATCGTTCCCTCTTCGATGAGTTTGATAATCCGGGTAAAATCTCGGCTGAGCGCGTTGCGGCTCGCCAGGATCGTGAGCTCACGGCGGTGCAGGAATGGCGCGTGCGGAAACTCGAGGTTCTGCTGCGTGATGCCGACATAGACGACGCGGCCGCCATAAGCCGCGAACTCCAGCGCGCGGGCCATCGATTTGTTGCTGCCGGTGGCGTCGATGACCACGTCGGCCAACTGCCCGCTGGTCATCTCCGCGAGCGTTTTGAGATCCGACTCGTCGCCGCGCACGAGCAGGGTGTCGGGCACGCCCATCTTCTCGCGCACGAAGGCCAGACGCCCCTCGCTGATGTCCATGACGATGGTCCGCGCGCCGGACAGCTTCACGAACTCGACCGCTGAAAGCCCGATCGGCCCCGCGCCGATAACCAGCACATTCTCCCCGGGTTGCGGATGGCCGCGATCGACCGCGTGGCAGCCGATGGCAAGCGTCTCGACGAGTGCGCACTGCTCGAGTGAAAGCCTCGCCGCCAGGTGCAGCTTGCGCGCTGGAAGAATGATCCGCTCGGTGAGTCCGCCGTCGCACATGACACCGAGCGTGAGATGCTTCTCGCAGCAATTCGTCAGGCCGCGCCGGCACGAATAGCATTGCTGGCAATTGATATAAGGCTCGACCGAACAGCGATCGCCACGCTGCACATTGGTTACCCCTTCACCGACCTCGAGCACCTCGACGCCGAGCTCGTGCCCGGGAATGCGCGGATAGGAAAAGAACGGCATCTTGCCGAGGTAGCCGCCGAGGTCCGTGCCGCAGATTCCGACGCGTTGCACGCGCACGAGCGCTTCGCCAGCGCCGGGCTGCGGCGGCTCGGGAATGTCAATCTGGCGCCACGTTTGAGGTTTTTCGAGTTGGAGGGCTTTCATGTTAGTTGCGTTAGAGGTGGGCGGTGTGGATCATGCGGGTGCTGATAAAGAGGCGCCGCGGCGCCAGCGCCGTGCGAAAACGATCGATGGGACCAGCGCCCAAACAGCTGGGCCCAAAAATGGAGCAGCCTCACCTGACCAGCGTGCAGGAAACATGACCACCTCCGATAAGCGCCCCGCTAACTCCTGCTCTCGAATGAGCGAATCCGGCAATGTACCGCTCCCGGGAATCGGCATCGAATGCACGAGGCCCCAAACGCCCGCACCGAGAATCAGCAAATACAACGGAATGAAGATGAGCACAAAGGGCTTCATTTTTTGTGAGCGCGCAGAACCGCGAACTAGTTGTTCTCGGGCAGGCCTTCGGCGTGGCCGAGGTTCTTGACCGGCGCGAAGATCGCTTGCACCTCCGCGAGCAGCTCATCGTCCAGTGGTTCCGCGAGCCACTCGGCCCATTTGCGGATGTTCTTTGGATTGGCGGAGCCGGCAACCGTCGTCGCGATGTCCGGGTTCGCGCAGGAGAACTGGAGCGCCAGCTTGGCCAGATCGATGCCTTTACTGGCGCAGAGCTCCGCGGCCTGGCGCGCGGCGGCTTTCACTTCCTCGGGTTCCTTGAGCCAGGCGGGCAGCGGCGCATTGGTGAGCAGGCGCGCGGAAAACGGACCGGCATTCATCGCGCCGATCCCCCGCTCTTTTAGCAGCGGCACGAGCTCATCGGCGAAGCGCGTATTTTGCAGCGTGTATTGATTGTAGGAGAGCACGCAGTCCACCTCGGTCTGATCCAGGACGAAGCGAAAGGCCTTCATCGGATAGCCGGAGATGCCGATGAAACGGACCTTCCCCGCGGACTGCGCTTTCCGGAGCGCGGGGATGGTTTCATCCACGATCTGCTGCATCGGCACGAACTCGATGTCGTGGCAGAGGACGATGTCCAGGTGATCCGTGCCCAGCCGGTGCAATGAAACATCCACGCTCTCGGCGACCCGCTCCGCGCGGAAATCGAAATGCTGGAGATCGTAGCGGCCAAGCTTGGTGCAGAGCGTGTAGCTCTCGCGCGGCACGCCTTTGAGCGCGACGCCGAGCAGCACCTCGCTCATCCCCCGACCGTAAAACGGGGAGGTGTCGATGAAGTTCAGCCCGCATTCGAGGGCGACGCGGACGCTGGCCAGCACCTCGTCGAGCGTGACGTTGCGAAACTCTGCGCCGAGCGAAGAGGCGCCGAAGCTGAGGATCGGGAGTTGCAGGCCGGTGCGGCCGAGCGGGCGGGTGGAGATGGCGGAGTTCATTAGCACAGGTCGTAGAAACGGGCGGCGTTGAGCCCGAAGAATTTGGCGTCCACGCCGTCCCCCAATTGACCAACGTAGTCGCGCACCAGCGAGAACACCTGGCCGTAAGTCGCGGCGAGCAGCGCGACCGGCCAGTCGGAGCCGAAGAGCAACCGGTCCGGGCCGAACGCCTCGAAGGCCGCGTCCAAGTACGCCCGGAAATCCGCGGGCTGCCATTGGTGCCAGCGCGCTTCGGTGACCAGGCCGGAAACCTTGCACAGCACATTCGGCGAAGCGGCGAGTTCGCGCAGTTGCTCCCGCCACGGCGAAAGCGTGCCCTTACGAATGACCGGCTTGGCGAGATGATCGAGGACGAAGGGCTGCTCGGGAAAGGCGCGCGCCAGGTCGATGGCCGCGGACAGTTGGCGCGGGTAGATCAGAATGTCGTAGGTCAACTCAAACCCGCGCAGCAGGCCGATACCGCGCTGGAAGTCTTCGCGTAGCATGAAGCGATCGTCGGGCTCGTCCTGCACCACGTGGCGCACGCCGACAAATTTCGGGTGGGGGGCAAATTCCGCGAGCTGTTCCTCGACGCGCGGCGAGCAAAGATCCACCCAGCCAACAACGCCGCGGATCAGCGGCGAAGCGTCCGCCAGCCCCAGCAGCAAGCGCGTTTCTTCGAGGGATTGCCGCGCCTGCACCGCCACGCAACCATCGAGTCCGCACGCCCGCAGCTCCGGCGCGAGATCATCCGGCAGGAAGTCGCGCCGGATCGGCCAGTCCGGCTGCATCCACGGATACTCCGCCGCGGAGTAACGCCAGAAATGCTGATGTGAATCGACGCGCATCGTCGTCATGGCGTGCGGCAGCCCATGGTGAGCAGGACATTGGCCCAGAGCGCCTGGTCGGCGGTCTGAATGGTGAGCACGTGGTCGGGGGACTCGACGGCCCTATAGAAATCCCACTTTGAGATCGGCTCGATCCTCTCGATCCCCGCCTCGCTCGCGATCGCGCGGAAGTCCGCCCACGCCGGCGGTTCGCCAAAGTTCGCGTAGGGATCATCCGGCGGGATGCCCATGGTGTTCACCGCATCGATGGGCACCGTCGAGAGCAGCGCGCGCAGCACCTGCGCGACCGTAGGAACGCCCGGCGTGAGCTGGAGACAGATGAGCTCCGCCTGCGGCCCGCGCTTGCTCGCCGCCGGGTAATTGCCGTCGGCAATGAGGATCTTCGAATGATGCCCCGCGCGGGCGCAGATGCGCAGGATTTCTGGATGGAGCAGAGTGGTCTTGAGCATGGGAAAAGGGGCTCACGCCAAGGCGCAAAGACGCAAAGATCGAGATGATGGGCAGAACTTTGCGCCTTGGAGCCTTGGCGTGAGAATCATGACCGGGTGACCTTCCGGAAGCTTTCCATGGTCTGGCGCGCGGCGGTTTCGGTATCCGGCAGCGGCACGATCTCGGCCGAGAGATAGCCGTCGTACTTGATCTCCCGCAGTGCAGCGATGATCGGTGCGATATCCGTGTGGCCAAAACCGATCGCGCGGCGATTGCTGTCCGCAAAATGGACGTGGCCCAGATGCCGCGCGGCGGCCCGGAACCCGTCCGGGATCGACGCCTCTTCGATGTTCATGTGGAAAAGGTCGGCGAGGATCTTGACGTTCCGCGTTCGGAGCGTGTCGAGGAAGTCCGCGGTGTCGGCAACGCGGTGGAACAGGTTGGTCTCGTACCGATTGAGCGGCTCGTAAAGGAGCGCCTGTCCGTGCGTAGCGGCGTGCGCACCAAGTTCCTCGAGCGCCTCGGCCAGCCAGGCCAGAGCCTGCTCGCGCGACACGTCGCCTTCCCAGCGCCCTTGCATGGAGCCGATGATCGTCGGCGCGCCGAAGCCCCCCCCAAGATCGATCACCGCGCGAATAAAATCCCGCGCCTGGCTGCGAATCTTCGCCTCCGCGTGCGTGAGCGTCCACTTGTGCACGAGCCAACCGCCGCCGGTGCCGAAGGCCGCCGCGCGCAACTGGTGGCGGTCCAGCAACCCGGTGAGTTCCGCGACGTCGATTGCGTTCGCCGCCGGCGGGAAGATTTCAACCGCGTCGAAGCCGAGCGCCGCGGCCTTCGCGCAGCCGTCTGCGAGGCCATCCCAGTAAACGAAGGGTCCGCCTTTCGCCTGCGGAACGAGTGAAATGGTGATGGCTGATTTCATGACGTAACGCGGACAGCTTTGTCAGCGACACTGGGGGCGGGAGGTTGCATGGAGAAATGCTGGTCAAATGGCGGGGACAGGAGTGTCCGCGTTACCCGATGAACAGCGGCCGCAGGTGCCGTTCGTAAAGGTTCTCCGTCACATTCCGGCCCACGATTTCCTCATTGGCCTCGAGCAGGTCCAGGTAACGCTGCCCCTGTTTGGCCGCGAGCTTGAAAGAAACGTGGAGGAGCTGGCGGAAGCTCGGATTGAAAAGCGGATGCCGTTGATCGTGCCGCAACGCGCCGGTGAACTGCTCGCTGGTCCATCCAGCAACCGCCGCCGCGCTCGGGAGCTTTGCCTGGTCAATATCGATGACCGTCGCATAGGGACCGGTCAGGTCGTCCACGTGCTCGATCGCGTAGGCGTAGATTTCCTTCGCCAGATCGAGCGCTTCGCCGCCGGCCTCGGCGAGCCCGATCAGCTCTTCGAGCCACGTGGTTCCCGCCGTTTTGATGTGCAGCCCCGCGTCGAACTTCGGCAGGGTGCGGCGGATGATCGGGTAGAGGGAAAACTTGTCGCTGCCGGAGTGGACACTGAGCTTCAGGTTCGCGGGCAATCCGTAGCGCTGGATGGCAAAAGCGATCACCGCCAGGTCGTCATGAAACTCCTTTTCGAATTGCGCGAGGTCGCCGACGTAGTCCACGCCCTTGTTGAAGCGGCCGGTGAACTTCGGCGCGATGGTCTGGGCCGGAATGCCCTCATCGGCGATCGCGGCGAGGATGACGAGCAGCTCCGGCGGGGTCTGCGGCGAATCGGTTTCATCCATCGAAACCTCGGCGATCATGCGGTCGGCGCCCTTCTGCTGGGCGACGTGGCGGTAGATCTTTCCCGCATCCTGCACCGCGAGCAGGAATTTCTCGGCAATGCGCTGCACCTCGGCGCGGGTGGTGTGGAAGGGCGCCGCGATCTTCGGGATTTCGATCGTGCCAATCAGTTCCGGATGCCGATCCACAAAGGCCGCGACGGCCTCCGGCGGGGCGGCCTGGCCGATCGAGTCGGCCACATCGAGCGTGAAGAAATCCGAGTGCGGGATGAAGCGATCCACGGTCTCCAGCCGGATGTGATCGGCATCGACATGCCAGCCCTTGCTCCAGCCGAGCGCCTCGACTGCCTGCTGCGCTGCCGCCAGCACCGAGGCGGGCTCCGAGCCGATGAAGCTGTGCTCGCGGTTCGACTTGTTCCAGACCGGCACCACTTCGGCGCCGTCCTTCGCGATGAGCTGGCAGGCCCGGAGCTGCGCCCGCGCTTGATGCGCGAAACGGTCACCGACACCGATGGAATATTTTTCGAGAGTAAGCATGAGGGAGTTTGGGGGTTGAGCGAGCTAGGGGGGGCTGGGATGTGCGCTGATCATAGCGCGCACCCTGTCTTGTGTGGAATGGCTTTTCGCGCGCTTTCAAGCGTAGCTACGGATTGGCCCCTGACCAACTTTGTGCGCCGCAGCACAGCCGAGACGGCTGAAAAAGTGTGAGGCCGACTTGCAGTCGGCGCGGGCGAGCGCAGCAAGGGGGCGTTTTCCGCTGCGCGCCCGGCACCTGCCGCCTCGCTTCGCTCGCCCATGGCGGACTGCAAGTCCGCCTCACATTAGGCCGACTGCAAGTCGGCCTCACACTCCCCGGCGGCTTCGGTCAGGCGCGAGCGCGTAGAAGCTACTCTCCTAGCGCAGGCGCGGGCCGCCGCCGGTTCCCACGGCGTTCCCCATGCCCGGCCGAATCTGCTGGGTGCCGAGCGTGTTCTGCTGATTGCCCGTGGCCGTGGTATTCACGCCATAAGCGCTCGGCGCGACACCGTAGTTCGGATTATTCGTGACCGGCCGGTTGTTGCGAGTCGGCGGGGCCGTTTGGGGCGCGGTGGCCGGACGCGCGATCAAGGGTGGGATCCGGGGAACGGTCACGACGCCGGACGGCACGGTGACGACACTCGGCACGAACACGGTGTTGGGAACGAACGTGGTCGTGCCAACCGGATACAGATCGACGGGAGGGTCGGTATAAATGGTGATCGAGGTCGAAGGCGCGGGATCCTGCGGCGGGTTCAGAGGCGTGCCGTTGGCGGTGGCGGCCGGCGCGGTGCTGGCGGCCGCCGCGAGCGGCGTGCCGTTAAAGGGAACTCCACGAGCCTCGACGGTGAGCAAAACCCCCGGCGGGATGGTGTAGGCGCGGCCATCGAAACCAGTGACGACTCCATTGGGCGAAATGCGCAGCGTCATTTCCCGCGTCACCGGCACAAACAGGCCATTGCGCGACTCATAGAGCAGGCCGTTGATCATCGTGAACCCATCCGGCGGCTGGGTCGCAGCCGGCACGCGGGTCACGGGGGCGACCGGCGCAACGCCCGCGTCCGGGGTTTGACCGAGCGCCGCGGCCGAGATGACGAAGACGGCAAACCAGGGAGCAAGCAAAGCTTTCATAAAAGAATCTCCGCCTTCCTGACCTCAGCGCAATGACGATGCGATCAAATTCCTGAGTGCCATCTCAATGCGCGGAAGCCCGTTGCGCTCGCGGCGGAGCTTCAAGGCTTCGCGGACGGGACTGCGGACTGCGCGGCACGACAGTCGTGCATCCGCTTCTCGAGGAACGCTTGCTCCGACTTGGTGTCGGCGAGCTGGAGCGCGCGCTGAAAGAATTCGGCGGCGGCGTTCTGGCGACCGAGCCGCGCCTCGAACTCCCCGAGGACCGCGTAGAGCAGATAATACGCTTCCAGTTTCTCGCGGTGGCGGATCGCTTCGACGGCCTCGATACCCGCCGCTGGACCGTGCACGTTGGCTACGGCAATGGCGCGGTTCAGCGCGACGACCGGCGAATCGTCGATCTCCGCGAGCCGATCGTAGAGCGCGAGGATTTGCGACCAGTCGGTCGAGGCGTAGTCGCGCGCCGCGCAGTGGCAGGCCGCGATGCCCGCTTGCAAATGGTAATCGCTGACCGACTCGCCCACCGCCGATCGGCTTAGGTGCCGCATCGCGCGGCTGATCATCTCCGGGTTCCATTGCGCACGGTCCTGCTCTTCGAGCCGCAGCAGGTTCCCCTCCGCATCCACACGCGTCTCGAGCCGCGCCGCGTTGAAGAGCATCAGCGCGAGCAGCGCGTGCACCGACGGCTGATTGCCAGCCGGGTGCTCGACGAGCAACGTCATCAGCCGGATCGCCTCCAGGCAGAGCTCCTCGCGCACGAGCCGGTCGCCGCCGGACGCCTTGTAGCCTTCGTTGAAGAGCAGGTAGAGCGTCTGCAACACCGCTTCGAGCCGCGCCGACAGTTCCGCGCCACTCGGGATTTCGAACGGGATGCCGTCGTCGCGCAGCCGCTGTTTGGCGCGCGTCAACCGTTTGGCGATGGACGCCTCGGTGGTCAGAAACGCCTTGCTGATCTCCACCGTGTTGAAGCCGCACAACGTTTTCAGCGCGAGCGCCACCTGCGCCTCCTGCGCGAGGTGCGGATGGCAGCAGACAAAGAGCAGCCGCAGCCGGTCGTCCCGGATTTCGTCTTCGTCAAAGCCCGCCTCGCCCGTCACGGCGTTGGTCGTGGCGTGCTCGATGGACGCCACGATCGCGTCCTCCTTGCCCCGGAACGACTTCTCCCGGCGGATGACATCGAGCGCGAGATTCTTCGCCGTCTGCGTCAACCAAGCCGCCGGATTCTGCGGCACACCGTAAAACGGCCAGACCCGGAGCGAGCGTGCGAGCGCTTCCTGCACCACGTCTTCCGCGAGCTGCAGATGCTCGACGCCAAAGTACCGCGTCAACGTCGCGACCATCCGGCCGGCTTCCTCGCGGAAAAGCCGCTCCGTCAACCGCGACACCTCGGCCGCCGGCGCGGTCCCTGGCTCGGCCGGCGCTCTCACCGGCTCACGAGCCGAGCTCGACGAGCTGCATGCCCACCTGCTCCATCGTCGCGCATTGCTTCAACACCGGCCGCACCTCCACCGTCGCGTCGTAATCCAGCAACGGCCACTCCCCGGCGATCTTCATCGCCTCCTCGAAATCCGCCGCCAGCACGAGCACATAACCGCCCACCGCCTCCTTCGCCTCGGCAAACGGCCCATCCGCCACCGCGCGCTGCTTCGCCCCGGAGATCACCCGGCCTTCATCCCCGAGCGGCTGTCCTCCCGGCATCTGCCCCCGCTCCGACCAGCGCCCGAGCCAGTCATTGAGCCGCCGCATCGCCTCCTGCATCTCGTCCGGCGAGAGCCGCTTTTCGAGCTGGGTATTGCGAAAGAGGAGCATGAATTCGGATTTCTCAGCGGGCGTGGTCAGCGGGGCTTTCATGCGGTGAGGGTGATCGACCTGAAACTGTGCCGCAACCTCGAGCCAACGGAAGCGCCGTTTTTCGCGCCGCAGCGGGAAAATACTGCGGCAAACGCTAGCGGGGCATTTGGGCGTTGCTCAGGGCTCCGCTTTGCAAGTTTTGGCTGATCATTGATTCGTGGACGGCGTGCTGAGCTTCGGAGGTCGCGGGGGCGCGGCGCGCTTCACCGCGATGGACGCGATCCCAAGCGGCGCGGGTGGCGACCCGGGCGCGCTCCCAGGAAAGTTGGGCGCCGGTGCCTTCGTAGGTGCGGCGGAGCTCCGCCTCGGCGTCCTCGAAGGTGCGCTCATGGCCATTGAACAAGGAGTAGCCGACATAACCGATGCGGTAGGCGGCGAAGTAGTCGTCATCGTGGACCCGGGGCTGGGCATACGGCTGCCGGGGATGTTGCTCCCGCCAGAAGGCGGCTTCGGCGGTGGGGTCGATCAGTTCGCCGGCCGCTTTGCCGACGTAGCCACCGATGACCGCTCCGCCGATCGCGGCAGCAGTGACGCCAATTGGACCAGCGACCATGGCTGAGGCAGCTAGTCCGGCCACGCCGACGGTGGCGGCGCCGATGCCAGTGGCGACAGGATGCGCGCCGGCTTCGCCGCTCAAAGGATCGGGATTCGCATTGGGGATCTCTTCCGGAGAATCAGGTATCGTGTTCATACCAAGAGATCGAAAGACGCGTGCCGAGTGAGGGTGGGCACGCGGGCCACCCCAACGCGTGCGGGGTGAGTGAACGAAGGCGGGCGTGACTGATGGTGCAGGACGCCGCGCCAAGGAGAAGCCGGGGCAAGAACGCCCCGGCTCCTTGACGCCGCCCGCGTCATTTGGCCGCCCTACTTCTTCCGGAGCGAGTTGACGCTGACGAGGGTGGTCCACTTGCCATCGTCGCCCAGGATGGAGGACGTGAAGACGCGGTGATCCTTGCTCTTGAATTCGATGACTTCCCGGAACCTGGACAACTGACCGCCCCGCATGGGGCAAGGCCCCTCCGTCTCGAGCGTGAGGGTCTTGCCCGCGGCATCCACCGAGCCTTCGTAATTCCAAAGAGTGCTGGTCATCGAGTCGATCCCGGTGCCGATGTATTTCTTTTTCGCGGGATCGTAACCAAACGTGGTGATGGTGGTGAACGGCATTTCGCCAATCGCGCCCTTGCCTTCGCCGACGACCCAGAACCCGCCGAGCAGGCGCGCGACTTCTGTGCCTTTCGCTTTCATCGGCGGCTTGCCCGGCTCCATGGAGATTTCGACTTCATATTCCCATTCGCCGGCAAATTGCTGAAGCCATTCGTGCTCCTTGGTGGGCTTGGGCATTTGCGGCGCTTCCTGCCCGTGGGCGAAGGTGACGGCGATAACGAGAACCGCGGCGAGGCGGGTGAGGGCGAACGTTTTCATGGGGAGGCTGGATACCGATTCGCAGTCGGTGCGCTCATGGGATGGGCGTTGTTCGCCAGTTTAACGGCAATTCGCAGCGAGTCTCGGCTCAAGCCTTGGTCACCAGCGCGGCGAGCTGGTCGGCGCACTGCCCCAGCCTTTCGTTCGCTTCCGTGGTCAGCCGCCGGCCATCGCCCCGATGATCAACAATGGCTCGGCGCCGGTGGCGACGGCATCGGGCAGCGGGGTTTCGGGCGGCTCGTGCGATAGGTCTTCTTTGCAGGCAAAGAAACGGATGAACGAGCGGCGTTGGAGAGTGGTGTGGTCGCGGATCGTTCCCCGCAGGGCCGGGTATCGGGACTCGATCGCGTCCAGGACTGAGCCAAGGGTCACCGGGCTTCCGAGATCAAGCTGCACCTCGTCGCCCACGCGCGCGAGGTTGCGCAGATGATAGGGAAGCACCACGCGAATCATGGCAACGTTTGCACCTCGACCGACAACACCGCCGGGAGGTCGCGGACGATGGCCTTCCAGGTCTCCCCGGAATCGGCGGAGGCATAGACCTGCCCGCCGGTGGTGCCGAAATAGACGCCGCACGAGTCGAGCGAATCCGCGGCCATGGCGTCGCGCAGCACGTTCACGTAGCAGTTCTCCTGCGGCAGCCCATTGGTCAGCGCCTCCCATTCGTTGCCGCCCGTCCGGCTGCGATAAACACGAAGTTTTCCCTCCGGCGGGAAATGCTCGGAGTCGCTCGTGATGGGCACGACGTAGATCGTCTCGGGCTCGTGCGCGTGGACTTCGATCGGAAAACCGAAGTCGGTCGGAAGGTTGCCGCTGATCTCGAACCACATCTCGCCGGCGTTGTCGCTGCGCATGACGTCCCAATGCTTCTGCATGAACAGGACCTCCGGGCGCGACGGGTGCATGGCGATCCGGTGGACACAGTGGCCGATGTCCGCCGTCGGATCGGGAATTTCGTAGGCGGATTTCAATCCGCGGTTGATCGGCTTCCAGGTCTGGCCGGCGTCGTCGGTGCGAAAGGCGCCGGCGGCGGAAATGGCGACGAAGATCCGCTGCGGATTGGTGGGGTCGAGGAGGATGGTGTGCAGGCACATGCCGCCGGCGCCCGGTTGCCAGAGACTGCCCTTCGCGGCGCGCAGCCCGGACAACTCGCGCCACGTGGTGCCCCCGTCCACGGACTTGAAGAGCGCCGCGTCTTCCACCCCGGCGTAAACGGTGTCCGGGTCCGTCAGCGAGGGTTCCAGATGCCAGACGCGCTTGAATTCCCACGGATGCTGCGTGCCGTCATACCACTTGTGCGTGCCCACTTCGCCTTCATAGACGAACTTGTTGCTTTCACCCTTGGGCATCTCGCCGGGAGTCGGAATCGGTTCGCCGCCGGGTGGCGCCCATGTCTTGCCGCCATCGTCGGAGCGCTGGATGACCTGGCCGAACCAGCCGCTCGTCTGCGACGCATAGATCCGATTCGGGTCCGCGGGCGAACCCTTGAGGTGATACATCTCCCAGCCCGCGAAGTGCGGACCGCTGACTTCCCATTGCTCGCGCCGGCCATCGGCGGTGAGGATGAACGCACCTTTCTTGGTGCCGACCAGGACTCGGACGCGGCTCATTTGAACAGAGGCGTCAGGCCGCGACGGCGATCATCCAGCCGAGGCCGAAGCGGTCGGTGAGAATGCCGAAGCGCGGGGACCAGAACGTCTTGGTCAGCGGCATCTGGACCTCGCCGCCATCAGCGAGCGCGGCGAAGGCGCGGTCGGCGGCGGCTTCATCGGGCACGGTGAGCGAAAGCGAGAAGCCTTCGAAGCCCTTCTCGCTCTTGCAGGTACCGTCTGAGGCCATGAGCGTGGTCTCGCCGATGCGGAAGCTGGCGTGCATCACCTTGTCCTCGAAGCCGGGCGGGAGCATGCCAGGAGGATGGGGTTCCGGGCTCTCCTTGAAGCGCATGAGCATGAGCAGCTCAGCGCCGAGCGCGGTGCGGTAGAATTCGACGGCTTCCTCGCAGCGGCCGCCGAAGAAGAGGTAGGGTTGGACGAGGGTGTTAGGCATGGTGGTTGATGGAGTGAGGGTTGATGAAATGAGGAGTTGGTTAGTTTCGGAGGCCGGCGAAGGCTTGGCGTCCGACCCATAAGAGATAAGCCGCGAGCAGGACGATGCCGACGAGGATGGGATCCCGAAGCCCGTGGCCGCTCATGATGAAGACGTGGAAGGCGAGGATGTTCACGATGATGGGACCGAGCACGAGGAGCCCGAAATTGCGGGTGCGCGGGATGGCGACGAGAATGCCGCCGAGCAGCTCCAGGCTTTTGACGAAGGTCAGGTAACCCGTCGGAACAAAGGCTCCCATGAACAGCGCGGCCGGGGTGCCTTCCGGAATCGGGGGCATGGGGACGAGATGAAACAAGACGACGACGGACGACATGATGAAGAGCAGGCCGAGCAGGATGCCGGCGATGGTGGGCACGTATTTCATGAGGTGAAGGGGATGAGGTATTGGTGCTGCGGGCTCAGGGTGGTTACTTTATTTTTGCCAGCAAGTCGGCGAGGTCATGGGACGCGGCAGGCAGGTCAGCTCCGGGCCGGCGATTCGACGATCGCCTTCAGGTTTGCGAAGCCCTGCTCGAACTGGCCGCCAACCATCTTGTCGCAATTCATGATGAGGCTCATGGCTTTGCCGATGAAGTTATTGTGGCCCGACATGCTCCACGTGACCGCGGTTTGATTGCCTTCCGGTTTGAAGGTGAACTCCGTGATGTTGGTGGCGGCGAACGGTTTGATAAATTCGAGCTTCATCAAGACGAGCTCGTTTGGCTCGCTCTCCGTGATGGTCATGCGCCCTTCGCCGACCTCGTTGTTGCCGGCCCAGGCGAAGCCGGCGCCCACGCCGGCAGGCGGTCCTTCGAAGGTGTTCTTCGCGTTCGGATCGAGCTTCGCCCAGGGCGACCAGGCGTTCCATTTGTGGAAGTCGTTGACCTGCTCGAAGACGGCGGCCGGTGGCGCCGCGACGATCGCGGATCGGCTGATGCGGAAGTCGGCGGGCTGAAAGGCGACGACGATCAGAAAGATGACGATGATCGCCGCGAGGCCGAGGAGGATGTATTTCAGCATAGGTGGTGGTTCGTTGGTGGGTGATGTGGATGGGAGAATGGCCGGCTCTGCCGGGGGGCGTCACGGCTGCTCGACAGAAGGTTGCCTTGACGAAGCGCCCGCACCCGACGCCATCTCCGCGAGTTCCGTCTCGAGGCGGTCGAAATTCTGTTCGTTCGCCTCGGCGACGAAGGCCCGCACCTCGTCGCATTTCGCGACCGTGTCGAAGAGCATCCGCCACGTCAGCTCGGTCTTCCCGCCGCGCTCACCGAAGAGGATCGACATCTGAAAGGTGTGCATCGGATCGAGATGGCGGAAGACGACCCGCTCCGGCGGCACGACTTCGACAAAGACACTGTGGTTCGGATAATCGGTGCCATCGGGCCCGTGCATGACGAAACGCCAGTGGCCATCCGGCCGAAGATCGAATTCGCCAAAGGTGTTCGTAAAGCCTTTCGGACCCCACCACCGCGCGAGGTGGCTCGGGTTGCTGAAGGCTTGAAAGACGAGAACGCGCGGCGCGCTGAGAAGTCGCGTGTTCACGATCTCGCGCTCGGCGGTGGCTTCAGTTCCGTGATCTGTGCGGCTGGTCATTCGAGTGTTTTTTCGGGGATTTCAGCTCTGCGCCAAGCTTGCCCGCCTTCCCGGCGATCTGGCGATAGAGATCGATCTGCCGTTTTGGTGGGTCGGCGGGAAGGCGCTCACCTTTCGGCCGGGACCAATTCCTCGGTGGCGAGTTGCCGCACGCGCTGAAACGTAGGGCATTCGGAGGCGATGGGACGGACCTCCACCACCGCGCCGTGGGCGAGGGTGGGGCATTGTTGGGCGATCTTCACCGCTTCATCGAGGCTCGCGCCCTTGATCACGAAATATCCGCCAATCGCTTCCTTCGATTCCGCAAACGGGCCGTCCGCCACGAGGCGCCCACCTTTGCCGGAAACAATGCGCGCCTCGTCCAGGAGCGGCTGTCCGGCTTTGAGGATCCCGTTCGCGCTCAGGCGTTCGAACCAGGCGAGAAAGCTGGACATGGTTTTCTGCAACTCCGCAGGCGAAAGGGAGCGATCCCAGCCGTTGCCACGAAAGAGGAGGAGATATTCGGTGTTCGTTGCGCTCATGTTTGCTGTTTTTTGGTAAATGGTTTTTCTGCGGTTGCACAGAAGCGACGAACGGCCGGACCTGTTTAGGACAGCCGCGGAACATTTTTAGAAATTTTTTGGGGGGCAACGAACCGGCGCGGAATCGTTACCTTGCCTCCCCAAGGACAATGATTGACATCCGATGGCTTGCGCTTCAAAAGGGGCGAATGGAGGTTCGGCAGTTAGATAGCGCTCGCAGGAGTTTGCAAACGACCACGCCCATCGCGGGCGAGGTTGTCGTGTTGATCGTCGAGGACAGCCTGACCCAGGCCCTGAAGCTTCAACACTTGCTGCAAGTCCACCACTACCAGGTTTTTAGCGCCACCAATGGAGTCGAGGCGCTCGAAAAGCTGAAAGAACGGCAGCCGACGCTGGTCATTTCGGACATCAACATGCCCGAGATGGACGGTTACGAGCTTTGTCTGCGCATCAAGAATGACGCGAAGCTCAACGAATTGCCGGTCATCCTTTTGACTTCGCTCGCGGAACCCAAGGACATCCTCAAAGGACTCGAATGCGGGGCCGACAATTTCGTCGTCAAACCCTACGACGATGACTTCCTGCTTTCCCGCATTCAACACGTGCTCGAGAACCTCGAACTGCGGAAGAAGCTCGACGGCAAACTCGTGTCGGAGGTGCGTTATGCTGGCCAGACCTACTCGTTGAAGACGGACTGGATGCAGTCGGTCGAGCTGCTCGTTTCGACCTATGAGACCGCGGTCCAGAAAAACGCGCAGCTGCTCGAGGCCAAGCAAAAGCTCGAACGCCTGGCCGAGGAGATGAGCGTGACCCTCGAGGCCCTGGCGGAGTCCCACGAGCAACTGAAAGAGACCCAGAACCAGTTGATTCATTCCGAAAAGCTCCATTCCGTCGGCCAGATCGCCGCCGGCATCGCCCACGAGGTCAAGAACCCGCTCGCGGTCCTGACCATGGGGATTGCCTATCTGGGAGAGCAGCCGCTCGCCGGGGAGGAGCTGGCCGCGGTTGTCTTGAAGGATATGAAGGACGCCGTGGAGCGCGGCAACCTGGTGATCAGCGATCTGCTGGATTTTTCCGCCGCGCGCGCGCTGGCGATGGCCGAAAACTCGATCAACGATCTCATCCAGAAGACGCTGCGTTTTGTCCGGCACGACCTTGCTTCGTCGAAGGTCAAGGTCGTTCAAAAATTGGGCGAGGGTCTTCGCGCCTGTCTGATGGATGCCCAGAAGATCCAGCAAGTCTTGATCAACATTTTCGTCAACGCCTGTCATGCCATGCCCAACGGAGGCAGCCTGACGATCACCACCGGCGAGAGAGTGGCCGCCTCGGACGATGCCGACTACGCCGCCGCCAAGCTCCCAACTCCCCGTTACCGTGCCGGCGACAAACTGGTCGTCGCTGAAATCAGGGACACCGGCACGGGGATCTCCGAGGACGTGTTGCAGAGAATTTTTGACCCGTTTTTTACCACCAAGAAGGCCGGCCAGGGCACCGGCCTGGGCATGGCGGTGACCCGGCAAATCGTGGAATTGCACCGCGGAGTGATCAGCATCCAAAATGCCGATGGGGGCGGAGCGATGGTGACGCTGACCTTCACGCAGTGAGCGCTGCCGGGGCAAGGTCAGCCCGGATTTCCGATAGCGCTGCTGCGCCTCAAATCGACCGCGGCGTGCGTCGCGGCTGAAAACGCTGGTGCTTGCCTGGTCGCGAGGCGCCGGCGAATGGAACGACGTTAAGAATGTCGGAAGCGATGAACATCCAACATCCAACTCCCAACACCCAATGAACGCTACGCGTGGTCTCCAACGCGCAGCGTCGATTGGATGTTTGATGTTGGGTGTTGAGTGTTGGATGTTTTTCCGGCGGGCAGCAGGCTGCGGGATGCCTGTGCCTCAAGGTCAACTTCGTTGCTCTTTGTTTGTCTTCCTGGAGATGGAAGACAGGCTTGATTCATGAACACCCCGGTGTTCAGGACTGGAGGTCAGATTCTCGGCGTTGCCGACGTGCTCGACGCGGCTCACTTCCGCGGCGAGCTGGAGCCCGCCTGGAAAGAGGTCCTGTGGCTGGCCGAATGCGAAGCGCGGGCCGGCGAGGAGCCCGAAGCCGCGGCCCTGCAGGCCAGTTCCGAGAAGTTTCGCTCGGATCGGGATTTGATCACCGCCGAGGAGACGGAGCAATGGCTCGAAGAACGCGGGCTGACGCTCGATGACTTCACCGATTACTTCGTCCGCCACTATTGGAAAGAGGCGCTCGTGGGGAACGCGGAGCCGCCGGCGCTCGACTATCTGGATGCACCGCAGAATCTGCGTGATTTGCTGAGGGCCGAGTTGCTCATCAACGGCGAGTTCGATCGCCAGGCGAGACAGCTCGCGTGGCGATTTGCGGCGCGGAGCGCGCAGCCCGCGCGAGAGGCGATCGCGCGCGAGCGCGCCCGCTTTCTGGAGCGCACTCGCCTGGATGAGGCCACGCTCCCCGCCTGGCTCGCCCGGCTGGGTCGCGACGAGAGCTGGCTCGAAGAGATGCTGCAACTGGAGGCCGCCTACCGACAGCAGAGCAGTTCGCTCCTCACCACCGAGGCCCTGGAGGGAGCGCTGGAGCTCCTGCGCATCCCGCTCACGCGGATCAAGCTGGAGATCATCGAACTGGAAGCGCTCCACGCCGCGCGCGAGGCCTTCCTTTGTCTCCGCGAAGACGGCGCGTCGATGCAGGAAGTGGCGCGGGACGGCCGTTATCCGTGCCGGCGGGTGGAGGTTCTGCTGGAGGAACTGCCCGCAGAATCGCAGCAGAAATTTCTCTCCGCCGCGGCCGGTGAAGTGCTCGAGCCGCTTGCCCGTGGTGAAGGCTTCCAGCTCTGCCAGTTGATCCAAAAGATCGAGCCGGAGCTCACGGACGTGAAGGTCCGCGCCCGGGCCGAACAACACGTTCTCAATCGCCATTTTTCGGAATTGGTGGCGG
Source organism: Chthoniobacter sp. (assembly GCA_034667665.1). Taxonomy (GTDB): domain Bacteria; phylum Verrucomicrobiota; class Verrucomicrobiia; order Chthoniobacterales; family Chthoniobacteraceae; genus Chthoniobacter. Next base: position 45,288 of record JAXDQW010000040.1, read on the forward strand.
AGCACGTCCGGTGGATCATGCCGCCGACCTATGACGCAGCCGCTCGATGACGCGTTCAGGGCGCGCCGCTCTTCCCGCTTCCGCGCCCGCAGTTGCGCGAGGAACGCATGGATGCGCGAGGCATAGTTGCGCGTAGTTCTCCCGGCAGGTGATGACTTTCGGGTGCGAGGCGGGGAGAGCTGATTCAAAAACCGCTAACGCTCTCCGATAGAGTTCCGCGGCGGTGTTCCAGGCGCGTTTCGATTTATGCAAGACCGCGAGATTGTTCAGGGTCAGGGCGACATCGACGTGCGCCGGGTCGAGCAACTTCTCTTTCAGCGCCAGAGATCGTTTGTAGTAGCGCTCGGCGGAAGTCAGCCGGCCGGTCGCGTAGGCCAGCGCGCCCAGGTTGTTTAGCGTCACCGCCACTTCGTAGTGCTCCGGCCCGCAGACCTTCCGGAAGGTCCCGAGGGCACGGGTGTAGAGTCGGCGGGCTTCGTCATACCTTTTGAGTTCGACGAGGATGGCGGCGAGAGCCGCGGCATCGGCGGCCACCTCGGGGTGACCGGCGCCGCAGAGGCGGGTGCGAATCTCCACGGACTTTCGCGCCAACGGCTCGGCCTCCGCGTATCGGCCGCGCGCGTGCTCCAGCCCACCCAGGTTGTGGTAGAGCGTCGCCACTTCGTCATTCTCTTCGCCGAGGGCGGCCGTCGCCAGCTTCAGCGCGTGCCGATACAGCCGCGCGCCATCCGCAAACCGGCCCTGATATTTGTGCAAGACCGCCCAATCGTTCAGAATCGCGCGCGTCTCCGCGGCGGTGTCGCCGTGGACCGCGATGGAAAAGTCGAGCGCCTGCCGGAACATCGCGTCCGCTTCCGGGTAGCGGCCGAGGAACCGATATAAGTTCCCGAGTCTCGCGTGGACGCGGACGTGCCATCCGCCGACGGTTCGCCGCCGGAGGAACTGCAACATCCGCAAGCAGAGCCGCTCGGCCTCCGCGCGATTGCCGCGCTTTTCGGCTGCCGCGGCACGCCGATCAAATGTCTCGATCGATCTTGTCTGCGCAGTCCTCAGCCGCCGTCGCGGACGAGGGTTTCGTTGTGATTCTTCAGGGTAACCCCGCCGCCTTTGGGCTCTTTCTTGGGCTTTAAATCTTGAACCTTGATGGGTTCGGCTTTCGCTTTGGCTGCTGGTTGTTTTTTCATGGTTGCTGCGTTTTTCACGGCTCATCGTCGCGGACGAGCGTTTCGTTGTGATTCGTGCGTAAGCCCGGTGCCTTTGGGAAATCGCCACCTTTCGGCTCCTTTTTTGGCGTCAGGTCTTGAATCTTGATGGGCTTGGCTTTCGCTTTGGCTGCTGGTTGTTTTTTCATGGTTGCTTTTCCTTCAGGGCTCGTCGTCGCCGACCAGTGTTTCGTTGTGGTTTCTGAGCAAAACCCCGCCGCCTTTGGGCTCCTTCGTGGGCTTCAGGTCTTGAACCTTGACGGGCTTGGCTTTCGCTTTGGCTGCTGGTTGTTTTTTCATGGTTGCTGCGTTTTTCAGAACCCGTCGTCGTGGACGAGTGTTTTGGTAAAGAAGCGCCACGCCGTAGCCGACTCCGAACGGCCCTTCGTAGCTCAAGACGCGGTGCCCGGGCATTTGCCAGTCGGCCGCTGCGAGAGCGATGATGGTGGAATCCACGGCATCTTCATCCGCCGCAGCGCGCAGGGCAGGATCGATGTTCGCGACCTCGCGGGCGGCGCCCCTCTGGAGCAGATCGATCAACGTCCGGTCGGAAAGCTGCCCAGATGGATGATAGCCGCGCGGAGTCTCGGCCGTCAGCCGGTGGCTCAGATCGCCGCTGGCGATCACCGCCAGTCGCCGGCCCGCGTGACCTGCCGCGCTGGAAATCGCTGCGCCAAATGAATCGAGTCCGCCCTCGCCGGGTTGATTGAGGCTGACCACCACCGTTGGCCCGCTCCATCCCGCTTCCGCGATGAACCAGAGCGGCACCACGGTGCCATAATCGAGGTAGGTGCGCCGGATGTTCCAAGTGGCGACTTTGCGTCGGGCAGCGAATTCGGCGATCTGCGCCACAAGCTCGAGATCGTTGGGCAGGTCCACCGCCGCGTTGGGGAAACCGCAACGCGCCAGCGATCCTTCGAGCCGTGGATCGAGCCAAATCCCGAAGGCGCCCGGACGGCGCGGAGCGTGCGGCGAAATGACCAGAACGGCCTCCGGGCACGCACGGATCAATCCCGCAGCCACGGCGCGCATGGCTTCGATGGTTGCCGCGGCTGGTCGTGCCCGCCGCCCGCCGACTTGCGGAACCAGGATCGGTGCGTGCGGCAGCAGCGCGGAAAAAACAACGGACTTCGATTTTTCACGGACTGAGTCGTTGTCCGCACCTGCGAGCGAAAGGGGTCTTTCACGCCGAACACCACCCGGCGTCCCCCCTGAACGATGCTCGGGCATCCGGTCATCCAAGAGACGCGCTCCGGCCCTCAGATCGCCCAACTTGTTCTGTTCCAAAGCACGTTTGTGTTTGGCGTTCACGTCAAAGAAACCTCATATCACGGAGGGGGCGGCGCGACCACCCTGTTCTTCCGGCGTTTCGCGGGGTATGCCAATTTCTCGACCGCCATTTTTCGGAATTGGTGGCGGAGCACGTCCGGTGGATCATGCCGCCCGACGCATGACGCAGCCGCCCGATGAAATCCTCCAGCGCTCGTCTTTCCTGCGATTCCTCCCCCAGGATCACTACGAAAGACTGCGCCCGCTGCTGCGTGAAGAACGGTTTGAATTCGGCGACATCATCGTCAAGCAGGGCGACCCCGCCGAGGCCCTCTACCTCCTGATCTCGGGGCGCGCGCGGGTCGTGAAGGAAACCGAAGACGGCGGCGAACTGGCGCTCGCCAGCCTTCGCCCCGGCGATCAGTTCGGCGAGCAGGCGCTGCTCGGCCCCGGGACGCGCAATGCCACCGTCCGGTGCAGCACCGCCGTCGAAGTGCTGCGGCTTGATCGCCAGGATTTCCTGCCCCTGCTCGCGCAGCATCCGGGGCTCAGAACCGCGCTCGAACTGACCGCCCGGCACCGGACCCTGCACGGCTTCCTCTACGAGTTCAGCAATTTCGGGCGGCTGCCCGCGCGCGCCCTGCGGGAGCTGATCGAGCGGATGTCGCCGGTGGAGTTCAAGAAGGGAGACACGATCATCCGCGAAGGCGATCCGGCCGGACCGATGTTCGTCGTCGAGGTGGGGCGGGTGCGGGTCTATGCGCAGAAGAACGGCCGCGTGCGGAACCTTGCCTTCTATCGCGAGGGCGATTTTTTCGGCGAGCTGTCGATCTTGAACGGCTCGCCCCGCGCCGCCTCCGCCGAGGCGGTCGCGGATTGCCGCCTGCTCGCGATGCCGCCCGAGGTGGCTCGCGAATTGCAAACGCAATTCCCCGATTTTCGCAAGCTGCTCGAGGAACGGCTCGCGCAATACCAGGCGGATACCGAGGCGCGGGTGCCGCTCGACTTCGCCGAGGAACTGCTGCCCGCGGAAACGCGGGTGCACGACAAGGTGGCGATCGATGCGGATGATGAGCCGTTCGCGGATGAGCGCGGATTCTTTCGCAAACGCCCGCACCGCATCCGTCGCTTCCCGCACGTGCAGCAGATCGACGAGATGGACTGCGGCGCGGCGAGCCTGGCGATGATCTGCCGGCATTTCGGCCGCGAGGTCAGCCTCGCGCACATCCGACAGCTCTGTCACACCTCGCGCGATGGCACGAGCCTCAAGGCGCTCTGCCACGCCGCGACCGAGCTCGGGCTCGCCGCCCGCGCGCTCAAGGTCTCGCGCCGCAACCTCCCGCACCTGCCGCTCCCGGCGATCGTGCACTGGGAAGGCAACCACTGGATGGTGCTCTACGATGTGGCCGAGACGCACGTGCGCGTGGCCGACCCGGCGCTCGGGCGCCGCCGCGTCCCGCGCGAGGAATTCGAGGCCAGGTGGTCGGGTTACACGGCGCTCTTCGATTACACCGACGCCTTCGAGAAAGCGCCCGAAGCGCAGCCCACGCTGGGCCGGCTCGCCCCCTTCGTGCGGAGACACCGGACAATCCTGCTCCAGGCGCTCTTCCTCGCGGGCATCGCCAGTTTTCTCCAGCTCCTCTTCCCTGTCTTGACGCAGGTGGTGGTGGACAAGGTGATCGTCGAGAACAATGTCAGCCTGCTCGTCGCGGTGCTGCTGGCCATGGGCGCGGCGCTCATCTTCACGCAGGCGGCCAATCTCGTGGAGCAATACCTCCTCAACTTTGCCGCCGTGCGCATCGACGCGGCGATTCTCGATTTCCTCACCCGACAATTGCTTTCGCTGCCGATGTCGTATTTCCACAGCCGCCGCACTGGCGACATCCAGCGCCGGCTCGATGGCGCGCGGCAGGTCCGGCTCTTCGCGGTGCACCACGGCATCGGCGGGCTGCTCTCGCTCGTCACCCTCATCGGCGCGCTCGCCGTGATGGCGGTCTATAGTCCGCCGCTCGCGGGGGTGTTCCTCGCCACCATGCCGCTCTATGCCGGGCTGATGGTCTGGTCGGCGAAGGTGCTGCGTCCGCTCTTTGCGGACATCGAGGAAAGCCAGGGCAAATACGCCTCGCATCAAATCGACGCGATCAAGGGCATCGAAGCGGTCAAGGCGGCGTCGGCGGAGCTGACCTTTCGCGACGCCATGCTCACCGAATTCCTCAGCGTCTCGCGCAAAATGTTCCGGTCGAACTTCGTACTCATGTCCTACGACGGCGTGCTCCAGGCCATCGGACTGCTCTCGACCGCGCTTTTTCTGTGGGTCGGCGCGCGCCAGGTCATCGCGGGACAGCTCACCGTCGGCGTCTTCGTGGCCTTCAGCTCGCTGACCGCCATCGCTTACGCCGCGATTCTGCGGGCGCTCGGCATTTGGGACCAGTGGCAGCTCATCGCGGTCCTGCTCAACCGGCTCAATGACATCTTCGAGCCCGAGCCCGAGCAGGGCCGCGACCGTTCGCATCTCACCCCGGTGCATTCGCTCGAAGGCCACATCGAGTTGCGCAATGTCGGCTTCAAATACGGCGGACCCGAGGCGCCCGATATTCTGAAGGGCATCACGCTCGAATTCACGCACGGCAAGATCATCGCCATCGTCGGACGCAGCGGCAGCGGCAAGACCACGCTGATCAAGCTGCTCGCCGGGCTGATCGAACCCACCGAAGGCACGATCCTCTTCGATCGCCTCGACCTGAAGAAGCTCAACCACCGCGACGTGCGCCGGCAGATCGGCATGGTCCTCCAGGACAATCACATGTTCAGCGAGACGATCACGCGCAACATCGCTTTTGGCGATCCCGAGCCGGACTTCGATCGCGTGCTCTGGTGCGCGCAGGTGGCCAACGCCCACGACTTCATCATGCGCCTGCCCATGGGCTACGAAACGCGCGTCGGCGAATCGGGCATCGCCCTCTCCGGCGGCCAGAAACAGCGCGTCGCCATCGCCCGCGCGCTCTATGCCGATCCGCCCATCCTGATTTTCGACGAAGCCACCAGCGCCCTCGACACCGAGTCCGAGCGGGCCATCCAGGACAACCTCAGCCGCATGATGGCCGGCCGCACCTGCATCGTCATCGCCCACCGGCTCAGCACCATCCGCGACGCCGACTCGATCGTCGTGCTCGAAAAAGGCGGGGTCGCCGAAGTCGGCACGCACGACGAGCTGATGGCCCGCCGCGGGCTCTACTTCCATCTCTCCAGCCAGCAGTTGGGGATTTGAAAGTGCATCGTTGGAGCAATGGGATTCCTGCTCATTCTAAAGAAGCGAGATAAGGCGTGCTTTGTGATACCGGGAGGACAGAATGGCCCTCGGAAAAACCGAATGCCCGGCCGGGCGTAATCACCCGGTGCATAACCGCGAAACTTCCCAGCCCGAAACCACAGGAGAAACAAAATGAACACCAAACCAAAAGCATCCAAAGCAACGAAACCCCAGGTGAAAGTGCGGGATATCAAGCCGAAGAAAGACGCCAAAGGTGGCGTTAAGGCTCAAAAGAAAGTGTAGCAGAAGACGGAGCGCAGGAGCTTCCGCCGCAAGCCCGGCTACCTGGGTGATTGAAGACAGATCACCGCGAGTTGATGGAGCACGTAGAGTTGCTGCTTCAGGAGCGCGGGAGATATGTGAAAGGGGATGCGCTCCAATATCTTGCGCAGCGGGTGGCTTCCATCGCTGTCGCGCAAGAGTTCCAGCTCCCATTCCGGCATCTGCCAATCAAGCTGCGTATTGGTGGCGGGGCTTTTGAAGGTAACTGCGCGGAGCGCTCCCCACGAACGTAGCCGCTTCGGCAGCCGGTGCGCGTAGAGGCCCGTCATTACTGGATGCCAATCCAAAAGGGCATGGCCGTCTTCCCAAGGTGGGTTGGCGGGTTGCTGCAGAGTGAACAAGAGACGATGAAAGCTTTCGGGCACCAGGCTTTCCACAAGCTCGCATAGCTCCGGCCGCGACTTGGGAATGAGAAGCTTGGGATAATCCTTCTCCATGGCGGGCCGGAGCTGGATCCAGCAGGAGTAACTGCCGTGGAAATGGAATCCGGCCTGGCGCGCGGTTTCCACCCAGGCGGACAAGGGAAGGTTGTGGATAAGCGGACCGAACAGATCGCCGGCAAGATAGTTGGCCTTGGCACTCGAAAGCCGCGCCCCCCGCTGATTGCGGAGGATCGCGTCGGAGAGCTGCAAGATTTGGCGCAGGTGCGGACTCTCCCGATATTCGGCCAGGTCAAATCCGAACGCCGGCAGGAATAGTCTGCCGCCGACGCTGGCGTGCTGCGCGCCATTGACTCCGAGGTAGAGCGCTCCGTCAGGTTGCAGGCAGCGCGTCAGATTTCGCAGCGCCCGATCGGGCGCGGGGACGTAACTCAGCACCCCGTGGCACGAGATAAAGTCGAAATCGCGCCCGACGGTTCCCGCAAAGCTGCGGTCCAGCAGATTGGCGACCAGGAACCGGATGCTCCGCATCTCCGGCGGGCGCCGCTGCGCCTCCCGGGCGATGGAAATCGACCGGGGACTGAAATCGACGGCCACGATTTCGGCTTTGGGACACTTGCGCCGCAGCGCAAAGGCTTCCCGGCCCGTCCCGCACCCGGCCACGAGAATGCGTTTCGGCGCCGCGTCATCCCGGCCCGGTCTCCACAATGCGGTAAGCCATTCCATGGGCGCAAACTTCCAAGCCTTGGGCGTCCGCGCGCCTTGATCCGCTCCGGGATACGGGCGCTCCTCGTAAAGCCGGCGAACGCGACCGGAGTCGGCGGAGTCTGTCGTGCGGGTCATGACGTGTGCATGCGATACCATGCCCGCCGCCGCGTTACCCTGCGAAAATTCTTCCGCCGCAAAGGGGTGGAGCCATCTTCGTCAGCCGAGTTCCGGGAGCGTCGAATTCGAAATCTATTTTTTCCATCTATCTGACCCACGCGCCGTACCCCGGTGGGGTGCTGGAATCTTGCGCGCCGGCCGATCCTCCGGCAGGCGTGCAACTCAGGGCTTCCTGATCCGAAAGGTCTTCAGCATCCCTTCCACATCGGGATAAAAGGTCTTTTCGTCATCGGGAAAAATCGTGCTGACGATGAAGTAGCATTCGTTGCCGGCCATGAAGACCCAGTGACGCCAATGCACCTTGCTGCCGGTGCGGGCGTCGATCATGCTTTCGAAGAACAGGGCATCGAACGGCCCCACCTTGGCACGTTTCAGATCGTCGGCTTGGGAACCCGGCTTCACGCGTTGCGCCCAATCGAGGGCGACCGCTTTTCGCACCCGCTCGAAGAGTTCTGGTTCCCTGGCCTTATCCTTGGCGGAGTAGGTGCCGGTCTCGTAGATGTCCATGCCCATCGGCGCGCTGGGCGGGATGCAGGCTGTCCAATGGCCGCGGTCCTCGGATTTCCAGTCCGTGGCCAGGGTGACTTCGTATGGCTTGGCACGCTGTGTCTTTTGAAAGTGTACTATGATAATGTCACTCCGGTCTTCCTTCTCGTTCGCCTTGCTGCCCAGGAACTGGTCTTCCTTCCGGTAGCTCCAGGTGGAGAAAGTCTGCAGGGCGATGGTGTCCAGCAACTCGCGGAGCGTGGGCTTGTAGAATTGAGGGAAGACGGGCTGCAGCTCCGTCCTGGCGATCTCATCGTCTGCACCGGAAAGCCCAACGTTCCATCCCGTGTCCAGGCCGCTCCTCACGAAAAACATGTTGGCGAACTGTTTGAATTTGTCGCTCAAACCACCGTTCAATCGGTGTTGGAGGATTTGGTCCAACTCCGCGGGTGGAAGGACTTTGAGCGGAACCTTCTTGTCGTATTTCTCTTCCTTTTCCGTTCCGCTCGGCTTGGTGGATTCTTTTTTCGCTGGATGGTCCTGGCAGAAACCGCAGCCCGCAGACAACAGCAGCGTGGCGAAGACAGAGAGTTTCATATTCATTGGCAGCAAAACTGAAATGCTTCGATGAACCTTTCCGCGCTGGCGCGGACCTGAATCAGGTTACGACTTTGGCTTGGTTTGGTTGCTCGGGAGGGAGTGAATGACAATCTCGAAGCGCAGCCCACTGCCAATGTCGCGGATTGGCCCCCGAGTTGTCAACGTGACGGACGGCGCGGGCGCAAGCTGTTGGGAGTCAGCGCGGAGGCCACAGACTCAAGGCATTTCAAGGCGCAGGTAATCGTACATGATATGAGCCTTTTCGGCTTTGCTCTTCGATTGGAGCAATTGAATGGTGTTGGCTCCCTCCTTGAGACTCGACACGGGTATCGTGAAGGTCATGGTGCAGTATTTGGCGTGCACTGCTTCGCGGAGCAGGGTATTGCCTCCCTCAACCGGCGCAACCTGGCTGACAGGCAGGGTGCCATTGACGGTGACCTGGAGGCGGGCGCCGTCGGAACTGGCGATGGCAACCACCAGCGTGGCGTTGCCGCTGCCGGGCACGCCTGGGAGATTGAAGTGAAGATTCCAAGGCCAGGCGACCGTCTTGCCATCCGGCAGCCAGAGCGCGCTATGCACATAAGGGAAATCACGCGCGGCCACGCTGCGGCCGATGGTGTATTCCACGGGGTTCGGGAATTTCTCGTGGAGCGTGTGATAGTTATACGGCACCCAATAGCTCGCCCCATCCGCAAATTCTTCTGCCGACCGGTCGGGAATGCCGATCTCCCACACCATCGACCTGCCCGGATGCGCAATGGCCCAGGTGGTGTCGCCCAGCGCAGTCGTATCACCGGCGGTCACCTTCACGTTCGTCCGGGTATATTCGCCCACTTCACCGGTGACATAGGCGGACAGCGTATAGGTTCCGGGCCGCACATTCGGAATGGTGAAATGGCCGCCCGCGTCTGCTTGCACCCAATATTGATAGCCGTTGCTCCAGGACTGCCAGTTGGTGTCGGCGGGCGGATCGGCGACGCCGACCCAGGCTCCGGCACCGGTTTGGGATGGCTTGAGTGCGTCTGCAACGATGAGTTTGCCGGTCACGGTGCCGCGGGCGTCGGCTTGCGGGTAGTTACTGTTCGCCGTCAGCCAGGCATAAGGCCATGCGGAATGCTCCGCCGCGACCTGTGCCTGGGCGTCGGCCCAGCAGGCTTCCGCACCGGCAGCGTTGCTGTTGAAATAAATCAGGAACGGACCGTAGATCTTCGACCAAGCCTGGTTGGCCGCGATTGATGTGACGGAACCGCCGTGATGATTACGTCCGAAATGCAGCAGCATCCCGCCGCCGTTCGAGTTTGCCCCGAGCTCGGTCTGGGGCGGGCCGTCGTTGAAGTATTCATAGTTACCAAGGACAAACCACTGGCCTATCTTGTGGACGTTACTCGCCCATCCATAGGTGCCGACCTTGTAGTATTCGCACGAGTATTCGTATTTGCATTCATACTGACCTTTCCTGACGCCTGTGTTCAAAAGTACGATCTCCTTGATTCCCTGAGTCGTCGCCTTCTTGAGATCGGCAGGCGAAGGCGCCTGCCAGTGCCGCGCCTTGTCCACATAGATGTTTTCCAGAAACCAGTTGCCTGGGTTGGCTGGATCCGCGGCGACGGGACACACCATGCGCCACTCGCCGAGCGTGAGCGCCGGATAGGTGGGCTGGTGTGCCAGCACCGCATAGGCATACAAACCGGTGTTTCCCTGCCGCAGCACATAGTGGATGTCGATATCGGCCGGGTGAGGATCGCCTTTCGCGTAAACGTGCTTGCAGGAGACATCCACCATCTCCGGCGTCTGGGTGACGACGCTGAAAATGCAACGCACAGGGTTTTGATAAGATTTGCCACCATCCATACTCCAGTAGAGCCCTTTTGGGTCCACCATCTGGTTCCCGTTGTAAGTGAGCGAGGTGATCCGGGCCTGTGCTTTTATGATCGTCGCCGTGACGATGCCGTTGGCGAGGACAGCGGTGGTTCCGTTGTCGGTCAAGGTGACGTTGGCACCTTCACTGCCGCCGCCAGGCACGTTGGCCCGGAGGTCGGTGAGCAAGCAGAGGGAAACGATAAGTCCCGTGAAGCACTTAAGAGCAACACGACAAAGAAGATGAGGTGTAAGCACGGAGTTATTGTAGGCGTTGCGGTCATTTGGGAACGGCATTGAGGTAAGTCCAAGTTGAGGAAACGCCCACATACTCGAACTCTGCTTGGTGAAGTGCGTCGTCGAGCGTCTGGTGCCATGTGTCTGTGACAGTGCCCCAGTCCGCGTCGCAGGCGAAGAGGTAGAAATAATCCTCGCCGGGATACTGGCAGATGGCGAGACCCGACATGGCACCCATGAGCTGTCCGGCGACAATCTGGCGGGTGTTGCCGGTGAACGTGTGGCGCTGGTCAATCGGTGAGTAGCAGATAACTCGCGCGCCGCCGATAGTGTCTGGAACAGCTTTCGCCATTTGGGTTGGTATCGAGTTACTATTGCCTTCATTGGCATTCGTTCTCGGGAGACGGGTAGCATCGCCTAACATCCTACTCAGCCGCACGGTTGTTTGGATTGTTGGCAGTTCCGTTGGCATACCGAAGAGAAAGAGCACACCCGGTATTTCTCTGGCAATGCGGAAAAAGCAGGGTTGGCTGTTTTTCCTCCGTCGGCGGCAGCGGCGTGCAGGCTGGCGGAGCAACGCCGCACGAACCCGCCCCGGTGGGCGATGGAACATCCACGCGGGAGTATTCCACCGCCTCACTGATTTCACTACCACACCCGGCGCGCAACCGGTGCGCCCCTGGCACCCCGCAGAGCGTCGCGAGGGAACGCTCCCGCTTTGCGTCGATTCCCCGCGATCCAGGACGCGGATCGACCACGCCGGCAAACTCGACTTCCTCGATTTTTCTCTCCCCTGCGGCTACATCACCGTCGCGCGGCCGGGTCACCATTGCCACCAACATGGCGGGCCGCGGCACGGACATCAAACTGGGACCGGGAGTCGTCGCGCTCGGCGGGCTGCAGGTGCTCGCCACCGAGCGGCACGAAGCGCGGCGGGTGGATCGGCAGCTCTCCGGGCGAGCCGGCCGCCAGGGCGATCCCGGCAGCGCGCAAGCGGGTGAATCGATGGGATAAAGTGACCGGCTAGCTGCCCCGGCACGTGATCCCGATTCCCGCCACACCCCTCAGACCAGTGCAGAATTCACAGGCTGCCCCCCGCCGCCTCGCTCCGCGTGGTCTCCTACGCGCAGCGTCCATTGGATGTTGGATGTTGGATGTTGGATGTTGGATGTTGAGTGTTGGATGTTTTTCCGGCGGGTAGTAGGCTGTGGGATGCCTGTGAGTCAACTTCCTCCACCCAAGAACGCGCCCAATCAGGCGCTATTCGCCACACAGACATCATAAGAATAGAACCGCAAAACGATCACAATGAACCACTGTATTTTCCGGATCATCCTCGCTGCATGCATCGCGTTTGCTGCGTTTGCCTCGCAGAGCACCGTTCGCGCTGAACAGCCACATATGGAGAAGGCGATCGACCTTCTCCAGAAAGCAAAGACGGACTCGACGCCAATTCCCATGCTCCAAAAAGCAAAGGAGCAGATCAAGGACGCGAGACACAACAAAGGAGGCCGCCGAGGCGATGCCATAGAGGCCATCAACGAAGCAATCGAAGTCTCCAAGAAGGGCGGCAACCCTGAATCCAAGATCAACCAAGCAATAGCGATGATCCATTCCGGCACGGACCGCGCTCACTGAGGCGCCAAACGATGCGGGGTGTGATTAAGAGTGGTGCACAACGCCAAGGGCGTTGCGTCCGCCAGCCCAGGGTTGCGAGGCGCGAGCTACCCTGGGGACGAAATCGAGAGAAACCAACCCCGACGCGGTTGTTGGCCGGGAGCGGCACAGGACACAACCCCGTTGGGGTTGGGGCGCTTTTCGACCGGCTCCTCAGGGTAGTCGCTCATTCTACGCTCCAACCCTGGGCTGAAGGACGAAACGCCGTTGGCGTTGCTCCCTTCCACAACTCGTCATGGACACCTCTGAACCACCGTTAATCACACCCAACGCTGCGGGGCAAACGGACCCGGTCGTCAGAGCCTGGCCGGTCCACCGTCTTCGCTGTCTCTGAGCTTGGGTTCTTCCTACCAATCAGACTTAGGGCGTTAGCCGACTCGCCGCACGCCATCCGTAACAAGTGAGAACCAGGAAAGCCGCTCTTTGCGCCGTGATCTCGATTGCGTTTGACGCGCTGTATTTACTTACCTTCTTTGGGGCGCACCCCGCGCTCCCCGTATCCAACGGCATCGTTCCGGCCAAGACGGATCACTTCTTCTGGAACAACTCGCTTTCCACGATCTCGTGGATGAGCGAACGGAAGCCGTAGTTCTTCGCACGGACCTGAGCGACGATCGCCTCGATCTTCGGGCGATCAGCCCGCTCCGGTGCGCCGCCGGTGGCGTAGGTCAGCAGCTTGGTGGTCAGGGCGCGGGCGATCAGATCCTTGTCCGCGAGGAGCAGTTGCTTGAATTCGTCGATGTCCCGAAAGGCCCGGCCATCGGGCAGCACATCGGCGGGGTCGATCTTCGGTCCTTCGAGGTAGGGCATCTTGCGACCTTCCACGATCACCGGCTTCCCATTCCCGCTGGTCCGATAGTTTTCGCGCCAACCGCCGATCACATCAAAGCTCTCCAGCGCGAAGCCCGGTGGATCGATCTTCACGTGGCAGCCCGCGCACGACTCGAGCTGCCGGTGCTGGACGAGCTGCTGGCGGATGGTCGTTGCGCCGCGAATGTCGGGCACCAGGTTCGCAACGCTTTCCGGAGGCCGGGGAGGTGGCGTGCCGAGGAGACGATCCAGCACCCATACTCCGCGCATGACCGGCGAGGTGTTGGTGCCGTTGGCCGTGACCTTGAGCACGCTCGCCATGGTCAGGACGCCGCCCCGATGGCTGCCCGGCGGCAGCGGCACCTTATGAAACTCCCAGCCTGCCACGCCGGGGATGCCGTAGTGCCTGGCCAGCCGGCCATTGAGCATCGTGAAGTCGGAGGCGATGAAGTTGGTCAGGCTCAGGTCGTTCTTGAGCACCTCGGCGAAAAACAGCTCCGTTTCCCGGACCATCGAGACCTTCAGCATGTCGTCGAAGTTTGGATACAAAATGTGGTTGGGGATCGTGAAGTCGATGTCGCGCAGGCCGAGCCACTGGCCGACGAAGTTCTCGGTGAAGGCCGCCGCTTTCGGGTGCTGGAGCATTCGCTCGACCTGCGCGCGCAAGGTCGCCGGTTGCTCCAGGCTCCCCTGCTCGGCGAGGGTGAGCAGTTCCTCGTCGGGCATGGTGCTCCAGAGGAAATAGGAGAGCCGGCTGGCGAGGGCGAAGGCATCGAGTTTGCCGGGCTTTTCGCGGAGGAACAGAAACTCCGGCGACGTCATCACCGCCGCCAGACCGACGCGGATGGCCTGCTCGAAGGACTGCTTTTCTCCCAGCGCGGCCGCAACGAGAGCCGTGAACGGCTGGACGTCGGCCTCCGTCACCGAGCGCCGAAAGGCGCGGCGGATGAATTTGCGGAGAATGCGATCCGCATCGGCCGGCGGATCAGCGGAGACCACTTCCACGCGGTCGCGGAAGTTGTAGATCGGCGCCGGGCCCTGGGGCAGATCACCAAAGATGCGGCGATGGCTCTCCGGCGGCCAGATTTCGTTGAGCGGTCCTTCCACTTCGATCCAATCGACGGCCAGCCCCGGTTCCGGCCAGCTCTCCGCTCCGACTTTGCTCACGGCCTGCGCCGACGCCAGGCCGTAGGGGAGGATCGAAATGGTCGTCTTCGGCTCCATGCGATCCGTGAACTCGATCACCGTCGGCTGGTCCGCCGGTGCGTCAAAGTAACTGACCAGATGCCCCTTCGCCCCGCCCATGCCGCCCGAGCCCGACCAAACGCGGAAGACCACTGGCTGGCCGGAACTTTGCACCCCCGAAGCGGAAATGCGGAAGCGGTAGAGACCTCGCTCCGCGGGATAGAACGGCGAGAGCCCGACCGCCTGCCACGCCGACGAGGAGAAGAGCACCACGCTTTCGCCATCGGACATCCGAAACACGTGCTCCGTCGTGGACTTGACCTGATGGGTTTCCTTGAGGCTGTAGCGCTTCTTGAGCGTCGGCGGCTGGGGGCGGTTGGCGATGGCCTGGCTCAGCGCCGTGTCGGCCGCTTCCAGGTAACGATCCATGAGAAACGAAGACGTGTGCAGCGCAGCGCCCACGTTGTCGAAGCCTTCCGCTGAGGTATCGAGCGGAAGCAGGTCCCGCAGATTCGCGTCCACGCCCAACAAGTCGCGCACCGTGTTCTCGTATTCGATCCGGTTGAGGCGGCGGAGCACCACCCTCCCTTCGGCGACCCGCCGCTCCGCGTCCGCTGCGCCAACTCGCGCGGCCACCCAGTCCGAGAGCGCCCGCACTTCTGGCTCCGGCGGACGCGGCTTCGTTTTCGGAGGCATCTCGCCCGCGTCGAGTTTCTCCAGCACGCTCTGCCAGCGATCGCGCGTGGCCTGGTTGGCAAAGTCCAGGGTCAGCTCGTCGATCCGCCAATCCCCCTTGGGCTTTTTGCCGCTATGACATTTCAGGCAGTACTCATCAAAGAGCGGACGGAACTGGCCGCCATACGATTCGGTCCCAACCGCGCCAGAGGCCGCGGCGAGCGCCACCGACTTGCCCCCGAGCCATCCGGCGACCATCAGTCCAACCAAAACCGAACGGCAGTGGTTGGCGCTTGTTGCCTGGGGAACATGAGGCCGACGGCGGGACATGGCGGAAAGCATCCCATCGAAAGCGGCACATATCTAAAGTTAATCCGGTCCCCCTTTCGGACTTGCGCGCGCAGCCGCGGGGCGGCGCCAACTTCCGAACAAGCGTTGGTTCCGGCTCGAGCAACTCTGAGCGATCCGCGGCGACGTTGCCCGGCGGGTGGCGATTTTTTCCGGGTGTGATAAACAAAAACGCCCGCCCGTGGCGTTTCGTCACTAGAAGATTGTGCCCGTCTCGATGAACCCAGCCGCTTGCGATGAACCCTGGAGAATCTGCTACCGCGAGCTCGCACCCCGGCTGCTGCTCTTTGCTCGCCAATGGGTGCCCTCGGTCGCTGATGCGGAGGACGTCGTGCAGACCGCGTTCGTCAAGTTCTGGCGCCGGCAGCCGGACGCCCGCCCGGAACACTACCCGCTCCTGTTCGCCGCGGTGCGTTCGACCGCGCTCGATCTGTGGCGCCGCAATGAGCGCCGCGCCCGGCGCGAAGCCGATCCGTCGGGTGACCTGGTGCGGGAAGACGAGCCCTTTTTTGACGCCGGCCTCGAGCCGCGCGAGGACGCCGTGGCCATCGATGCGGCGTTGCGCCGATTGCCGCCCGCACAGCGCGAAGTGCTGGTGCTTCGGGTGTGGGGCGGGCTGACCTTTGCCGAAATCGCAGCGAACCTCGACGAATCAATCAACACCGTCGCCTCGCGTCACCGTTATGCGCTCGAAGCGCTGCGGCGAATCCTGAAACCTTATGAATCTGAACGAGTCCGAGTTTGAAGAGGAATTGCGGACCTTGCGTCCGCGGCCGGCATCGAGCGCGCTGGAGAGCCGCATCGCCGCGGCTCTGGGAAGCACGGCGCCGCATCCCCACACCGGAGGCCTGCGGGTGCGTCCCAAGCACGTTCTCGCGGATTTCTGGTCCGCGCTCGGTTGGGCTGGCGCCGGGGCCGCGCTGGCCATCGCGGTGATCGCTCTTGTCCATGCCTTGGAACTCCCCGCGGCGCATCGGATCGCCCCACCGGATGCGACCGCGAATGCTCCCGCGCTGGATTCGTTTAAACATACAGAAGAGTCTGCGGAGCTGATCGGTGCCGCGGACGAGGGACTGATCCTCGAAACCAATGAGGAACCGGTGCGGCAGGTCCGCTACAATTCTCTCGAGCGCCATGTTTGGATCAATGCGATGACGGGCGCCCGAATGGAAATCGAAATCCCGCGGGAGGACGTGCGCTTCATGCCCGTCGTTCTGCAATAACCCCACTATGAAATCAAAACTGCCCCTGCTGCTCGCCATCGCCACCGCGTTGGGAACCCCGGTCCTCACCGCTCAGGACGAGCGCAAACCCGAACCACCACCACCTCCAGGTGCCGGCCCTGATCGCGAGCGCCGCCCCGATGGTGAACGCCGCCCCGATGGTGAACGCCGTCCCGAGGGTGAACGCCGTCCCGATGGCGAGCGTCGCCCCGATGGCGAGCGCCGCCCCGATGGTGAACGCCGCCCCGATGGTGAACGCCGCCCCGATGGTGAACGCCGCCCCGATGGCGAACGCCGCCCCGATGGTGAACGCCGCCCCGATGGCGAGCGCCGCCCCGATGGCGAGCGCCGCCCCGATGGCGAACGCCGCCCCGATGGCGAACGCCGCCCCGACGGCGAGCGCCCTCCCGATGGCGAGCGTCGTCCCGATACCCAGCGCCTTCGTCGCGAGACGGAATCGCCTCGGGCGTTGAAGCCCACGCCATTCGTCGGCGTCGGCACTTCGCCGGTCTCGCCGGCACTCAGTGTGCAGGTCGGGCTGCCCGAGGGCTTCGGTTTGGTTGTCGATGAGGTCATGCCCGATAGCCCTGCGGCCACCGCCGGCGTCCAGCGCTATGACGTGCTGAAGTTGCTCAATGACCAGCAACTCACGGATCCCAATCAACTCGCCAGCCTCGTCCGGCAACTGGGCAAGGACGCGGAAGCTACGCTGACCGTGCTGCGCCGGGGGCAGGAGCAGAAATTGAAGCTAAAAGTGGGCGAGCGCCTGATGCCCGAGCGGCGACCCCTGCCCGCTTCGGTGGAAGAGTTGCGGACAACCATCGAGCCCCTGCAGGAAGGGGGCGACGAGCGGCTGAAGCGGTTTCAAGAGCGCATGCGCGGTTTTCAGGAACGCCTGCGCGACTACCAAAAACGCCTCGAAGAATGGCGCAAGAATCCGACCGGCGTCCCACCAGAGCCGCCGAAATTCGAGCCGCTGGGAGCCGCCGGCGAACCACTGCCTCGTCTGCATGATCTCTTGCAGGAAGTGCGTCCCGGCGGTGCGCCGGAAGTGCGGGTCAAACGCGACGGCGACACGACGACGTGGAACACCGGCAGCGCGCGGGTGGTGGTGAAAGACGACCAGGGCGAAATCGAGGTGCGTTCGGAAAATGGCCGGCGGACCGTGACCGCCAGGGATGCCGCGGGCACCACGATGTTCACGGGCCCCCTCGATACCGAAGAGCAGCGGCAGGCCGTCCCGGAGCCAGTGCGAAAAAAGCTCGAACAGATCCATGTAAGCTCCGTCTCCGGGACGACCGCACCGTCTCCCGCCCTCCGTCGCAATCCTCGGGCCGGAGAAGTGCCACCCCCGCCGCCCGTCCCGGAAAGGCAATAATCCTGGAGACGGCGATGGGAACCGCCGAAGACGCGGAAAACGCGAAGGGCGCGGAGGTTCGGAACCTCGCCAGGATCACCCCGCGGTGATTCACGAACGAGCGCCATGATCGCCCCAACTGATTCCTGTTCCGTGTCCTCCGTGTCTTCCGTGTCCTCCGTGGTCACCTCCAGCGCGGGATTTATGGTGTGTTTGTAAACTCCCCGCCGCGAAGCGGCCCTTCTGTCATTCTGAGGAACGAAGAAACTCTGATCTCTGCCTCTTCGCGGGGAAGTCAGAGGTTCTTCGTTCCTCAGAATGACTGTATGGTTCGAGGGCGCCCTGCGGGCGGAGTTTACAAACACGCCCAGGATCATTCATTGGGTCCACGCGGTCGGACAGACGCCCGATGATGCGCGGATTCCGGGCCGCGCAAAGGACTAACGACAAGATCGCCGGCCGGTTATAGTATCGCCCCAGATGACCCACCCCCCGTTCCTCTCCCTGCCGCCGCTGCGCCGGCGGGTCGCGCCCTTTTTGGGATTCGCCTTGCTGGCGCTGACCGTCGTCGGGAGCGGCGCGGAGAAGGTTTCGTTCAACCGGGATATCCGCCCGATTCTGTCGGAGAATTGTTTCCAATGCCACGGGACCGACGCGGAAAAGCGGGAAGGCAAACTGCGGCTCGATCAGCGCGAGTCGGCGTTGAAAGGCGGCGAGTCCGGTCTGCGCTCCCTCGTGCCGGGCAAGCCCGACGAGAGCGAGCTGATGCTCCGGATCCTGACCGATGATCCGGACGATCACATGCCGTCGAAGAAGACCGGCAAGGTGCTCAAACCGCAGCAGATCGAGCTGCTGCGGCGGTGGATCAGCGAAGGCGCGGAGTATCAGGGGCACTGGTCGTTTATCAAACCGGAGCGGCCGGCGGTGCCGTCGATTGCGGATGGCGGATTGCGGATTGCGGATTGGGAGAAGCGTGAGCCGGCGCGGGGAGCGGCGTTGCGCAAGGAACAGGGCCGGCTGGAGCAGTGGGCGAGAAACCCGATCGACCAGCTCATCCTCGACCGGCTGCTCCGCGAAGGCCTCGCGCCTTCCCCCGATGCGGCGCCCGAAGTGATCTGCCGCCGCATGTTTCTCGATCTGACCGGTCTGCCACCGACTCCCGAGGAAGTGGACGCTTTCCGCCAATCCACAATCCGCAATCCGCAATCCGCCATCGAAGCGCTCGCCGATCGCCTGCTCGCCTCGCCGCGCTATGGCGAATGGATGGCCGTACAATGGCTCGATTTCGCCCGTTACGCGGATAGCAACGGCTTCCAAAGCGACACCTCGCGCCAGATGTGGCACTGGCGCGACTGGGTGATCGACGCCTTCAATCGCAACCTGCCGTTCGACCGCTTCACCATCGAGCAGCTCGCGGGCGACCTCCTGCCCAATCCCACCCGCGAACAGATCGTGGCCACGGGCTTCCAACGTAATCAACGGCTCAATGGCGAAGGCGGACGGATCATTGAGGAATGGTTCGCGGAAACGATCATCGATCGGATTGAAACCACCGGCGCGACCTGGCTCGGGCTCACCCTCGGCTGCGCGCGCTGTCACGACCACAAGTTCGATCCGATCTCGCAGAAGGAATTCTATCAGCTCTTCGCCTTCTTCAATTCCAACGATGAAAACGGCGTGCTCGATGAATTCGGCGGCTCGGGCCCCCGGCGCGGCGGCGGCAATTCGCGCCCGGTGCTGTCCCTGCCAACGCCCGAGCAGGAGAAGGAATTGGCGAAGCTCGAGAGCGCCGCGAAAGCCGCCGAGCAACGCGCGGCCGAGGCGCAAAAGCTTCTCCCGCGGTTGCAAAAAGAATGGGAGACAAAGCTCAGCGCGCAACTGGATCAGCAGGCGGAAGCATGGCAGCCGCTCGCGCCGACCGAGGTGAAGAGCGAAGGCGGCGCCACCTTCACCCGCCAGGAAGACGGTTCGTGGCTCGCCGGCGGCAAGAACCCGCGGAACGACACTTACACCATCACCACGCCGATCGCGGCGGGCGAATTCACGGGCTTGCGGATCGAGGCGCTGCCCGATCCGTCCCTGCCCAACAAGAGCCTGGGCCGCGCGGGCAATTTTGTGCTCACGGGGGTCGAAGCCGAGATCACCGCGTCGAGCCTGCCGCAGCATCTCCCGGTCGATTTCGCCCGGGCCGAGGCCGACTACGAGCAGAAGGGCTACGAAGCGAAGTTGATCATCGACGAGAACCCCAAAGCGGGCAAAGGCGCGAAGAGCCGCAAAGGCTGGGCGGTCGATGGCGGCGATCCGGCGAAGCGGCTGCCGCGCCAGGCCATGTTCGTCGTGGGCACCCCGGTGCCCATCCCGCCCGACGCCACGCTCATCGTGCGGCTCAAGCATGAGTCGCAGTTTACCGATCACAACATCGGACGCTTCCGGCTCGCGACCACCTCGCTGCCCCCGGCGGTCGTGAAGCTCAAGGGCGCCGGCACGCCGGAGTCGATCCGCGTGGCGCTCGCCACCGACGCCGCGAAACGCACGCCGAAGCAGCGGGAGGAACTCGCCAAATTCCACCGCGAGAACACCGACAACCCCGCCAGCCGCGCCACCACTGAGGTAACCGAGGCGCGCAAGAAGCTCACCGATTTCAAGGCGACGCTGCCCACCACGATGGTGATGAAAGAGCTGCCGCAACCACGCGACGCCTTCGTCCTCACGCGCGGCGAATACGACAAGAAGGGCGAGAAGGTGCCGCGCGGCCTCCCCGCCTCGCTGCCGCCGCTGCCCGCGGGGGCGCCGGTGAATCGGCTCGGTCTCGCGCAGTGGATCGTTTCGCCGGAGAATCCCCTCACCGCCCGCGTCTGGGTGAACCGCGCCTGGGAGCGCTTTTTCGGCATCGGGCTGGTCAAGACCTCGGAGAACCTCGGCTCGCAATCGGAGTGGCCGGCGCACCCGGAACTGCTCGACTGGCTCGCCACCGAATTCGTGCGCCGGAAGTGGGACATGAAGGCGATGCACAAGCTGATTGTGACGAGCGCGACGTATCGGCAATCCGCGCGGGTCACGCCGGAATTGCACGAAAAAGACCTGGACAACCGGCTGCTCGCGCGCGGCCCGCGCTTCCGCCTGACCGGCGAAGCGGTCCGCGACTCGGCGCTCGCCGCGAGCGGGCTGCTGGTCGAAAAGGTCGGCGGCCCGAGCGTTCGCCCCTACATGCCCAAAGGCGTGTGGGACGAAACGAGCGTCTATGGCGACCTGCGCAATTACGAGCCGGCGAAGGGCGAGGACCTTTACCGCCGCACGCTCTACACCATCTGGAAACGCACCGCCGCGCCGCCGACCGCGCTGCTCTTCGACGCGCCCAATCGCGAGATCTGCACCGTCAAGCGCTCGCGCACCAACACCCCGCTCCAGGCGCTCGCCTTGCTCAACGAAGTGACCTTCGTCGAAGCCGCCCGCAAGCTCGCCGAGCGGATGATCAGCGAAGGAGGCGCCACGCCCGCCGACCGCGTCCAATGGGCCTTCCGCCGCGCGCTGTCCCGCGCACCGGATGAGGACGAATTGAAAATCCTCACCGCCGGACTCGAGTCGCAGCTCGCGAAGTATCGCGCGAATCCCGACGCCGCCGCGCAACTCATCACCTTCGGCGCCAGGCAATCCTCCCCCACCCTCGCCCCAGCCGAGCTCGCGGCCTACACCGTCACCGCCAACGTGCTGCTCAACCTCGACGAGTTCGTCACCCGGTAAGGTTCCGCGGTTGTCCGCGATTAAGATGAAATATCATTCGATTCTCATCGCCGCGATCTTTGCAGCGTTCGGGTTCTTGCCTACTGCGGCATCACCAAAACCTGAGAAGGAGGAATTTGTTGATCTCCTCGCGCAGATCGTTCCCCGGAACCTTCTATTTGAGTACCTCGACACTGTTAACCACCCTGAGAAGGCCGAAATAAAAGATGACTTGGAGAAAGCACGCCAAGGTATTGAGAGAACAAAGATCAACGTTCCGAAGATTCGAAAGCTGATCAGGGTCGGTGCGAGCATCCTCGATTACCCGGGTCTCATCGCGTATGGCCGCATCATCTATAACAACGGAATGCAGCAGTTCCTCCCCAAGCAGTCCGAATGGGACTACAGCCTCTATCTTGGCGTGCCGAACGATCAAGAGGGGATTGGGAAATGGGAGTTCGAGGTAGTCTTCAACGAACGAGGAATAATTACCGCTCTCAACAACGTGGACCGAAAGCATTGAACCACACGTCAACCGGGCTGAGATCTTGAGAAGACGGTCTTCCACTTCCACGCAACGCCCACCCATGAACTGCAACGACCCCCTCTTCCTCCGCCTCGCTGGCGAACAGCAGCTCGCCCTCACCCGCCGCACCTTTCTCCAGCGCGCGGCCAGCGGCATCGGCCTCGCGGCGCTCGGATCGTTGCTGGGAACCAACGCGCTCGGCATCGCTCCGCAAGCGGCCGCACCCGGCCCGGGGCTCGCCGGTTTTCCAAACTTCGCGCCCAAAGCAAAGCGCATCATCTACCTGTTCCAGTCCGGCGCGCCGTCGCAGATGGATCTCTTCGATCCCAAGCCGCAGATGGAAGCGCAGCGCGCGAAGGACCTGCCCGAGAGCATTCGCAAAGGGCAGCGGCTGACCACCATGACCTCCGGGCAGAAGTCGTTTCCGATTGCGCCGAGCCTCTTCCAATTTGCACAGCAGGGACAGAGCGGCATGTGGCTCAGCGAGCTGTTCCCCCATCTTTCCAAAATCGCCGACGAGCTCTGCCTCATTCGCTCGATGCACACCGAGGCGATCAACCACGATCCGGCCATCACCTTCTGCCAGACGGGCTCGCAACTGGCGGGGCGGCCCAGCATCGGCTCCTGGATCAGCTACGGCCTCGGCAGCGAGAACGAAGACCTGCCCGCCTACGTTGTGCTCACTTCCTTCGGCACGGGCCGCCGCGACGACCAGCCGCTCTACGACCGCCTCTGGAGCGCGGGTTTCCTGCCCTCGAAGCATCAGGGCGTGAAGTTCCGCAACACCGGCGATCCGGTGCTCTACCTCTCGAATCCGCCGGGCGTGGACGCGGAGATGCGGCGCACCAGCCTCGATCAAATGGCGGAGCTGAACCGCCATCGGCATGACGCGCTCGGCGATCCCGAGATCCAGACCCGGATCGCGCAGTACGAGATGGCCTTCCGCATGCAGACCAGCGTGCCGGAGCTGACCGACGTTTCCAAGGAACCCGCGGCCATTCTGGATCAGTACGGTCCCGACGTGAAAAAGCCGGGCACCTACGCCGCGAATTGCCTCCTCGCGCGCCGTCTCGCCGAGCGTGACGTGCGTTTCATCCAGCTCTTCCACATGGGCTGGGATCATCACGGCGGCCTGCCCAAGGCCATCCGCGGCCAATGCTCCGACACCGATCAACCCACCGCCGCGCTGATCAGCGATCTCAAGCAGCGCGGCCTGCTCGAGGACACGCTCATTGTCTGGGGCGGCGAATTCGGCCGCACCGTTTACTCCCAAGGCACCCTCACCGCGGACAACTACGGCCGCGATCATCACCCGCGCTGCTTCAGCATCCTCCTCGCCGGCGCGGGCATCAAGAAAGGCATGACCTACGGCGCGACCGACGACTTTTGTTACAACGTCATCGAAAACCCGGTCCATGTTCACGACCTCAACGCGACCATCCTGCACCAGCTCGGCATCAATCATGAGCGGCTCGTCTGGCGGTTTCAGGGCCGCGATTTCCGGCTCACCGATGTGCAGGGCCAGGTGGTGAAGAGCGTGCTCGCCTGATCGCCTCGGCGAGGCGTGGCGTCGCACCCGCGCACCGGTCACTCGTCGCTCTGGCACCACATCACCCCCTCAGCCGACCTGAGACGACTTCGGCGCTTGCCCTCGCGCCACGCGGCCCGCTAGCGTCGCGCCCCTATGGATACTCCCACTCCCCAGAAAAAAGGCCTCGGTCCCCTCGCTTGGATCGGCATCGGTTGCGGCGGCATCATCGTTCTCGCCATCATCGCTTTCGTCGTCTTCGGCGTGCTCTTCGGCGGGAAGCTCAAGAAATTCGCCGAGGACGCGCAGAAGAATCCCACCCGCACGACGGCCACCACCATGGTCACCGTGAGCGGCGGCCAGTTCGAGATGATCGCGGAGGACGACGCGAACAAGCGTTACACGGTCCGGGAGAAAAAGTCCGGCAACCTGACCACGATCTACTGGAACGAAAAGAAAAAGGCCCCCGAAGTTATCTCAGGCGACTTCTCCGCGATCCCGGCCGATGCGGGTTCAGCCCCGACCACGACGGAGCCCGGCTCGGCCAGCGAAAAGGCCGCCCGCGCGGTCCGTGACGCCGGGCCCGCGCCCGACCGGAGGTAGCCTTCTCCCGCGGCCCCGGGAAGTCAGCCGGGGCGGGTGACGCCTGGACTCCCTGCCACCGTGTGCGTCATGGGCACCACCCTGCCGCACCTCGATAGGCAGCGACGCGAGCGCCCGCGCCAAAGCCCAGACCGACGCGTGATGCGGCTCACCTCGCAACGAGGGTCGCGCAACCGCGCACCGTCGTCCCCGGCAGAGCGAGCCTGATCGCGGATTTGCACGCGCCTGGTCGCGCGACCGATGGGGCGAAAGATGATTGAAGACGCCGCCGTTTGGACCTCAATCAGCGTCTTTTGCGGGGCCTGCCGGTGGCAGGGATACAGATGATCGGAATGATGCGCGGGAACCGCGCGGTCTGGTGCCCGAGCCGCCGTGCTGGAGGTCGCGAGGCGCCGACGAATGGAACGACGTTAAAGCGTGTCATGCACTTTGCCGGTTGGCGATCGCTGGTGGGCCGAAGGCCCAAAACAAGCCAGCCCAGGGCAAAGCGAGGAACGAGCGCCTACCTGCGGAGCCTCCCCGCGATGATTCGGCGCTCTCAGTCCGAGCGCGCCGGCGTCGGCCTCCGCTTTGAGCTCGTCCCGCTCACCGCGGGCATGGACACGGCAGTGCCGCTGGGACTGGCCGTCAACGAGTTGCTCACCAACGCCTAGCACGCCTTTCCGGCGAGGACGCGATCCACGATCGCATCGCCAGAGATCGTCATCGCGCTCCAGCCGGAGGCGGACGGGCGGTTGCGGCTCGAGGTGCGTGACAACGGCGTGGGGTTGCCGGCCCATTTTGCGCCGGAGGGGAACGGCTCGCTCGGCATGCGGCTGGTGCAAATTTTTGCCAAACAACTCCACTGCGAACTCATCTGGAGCAGCGGGAGCGGCGGCAGTGTCTTCCAGATGTGCTTTCGGGAACTCAAACCCCAACGACCACAGCCCCTCGATTTCCTACCCAACTGACCCACCATAGGACACCGCAGACATCCTTATCGCAGAAGACGAAGCGAGGAGTGCCATGGCAGGAGGCCCTGAAGGCATGCAAAACTGCTCTTAAATGGGAGAAGCGCCGTTTTCGCCGTAAGCGCAGAGCAGCGCTACGCATCAGCAGAACGAAAATCTTCGGGTCAAAAGCATTATTCTTGAGAAAACCGGCTGCTGGCACCTTTCGCGCTATGACCCATCTGTCTCTCTTTGCTCCAGCGCAAGGTCGATAAAAAATGGAGCAAAAAACTATTCTCGGTAGCGTCGCTGGTCCTGGACCAGGCGGCGATGGGTCGCAGCCGCAAGCGCGACATTGTCAAAATCAACGGAGCCGGGGGCTCCGGAACGTGGCGGGAGGAAAGCAATCGTGAAAACGCCAGCCACCTCCCGCAAAACGAAACCCGCCGCCGGGCCCTTGGCTTGGGAACTGCGGCTCTACGTCGCCGGGCCAACTCCCAAATCGGTTGCCGCCTTTCGCAATATCGAGCAGCTCTGCGAGGAGCACCTCGCTGGCCGCTACCACATCGAGGTCATCGATCTGATGAAGAATCCGCAGCTCGCGCAGAGCGACCAGATCCTGGCCGTGCCCACGCTGGTGCGGAAACGGCCCTCGCCCGTGCGCAAGATCATCGGCACCCTGTCCAACACCGAGCGGGTTCTCGCCGGGCTTGACCTTCGTTCCGACGGCACGGACCCGTTCGCCGCTCGCAAGGGAGCAGAGCATGTCAACTGACAACCCTGCCCGAGTCCTGGCGCAACCCCAGGACGGCGAATGTGTCCTGCGGCTCTACGTCGCCGGCAGTACGCCGCAATCGAGCCGCGCCATTACGAATCTCAAGACGATCTGCGAGACCCATTTGCAAGGCCGCTACGTCCTCACGGTCGTGGATCTTTATGAGCAGAAGGAGCGCGCCCAGGACGACCAGATCATGGTGGCCCCGACGCTGATTCGGCAATGGCCGCTGCCGGAGCGCCGGCTGGTCGGCGACTTGTCGCATACCGAGCACGTCCTCGCGGCTTTGGATTTAACGCCAGCACCGTATCACTCATGAATCCGGCGGCTCAAACCCACGCGCAATTGACGGACGAAGTCGCCGATTTGCGCGCGCGTCTCGCCGAGGCCAGCGACGTCTTGCGCGCCATTCGGACCGGCGACGTGGATGCTGTGCTCGTGCAGGGGCCGCAGGGCGACCAGCTCTATACGCTCAAAGGCGCCGATGAGCCCTATCGGGTGCTCATCGAGGAGATGAACCAGGGTGCGGTCACCCTCTCCGCCGATGGCTCGATTCTCTATTGCAATCGCCGGTTTGCCGAGTTGTTGAAGATGCTGCTCGAGGAAATCGTCGGCCGCGCTTTCGACGTGTTCGTCGTGCCCGCGGAGCGCGCGGGATTTGCCGCTCTCCTGGAGGCCGGTCGCACCCGCGGCAGCGCCGGGGAGATCACCCTCTGTGCCGCCGACGGGACTGCGGTGCCGCTGCAACTGGCGCTGGGTCCGCTCCCCGCGGAGTCGGCCGCGGCCATTTGCCTGATCGCCACCGACATCAGCGAAAGCCGGGAAAAAGAGGCCCGTCTGCGCGCCGCGATGGCAGACCTCGTCGCGGCCGCGCAGGAAACGAAAGCCGCACGTGCCGACGCGTTGCTCAAGACGCAGAGTCTCCAAAGCACGATCTTTACCAGCGCCAACTTCTCGTGCATTGCCACCGACGCGCAGGGCGTCATCCAGATCTTCAATGTCGGCGCTGAGCGGATGCTCGGCTACGCCGCCGCCGATGTGATCAACCAGCTCACGCCGGCTGACCTTCACGATCCGCAGGAAGTCGTCGCCCGCGCCACCGCGCTCAGCGTGGAGCTGGGAACCCCGATCAAGCCCGGCTTTGAGGCTCTGGTGTTCAAGGCCGCGCGCGGGATCGAGGACATTTACGAGCTGACCAATGTGCGCAAGGACGGGAGCCGGTTCCCGGCGGTCGTGTCGGTCACGGCGCTGCGCGACGCGCAGGACATGATCATCGGCTATCTGCTGATCGGCACCGATAACACCGCGCGCAAACAGGTCGATGAAGAGCAGAAGAAGCTCGATCTGCGTTTGCGCGACCAGCACTTTTACACGCGCTCGCTGATCGAATCCAGCATCGACGCCCTGATCACCACCGATCCGCAGGGCATCATCACCGACGTCAACAAGCAGATGGAGGCGCTCACGGCCTGCACCCGCGATGAGTTGATCGGCGCGCCGTTCAAGAATTGCTTCACCGATCCGGAGCGGGCCGAAGCCGGCATCAAGCTGGTCCTGGGCGAAAAGAAGGTCACCGACTACGAGTTGACCGCGCACGCCAGAAACGGCAGGGAAACCGTGGTGTCGTACAACGCGACCACCTTCTACGACCGGGAGCGGAAACTGCAGGGCGTCGTGGTCGCCGCGCGCGACGTCACGGAGCGCAAACGCTTCGAGCAGGCGCTCCAGGCTTCGCTGGCCGATCGGGAGCTGCTCCTGCGGGAAATCCACCACCGCGTGAAGAACAACATGCAACTGGTCTGCAGCCTCCTCCAGTTGCAGGCCCGGCAGCTCCAAAACCCGGCGATGAGCGCCATTTTGCACGAAAGCCAGACGCGGATCCGCTCGATGGCGCTCATTCACGAGAAGCTTTACGGAGGCGATTCGCTGGCGCGGATCGATCTCGCCGATTACCTGCGGAGCCTCGCCGCGATGATCCAGCGCTCGCAATCCGAACGCGCCGGCGTCGCCCTCCGCTTTGAGCTCGTCCCGCTCACCGCGGGCATGGACACGGCGGTGCCGCTGGGACTGGCCGTCAACGAGTTGCTCACCAACGCCTTCAAGCACGCCTTCCCGGCGAGGACGCGATCCGCGATGCCCTCACCAGAGATCGTCATCGCGCTCCAGCCGGAGGCGGACGGGCGGTTGCGGCTCGAGGTGCGCGACAACGGCGTGGGGTTGCCGGCCCATTTTGCGCCGGAGGGGAACGGCTCGCTCGGCATGCGGCTGGTGCAAATTTTTGCCAAACAGCTCCACTGCGAACTCATCTGGAGCAGCGGGAGCGGCGGCAGCGTCTTTCAAATGTGCTTTCGGGAACTCAAACCCAAAAGACCACAGCCCCTCGATTCCTACCCTAACTGACCCACCCCTGGGACCGCCGCAGACATCCGAAGTCGAAGCGCGCGTGCAATGGCGGGGAGGCCCTGAAAGTCTGCACCGCGAAGCCGAAAACGCTGATGCTTGCTTGGTCGCGAGGCGACGACGAATGGAACGACGTTAAGAATTTCGGAAGCGACGAACACCCAACATCCAATCAATGCTGCGCGTGGTCTCCTACGCGCAGCGTTGATTGGATGTTGGGTGTTTTTCCGGCGGGCAGAAGGCTGTGGGATGCCGGTGAAAATTCTTCTTAAATGTGATAAGCGCCGTCTCACCGCGAGGGGCAGAGGAGGGTTAGGCAATGGCCGAGCGATGAAATCTTGGTAAACGCCACTCAGTTTTGAGACAATCCGGCCTGTTGGCACTTTTCACGCTATGGACCGCGTCTGTCTTTCTTTTGCTTCGGCGCAGGGACACAAAAACATGGAGCAAAAAACTTTTCTCGGTAGCGACGCGCTGGTGACCGACACCGAAGTCCGACCAGGAAAGGCTCTGCGGAAAGCGAGGGCGCCCGACGAAGGTTTAAACAAGATCACGCCAGCCGAGGTGGGTGATCCACAGAAAGGGAACACCGCCATCAACATTCTGATTGTCGAAGATTCGCCAAACGACGCGGCTCTCCTGGTGCGTGAATTGCGCCGCGCCGGATTCGATCCGAAGTGGAAACGGGTGGAGAAGGAATCGGACTTTTTGGCCGAACTTAGAAGTGAGCCGGACATCATTCTCTCGGATCATTCCATGCCCGAGTTCAGCGGGCTGCGGGCGGTGAAACTTTTGGAGGAAAGCGGCCTGGAGATTCCGTTCATCCTCGTCTCCGGGACGGTGGGCGAAGATGTCGCTGTCGAAGCCATGCAGCACGGCGCCACCGACTACCTGCTGAAAGACCGGATTGGGCGCCTGGGAATTGCCGTTGAGCGCGGGCTGGAACAGAAGCGCCTGCGTGATCAGCGCAATCAGAAGGAAGAGGAACTGCTCAAGGCGGGGGCCCTGCAAAGCGCGATTTTCAATAGCGCCAACTTCTCGAGCATCGCCACCGACGCCAAGGGCGTCATCCAGATTTTCAACGTCGGCGCCGAGCGCATGCTGGGCTACACCGCCGCCGAGGTGATGAACAAGATCACCCCGGCCGACATCTCCGATCCGCAGGAAGTAATTGCGCGTGCCCGAGCGCTGAGCGTCGAGCTGGGCGCCCCGATCACCCCGGGCTTCGAGGCGCTGGTCTTCAAGGCCTCCCGCGGGATCGAGGACATCTACGAGCTGACTTACATCCGCAAGGACAAGAGTCGCTTCCCGGCGGTGGTCTCCGTCACGGCCCTGCGCGACGCGCAAAACGGCATCATCGGTTATCTGCTGATCGGGACCGACAACACTGTGCGCCAGCAGATCGAAGCGGAGCGCATGCGGCTCGATCAAAGTTTGCGCGACCAGCAGTTTTACACGCGCTCGCTGATCGAATCCAGCATCGACGCCCTGATCACCACCGATCCGCAGGGGATCATCACCGACGTCAACAAGCAGATGGAGGCGCTCACCGCCTGCACCCGCGATGAGTTGATCGGCGCGCCGTTCAAGAATTGCTTCACCGATCCGGAGCGGGCCGAAGCCGGCATCAAGCTGGTCCTGGGCGAGAGGAAGGTCACCGACTACGAGCTGACCGCGCACGCCAGAAACGGCAGGGAAACCGTGGTGTCGTTCAACGCGACCACCTTCTACGACCGGGAGCGGAAATTGCAGGGCGTCGTGGTCGCCGCGCGCGACGTCACGGAGCGCAAACGCTTCGAGCAGGCGCTCCAGGCTTCGCTGGCCGACCGGGAGCTGCTGCTGCGGGAAATCCATCACCGCGTGAAGAACAACATGCAGCTCGTCTGCAGCCTTCTCCAGTTGCAGGCCCGGCAGCTCCAGAATCCGGAGATGAGCGCCATTTTGCACGGAAGCCAGACCCGCGTCCGCTCGATGGCGCTCATTCACGAGAAGCTTTACGGGGGCGATTCGCTGGCGCGGATCGATCTCGCCGATTACCTGCGGAGCCTCGCCGCGATGATCCAGCGCTCCCAATCTGAACGCGCCGGCGTCGCCCTCCGCTTTGAGCTCGTCCCGCTCACCGCCGGCATGGACACGGCGGTGCCGCTGGGACTGGCCATCAACGAATTGCTCACCAACGCCTTCAAGCACGCCTTCCCGGCGAGCATGCGAACCGTGATGCCATCGCCCGAGATCGTCATCGCGCTCCAGGCGGAGGAAGACGGGCGGCTGCGGCTCGAGGTGCGCGACAACGGCGTGGGGTTGCCGGCCCATTTTGCGCCGGAGGGGAACGGCTCGCTCGGCATGCGGCTGGTGCAAATTTTTGCCAAACAACTCCGCTGCGAGCTCGTCTGGAGCAGCGGGAGCGGCGGGAGCGTCTTCCAGATGTGCTTTCAGGAACTCAAACCCAAACGACCGCAGCCAAACTTTCCCGACCCAACCGACCCGATATGACCAAGGTAAACATCCTCATTGTAGAAGACGAAGCCCTGGTCGCCGCCGATCTCGGCGACCGGCTCCGCGAAATGGGCTACACCGTCGCCGCCGAGCTCTCCTCCGGCGAGGAGACCCTGGAAAGAATTGCCAGCCTTCAGCCCGACCTCATCCTCATGGACATCGTCCTCGACGGGGAGATGGACGGCATCGAAGCCGCCCGGCAGGTGCGCAGCCGCTGGGATACCCCGGTGGTTTTCCTGACCGCCCACGCCGACAACAACACGCTGCGGCGGGCGCGCGTGGCCGAGCCCTTCGGCTACGTGATCAAGCCCTTCGCCGAGGCGGAGCTGCACGCCACCGTCGAGATGGCCCTCTACAAGCACAAGGCCGACAGCCAGCTCCGCAAGATGGAGCAATGGCTGGCCACGACGCTGCGCAGCATCGGCGACGGCGTGCTGACCACCGACGAACAGGCCCGCGTCACCTTTCTCAATCCCATGGCCGAGCGCCTCACCGGCTGGAAGCTCATGGACGCCGCCGGGCGCAACAGTGACGAGGTGCTGAGGCTCGTGCATCGACAGACGGGCGAGCCCATCGCCGATCCCGCCCGGCGGGCCATTGCCGGCGGCGCGGCGGTGACCATGCCTCCCGAGACCGCGCTGCGGACCCGGAGCGGGCTGGAAATCCCCATCGACGACAGCGCCGCGCCCATCCGCGATGAGGATGGCCGCGTCCGCGGGGCGGTGGTGGTCTTTCACGATTGTTCCGAGCAGACCCGGCTCGAAGAAGAGCGCCGGCACCTGGAGGAAAAAATGCGCGAGGCGCAAAAGCTCGAGAGCCTCGGCCTCATGGCCGGCGGCATTGCGCACGATTTCAACAACCTGCTCACCGGCATCATGGGCAATGCCGCCCTTTGCCGGATGAAGCTGCACCGCACCAATCCCCTGCACGAGAACCTCCAGAAGATTCAAACCACCGGCCAGCGTGCCGCCGACCTCTGCAAGCAGATGCTCGCCTACGCGGGCAAGGGCAAAACCGCGCACGCCGCGGTGGAGATGAGCGCGCTGGTGGGGGAAACCGTGCGGCTGGTGAATCTCTCCGTCAGCAAGAAAGTCGCGGTCAAGCTGGATCTCGCCTCCGGCCAGCCGCCCGTCGAGGGCGACCCGACCCAGCTCCAGCAGGTCGTGATGAATCTGGTCATCAACGCCTCCGAGGCCATCGGTGAGCATCCGGGCGAAATCCGGATCACCACCGGCATCAAGAAGATGGAGCGGTGGGAGTTCGCGTCGGCCGTGCTCTCGCCGGAGCTGCCCGAGGGCGATTACCTCTTCGTCCAGGTGCGCGACACCGGCGACGGGATGGCGCCGGAGACGCTGAGCAAGATTTTCGATCCGTTTTTCACCACCAAATTCACGGGTCGCGGCCTCGGCCTCGCCGCGACGCTCGGCATCGTCCGGGCGCATCACGGCGCGCTCTTTGTCGAATCCGCGCCCGGCAAAGGCAGCACCTTCCGCCTCCTCCTCCCGGCTCCCGTTCGCGAGTGGAAAGAAATCCCCGCCGCCCCGCCCGAAGCTGAGCCGGCCCGGCTCCGCGGCTCCGGCAAGGTGCTGCTGGTGGACGACGAAGAGGATGTGCGCTCCGTGACCCGGGAGATGCTGGAACTCTCCGGCTTCGAAGTCGTCGAGGCGTGCAATGGACGGGAGGCGCTGCAAGCCTGCACCGAGCGCGCGGAACCCTTCCGGCTGGTGCTCATGGATGTCACGATGCCGGACATGAACGGCGTGGAAGCCTTCGATGAGCTGCACCGGCTCTACCCGAGGCTGCCCGTCCTGCTCATGAGCGGCTACAGCGAGCAGGAGGCGGCGTTGCGCTTTGGCGACGCGAGCGGGAGCGATTTCCTCCAGAAACCGTTCCTCCCCAGCCAGCTCGAGAAGAAGCTGCACCGCCTGCTCGCCTGAGCCGCGCCGTTTCGATTGCCTCCTCGCTATTTCCGCGAGCGGTGCGATCAGTTTGGCGAGGCTCTCTCTTGAGGAAGCGAGTTCGCAAAAGGTCACCGAAAGCAACCCGCTTATGAAAACCGAAAACACACCCGCCGTGACGCTTTCCAAAGCGCGCACCGGGATCGAGGGCTTCGACGAAATCACCCATGGCGGCCTGCCCCGCGGCCGGACCACGCTGCTCGAAGGCGGTCCGGGATCGGGCAAGACAATCATGGCCTTGCAATCGCTGGTCCACGCGGCGCGCTTCGACAACGAGCCGGGCATCTTTGTCGCCTTCGAGGAAAG
Source organism: Chthoniobacter sp. (assembly GCA_034667665.1). GTDB lineage: Bacteria > Verrucomicrobiota > Verrucomicrobiia > Chthoniobacterales > Chthoniobacteraceae > Chthoniobacter. Next base: position 78,312 of record JAXDQW010000040.1, read on the forward strand.
CGCGGAGCGCATCGTAAGCAATGCCGCAACGTTCGGCTGGGACCTGGAGGAATTGCAAAAGAAGCAGCTCTTCTTCCTCGATGTGCAGCCCGACCCCGACATGGTGGTCACGGGGAGTTTCGATCTGTGCGGGATGCTCGCCGCGCTGGAGGCCAAGGCGGAGGAGATCAAGGCGCGGCGCATCGTCTTCGATGCCGTGGACGTCCTGCTGGCCTTGCTGGAGAATCCCGTGGCCGAGCGGCGCGAGATCTATCGGCTGCACGAATGGCTGCTCAAGCACGGGTTCACGGCGTTGATCACGGCCAAGTTCGGCGGCCACGACCGGCTGGCCGCCAATCAGCCGCGTTTGAGCTTCATGCAGTTCATGGTGGACTGTGCGGTGATCCTCAACCACGAAGTGATCCAGGGCGTATCGCAGCGGAACATGCGGGTCGTGAAATACCGGGGCTCCACCTTCGCGGAAAATGAATCGCCGTTCCTGATCGGCGGGGGCGGGCTGGAGGTGGCGGGAGCCCGCGAACTGGGCCGGCCGGAACCTTCGCATCCGGAGGCGATCTCGGAGCGGGTCTCCAGCGGGGTCCGGCGGCTCGATGCCATGCTCGGCGGCGGCTACTACCGGGGCGCGGGCATCCTCGTTACCGGTTTTCCCGGCACCGCAAAATCGACCTTAAGCGGGGCCTTCGCGGAAGCGGCCTGCCTGCGCGGCGAACGCACGCTCTTCATCAGCTTCGATTCGGATGCGAACGAGGTGATCCGCAATCTGGCTTCGGTGCACATCGAACTGGCGCGCTTTGTCGAGGCGGGGCTGCTGCGCCTGGTGCTGGCGCGGGCGATCACCGGCAGCGCGGAGATTTACCTGATGCAGATCAAGCGCCTCGCCAAGGAACATCAGGCGCGTTGCGTGATCATCGATCCGGTCTCCGCCATGTCCAAAACGGGCAACGAGAACACCGCCCACAGCGTGGGGGAAAGGCTCATCGACTGGACCAAAGCGGCCGGCATCACCCTGCTCTGCACCAGTCTGCTCCACGAAGTGGGGATGCACGAGGAGGGCACGCCGATGCACATCTCGACCATCGCGGACACCTGGATTCATCTCAATTACCTGGTCCATGCCGGCGAACGAAACCGCGGTCTGTCGATCATCAAATCGCGCGGCACGGCGCATTCCAACCAGGTGCGCGAGCTCGTCCTGAGCGACCTGGGCGTGACCCTGGCCGATGCCTACACCGCCGGCGGCGAGGTGCTCATGGGGACGCTGCGTTGGGAAAAGGAGGACGCGGTGCGGACCGCCTCGGATGACAGCAAGGTCGCCGCGAAGCTCAAACAGGCCACCCTGGAAACGGAGGAAGCGCTCCTCGAGGTCCGCCTCAAGGCGGTGCAGCTCGAGCTCCAGGTGAAGCGGGCCGAGAAGGTGGCGCTCAACCGGGTGGCGAGCGATCTCACCGTGGAGCGGGCCTCCGGGAAAACCCATTTGCGTGAACTGCGGGGAGTGGACAAGGCGTGAGCAAGCCCGCGCACTTCATCTTCCGGCTCTATGTCGCCGGAGACGGTCCGCATTCGGTGCTGGCCATCGCCAATCTCGACGCCCTCTGCCGCGAGCAGTTGCCCGAGCGGCACCAGATTGAAGTGGTGGATGTGTTCCGTGAGCCGCACCGGGCGCTGGCCGACGGGGTGGTGCTGACGCCGCTCCTGATGCGGCTTTCACCCACGCCCATCCGCAAGCTCATCGGAACTCTGAGCCAGCGCGACGCCGTGGTCCGGGCCCTGGACTTGACCCTCTAGCCTGATGAGCTGGAAACCGGCAGCCGCGGTGGAGAATCCCCAGGACGAAATGGCCGCCCTGGTCTGCGAGCTCTACGCGACGCACCACCGCTTGCAGGAATTGGCGGGAGGCGAAGTGGACGCGATTCTCCTGCCCAGCGGGCACTCCTACTTATTGCACGACGCGCAGGAGAAACTGCGGGAAAGCGAAGCGGCGTGGCAGGAGAGCCAGCAGACTCTCCAACTGACGCTGGACGCGGCGCGGCTCGGCCACTGGGATCGCGATCTGGTGACACAGGCGGCGCACCGCTCGCTGCGGCACGATCAAATTTTCGGCTACGAGGAACAGCTGCCGGAGTGGAGCTACGAGCGCTTCCTCGCGCATGTGCATCCCGACGATCGCGAGCGCGTGGGTCGCCAGTATCAGGCCGGCGTGACGGCGCAAACGGAGTGGGACTTCGAGTGCCGCATAATGCGCGGCGATGGCGCGCTGCGCTGGATCTGGGTGCATGGCAACGTGATCACCAACGCGGCGCAGGAGAGCATCAAGATGCTCGGCATGGTGGGGGACATTACCGAGCGCAAACTGGCCGAGCAGGCGGCCGGGATGCTGGCCGCCATCGTGGACTCGTCGTCCGATGCGATCGTCGGCAAGGATTTGCACGGCATCGTGACGAGCTGGAATGGCGGCGCGGAAAAGATCTTCGGCTATGCGGCGGGCGAGATGATCGGCCGCTCGATCACTCTGCTCATTCCGCCGGACCGCCAGGACGATGAGGAACGGATTCAGGCCAGGATCAGGCGCCAGGAAAGCGTGGAGCATTTCGAGACCGTGCGGATGCGCAAAGACGGAACTCTGGTGGATGTTTCCGTGTCGGTCTCGCCGATCAAGGATGCCACCGGCAGGATCGTCGGCGCCTCGAAAGTGGCGCGCGACATTACCGCGCGCAAGCGGGCGGAGGAGGCATTGCAAGCGAGCGAGGCGCTCTATCGCACACTCTTCGAGAATGCGCCGGACGGCATCGTCATCGCCGATCCCGAAAGCTACTATCTCGACGCCAACGCGAGCATCTGCCGGATGCTCGGTTTCCCCCGCGGCGAACTGATCGGGCTGCACGCCTCGGACATCGTGGTTCCGGCCGAGATCGAGCACATCGGCCCGGCCTTGAGCGCGATCAAAGCCACTTCCGATTACCACCGGGAGTGGCAATTCCGGCGCAAGGACGGGTCGGTCTTCGCGGCGGAGGTGATCGCGACCACCATGCCCGACGGCAACCTCCTGGGCATGATCCGCGACATCACCGAGCGGAGGAACGCGGAGCTGGCGCTGCGGGAAAAGGAGCTGCTGCTCTACGCCGCCGACCGCCGGCTGGCGGAGATCGTGAACGGCATGACCGAGGCGTGCTTCGCGCTGGATGAGGAGTGGCACTTTACCTTCGTGAACGACCGCGGGGAGACGCTGCTCCGCCACCATCGCGAGCAAATGCTCGGGCGGACGATCTGGGAGGTTTTTTCCAAACTGGTCGGGACGCCGATGGAGGCAAACTATCGTCGCGCCATGACCGAGCGGGTACCGGTGGCCTTCGAGGTCTTTTCACCCATCGCCGAGCGCTGGCTGGACATTCGGCTCTTTCCCACGCCGGAAGGGCTCGCCGCCTTCCTCCTGGACATCCACGCGCGCAAGCAGAGCGAGGAGGCGCTGCATGAGACCCAGGCGCGGCTGAATTCGACGCTCGCCGCAGGCTCCATCGGGACCTGGACCTGGGACCTCATCCACGACCGCCAGGTCGCCGACGAATTCACCGCCCGCATGTTCTCCATCGAACCAGACGCGGCGGCCAAAGGCCTGCCCGCGGATGTCTATCTCCACGCGGTCCTGAAGGAAGACCAACCGGCGGTGGCCGCCGCCCTCGCCCGGGCGGTCCGGTCCTGCGAGAGCTACGACATCGAGTATCGGGTCCCGCAACCAGACGGAGCGGTCCGCTGGCTGCACGCGAAGGGGCGGGTCGAGGCCGATGCGGCGGGCCACCCCCTGCACTTTCATGGCGCCTCGATGGACATCACGGAGCGCAAGCGAATCGAGGGGCGCTTCCGGCGGCTCGTCGATTCCAATGCGCAGGGCGTGATCTTTTGGAACACGAAGGGAGAGATCACCCAGGCCAACGAGGCCTTCCTGCGGATCGTGGGCTACACCCGCGAGGATCTGGAGGCCGGGCGCATCGGTTGGACGGCGATGACGCCACCGGAATACGCCGATCTCGACCGACGCAGCCTCGAGGAACTCGCGGCCAGGGGAGTCTGTCCGCCATTTGAAAAGGAATTCATCCGCAAGGATGGCTCGCGGGTGCCCATCTTCATTGGCGCGGCGACGTTCGAGGACAGCCCGGACGAGGGCGTGTGCTTCGTGCTCGATATCACCGAGAGCAAGGCCGCCAAAGATGCCCTGGACCGTGAGCGCAACCTTCTGCGCCTGCTGATCGACAACCTGCCCGCCTGCATTTACGTCAAGGATCTCGAAGGGCGATACCTCGTTTTCAATGCGGCGTCCGTGCGTCAGGTGGGTCTGAATTCCGAGGCCGAAGCGTTCGGCAAAACGGGCTTCGACTTTTTCCCTCCGGAAATCGCCCGTCTCTATGAGGCCGATGACCAGCAGGTGCTCATCAGTGGCCAAACGATCACCGATCGCGAAGAACCGACTCAGGACTGTGAAGGCAACCGTCTTTGGTATCTCACCACGAAACTTCCGCTGCGGGATGGCAGCGGAGTCATCGGCCTGCTGGGCATTTCCCAGGACATCACGGAGCGCAAGCGGGCGGAGGAGGCGCTCCGCGAAAGCGAGGAACTATTCTCGGCCGCCTTCCGCTCCAGTCCGGCGGCTGTCTCGATCATCCGGCGCCGGGATCTGATCTACCTCGAGGTGAATGAAGCATTCCTGCGGTTGTTTGAATGCACACGCGAACAGACCATCGGCCACACCGTGTTGGAAACGGGTTTGGTGGCCCCGAAAACGATCGAGTTGATCCGCGACCGGGTCTCGGCCAGCGGATCATTGCTCCACGAGGAAATGGAGTTCCGAACGCACCGTGGTGCGCGCTTGGACGTCAACCTCTCGGCGAAAGAGATCCAATTGCACGGCGAAGCGTGCACGCTTTCCATCCTCATCGACATCACGGAGCGCAAGCGGACGGAGCAAGCCCTCCGCGAGAGCGAAGCGCACTTTCATTTCCTCAATGATCTCTCCGAGGCGACGCGCACGCTGGCCGATTCGGCGCAGATCATGGCGGTGACGGCCCGGATGCTCGGCGAGCACCTGCGCGCCTCCCGCTGTGCCTACGCGGATGTGGAGAAGGACGGCGACCGGTTCGCCATCCTGCACGATTACACCGACGGCTGCGCGAGCACCGTGGGCCATTACGAGCTCTCGCTCTTCGGGCCGCGGGCCGTGGCCACGCTCGACCGCGGGAAAACGCTGATCATTCGCAATGTGGGGACCGAGCTTTTGCCGGGCGAAGGGGGTGACATGTTCAGCGCGATCGGCATCCAGGCGATCATCACCTGCCCGCTGGTCAAAGAGGGCGTTCTGCGGGCCATGATGGCGGTGCATCAGACTACCCCGCGCGACTGGCAACCGGGTGAGATCACCATCGTGCAGGACGTCGTCGAACGTTGCTGGGCGACGATCGAGCGTCGGACCGCGGAGGCAAAGATCCACCAAATCAATGCCCAACTGGAGCAGCGCGTCACGCAGCGGACCGCGCAATTCGAGGCCGCGAACAAGGAATTGGAGGCGTTTTCCTACTCGGTCTCGCACGATCTGCGCGCCCCGCTGCGCACCGTGGACGGGTTCGCGCAAGCGGTGCTGGAGGATTACGGGCCGCTGTTGCCGGACGAGGGGAAACGCCACTTGCGCACGATCCGCGAGGGCGCCCAACGCATGGGTCGGTTGATCGACGATCTCCTCACCTTTTCGCAGCTCGGCCGGCTGCCGCTGAAGAGGCAGACGGTGGATGCCGGGCGGCAGGTGCGCGAAACGCTCGAAGAACTCCAGGCCGGGCAGGGAGAACGCGCGCTCGAGATTCGTCTCGGCCCGTTGCCGCCCTGCCAGGGAGACCCGGCGCTGCTCAAGCAGGTGTGGCTCAACTTGCTTTCGAACGCGCTCAAATATACGACCCGGCGGGAACACGCGGTGGTGGAGATCGGCGCCACCCGGGAACCGGGCGCCACGGTCTATTTTGTGCGCGACAATGGGTCGGGCTTTGATCCGCGCTACGCGGGCAAACTCTTCGGGGTTTTCCAGCGCCTGCACCGGCAGGAGGAATTCGAAGGCACGGGCGTGGGGCTGGCCATCGTGCAGCGGATTGTCCATCGCCACGGCGGTCGCATCTGGGCGGACGCGGCGGTGGACCGGGGCGCGACCTTTTATTTTACCCTCGAAGGAGAAACCGAACTGTGAAGAACGACGTCGTGGAAATTCTGCTCGTCGAAGACAGCCCCCAGGATCTGGAGCTGACCCTGCGCGCCCTGGCCAAAGCCCATTTGAGCAATCGCATCGAAGTGGCCCGCGATGGCGCCGAGGCGCTGGAGTTCATTTTTTGCGAAGGCCCGCATGCAGACCGCAAAATCGAGAACGGCCCGCGGGTGATCCTGCTCGATCTCAAGCTGCCGAAAGTGGATGGCTTGGAAGTGCTGAAACGCGTCAAAGGGGACGCACGGACCAGGATGATCCCGGTGGTGGTGCTGACCTCGTCGAAAGAACAGCGCGATGTGGTGGAGAGCTATCAGCTGGGCGTCAACAGTTACATCGTCAAGCCGGTGAACTTTGAGGGCTTCGCGCACGCCGTGCAGGAACTCGGCCTCTACTGGGTGCTGCTCAACCAACCCCCGAAACTGGAAAGCTAGAAGTGAAACTCCCGCTCCGTGTCCTGATCGCCGAGGACAGTCCCGCCGACGCCGAGCTCATCCTGCGCGAATTGCGCCGGGCGGGCTACGAACCCGCCTGGGAGCGGGTCGATACCGAAGCGGCGTATCTCGCCCGGCTTCGCCCCGATCTCGACCTCATTCTTTCGGACTACGACATGCCGCAGTTCAGCGGCCCGCGCGCGCTGGAACTGTTGCAAGAGTGTGGGCTCGAAATCCCCTTCATCATCATCTCCGGGACCATCGGTGAGGAGACCGCCGTCGCGATGATGCAGGCGCGGGCGACCGACTACCTTCTGAAAGACCGGCTGGCGCGGCTCGGAACGGCCGTGAGCCAGGCTCTCGAGCAGAGCCGGCTCCGCCGGGAGCGCCGCGGGAGGGAGGATGAACTGCGGCTGTTTCGCACCCTGGTGGACCAGTCCGACGACACCTTTGAGGTCGTCGATCCCCAAACCGGGCGGTTTCTCGACGTGAACGAAAGCGGCTGCCTCAAGCTCGGCTACAGCCGGGAAGAATACCTTTCACTGCATGTCTGGGACGTCGATCCTCTCTTGACGGAGGCGGATTGGCCACAGGTCGCAGAGCAGATGCGGATGACCGGTTCCTTGAGCCGAGGAGGGCTGCATCGCCAGGACAAGGAGGGCCGGACCTTCCCGATTGAGCTCAACGCGAGATGGGTGCGAACGGACCGCGATTACGTCGTGGCCGTGGTCCGCGACATCACCGAGCGCAAACGGGCGGAGGAGCGCGCCCGCGAACAGGACGAGGCCGAACGGACGAACCGCGCGAAGAGCGAGTTTCTGTCGCACATGAGCCACGAACTGCGCACGCCGCTGCACGCGATTCTAGGCTTTACGCAGCTTTTGGAGACGGAGGGCCAAAGCCCGGCGGACGCGGAGAGCGTCGAGCAGATTGCCCGGGCCGGAAATCATTTGCTCGGGCTGATTAACGAAGTGCTCGATCTCGCGCGCATCGAGGCCGACAAGCGCGAGTTCACGCCCGAGCCAGTGCAGGTGCGCGAGACGCTGCAGGAGGCGCTTTCCCTGGTGAAACCGCTGGCCGCCGAGCGCCGGGTGCGGCTGGAACCGCTCGCCGGCGATCCCGACTGCGAGGTGCTTTCCAGCGCGCGGCGCTTCAGACAAGTCATCCTCAATCTGCTCTCGAACGCCGTGAAATTTAACCGGGAAGGCGGGGCCGTCACCGTCTCGTGGGAGAAGATCGGAGACTGCCTGCGCATCAAAGTCGCGGACACCGGACGCGGCATTTCCGCCGGGAATCTGGCGAAACTGTTCGTGCCGTTTGAGCGCCTCGGCGACACGGTCAGCGAAGGCGCCGGCCTGGGGCTGTCGCTTTCCAAGGACCTCATCGAAGCGATGGGCGGAAGGATCGGCGTCGAAAGCGTGCCCGGCCAGGGCACAACGTTTTGGGTGGAGCTGCCGCTCGCCCCGGCCAGGCCCGCGACCACCGCGCTCGACGCCCCCCCTCCCGCCGTCGCGGAGGGGCCGCGCTGCACCGCCCCGCGCACCCTGCTCTACGTCGAGGACAATCTTTCCAATCTCCGTCTCGTCGAGCGCATCCTGGACCGGCGGCCGGAGGTGAAGCTGATCTCCGCGATGCAAGGCCGCACCGGGCTCGAGCTCGCGCGCCAGCATCAGCCCGATCTCCTCATGCTCGATCTGCACCTGCCCGACCTTCCGGGAGAAGAGATCCTGCGCCAACTGCGCGCCGATCCCCGCACCGCGCAGCTCCCCATCGTGATGATCAGCGCCGACGCCACCTCCACGAAGATCGAGCGCCTCCGCGCCGCCGGCGCCAGCGACTATCTGACCAAGCCGATCGACGTGCGTCGATTCCTCGCCCTCGTGGATGCGACCCCGCCGCGCCGCGCGGAGACCGTTCCGCAACCATGCGCCCCTCACCCTGAAGCCGGCTCGGAGGCCGGCCGGTACGACCAAAACCCGTCCGCACCGCGGACCTTGCCGCCGCCCTCACCCGCTGGCAAGGTAGGTCCACTTTGATGTTTCCCGCCGGGGAAGTCGAACGCGCCCATGCCTGAACCTTCCTCGTTAAACCGGACCAAGACGACCGCCCCCACACCGGCCCTTCATTTCCCCGATCACTGGAAAGTTTTCCCGCAGGAAGGGGGCAAAACAGTCGAGCTGGAGATGGAGATCGAGATCCCGGGGATTCCGGCGCCCAGCGAGAAGACCCGCATTCTGATTGCCGAAGACGACCGGATCTGCCGGGAGGTGCTCGCCTACCGCCTCGATCAAGCGGGCTACCACGTCATCGTCACCCGCGACGGCGAAGGCGCCCTCGAGGAATTGCGGAAGGCTGATTCGCCGGCGGTGGCCATCCTCGACTGGCTGATGCCGGGCGCCGACGGCCCGACCATTTGTCACCGAATGCGGGAAGCGAGCAAATCGGTCTATCTGATTCTGCTCACTTCGCGGGATCGCAAGGAAGACGTGGTCGAGGGACTCGACTCCGGGGCGGACGACTACCTCGTGAAACCCTTCGAAACCAACGAATTGCTGGCGCGCGTCAAGGTCGGTCTGCGGATCATCGGCATGCAGCGGGCGCTCATCGCCCGGCTGACGCAGCTCGAAACGCCGGAGACGGGCGCTTCCGAGAGCCTCGGCATCTCGATCGTCTAAACTGGCCGGACCTTCTCCTCCGACCCGTCCGATCCGTCCGGCTGACCCTCGTGCGGTCCGGGTTCAGGGCGGAGGATTTCGTCGATCAGTTGGAGCAGCTTGGTCGAACTGTAGGGTTTGGAAATAAACCGCGCGGCACCGGCCGCCAGGGCCTTCTCCTCGATGACTCGCGCCCCATCACCGCTGGTGGCGATGATCGGGATCTGCGGCATCATCTTGCGCAGCGCGCGAATGCTCGTCGCGCCATCGAGGACCGGCATGATCATGTCCATGAGCACGATGGCGATTTTGTCGTGGTATCGACCCGCGAGCGCGACCGCTTCGACGCCGTCCCTGGCCGTCAAAACCTGGTAGCCGGAGCTTTCGATGCTCTGGCTCGTGACGGAGAGAATGGACGGTTCGTCATCGACCACCAGGACCAGTTCGCCGTGTCCGCGAATCGGCGCCACGCTGAGGGCGATTTCGGCGCCGGCCTTGCTCCCCAGGGCAAAGGCGGGCAGATAAACGCAAAAGGCCGTCCCGCTGCCCGGTTCGCTCCGCACGGTGACGGCGCCGCCATGGTTTTTCACGATGGCGAAGACCGTCGAAAGACCCAGCCCGGTTCCCTTGGCTTCCTTGGTCGTGAAAAATGGTTCGAAGATCTTATCGACCAGCTCGGCCGGGATGCCGGTTCCGGTATCCTCCACTTTGAGCAGCACGTACGGACCAGGCTTCACGCCCCAGATGGCCGCGGCGTAGTGCTCATCGATTTCCAGATTCTCGAGCAAGAGAGTGATCGTGCCGCCCTCAGGCATGGCGTCGCGGGCATTCACGCAGAGATTCAGGAGCACCTGGTGAAGCTGCGTCGAGTCGGCCTTGACCAGCCAGGTCTCGGCGGGCGCGACCGTCCGGATCTCGATGGATTTTGGGAAAGTCTCGCGGCTGATGGTCTTGATCTCGCGGACGAGGCTCGCTGGATCCAGGGCGATCCGGCTGGAGTCCGAACCTTTGGCAAAGTAGAGGACCTGCTTCACAATGTTCGTCGCCCGCCAGGCGCTGATCGACATGACTTCGAGCAGCTCCACGTCGGTTCCTCCCCCCGCCCCGGCTTTCAGCAGATCGATCCCGAGAATCAGCGGTCCGAGGAGGTTGTTCAGATCGTGGGCGATGCCGCTGGCCAGCGCCCCGATGCCATCCATGCGCTGCGCGCGCAAGAACTGCGCTTCGAGCTGTTTCCTCTCGGTCACGTCGGTGTTGATGGCGAGGATCGAGGTCGGCCGGCTGCGGTCGTCCCGCACGAGCGTCAGATGGCATTCGACCTGGATGGCGCGACCGCCCTTGGTCGTCTGCGAGAGCTCGCCATTCCAGCTCTCGTGCTCGAGAGCCGCTTCGCCCGCCGCTTGATTCGCGGCCGCGTCTTCGCCCAGCAGTTCCCGGAACTGGCGGCCCAAAGCTTCCCGGGCCGTCCAGCCGTAGAGCCGTTCCGCGCCGTTGTTCCAAAAAAGAATTTTGCCATCGAGATCACGGACCAGAATCGCGTCCCGGGCCTTCTCGAGGAGCATGGCTTGCTCCCGGACGCACTCGCCGGCCGCCTTGAGCTCCGCGGTGCGCGCGGTGACGGCGCGTTCGAGTCCCTCGGTGTTTTGGCGGGCGGCCTGGAGCAGCGACCACTTCTCGATCAGCGCATGGGCGAACTGGAGAATCTCGATCGCGTCAAAGGGCTTCTTCAGCACCAGGAGCCGCTCCGGACGGGTGATCTGGGCCATCATCTCGTCCCACGAATAATCGGAATACGCGGTGCAGAGCACGATTTGCAGGTCCGGATCGACTTCCCAGAGCTTGACCGCCGTCTCGAGCCCATCCCATCCGGGGGGCATGCGCACATCCATGAAAACGACGGCATAGCGGCGCCCCGCGGCGACCGCGGCCCGCACCCGCTCCAGCGCCTCGCGTCCCTGGAAGGAGAAATCCATCGCGAACGTTCCGCGCTGCCTGGAACTTGCGGGCGCGCCAAAAACGGCCGCCGCTTCGGCGTCAAAATCCATTTCCGCATCGTCCCCGCCGAGGATTTTCCGAAAATCGTCGTGGATGGCTTCATTGTCATCGACCACCAGGATGCGTTGACTGGCCTGGGGACCGGCGCCGGCGTGCGACGACAGGATGGTGAGGGGAAGCGAGGTCAGGAGCATAATTTCAAGGAGTCGGATGGTTCCGCGACGGGGAGGAGGGCGGCCCGCTTTCCAGCGGGGCGGGAGGCTGCCAGAGGCCGGGGTTTCTGCCGTTCGGGGTGAAGGGAAGTTCAAGGGTAAAGGTCGCGCCTTTAGCCAGGCCGTCGCTCTGCACGGTGAGGCTGCCGCCCAGCTCGCGCGCGGCGAGCACGCCGCTGTGGAGACCGAATCCATGACCGTCCTTCTTGGTCGTGAACCCGTGGGAAAAAATGCGGGTTATATTCTCCGGCAGAATGCCGATGCCGTTGTCGCTCACGCTCAGGGCGACCCGCCCCACCGCGGTGCGGGCAATGCGGACGACGAGCCGCTTGTCGGCGCGGCCGCCATCGGTCAGCGCGTGCTTCGCATTGCGCACGAGGTTGACCAGGATCTGCAACACCTTGTGTTTTTCCGTGCAAACGCACGGGATTTCGGCGAACTCCCGGAAGATTTCCACACCGTGCCGCATCAGCTTGGCGCCGTGCATCGTCAGCGCGTCCTCGACGAGACCGGCCAGCGGCACCATTTCGGAGACGCCGCCCACATTGGCGTACTTCTGCTGGACGACGACGATCTCCTTGATGTGCTCGATATTGGTGCTGAGCGAGCGGATCTCCTCGAGCACCGAGACCTGGTCTTCAGCCAGGCGCTCGGCGAGCTTGCCGAGAAAATCCGGCAACTTTTGGCCGGTGGCATCGGTGGTGAGAAAGGCCGCCAGATCGCCGGCATGCTGCCGCAGCAACTGCGCCGTGTTGGCCACGTGAATGATGCGGGATTTGCGCACCTTGTCGGCGATCAGGGTGCAGGACACGTTCACGCTGTTGAGCACATTGCCGACGTTGTGCAGCACATTGGTCGCCACCTCCGCCATGCCGGCGTTGCGCGAGGTTTCGAGCAATCGCTGCTGCGAGTCGCGGAGCGCTTCCTCGGCGTTTTTCCGCTCGGCGATGTCGCGGATGACCCCGCAGAAAAACGTCCCTCCGTCGGTCTTCCAGGTGGCCAGCGAGAGCTCGAAGGGGAACTCGGTGCCGTCTTTGCGCAGGCCGGCCAGCTCCACCGTCCGGCCGATCATTTCGCCCGCGCCGGTGGTCTCGAAGAGGCCCCGTCCCGCCGGGTCCGCGGCGCGAAACCGTTCCGGCAGGATGACCGCCAACGGCTGGCCAACGATTTCGTCGGCCTGGTAACCGAACATGCGGCAGGCCGCCGGATTCCAGGAGAGGATGCGCGTGCCTCGATCGGCGATGATGATGGCGTCCCCGGCCGTCTCCGCGACGGAACGAAAGCGCTGCTCGCTTTCCCGGAGCGCCACGTTCTGCCCGTGAATCTCCTCGAGCATCTGATTAAAAGCGTCCGTGAGCTGGCCGAGCTCGTCGTTCGCGAATTTCGGGGCACGGATGGTGTAGTCGTTGTGCGTGGCGACCTTGCGCGCGGCCGCGGCGAGCTCCGCGATCGGGCGGGTGATGAGCGGTTGAAGCTTCGCCGTCAGACCCAGGGCCAGCGCCAGCGAGACCGCGAGGACCAGCGCCGTGGTCCCGGCGTAGAGGCGCGCGAGTCGCGACTGCACGCTCGCGTAATCGACGCAGATGCGCAGGGAACCGATGCGGAGCTCGTTAAAGACGACCGGGCGGACCAGCGTCCAATGATTCTTCGCGCCGACCTGCAATCCGTCCCGGAGGTCTTCGATCTCCGTCGGGTCATCGGCGTCGCCAAACTGCGCGAGAATCTTGTCATCGAGGGTGATCAGGTCGGCGCGGATGACCTCCGGCTTGGCCGAAAGGGAGGCGAGCGTCTGACTGGCGACCTTGGCGTCGTTGAAAGCGAGCGGGGCGGCGCAGTTGTCGGCCAGGCTCGTGGCGAGCACTTCGAGGTCGTGCTCGAAGGTGGTGCGCATGATGTGCATCTGCGACGCGAAGAGCGCGCCCGAGGCGGTCAGCAGCACCACGAGGCTCACCACATAAATGACCGCCGAGACCTTGGTCTTGATCGGCAGGTCGTTGAAACGGCGTTTTACTTGGGCGGAGATCATCGGGAAAAAACTTCGCGCGCCAGGCGCAGGACATCGGAACCGAGCGAGAGTCCGCCGCTTTTGGCCGCACGCGGATTGGCGCTGAAGCGGACGCTCTTCTCCTGGACTTCAAAGCCGATCATGCCGCCGCGGCGCACAAAATTCTCCGCGTCGCCGACGGTGAGCACCGGGGAGCCTTGCACTTCGCGGAGGACGGTCTCGACCCGCCCCGCTTCCGCGTCGGCGAGGTAAAGGACGTGGCAATTGCGCAGGGCCGCGCCATCGGCGGGCGAGACGCGCCGCACCTCCACCCGGCGGCCTTTCGCCTTGCGGCTGCCGATGCGCGCTTCGAGCTGGTCGGCCATCGCATCATTGCCGACGAAGCCGATGACCACCGGCGCCAGGGGTCCGGCAAAGGCCGACGGCGGCCATTCCACGAGGCTGGCGAAATTGAAAAGGTAAGCCGTCTTCAAGTCGTTCTCGTTCGCGGCGCGCGCCCCGCCGCCGAGCGCCAGGAGCAGGGCAATCGCGAGCAGCCAGCCGGGCATCATGCCACGAGATCCGGAGAGGAACGGCCGGTCAGCCACGCGCCCCGTGCTCAAAAGGTATAGGTGAGCTTGAGGCGGAAGGTGCGTCCGTCCTGCTCGAGCTGGTCTTGCACGTGTTCCGGCCCGCCGACGAAATGATATTTTTCGCCGAGCAGATTGTAGATCGACGCGGAGCACTCGAGCCGCGGCAGCAGCTCGCGGCTGAAGAGCGTGGCATTGACCAGCCAGGTGTCGCCGGTGCGGGCGCGGCGCAGCGTCGTCCGATCGCTGGCATAGAGCAGCTCGATGCTGCCAAACAGCCGGTCCCGCCAGACCGGCACGCTCAATTGCGCTTTGAGCACATTCTCCGGTGAGTTCTCCAGGCGTCGCCGCGTCTGCGTATTCTCCACCTCCTGCCGGGCATAGCTGGCGCGCAGCAGCGTGCCGTTGTCCCATTTGCCTTCGATTTCGAGCTCCGCGCCGTGCATGCGGACGTTGTTCAGATTTCGAAAGGTGATCAGGCCATCGGCGGGATCGAGCTGGGAATCAATCAGGTCGGAGATGTCGTTGTAGAAAACCGACGCCATCGCGCGCCAGTGCGACGAGAGGTTTTGCTCGGCGACGAACTCGTAGGTGCTGATCTTTTCCGGATTGAGGTCGAGAGCCGGTTTGAAGGTCGGCGAGGCGAGCTCGGCCTCGTAGATGTTCGGCGCGCGGAAGGCCGTGCCGTAGAGCAGCTTGAGCGTCGTCTTTCGCCACGGATTGTAGATCAAACCGAGGCGCGGATTGACCGCCTCGCCAAAGGTGTTGTAGTGGTCCCAGCGCAGACCGGCGCTGAGCCGCAGGTTTTTCAGGATCTCCGTGTCGCTTTGGGCATAAAGGCCGGTCACGCTCTCGTCGGCATTCGCCTTTTGATAGGAGAGAAACGGACTGACATCATAGTTCCCGAGCTCCAGCTTGGAGGTGCTCCGGACCTCGACTCCCATGGTAAAGCGGAAGCGGTCGAAGAAGGTCCGGCCGAGGCTGGCTTCACCACCCCACCAGCGCGCCCGGGCGTAGTCGTTGTTCAGCACCAGGCGGTCGTCATCCCCGGCGTAATCCACGGGCGAGTTATAATCGAAGGCGTCGTAGAAGAGGCGGCCGGCGAGCTGCCATCCGTCCCCGGTCTCATGCGCATAGCGCAGCTCTGCGAAGCCGCGCGTATCCTGCGTGGAAGCAGCCGCATTGAAAGCCGCGCCGAAGGCCCCGGTGGGCACCTCCTTCGTCCGATCGGAGTAGCCGCTCGCGAGCGTGAAATCGCCCCAGCTCAGCGCTCCGTAGAGACTCCAGAATTGGTCGGCGTCGTGGTGGTCGGCAATCCCGTGATTCGTCTCCCGCGCATCGAACTCCTTGAAATAAAGCCGGCTCGGCCCGGCGCTCTGGTAATCGGTTCCGGAGAGCAGCAGTTGGACGCCATTGGCGAATTTCCGGCCAAAGGTGAAGCGCCCGCTGTAGGTGTCGAAGCTCCCGGCGCTGCCCGAAACTTCCGCCCCGCCCACGTCCCCACCCGTGCGGGTGACGACATTGATCACGGCAAAAAAGGCATTGCTGCCGTAGATCGCGGACCCGGGTCCGCGAATGAACTCGACGCGCTCGATCAGATCGACATCGATCAAGGCGGCCGTGCCCACCGCCGAGCTGTCGTAGATCAGGTCATTCGTCCGGTGCCCGTCGATGAGCAGCAGCACGCGAGCCCCGTAGTCGCCGAGGCCATTGAAGCCGCGCACGCCGGTGTAACTGTAATTGCGATCGTAGGTGACGTCGAAGCTGCGCACCGACTGGACGATTTCGCCGAGCGTTCGGTAGCCGAAGCGCTTGATTTCATCGCGCGTGACGATGCTGACCGACGACGGGGCGTCGCTGAGCTTCTGGGTGAACTTCGAGGCGCCAAAGACGGTGTCGATCTTGATCGTTGTCAGCTCCTGGAGATTCAGACTCAGCAGGTTCGCGCCGTCGTCTGCGCAAGCGTCCTGCGGAACCGCGCTCAGCAGACAGAAAGCCCCCAGCAGACACCAGGCGGGATGAGGTCGGCGGGCTCCCTTGGGTGAAATCGGGGACGGCATCGGAGGGTTCAGAGGAAGCTCCCCCGCGGCGAGGAAGCACGAATGGCGTCCCACTTTCGGGGATTCCCGGCCGCGCGCAGCGGATGATCGGAGGTGGCAGGGACGGTGTTCATTTTCGAGTGGCACTGGTAGCGCGCCAGATGCCCGCCAGCGGGGGATGATCAGGTATTCTTGCCCAGGGGTTTGTGGGTAGGCCGCCGGTTGATTTCACCTACCCATGGAGATTCCTGGGATCGCGCTGGGGCTTATCGGGAAAGTTGGCGCGACCAGGGTCCTGAAGGGCCCGGGAGATCGCGGGAGGCTCTCCGAAGAGGGTTTGGCTCGCCGCGGGAGCGGCTGCACCGTTTGGCCCGGTCCAGGTCGATCATGAATGTGGGCAATGGCCCGAGGCAGCGAGGTCGCCGAAGCCGGCTTCCGGGAATTCCTTGTCCAGCAATCTCACCTGCTCGTCGTAGCAGTCGGGGCAAACGCCATGGCTGAAGCGGCTGCCGGTCCGCGCGCGGATGTAGGTTTCCACCCGCTGCCAGTAGTCCACGCCGTCGCGCACCTTGTTGCAGTAACTGCACATCGGGATGATGTCCTGCAACAGGCTGATCTCCGTCGTGTAGCGAAGAATGCGCTGGGCCACGTAAAGCCGCGTGCGCAGCATTTCGCGGTTGAGCGGCTTGGTCAGGAAATCGTCCACGCCGGAATCCATGGCCAGCGTGTAGTCGTCGGGATCGGTGTGCGCGGCGGTGAGGATGATGAAATACGTGTAGGGCGTCTGCGCGCGGTCGCGCACGCGCCGGCAGAGGTCCAGTCCGTCGAGTTCGGGCATCATCCAATCGCTCACGATCACGCGGAACGGCTCCTCATCGAAGAGCTCCCACGCTTCCGCCCCATCGCGCGCGGCCACGACTTCGTGGCCCAGCCTTTGCAAAGTCAGGCGCAGGACCTTGGTGGCAATGGCGTCGTCTTCGGCGATGAGGATTTTCATGTGGTTTGCAGCGTGAGTTCGGTTTCGAGGGCCGCGAAGACGCGCTGCAGTTCCAGACCCGCCGCGGAGAGCAGCTCCGCGACCGGCGCCAGCATCCCGGCCCGGCCCGCCATTTCCATCTCCCCGCAAAGTTCGTGCAAGCGGTGCGCCCCGAAGTAGCCGCTGTTTCCCTTGAGCGTGTGCGCGAGGCGGGTCACCGCCCGGACATCGTCACGCTCCAGCGCCGCGCCCAGCTCGACGAGCGTCCGCGGACCGTCTTCCTGGAACATCGCGACGAGCCGTTGCAGCAGATCTTCGCCGTCCTCCTCCGGCAGTCCGCGCAGGTCGGCGATGCTCTTCGGATCGATCGACGGCGTGGCCCCGGCGGCATGGAGGCGCGCGCGTTCCAGCGCGTCGGCGAGATCCGCGGTGCGCACCGGCTTGCTTACGTAATCGTCCATGCCGGCGGCCAGGCACTGCTCGCGATCGCCATTCATGGCATTGGCCGTCATGGCCAGAATCCAGATGTGTTTGCCCGTGCCTTCGCGCTGGCGGATCGCCGTGGCGGCTTCGTAGCCGTCCATTTCCGGCATATGGCAATCCATGAGCACGATGTCGTAGCGGATCTGTTCGAGCGCCTGCACCACTTCGAAGCCATTGGCCACGGCGTCCGCGGCGTAGCCGAGCTTGCGCAACTGCCCGAGCGCCACCTTTTGATTCACCGGATTGTCCTCGGCGAGCAGGATGCGCTCTTTGCGGCGCGGGCCGGGCGATTCGCCTTCGCGCGAGGCCGCGGGGCGGGCCGCGGCGGCGTCGGCCAGGGCATCGAAAAGCGCGGATTGGCGCACCGGCTTGGAGCAGGCGCTGGCGATCCCGGCGTTCTTCAGCTCTTCCTCGGTGAGCCGCTCGCCGCGCGGGGTCAGGAGAATCAAGCGCGCTCCCGCCAGCGAGGCCTCCGCCTTGATCGCGTGCGCCAGGCCGAAGCCGTCCATCTCGGGCAGCGTAGAATCGAGAATGACCACGGAAAAGGCCGCGCCCTCGCGGGCCGCGGCGCCGAGCGCCTCGAGCGCCTGCGGACCGGTCGTGCTCACGGCGCTGGGCACCTGCCAGGTGGCGAGCTGGGTCTGGAGGAATTGGCCGGTCGTCGCGTGGCCGTCCACGATCAGCACCCGCACGCCGTCCAGGACGTGATCGGTGCTTTCCATCGGTTCCGGGTCGGCTCGCACCTGCACCGGGAGCGAGACCGTAAAACGGGAGCCGCGGCCGGGGCTGCTTTCCACGGCGATGCTGCCGCCCATCATCTGCACCAATTGCCGGGAAATCGCGAGACCGAGTCCGGTGCCCCCGTATTTGCGCGTGGTCGAGGCATCGGCCTGGCTGAACGCCTCGAACAGATGCTCCTGCGCCTCCGCGCCGATGCCGATGCCGGTGTCCGTCACCTCGAAGCGCAGCACCGTCTCCAGGCCGGCGCCCGGCTCCTGCGCGACGCGCACGCTGACTTCGCCGCGGGCGGTGAATTTGATCGCGTTCCCGATCAGGTTCGTGAGCACCTGGCGCAGGCGTCCGGCATCGCCGTAGAGATGCCGCGGCACCGCCGGGCCAATGCCGCCGACGAGCTCGAGGCCCTTGGCCTGCGCCGCGTCGGCGAGCAGCTCCAGGGTGCCCTCGATGACTTCCTGCAAATCATAATCGAGCGCCTCGAGCTCGATCTTCCCGGCCTCGACCTTCGAGAAATCGAGGATGTCATTGATCACCGTGAGCAGGCTTTCCGCGCTCGTGCGAATGATCTCGGCGTGGTCGCGCTGCTCGGTGTCCAGCGCCGTGTCGAGCAGCAGGGAGGTCATCCCGATGACTCCATTCATCGGGGTCCGGATTTCGTGGCTCATGTTGGCCAGGAAGCGGCTCTTCGCGCGGTTCGCGGTCTCGGCGTTGTCCCGGGCCGTGCGCAACTCGGCTTCGAGCTGTTTGCTCTCGGTGATGTCGAAAATGACGCCCTGAAAAATCGGTGAATCGCTGCCCTCCTGCTCGAGCGGGGTGGCGAGATCGCGGCACCAGCGGATGGCGCCATCGGGACCGATGAGCCGATACTCCGCGAAGAAGCTCTGCCGCGTGGTCGCGGAGGAACGCTCCTCGCGGAGCTCCAGCCCGCGATCCTCCGGGTGCAGGGCCTGGAAAAAGGCCTGCGGGTTCGCCTTGAGCGCCTCCGCCGAGACGCCCAGCCACTCTTCGATGCGCGGGCTCACATGATGCCATCGGCCATGCTCGCCGGGTTCGGCGATGTAGGTCACCGCCGGCAATTGATCCGCCAGCGTGCGGAAGCGCAGCTCGGCTGCGCGCAGTCCCTCGATCGCCTGCTTGCGTTCCGTGATGTCCTCGACCTGCGTGACGAAATACAGCGGCGCTCCGCCGGCCTCGCGGACCAGCGAGGCGGCCAGGCGGATCCAGACGATGTGGCCGTCGCGATGGATATAACGCTTCTCGATCTGGTAATGCCGCGCCCGGCCCGCGAGGAGCTCGTGAGCCTGGGCGAAATCGGCTTCGAGATCGTCCGGGTGGGTGATGTCCTGGAAGGTCTTCCGGAGCAGTTCGGCCGGCGCATAGCCGACGATCTCGCACACCGCCTTGTTGAGCCGCAGCCAGCGGCCGTCGAGTCCGACGATGGCCATGCCGGTGCCCGCGAATTCAAAGGCGTGCCGGAAGCGCTCTTCGCCTTCGTGCAGCGCGGCCGCCACCCGCTGGCGCTCGATGAATTGCCCGACCTGCGTGCCGACGGTCGCGAGCATCTGCAGGAGCTGATCGTCGGGCGGATGCGTCTCGCGGCTCAAGATTTCGAGCACGCCGAACACCTCGGCGCCGAGCCGGATGGGAAAGGCGAGCGCCGTGTTCAGGCCGGCCCGGGCCGCGTGACCCGCGCGCGGGAAATTCAACGCGGTGGCAAACTCCGGCACCCAGACGGGTGCGCCCGTGGCCCACACCTGGCCAGGCAGGCCCTCGCCGCGGGCGAAGGTGTAACGGCGGCTCGCGGCCTCGAATTCAGCTCCGTTGATCCCCGGTTCGTGCCAGCTCTCCACGTTGCGCAGGACACCCGCCGCGGGGTCGATGCACCAGAGCCCGGCCACCTCCCAGCCGAGGTTCCGGCAAAGTGCTTCGAGGATGTCCGGCGCGACCTCGACCAGTGAAACGCTGTCCGCGAGCACGCGGGTGAGCTCGTATTGCAACTTGAGGCGTTGCGCGGCGCGCTTGCGCACGCTGATGTTGCGGAACCAGCCGCCCACATACGCCCGGCCGTCGAACTGGAAATAGCTGCTCGAGACTTCCACCGGCACGACGCTCCCATCGGTGAGCCGGTGGGTGGTCTCAAACTGCGCGCTGCGCCCCGTTTGCTTTTGATCCTGGATCAATGCGCGCAGCGTCTCCTCGCTGATGTCCGGGTCGAGGTCGCGGATCCGCAGGGTGAGCAGCTTTTCGCGCGGGATGCCCCAATGGCGCGCCGCGGATTCGTTCACATAGACGAAGCGCGAATCGTCCGTGGGATCGGTGATAAAGAGCGAATCCTCGGTGCGCTCGGCCAGCGCGCGGAAGAGCGCGGCTTCGGCCTCCGCCGCTTTGCGCGCGGTGAGGTCGTGGATGACGACCACGGCGCCCAGCTTGCGCCCGTCGGCGGCCACGATCGGCTGTCCGCTGGCCACGACCACCCGGCGGGTTCCGCCCGGGGGCATGATCACGTATTCGAATTCGCGCACCCGCTCCCCGTGCAGCGCCCGGTGCATCGGCATCTCCTCCGGGCGCAGCAATTCCGTGCCGCCGGCATGATAGAGGCCGTAGCGCGCCGGGCGCTCCGCGAACGGGAGCCCGGGCAGCGGCCCGTCGGCGGGCAGATGGTTGAACTCGCGGATGGTGCGGTTGAGCAGCGTGACGTTGCCTTCGGCATCGCAAGCGGTGATCCCCACTTCGAGATTGTTCAGGAGCACTTCGAGAAACTGCTGCTTTTCCTCGAGCGCCGCATTGACCCCGGCCAGCTCCGCGGTCCGCTCCGCCACCCGCTGCTCGAGCATGGCCCGGGCTTCCTCCAGCTCCTGCGCGCGTCGTTCGAGATTCGCGTCCGTGCGGCGCAGTGCTTCCGCCGTTTCCACGCGCCGCGCATCGAGCTGATTCAGCGTGCGCGCGCCGAGGAGCACTACCGTCGCGAAGACGGCGATGCTCGCGGTGGCAAAGATCGCGAGGCCAAACTCGGTGCCGTAGAAACCCGCCTGTTGGCCGTGCAGCCACAGCCAGCCCAGCAGGAAGGGCATCAAGACGGCCACCGGCAGGATCCGCCGGGCGATCATGCCGCCGCTGCCCGCGCTGGTCAGAATCGACATCAGTCCGCCCCCCGGCCGGACGCACAGCAGGCCGATGCCCAGCGCGGTGAAGAGCACCGCCGTATGGACCGCCACCGACGTATAAAGCGAGAACTGGTAAAGGCTGTTCGCGCCATACAGGTAGCCGAGCAAACCCGCCACCCCGATGAGCAGCGTCAGCAGCGCCAGCCAATGCGCCGGACGGCGGCCCCGCCATTCCCAGTCGAGGCTGATCAGCGCCAGGCCGGCCACGAAAAAGGCCGCCGTCGCGCCGGGCGCCATTCGCCCGGGGTGCGAAGTCTGCGTGGCCGAGAGGGCCTCGCGGAAGAGCAGCTCGTCGATGCCCAGATTCAGCCCGAACCAATACTCGGCCAGGGTCAGCCCGCCGAGGATCGCCACGCACGCGCCGCCCACCTGCGCCGCCGTTTGCGCCTTGAAAATATTGATTCTCCGTTGCGCCACCGCCGGGTGCGACAGAAACAACGAGAGCCCGCTCAGCACGAAACACCACGCGGTATTCGGCTTCATGGTCACAAAGCCGGGAATCACATTCGTCAGCGCCGGAATCTCCCGCCACCAGCCGATCAGCACCAGCACCCCGACCGCGATGACCAGCAAACTGGCCGCCCGCGCGATGCCCAGACACCGACCGATCGTCGCGGGATCGACAGGAATCTTTCGGGAATGAGCGTGCATCACAGGCCGGAGTAGCAATCGGCATGCGCATCCTCACGAGGGAGCCGGTTATCTGGGGGGAGGATCGGCAACTCGGCCTCCATTCCGGCTTCAATTGAAGCCGGAGAGCCGCGGGGTTTCGGCGCGTGCCTCGGCGGCGACCGCCAGGCCGGCTCCACGGCTGCGCGCGCCAAGTGCGGCAGGCTGCCAGGAGACCGGTCGGCTTCACAGCCGCGGAGCGGCGCCAACCCGAGTAGCCGTGGACGAGCGAAGCGAGGCCACGGAATCGGACGGTGATGCGCAAGCCGCGGAGCGGCGAGACCCGGCGCGGAAGCAATGTTCCGCCGCTGACGCGGCTAGTCGCGTTTTTTCCGATTCCGTGGCCTCGCTGATACCGTCTCCAAAGTTATTCATAAGCGGCGCAGGAAGGCCCCCGCAAAGCCTTCCCCGTCGTCTGCGCCGCTTGTGAATAACTTTG
>JAXDQW010000041.1:0-85908 GCA_034667665.1 Chthoniobacter sp.
GGGCGCCCGCGCCCCGTTTTGCTTCTGGGGGCGTGGGCGCCCCGACTCCTTGGTTTCGGCCCGGACCTTCACTGGATGCGGGTTTACCATGCGCGATGAGTGTCCCCGCCTGGATTGAAACGCTGGCGGCCAGCGCCATCGAGCCGGCGCCGGTCCGCAGAGCACTGGAACAACTCGCGGCGTGCTGGCCCACCGTCCTGCCGCCATTGGCGGAAGTGATCGCCGCCCGCCCGGAATTCGGGGCCGCGCTGGCTCATCTGTTGTCGGTTTCACCGGTCTCGGCGAAGAAAGTTTTGAGCGATCCCGCCGCGTTGACCTGGCTCACCCAACCTGAGGTGTCGCAGAGCGCCCGTGGTCCCGGTCGAATGCGCGCAGACTACGTGGCGATCGAGCGTGGCCCGGAGGTGCAGTCCGCCATCCCCGAGAACGCGCGGACGGAAAGTCCGCGACCTTTTGACGAGCGATTCCAGGTGCTCCGGCGCTGGAAAGCGCGCGAGCTATTGCGCATCGCGTTACGCGAAGTTGCGGGCTGGTCCTCGATTGAGCAAAGCACACTCGAACTCACGGGCGTGGCCGAGATCTGTCTCCAGACGGTCACCACCGGCTGGCTCGGCGAATTGGAGCGCAAGCTGGGCCGGCCCCAGACGGAATTTGCGGTCCTCGGCATGGGCAAGTTCGGCGGCCAGGAACTCAACTACAGCTCCGACATCGATGTCATCTTTTTTTACGGCGAAGACGGCCAGCTCAATCCGCGCTTCTCCCACCTCGAGTTCTTCACCCGCCTCGCCGAGAAAATCGTGGGCACGTTTTCCGCGCCGGAAGCCGCCGGGCCCCTGTTTCGGATCGACCTGCGGCTGCGGCCGGAAGGCGCCTCCGGTCCGCTGGTGCGCTCGCTTGACAGCATGGAAAACTATTACGCCGCGCTGGGCGAAACGTGGGAGCGGATGGCCTTGAGCAAAGCCCGCCTGCTGGCGGGCAGCGAAGCCTCCGCCGAGCTCGGCTACGAATTTTCGCACCGGCTCCAGGCCTTCGTTTATCCGCGCACCGCGTCGCACGACATGGTCGATGAAATCCGCGCGATCAAGGTTCGCATTGAGCGGGAGATTGTCGGTCGCGAGGATCTGCACCGAAATGTGAAGCTCGGTTACGGCGGCATCCGCGAAGTCGAGTTTGTCACCCAGACGCTCCAGCTTCTCCACGGGGCAAAGCACGCCTTCCTCCAGGAACGCAACACGCTCAAAGCGCTGCGCAGCCTCCGGCAACTCGATCTTATCCCGGCGGACAACATGGAGGCGCTGATCGCTGCGTATCGTTTCCTGCGGACGGTCGAGCACCGGCTCCAGATCGAGCACGAGGCCCAGACTCACACCCTTCCCAGCGACCTCGAGGCCCTGCAGCGGCTCGCGGCCAGCCTCGGCCTGGCGGACGTGGCGGCGTTCCGGGCGGCACTGGCCCGGCACACGCAACAGGTGCGGACTGTCTTCGACGAGGTGCTCGGGGCGTCGCGGCCCGGCCTGGCGGCGGCGCCCGATGCGGATCTCAGCTTCTTTCGCGAACCAGTGCATGCCCGCCGCGCGCTGGACGATCTCGGCGGCGCCGGTGGGAGCGCGCGCTTCTCGCCGCGCACGAGCAAACTCTTTGCCCGGCTCGAACCGCTCCTCCTCGACCAGTTGCGCCGGGTCGCCGATCCCGACACCGCGCTGACCAGCTTCGTCCGCTTCGTCGAACGCTATGGCAGCCGCGGAATGCTGTTTGAAACGCTGCTCGTCAATGCGCGCGTGCTCGAACTGCTGGTCCGCCTTTTTGACGCCAGCCGCTTCCTGACCGAGATCGCCGTGCGCCGCCCGCAGCTCATCGAGGAAATCGCCCGGACCGGCAGTCTCGGCGAAGCGCTCGCGCTCCCCGATTACTTTCGCGGACTGGCGCGTAATGAGGAAGGCCTGGCCTGGCCGGACTGGGTGCGCGCCTACCGGCGCAGCCAGCTTTTGCGGATTGGCCTGCGCGACGTGCTCGGCTTCGCTACGCTCCAGGAAGTGCAGGCCGAATACAGCGCGCTCGCCGAAGCCTGTGTCGTTTTCACGCAAGGCCAGCTCGGGCTCGCGGACGCCCTCACCTTGGTGGCGATGGGCAAGTTCGGCGGCCGCGAACTCACCTACGGCGCCGACCTTGACGTGATCTTCATCGGCGACGATTCCAAAGCCGCCGCCGCGCTGCTCCAGGCCATGACCAGCACGACGGCGGAGGGGATCGTTTTCCCGATGGACGCGCGCCTGCGTCCGGAAGGCGTCGCCGGGCCACTGGCCTGCTCGCTCGCGAGCTATGAGGCGTATTTCGAAAAACGCGGGCAGTTTTGGGAGGCACAGGCGCTCACCAAATCCCGCGCCCTCAGCGGCCCGTGGCGCGAAGACTTTACCGAATGCGCGCACCGGATCTGGCGCCGATTCGCCGCTCGCGACGATGTCATGGCCCAGGTCGCCTCGATGCATGCGCGGGTGGTCCGGGAGCGCAGCGGGGAGGACGATTTCCTCGACTTCAAGACCGGGACGGGCGGCCTGATGCAGGCCGAATTCTTCACCCAGGCGCAGCAAATGCGCAGCGGGCTCTGGGAGCCGAACACGCTTGCGGCCCTGAGCGCGCTGTCCGCCGGCGGAGCTCTTCCCGCCGATACCGCCACACGTCTCACGGAGCGCTATCTGTTCCTGCGGCGGGTCGAATCCGTCCTCCGGCGGGTCGAGGACAAGAGCGTGTCGAAACTACCCGCGGATGAGGCCAGCCAACGGGCGCTCGTCCTGCGCTGCGGCTTCGCGACCCGGGAGGCGTTCCTGCAAGAATACCGGCAGGCCCGGTGTGGAATTCGCGACGACGCCCCGATGGAGGCCCCGGCTGGAGCACGTGGAAATGGGGCAGGCCTCCCGCCTGCACCGACCTGATCAGTCGGGACGGCTGCTCCACTTCTGGCCGGCGGGACGCCTGCCCCACTTCCACGGATTACTTCGACTTCACTGACTCCAGATAGGCCAGCAGGTTGGCCAGCTCCGCAGGAGTAAAGGCGTTCAACAATCCTTCGGGCATCATCGACTTATCGCGGAGGCCGCGTTCGGCGATGTCACCCTTTTCCACCGTCACGGTCTGGCCGGCGATGTTGCGCACGTCGAGGCTGTCGCCGCCATCCCGGGTGACGAAGCCTTCAAGCTGCTCACCCTTCTTGGTCTTGACCCAAACGCTTTCGAATCCCTGCGCGAGTTTGGCGTTCGGCTTGAGGATCGATTCGGTCAGCGCGGCGCGGTCATACATTTTCGCCACGGCGCTGAGAATCGGGCCCTTGGGCGGCTCGTCCGGCGTGATGGTGTGGCAGGCGATGCAGCCCGCGCGCAGGAACATCTCCTTGCCCTGCGCGGGGTCGCCCCCCTTTTGCACAGCGGCAAAAACTTCCTCGTATTTCATCGTGCCGATCTGTTTCGCAGCCGCCCCGGTGTCCTTGAGTCCGAGCGCCTGGTAGGCGAAGAGCGCGGCCTCGGCAACCGCGTTGTTTGGATCCTTGAGATGCGCGTTGACCTGCGGCGCGTAGGCCTTCGCCTTGGTGCGCGCGACGACGCCGAGGAGGCTCGCGGCGGACTCGGGTTTCTCCCAACTCTTGTCCACCGCCTTTTGCGCGCCTTCCTTGTCCTTGCCTTTGACGAGCGCGCTGGTGGCGAGGTTGACCAAGATGGTCTGCGCGAGCGTGCGTTTCGCGGGATCATTGCCCTCGGCCATCTTCGCGTAGTCGCCGATCCATTTGGTGTTCTTCGCGTCGCGGGTGAAATCCTCAAACGCCGCGGTCAGCGCAGGCTGGCCGAGATCGTGCCCGGCGAGCGGTGCGAACGCGCTGACGGCCGTGGAAAAGACAGTGCCGCTATCCGAGCCGCGCTGCAGCAGGCGCAGGGCGCGGGCGCGGAAGTCCGGCGTTTCGCCCTCGCTGGCGGCGGTGCTCGCGAGCGCGGCGACGGCCTCGGGAGGCAGGGAATGGTCCGCGCGGAACAGCCCTTCGACGGCGGTGAGTCGGGCGGGGGTGTCGTTGCCACACGCGGCGAGCATCTGCTCGATGAGTCCGGGGAAGTTGACCTTGGTCAGATACATCCGCTGCACCAGCCAGCGGGCCTCTTCGCCTGTCGCGGAGTTGGCCTCCTTTTTCAGCGCTGCTTCGATCTTCTCGGACTCGGCCCATTTCACCGGCTTGTAAACCGGGCCGCTGGTGTCCGGCCGCGTAGTCCACCATTCCTTGAATTCAAGATAGGGGGCGTCCTGAAGATCGAGGCGGCACAGCGCATTCAGGATGCCGTGGCGAAGGTCGCCTTTGGCATTCGGGAGCCGGGCGATGAGCCCATCGACGACCGCCGGTTCGTAGATGCCGTAGAGCGCCTTCAAGGCACCGGTCTTGACCTTTTCGTCCGATCCGTCGAGCGCGGCGAGGCAGACCTTCGACGCTTTGAAGGCGCTGAGCGCGCGAACCGCCAGGTGGGAGATGATCGGATCCGCATCCGCAACGAGCGGGAGGATGGCCGGGATGGCGTCGGCGATCTTGAGGACCCCTCGCTGCCCGCTGCGATCCGCTTCGGTTGGAGCCGGCTGGAGGCGGCGGAGGGCGGTAATGGCGGCGGCACGGACCCGCGGATTCTTGTCGGAAAGGCCGGCGAGCAGCGGCTGGGCGGGCACCTGCGCGGCCAGCCGCGAATCTTCGCCGAGGGCGATGATGGCTTGTTCGCGCAAGGTCTCATCGGAGGCGAGCTGGGCGATGATGGGAAGGGCTTTCGCGCCGTAGAGCAGCCGCAGCGTCTGCAGGGCGGCGACCCGCGGGGCGGGCTGTCCCGGCGTTTCCGCGATCTTGCGCAGCGCGGTGGCGAAGTCCGGCTTGACGCCGCGCCGCAGCAGCTCGCGCTGGCCGGCCTGGCGCGCGACGGCGCTCGCCGAACCGATCGCCTGCTCGAGTTGCGCATCCGTGAACTTCTTGAAATCAGGCGGCGCCGCGGGCTTGGCGTTCTTTTTCACCATACGCAAGACATAACCCGCATTCGGCCCCTCGTATTTGAAGGTCGCGCCTTCCCAACTGGAAATGTAGAGCAGGCCGGAAGCGTCTACGTCCATGTCGGTGGGACGGGTGATGCCGAGCCATTTCTCCTGCTGTGCTTTCCAGCCTGCGCCCTCCGCCGTGAGCGCGTGATACATGATTCCGCCGACGCCCCATTCGACCGTGTAGAGGCCGTTTTGCAGGCCGGGCTCATCGAGCCACAACGCCCCGCAGGGCGAGCCGCCGCCGTAGTCAGCGAGCGGCTGCACGTGGTCTTCCGGGAAGTTGACGAAGAGCGTCGGGTAACCCATGTGCGCGCCCGGCGGCACGAACGAGAGGCGGTCGTTCCAGCCGCCGCCATCGTTGGTGTTGTCGCGGGTGAAAATATCGAGCGTGGGGCTCACGGCGACGTCGTAGATGTTGCGCTGGCCGCGCGAGACGATCTCGAGTCCGGAGCCATCGGTCCGCACCCGCACGATCCCGCCGCCGCGGTTCTTGATCACCGTGCCATCCTTGCCCTTGGCCTCGATGTAGCCGTAGTCACCGACGGCGACGTAGATCCAGCCATCGATGGCGAGCCGCGCGCCGTTGGTTGTGTGATCGGCGCCGCGCGATTTCAGATCGAAGCCGAGTCCCGTGATGAGTTCCTCCTGCTTGTCGGCCTTGCCGTCACCATCGGTGTCCGTGTAGGCGGTGAGATTCGGCGGGTGCATCACATAGAGCGTGCCCGGACCGGTGCCGTTCGGGCCGTCCCAAATCACGCCGCGAGGGCTGTCCATCTCGGCGAAGACATTGAACTTGTCCGCCTTGCCGTCGCCATCGGAATCGATGCAACGGATCACCCGGCCGCGCCCCGGTTTGGCATCGAGCGAACCGTTTTCATCGACCGCGACGAACAGCACGCCATCTGGCGAGGCGCTGACCGACGTGGGATAGCCGACATTCGGCGGCATCGCGAAGACCGTGGCGGCATAGCCTTCGGGGAGTTTGAGCTTGCCGAGAATGTCCGCCTCCGTGCGCGGCTGCGGGTCAGCGGCGAAAAGGAACGCAGGAACAACGAGCGCGGCGGAGAGGTGGAGGATGGAGCGAGACATGGAGGGATGGAGACGTGGGGTTCAGCCTGGGGGAGGAAAGTTCTTAGCCCGAACGCCGCGGATTCCCAGCACGATCCGCGGTCCGCCCGGAAATCTCTCCTGTGGCGTTGTGCCGGCGCCATCGGTTGTTCAAAGTGCGGCGACCATGAAGTCCCCCCTCTTGCTCCTGCTCGCCGTGACCGCGGGCGTTTTCGCAGCCGATGAAAAGCCCAGTGCCGGTCCCGCGAATTTCAGCGGCATCTACCCGCATCTGGCGATGTTCAACAATGAAGGTGAATGCGGGACCGGCGCGGTGGTGCCGTGGGCGGAACGCTTGTGGGTGATCACCTACGGGCCGCATCTGCCCTACGGATCATCCGACAAACTTTACGAAATCGATAACGCGCTGACGCAAACGGTGCGGCCGGAGAGCATCGGGGGCACGCCGGCAAACCGAATGATCCATCGCGAATCCGGGCAGTTGTTCATCGGGCCATACGCGATCGACGACAAACGCGGCGTGCGCGTGATTCCCTGGAAGCAGATGCCCGGTCGCCTGACCGGCAATGCGCGGCATCTCACCGATCCGGCGGGAAAGATTCATTACGCCACGATGGAGGAGGGCCTTTACGAAGTGGACGTGCGCACGCTCGAGGTGACCGGGTTGATCAAGGACGGCAACAATCCGAAGGCCGGCCAAACCGACCAGGCGCATCCGGCAACGATCGATTCGAAGCTCCCCGGCTATCACGGCAAAGGGCTCTACAGCGGACAAGGCCGGGTCGTTTACGCCAACAACGGCGACCACGATCCGCGGGTGACCACGGACCCCACCGTGCCCAGCGGCGCGCTCGGCGAATGGCGCAAGCCCGGCGACGATTGGCAACTCGTGCGGCGCAATCAATTCACCGAGGTCACGGGACCCGGCGGAATCTTCGGCAACGAGAAGCCCGAGACCGATCCGATCTGGAGCATCGGCTGGGATTATCGCTCGCTCATTCTGATGCTGCTCGACGGCGGGAAATGGCACGCGTTTCGATTGCCCAAGGCGTCGCACTGCTACGATGGAGCGCATGGCTGGAACACGGAATGGCCGCGCATTCGGGACATCGGGGAGTCGGACCTGCTCATGACGATGCACGGGATGTTCTGGCATTTTCCGAAGACCTTTTCCGTCGCGAACACAGCGGGCATCGCCCCGCGTTCGACCTACCTCAAAGTGGTCGGGGATTTTTGCCGCTGGAAGGACCGGCTGGTGCTCGGCTGCGACGACACCGCGAAGAGCGAGTTTCTCAACAAACGCGGCGTGAAAGGAGCGCTCGCGGCGCCAGGGCAGTCGCAATCCAATCTGTGGTTCATCGCCCCCGCCCAACTCGACCAGTTCGGGCCGCCGTCCGCCACCGGCGCCGTGTGGATGAATGACGCGGTGAAAGCGAACGAGCCGTCCGATGCTTTTCTGTTTGCGGGCTTCCCGCGGCGCAGCCTGCACCTCGCGCATGAGCATGGCGAGGCCGTGACCTTCACCCTCGAAACGGATGCCGGCGACGGCGCGTGGCTGAAGCTGCGCGACATCACTGTTCCGGCGCGCGGCTACCAATGGGTGGAATTCAAGCCGGAGGAACGCGGGGCCTGGATTCGACTGCGCGCCGATCGCGACGTGGCTGGGGCGACCGCTGATTTTCATTTTTCGGCGCCCGACGAACGCGCGCCGGAAGCGGCGCCGCTCTTCGCCGGGGTCGCCGCGGCGGATGCCCAGGACTACTCCGGCGGCTTGATCCGCGCCCGAGGTGAGGACAAGCGCACGCTGGCCTTTGCCGCGACGACGGTCCGCGGCGGCAAGGTCGCCGAGGAGGGCTACTACGAGCTCGACGCTTCCCTGGCCCTGCGGCCCGTGGACGACCCGAAAGCGCACGAGTTTTTGAAAGCGAACGCCGCCGTGCCGCGCGGAGTGATTTCCGTGGACGCGGCGAGCGTGCTCGTCGTGGACGACGGGGGCCGCCACTGGCGCCTGCCCCGAGGGGATGCCGCGCTCGAGACCGAGGGTGCACTGCCCTTGCGCGTGGATCGCGAGGTCTGCACGGAGCGCGACCTTCTGCACGCCTACGGCACCTTTTACGAAGTGCCCGCGGAGAACGCCGGCGGCTTTATCAAGATGCGCCCGATCGCGAGTCCCAATCGGCGCATCACCGACTACTGCTCCTGGCGCGGCCTGCTCGTGTTGAGCGGCCTCGCCGCCGAAGCGCCCGCCGGGAATCGCCACATCGTGCGCTCCGATGACGGCAAGTGCGGTCTTTGGCTCGGAGCCGTCGATGACTTGTGGCAATTCGGAAAGCCCGCCGGCGCAGGCGGTCCCTGGAAGGATACCGCGGTCGAGGCGGGTCCGCCGAGCGACCCGTTTCTGATGACGAATTACGAGCGCAAGTCGCTCACCCTCTCCCATACCGCGGAAGGCGCGGTGACCTTTATCGTCGAAGTCGATTTCCTGGCGAACGGCACCTGGCGCGAATATGGGCGCTTCACCGTCGAGCCCGGCAAAACCTTCACGCACGATTTCCCCCCTGGCTACAGCGCCCGATGGGTGCGTCTGAAATCGGACCAGGCGGCCACGGTCAGCGCCACCTTCCGCTACCAGTGAAGGTCGCCTGGAATCCGAAAACCGTTTTGGAGGAAGGGGTCAACACACGCGCATTATTTGCGCTGCCGCGAATCGTTGGGTGACATGCGTAAGACCTCTTTTTTCAATCGGTTCGCAAAAGGCTCCGCCCGGGCCGCTGGCCGGCCGGCCGCGTTCATCCTGGCGGTCCTGACGATCATCGTCTGGGCGGTCACGGGGCCGTTGTTTGGTTTCAGCGACACCTGGCAACTGGTGATCAACACGAGCACGACGATCGTGACCTTCATCATGGTCTTTCTCATTCAAAACACGCAGAACCGTGACAGCGAGGCGGTGCAGGTGAAGCTCGACGAATTGATCCGCGCCACCGAGGGAGCGCACACCGCGTTGCTCGATCTGGAGGAAATGCACGACGAAGACCTCGCGCAGATCAAAGCGTGCTACATCGCCATCGCCGCCAAATCCCGCTCCGCGGTCAAGCGCGGCGAGGAGGACACCGGCACACCCTTCGTTCACTTCGAGGATTCGGATGATCCCGAGCCGAAAGGGCCGAACCCAGCCGCACCTTAAACGCGGTTTTCTAGATCATCGTAAAAGAGTCGCAGAATCCCCTCGAGACCGATCACCGCTTCAAAAAAGACCAGGCTGACGAGCGTATAGTCGAACCAGCAGAACCGCATCAGACTTCCAGCGCTTCGGAAATGCATGATTGAAGTTCCTGGAACGCCAGGATCACGCGTCATCCACTCCGCCTTTTCTTCGAGGTTTGCCTGGGTAACACCGAAAAGATTCCAGCGTTGATCCGCTGTCATTCCTTCACCTTTTCAAGTCCTCAGCGATTGTCGCGAACTGCTCCAAGCAGCTTCCAGATCGGCGGTGATGTCGGCGGCGGTGATGTCGGCGGCGATGATTTCGGGGGAGGGGAGATTGGCGGGTTCTTCCAGCGCGTCCGTAAGTCGAATTTCTTGATGGCGTCAGCTAGGAGCATCGGGCGCATCAAGAGCTGCTTTCCGGCGCGCTTCAGCTTGCTGAAGGTCGACTTAAGTAAGCGTCCGATTCCGCGGTGAAGTAGGACCGATCCAGGCGCAGAAGTTCGCGGACATCCTCCAGTCGCAAAGGTGGTTCCGGGTATCCGAGTTCACGGAGCACCCGGTCCACCTTTGCTTGAATGTCTTGGCGTACTCTCGCCTTCAGGATCGTTGCCGTTATGCGGGAGGGATCAGCCCTTCACTTCGGAAAGCGTCGTCACGAAGGCTTCGAACGCCTGCCGCTCAACATCGGACAGAGCCGCAATCGACTCGGATCGTGCAGCGAAGCGAATCGCTTCCTCCCGCAGATGCGGAGTCCGGTTCACGACTAGCCCCGCCAGTTCCAATAGCGGTCGCGAAGGCACGCCGAACACACCTGCGAGTTTGAAAACGGCATCAGGTTCCGGCTCGCAGTGCGGATCATATTCGATTTGCAGCACTTCTTCCGGGTCAATGCCCGCCGCTGCGGCAAGCCGCTCTGCGTTCCAGCCCTTGTTCCGACGCCAGAGGGCGACGAATTGGCCAAAGGCAATTCGCGTATCGAGCAGCTTGATCTTTGGTTCGGCAGCAGACTCTACGGGCCGGGGGGCTGGGGGAACCCCCGCTCCGATTTCCACCTTCCCTTCCTTTTCGATGCGCTGCTCGAACCACTCTTTTGGATAGTTCAGTTTCATTGTTGTCTCAGTGGTTTTGGCGGAATGCGTCCGCCTGGGTTTCGGTCATTTCAAAGTAAGTGAGATTCTGGTGGGAAGAGTCTGGGCCGAGCCTCGTGAAGCCGCATTTCTGTTCGTAAAAGGATTCAGCGTCGGGCAGCGAATGAAGGCCGACCCGGCCTTTGAATCCCGCATTGCGGCTCGTCTCGATCGCCGCGAGGACGAACACCTGCCCGACGCCTCGATAGCGCGGCGCATCTTGCACCTTGGGACGATTCCACGGAGCGGTTGCCACGAACTCTACGTAAATCAGCGGTTTCCCGAACTGTGCTGGGAGGCGCGCCGACGTAACGTCGTTGGTCATCATCAATC
The DNA here is from genome assembly GCA_034667665.1 of Chthoniobacter sp. GTDB lineage: Bacteria > Verrucomicrobiota > Verrucomicrobiia > Chthoniobacterales > Chthoniobacteraceae > Chthoniobacter. The sequence goes on from JAXDQW010000041.1 coordinate 10,785, forward strand.
CTTGCAGCTCCTTCGGGCACACGAGCGCAAAGGAGTGATATCCGAGAATCCCGGTCACTTCCTTCGACTTTCGCCGCCAATCCCAGTGCGAATCTTCGGGTTTCTGTCCGGGCGGTTTGCCCGCGCAAAAAGCCTGCATCGCGGGAACCCAATCCCGGTCCCATAGGACCAGATGGTCGGGAGTCACCTCGTCGAAGAGACTGGCTTCGATGAGGTTTCCACTCTTTCCGTCCCGGAGATAGACCTTGGATTCCGTCATAAAATCACCAACTCACTTTTTTCGCTGGTCGCCTCATCCTCGATGAGGAGTTTCTTCCCCGGTTCGATGCGCGCGTCGAGCGTCTGGAGCACCCGGAGGGCGAGTTTCATCACCCCGGTTTTGGTCAATTCCTTCTTTTGCGCCAAATCCTCCAGAACCCGCATCTCCTGGTCGGTGAGGTTCAGGGTCATGGTTTTCTTCGCGTTCATACGTGCAGGATACGCACGAAATGAAGTCTTTCAATATAAAAAATAGCTATATTTTACACATCAAAGCGTGCCGGAGAAAGCGCGTTGGAGGATGGACTGGCGGAGTCGGGTGGCGCGCTGGAGGTTGGAGGACACCACCGCTTCCAACTCCTCCACCACGCTCAACCGCCGCTCCACTTCCGCCACGATCCGCGTCTGCTCGGCGAGGGGTGGGAGTGGGAAAGTGAGCATGTGCTGGATGAGGCTGCCGCTATTCAGCCCGTCAACGTATCGACGGAATCGCCACGCCTTCAGCAAATACAGGACGAACTCTGGCAGCACGATGACCGGCGTGAGGCGAGCAAGCCGCTGATTCAGTAGGCATCCTTCGTCTTCGCCGGTGATACAGACCCGGCCAAGGAACTCGTCCTTCAACGATTGAGCGGTGAGGTTCATCACCAGTTCCTTGCCGCGAACGATCAAGTCAGCGTTCTCGTCAGCGTATTTCTGCGGCATGCAGCGGGCGTTGCCGTCAGTCGAGACGACTTTGCCACCGACATGCAGATTGCCGGGGCGAAGCAGCTTGAATCCCGTCTCTTGGTATTCGGCGCTCGGGAATGGCCGACCGTTCTGAGCGAAGCCGATTTGATCCCAGGTCGCCCACGTCCAACCCGCAGGTTAAATCTTCGTCTGGCGGAATGGTCGGCGTCGTTGGCTCTTTATATTTCTTCTTCCTGGATGAAGCAGCTTGGGCTCGTTCGTGAATCTGGCGGCGCTCGGTGAGGATGCGGGTGAGCAGGTCTTCGCCGGTTTCAAAGGTTGATTTCCGATTTTCGGCTTTGGCGAGTTCGGCTTCGGTCGGGACGAGGCGCCCTTCGCAGGCGGCTTTGAGGACGGCGGCGCGGTAGCGTTTGAGGTTGGCCTGCATCCGCCGCAACGCCGTCACCCCCGCCTCCAGTCGCGTGAACTGCTTCTCAATCTCCGCCACAATCTGCCGCTGCTCGGGGAGAGGCGGGACAGGAACGCGAAGCTCGCGAACGTGCGCAACGTTCAACCGAGGCACGGCTGTGCCAAGTCGATGCTTGTCGAATTGCCTGCGAAGAACCCGGCGAGCGTAACACCCACGCGACGTAACGCGGTGAGACAACATCAGGCCGCGGCCGAACTCGGACCGACGATTGTGTGATGTTACCGCCATCAAGGTCCGGCGGCACGACAGCTACTTTTCCGATCGTGCCGACAATCGAAAGGATGATGTCATCAGCCTTTAGCACCGAACGTTTGTATTTTCCGGCGATCGTCGTCGGGGTCCGGCGAATCGACGTCAGATCAATCACGTCTCCGACAATTTCCGTGGGCCAACGTAGGGAATGCCACCGGGCATATCAGGTCCTGGCTGAAGGATCCCGTAGAGAATTGGCGCTCCATCCGCCGCGACTTCTGCGAGTGATTTCCAAGTCCAGCCTTCCGGGAGATCACCGCTTTCTTTCGCCCCTCCAGGGCTCGGCGTGTGTTGTAATGCATGACCCAGGTCGGTGTCGCTGCGCTCCTTGCCCTGGGCTGGTTTCTTTCGCCCCGTTGGGGCTGCGGTTTCGAGGTTCGCACTCATGCCGCGAGCACCTCGTTGAGTTCATCGAGCAGCTTGGGCAGTTGCTCGCCGAAGAGTTGGTGCGCTTTGCCCAAGCCGCCGCGCTGGTTGAACGGAGAGAGTTCCAAATCCTCCGGCTCGATGCTGATGGCGGTGGCGATGTGCTCGCGAATCAAATGCAGCCAGGAGAGTTGCCCGGGGGTGAAGACCGCGCCGGCCTTGGCTTTGTCCATGAGCCATTCGTTAAACCGCTCGGAGACGGAGTCGGCGAAGGGCGCGAGCACGGGTTGTTGTTCCAACGCGAAGCGAACGAGGGCGACGAGGTCGGCAAAGCGCCCGGCCTGCGAGCGGCCGCGCACTTTCCCTGGAGCGGTGGCGGCGAAGGCGTCCCAGAGGCGGTCCTCGGTCCATGCAGCGTGGTTGTCGCGGAGTTTCTTCTCCAGTTCCTTGAGCATCGGCTCGGTGAGGCGCTGCTGGTAGGGGCGGCTGTAAAGGATTTGCAGCGCGGTGATCTCGGCTTTGTGCTGCTCGATGTATGCGCGGAACGACTTGGCGACTTCGGCGCTGGTCTGCGTGCTCCGCTCCGCCGGGCCGGCGTAGATGAGCGTGTCGCGGGAAATGATATCGATGGTCTGGTCGGCGGCCTTCTGGATTTTCTTGAGCAGGTTGCGGAGATCGGGATTGGCGGCGAGCGGCGCGAGGGCCTGCTGGATGCGCGTGTCGCGGACTTCGCGCAGCTCCTTCTCGCTGGGCTCGTGGAACTCGGCTTGGCCGCCTTTGGCCTGCGCGAGGATTTCGTCCGGGTCGATCGCGGCCAGCATGCCTTTGGAAATCTGCGAGAGGGTCTGGTCCCTGGCGGCCTGCACGAAATCGGCCTCCACCTCGGCATCGAAGCGGCGCTCCATGCGGATGAGGCGTCCGGCGAGCGATTCGACCGCGGCCACTTCGGTGGTGCCGAGCGCGGCGGCATCGAGGAGTTTTCAAAGCTGACGGTGGGTTTCTTTTCCAACGGGCGCGATTCGGTCAGCACCCGCTCGCAGACGCCCACGGCATCCACGATGAGGTAGCGGGTCTTGCGTTTGATTCCGGGATTGACCTGCTCCATCTCGGTGTCGGACACCACGCGCACGCCGCGCCCTTTCATCTGCTCGAAAAAGTTTTTCGACGCGACGCTGCGCATGAAGAAGACGATCTCCAGCGGCTTATCCCGGCTTTCGGCCGGGCTCTGCGGATAGGCTCAGCGTTTGGATACGGCGCTCACGCGCGGGGCAGTGATGTCGGTGCGGGTGGCGATCATGTCCACGGTGACGGCGATGCGTGGATTGTAGCTGTTGCGAAAGGCGCTGAGGATTTCATCGGGGGACAGGCTGGACGCGCGCTACCAGGTGATCTCTTCGAGTTCGCTGCCATCGGGCTGCGGCTTCTTTTCCACGATGCGGACGAAGCCGGTGCGGTAGGTGATCTTCTGGCAGAAGTCGTTGCCCTTGCCGAAGACCTCGCGGCAGATGCGGACGATGTCGTCGGCGTGGGTGTCGTCCTTGGCAAAGATGAGCGTCTTCGGCAGATCGGTGCGGCCCGGAAACATCTCGGTGAAGACCTTGTCGCGGAAGGTGGTGAGCACGGTGCGGATTTGGTCGGTGGCGACGACATCGCGATCGAGGTCGGCGGCCTCGTAGGTGAGCACTTCGTCAAGCTGCTCCCAGCGGACCTGGCGCGTCTGGCGGTCGCGTTTGTCCACGAAGAATCCGGCCTCGACCTTCGAGCGCCCTGCGTGATCTGCGTTTTGATCCGGTAGATGTCGCAACCCACGTTCACGCCGTCGGCCACGGCGCTCTCATGGTTGTATTGATCAGCGCCGCCGCGCTGCCCCTTCGGGCTGGCTTCGCCAGTCTGTCTCGCTCCGCTCGGCTCCATGACGAGGTTTTGCTGGAAGAAGCCGAAGGATTGTTTGGACGGCGTGGCAGTGAGGCCGATGAGCGAGGCGTCGAAGTATTCGAGCACCTGCCGCCAGAGATTGTAGATGGAGCGGTGGCAGTTATCCCGTTGCGCGGGCTCCGCAGTTTGCGCTTCGCGTTTGGAGTGGGCGCTATCGCGCTGGGCGGTGTCGGTGATGATGAAGTCGAATTCCTCGATGGGGAACGCGGGGTTGTATTCGACGGGGACGGGTTTCTTGAAGAGGGATTCGGCGGGTTGCCTCCCGGCCATGCTAGAGTCTTGCCCAGTTAGGAGAAGCGCGGTGCGCTCAGGGCATTCGATGGGCAGGTCGCCGAGGTCGGGTGCAGGTGCCTGCTCGCCCTTGAGCATGGAATAGACGCGCTGGATCGTGCCGATGACGACGCGGGCGGACGTGTCGAGCGAATTGCCCGTGAGATGCTGGACGATGTATTCCTCGGTGAACTTGTAGTTGTTGGCCGGGGAGACGAATTGCTGGAATTCCTTGAGGGTCTGCCGACCCAGATTGCCGCGGTCCACGAGGAAGAGGACGCGCTTTGCCCCGGCGTATTTCACGAGGCGATAGATGAAATTGACGGCGGTGTAGGTCTTGCCCGAGCCGGTGGCCATCTGGATGAGCGCACGGGGGCGACCGGCGGCGAAGGATTTCTCGAGGTTCGTGATGGCTTGGATTTGCGCGGGCCAGAGAGTGCCGGCGGCAAGCGGTGGAAACTCCCGGAGCCGCTGGGCGACTGGCTTTTCCTGCGCCCAGGTGAGCAGCGTTTCCGGGCGATGAAATGAGAACACGCGCCGGCTGCGATGGTCGGGATCGAGGCGGCTGGTGAAGAAGGTTTCCGTGCCGGTGCTTTCCTAGCAGAACGGGAGCGGCGATCTCCACGCGGCGATGCCGAACGGGATGCCGGCGACATACTTGGCGGATTGCTCCTCCACGCCCGTGAGCGTGGCACCTTCCGGTTTGGCTTCCACGGTGCCGATGGCCTTGCCGTCCACGAACAGCGTGTAGTCGGGCTCGCCGGTCATGAAGGAGAGCTCACAGATCGCCACACCGCGAGCTGCGGAGAGATTGATCTGGCCCTTCGTCTGCACTATCCAGCCCGACGCCGTCAACATGGCGTCTATTTTCTGACGGGCTTTTTCTTCCGGATTGCTCACACATCCACGCATCGAGACGCGGAACCCGGAGAGTGTGAGAAGCCCAGCCACGTGGCAAGACGGACACGCATCATTTCCGCCCCATTTGCGGCTCGGCTAATCCAATGAAATCTCAACTCCAAACCGCGCGCCGCTGGCGAAACCGGGCTCCGAAAAGCCGAATGGCGAGAGCTGGCTGCTCTACGCCGGCAAAGTCGAGGCTCCGCGGCAGAGCCCCGGAGCGGGTTTCGCACGAAGGCAGAGCCTCCGCGCGAGCGCGCGGGAGGATCCTCGGTGGTGAAGTATCGGGGACCGCGCGGCGGCTAGGCGAACCACTCAGTGTGGAAGAACTGCCCGGCCGGCTTGTCCACGCGCTCGTAAGTGTGGGCACCGAAGTAGTCGCGCTGGGCCTGGAGGAGATTCGCCGGCAGATTTGCGGTACGATAGCTGTCGAAGTAGCTGAGCGCGGAGCTGAAAGACGGAACCGCGATCCCGTATTCGATCGCGGTCTGGACAGCCTTGCGCCAGTTGGCCTGGGTGCGCTGGAGGACGTCGGCGAAGAAGGGGTCGAGCACGAGATTCTTGAGCGCAGGATTTTTCTTGTAAGCCTCGGTGATGCGATTGAGAAACCGCGCCCGGATAATACAGCCGCCGCGCCAGATGCTGGCGATGTCCTCGAAATTGAGGTTCCAGTTGTAGAGCTCGCTGGCCTTGCCGAGTTGCACCATGCCTTGCGCGTAGCTGATGATCTTGCTCGCGTAGAGCGCATCGCGCACGGCGTCGATGAGCGCCTGGCGATCGCCGGAATACGGCTTGGGCTCCGGACCGGAGAGCACTTTGCTCGCGGCGACCCGCTCGTCCTTGAGCGAGGAAAGGATGCGTCCTTCGACGGCGGCGCCGATGACCGAAAGCGGCACGCCCATTTCGACCGCGTGCATCACGGTCCATTTGCCGGTCCCTTTTTGGCCGGCTTTGTCGAGGATGAGATCGACGACCGGCTTACCCGTCTCGGGATCCTTCTTGGTGAAGATTTTCGCCGTGATCTCGATCAAGAAGCTATCGAGCTCGCCCTTGTTCCATCCGCTGAAGATCTGGGCGAATTCGTCGGCGCTCGGATTCAAGGCGGCCTTGAGAATCGCATATCCCTCGCAGATGAGCTGCATGTCGCCGTACTCGATGCCGTTGTGCGCCATTTTCACGTAATGGCCTGCGCCATCCGGTCCCATGTGGCGGCAGCACGGCTCGCCCTCGGCGATGGCGGCGATTTTCGTGTAGATCGGTTCGAGCGCTTTCCACCCCTCGCGCGAGCCTCCCGGCATGATGCTGGGCCCCTTGAGGGCCCCTTCTTCGCCACCGGAAACACCCACGCCGAAGAAGTGGATCCCCTTTTCCTTGAGCGCTTTTTCGCGGCGCTGGGTGTCAGTCCAGAGCGAATTGCCGCCGTCGATGATGATGTCGCCCGGCTCGAGGAGCGGGATGAGCTGTTCGATGACCGCGTCCACCGGCGCGCCGGCTTTGACCATGATCTGCGCCTTGCGCGGCCGCTTCAGCGATTGGACGAATTCTTCGAGCGTCTTCCCGCCAACGAAGCGTTTGCCCTTGCCACGGCCTTCGATGAATTTCTCCATCACCGAGGTGGTGCGATTGTAAACCGCGACGGTGAAGCCGCGGCTTTCCATGTTCAGGACGAGATTTTCTCCCATCACGGCGAGGCCGATCAGGCCGATGTCACAGGTGCTCATGAAATTTAGGATGTTCGAGGTTGGATGTTCGAGGGAGCGGGAGCGTATCGGCAAGCGGCGGCGCGAGGCAATGGCGTTCTCGCGAAACCGGCCTTCTTCTTACACCCGCTCAGGTCGTTTGAGGGTGCCTCCCGGCATGGGATCTTCGACTCGCGGAGGCGCGGTCGCGGTCCTTGCTTGCATGAAAAGCACGATCGAGCAGCCATTCCGCGGCTCCGCGGTCCACCCGTGTGCAGCGGCAAAAGCATGGAGTCGGTGCAGGCGATCCACCACGCGTTCGTCAGCCACGTTCCCAACCGCGTCGAGAGGCGGGTTTTGAACGATGCAAAAACCGCGCTTGCGGATGCCTTCAGAAACTTCCGCCACCAAGTCTTCCAGGCTCGCCGTCGTAGAGAGAGGGGACTTCATGATCTTGCAGTGTAACCGGTGCGCTGCAATTGGAAGCCCCTGCCAAACTATCAGGGGAGTCGTGCCGGCGGTGACGGTCGCCCCATGAGGCAAGGGACATGGGCGGGATTCTTGACGCCTGAACGATCTTTCTTCACAAAGAGCAGCAATAGTTCAACCCCCACGCGGAAACTCGATCCCCCATGAAAACAACAGCGATTCGTTTGCTCCTGCTCGCCATCCTCGTTTCTTTCAACCAGACCAGCTGGGCGCGAGCCGTCTATGCTCTCACGCCCACGAACGAACTTCTGGTCGTAAACAGCGACGTGCCGCAAGAGATTCTGAGCATCGCCACGGTGACCGGGCTGAACCAGGGCGAGCAGTTGCTCGGCATCGATGTGCGTCCGTCCAACGGGCAACTCTACGCGCTCAGCAATGGTCCGCGGCTTTTCATCATCAATCCGAGCACCGCGGTGGCCACGCTCGTCGCGGCTTTGACCGCGGACCCGGCGGACGCCTCGGCGCCCTTCACAGCGCTGGTCGGCACGCGGTTCAGCATCGACTTCAATCCGGTGGTGGACCGGCTCCGCGTGGTCAGCGATGCGGACCAGAATCTGCGCATCAATCCCGCCGACGGACTCGTCACGACCGACACCGCCCTGGCCTACGACACCGATACGGATGGCGCCGGCCCCGACACCGGGGACATCAACGCCGGAGTGAATCCGAACATCGGCGGCATTGCTTACACCAACAATGTGGCGGGCGCGCTGGCGACCAAGCTCTACGGGATCGATGACCAGGCGATCCAGATCGTCGAGCAGACGCCGCCGAATAATGGCACGCTGAATTCGATCGCGCCCTTCGGCATTGCCGGCAAGGCCACCCACGTCGGCTTCGATATCGCTCCCGATGGAATCGCCTACGCCGCCGGCGTTCATTTGGGCACGGAATACGTGCTCGTCACGGTGGACCCGACGACGGGCGTGGGTGAGTCGCATGGACCGATCGGCGATGGGACGATCCCGATCCGCGACATCGCCGTCGCCACGACGGTGGCCTTCTCCGCGCCCCATTACGCGGTCAGCGAAAGCGGTCCCACCGCGACGATTACCGTGACCCGCGACGGCTTCCTCAACTCGACCGTGTCGGTCCAATACAGGACGTCCAACGGCTCCGCCTCCGCCGCCAGCGACTACTCCACCACGACCGGCGCCTTCACCTTCGGCCCCGGACAGGCCACGATGAGTTTTCAGGTCCCCATCAAGAACGACACCTTCCCCGAGGCCGACGAGTTCGTGAATCTCTCGCTGATCAACGTGACGGGACCGGCCGTGATCGGACCGCCGAGCACAGCCACGCTGCGCATCAATGCGAATGACCGCGACGACGTGGTGGGCCCGCAGGTGGAATTTGTCGGGCTGACCGGCCCGAGCCGCGGCATCAGTGGCGCGGTCGTTTTCTTCAACGAAGACATGGATCCCGCCAGCGTCGTTAACCTCAGTAATTACAAACTCTTTGGCATCACCGTGGGGAAGGGGGGCGTTCAGAAGCTCCAAACGAAGACGTTCAACTCGGCGGTTTACGACGCTGTCGAACGCTCCGTCCGCCTGTCCCTGACGCCGTTCCAGCAGACCAACTTCCAGCAAATGGCCTTGCGCATTCGGGGCCAGAAGGGAGGCGTCACTGACCTCGCCGGAAACCGGCTCGATGGAAACCGCGATGGCCGCCCGGGCGGCGACCTCATGCAGTTCTTTAAGGTGTTCTCCGGCACCACCGTCAAGTTCACGGACCGTGATGGCGATCGGGTCAAGCTCACGCTCACTGGCGGCGGAAGGCTCGATGGGGTGGTGCCTCTCGGCGGCCCCGGCACGCAGAAGACCCAGTTCTGGATTCTCGATCCGATCGCCTTGCAGACCTCGCTCGGCGGGAGCGTGCAGAAGAGCACGCGGGGCGACGGGATCGTCGTGATCGCTGAAATCATCGGGCTGGATAAGAAGGAGTTCTCCCCGATCTCCACCAACCCGGCGTTCCAGGTCAATCGCCTGACCTTCAGCTCGAACGCCACGGGGCTGCGCTGATTGCTCAACGGCGCGGTGGGGCGTGGCTCTGCGAGGGACACTGCGTCCGCAGAGCATACGCTCCGCCGCCGGCGTGAACGGTGCAGCTGATCAGGTGAGCGCGGAGCTGCGGGAAGAATTCGCGGAAGTCGGCTTCGAAGTGGGCGTAGCTTTGCTCGACGGCGGCGAGGTCGAAGGGGCGGCGCAGAGCGCAGGTGATCCCGGGTATTTCGCCGTAGGAGCACAGCCAGTCGGCGCGGCGCAGGTGCTGCAGCGGGGCGACTGCGGCGGCGGGAAAGTCGGGGCCGAGGGTGTCGAAGGAAGCGTAAACTTCGGCCGCAAAGGCGGGCAGCGGGGTAGACGCGAAGGAGTCCAGTCGCGGGCGAGAAAGTGGTCGTAGAAGATGTCCACGAGCACGCCGCCGTAGCGGCGGAAGGGCGGGGCGAACCGTTGCACGCTGCGGCGGAAGACGGGATGCGCGTCGGTGTAGGCGTCGATGCGGCGATGCTGCGCGATGCCGCGCTGGAACGCGGCGGGCAGCCCGGCGAGGACGTTCGCGGAGAGGAAGTCGGGGAGCAGATTTCCGATGCGGCAGGCAGGCTCGGGATCGGAGAGGAAAAGATGTGCGAGCCAGTTCATGCGGTGTGGAAGGTGAGGACGAGCGCGCGGACCGATGCTGCCAGGCCATGGTCATGCGATTCGAGGGCGGAGAAAAGGTCCCACCTCGACGACCCTCTTTTCCTGGCACTGGCGCCGCCGATCTCCTCACCCGCCTGCAGGCGTTTGCCTATTCGGCGTGTCTTGCTGGTCGCGATTCGGGATCGACGCACTCACTTCATCGACGTGGATGGCGCACCGGAACCCGCCCGCTCGTCCAGGGCCAAACGGCGCGCAACCAAGAAAGGTGCTCATCACCCGCGTCCGGCGCCGCTTGCAGGGCCGATTCATTGAGGAGGGGTTATGAAAAACCGTCGCTTCGCTTTGTTCGTTTTGGTGCTCGCGCTGTATTGCTGCAGCGTTCCTGCGCCAGCGCAGGAGCTGGTATTTTCCGGAACCGTCGTCGGCATGTCGGCGGACACGGGGACCCTGATTCTTTCCAACGGCCCAAACGTGAAAGTGACGCTCGCGGGGCTGCATCAGGCACGGATCCGGGCGGTGGATGGGCGGGTCGTCGCGCTCGGCCGCCTGCGGCCCGGAATGCGGGTCTCGGTGGCCTACCTGCCGCAGGGTCGAGGGTGGGTCGTTTCGAGGGTGCTGGTGGCTTCCGAGGCTCACCCCGAATTGGTGCCGCTCATTACGGACCGGAGATACCGGACCCTCTTCGACGGCGACATCACCACCAATCCCGGATCCAAGGCCGCCGTTGATGGCGACATCACCACCAAGCCAGCCCGGAGTGCGAACCGGGACGGCGATATCACGACCAAGGCCGACCGCTGAATTGCGGGGAACGGTTTCATCCTGGCCGGAGGCTGCGCGCGCCACGGCGAATGGATGGCGCTCGCGATCTTCGTCCCACTCGCGACCTGGGGCCTGCGCGAGCTTCTCCTTGCGATCCATGGTGCGGCGCCCTTTTGGGACTCGTTGACCACCGTGCTCAGCCTCGCCGCCCAGTATCTGCTTTGCCAAATGCGTTTGGAAAACTGGTGGCTCTGGATCGTCGCGGACCTCATCTACATCCCGCTCTATTTCAGCCGGAAGCTCCCGCTGACCGCGGTGCTCTATGGGGTCTTGCTCACGATGTGCGTGATCGGCTTGCGTGAGTGGAAGCGGCACGCGCCACCGGCTCCAATTCCCGCATGAAGGAGTTTGGCCGTTCCGTCTGCATCGGGAAATTTCTCCCACCGCATCGCGGGCACAAACTGCTCATCGACACGGCGCAGGAGCGCTCCGATCGCGTGGTCGTGATCGTTTGCGAGAAGCCCACCGATCCCATTCCCGGCGAACGGCGCGCGCGCTGGATTCAGGAGCTGCATCCCGCCGCGGAGGTGATGCTCATCGACGACCGCTACGAGGCAGATGACGATTCGGAGCTCTGGGCCCGGCTCACGGTCGGCTGGCTCGGCCGCGCGCCCGACGCGGTCTTTACGTCCGAAGACTACGGCCACGCTTACGCTGGCGCGATGGGCTGCGTGCATGTGCAGGTGGATCGAGCCCGGGAGCGGGTGCCGTGCTCCGGGACGGCCATCCGGAAGGATCCTTTCCGGCATTGGGAATTCCTGGAACCGCCGGTCCGCGGGTGGTTCGCGCGGCGCGTCTGTATCCTCGGCGCCGAGTCCACCGGAACCACGACCTTGGCCCGCACCCTGGCCGAAAAATTCGGCACCGTCTGGGTGGCCGAATACGGGCGGGAATACAGCGAGCAAAAGCTGCTGCGCGGCGAGAGTGAATGGCGGAGCGAGGAGCTCGTCGCCATCGCCGAGGAGCAGAATCGCCGCGAGGACGCCGCCGCGCGCGAGGCCAATCGGGTGCTGATCTGCGACACGAACTCCTTCGCCACCACGCTCTGGCATCGCCGCTACGTCGGCACCGACTGCGAAGCCGTGGCCACCGTCGCCGCGCGCGGCCGCTGCGACCTGTATCTGCTCACCGGCGACGAAATCCCATTTATTCAGGACGGTTTGCGCGACGGAGAACACATCCGCCACGAAATGCACCGCTGGTTCGTGGCCGCTCTCGGAGCGCAGCAGGTCCCCTGGCTCTTGATCACGGGATCGCCCGAGCAACGCATGGAAACCGCCACCGCAGCGATCCGCCGCTGGTTTCGCTGAAGTCCAAACCGCGCTCGTGCCCGGCCGCGCTCAACGCGACCGCAATGCAAAAACGAAAAGCGGCTTGCGCGACAGCGCGATCACGTGGTCGGTTTGCGGCGGAGCTTCGTCGTCTGCACTCCTCCGGGCCGGCCCTTTCTCCTGCTCCTGTTTATCCACCCCTGCCCTCTCCCTCCGTGAGTCTTCGCTTTCTCCTCCTCCTGCTTACGGCTCCTTCTCTTTTCGGAGGCGTCACGGCGCGCTACGTCCGGGTCGAAAATCCCACCGGTTTTGTCATGGAGTTTGGGGAGATCGAGGTCTTCAGCGGGGGCCGGAATATCGTGCTGAAGCATCCGGAGATGATCTCCGGCACGGTGCTCGCGCAGGACGACAACAAGGCGCCGACGCGCGCCAACACCATCCTGCGCGGCTCGCGCGCGGCGGGCGATCTCACCAATGGCGACGTCGATGTCGCGCATCGCGCCCAAGCCTGGACGGCCTACGTGGAACCCAAAACCAACACGCTGTATTTGAATCCATGGTTCGAAGTGGATCTCGGGCAAGCGATGCCCATCGAAAAGATCGTCCTTTACGCCTCGCGCTATCCGTCCCGCTTCTACCTCGATAAAGGCCATCGAGTTGTTTCCGCGCTGAGTGCGGACCGCAAAGTCGTCTGGGCCGACAAATGGCCGTACTACGACTCCGCCCGATATCCGGACGGCATCTTCACGTTTACCCCCTCCCCCGGCGGCGCCCTTGCCGGGGTCGCGATTCCCGAAAACGCTCCGGACTGGGTGGCCATGGCCTGGCTGCTGGATGCCGATGCCAACCGTCCTGTCGCGGACGCCGGGCATCGCCGCCGGGCCTTCGCCGAACGCAATGCACCGGGGCAGGTGGAAGCGTTCGCGCGCGACTTCTTTCCCTTGCTCGACTCCCGCCTGCCGGAGCTGGCCGAAGCTTTTCGCCTCTACAACGCCGGCCAGCACGGCGCCGCGCTGGAGGCGTGGAAGAAATACTGGTTTGCGAAAATGGCGCGGCTGAATCGCCATGTGGCACTCCATGGCGACTCGGTCACCTACCGCGCCAATGGCGAGGATCTGCTGCACGGCATCATGACCACCATCACTCCCGGCGAAGCGCGCGCGATTCGCTACATCCCCGGAGAAATCCACTGGATCGATCTGCCGGATGATCCGAAAGGGAGGGCCGCGGCGATGGCAGATAGCGAGCGGCTTGCGCAGGTCGGCCAGTGCAGTTGGCCGCTGCTCAGCGCCTACCGCGCCACGCCTCAGCGGGAGTATCTCCAGCGCTGGGCGGAGATCATGGACGACTGGTCGCTCAACTTTTTCCAGGACGCGGCCCAGTCCCCGTACGAGGTGGAGAATCTGTTCACCTTCAGCCCGGGCAATGCCTGGGGCACGATGATGGAAGATCTCTCGGACCTGGCGCAGGCGCGCCCGGAGACCGTGGATCTCATCCCCGCGCTGACGCTCGCGCGGGTGCAGTTGCTTTGCCTGGAAAAATACAGCACGGCCTGGTGGCGGCAGGCGCGCGAGACCGTCTTTAATCACAACAACGGCGGCCTCTACTCCTGGGCCTGCCTGACGCCGTATCTCCAGGAATTCCACGCAGGACAGCGCGCGGAACGCGAGGTGCAGCAGGGCTACGAGCGCTGGATGACCCTCGGCACGGAACCCGACGGCTCGATGGCGGAGATCGGCGATGAAGGCCACATGGAGATGCCCGTGATGCAGGGCTACATCTTCTCGATGTGGGACCGATATCCGCCCGCCTGGTGGACGCCGGCCTGGCGCAATCGCGCCCTTGCCTGGCATGACAACAGTTTCAAATACATGCTCCGCCATCTCGCTCCCGGCGGCTACGAGCACCGCTTCGCCGTCGATTACCGGCCGCAGCGCTGGACCAGCACCTGGCAACAGTACCTCACGGACCGTCCGGTCTTCCGTTTGATCGATCGCGATGCCGCCATCTTCTCCATCCCGGAAGTCCGCCGCATCCTCGGTGCTGTCGGACTTTTCTCCACGCCGGGGGCGCCGCTGCGCCCGCCGCAACAGAAGTCCCACGATGCCATCGCCGCGCTGCTCGGCGCGGAAAAACCGGAGCCGCCGCATCTCCGCTCCGACTGGATGCCCTACACCGGCGCGTATTACTTCCGCGGCGGGTGGAACGACGACGACGCCTTTCTCGGCATGATGGCGTGCGGCTCGAATGGCGGCTCGCAAAGTCCGCAGTGGCCCTTCGGCATGTTCTACCACTATGACCACGGTTTTCCGCTGCTGACGGCGCAACCCGTGCAGGTGGATGGCCTGCCTCCGCAGCAGCTCTACGGCCGCATGCAGACGTTCCAGCCCGGAACGAAAACGATGAACCTCGCCCAGGCCGAGGAAAAGCCGGCCCCGAATCGCTGGCTGAGCGACGACCGGTTCGACTTCGGGGAGGCGAACTTCCACGGCGGATACCAGCGCTACCTCGGCTTCGACGGCGACTGGGCCGGCCCAGATCTCCGCCAGCAGGAACCCGGCAAAGCGGTGGCAGACGTGCGCACCGCCCGGCAGATCGTCCAGATCCGCAAGCTGCGGCTTTTCGTCGTCACGGATGCCATCGCGACGCCCGGTCCGGAGCCGCATCAGTTTACCGTGCCCTGGAAATTCTCCCTATCCGCGCGGCAGAAAAGTCCCGGCAGACCGTTTGGCCCCGACCAGTTGGTGCTGGACGAAAAAGCCGGGCGCGTGAGCAGCGAAAATCCCGACGGCCCAGGGGTCACCCTCTATCAGGTCGCGGACGCCCCGCTCCGCCTCCTCCGCGGTCCCGAGGCCGCCGTGGACGTCAAGAAGTACGGGCCGCGTCTGACCGCTGACTTCGGGATCGCCGATCAGCCGGTAACGACCCAGGCGCAGGGAAAGAGCCTCACCCTTATCAGTCTCATCGTGTCGCGGGAAAAAGGTGCGCCCGAGCGCGTGTCCGCCTTCGAGCCGATGAACGGCCCCGGCGCGACCGGCTTCCATCTCACCCTGACGGACGGCAGCGAGGTCTGGTATCAATCCGCCGGTCTGGGAACGGCAGAGCTCGTCTGCGGCCCTGGCCGCAGTGCTACGGCTCAGGCTCTGCTTGTCGTCCGGCAGGATAAGGATCTGAGCGCTGTCGTCCTTGGCGGGCAGGGCCTGCAACTCGCCGGCAGAGTGATGGTTTCTCGCAAGCCGGACTTCGAGTTCACCGCCGCCGGAAAACTTACCGCGATCCATCGGCCGATTGATCCCGTGAGCTTCCGGCCCGATCGCAACACCTTCGCGAGCGACGAGGCGGTCGAGATGGTGAGCCAGACACCCGGCGTGGAGATTCGCTACACCGCGGACGGCACTCCGCCCACGCGGCAGTCGCGGCTTTATACCGGCCCGGTCAAAATCACCGGGAGCACCACCTTCGCCGCGCGCGCCTTCCGGCCGGGGCCGGCCGAGGATTTCGAAATCAACGGCACGCATTTTACCGAGCCCACCTGGGGCTGCTTTACCAAGGCCCCTCCGCATCCGGCAGCCGCGGTGGAGGCGGCGTCGTTGGAGCCCGGCTTGCGATATGATTTCCTCGGCGCCCCGTGGTGGCGTCTCTATGCCGATGCCCATTGGCTCCCTGCCAGCCGTCACGGCACCGCGCCGCGCGAGATGGATCTCTCCTCCGTGAACAGTCCGGAGCCCT
Source organism: Chthoniobacter sp. (assembly GCA_034667665.1). Classification (GTDB taxonomy): domain Bacteria; phylum Verrucomicrobiota; class Verrucomicrobiia; order Chthoniobacterales; family Chthoniobacteraceae; genus Chthoniobacter. The sequence goes on from JAXDQW010000041.1 coordinate 26,554, forward strand.
ATGCGGTGCGCTATCATGGCTATCTCCGCGTGCCCAAAGACGGTCTCTACACCTTCCACGCTCCGCATGAGTTCGTCACGATGGAGAGCGCCACCAGCTACGATCTGCGGCTCTATGTTGATGACGAAGAGTGGTATCCTACCCAAGGGTGGCACGGCCACGGCACCTGGACCGTGCCGCTAAAAGAGGGCTGCCACCGTTTCCAGGTGGATTTTGCCGATGCCCGCAGCACCCCGTGGCGCAAGTCCGGCATCTGGCGCTACTATCCGCGGCCATGGGCCGTGTTCCAGGGCGCGCCGAGTCCCATCCTTCTTTCGGGCCCGGGGTTTGCCCCCGCCCGCATTCCACCGGACTGGCTTTGGCGCACCCGCGAGGTTCAATGATTTCCGGGCCAGCGAGCCGCCACCATGATTGGGCCGGTCTCGCAGGTGGTGTGCTGGAGCGTGTCATGATGACACCGAAAGGCATGACACGCTCTGGAGAATCCGGAGCCGTTTCGACGTTCGTCTCGACATTGGAATGTCGAGCTACGAGACGCGCCGAGCCCGCGAAAAAGAGGTCGCGTAGCTCGACATTCCATTGTCGAGTCCTCCGCTGGCAGAACAGCTTCCTCGCAGATTGAATCCTGATTACTGATTACTTTCTTCTATGAAACTTCCCCCTCTCGCCATCGCCACGTTACTCGCCTGTGCTCCACTTCTCCAGGCGGCTGAGCCCGCGGCCACGCCACCGGCCAAGCCCGTGCTCAAGATCACTCCCGGCCAGGTGATCATTCCCTTCGAGAAGATGCGTCGGATCTGGGGCGAGCTCATCAGCCTGGACCTCGACACCCGCACGGGGAAGTTTCGCAACGAGAGCACCGATGAGGTCATGAGCTTCACCGTGATGCCCTATGCGGAGCTGCTGCACCACGCGGCCAACGGCGACTTGCAGGACTTTCGCGTCGGCGAGCGCGCCATCTTTCGGCTCCATGAAAACGAGGCGGGTGAATGGGTCTGGCTGACCTATATCCAGGACGAGATGAACATGATGAATGGCCACAAGGAGTATTTCTATGTGGACAGCATCGAACCTGAGAAAGGCCGGCTCATCTGCACCCAGGCCAACTTCGACCAGAGCTACGTCCGCGAGAAAGGCATCAATATCGAAACCGAGGCCAGCACCCGCTACTGGAAGGCAGGCCAGCCGGCGAAGTTTGCCGACATCAAAGTCGGCGACAAGGTGCGCACGAAGACGCACGGCATCGGCAAAGGCAAGGTCCGCGTCGCCTGGGAAGTCTTCCTCGACGACGAGAGCCTGATCAAATTCCAGACCGAGCAGAACACCGTGCACGCCGCCCGCATCAAGGAACAAGGCGCTCCCGGCTACGTGGACGAGGCGCAGGGGCAGGAGCTGCGGCTCACGCTGTTCAACGAAGGCGGCGACGAATTGAAACGCCTCAAACCGGGGAAGGCCGTCCAGGTCGCTCCCGCCGGAGTGGATCGCAAACCGACCGCGCCGGCCATCATGGGAACGGTAACGTCCGCCGTCATGGCCGGCCGGCAATGCCAGGTCACGCTCGCACTGGCTGCTGCCGCCACCGAGTTTCACCCCACCAAGCTCGCCCGGCTGTGGCTCGCCGGAGAGTAACGGCGTTCGGAGCCGGGTCGCGCGGTCGAGGTGCGATCACCCTGGAAACGGCGATGGGAACCGCGACCCGGATCACCGCGCGGGTGCTCTACGGACGAGCTGCCATGATCGACCCCAAATGGATTCCTGCTCCGTGTCTTCCGCGTTTTCCGTGTCCTCCGTGGTCATCTCCATCGTCGGATTGAAGATCACCAATAGCGCCAGGCGAGCTCGACGCGAATCCGCGTGCGGGTCGGATGCGGAAACTGGCCATAGTCGCCGATGGTCACCCGCCAGTTCCCACGCTTGAAGACCCGCTGCACCGTGCTCGGCGGAGTGTCGTCGAAGGACACCCAGCCATCACCCTGCAGCCGCTCGCGATACCACCCGGCGATGGTCTCAAACTCGCCCGGCATTTCGTATTCGCGCCACCACGTGATGCTCGTCGGCGCGCCCGGCCCCATGCCGCGCCTGCCTTGCGAGCCGTAGCGCTTCTCCGGGACCTCGATCGGCTGGGAGTTTGGCGGCACGCCGAGCTGCTCGAGAATGCCCGGGCCTTCCTCATCCGCGGACGCGACGCCCGCCTCGACGAGCGGCCGTTGCTGGCGGAAATAGTGCTGTTGCCAGGCAAACAACACCGCGACCACGAGCACGACGGTTGCGAGAAACATCCACAATCCCGGGCGCGTGTCGCTGCGGTGGGGAGTCATGGAGGCGTGCAGTCGGCGGCGGTGAAGCGGATGTCCCAGCCGAGCCGCAAATCATAACTGGTCGCGGAAGTGCGGGTGAGGCGAATGCGCCACGGTGCTTTGCAAAACTCCGCGCCATTCGCATCGGGCGCGCGGTGCGTCTTCCACTCATCGGCGGTGAGCTTTGCCGCATACCACGCGGCCACGCTGGCAAAATCGCCGGTGCTCTCGTGCGGCTGCGTCCACGCGAGCCACGCGGCGCCCATCTCGCGCACGCTGCGTCGCTTCGGGCCGCCGTCGATCGTGCGGAAGCCGACGGTTTTCGCCCCCGGCGGCACACCGAGCCCCGCGAGCATCGCCGGTCCATCGTGTCGGGCGGCGCTGACCGCCGGCCACGTCGCGCGTTCGCGCTGCTGCGCCACGATCGGCAGCACGGCGGTCAGCAAGATCAAACCAACGATGCCCCCGCCGATGAGCAGCGGTTTCCACGGCACCCCGGCACGCGCGCCGGAGTCGCTGGATTGGTGCTCGGTGCTCACCGGGATCTTTCCCCTGCGCGGATGAGGCCGCGCCATAGGACCATCCCCGCGAACATGGGTGCGGCTACTTGATGGTGAGGTGGATGCTGGCCGTCTTCTCCCCGGCGACGACGCTGAGGAAGTAGTTCCCCGGCGCGAGCTTCTGCTTGTCCATGGTCTGGTCGAGCGCGCCCTTGGTCGTGCCTTGCAGCAGGATGATCGCCGGCTGCGAACCTTCCGCGGGCGAACCGTCCGCCCTGGCCTTGTGGACATTGATGATGACGAGATCGGCTTTCGCGCCGACTTCGATCGCCGCGTTCGCGGCGACGGGATCGGTGAGCTTCGCGAAGGGCGAGCCGTCTTTCGCCGCCTGCCCGCCGACGGTGACGGGAAAAGGCAGCGAGTCGCCCGCGAGCGCGGACACGGAGGCGAAGCCGGTGATGGTCAGGATGGCGAGGATGAGGCGCTTCATGGGGTGGGTTGTTCGTTGCGTTTCAGGTGGATCATTTCGCCGTCACGGGAACGGGCGGGTTTCATGGGTGTTTTGGGTGCTGGGATGAGTCAGCGCACGATTACTTTTAGCTCTGCACCGTTTTTCCGCAGGTTCGCTTTCGCCGTGGCCGTTCCAGTATCGGCGCGGGCGGTGATTTCATAGTCGCCTTGGAAGCCACGCACTTTCCACTCGCCGCGCGCATCCGTCACTCCTTCGGCATCCGTGCGCCATCGCTTTTGCACCAGGTCGAGCCACACCTGGCCAGCGGGGCGCAGGCTCCAATCGGCGCGGTAGTGAGCGGCGTTCGGAATCCAGTGCCGCTTCTCCCAAAAGCCCCACGTGAGCACGCCGCTGACGCTCTCGTGCGCAAAGATGGCGGTGAGGAAATCGCGCGTGTAGTCGGCCTGGAGCGCTTCGTCGTAGGTGTTCACGTCGAACTCGGTGATTTGGATGGGCAGGCCGAACTTTGCAAAGCGATCGAGGATCTCCCACACGCGCGGGATCGGCGTGAGCGGCTCGGCGAAATGCCCCTGGATGCCGATGCCTTCGAGCGGCGCCTTATCCGCGAGGAGCTGGCGGATGGTGCGTTCGTAGTGCTCCTGGTGCGGCGCGTCTTTGCCGCCGGTTTCGAGGATCGAGTAGTCATTGATGTCGAGTTTCACCGCCGGATCCGCCTGACGCACGGCGTGGAAGAACTGCGCGAGCGTCGAGGCGTGGCGCTCGATCCAATCGGGCGCCGCGTCGCGGGCGACACCGCTGAACGTGGTTTGCACGTCCACGTTGGTGAAGGGCTCATTGACGACGTCCCACTCAACGAGTTGGCCGCGCAACGCTCCCGCTTCATCGGCAATGTGATCGAGAATCACGCGGCGCAGCGGCTCGGGCTGCGGGAGCAGCTCGATGACGTGCGGCGGCAGGTTCGTCTTTCCGGGCCAAACAAAGACGTGACCACGCACGTCCACTCCGCGCTCGCGCAGCCAGGTGACGGCCTCGAGCCCACGCTGCCGGTGGGCCGTCCACGCCTGCCACTTGAGGTCGTTTTCAAGCACGACCTTGTTGAAGTTCGCGAGCACGATCTGCCGGTAGCGATCGCCGTCCGGGTCCTGGCGAAACAGGGTTGCCGCGTCCACCGCGCTGCCCCAGCCGAAGGCATGGCGCGTCATCTTCGCGCGCACCTTCGCGCCCGGCACCGGCTTTCCATCCGCGTCCGTGACAGTGATCGTCAGGTCCGCCTTTCGATTCTTTTCGATCCGTTCCGCCGCCGCTTTTCGCCACGGCGCATCCGCGTCGCGACCGATGTAAGTGACCGGAGTGGAGGGCAGCTTTTCGCTCGGAAAGCCCAGTCCGAAATCGAGGACCTGCACGCCCCCGATCTCGATCGTCTGGGGATCGAACCCCGCGCGGAAGATCACCATCGCGCGTCCGGCCGGGTAGTCGGTCTTCGCCTCAAAGGGAATGTAGAAGCGCTGCCAGTTGGGGCTGAATTCGACTTTGTGAGAGACGCTCTTGGTGTAGGGCTCGCCCACTTCCTCGAAGACAAATTCCGTCTCGCCCACGCCATCGCGCGCCTGCGGCTCGACCGCCCGTGCCTCGAACACCGCGAGCAGTTGCGAGCCTTTCCGCACCTCCGTGCTCGTCGGCGCGCGGAGCTGAAACTGATAGCTCTGCGCCGGCCGCGACTCAGTCACCACGCGCGCCGCCTTCGGAAAGGGACGGCCCTCGACCGCCACCGACGAAACGACGCCGGCCTTTGCGCTAAAACTGGATTTCTCAATCGCACCGGACTCGAGGACCGGCGTGCCTTTCGGCAGCGCGGCGAACCGCTCGTCTTGCTCTTCCGCGGATGTGGCAATGGACGTGGTGAGGAGTGCGACGAGAAGGACACCGATCAGGAGACCACCGGAGCGCGAGTCTCGGCCAGGGTTAAAAGATTCAGATGAACACATCGATGAGGTTTCCGTGATTGGTTGGAGCGAAGAGTTCGCTCAGCGTGGCGCGCCAGGAGATGCGTGCTGCTTGATTTCATCGACCGTCAGCGGCCGGTCGTAGATGGCGACTTCGGCCATGCGTCCGGAGAAGAGGCGCTCGAGTTTTGACAGATCGTTTCCGGGATGAAGTTCGAGGCAGCCGAATTGCACCGCACATGGGGCCGCTCCCGGGGCGGTGTCGGTCCGGGCGGTGCCGATCGCTTTGCCGTCGATGAACAACCCTAGATCGCCCCCGGCCTGCTGCGCCACGAGGTGATGCCATTGGTAGGGAAGGGCCGTCGGTGGCGTGTAGATATTCGTCCCGCCGAAATGGCCGGCCGGCCAGCGCGTGAGATAGCGGACGACGCCCGCCTCGACTCCGCGGCTGGGGCGGCGACCTCCCACTTCGACGAGCGCGATGTGGCGGCGCTGCGTTTCCACAGCGGTGAAGGCAGCGAGCGAGGCCAATTCCACCGTGTCGGAGGCGAACCACATTTCCACCGCATAACCTGCCGCGGGCTTTGACCACGGCTCCTCGAGGTAGAGCGCGCCGGGCCAGCTCTTGCCGCGAAAGAGCGCGCTCATCCGGCCAAACTCGTCTCGCTCGATGCTGGCGCCGCCGGCCAGTCGCAGGCCCGGCGCGCCGCTGACTTCGTTGGGGACCGCGCCATCTCGTGCGCGGTCCAGCCGCCAGTAATGAAGAGGGCGCGCCGCGTGGACCGTCTCCGCGTATTCGGGCGGCAGCGACAGTTTCGGAAGCTGAAGCTGGGATGCGGCGAGGAAAGATTCCTGGCTCTCGGAGCGGATCTCACCGGTCTTGGGCAGGAGCTGCGCGCGGTCAGGCTGGTTGAGTAAAGCGGTCCGGACTCCCTCTTGTCCCGGGATCTGCAAAGAGACTTCCGCCTTCCCCTGAAAAACGGCGACGTGCGTCTTTCCGTCCCGTGAGATCGAGACGCCGAACTCCGTGCCGAGATCGGTGACCGCGCCGCTGGGCGTCTCCACACAGAAGCCTTCCGCCCCCTTGGGCACTTTCGTTCGCAGCCGGCCCTCCCGGCAGACCACGCGGTCCACGGTCAGGAGTTCGAGGTCGGCCGGGCCTTCGAAATCCAGCATCACGCCGCTCGTAAACATGAGGCTCGCGCGTCCCGAGGCAAGCAGGAGGCGCTCGGCGCCCAAAGCCTTGCCGCTCGCGAAACGGCTGGGCTCCTTTCCTTTCCACACGGCTTTTTCCGACTGAACCATCACCGCAAGCATCTGACGTTTCGCCTCCGGCACGGTCCCAGGTCTCGGCGCTCGCAGGCCCCAGACCGCGAACCCGGCCGTGAGCGCGACGGAGGCGGCGATGGCCCCCACGGCCGCCCGGCGCCACCACGCCGCGACGAAGCGCACCGGTTCGTTGCGAATGGTGTCCATCACCGCGCCTTCAAAAGCGCCGTCATCGGTGACGTCCCGCGTTGTCGCCGACACCCCGAGCTCTTCATACAGCGCCAGCCAGCGCGGATCGGGTGCCTGAGCGACCCGGCTCAGCGAGAGCGTCCAGACTTGTGCAGCAAAGGCGCGGCGGAACTCCGCCTCCTCGCGCAGCCGTGCGAGCAAGGCATCGGCGCGACCCGGCGGCACCTCACCACCCTGCCACGCGATCAGCGCGTCCTGCAGATCGTCAGCCTCCATGGGCGACCTCCCGGGTGATGCATTCGCGCAACATACCCAGAGCGCGGTATTGCAGTTGATAGATGGCGCCCGTGGTCGTCTCGAGTTCTTCGGCAAGCGCGGTGGATTTGTTGCCGTCCAGCAAGGAGCGCACGACGTGACGCATGCGCTCGGGCAGCCTTCCGATGCAGCGGAGCATCGCCTGGAGCTGCTCGGAGCCGGTCCCGGCCGCAGCGTCCTCCAGTTCGGCATCGAGCAATGCCGCGGCTTCGCGTCGGAAGGCTTCCATTTGCGCCGAGCGCCGGCTGGTTTGCTCGAAATAACGCAGCAGCTTGTGGCGCGCGATTCCCCGCAGCCACGCGCCGAAATCCTCGCCACGCCGAAACGTGTTCAGGCTCCGATACGCCGCGATGAAGGTCTCCTGCGCGACGTCATCCACGTCGTCGAGGTGAAACATCTGGCTGGCGAGGAACGCCCGCAGCGAAGCTCCATACGCCCGGACGACAGCGAGAAAGGCGTCCGGATTCGCGCTGAGAGCGGCGTCGAGCGTCGCGTTGAGCTGGGAAGGATCGAGCATCTGTGGGGTATTCCGCCATCCGCCGGGGTTCTCACAAAATGATTTCGGAAGAATTTTGTGAGATTGCGCCGACCGGCCGGAACAAGGGACACCGCAATCTCTCGCTCCAACTCATGCTTTCCACTATCGTCTGGAACCCACCCCCAAAGAACCCATGAAATCGAAAACCATCCTGTTCACCCTTTTTGCCGCCCGCACTTTGTTTGCCGCCGATCCCGTCACGCTTTCGCTCAAGGATTTCACCGATGGCAAAGGAGGTCCGCCGCTCGCGGGCTGGGTGACCGAAAGCGACGGCACGATCCACCGTGCGGACAAAGGGGGAAACATCATCTCGAAGGAGGAGTATGCGAGCTTCGAGCTGGAGTGGGAGTGGAAGGTCGCGCCCGGCGGCAACAATGGTGTGAAATATTGGGTGACCAAGATCGACGGCAAGGAGTGGCTCGGCATCGAGTATCAGATGATTGACGATGAGAGGCACCCCGACGGAATGCGCGGCGGCAGTCACAACACCGCGAGCATCTACGACATCAAGGACTCGGCCAAAGACAAGGCCGTGAAGCCGGCCGGCGAGTGGAACACGAGCAAAGTCGTCGTGAACCAGGGCAAGATTGAGCACTGGCTCAACGGCAAGCTGGCGGTCGCGGCCGACACCAATGGCGACGAATGGAAAGCCGCCATCGCGAAGAGCAAATTCAAGGACAAGCCCGGCTTCGCCCCCGGCAAAGGCCACCTCATGCTCACCGACCACGGCGACGAGACGTGGTTCCGGAACATCCGGGTAAAGGCGCTGTAAGCGGTCGAAGCCAGGGAGGGGCGACGGCCTCGGAGAAGCGGAGTCGGCGGCCGACGTCGCTCTGACTGCCGATGACCTCGCAGAAATCGAGCGCGCGGAGCCACGAACGGCCGAGGGTGATCCGGCGCACCCTCTTGCCACCACAGGCCGCTGATCTGCCAGCGTGGCGAAAGCACGGAGTGCTTGGCGCTGGGGCAACATTTTCAGAAATTGTTGGTGAGATTCCGCCGGTAGCGCGGAACAAGCTGCACCACTAATGAAGTTCCTCCGCTCCTCCACCCAGACCACGTCGCCGCTTTTCGCTCTCATCAGCGCCCTGGCTTGCAGCTTTGCAAACAGCGGCGTCGCGGCGGATTCGGCGAAAGTCCGTTTCAACGAGCAAGTGCGCCCAATTCTTTCCACGTGCTTTTACTGCCACGGCCCGGATGAAAAGCATCGCGAGGCCAAGCTGCGGCTCGATGTGCGCGAAGTCGCCATTGCGGAGCGCGATGGAGTGCGCGCGATCGTGCCCGGAAAGCCGGACGAAAGCGAACTGCTGCTGCGGGTGACCTCCGACGACAAGGATGAGGTGATGCCGCCACCCAAAGTGAAGAAGCCGCGGCTCACGAAAGCTGAAGTGGCGGTCTTGCGGCGGTGGATCGAGCAGGGCGCGGAGTATGAAGGGCACTGGGCGTTTCAGCCGTTGCGCGACGCGGCAGTTCCAATTGCGGATTGCGGATTGCGGATTGCGGATTGGGAGAAGCGCGCGCCCTCCCGCGGGGCGGAATTGCGGAAGCAGCAGGCCTTTCTCGAGAGCTGGGCGAAGAACCCGATCGATCATTTCATTCTCGATCGCCTGCTCCGCGAAGGCATCGTGCCCTCCCCCGAAGCCGATCCGCAGACACTTTGCCGCCGGGTTTACCTCGATCTGACCGGGCTTTTGCCGAGCCCGGAGGAAGTGGCGGCATTCGCCGCGGAATCAATCCGCAATCCGCAATCCGCAATCCGCAATCTCGCCGATCGCCTGCTCGCGAGCCCGCACTATGGCGAGCGTTGGGGCCGGCATTGGCTCGATCAGGCGCGCTACGCGGACTCGAACGGTTACTCGATCGACAACGCGCGTGTGATGTGGCCCTACCGCGATTGGGTCATCGCCGCGCTCAATGCGGACCTACCCTTTGATCAGTTCAGCATCGAGCAACTCGCGGGCGATCTCCTGCCCGGCGCGACGAAGGCGCAGCGTGTGGCGACGGCCTTTCATCGCAACACGCTCATCAACGAGGAGGGCGGCGTGGACAAGGAGCAGATGCGCATCGAGGCGGCGATGGATCGCACCGCCACGACCGGCACCGTCTGGCTCGGCCTCACCGTCGGCTGCGCGCAATGCCACACCCACAAGTTCGACCCGATCCCGCACCGCGAATACTATCAGCTCTACGCCTTTTTCAATTCCGGCTCCGACGTGAATAACAAAGGCTCCGCTGTCACCGTGACGCGTGGCGAGATGTTCGGCAAGCAGCCCGCGGCGAAAGTGGTCGTGGCCGATCCGGAGCGTGCGCAACGGCAGGCGGCCTGGGAGAAAGCGGAGCTGGCGAAATTGTCGGTGACCGCGACCGCGAGCCTGGCGCCGGTGAAGTGGACGCCGGCGCATTACGTGGAATACGACACCGCGAGCAACGCCAGCTTTCGTCTGCTCGACGACAACTCGCTGCTGAGCGACGGGCGCGGCAGTTTCAACGACACCTATCGCGTCCTCGCCAGCACCGCGCTGAAACGGGTCGCGGCGGTGCGCCTGCGCGCGTTGACGGACGATTCGCTGCCGCATCATGGACCGGGCCTGGCGAAGAATGGCAACTTCGTGCTCACCGATTTCGAGGTGAGCGCCGGTGGTGAGGATCAGCCGATCGCCACCGCCGTCGCCGATCACGAGCAACCGGATTATCCGGTGTCGGCGGCGATCGACGACCTGCCCAAGAGCGGCTGGGCGGTGAACATCGCGAAGGGATCGACCGCGAAGATGAATGCCAATCACGAGGCGGTCTTCGTCTTCGCCAGGCCCGTGCAGGCGGAAACGCTCGAGGTGCGGCTGCACCACGACCTCAACGAGAACTACCTCATCGGCCGCTTCGCGCTCGATTTCGCCGAGACCGCGCCAACCGATCGACCCGGAGCGGGCGACGACTTGCTCGCGGCCTTGCGCAGCGCACCGGAGCAGCGCGACGCCGCGCAGAAGAAGGCCGTCGAACAGGCGTTCGCGCGGGCGGATTCCAAGGTGAAGAAAGACAAAGGCGTCGATCCCGATGCCTCGGTGGTCGAGCAGATGGTCATGGAAGATCTCCCGGAACCGCGCGACACCTTCCTCCTCCAGCGCGGTGATTTCCTCCGCCCGGACAAGCAACTCGGCCCGCTGCAGCCCGGCGTGATCACGGCCGTCAACGCGGCCTTCAAAACGCCGGCGACCACTTTTTCCAATCGTCTCGATCTCGCGCGCTGGCTCGTCTCCCCGGAAAATCCGCTGACGCCGCGCGTGACGATGAACCGGGTGTGGATGCACTATTTTGGCCGCGGGCTGGTCGAGACGGACGATGATTTCGGTTCGCAGGGCACCTCACCGACGCACCCGGAATTGCTCGACTGGCTCGGGCGCGAATTCATCCGCGGCGGCTGGAGCTTGAAGGCGATGCACCGTCTCATCGTGACCAGTGCGACCTACCGGCAGGCGTCGCTGGCCCGCCGCGATCTGGCGGAGATCGATCCTCGCAATCTCCTCCTCGCGCGGCAGGAGCGGGTCCGGGTGGAAGGCGAGATCGTGCGCGACGCAGCGCTGTGCGCGAGTGGTCTGCTCGATCCGACGATCGGCGGCCCGAGCGTGCGTCCGCCGCAACCGGACGGGGTGTTTTCCTTCACGCAAACGAAGAAGACGTGGACGGCGAGCACGGGGCCGAGCCGCTTTCGGCGCGGGCTCTACACGATGTTCTATCGCAGCGCGCCGTATCCGCTGCTGACGACTTTCGATGCGCCGAATTTCGCGACGACCTGCACGCGCCGGCCGCGCAGCGACACGCCACTGCAATCGCTCACCCTGGCCAACGACCCGGCGTTCCTCGAGATCGCCCAGGGCTTCGCGGCGCGGCTGCTGCGCGAGCTGCCCACGGCGAGTCTCGACGATCGCGTGCGCCGCGCCTTCCGCATCGCGCTCGGCCGCGAACCGGCGGGGCAGGAGTTCACGATCCTGAGTGAATTGGCCCGTGGACAAGCCGCGGATTTTGCCGGCGACGCCGCCGCGACGCGGGCCGTGGCCGGGCCGGAGCTGGCCAAATCGTCCGCGCCCGCCGAAGCCGCCGCGCTGGTCGCCGTCGCGCGCACCCTTTTCAACACCGACACTTTCATCACCCGCGAATGAACCTCCACGAACTCCCATCCACCGCCCTGCAACGCACGACCCGCCGCCATTTTTTCGGCCAATGCGCGGTGGGCCTCGGCTCGATCGCGCTGCAGCAACTGCTCAGCACCGACGGCCGCGCCGCGATCAATGTCGATGCCGCGCATCCGATGGCCGAGCGCGCGCCGCACTTTGCGCCGAAGGCGAAGCGGGTGATCTACCTCTTCATGGCCGGCGGACCGTCGCAGCTCGACCTCTTCGAGGACAAACCAAAGCTGCGGGAGCTGAGCGGCCAAAAGCCACCGCCGGCGCTGATGGAGGGGAAGCGCTTCGCCTTTCTCAAGGGCAACGAAACGCTGCTCGGAACCGCGCGGAAGTTCGATCGCTACGGCAACAGCGGCATGGAGCTGAGCGAGCTGCTCCCGCATCATCGGAAGATCGTGGACGATGTGTGCTGGCTGCGCGGCATGACGACCGACGTCTTCAATCACGGCCCCGCGAAGCTCTTCATGAACACGGGTTTCCAGGCGCCGGGGCGTCCGGCATTCGGCTCGTGGGCGACTTACGGACTCGGCTCGGTGTCGCAGGATTTGCCCGGATTCTTCGTGCTGCAAAGCGGCCCGCGCGGCCCGCGGGGTGGCTCGTCGCTGTGGAGCAGCGGCTTCTTGCCGACTTCGTTTCAAGGCGTCCCGCTACGCGGCCAGGGCGATCCGATCCTGCACCTGCGCAGCCCGGAAGGCTTCACGCCCGAGCGCGAGCAGAAGTTCTACGACGCCGTCGCCGGGCTCAACCGCGCCCGCCTCGAAGCCACTGGCGACAGCGAAATCCTCACCCGCCTCAACGCCTACGAGACCGCCTTCCGCATGCAAACGAGCGCGCCCGAGTTGATGGAACTCTCGAAGGAAAGCGCCGCGACGCTCGAACTCTACGGCTGCAAACCCGACGAGCCATCCTACGCCCGCAACTGCCTGCTCGCGCGGCGGCTCATCGAGCGCGGTGTGCGCTTCGTGCAGCTCTATCACACCGATTGGGATCACCACGGTGACAGCAAGAACAACCTGAATGAATCCATTGAAGCGCGCTGCCGCGAAGTCGATCAAGCCAGCGCCGCGCTCGTGCTCGATCTCAAACAGCGCGGCTTGCTCGACGACACGCTGGTCATTTGGGGCGGGGAATTCGGCCGCACGCCCATGGGCGAAGTGCGCGCCACCATCGGGCGCGACCATCACGTCGATGCCTTCACCATGTGGCTCGCCGGCGGCGGCGTGAAACCCGGCGCCATCCTCGGCGCCACCGACGAGCTGGGCTTCGGCGTGGTCGAGGGCAAGGTCCACGTCCACGACCTGCACGCCACGCTGCTCCACCTCCTCGGTTTCGATCACGAAAAGTTCACCTATCGCTTCCAGGGCCGCGACTTCCGCCTCACCGATGTGCATGGCGAGGTGGTGAAGAGTGTTCTCGCGTAGGGTCAGAAATGCAGCCGTTGCGCGGTGTGGTGAAACTGCGGCCCATCAGCCATGGGCGAGCAGGTTTACGAACACGCCCGGGAATGATCTTAACGAGGTTCGGGATTACCAGCTCGCCGCCATCGCTTTGAGGTGTATGCCTGTCGTCGAACGTCGTTCAATGAAAAGCCTCCTCTTCCTCCTGGCTCTTGCATCGTGGGCGGTCGCTGCCGACGCGCCACCCGCGGTCGCGGCGCCGTATTACGCGATCACTTACGAGGCCGCGGACCAGCCCGGCGAACTGGCCATGCCGGTCACTTACACGATCTGGATCCCCGAGGGCGTCAAGACCCTCCGCGGCGTGATCGTGCACCAGCACGGCTGCGGCAAAGGTTCGGGCGTGACCGGACAGACAGCGGCTTACGACCTGCACTGGCAAGCGCTCGCGCGGAAGTGGGACTGCGCGCTGCTCGGGCCGTCGTATCACCAGGTCACCGATAACGACTGCCGCAGTTGGTGCGATCCGCGCAACGGCTCGGACGCGGCGTTTCATAAAGCGCTCGCCCATTTCGCGAGCGAGTCCAGGCATCCCGAACTCGCCGCCGTGCCGTGGTGTTTGTGGGGTCACTCCGGCGGAGGCTTTTGGTCGAGTCTCATGCTCACGCTGCATCCGGAGCGGATCGCGGCGATCTTCTATCGCTCCGGTTCCGCCTACGCCGTCTGGGAGCGCGGCGAGATTCCCAAACCCGCGCTGACCCCAGCGGTGTATGAGGTGCCCTTCATGTTCATTGGCGGGGTGAAGGAAGCGCAGGACAAGAGCCACGGCCCGGCGCGCGTCGGCGATCGAGCAATGCTCAAAGCGTGGCGCGAGCAGGGCGCTCCGGGTGGTCTCGCGTCTGATCCGTTGAGCGGCCACGAATGCGGCGACTCGCGCTATCTCGCCATCGCCTTCTTCGACGCCTGCCTCACCCAGCGCCTGCCCGATCCGGGCAGCACCACGCAGAGGCTCAAGCCCGTGGACCTGAAGCTCGCCTGGCTCGCGGCCCCGGACACGAACACCGCGCAGCCCGCGAGCGAGTTCACGGGCGACCAAGCCGCCGCGCATTGGCTTCCCAATGCCGCCTTTGCCAAAGCGTGGAGTGCTTACAATCAGACCGGCCGTCCTGACGATATCACGCCACCACCTTCGCCGACCAACGTGCGCCTCAGCGCCGCCGGCGAGCTCACCTGGAGCGCCGTAGCCGATTTCGAAAGCGGCCTGGGCGGCTTCATCATCGAGCGCGACGGCAAGGAACTCGCACGCCTGCCGGAGAAACCCGTGGGCCGACTCGGCACGCCGTTGTTCCAGGGGCTGACTGGCGGCGACACACCCGTCATCGCCATCCCGCCCATGGCTTTCAATGACACGAGCGTTCCGCCCGGCGAGCAGCACCAATACAGCGTTCGCAGCGTGAACGCCGTGGGATTGTCCTCGCCACCGACCGCCGCCTTTCACGCTGAGAATCAATAGAAGCGCCGCCACGGCCTTCCGATATCACTGCCCAACCCCCAAAACATGAAACGACTCCTCATCCTCCTCCTCCTTTTCCCCTTCGGGCCCATCTGCCTGGCGCAGGAAAAAGCGCTCGAGCCGGCCGCCGATCGCACTCCGGCGGATGGGCCCTTTGTGCCGGCGCCCGCGTTGCCCGGCGGCCTCGTGCTTTCGCTGTATCCGAAGGATTCGCCCCGGCTCAAGCACGAGCGCATCCATGAAGCGGAGCATTACAACACCAGCGGCAAAAGTGCGGACAGGCTCCTCAACACGCTCAACATTCACAATCCCACGATCGAGGTGCACCTGGCGCCGGCCGATCCGCCGAACACGGGCGCTGCGGTCATCGTCGCGCCGGGCGGCGGGCACAAGATTCTGTGGGTCGGGCCGGAGGGCTACGATTTGGTGCCGTTCTTCGCGAAGGTCGGTGTCTCGACGATCGTGCTGCGGAACCGTCTCCGGGTCGATGGCTACGAGCCGACGGTCGATGCCGTGAACGACGCGTTTCAAGCCATTCGACTCGTGCGCAGCCACGCCGCGGAATGGAAACTCGATCCCGCGAAAATTGGCATGATCGGCTTCTCCGCCGGGGCCGAGCTTTCCGCCCCGACCGCGCTTTTTTTCGATGACTTTGCGCAGAAGAACCAGGCCGATCCGCTCGCCAAAGTCTCGCCGCGTCCGGATTTCGTGGGTCTGATTTATCCGGGACCGACGCCGTTCACGAAAGAGCCGGAGACGGCGATTCCCGCGAACGTGCCGCCGAGTTTCATCGTCTGCGCCGGATCGGGCGACCAGGTGCACGCCGTCTGGGCGACCGAGTACTTCACGCCGATGCTCAAGGCCGCGGTGCCGAATCTCGAGCTGCACATTTACGGCCGCGGCGGGCACGGCGGTGCGGTCAGCCCCCGTGGCGGCATTCCGTTTGGAACCTGGCAGGACCGTTTTATCGAGTGGTTCCGCGACCTTGGTTTTCTCGAGCCGCCCGGCACCGAAACGAAAGCGGCCGTCGAAGTCGCGACTTACGCGAAGAAGCGCGCGAAGTAAGCTGGAAAATCTTCACGCTTCTTTCGCCACGAGAGGCCGCTGTTGCCTCGTGGATCGGCGTCACGACTTGGTTGGCGTCGATTCCCAGCCGCGCCGATGCCCGACCCGCTGCCGGAGCCGGGATTGCGCTTGTCAGCCTGCCCCGGTCTCCCTCTGTTTCCGCCGACACACCCATGGCGTCCAACTATACCGAAGCCAGCATCAAGACCCTCAGCTCGCTGGAGCATATCCGCCTCCGCCCGGGCATGTATATCGGCCGCCTCGGCAACGGCACCCACGCCGAGGACGGCATCTACGTCCTGCTCAAGGAGACGATCGATAACTCCATCGACGAATTCATGATGGGCCAGGGCCGGAAGATCGAGGTCGAGCTCACCGAACGCAGTGCCAAGGTCCGCGATTACGGCCGCGGCATCCCGCTCGGGAAGCTCGTGGACTGCGTTTCGATCATCAACACCGGCGCGAAATACGACAGCGAGACCTTCCAAAAGGCCGTCGGCCTGAACGGCGTCGGCCAGAAGGCGGTCAACGCGCTGTCCCTCAACTACCGCGCGCAGGCCATCCGCGAGGGCGAGACGAAGGTCGTCGAGTTCGAGCAGGGCAAGCTCAAGGCCCAATCGCGTTTGACGAAGACCAGCGAGCGCAACGGCACGCTCGTGGAGTTCACGCCCGACGAGGCGCTCTTCGGCAAGGACTTCAAGTTCCGCGCCGAGTTCATCGAGGACATGCTGTGGAAATACGCCTTCCTCAACCGCGGCCTCACGCTCACGCTCAATGGCCAGCGCTTCAAGTCCGAGCACGGGTTGAAGGATCTCCTCACCAAGGAACTCAGCGGCGAGCCGCTTTACCCGATCATCCACCTCGAGGGCGAGGACATCGAGATCGCGCTCACCCACGGCAACCACTACGGCGAGGAATACTGGTCCTTCGTCAACGGCCAGCACACCACCATGGGCGGCACGCATCTCGCCGCCTTCCGCGAGGCGCTCGTCGCGACCGTGCGCAACCATTTCAAGAAGGAGTACGACGCCGCCGATGTCCGCCAGTCGATCGATGCCGCCATCGTCGTGCGCGTGCAGGAGCCCGTGTTCGAGTCGCAGACGAAGACCAAGCTCGGCTCGACCGAGGTCGGTCCCAAGGGCCCCTCGATCAAGGAATTCGTCGGCAAATTCCTGCAACAGTCCCTCGACACCTACCTGCACAAGAACCGCGCGGTCGCCGAGACCCTGAAGAAGAAGATCGAGGAGAATGAGCACGAGCGGAAGGAACTCGCGGGCATCCGCAACATCGCCAGGGAACGCGCGAAGAAAGCCTCGCTCCACAACAAGAAGCTGCGCGATTGCCGCCTCCATCTCGGCGACAAGGACCGGCGCGCGGAGGACAGCACGCTCTTCATCGTCGAGGGCGACTCCGCCGCCGGTTCCCTCACCGCCACGCGCGACGTCCAGACCCAGGCCGTCTTCGCGCTGAAAGGGAAGCCGCTCAACACCTACGGCCTGACCAAGAAAGTCATCTACGAGAACGAGGAGTTTCATCTCCTCCAGGCCGCACTCAACATCGAGGACGGTCTCGATGGCCTCCGCTACAACAAGATCGTCATCGCCACCGACGCCGACGTGGACGGCATGCATATCCGCCTGCTGCTGCTCTCGTTCTTCCTGCAATTCTTCCCCGACGTCATCCGCAACAACCACCTCTTCATCCTGCAGACGCCGCTCTTCCGCGTTCGCAACAAGAAGGTCACCAGGTATTGCTACAGCGAGCCGGAGAAACAGGCCGCCATCGCCGCGCTCGGGGCCAGCCACGAGATCACGCGCTTCAAGGGCCTCGGCGAAATCTCCGCCGGCGAGTTCAAGGACTTCATCGGCGAGAACATCCGCCTCGACCCGATCAACCTCCACCACCTCTCCAGCTCCGACGACCTCCTTTCCTTCTTCATGGGGAAGAACACGTCCGAGCGGCAGGACTTCATCATCGGCAACCTCCGCGTGGAGAAAGACCTGATCGAAGCGTGAGCCTCAGCGTGATGAACATTGATCCAGATTTGCGCGACCAGAGGCCGTTTGGCCTTGAGCGAGAGCGCCGAAAAAACCGACCTGTCATCCTGAGCGCAAGGAGGGAGACCAAGCGACTGACTGAAGTCGAAGGACCTCCCATATCTGCGGTTTCCTGAACGGAGCAGATGTGCTCACCACTCGAGCGAAGTGCTTCTTTCGCGGTTGACGCACCCTGCTGCCTTGCGTGAGAGGAAGGCCGATATTGGAGGTCCTTCGACTCCAGTCGGTCGCTTAGGCTTCCTCCTTGCGCTCAGGATGACAATTTCGGGTAACGGCGCTGTCACCCCAGTCGAGTCCGCCCGATCAATTAGAAACGCCCTCCCGCTGTTCAGCGTCCATTTCCGCACCCATCCTTGATTTTCATAGATGCCTAAACGCCAGAAAAAGAAGCCCACCAGCGATCAAGCAGAACTGTCTTTCGATACAGCGTCTGCGCCCACGTCTGCTATGCCGGCAGCCTCGGCCAACTCCGAGCCGACCACGAATGGCGAGGCCCCGGATGAACCGACCGACCAGGAGCAGAGCGCCACGCTGCCGACCGTGCCCACCCGCCAGCCCGGTGAAAAGATCCAGGACGAGCAGGCCTCGCTCGCCGTTAGCTACCGCAACTGGTTCCTCGACTACGCCAGCTACGTCATCCTCGACCGGGCCGTCCCGCACATCGACGACGGCCTGAAGCCCGTCCAACGCCGCGTCCTCCACACCCTCTGGGACATGGACGACGGCCGTTTCCACAAGGTCGCCAACGTCGTCGGCGCGACGATGAAGCTCCACCCCCACGGCGACGCCTCCATCGGCGCGGCGCTCGTCTCCATCGGCCAGCGCGGCTGGCTCATCGAGCCGCAAGGCAACTACGGCAACCTCCTCACCGGCGACGATGCCGCCGCGCCGCGTTACATCGAGGCCCGCCTCACCGTCTTCGCCAAGGACGTCCTCTTCAACCCGAAGACCACCACCTGGCAGCTCAGCTACGACGGCCGCAACAAGGAGCCGATCACGCTGCCGGCCAAGTTCCCGATCGTGCTGCTCGAAGGCGCCGACGGCATCGCGGTCGGGCTCTCGACCAAAATCCTGCCGCACAATTTCAACGACCTCTGCCGCGCGGCGATCAATCACCTCCAGGGAAAAAACTTCCGCATCCTCCCCGACTTCCCCACCGGCGGCACCGCCGATTTTTCCGAATACAACGACGGCGAACGCGGTGGCAAGGTGAAGGTCCGCGCCAAAATCGAGGAGCGCTCCAAATACCTCCTCGCCATCACCGAGCTGCCCTACGGCGTCACCACGGAAAGTCTCATCGAGTCCATCCTCGCCGCCAATGCGAAGGGGAAGATCAAAGTGAAACACGTGGACGACAACACCGCGGACAAGGTCGAGATCCTCATCCACCTCCCGCAGGGTTCCGAGCCGTCGAAGGTCATCCAGCAGCTCTACGTCTTCACCAGCTGCCAGGTGCAGCTCAATCCCGCCGCCTGCGTTATCGTGCGCGACCCGCAGACCGGCGACGACAAGCCGCACTTCCTCGGCGTGCGCGACATTCTCAAGACCAGCGCCGAGGCCACCCGGGAACTCCTCAAGCGCGAGCTCGAGATCAAGCTCGGCGAACTCGAGCAGCAATGGCACTGGGATTCCCTCGAACGCATCTTCATCGAGGAGCGCATCTACCGCCTCATCGAGAAATCGAAGACCTGGGAAAGCGTGCTCGCCGAGATCCGCGGCGGCCTGAAGCCCTTCCTCAAGCAGCTCCGCCGCGAGGTCACCGACGACGACATCGTCCGCCTCACCGAGATCCGGATCAAACGCATCTCCGCCTACAACCGGTTCCAGGCCGACGAGGCCATGAAGAAGATCGAGCTCGGGATGAAGGAAACGAAGGCCCACCTCAAAAACCTCACCGGTTACGCCGTCGCGTGGTTCGAGATGCTCCAGGAAAAATACGGCAAAGGCATCAAGCGCCGGACCAGTTACGACGAGATCGCACAGATCGACGCCTCCGCGGTCGTTTCCGCCAATCAACGCCTCTACGTCAACCGCAAGGACGGCTTCATCGGCCTCAACTGGCGGCAGCATGAATTCGTCACCGAGTGCACCATCCTCGACAGCGTCCTCGCCATCATGAAGGACGGCTCGCTCAAGGTGTCGAAGGTCGCCGACAAAGTTTTCATGGGCCGCGAGATCATCCACCTCTCGATCTGGCCGAAGGAGGGCGACACCAACTTCTACACCATGGTCTATCAGGACGGCGCAAGCGGGAAAGCCTTCGCCAAGAAATTCCAGATCGGCGGACTCTCCCGCGACAAGCTCTATCCCCTCGTAAAATCCGAGAAATCCCGCGTCGTTTACCTGGAAATCAGTGCCACGGAGAAAGCCATGCCCAGGTCACTCCACGTCTCCCTGGATGGCCGCAGCGGTGCCCGCATCCGCGACCTCGATTTCGACCTGACCCGGGTGCCCGTGAGCACCCGCACCTCCAAGGGCCTCACCATCACCAAGTGGTCGATCAAGGAGGTCAAGGAAAGGCCCGCCGGGAAATCGCCTTTGCCATAGTCCCGTAAACTGAGTCCAACTGGATAACTCCCGCCCAAATGAATCGTTTACGCGCAACCTCCGTGGTGATCACGGCGCTCTGTCTGGCCGCTTTCGGTGCCGCCTCGCTGGCCGGAGCAGAGCCCAAGTCGCCCGTTGGTGAGACCCGGATCGCGCGGTGGAAGGATGACCAAAAGGGGGTCTTCCTGTTGATGTTCGATGACAGTTGGCCCAGCCACTGGCAGGTGGCCGCGCCGGAGCTCGCCAAGCGCGGGATGACGGCGACGTTCTACATTTGCCCCGGCAAGGGTGAGCACCAGAAGTTTGCCGCGGAATGGGAACAGAAGCTCTGGAAGGCTGGCATGGTGTATGGCGATCACACCATGACTCACAAGGGGGTTAAGAACCTTGAAAACGCCGAGTTCGAGATCGGCGAGTGCGCCCGAATTATTCGCAAAACCGTCCCCGGGAAGGAGGACAGATTAGTTTCCTACGGGCAACCCGGGGTGGGGCCGGATGACTGGAAGATCACCGCCGATGAGCTCAGCGGGCTGCTCAAGAAGCATCACCTGATCAGTCGTCCTCCTTTCACGGGGCACGGCGCGGTTTATCACCTAAAGACCCTCGACGAGATGTTGGCGCTCGCCGACAAGGCCATCCAAAGCGCCGGAATGGAATACCTGGTGGTTCACGGGGTGGAGCGGATCGTTCCGAACTGGGGCTATCAGGATATGTGGCCACTGAAGCAGGACATCCTGCTTCCGTTCCTGGACGGGCTGAAAGAACGCCGCGATCGCGGCGATCTTTGGATCACGGATCACATCTCCCAACATCAGTACGAGACCGAGCGCGATAGTGCCGAGGTGCAGGTCCTGGAGAAAGGACCGCGGTTCATCCAGCTCGCGTTGAAGTCGGGAGCCGATCCCAAATTCTATGATTTGCCGTTGACCCTGGTCACCCAGGTCCCCGTGGATTGGAAGCAGGCGGTGGTGACCCAGGGCACAGTGGCAAAGTCGGTGGCCGTCGAAAAAGGCACGATCCGCTTCGAGGCGCTGCCGGGGCCTGTGCCGATCAGGATTCAGAGCGCGCCGGCCCGCTAGGAGAGCCTGTCGGACTCTACGCGTGCAGCCGCTCCGCGGCTGTGACGGCGACCACCTCCTAAGGGTGGTTCAAGAGATACTGTGGCCGCAGAGACGGTCGCGGGAGGCGGCCCAAGGAGCGGCGCGCGTCTCGCCGCCGGCCCACCAATAACGCGGGCTCCGCCGCCTCACTTTCGGTCGGCGGCGGGACGCGCGCCGCTCCCCAGCCCGCCCGCTCGCAGATGAAAATTGCGCTCGACCCAGCGCGATGAAAAATTCAAATAGACAGTAACACTGTCGTGATGTATTCCTCTCTTATGTCCGAGTCGTTTTCCCTCGAAGAGCTTTCCGATCGCATCAATGCCTGGTGCGAGGAACACGGCGTGGCGCCCGCCAGCGGGCAGGCCGGCGAGATCGTCTCCGAACGCAACATCCGCTACTACCGCACCCTCGGTCTGATCGACGCCCCGGCGGACGGCGGCTACGGGGAAAAGCATCTGCTCCAGCTCACCGCCGTCCGCCTCCTGCAGGCGCAGGGGCAGCCCTTGCGCCGGATCCAGGAACTGCTCTACGGGCGCTCCGTGCCCGAGTTGCGCGAGATCCGCCGCCGCGGCCTCGCGGAGACGCCGCGCGCCACGGCCGCCTTCCGGGTGAGCCTGCCCATCAATGACGAACTCTGGCGCGCCATCCCCCTCGACGAAGATTTTCTGCTCGTCTCGCGACGCGGCACATCGCTCACGCCCGCCCAGCGTGAAGCGGTGCTGCTGGCGCTGCGGACGGGCTCCCCGGCCCGACCCCTCCACCAAGACAAAAACTGAATGAAAACACCCCGCTCGTCCGCTCCCACCTCCGAATTCGGCCTCCTTGCCTGGCTGGAGAACACCCGCATCGTGCTTCCGCTCAAGGGCGTGGAATGCCGCTTCGAAGTCACCGGCGCGATTGCCTGTGTCGAAGTGGACCAGATCTTTCACCAAAACACGGACCGACCGCTGGATTGCACCTACACGTTTCCGCTGCCGGCCGGCGCGGCGGTCTATCGCTGCGAGTTGCACGTCAATGACCGGGTGATCCGGGCGAAGGTGGAAGAGCAGGAGGCGGCGCGGCGGATCTACCGGGAACGGACGGCCGCGGGGCGGCGGGCGGCGCTCGTGGAAACCGAGCGCGAAAACATCTTCACCCTCTCGCTTGGCAATGTGCAGCCCGAGGACGTGATCGTGGTGCGGTTTGCCTGGTTCCAGGTGCTCGACCGCGCCGGTGATGGCTTGCGCCTGCTCGTACCGACGTGTCCAGGAGTTCGCTACATCCCCGGCAAACCGCTGCTGCGCGCCTTATCCGGCCGCGGCACCGTGGACGACACCGACCAGGTGCCCGACGCCTCGCGGATCAGCCCGCCGCGGATCGACGCTTTGCACCCCGATGCGGCTTACTTCTCGATCGAAGGGCGGTTGTCGGCGGCGGATGTCGAGAGCGGCACGGCCTCGTCCCCGAGCCACCCGATCTTCGTCCGGGAAAGCGACGGCGCGGTGACGGTCAAGCTCTGCGGTCGTGGGGCCATTCCGGATCGGGACTTCGCGCTCGCCTGGCGCGAACCGAAGGCCCGGCAACTCGCGCCGCAAGCCTGGCGCTGGGTCGAGGGGAATGAAACCTACGCGTTGGTCCAGCTCCGCGCCCCGGACAGGGTGAAGGTGGCGGACGGCTTCGCTCAGGACGTCTATTTCCTGATCGATCGCTCCGGCAGCATGAGCGGCGCAAAGTGGCAGCGGACCTGCGAGGCGCTGCGCGCGTTTGTGGGCCTGCTCGGAGCGGAAGATCGCGTTTGGATCACCCTCTTCGAATCTGATTATCGGGATTTCGCCGAGGCGCCGATGCCGGCCCCCGCGGTGCTGGCGGATCGGGGATTCCAATGTCTGGAAGCGCTCGGGACCGGTGGCGGCACCGAGTTGCTGCCCGCGGCCGCTCATGTGCTGGAGCAAATCTCCAGACATTCGGCGGGCCGCCGGGCGAGCGTGGTGCTGATCACCGATGGACAGGTCGGCAACGACGCCCTGATCGTGCGCGCCTTCCAGCAAGCGCCCCAGGTCAGGGTCCACACCTTCGGCATCGACACGATGGTCAATGATGCCTTCCTCAAATCTCTCGCCCACCAGCAACGCGGCGGCTGCTGGTTGCAGACGCCGGCTGATGACATCGCCGGCACCATCGCCGCGCTGGGCGACCGGCTCCGGCGCCCCGTGCTGACCGATCTGTCGGTCCGAGGCTCATGGGAAGCCGGCCGGGCAACCTGGCCGGACCTGCACGTCCAGGAAGTCGTAACCGTCTCGCTGCGCGGCACCGCGGCGACCGCGCTCGAAATCACCGGGCGATTGCCGGATGGCACCGCACACTGCTTCGCGATGGACCTCGGCACCGCCGGGAGCGAAGCCGTCAAGCTGCTCTGGGCCAAAGAACGGATGGCCGCGCTGCTCGCCGCGGAGCGGCCGCAGGAGGCCATCGCCCTCGCCAGGCAGCACAACCTGATCTGTCAGGGAGCGGCTTTCATCGCGTGGGACGAAGCGGAACAGGTTCAGATCGCGCAGGAAATGATCGTTCAGCCGGTGCTGGGATGGGCCGCCTCGAAATGCCTGGCGGCCCCGTGTGCCGAAGCACTCGCGCCATTGTTTTCGCCGGTGACCCACAGCGCCCAGAGGCGGGCCGACACCGCTCGTTTTGCTCAGGCCATCGCCTTCCGGTTGCGCGAAGCATGCGATCTGGCGGGCGCCTCGGAACCAACCGTCGAGGCATTGCGGCTGTGGGTCCATCGAGACCTTGGCGCGCTAGAAATGCATTTGGTCGCGGTGCGTCAGGCGGCGGAATTCATCGCCCCGCTGCGGAGCCAATGGGACGCCCCGGACCTGTGGGATCTCCTCGAGCACCAACTCCATCAGGCTCTGAGCGGTTCCACGGAAAACCTGCTCAAATGGATTGCCCAAACCCGGAATGCCCTCGAGCAGCTCATCAAGTTGAAGCGGCAACTCAGCGCTGTGAAGATGCCCAAAAACGTGGCTGCTCCGCTTGTCGCCTGGGTGTGGGAATCCGGCACCTTCGACCAGGTCCGGCTGCAAAAGCTGGCCGCCTTTGGCGAGTTGCTGGATCAGGTGCCCTTTTCCGCCGATGAGGCGGCCCACTGGCGGACGTTCCTTGATTCGATCGTGGGAGGGGAATCCAAGGCGTATCCCATCGTCCTTGCTTGGCTCACGAAACCCGAAGCGCGTCGGCGACCATCCGCCCGCGCCTCGGTCTGATCCTTTCGTCGCGAACGATCGAGCGCCGCCGATCAGCTACGCGTGCTTCTTGTTGAAGCGGGCGACTTCGCGGTCCACTTCGCGTTTGCTCGCCCGCTCCTTCAGATCCTGGCGCTTGTCCGCGGCTTCCTTGCCCTTGCCGACGCCCAACTCGATTTTTACCCGTGCGTCCTTCCAATACATGCGCAGCGCGATCAGCGTATGCCCCTTGATTTGCGTCAGGCCGTGCAGCCGATCGATCTCCTTCTTGTGCAGTAGCAGGCGGCGGAAGCGCTTTGGTTCGTGCTGCTCGAAGCTGGCTCGCGCGTAGGGCTGAATATCCACGTCATGGACGAAGACCTGCCCGCCTTCGACCCTCGCGAAGGCATTGTTCACATTGGCCAAACCCGCCCGGATGGATTTGACCTCGGTGCCCTTCAGCTCAATGCCAGCCTCGAAGCGTTCGAGAATATGGTAGTCCCGCAGTGCTTTGCGGTTGACCGAGATTTCCCCGCTCATCGTGCAGGCGCCTGCGCGCTCGAAGCGCGCCATGCCCGGCGCCAGTGGCGGCTAGCCGCCGCCCGCGGGAGTGGGCACTGGAGCGGCCTCGTACTTGAGCTTGCCCTGGATGATCTCGGTCAAGGCAATGTCGGAAAAGCCCATGCGAGGCCCGGTCTCGACCATCGGACGATGACCCGCCGAGAGCTGGCGCACGCGCTTGGAAACGACGTTGACGAGCAGTTGCTGGCTGGGGATCACTTTGAAGGCTTCTTCGAGAAGGGTGCTGGACATAGGAAAGAGAAAACCCCGGCGACCGGGAAAAAGGGACGCAAGGTTCGGCGGCACCTTTTCATTTGTCAAACGGAAGTTTGGCAATTCTGCTCACCGGGGCGACCTGGATGACGGACAGTGAAACCGGAGCCATTTGTGTCGGGGCCGGGCGGCCTGGCGGTGCTTCCCGCACCGGAGGCTTGACTCCCGCCAGCCGCAAAACCTTTCATCTCATCCAGCCACCCCCCATCCCGCCGCGATTCCCCGTCAAAATGAACCCTCCCTTGCGCTGCTCCTCGTCTCTCCTTTCCTTCGTTGGCGCCCTCGCCCTGGCGGCGTGTGCCGGGCCGGAAACCGCCACCCATGTCGATGCCAGTTCACAAGGCACGCTGATCGCCACCACCCGCGCAAATTCCGGCGGGCACGGCGGACCGGCCCGGGAGGGAGCCGGCGTGGCCGAAGGTATCGTGCGGCGAAACGGCCGGCTTTACTATGTGAAGGACGGCGGAACCACGCTGATCCAGGGCCGGCAACGCGTGACCGAAGGAATGTATTTGGAAAAGAATGGCGACGTCACCCTCGCGGACGGCCGCCGCGTCAAGCTCCGCGAAGGCTACCTCGTCACACCTGCTGGCGAAGTGCTCGAAGCCCCGCCCTACCTGCGCTAGTTCGAGCGTGCATCCGCCGCGCTCTCCCTCTCCGCCGCAACCACCCACCGTCCCAGTGCTGGCGGGCGGAGTTTCAGGATTGCCACCTTCATGGATTCTCGAATCGGTCTGACCCGAAATATCCTCCGGCGCAATTACGCCCTGATCACGCCGGATGGCTACGTGGCGAGTGCGTTGCCCGGGTGGACGAAGGCCGCGGTGTACGTGCTGATCTCGGCGGCGGTGGGTGCGCGCCTGGGGCAATGGCTCGTCGAGTTTGAGAAAGGCGGGCGCGGGCGTGGCGAGACCGAAGCGGATGAGCTTTTCTTTTACGTGATCGGGGGCAGCGCAAAGCTGAACGCGCAACCTCTCGAAGCCGGCGGCTTCGGCTATGTTCCGCCGGGCGATGGTTACGAATTGGTGAGCGCGGCCAGAGGGACGCGGGTGCTCATTTTTCGCAAGAACTACGAGCCGCTCGACGGCGTGGAGCCGCCGGCGTTCTTCATCGGGCACGAGCGGGAGGTGGCGGAGACACCTTTCCTCGGCGATCCCCGCGCGCGGCTGAAGACCTTGATCCCCGACACTCCCGGCGCGGATCTGGCGGTGAACATTTTCACCTACGACCCGGGTGCGACGCTGCCGTTTGTGGAGACGCACGTGATGGAGCATGGGATGCTCTTTCTCACCGGCTCGGGCGTCTATCGGCTGGGCGATGACTGGCACCCGGTGCAGGCGGGCGATGCGCTCTGGATCGCGCCGTATTGTCCGCAATGGTTCATCGCGGCGGGGCCGGAACCGGCGCGCTACATCTATTACAAGGACGTGAACCGCACGCCGCTCTGATGTCTCACCCAAAGACGCGATGAGGATCGACGGCTGGGCTCTTTTGTTGCTTTGCGGTTTTGCGGCTTTGCGTGAGGCTCGCTCGCGATGAGCGATACGGACTTCCCGGCCTGCCTGAGCGCGGCGGACACGGCGAGCGTGGTCAAGCACTTGAGTCTCGCGAACCTCGCTTTCGCTGAGCGCTATCCAGGCGAGACCAATCGCCGGCAGCCGGTCCATGTCGTTTACGGCGGCGCGCATTTGTTCAAGGCGGATTCGGCGCAGAAGCTCGGCGCCGTCGCGCTGCGCACGCTGCGGGAATACGCGCCAGATGGGGCGGCGCTCGCCCAGGTGCTCGGGGTGCAGTGGAGTGCGCAGGACGCGGAGACCCTCTACGCGCGGATCGTCGCAAAGCTGGAGCGCGAACCGGTCGAGGATTTCCGCCTGGATTTCGAAGACGGATACGGGAACCGCCTCGATCGCGAGGAGGATGGCCACGCGGCGTCGAGCGCGGCCGAAGTGGCGGCGGGACTGGCGGCCGGGACGCTGCCGCCATTCATCGGCATCCGCGTGAAGCCGCTCAATGAAGATTTGCGCGCGCGGAGCATCCGCACACTGGACGTTTTCATCACCTCACTCACCACCCACACGGGCGGGAGACTGCCGGCGAATTTTGTCATCACCATTCCCAAGGTGCAGATCGCGGCGCAGGTCACCGCCGCGGCGCGGGTTTGCGCGCTGCTCGAGGTCCGTCTCGGACTCGCGCCGGGCGAGTTGCGGCTGGAGTTGATGGTGGAGACGCCGCAATCGATCATCGACCGCGATGGCCGCTGTCCCCTGCTCGGCTTGATCGAGGCGTCGGAGGGGCGTTGCTCGAGCGTTCACTTCGGCGTCTATGACTACACGGCGTCGTTCGGCATTACCGCGGCGTATCAGGCGATGCGACATCCGGCGTGCGATTTCGCGCGCACCGCGATGGTCGTCGCCCTCGCCGGCACCGGCGTCCACATTTCCGATGGCGCGACGAATATCCTTCCGGTCGGACCGCACCGCGGCGAGCAACTCGCGCCCGGGCAACTCCGCGAGAATCGCGAAGCGGTCCACGGCGCGTGGCGGCTCGCCTTTCACGATACCCTCCACTCGCTGCGCAATGGCATTTACGAAGGGTGGGACCTGCATCCAGCGCAATTCGCGGTCCGTTACGCGGCGGTCTATTCGTTCTTCCTCGAAGGTCTCACGGCGGCGTCGGGGCGCCTCAAGACTTTCGTCGAAAAAGCGGCGCTCGCCTCGCTCTTCGGCGACGTCTTTGATGACGCCGCAACCGGACAGGGATTGCTCAATTTCTTCCTCCGCGGGATCGCCTGCGGCGCCATCACCGAGGAAGAAGCGCTCGCCACCGGACTCACCCTCGCCGAAATCCGTTCCCGGTCGTTTCTCAAGATCCTCCAGGCGCGGCGCCTGAAGAAGGACCGATAACCGAGGGGATTAGGAGGCGAGCAGGCGGCGGCAGGCTTCCTCGAGGTCGAGGCCGTCGATGGCAATGGCCTTGTCGCGTGATTTTTCGCCGGTGGCCAGCGCCAGCGCGCGGCGGGGCAGGGCGAGTTTGCCGGCCAGAAAATCGAGCAATGCTTCGTTCGCCTTGCCGTCCATCGCGGGCGCCTGAATCTTCACCTTGATCGCGTCGCCATGGCGCCCCACGACCTCACTGCGCTTCGCATTGGGCACCACGCGGAGCCGCAGCGTTTGGGTCACGTCTGGGGCTTGACGTAAACTCCGATCAGCGGGCGAGCGTAGGGAGTGGGCGAGGAAAAATCGCTGACGTATCCCCGTGCGGTCCGGATTTCCACATGTCCCGCGTCGTTCCCGCCATAGACGAGCACGGATCCGACAGGAGCGCGGTTCGGATCGCGGATCGAAAGCTTCTTGAAGCCGTAGCTCTGCGGCAGCTCCTTCGCGGCCTGCTTGGCGTAAGCGGTTTTCGGATACGAATCCACCACGCCGGCGGCCAGCAGCGCCGTCTTCACGTAACGCCAGCAGCAACTGGTCGAATGCGCTTTGGCGCGGGATTGCGCGATCTGCGCGGCGCGAATCATGCGATTGTCGTAACGATACTTACCGGCTTGCGGGCCGAACATCGCGGCCTCCGCCGGCGTCAACGGACGCGCGCTTTTCTGGTCATAAATCGATTCGCTGGCCCCGGATGTGCCCGGCAAGATGAGCAGCAAAAGCCAGAGACACAGAGAGATATGGACAAAATACTTCATGAGGTTTGAGACAAAGGGCGGCACGCTAGCTGTAAAATGCGGTCGGTCAACCGGGATTCTCACTGGCGCGATTGGTGCAAAGCAGGATTGCTGCCCAGCCCTCGGACGAATTGCGCGGCGCGTTCGACATCAATGCGGGGAGCAGCTAACTCCATCGCGCCATGGAGCTCTCGACCTCACTCGCCACTCTCGACTGGCTCGCGCCGCCGCGCGTGCGCCAGCTCGAGCGGGTGGAACTCGCCACCGTCGAGGATCTGCTCACCCATTTCCCGAAACGCTACGAGGATCGCACGCGGTTCGACCGCTTCCCGAGCGGCGACAGCGAGGAGCCGGTCTGCGTCTGCGGCGTGGTGAAGAAGACCGCGCTGCGGCGGATTCGGGGCCGGCAGAAGATGTTCGACGCCTTGCTCGAAGAGGAACAGTCGCACGCACTGAGCCAGCCGCTGCTCTGCCGCTGGTTCAATGCGCATTGGGTCGAAAAGATGATCGTCACCGGCCATCGGCTCGTGGTTTACGGGAAGCCGAAACGCAGCGGATCGAGCGTGATCATCGCGCACCCGGAATTCGAGGTGGTCGAGGACGACGCCGAAGTATCGATCCACCTGAATCGGATCACGCCGATTCACCGGGCCACCGAGGGGCTCTCGCCGCGCCTGCTGCGGCGTATCGTGTGGGACGTGCTCGAGCATCTCGGCGAGGCGGCGGCGGAGCCGCTCATCCCGGCCGCGCTCGATGCCACTCCACGCGCCTGGGCGTTCCGGCAGATTCATTTTCCGGAAAGCTGGGAAGCATTGAACAAGGCGCGCCGGCATCTCGTGCTCACCGAGTTTTTTGCGATGCAACTGAGCATCGCCGCCAAACGCGCCGAGCAGACCGCCCAGCCGGGCGCAGTTCATTGCACCTCAGATCGGTTGATGCGCCGCCTGCACGCATCGCTGCCGTTCCCCCTCACTGGCGCCCAGGTGCGGACGATCGCTGAGATCCGCGCCGATCTCGCCGGCACGCGTCCGATGAACCGGCTGCTCCATGGCGACGTGGGCAGCGGCAAGACGCTGGTCGCGCTCAGCGCCATGCTGCTCGCCGTCGAGGCCGGATACCAGGCGGCGATTATGGCGCCGACGCAGATCCTCGCCGAACAGCATTATCTTAACCTCCGCCATCTCTGCGAGCCGCTCGGACTGCACGTGGCCTTGCGCACGGCCGCGCGCCGCGAAAGCAGCGAGCCGCTGCCGTTGTTTGCAGCGCTCGGCGGCAGCGCCGCCTCACTACCGGGAGGAGCCACCAGCTTGGGGGGGCTCACACCGGCTCCGACGCGCGAGGGCGAGCCGCAGCTCATCGTCGGCACGCATGCGCTCCTCTATGAAGGCGCGGGGTTCACGCGGCTGGGCCTCGCCGTCATCGATGAGCAGCACAAATTCGGCGTGCTCCAGCGGGCGCGGCTCCGCGCGCAGGGCGCCGCGCCGGATGTCCTGGTGATGACGGCCACGCCCATCCCGCGCACCCTGACCATGACGCTCTACGGCGACCTGGATGTCTCCACGCTCGACGAGTCCCCGAAGAACCGCGGGAAAATCGTCACGGCGGCCCGCGAAGCGGCGAAACTGCCCGAGGCGGTGAAGTTCCTTCGCGAGCACCTCGAGGCGGGACGACAGGCCTACATTGTCTATCCGCTGATCGATGAATCAGAAAAATTGGAGAGCAAGGCGGCCGCGGCGGAATTTGCGAAGTGGCAGGAGTTTCTCTCGCCGATGCAATGCGATCTGCTGCACGGCCGGATTCCGGCGGAAGAGAAGGACGCGATCATGGAACGATTTCGCCGCGGCGAGACCAAGGCGCTCATCGCGACCACGGTCATCGAAGTCGGAATCGATGTGCCCAACGCCAGCATCATGCTCATCGAGAATGCGGAGCGTTTCGGCCTCGCGCAGCTTCACCAGCTCCGCGGGCGCATTGGCCGCGGCGAACACAAGAGCTACTGCATCCTGCTGCGTTCGCCCAAAGCGGAGGCGGCGACGGTGGAGAAGCTGCGCATCCTCGAAAGCACGGCCAATGGCTTCGAGATCGCCGAAGCCGACCTGCGGATGCGGGGGCCGGGAGATATTCTCGGCACGGCCCAGAGCGGCCTGCCGCCGCTCAAGCTGGGCGATCTCCTCGCGGACCATGAGCTCATGGTGCTCGCCCGCAACGCCGCGTTCCTGCTTTTCGAGCGCGATCCGCAGCTTGAACAAACGGAGAACCAGCGCTACCGCACGGCGCTGGCGGAGCGGCGCAAGCTCGTGACCAATGATTAACGGAATTCCACCGCGAGCGGCCCACCCGGATATCTTGATTTGGTGATTTCACCTGGTTGGAGCGCGCAAATCTCCAATTCTCCAATTCTCCAAATCTCCAAATCTCCAAATCTCCAATTCTCCACTCTCCAAATCGCTAAGTCCCCTCGCCCATGCGCCGTTCGTTTTTCATCCTCCTGCTCGCCGCCCTGATCGTCTTCGGCGTTTACCGGTACTATCATCTGGCAACCACGGCGCCGGGCCACCGCCGCCTGCCCGAGCGCTACACGCCGGCCCAGGGGTCGAAGATCGATCTGAAGGACATCCAGGTCCTCGCGGCGCTCGATGCGGAGTATTCCAAGCTGATCGGAGCCGTGGTGCCATCGGTGGTCAGCATCAATTCCTCCCGCACCGTCCGTTTTCAGCAACGACCCCTCATTCGCGATCCCCTCGACCTGTTCTTCCCCAATCGGAACCGGCTCCTGGAGCGCGAACAGAACTCGCTCGGTTCCGGGGTCATCGTTTCGCGCGAAGGCCACATTTTGACGAACAATCACGTGATCGCGAACATGGAAAAGATCGAGGTCCAGCTCACCGACGGGCGCAGCGAGCCGGCGACGCTCATCGGCTCGGATGAGCAGACCGATATCGCGGTGCTCAAGATCGACGCCCGGAATTTGGAGCCGCTCCCGTTCGGCGACAGCGACCAGGTGCGGGTCGGCCAGATGGTCTTCGCGATCGGCAATCCATTCGGACTCCAGGAAACGGTGACCCAGGGCATCGTCAGCGCCAAGGGTCGCCGGGCGGTCAACGATAGCGCGGTGGAATTTCTCCAAACCGATGCGGCGGTGAACCAGGGAAACTCGGGCGGTCCGTTGCTCAACCTCCGCGGCGAGATCGTGGGCATCAATAGCGCGATCTATTCGAATTCCGAAGCCGGCAACTGGCTGGGCATCAGCTTCGCCATTCCGGCTAATACCGCGCGCCGGACGCTCGAGAGCCTGCTCAAAAACGGCCGCGTGCTGCGCGGCTATCTTGGCGTCGAAATGCAGAACCTCACCCCCACGGCGGCCCGCGGTCTCGGCCTTCCGGACACCACGGGAGCCAAAGTCATGGGAGTGGCCCCCGGCTCGCCGGCCGAGAAGGCCGGACTCAAGCCCGGCGATGTGATCCGTAGCTTTAACGGCCGTCCGATCGCCGATTATCTCGCGTTGCGCAGCCGGGTGGCGGACACCGATCTCAATGCTCAGGTGGAATTGGGAGTGTGGCGCGATGGCAAGCTGGTCAAAATTCCCGCGACGATCCTCGAAGTGCCCGCCGATCTCGGCCTCGCACAATCCCCTTCCGGGCAGCCCAAGCCCGCGACTCCCCGCGAGCCAGTCGCGCCGCATTCCCTGGCCTCCGTGGAAGTCGGCCCCATGCCCGCTGCACTCCGTGACGCGCTCCCACCCGAGGTCGAGGGGGTGGTGATCACCCAGCTTCAGCCTGATTCCCCAGCGGCCGACAAATTGCGGGTCGGCGACGTCATCGAGGAAATCAACCGGCGGCCCATTCGCAGCGTGGAAGACTTCGAGCGCGCGGTGCGCACGCTGAGCCAGGGAGACAAGGCGCTGCTCCTCGTCTGCCGTGGCCGCTCCCGTGCCTTTGTCGTCGTGCCCTAATCCGGCGTCCCGCCGGTGGGCTTTTTGCGTCAGGCGTTTCAAGGGCGGCGCGGGGGTGGTCGCGGACGCCGGCCCCCGCGTACCCTTTGCGCTGGGCATGGCGCCGTCGGCCAGTGTAGCGATCGTCACTCCAGCGGATTTGCTCCGCCGTTGCCTTCACCGCCAAACCATCAAGCTCCGTACTTCATGAATCGCGAACCGTCGAAAAAAGGGGCACTTCCGAAGTGGGTCGTGATTCTTCTTGTGATCGGCGTGGCGTTCGTCGGTTTCCTCGGTTTCCGCGTGGTTCAATTCGTGAAGTATGTGCGTGAGCATCCGCGCCAGGCCGCTCCGGGCGAAGCGGAGTTTCGCGAAGCCAATCGCCAAATCATCGCCAACAAAGGAACCGCCGCGTTCGGCAACAACCGCGAGGCCATCGCTCTGGCGCAGGAATACTCCAGGAAGCTCAAGGCGTTGCGCGAAGTGTTTTTCACCAAGGGAAAAGACGACGCCTTCTCTCTTTCGAAGGGCGAGCTTCTCACGTTTTGCCAGTGGAACGGCGACTCGTGCGTGTTCCTGGTTCACGTGCCCGAGTTGCGCCGCTTCGAGAGCGACGCCAAAAAATCTCTCACCGACCTCGCCTGGATGAGCGCGCACGTGGTCCTGCAGGCGAAGGGCGGGCCACCGCCGAAGACGGTCGCGGTGGGAGTGAAAGGCGCGCTCCTCTACGAAGCCATCCTGATCGGCGATCTTCTTTCCAATCCGGCGCCCGATGGCGAGGGCGTCAAACAGCGTGGCTCCGGCATCACCGAGGAAAAACTTTTCTATCCGTTCTTTGCGCCCAAGGAATCGCCAGCCCTGTCGGGGACGAAGTCATCCGTGCCTCGATGATTTTCTTTGGATGGTGGATTTCGTCGCTTATGCAGGCCGCGAGAGTCAAACCGGCAGGTCGGGTTTTAACACGCCGCCGAGCAGGGTGCCGGTTTTCAGCGGACGGTGGTTTGGGACTGTGACGTGGTGCGTCCCGCCAACGATGGTGGTGAGGCGGATGTGGGAACCGTCCTGCCGCACTCGTTCATAGCCGAGCACGCGAAGGGCGCGGATGAGGTCGGATGCGCCGAGATCACGCGGGACTTTCACACCGCCAGGGCTTCATCACGCACAAAGTGGAGCCGGATGATCTGAGGCATCGGCCCGGGCGCTCCGTCGCCGAAATGACATCGAACGGCGTCACGCACCATCTCGCGCAACTCCTCGACGGTGTCGCCCTGCGTGGCGATGGCATGGCCGAGGGCTGTGGCGACAAAGCCGCCATCAATCTCGTCCTCGCGCACTTCAAAAATGATCTCGCTCATGGGCGGACTATGCCACGCAGTGCCGCCGGGGTCAGCGCCATAATTGCACCCTGAGTGCAGGATGCTCGTGCAGCCGCTGCGTGAGCAGCGTTCTTCAGAAGACCACCGTCCGGCCTTCGGTGAGCACCGAGATGCGCTCCTCGATTCCGTGCTCGCGCGCACAGGCGAGCAGCCTTTCCGGCGGCTCGTGCAAGGGCTCGTAGCTGAGGCGGAAGGTGCCGTAATGCATCGGCACCATGCAGCGCGCGCCAAGCTCGATGAAGGCCTGCACCGCCTCCTCGGGGTTCATGTGCACCTCGCGGCCGCTCGGCGGATCGTAGGCGCCGATGGGCATCAGCGCGATATCGATGGGATGCCGCGTGCCGATTTCGCGGAACCCGTCGAAGTAGGCAGTATCGCCGCAGTGGAAAATGGCGCGCCCGCCCGTCTCGATGACGAACCCGCCAAAGCCGCGATGCGAGTCGTGGAGCATCCGCGCGCCCCAATGATGGCACGGCGTCAGGGTGATTCGGAGCGGCCCGTGCGCATAGCTCTCCCAGTAATTCAACTCGTGGACACTGCGGAAGCCGAGATCGTGCACGAGATTACCGACCTCGAAGGGCACCACGATGGGCTGATCACGCGCCACCTCGCGCAGCGTCCGGCGATCGAGGTGGTCGAAGTGCGCGTGGGTCACGAGCACCAGATCGATGTTCGGCAGATCGTGCAGCGCGAGGCCAGGATGCTTCATCCGCTTGATCACCTTCAGCCATTTCGCCCAGTTCGGATCGATGAGCACGCTGAGCCCCTGCGTCTGGAGCAGGAACGAAGCGTGGCCGATCCAGGTCACCGCAATTTCGCCATCCTTCAGCTCGGGAAAATCGGGCGCCGCGTTCTCGCCCGCGCGCCGGGAGAAGATCGAGGGGATCAGCACCTCGGTAACGAAGTTGCGCCGTTGCCAGCCGGCCTTGGGCTTGAGGCCGACTTTTCGTTCGGGCGCGGCGCCGGGCTCCGGGACGGTTGCGACGCGGGGTTTCGAGGACTTCTTGATGACGGCCTTCGTGCTGCGGGGGCGAAACGGATTAGGCACGATCGGGGATAGTATGCCGCTCGCCCGCGCAGGCAATCGTTTCATGCGCCCTTGCCAGACCCGTGGGACCGCGTGAAATGGCCCCGTGACCAAAGTCGAACTGCGCCAGCTCCTCACCCCTCAACTCCGCGCGCTCGCGGGCTCGAGTCCCGCGCGACACACCGCCTCGCAAGCCATCTGCCGCGCCATCGAGCAGCAGCCCTGCTGGCCGCGGGCCAGGCGGGTCTGCGCGTTTTTGCCCCTGCCGGGGGAACCGCGCATCACCCCGCTCTGGGAAGGAAAACACGAACGGACTTTCTGTTTCCCGCGGATCCGCAACGGGACCATCGACCTGATCCTGTTGGAGGACCCGGAGCTGCTGCGCCGCGCAACGTGGAGGCTGGATGGACCGGAGTTTGACGCGGCGGCCGTGGTGCCGCCGGGGCGGGTCGATTTGTTTCTCGTGCCGGGCGTCGCTTTCACCAGCGATGGCCGCCGCCTGGGACGCGGCGCGGGATACTACGATCGGCTCCTGGCCAACCGCGCCCCGCAAAGCGCGGCCCTCGGCGTCTGCTTTGCGCTGCAACTCGTGGAGGATCTCCCCTTCGAGCCCCACGACCAGAATGTCGATGCCGTGGTGACGGAACGCAGCGCGGACCCCCGCTGAGCAAGGTGGCGCAATTGTGACGCAGACTTGCAGTCTGCGCTCCCCACGCCCCACCAATCTCCTTCAACCCGCGTGCTGGCGTCAGAGCCGTTTTCGATTCGGCCGCCTCCGTCCGCCGGATCCGCGCCAGCCTGCTAATTTCGCGCCAGCCCGCTGCTGGCAAAGAGCGCGTCGCGGCGGACGCGCGCCTCTTCGAGGGATTTGGTGCGCAGCGAATGGCGCACCCGTTCCTTGGTGATCGGGGTGGGGTGCACGACGTAGTGGATGAACCACGTCCCATTGTTATTCCACAGGTGGTGGTTCGGATTGGCCGGGTTCACCCGGAGCGAGAGTCGATTCATTTGGTGTCTGTCGATGGGAATAGACACATCAAGGGAGCTTTCGTTCGCCGACAGCAGACAAGCTGGGGCGCACATCGCTGCGCGGCGCTGTCGCCGCGAGCATCCACCTTGGTGACTCCGACCAGGTTGGCGGACCCGTCTGCAGGCACGGGTCACTCTTGATGCGTTGATTGATTGGTTTTTGCGGAAAGAACTGCGCGCAAAGTAGCGGCAGAATCCCAGCTGGCAAGTGCCGCCTGGGCCTATGACACACGTCAACGCGACAAGTGGGGCAGGCGTCCCCGCCTGCCGCCAAGTGGAGCAGCCGTCCCGGCTGCTCGATCCCGTGCAGGCGGAACGTCGGCCCCACTTCCTACCGGCGCCTGGACGCTCGACAAGTGCCGGTTCCCAGCCGAAAACCATTTCCGCCGCTGCCAAGCCCCCTATCTCATGCGCATCACCCTTTTCGTTCCCTGCTTCATCGACTCGCTCTATCCGAACGTCGCGATCTCGATGGTGCAGGTGCTGGAGCGCCTCGGGCACGAAGTGGAATATCCGGAGAACCAGACCTGCTGCGGACAGCCGCCCTTCAACTCCGGTTACTGGGATGAAGCGCGCACGGTGGCGGTGAAACAACTCGAGGTCTTCCGCAACGCCGAGGTCATCGTCTCCGGCTCCGGTTCCTGTGGGGCAATGTTCAAGGTTTTCTACCCGGAGCTTTTCCAGAACACGCCGCAGGAAGCGGC
This sequence comes from Chthoniobacter sp., assembly GCA_034667665.1. GTDB lineage: Bacteria > Verrucomicrobiota > Verrucomicrobiia > Chthoniobacterales > Chthoniobacteraceae > Chthoniobacter. The sequence continues at coordinate 63,702 of JAXDQW010000041.1, forward strand.
CGCGAAGGCCCTTTCCGCCAAGACTTACGAGTTCTCCGAATTCCTCGTGAACAAGCTCGGCGTGCGCGACGTGGGCGCGAAGTTCGAGAGCAAGGTCACCTTTCACGACGGCTGCCATGGCCTGCGCGAGCTGGGGACGAAGGGGGCCCCGCGCGAGTTGCTCCGCAACGTCAAGGGCCTCGAGCTCGTCGAGATGGGTGAGGCCGAGGCGTGCTGCGGCTTCGGCGGAATGTTCGCGGTGAAGTTCCCGCAAATCTCGACGGCCATGGCCGAGGTGAAGTGCAACTCCATCCTCGAAGCCGGCGTCGAGTGCGTGGTGAGCAACGACTCGAGCTGCCTCATGCAAATCCAGGGTTACCTGAACCGCAACAGTCCGCGCGTGGTGAAGAGCCTCCACCTCGCGGAAGTCCTGGCGCAGCAATAGGTGATCCGATCATGACAGTCCGCCGCACGCCGTCCTTTCCGTAGCGGGCCACATTGTCTGGTCATCGCCCGTAAGCGCTGTCTAATTTCGTGCCCATCCCCCGTTCCCGACGCCGATGATTTCCGAAGTCGATCCCCAGACGCAGTTCCACGCCGACGCGAACCAGACCACGGCCGATGTGCCCCGCCGCGCGTTCATTCGCAAGGCGCTGCACGGCTACGAGGTCAGACGTGACGAAACCAAGGCGACTTTCGCCGACTGGCAGCACGCGCGCGATGCCGCGGCGGCGATCAAATACGAGGGGGTCAATCATCTCGACACGTATCTCCGGGAGTTCGAGGCAAAGTTCACCGCGCGCGGCGGCAAGGTATTCTGGGCGAGCACCGGTGCGCAGGCCCGCGAGTACATCCTGAATCTCGCCCGGGAGCGCGGCGTGAAATCGATCGTCAAATCCAAGGCGATGACCAGCGAGGAGATTCATCTCAACGCGGCGCTGGAAAAGGAGGGCTACGAGGTGGTCGAGAGCGATCTCGGCGAATTCATCCAGCAGCTCCTGCACGAGCCGCCTTATCACTTCGTCTTCCCGTGCATGCACCTCAAGCGCGACGAGATCAGCGCGGTGTTTGAAAAGGAGCTCGGCAGCGCGCCGACCGATTCGCCCGAGGAACTGACCATGATCGCGCGGCGCTTCATGCGCCGGCATTACCTCAACGCCGACATGGGCATCTCCGGCGCCAATTTCATCGTCGCCGAGACCGGCATGATTTCGATCACCGAAAACGAGGGCAACGCGCGTCTGGCCACGGCGATGCCGCGCCTGCACGTCGCGCTCATCGGTATCGAAAAAGTGGTCCCGAAGCTCGCCGATCTCGCGCTGCTCCTGCCGATGCTCGCCACGGCCGGCACCGGCCAGCACCTCACCTGCTACAACTCCATGTATGGCGGCCCGCGGCAGGAGGGCGAGATCGACGGGCCGGAGGAATTCCACATCGTGCTGCTCGATAATCATCGTACCCGCCTGCTCGCCGATGCCCAGCAACGCGACGCCCTGCATTGCATCCGTTGTGGCGCCTGTCTCAATGTCTGCCCGATATTCAAGAACATCGGCGGACACGCCTACGGCACCACTTATCAAGGCCCGATCGGCTCGGTGATCACTCCGCATTTCCGGGGCTTGCAGGATTGGAAACACCTCAGCGCCGCCTCTTCGCTCTGCGGCGCGTGCACCGAGGCGTGTCCGGTGAAAATCGACATCCACCATCACCTGCTCCACAACCGCCGCAACGCCGTGGCCGAAAAGAAAGTCTGGTGGGAACGCATCATCTGGTTCGGGTTCGTGCAATTGATGACGCGCCCGTGGGCTTACCGGCTCGCCGGGCGGTTCGCGCCGCTCGGGCAGTTGCTTCATCCCTACCTGCAACATAGCGGGATCGATCCGCTCGCGACCTGGACGGACACGCGCGAGTTTCCGCAAGCGGCCATGCCGACCTTCGGAGACTACTGGCGCCAGCGAAAGGCGGGACGCAAATGAACGACGACCGCGAAGCGATTTTGGGACGCATCGCCGAGGCGCTGCGGGTGCCGGCGCCGGCGCATCACGAGGCGCACTCGAAGCCCGGCACGCACAGCGTGACCGCGCCCTTCCGCGAATGGCTGCCGCCGGTCGGCGCCTCGCAGACGGCGAGAATCGAACTCTTCGCCAAGCTCTCCGATGTGCTCCGCACGGAGTTCAAGAAGTGCACCACCGTGAGCGCCGCCGCGAAACATCTCGCCGCGCTGGCGAAAGAGGGCGGCTGGAAAACGCTGGCCTTTCACCCGGGCGAACTGACCGACGCGGTCGCCGAGTTCCTGCCGGATTCGCTCGCGCGCCTGCGTCTCGTCGCCGGGTACGACCGCGATGCGCTCGAAGCGTGCGAGGCCGGTCTCACGGAGTGCGAATCGCTCGTGGCGCAAACCGGTTCCGTCTGCGTCACCGCTCGCAGCTCGGGAGGGCGCACCTTGAGCGTGCTGCCGCATCATCACATCGTGCTCGCGCGCAAGGAGCAGCTCGTCTCCGATCTCGCCGAGGCCTATGAACGGCTCGCCCAGAAGTATGGCGGGACCGATTATCCGAGCTTCGTCGGCTTCATCAGTGGCCCGAGCCGCACCGGCGATATCGAGCGGATCCTCGTCCTCGGCGCGCACGGCCCGAAGCGGTTGACCGTCCTCCTGGTGCCGTAGCGGTAGTGGGGCCGTGTTCCGGCGGCGTCCGCCTGCCATGAAGTGCAGCAGCCGTCCCGGCTGCCGAGTTCGTGCAGGCGAGACGCCAAGCGGCCCGGCAATATTTCGATGTTACAGCTGTAACATCGAAATACTGCTGATGCGCCCGCGTCCCGGCTGTTCGATCGGTGCAGGCGGGACGCCTGCCCCACTTCGCACAGATGCAGCGCGCTCCGGCCAAATCCCGCTTGCTTCGCCGGCCGCGCTTTCTAGCCTCCGCCGATGCACGACACGCCTGCGCTGGCCGCCCCGCCCCCAGTTTCCGAACTACTGGCCCCGGGCGACTCCTTTGTCCGCCGCCATCTTGGGGCGACCGCGGAGGAAATCGCGCAGATGCTGGCCACGCTCGGGCGGCCTTCCCTCGCAGCGCTGATCGACGCCGCAGTGCCGGCGAAGATTCGCCTCGAAAAGCCGCTCGCGCTCCCCCCCTGCCGAGGCGAGCACGAGACCCTGGCGGAATTGCGCGCCATCGCGGCGAAAAACAACGTCTTCAGGAACTATCTCGGCCAGGGCTACAGCGACACCATTACGCCGCCGGTGATCCAGCGAAACATCCTTGAAAATCCCGGCTGGTACACCGCTTACACGCCGTATCAGGCGGAGATTTCGCAGGGACGCATGGAGGCGCTGATCAATTTCCAGCAGATGGTCATCGACCTCACGGGGCTCGATGTCTCCAACGCCTCGCTGCTCGACGAAGCCACGGCCGCGGCCGAAGCGATGCACATCGCGCACGCGGTGCACCGGGATCCGGAGACGCGCGCCATCTTCGTCTCGGAAGTGTGCCACCCGCAGACCATCGCGGTGATTCAGACCCGCGCCGAGCCCCTGGGCATCAAGGTGCTCGTCGGGGACGCCGCCGCCTTCGACTTTTGCACGAAGATCTTCGCCGTCGTGCTGCAATATCCGGATACGACCGGCGTGATCGCCGATTACACCGACTTCATCGAGAAGGCGCACGCTGCCGGCGCGCTGGCCATCGTCGCCGCGGATATCCTCGCGCTGACCATGCTGCGCCCGCCGGGTGAATTCGGCGCCGACATTGCCGTCGGCTCGACGCAACGCTTCGGCGTGCCGCTCGGCTTCGGCGGCCCGCACGCGGCCTATATGGCGGTGAAAGACTCCTTGAAACGGCTGATGCCCGGCCGGCTCGTCGGCGTCTCGAAGGACGTCCACGGCCGGCCCGGATACCGGCTTTCGCTCCAGACGCGCGAGCAGCACATCCGCCGCGACAAAGCCACCAGCAACATCTGCACGGCGCAGGTGCTGCTCGCGGTGATGGCGGCGATGTATGCCGTGTATCACGGCCCGGACGGATTGCGCCGCATCGCCCAACGGGTCCATCTCTACGCCAGCCTGCTCGCGCGGGGCTTGCGCCAGCTCGGATTCGCCCTCGGCGCAGAGCCGTTCTTCGATACCGTGCGCATCGATCTCGATCCCGCCCGGCGCGATGAAGTGCTCCGCAGCGCCCTCACCCACGGGATCAATCTGCGTCCGTTCAACGCCGGTTCGATCCTCATTGCGCTCGATGAAACCATCGATCGCGATCAACTCCGGGCTCTCCTGACCGTGTTTCACGGGGGCACCGATCCGGGCCTCAGCCCGGAGGCGCTGGCGGAAAGCGCGGAGCCGGACCTGGCCTCGTTCCGTCGGACCTCGCGCTTCCTGACCCACCCGGTCTTCAACCGCTATCACACCGAGCATGAGATGCTGCGTTACCTGCGGCGGCTCGAGGCGAAGGATCTGTCGCTCACCACGTCGATGATCCCACTCGGCTCCTGCACGATGAAGCTGAACGCCACCAGCGAGATGCTGCCGCTGACTTGGCCGGAATTTGGCCGGATGCACCCGTTCGCACCCGCGGCGCAGACGGAGGGCTATCGCGAGCTGGCGCGCGAACTCGAAGGCTGGCTTGCGGAGATCACCGGCTTCGCGGGCGTCTCGCTTGAGCCGAATGCCGGCTCCCAGGGCGAATACGCCGGTCTCCTCGTCATTCGCAAGTATCACGAATCGCGCGGCGAAGGGCATCGCCACATCTGCCTGATCCCCACCTCCGCCCACGGCACCAATCCGGCCAGCGCCGTCATGGCGGGAATGAAAGTCGTGACCGTGGCCTGTCTTACCGACGGCGACATTGACGTCGAGGATCTGCGCGCCAAGGCGGACGCGAACGCCGCGAATCTCGCCGCGCTGATGGTCACCTACCCGAGCACCCACGGAGTCTTCGAGGAAACCATCGTGGACATCTGTGCGCTGATCCACGCGCACGGCGCGCAGGTCTATATGGACGGGGCGAACATGAATGCGCAGGTCGGGCTCACCTCGCCCGGCCGCATCGGCGCCGACGTCTGCCATTTGAACCTGCACAAGACCTTCTGCATCCCGCACGGCGGCGGCGGACCCGGCATGGGGCCGATCGGCGTGGCGGCGCACCTCGTGCCCTTTCTGCCGAAACACCCAGCATCCAGCATCCCACATCCGACATCCCATGCGGTCGGGGCGGTGAGCGCCGCGCCGTTGGGAAGCGCTTCGATCCTCACTATCCCCTGGATGTATATTCGCATGATGGGCGGCGCCGGCCTGACTGAGGCCACCAACCTCGCCATTCTCAACGCCAACTATATCGCCCGCCGGCTCGATCCGCATTTCCCGGTTTTATTCAAAGGCCGCGACGGACTGGTCGCCCACGAGTGCATCATCGACCTGCGCGGTTTCCACCAAACCACGGCCGAGGATGTGGCCAAGCGGCTCATGGATTACGGCTTCCACGCGCCGACGCTGAGCTGGCCCGTCGCGGGCACGCTGATGATCGAGCCGACCGAGAGCGAATCCAAGGACGAGCTCGACCGCTTCTGCGAGGCGATGATCTCCATCCACCAGGAAATGGCCGCGATCGAATCCGGCGCCGCCGACGCCAAAGACAACCTGCTCAAGAACGCGCCGCACACCGCCCCTGCGGTGGTTGGCGAATGGACCCACCCCTACACCCGCGAGCAAGCCGCGTATCCGGCGCCGTGGCTGCGGGAGCACAAATTCTGGCCCGCCGTCGGCCGCATCGACAACGTCTGGGGCGACCGCAACCTCTTTTGCGCCTGCGTTCCCGAATCGTAAGCCGACGCAAGGCGGCTCACGCATTCTGCTCGTCGGGCTTTTCTCTTTCCTCTGAACGCGCGACAGATTGATTCATGAATTCGCCGACCCTTCCTTCCTCGATCGAAAACGCACTCGCGACCGCCGACCCCGCCGAGGTCCTCGCCGAGACCATCCGCCATTTCGGCTGCCAGGCGGGCACCATCCACCTGCTGCGGGACGGGAGGTTGCGGATCGTTGCGCATCAGGGCATCCCGCCGCAGGTCATCCAGATCGTCGAGACCGTTCCGATCGGGAAAGGCATCGCCGGCCTCGCCGCGGAGCGCCGGGAGCCCGTGACGATCTGCAATTTGCAGACCGACAATTCCGGCCAGGCGCGTCCCGGCGCCCGTGCGACCGGCATGGAAGGATCCCTGGCTGTGCCCATGCTCGTGGCCGATGAACTGCGCGGCGTCCTGGGCATTGCGAAAGCCGCCTCCTACGACTGGGCGCCCGACGAGCAGGCGCTCGTGCTCGAGATCGCCCGCCGTCTTGGCGAACAAGCCGCCTCCTGATCGGAATCCATCCTCACCTCCCCACCATCCTGTCTGGCGCGCCGAGCCGGGGCTCCGGGGGTTCCGAAACCGCGCCAAGAATTCCCTTGCATCGCAAATTCCGCCCGCTACTTTCTCGGCCTCTTGATCGCGGGTGTAGCTCAGTTGGTAGAGCACTTCCTTGCCAAGGAAGATGTCGCGAGTTCGAGTCTCGTCACCCGCTCCAATCCAGTTTTCACGGGTTTGCGCCGACAAACTGGGTCCGGTCGCCCCAAGTCGGAAGCGCAGGTCGGACCGATGCGACGACGGTGCGTCGGGTTAATCAGATGTTCATAACTGGGCGGCACGATGCCCGTCATTAAACTCGAATCGTTCATCGCTGCACCCGTCGAGCGCGTGTTCGATCTGGCTCGCAGCATCGATCTGCACACCAAATCGATGACCCGCACGGGAGAGCGCGCCGTCGCTGGTCTGACGTCGGGCCTGATCGGTCCAGAGCAGGAGGTGACCTGGCGAGCGAAACATTTCGGCATCTGGCAATCGCTCACGGTTCGCGTCACCGCCTTCGAGCGTCCGATCCACTTCGCCGATTCAATGCTGCGTGGAGCGTTCAGCCGCATGACGCACGACCACTATTTCGCGTCGTCCGGCGCCGGCACGATGATGCGCGATGAGTTTGCCTACGAGTCACCGCTCGGCATTCTCGGTCGTCTGGCCGACTGTCTTTTTCTGGAGCGCTACCTGAAATCCTTACTTGTTGAACGCAATCGGGTGATCCAGGCCGCCGCCGAGTCCGAGGCCTGGAAGCAATACCTCCCACCAGCCCAACCCGCCGTCCCGAACTGAATCGACCCGGGACACCTAATCCACAATCGCGAGGTCCGGGCTTTCCCCTGCTGGGATTCGACTCTTCCGGCCGAGATCACTTGAGAAATCCTTCGGCCTCAGCCATGCAAATGATTCTGCCGTAAACCTCTTCGTAGAGGTAAATCCGAACCTTGCTGCCCTTCTCAAGCTCCTCCGCCCGCACCTGGATGAGCAGCGTGCTGCTGGAGCCTCTCGAAGACAAAAGGATGATGCTGGTTCCGTCACCTTTCTCTCTCTTGTCCACTCGTTCGATGTTCAGTGGCGCAGAAAATGGAACATAAGGGAGGTTGCGGCCGGCATGCGCCACGGGATCGGATGGCGAGCGTGTGAACTCGATCTTCTCTCCTGGCAAATTCTTCAGATCAATGGCAAAAACTTCGCCGATGCTCGGGTATGCGTAGGTGCTAAAGCTGCCGATTATCTGCTTCATCGTTCCCGTCACGATGAGACCCGTCAAATCCGCGTTCTCACCGGTAGGAGTCGTAGTTTTGAGCGTCTTTGCAGCCGAACCTTCTTGTTTGTCGGTCGGCTTCTCGTCTGCTTTGGCGGCTGGAACTGTCAGGATGCAGATGCCGGTCAGGAGAAGTCGCAGTAGTTTCATGGCTCTATCTGGTTGGTCTTCCATATTCTGAGGCATTCCGTGAAGACTCACGGTGGCCATGAATCAAACGAAATGGGCCAGTGTTTCTTCGTGGACCAGGTAAATGAGCTGCGATTGGGCCACGCGGCGGAGCACCATGACCCGTCCATTCTCGGAGATCTGACCTTCGTAGGTGTGGTCAGGATGAGTCTGGTGGAGGGAGATTTCCCGGGTTTCCAAATTCACGATTCCGACAAACTCAGAAACAACCGGCAATGATGATCCAACTGCAGACTCCACCAAACCACTCAACTCGGCGTGTTCCTGACTCTGCTGCACGATACTCTCAACGACCATCGCCAACGATGAGTCGGCCCCGCTTTCCGGTAATGGTCCGCAATACCGTCCCCTGAGAAAGTGGTGCCAACTCACCCCGGATTCATTCTGGATCAATGCCGCTCGTTTGTGAGGCTCAAGCATGATCGATCAGCTCGGTTTATCGAAGCATTCTTCACCAATGCCAGCGCGATCCAACACGCTATTGGCGCACACCAGCAAAGAACTTCCTGACATAAAACAGGTACGCCAATAGCGGCCCTGCTCCGATGATGGAAAGCCACGCCATCGTTTGTTTCTTGAAGAAGGTGAACTTCTGAAGTTGGGCGATCTGTTCTTCGGGGTAACCCAGCAAAGAATACAACTCCATCAAATCGTGCCGGGAATAGGTAATGAACGCCGAGATCGAAAAAATAATCACGCTCGCTACGACAATCCACCAGCCACGAATATCGAGCTTATAGAGAGCCCACGCGGAATAGCCCCAGAGCAGAGCCAGAAGGACACATAGAGCAGAGCCAGCGGGACCCACCACGAAGGTTCCAAAGACTGGCAGAACGCCTTTGTAAACCACGGCCATCATCAGCATCATCGGCGCAGAAAAGGCGAGCCAGAGACTCACGGCGATCACCGGAAGGGGGCAGCGATCAGTCCATCGCTCGACAGGATCAAGCGCTTCACAGGTCGCTTTGACGTGCCTGCTTCGATAAAAGAGCACCCATGCGATTGGAAGGATCACATAAACCACCGCCAGAACGATCATCGGAATCACCCACATGAGTGCCTTCGCTGCGGCCGGTAATTCTGCTTGTCCCGGTGGATTGGCGGCGTTGATGCTCTCCATGAATTGCGGAAGCACGAACGACATGAACGCAAAGGCGAACACCCCCACGGCCAGCCAGCTCGAGGAGAAAATGAGGAGTAGAGCCCGTGCCCAACGCCGCGCCATCATCGAGCCGATTCCCAGCCAAACGAGGACTACGGCCAGGCCGCCATACATGACCAGGGCGGGAGCAATCATCTGACCGTTGGATGGACTGCCCGCCTTTGCAGCCATTGCCTGGCCAAATAACATGAGGAGAATGAAGAGGGCACAGAGTCCTCCCAGCAGGATCGTCAGGACACCGAAGATCACGAGCCCCGTCCGGCGGTCTTTGAATTCGTTTGAGGAAAGGACGCTATCAGTTGGGGGCTGCATCCCATTGACCCTGTTCCCGCAATCAATCTTTGACGATCAAATATCGTTTTGGGAATTTATCCATCGATGTCCAGACGATCACGACGAGAAGAGCGATTGCTCAAGGAGCAGGACACCGTTGGGATGCGCCGCGCGGAAAGAAAGGAGCTCGAGGAGCTCGCCGGCAAGAAAAAGACCGAAGCGGCAAGGGCGCAGCGGATGGGCAAGAAGATGGAAAAAACTGACTCCAACGCTCAGCCGTCCCGAATTGCCCGGCCTGGGAAGCCGTTGCAGCGATAATCGGGTGCCTTCCTGGACAGGCCGATTTGACCTGGGAAGCAAATCAAAGTCAGCCATCGACTTTTCTACGAACCTCGCGAGCGTTGCGTTTCGGAGTCTTCCAGTAGGTCAGAGCTATGGAGGCAGGTGCCTGGCACATCCCCGGTCATCATAACGAAGTATTTCCGAGCGTCCTCGACTCCCTGGTTGTAGGCGAAGGGAGCAGCGAAACGGAGGCGGCTTGGTGCGTTTCGAGGCCAGCGGGCGACCGAGCTCCTCGCGAGCACGCGGCGGGCACCGCACAATCGCCTCCCGTTCCCCAGCGCTAAGTCTCGACACAAAGATCCGGGTTTGATCCTCTGCACCGGTGGCCTTCGCGCGATTGCGGCAGTCCAATCCGCAGACGGGAAGCCTCACTGAACTCCACCTTCCGCTGCTCCGATGAACGGTCAGGATCTCTTCGACCCATTTCTCAGGCGTCCCTCCCAAGGCCGTGGAGTTCCGGGATTTCGAGCTGGCCTTCGGGCGCCCGCCGGTCCCCAAGGGCGAGCTGTGATCCGCGCTCGATCAGGATAACACTGAGATTGTTCCTCCCGAATATGCGCCCCGTTTTGAAAACGTTTCTGGCCCCGCTGGTGGCCGCTCTGCTCGCCGCTTGCACGAAGCCGCCGATCGAGCAGATGCCCGAATACAGCGAGCAGCCCGCGGTGCCGATGCAGAAAGCCGAATACATTTTCCTGCCGCTCCCCATCAGCAACCCGGCGAAACTTTTCGAGGTCTTTCAGCCCCTGGTGGACCTGGTCAATGCGCAGGCCACGGATTTCGTGCTGAAGATGGAGTCTTCCCAAAACTATGTGGACTTTGAGCACAAGATCGCGACTCGGCGCGTCCATTTCGTGCTGGTGAATCCCTATCAGACGATGCGCTCGGAAACGCACGGGTACAAAGTCTTCGGCAAAATGGGCGATGACGATCGCTTCCGCGGGCTGATGGTGGTGCGCAAGGATTCGGGCATCCAAGAGGTGAACGATTTGCGCGGTGCGCCGATCAGCTTTCCGGCCCAATCGGCGGTCGCAGCTTGCATGATGCCGAAGCTCTTTTTCAAACAGCACGGGCTCGACGTCGAGACCGAGGCGCAGCCGCAATACGTGGGCTCGCAGGAATCGACGCTGGCGAATGTGGCGCAGGGGCTGACCAGGGCGGCCTGCGTCTGGCAGCCGGCCTGGGACGGGTTCGTCCAGGACCAGCCGGAGGTCGCGGCGCAGCTCGAAGTGAAATGGCAGACCGACCCGCTCATTAACAACGGCTTCGTGGTTCGCGATGACGTGCCCGAGGCCCATCTGCGGGTGGTCAGCGAGATCATCTTCGGCCTGCACACGCACACCGCCGGGCGCGAGATTCTGGCCCGCCTGAAGTTGTCGCGCTTCGAGCCGGCGAACTCCGCGACCTACGACCCGATCCGGGACTTTCTGAAAACATTCGAGCAGGCCCTCGGTCGCCCGCCCGTACCCAAGGGCGAGCTGTGATCCGCGCGGCCTGGAGCTGGCTTTGGGACCGGTCCGTGCGGCGGCAGTTGGTGACTGGCGTCGTGCTCGTCTATGTCGCGGTGATGTCGGTTTTCGTGGCGCAACTCGTCGCGCGCCAACGCGCCTTCCTGCGGGAGAAAGCCGAAAGCTGGGCGCTGTTCGAGGCGGCGCAACTGGCGGCGAGTTCGTTGCCCGGAATGATGAATAACGACCTGGCCGGCTTGCAGGAAATCCTTGAACCCCTCCGCGCGGACAAGGGCCTGCGCTACGCGATGATCCTCGACCCGCAAGGGCGGATTCTCGCCCACACGGATAAGAGCAAGAGCGGCCGCTTCCTCCAGGACGCGCGGAGCATCGAGCTGCTCAAGAGCCAGCCCGCGTCGCGCCTTGTTTCCTCGAACCGCGAAACCGTCGAGTATGCCGCGCCGGTGCTGATCCATGCCCGCCACTTTGGCTGGGTGCGCGTCGCGCGCGATCTCTCGGATGACAACCGGCATCTGCAGGAGCTTACCCTCTGGGGCATCGGCTTCACCATGGTCGCGACTCTGATCGGCACCGTCGTCACGGTGGGGCTGGCGGGGGCCATTCTCCGTCCGCTCAAGCTGCTCCTCCGCGGGACCGAACGCATCGCGCACAACCGTCTCGACGAGCCGATCCCGATCACCACGCGAAATGAAGTGGGCGTGGTCACCGCGGCCTTCAATAATGCCATGGCCCAGCTCGCGCGACAGATCGCCGAACGGACCGAGGCCGACGAGCACCTCCGCGGGCAGACCGTCCGCATTTTAGAGGAGGCAAAGGTGCTCGCCCTCGCCGCCGAAAATATCCTGACCACCGCGACGCGTTTCACAGCCACGGCCGCCGACACCGCGCACGCCATGGGCAACACGACGGTGGCGGTCGAGGAACTTCGCCAGATCAGCCAACTGGCCAGTGAGCAGGCGCGGGACGTTTCAGAAAATGCCCAGAGCGCAGCGGATATCTCGGTTACGGGCAAGGAGGCGGCCGCGGGAGCGGGCGAAGGCATGCAGCGGATCCGCGACCAGATGGGGTCCATCAACATGCTCATGCGCAAGCTCAGCGAGCAGACCGACGTCATCGTGGAAATCATCGCCACCGTCGATGAACTCTCGAAGAGTTCGAACTTACTCGCCCTCAATGCGGCGATCGAGGCGGCCAAAGCGGGCGAACATGGCCGGGGTTTCGCCATCGTCGCCCAGGAAGTCCGGCACCTGGCCGGGCAGTCGAAACAGGCGACCACCAACATCCGGGCGATCTTGAACCAGATTCAGAATGCCACCGACGACGCGGTGCTCGCCACGGAGGTAGGCTTGACCGTGGTGGATCGAGGCGCGGGTCAGTCCGCCGCGGCGGGGAATTCGATCCTGACGCTTTGGCAGAGCATCTCCCACGCAGCAGAGCGGGCCGCGCAAATCGCGGCCTCGACCCGGGAACAGTTTGCGGGCATCGAGCAGATCGGCTCCGCCATGCACAGCATGAAGACCGCCAGCGCGCGCAATGTGGAAGGGGCGCAGGAATTGGAACGAGCCGCCCGCAATCTCCGCGACCTGGGCCAGCGCCTGAGCGGATTGGCGGCAGCGCCGGCGGTGAAGCCGCCGCGAAGCTGACGGAAGCGACCCCGCCCGGCGCTGGCGGTGGCCTGCGGCGGAACTCCCTTGCCAGGCCGTTCCGCAAGGGCTTGCGTCATCGTCCATGAAAGCGCACCACGCCTCCTTCACCGTCGCCACCCAGGGCAAAGGCACCTGGGAAGTCACCGAGCAGGTCAGCCGGATCGTGCGCGAGAGCGGCGTGACGACCGGCACCGCGACCGTCTTCATTCAGCACACCAGCGCAAGCCTGATCATTTACGAAAACGCCGATCCCTCGGCGCGGACGGACCTGCACGAGTTCTTTGAGCGGCTCGCGCCGGAAGATGAGGATTACTACGTCCACACGGCGGAGGGCTCCGATGACACCACCTCGCACCTGCGCATGGTGCTTACCCGTTCCAGCGAAACCATCCCGATCGCCAATGGGCGACTCGCGCTCGGCACCTGGCAAGGCATCTTTGTCTTCGAACACCGCCGCGCCGCCCATCGGCGCGTCCTGGTCGTGTCCGTGGTGGGTGTCTGAGGGAACCTCCAGGAACGGGGCGTATCGCCTCCGAGAACGCGCCTCAGCATGGGCGATCCGACGGGATGCGCGGATCCGCGGTCGGAACGATCAGATCGTTGCTGAGAACGAAGCCGGTTTTGAGGCTGGCGGTTAGAATCTCGTCTTCACGCCGCACGCGCGCAGCGCGCACCAACCGCGCGCGGCTTCGAAGCCGACGAACGCGGCCGACACCGCGAGGGCGATGCTGGCTGCGCGCGAATGCGGCCAGGTGAGGCCTGCGCCCACGCTCATCGCGAGGGCCGCCAGGCCGCGGATGAGGCGGCCTTTGGTGTCGAGGTTTGCGCGGGGAAGAGACATGGGACTTTGGCAGGTGGCGATGCGCCTCTGCGTGAATGCTCAAGCAACGTCCAGGAGTCAGCGGGCTTCGAAGCAGCACAAACCCGAGTAGCCGTCTCGCCCACCTTCCCGGCTCCGCCGAAATCTAGTAGCGGTAGTGGGCAGCCTTGTAAGGACCTTCCACCGGCACGTCGAGGTAGGCGGCCTGCTTCGGCGTGAGCCTGGTCAGCTTGACCCCGATCTTCTCAAGGTGCAGGCGGGCCACTTCTTCGTCGAGAATCTTCGGCAGCACATAAACCGCCGGCTTGTAGCTCTCCTTGTTCCTCCAAAGATCGAGCTGGGCCAGAGTCTGGTTGCTGAAGGAGTTGGACATCACGAACGAAGGATGGCCCGTGGCGCAGCCAAGGTTCACCAGCCGCCCTTCGGCGAGCAGGAAGACTTCGCGGCCGCCCGGGAAGATATACTTATCCACCTGCGGCTTGATGTTGACCCGCTTGATGCCGGGGAAGTTATTCAGCTTGTCCACCTGGATCTCGTTATCGAAGTGGCCAATGTTCGCGATCACGGCCTGATCCTTCATCTTCGAGATGTGCTCGATGGTCAGCACATCCACATTGCCCGTGGTGGTGATATAGATATCGCCGCGGCCCAGGGTGTCCTCGAGGGTCGTAACTTCGTAGCCTTCCATCGCCGCCTGGAGCGCATTGATTGGATCGATCTCGGTCACGATGACGCGCGCGCCCTGCCCGCGCAGCGACTGCGCCGAGCCTTTGCCGACATCACCATAGCCGCAGACCACCGCGACCTTGCCGGAAATCATGACATCGAGCGCCCGGTTCAACCCATCGACCAGCGAGTGGCGGCAGCCGTAGAGATTGTCGAATTTCGATTTGGTCACCGAATCGTTCACGTTAAACGCCGGGACGAGCAGCTTGCCCTGTTCCTGAAGCTTGTAGAGACGGTGCACGCCGGTCGTGGTTTCTTCCGACACGCCGCGCCAATCCTTGACTATCTCGTGGAAGATATAGGGATTCTCGGCGTGGACCTTCTTCAACAGGTCTTTGATGACCTTCTCTTCGTGCGAGCCGGACTCGCCGTTCACCCAGTCGCTGCCTTCCTCCAACTCGTACCCTTTGTGCAGGAAGAGGGTCACGTCTCCGCCGTCATCGACCACGAGTTCCGGGCCCTTGCCATCGTTGTTCACGATCGCCTTCCAGGTGCAATCCCAGTATTCCTCGAGCGACTCACCCTTCCACGCGAAGACCGGGATGCCCGCCTTGGCGATGGCCGCCGCGGCATGATCCTGGGTCGAGAAGATGTTGCAGGAGGCCCAACGGACGTCGGCGCCGAGCTCGATGAGCGTCTCGATGAGCACCGCCGTCTGGATGGTCATGTGCAGCGACCCCGTGATGCGCACTCCTTGGAGCGGCTTGTCGGGAGCGTACTTCTCGCGAATCGAGATCAGACCCGGCATTTCCTTTTCCGCAATCTCAATTTCCTTGCGGCCCCAGTCGGCCAGAGTGATGTCGGCGACTTTGTAATCGCGGGTGTGGTTGGGGGTCAGTGTGGTGCTCATGATTAGTTTTAAGGGTTAAGTTTTAAAGTTTTAAGCCGGCGGACGCGCTTTACCGGGCCGCTTTCTTCAGCGCCGCCGCCTTGTCCGTCTTTTCCCAGGTAATGTCCGGGTCGTTCTTACCGAAGTGACCATAGTTGGTCGTCTTCGAGTAAATTGGTCGCAGCAAGTTGAGCTGTTTGACGATATCGGCCGGCTTGAAGCTGAAGACCTCGCGCACGGCCTCCTCGATTTTTTCTTCGTCCACCTGATTCGTGCCGAAAGTATCGATGTGGACGCTGACGGGGTCGGGATGACCGATGGCATACGCAAACTGCACCTCGCACTTCGTCGCCAGCCCGGAGGCCACCACATTCTTCGCCACCCAGCGTCCCATGTAAGCCGCGCTCCGGTCCACTTTCGAAGGATCCTTGCCGGAAAACGCTCCGCCTCCGTGCCGGCCCATGCCGCCATAGCTGTCCACGATGATCTTGCGTCCGGTCAGGCCGGTGTCGCCCTGCGGTCCCCCGACCACAAACTTGCCCGTGGGATTGATCAGAAACTCCGTCTTCTTCCCGAGGAATTCCGGCGGCAGCACCTTGCGGATCACGTTCTTGATCAGGAAATCCTTGATCACCTTGTGCTTCACCCCGTCCGCGTGCTGCGTCGAGATGACCACATTCGAAATCCCCACCGGCTTGTCGTCCTCGTAGATCACCGACACTTGCGATTTCGCATCCGGGCGCAGCCATTTCACCTCGCCGCTTTTGCGAATCCGCGTCAGCTCCCGGCCCAGGCGGTGCGCATACATGATCGGCGCGGGCATCAGTTCCGGGGTCTCGTTGACCGCGAAGCCGAACATCAGCCCCTGATCCCCGGCGCCCTGCTCGGCGTGCCCTTTGCCTTCCGCCGTCTTGGCGTCCACGCCCTGCGCGATGTCGGGTGATTGGGCGGTGATGATGTTGGTCACGAAAATCTTGTCCGCGTGAAAGATGTCGTCGTCATTCACGTAACCGATCTCGCGCACCGCATCCCGCACGAGTTGCACGTAATCAAGCCGCGCCTTGGTCGTGATCTCGCCGCCGACGATGACGATGTTGCTCTTCGCGTAGGTCTCGCACGCCACCCGGCTGTTCTTGTCCGCCGCGAGGCAGGCATCGAGAACGGCATCGGAAATGGTGTCGCAGACTTTGTCGGGGTGGCCTTCACCGACGGATTCGGAAGAGAAAATATAACGACGGGGCATTCGGAGTGAGGTTGGGGTGTGGTCGCGGAGCGATCGGCTCGACAAAACGTATCGACCAATCATGATGCGGTGATATGTAGCGGAGATCTAGCGGGCGTCAATCGCAAAAATCTGGACGGGGTGCGCCGGGAGGACGGCCCCGGCGGGGGGAGGTCAGGTTTTCAACCTGACCGGCCGGCAGGTTTCCAACCTGGCGAACCCCCATCCCGCCGGACAGAATCCGGCGTGCCGCGCAGGTTGCAAACGCGGAGAGCCTTGCGCCAGCCCACGCAAGGCGTGGGGTACGGGGAGCGTCCACCCACAGAATGTGCGCTCGCGCGAGGGCTCTTTGCCCTCGTGCGCAGCCCTTCTTCCGGGGCTCTGCCCCGTACGCCCGCCGCAAACCATTTCCCACCGGCGTCACCCGCGGCTAGGTTGCCGCCTTTCAATGCCCGGCCTCGTCAAAACCCTCGCCCTCCTCGCCGACGAGACGCGCCTCCGCCTCCTGCTTCTGCTCCAAGCGGAAGAACTCTCGGTGGTCGAAATCCAGGAGATCCTCGGCATGGGCCAATCCCGCATTTCCAATCACCTCGCCCAATTGCGGCAGGCCGGGTTTCTGCGCGACCGGCGCGCCGGCAAGAACGTCTATTACGCCCTGGCCGCCGATGCCGGCGGGATGGAGCTGGCCCCCATTCTGAAAGCCGCGGCGACCGAGATCTCGGACGCCGCCAATGATCGCTCGGCGCTCAAAGTGCTGTTGAAGAAACGCAATGATCGAGCCCGCGATTACTTTAACCAGCTGGCCGGGAAATTTGGCCGCGCCTATTGCCCCGGCCGGACCTGGGATGGCCTCGCGCACATGCTCTTCACGCTCGTGCCCGAGATGGTCATCGCCGATCTCGGCGCGGGCGAAGGCACCCTCGCGCAACTCCTGGCCAAGCGGGCGAAGAAAGTCATCGCCATCGACAACTCCGAAAAGATGGTGGAATTCGGAGCCGGCCTCGCAAAGAAGCACGGCTTCAAGAACCTCGAGTTCCGCCTCGGCGACCTCGACGATCCGCCGATCCCGGCGGCCAGCGTCGATCTTGCTCTGCTCAGCCAGGCCCTGCACCACGCGGCCAATCCCGTGCGCGCCGTCGCCGCCGCGCATCGCATTTTGAAAAAGGGCGGGCGCATCGCCATCCTCGATCTGCTTCAGCACCAGTTCGAAGACGCGCGGGAACTCTACGCCGATCGCTGGCTGGGCTTCAGCGAAGCGGAACTGCACCGGTTTCTCGAAGAGGCCGGCTTCCGCGAAATCGAGATCGCCATCGTCAGCCGGGAGACCCAGCCCCCGCACTTTCAGACGGTGCTGGCCACGGCGCTCAAATAGCGGCTTGGGGGCGATGAACAGCCAACAGCCAACAGCTTCCAACATCCAACACCCAACACCCAACACCCAACGCCCAATGAACGCTGGGTGTGGTTTCCTGCGCGCAGCGCCCATTGGATGTTGGATGTTGGATGTTTTCCCCAAGTGCATCGATTCTGGACTTTGACCGTCCGCGTAACCGATCCACCCTTTCAACCGTCATCCACCCCACATGAACTTATCCCGCTGCCTTCTCGTCCTCGCCGCGGCGTCCGTTGGCGCGCCTCTCGTTGTCGCCGCGCCGCCGGATAACGCCGGTGCCGCCTTCCTCGAAAAGCGCTTCAAACAGCTCGACCTCGATGGCGACGGCAAGCTCAGCGCGGAGGAGGCGAAACCCGTGGAGCTGTGGGTCAAGGGCGCCGATGCCAACAAGGACGGCGTGCTGACCATGGACGAGATTCGCGATCATCTGCGCGACCGTGTCGGAGAACTGCTCCAGGCGCGGCGCGGTGGAAGCCCGGCGGAGCCGGCAAAGATCGACGAAAAAGCGCCGCCGCTGCTCTCCGCGAATGGATCTCCCCGTGAGGAACCCAAGCGGCTGAAGCCCGGGGAGAGCGGCATTGGCACGCTGGTGCCGGAGGTGGCCCTCACTGACCTGGGCGGCGCGAAGGTGTCGCTGCGCGAGTTAATGGCGGGCAAGCCGACCGTCATTGCGCTAGTGAGCACGAGCTGTCCCGTGAGCAAACGCTACTTTCCAACGCTCGCGCGGCTCGAAGCGGAATACCGCGCCAAGGGCGTCGGTTTCCTGCTGATTGCCCCGAACCCGGCGGATGCCGCCGATGAATTGCGCGCCGCGCTCCAGACGGCCAGCCTCGCCGCACCGTGCCTGCGCGACCCGGAGCAGGCGTTGTTGAAGGCGCTCGGCGCCACCGCTTCCACGGATGCCTTCGTCGTCGATGCCGCGCACACGCTCAGCTACCGCGGCGCGATCGATGATCAATACGGGCTCGGTTATTCGCTCGACGCGCCCCGCCATCGTTACCTCGCGAATGCGCTCGACGCGCTGCTCGCCGGGCGCGCCCCGGAAATTGCGGCCACCGCGGCCCCCGGCTGCGCTCTCGATCTCGGTGGCGCACCCGCTGTCGCGACCGGCCTCACTTATCACAACCGCATCTCGCGGCTGGTGCAGTCCAATTGCCTCGAATGCCATCGGGCCGGCGGCGTCGCGCCTTTCAAGCTGGAGACTTATGAGCAGGTCGAGGCGAAGAGCGGGATGATTCGCAAGATGGTGGATCGCGGCCTGATGCCGCCCTGGTTCGCCGCGCCGCCCGCGGACGGCCAGCCTTCCCCGTGGCACAATGATCGTTCGCTCGCCGCGCGGGATCGCGCGGACCTGCTCGCCTGGCTGGATGCCGGCAAGCCGTTGGGCGATCCGAAGGATGCGCCGCTCCCGCGCGCCTTCCCGAAGGACTGGCAGATCGGCGCTCCGGACGCGGTGCTGCAAATCTCCAACCCCATCGAGGTCAAGGCCGAGGGCACAATGCCCTATCAAATTGCGACCGTGGAAACCAATTTCGGCGAAGACCGCTGGGTGCGTGGAATGGAAATCCAGCCCACGGCGCGCGAGGTCGTGCATCACGTGTTGGTCTTCGCACAACAACCCCGCGCGGGGGCTGGGCGCGCCCGCTTCGAGGGAGAGCAGGACGAGCGGGGCGGCTTCTTCGCCGCCTACGTCCCGGGCAACAGCCACGTTATTTTTCCCGATGGGTTCGCCAAATTGCTCCCGGCGGGCGCCTCGCTGCGCTTCCAGATTCATTACACGCCCAACGGGACCGCCACTCGCGACCAGGTGAAGATCGGGCTCCTCTTTGCCAAGGAACCACCGCAGCACCTCGTGCGCATTGCCGGGATCGCGGATCATCGTCTCAACATTCCACCCGGCGCCGAGCGCCACCCGGAGACCGCGTTTCTGCCCGTCCCGGCGGAGGTCAAATTGCTCGGCTTCACGCCGCACATGCACGTCCGCGGCACCGCCTTCCGCTACGAGGCGATCCTCCCGGACGGCACCGTGCGCACGCTGCTGGACGTGCCGCACTACGACTTTAACTGGCAGCTCAGCTACCGCTACGACGAGCCCCTGACCCTGCCCCGCGGCTCCCAAATCCGGGCCACCGGTTGGTTTGACAACAGCGACAAAAACCCGGCCAATCCGGATCCGAACAAGACCGTGCGTTGGGGTCCGCAGACTTTTGACGAGATGATGCTCGGCTACGTCGAGTATTACCTGCCGGACGAGCCCACGCCCACGACGGTGGCCCGGTAGGACGGGGGGGCGTCCCGCCCGCCTTCAGAGCGCGGCGAGCGCGGCACGGTGAGCTGCGGCGATCTCCGTCGCGGAGGCGACGGACACGTGGAGATCGCGCAGGAGCCCGTCACTAATTCCATAGACCCAGCTGTGAATGGTGAGCTCCTGCCCGCGCTCCCACGCGTCCCGGACGATCGTTGTCTGGCAGACATTGATCGCCTGCTCGATCGCGTTGAGCTCGCAAAGACGTTCCGCCCGGCGCGCCGGATCATCGAGGCAATCGAGCATCGCGCAGTGTTTGTGACAGACATCCTGGATGTTTCGCAGCCAGTTGGTGGCGATGCCGATGCGCAGATCATCCATCGCCGCCCGAACCCCGTTGCAGCCGTAATGCCCGCACACAATGATGTGCTTCACCTTCAGCACGTCCACGGCGAACTCCATGACCGAGAGACAATTGAAGTCCGTATGCACGACCACGTTGCCGATGTTCCGGTGGACGAAGATTTCGCCCGGCATGAGGCCGGTGATCTGATTGGCCGGGACCCGCGAATCCGAGCAGCCGATCCACAGGTATTGCGGAGACTGCTGCCGCGCGAGCTCGGCAAAGAATTCCGGTTCCCGCGCTTTGATCTCCGCAGCCCAGGCGCGATTTTTTTCGAAAAGATGGATCAGTGAGGACATGACTCGCACCAGTTGTAGCCGGTGCTCGCGCCGGAGCAACCCTCGGGACTGCGGCGGTGCGGAAACCCGCCGCGATCCCGCCGGAACGTTCGCATCCCGCGGATGCCGAGTTGGCGTCCCTCCTGCGAGCTGCTAAAGGCTCGCCAGTGAAAGTCGGTCCCATGACCCCTCACGATCCAACCGTGCGCCTCTTCGAAGCGATCCTGCCGTGGAATCAGCGAGCGACGACCTCGGAGGGCGCCGCCCCATTCGACTCGTCTGAATTCGCTCTCGAGCTCCCGGTCATCGCCCTCACCTGCATCGATCCGCGTTTGAACGCCGTCTTTCCAGCCGCCCTCGGTCTGCCGGATGAGCAGTTCATCTGGCTGCGCAACGCCGGAAATGTGATCACCAGCAGCACGAGCAGCACGGTGCGCTCGCTGGCCCTGGCCTGCGCGGTGAAAGGCGGGCGGCAGATCGCCATCATCGGCCACACCGATTGCGGCGTGCGCAAGACCGGCATCGCCGAATTGACCGACCGATTCCGCGCCCTCGGCGTCGCGCGCGAGCGGCTGCCGGACGACCTCGTGGAATTCTTCGGCATGTTCGCGAGTGAACGCCAGAACGTCCGCCGCGGCGTGGAATTTGTCCGCCAGAGCGTGCTCATCGGCCCACGCATCGCCGTCCACGGCTTGCTCGTCGATGTCCACACGCACCGAATCGAGTGGGTCGTGAACGGTTACGAGGGCCTGCCCGACCCTTCCCCATAGTCGCCCCGGAGGCAGCCGAAGTGAGCGGCCTTGCGCAAAGCCCGCGCGGAAGGCGCGGCGGGCGCCTTGCCAGGAAGGAATGGCGACGCAACGCTGGAGGAGTTCGACGGGGAGATCCGGCAGCATGCGGCTGTCCGGGACACGGTCGTAGGCGGAGGCGTCGGCGCGCAGGACGAAAACTTCGAGCGCGCCACGACGCCAGAGCCACATCTCCGGCACGGCAAAGCGCCGGTAAATCTCGAGCTTGCTCAGGCCACCGCTGGTGAGTGCGATTTCGAGCACGATGTCGGGGAACTCTTTCTCCTCTCCGATGCACCACGACTCATTGGGTTCGGCACCCGCTTCCTTCAGCGCCTGGCGCATCGTGGCCTGTCCGCGCGGAATGATCTCCGTTCCGGCCTGCTCGAAGTAAACGGTCATCAAATCCGCGATCCATTTCTTGATCCGCTCGTGCTCGTTGGAAGTGATCATGATCTCGAGATCTCCGTCCAGATAGTAGAAGCGCGGCCCGGGGCGGTCATCGCCGAGCGCCTTGTCCAACGCCAGATACCGCTGCCAGCCGAGGCCGCAAAGAATGAGACGCTCCTCCGGCTCGACGCCGCCAGCGAGTGGCTCCGGACGCATCAGTTCGGCGTAAGCACTCGCTTCCTTCGGGTCGGTCAGGAGTGTGGCGATCACGCCTCAATGTTAAGCCTAAAAACGGGAATGGCGGGACGCGTCGCGCGTGAAAACGGCGGTCGAGCGGCGGTCAGGTCGGGCTGGGGCACGGCGGTTCATCCCGAGAGGAGCAACTCGGCTTCGGCAGGCAGGCGGCCGAGC
>JAXDQW010000042.1:0-3177 GCA_034667665.1 Chthoniobacter sp.
GTCAGGGCTTTGTCGTCCTCCTTCTGCTCGCGGCAGTCGTGGTGATCGGCCGGATGCTGCAAGGCGCGCTCCAGGATCGCATCACCGACCTCAAGGATCGGATCGTCGCGCTCGAAGGCTCGGTCACAACGCACCAGGAGGGGTTGAGGAAGTGCGAAGAAGACCGCGCGGCGCTGTGGGCGAGGCTCGGCGGAAAGCCGCCGCAGAACACCTGATTTCCCGCGCGGGATACCGCGCACCCAAAACCAAACCAACCACCAAATGAGTCAGTTCGTAACCGAACATCAGAGAGCCTTGCTCGCGGCAGGCTTCAACCCCGGCGCCATCGACGGCGACTGGGGCCGCAAAACCCAACTCGCGACCGATGCCTGGCAGCGCTCGCGCGGCGTGATCATTCCCCCGTGGCTCACCGTCGCGGAGCGCGAGCTCGGCATCGCCGAGTATCCCGGAGACGCCGACAATCCGCGCGTCGTCGAATATCATCGCCACACTTCGCTCAAGGCCAGCGACGATGAAGTGCCGTGGTGCTCGGCCTTCGCGAACTACTGCATGGATGTCGCCGGCAAGCCCAAGACGAACAGCGCGGCGGCGGCGTCGTGGCTGGATTGGGGTCATCGCCTCGACGCGCCGATGTATGGTTGCGTCGCCATCTTTTCCCGCACCGGCGGCAATCACGTCACTTTCGTGGTCGGGTGGGATAAGCGGGGGAATCTCGCGATCCTCGGCGGCAACCAGAGCGACAAGGTGTGTATTCACGCGGCGACCACGACGAATCTGCGCGGCTACCGGATGATCTAAGAAAGGTTAGTCTGATGCAGTCGTTTTCTATCCAAGGAAGTAGCTCTTTTTTATCCTCCCGTAGTCCCTGCGCGACGAATAGCGAGGTTCCTAACCTGTGCATTTGTGCGTCTTCAGCAACTGCCATATTCATGAGTAATAAACCGCGATTACAGCCTAGTTGAGCGGCCTTTCAGCAATTCGCGAAGCGTTAAGCGTCCTGCATCCACCCGGTCGATTAGTCGTTTACCACGTGCGACCCCTTCTGATGGGGTTTCTAACATTGAACCAGCTGGATAGGTTTCACGCGTGTCGAGCGCGTATACCGCCAGCACAACGTCGGGGTCGGACTTCTCAATCAAGGCGACAACCTGTTTATCGGGGGATTCGATTAGGCTGAAAGCCAACTCACTGAAGCTTGCCCCACTCATCGCAAACTGGTTTCGCTTGACAGCCAACCTTCCCGCAACCCATACCTCACATACGAATGCTCGATAATATGTCGGCATATCAAAATCAGCCTTTTCGATAAACAGTCGGAACTCACATTGCCCAATTGAAAGTTTCGCCACCGGCTGGTTTAGGCTCCTAATCAGCCAAGTCGCGATTACTGCGATTCCGATTGCAAGAACAACAAACAGCGGACGTCTGTGTATCATTGCTGGCCTCACTTCAACAAGTTGAACAGCTTATCGGCCTCAGCCTTCTTAACCGGATCCAGCAGATTACATGGACATGCTTTGAGAGTTTATGACTTAGAAGCAATTTCGCGCGTTCCCAAAAGTGGGGCTTTGGGAACGCAAGTGCCGCGGGGAAGCTGCGCTTCGCGGTGAGAGGCAGTAGTCCGAAACACCGCCCGCGCACTGAAATTGCTCCTGAAGGGCGCGTCCCCAAAGCCCTACTTTTGGAACGAGTCGGAAAACTGAGGGTTTTGGAACGCCCCTTTCCGGGGAAACTCCGTTTCGCGACGGGGCAGGTCTTGCCGAGAAGATGGAGCATCCTTGCCCCTCCCGCGAAACTCAGTTTCCCCGTGAGCGTGCGTTCCCAAAGCCTCACTTTGGGAACGAGGGATAATGACAGGCTCATCGGTCAGTTACAGGACGCGCGGAGCGGTTCGGCAGCTAATGGTGGTCCATTTCTCAGGGATCTTGCATTTGTATCGCACGACTTGGCCGTTGCGTCTGCGGGCTACGATAGTCGAGCGGTCGCGGGAAATGAGGGTCCACTCGTCGTAAATGGTGTTCTCGGAAGTTGTGATCCGGAGGCGCCCGTCGACAAGTTTCCACTCATTAACTGGAAACGTGATTTCGGAGCCGCCCTTCTTGCGCCACCCATAGGTGATCGGCACAGAGCCCGTCTGATTAAAGTACATCCACTCGACTTGAACCGGGTCAACAAGGGTCATGGAATACCCTATGATATCTTTGGTTGTCCACGATACTGAAGGCGAGGCGAGAGGAGAAACGCGCTCAGGATGGGTTGCGCAAGCCGCTACCACGACTGTAGCAGACAAGGTCGCAAGCTGGAGTCGCAGCAAATTCATCGCGCACGATTGGAAGGACGGTTCGGCTTCATGCATGGAATGTGATAACCTTCCGCACTGGCTCTGTCTGAACGAGTTCCGCTCCATCGGCAAGATTCGCTTCGAGCAAGACATTGCGAATAATACGGATTCCCGCTGCCGTGTCGGTAAGTTCGATATCAACCATCGAGCAGCCGGATCCAGTACCTCCTCCCGTTACTTCACCACATTCAGCCTCTCGGAAACGCGCCTCCAGGATGTCTTCGACATCTTCATGGCGTTGGTGGGGCGCAATCGGCTTTAGTTTCAACTCGAAAAACATCGGAGTGACTTAATTGGACGCTATTCCCTTCGAGGCCGGAACGCGAGGAATGATCGTGGCGTGACCGGTCGGGCTCGCCGGTTGACAGCGGCGCGGATCGTCATGCGCCCAACTCGCACTCTCCACTACTTCGCCGTCGCTGAGGAAATCGGCTTCCATGTCCCGTTCTCGGGCACGGTCGATTTCGACAGCGCGATCATCCGCGATGTCGCCGTCATTACCGGCGATGTCGAGGCCGAGGGGCACGACCTGGTGGTCGATGCCACAACCGTCAAGCAGCTCCACGCGCTCGCCAAGAAGAAGGTGCCGGTCAATCTCGACCACGGCAGCGGGATCAAGGACACGTGCGGCTACCTGACCAACTTCCACATCGACGACAACAAGCTGCGCGCCGACTGGCACCTGCTCAGGTCGCACGACGAAACGCCGAAGATGCTCGAGCGCGCGGACGTGATGCCGGAGTGCTTCGGCCTGAGCGTGAAGTTCAAGGGCGGCGGCGAGAAGAAGGGGATGAAGAAATTTGCCCGCGCCGAGAAGCTCATTTCCGTCGATTGCG
>JAXDQW010000043.1:0-6378 GCA_034667665.1 Chthoniobacter sp.
CGATGTCGCTCAATGCGCTGCTGGTCTGCAAAGACGCCGCGGCGCTGCAGGAGTTCATCCACGTCTCCGATCCCGACGCGTCGGTGGCCCTGGCCAAAAAAGCCTTTCTGGCGGAGATCAAACGCGCCGGCTTTTTCCCCTCCTACAGCAGCCCCACGCTCTGGCAGGTGCGCGACAATCTCCTGCTCGTGATGATGAACCAGGAGTTTGGCATCAAACCCTACGACGCCGCGGAAGTCACCGCCGCCACCGTCCGCGCGCGCGGCGAGATGAACCGCATCGTCAACGCCTTGCGTGCGCTCGGCGGGCCGTGGGACGGAATCCAGATCGCCGCCACCGCCGAGCAAATCGGCGTGCGCGATGGCCGGCGCATCCGCGGCCGCTACGTGGTGACCCAGGACGACGTCATCACGGGCGCGCGGCACGAAGACGCGGTGGTCCGGCCGACCTTCGGCGTGGACATCCATGCCGTCAGCGCCGAGCGCAACGAGACGGCCGCCATTGAGAACAAGGGCATCAAGGTGAAGCCCTACGACATCCCGCTGCGCGCGCTCATCGCCAAAGACGTGGACGGCCTGATGATGGCCGGCCGCTGCATCAGCGGCGACTTTATCGCGCACGCCAGCTACCGAGTCACCGGCAATGCCACCTCGATGGGCGAAGCCGCGGGCGCCGTCGCCGCCCTCGCTGCGACGAGCCAGCGCCTGCCTCACGAGGTCGAGTGGAGCGAAGCCGTCGCGCTGCTCACGCAGATGGGGCAGCGGGGGTAGGGCTTCCGGCCATCGGGCGCTCCGCTCCGGGGAGCGCCTGAGTTTTCCGCCCCTCGTTCCAAGTGCACTTGGGAACGGCGGCGCTGTTTTTTGCGGCTGGTTTCTTTGGCGAATTTGCGGCATTCCGGGCGGAATTCGCCGTGAATTCTCTCCGCATGGGCGAAGACAAAGGGATCCGCAAACCAAAACAATCGATAACCGAACCGCAAAAACGCATCCGATGAAATCATTGCAAATTCTCCGGACTGCCAGCCTCGCGCTGGCCGCCTTTAACACCATGGCGTGGGCCGAAACGTTTCCCATCTTTGAGGATGCGGCCGGGTCGCCCACGGCCAACACGATCACAGCCGCCGCTGGCAAAGCCAAGACGATCGCCATTTCTGGGAAGAGCAGCGCGTTCATCAACTTCGCCGTCAGCTCCGGGCAGGGCGATCCGGTCTTTAACATCAACCCGACGTCGGTGACCGGGGCGCGGCTGGTTATCTTTCTGACCAAGGCGAGCACCACCGGCACGCTCACGATCTCGAACCTGCTGTCGGGCTTCACCGAATCCTCGACCACGGCCATCCCGACGCCGACGATCGGAGCGCCGCTGGGCACCATCCCGCTCGCGTCGTTCACCCCGTCACTGAATGCGGACTACTTCATCACCGACATCACCGCGCAGGTGAAAGCGTGGCTGACGAACTTCAACCCGAACACCGAGTTTGGCATCGCGATCACCAGCGACGGCACGGCGACGGCCACGCTGGCGAGCAAGGAAGGGGCGGGCAGCGGGCACCCGGCCTTCATCGAAGTCGATATCAACAAAGGCGGCGGCACCGTCTCCGGCACGACCGCGGTGTTCACCGGCGGGGTTACGGCCGGTTCGTTCTCCAGCACCGGCGCGCTCTCTGGCACGACGGGCACCTTCAGCGGCGCGCTCACGAGCAGCAGTGCCACCTTCTCTGGTCCGGTCAGCATCGGCTCGGCATTCGTGGTCGATGCGCCGCCGAACAACACCGGCACGAAAAATCTTTTTGCGGGCCCGGGTGCGGGCAGCGGAAATACCACGGGCAACAACAACGCCGCTTTTGGGGATGGCGCGCTGGCGAGCAACCAGAACGGCGGCGGCAACCTGGCCCTGGGCAATTCGTCGCTTCATGCCAGCGTTTCCGGCTCAAGTAATACGGCGGTCGGCAGCGGCGCGCTCTTTAACGCCACGGGCACGGGCAACATTGCCCTCGGCCTTAATGCCGGAGTGAGCATCACCAGCACGAACAATAACATCGATATCGGCAGCCCCGGCTCGGGCGGCGATTCGGGCTTCATTCGCCTCGGCACCGCCGGGACCCATACCGCCACCACGCTCGTGGGCAAAGTGGGCATCAATACGGGAAGTCTTCCCTCGATCGCGACGCTCGAAGTGCGGCACGCCCTTTCCGGCCTGGCGCTCGATGTGCCCTTTCAGGTGACCAAAGGAGCAGGGACCCAAGTCCTCACCTGCCGCACTTTCATCGATGGCGGCCCCCTGAATCTCGAGCTCTTCGAAGGGGAAGCGTTCAAACCGGGCGGCGGGGCGTGGGGCGTCGTTTCGGACCGGCGGCTGAAGAAGGACATCGAGCCGCTCAACGGCGCGCTCGATCACCTGATGAAGCTGCGTTCGGTCACCTACGAATACATCGACCCGGTGAAGAGCCACCAGTTCGCCGGCACCCAGACCGGGTTCATCGCCCAGGAAGTCGAGACGGTCTTCCCCGAGTGGGTGACCGAGAATGCGGACGGCTACAAGACGGTGACCATCCGCGGCTTTGAATCCCTGACCGTGCAGGCGCTCCGCGAGCTGCGCGCGGAAAAGGATGCCGAGATCGCCGCGCTCAAGCAGAAGCTCGCCGCCCTCGAAGCCCGCGATGCCGCCCGTGAGGCGCGCCTGACGCGCCTGGAGAGCGCCCTCGACGCGGCTTCGGACCGCCCGGTCCGCGCCTCGCTCGACTTCAAGGAAGCGCCACCAAGTCGGGTTTTTCCACCGCCGCGTGTGCCGCCGGGTGCGGCGCGGCGGTGATTTTTGGTGGCAGGTGGTTCGATCCGTTCAGTGCCGCACGGTGTCGATCGCCCGGGCCGTCAGCTTTCTCGTCTCGCGGCTTCGATCGCCTTCGCACGAACGGCAGGACCTTGCTCGGTCAGGGCGCGCTGCGCTTGGGGGGCGAAAGGAGACATGTCCAACTTCGCAGATCGAGCACTCCTTGAGTGGTCATGCCGCCCTGCGCATCCTCCTTCACTAACGTTCGCCGCGCTTTGTCACCGTCACACTCTGGAGGTAGTACTTGCTGAACTTGTCGCCGTCGGACACGAGCGAGAAGTTGTAGCCCCAGTAGTTCACGAACTGTGGGTCGTCGATTTGCCAGCGGACGGTGTGCCATTCCTTGTTATCGGGAACCGTGTACCAGCCGCCAGGGGTCTTGAAGCCGCTGGTGGATTCATACACGAGCTTGAAGCCGGCGTTGTCGTTGGCCTCGTTGCGGCGCACGACGGCGGTGATTTCGATGGGCGTGGTCGTGTAGGAGAGGAAGCCGGGATCGACGATAAAGAGATTCCCGCCGGGCACATTCCCCGCGCGCGCGGAACCGCCGTAAGCGACGACCGCCTGGGCGACCGCATCGCCCGAAAGCGTGTGCAGCCCTTTCTCGCCGTGCTCTTCGCCCATCGTGATCGAGACCGATCTCGCCTTGCTGTAATCGCCGCCCCACGGCAGCGGCTTGCTCTGATTGGCCTGCGCTTGCTTGAGCAAGGCGTCCGGCACGGCGAGCACGAGGATCGGCGCCACGGTCAGCGCATGGTGGTCCGCGCTGGTGATGTCGCCAGTTAGCGGATTCACCATCTGCACCGGCTGTCCGAAGCGAATCTCATCGGCTGATCCCTTGTGGCCCCAGGCGACGAGCACGGTGCCTTTCGCACCCTGGAAGACGAAGCCGTAGTGTTTTTCGTTTAGCAGCAGCCAGCCGAGGTAAGTGGGACGCTGGCCGAGACGTTGGATCATCTGCGCCATCGCAGTATAGGACGGCCGCGGCGTGGCCTTGCGATCGAGCAGA
The DNA here is from genome assembly GCA_034667665.1 of Chthoniobacter sp. GTDB lineage: Bacteria > Verrucomicrobiota > Verrucomicrobiia > Chthoniobacterales > Chthoniobacteraceae > Chthoniobacter. Next base: position 3,839 of record JAXDQW010000043.1, read on the forward strand.
CCCATCGGACCGCTGTCGCCGTCCATGCCCTCGAACCATTGGATGCACTCAACGCCTTGGGCGATACCCATCGTGTAGGCCTTGACCAACGCATGGGCCTGCGTGTCCGCGCCCTTCTTCACATCGCAGCCCAGCTCGGTGAAGATGATCGGCACCTCCGCTTTCGCCGGATTTTGCGCCGCGAGCATCTTCCGGATGGTCGGTGCGATGTTCATGAAAACGGCCTCCGTCCCGGCATTGTCCGCGATGCCATTGAGCACCTCATACGGATGCACCGTAAGGTAGTCGAAATGATCCTTCGCGCCCGCCTTGATGACCTGCTCGAGATAGTTCACATGCACCGACTTCGTGGCCAGGCCGATGAGGCAGTTGGGATCAACCGCCTTCGCCGCATCGTAAGCGCTGACGACGATCTTCGCGTAGTCGGCCGGGGTTTGATCGCGGCCCGTGCCATTCGGCGGCTCGTTCCACACCTCCCAGTGGCGGATTCTTCCTTTCGTGTGCTGCACGATCGCCGAGACATACGCGGACCAGGCGGGAAGGTTGTTCACGGGCAGCCCGCCCGGCTTGTCCAAGGTGTTCCAACGCACGTTGCCATTGAGCAGGCCGCCAAAGACAAAGCCATGTTCCGTGAGGTAGCTCATGTGCTCGTCCAGAGCTTTCCAGTCCCACTTGCCCTGCTCCGGCTCCACCTGCGACCAGCCAGTGGGACCCGCCCGATAAGAACGCAGCCCGATGGCCTCCATCTGCGGAATCCAACGCGCCGCATCCTGCATCGAGCGATTGTTGGTGTGGCAGCTTCCGATGCCAAACGGCCTCAGCGCTGCGGCGTCGGCGGGCGCGGGTTGATCTGCGGCCTGGATTCGGGTGGCAGACACGCCCGCGAGTGCGGCGGCGAGGAGGATCGCGCAAAGTTTCATGGCCGCCAATTCTGGATGGCAGATCGCTCGGCTTCAATGGCCATAACGTGTTGATTCCTCCGTTCCCAAGTTGGGCTCGTGCATGCCCCTCAGGATGCCTATCATTTGGACTCCAGAACTTTCGTAACGCCTTCCCCAGCCCTTTACCCCATGAACCGTCGCACCTTTATCCACTCGACCTTCGGCGCTGCTCTCGCCACGTCGCTCAATGCCATTGCCCAGCCAGGCCGCCGGCCGCGCATCCTGCTGCGCAACGCGTGGCAGAGCCAGAACATCGGCGACATCGCCCATTACCTGGGCCTGCTCGAGCTGATGGAAAAATTTGAGATCGATGCGGAGGTGCGGCTGTGGCCCGGCAACCTGGACAACGGCGCCGATGGCTTGCTCGCGAAACGCTTTCCCAAGGTCATTGTCCTCAAAGGCCCGGAAGCCATCGCCACCGCGATCAAGGAGTGCGACTTCTTCCTGCACGGCTCCGCCTCGGGATTCGGCGCGTGGAAGGACGTCGTGCGCTGGCAAAAGGAAACCGGCAAACCCTTCGGCGTCATGGGAATCTCGCTGACTTCGAGCGACCCAAAACCCATTGAGACCTTGAGCAAGGCCGACTTCGTCTATTTCCGCGAAAGTGTCTCGCTTCAGAAAGCCAAGGAACTCGGCTGCACCGCACCCATCATGGAGTTTGGTCCCGACACCGCGTTCGGTGTCGTCACTTTGCGCAATGACGAAGCCGCGACCGCTTCTCTCCGCGAGCACGGTTTGGAAGAAGGCAAGTTTCTCTGCTGCATCCCGCGTTATCGCTGGACGCCGTTCTGGACGATCCACAAGGACCGGCCAGCCGATGCCGTGAAGCTCGCGCGGAACAACGAGATGAAGGAGCACGATCACGCGCAGTTGCGGGCCGCGATCGTCGCCGTCACGCGCGAAACCGACATGAAAGTGCTCGTTACCTGCGAGGACCAAACGCAGATCGCGCTCGGCAAGGAAATGGTCTTCGATCCGCTGCCCGACGACGTGAAAAAGAAGGTCGTCTGGCGCGACCACTACTGGCTCACCGATGAGGCGCTCAGCACCTACGTCCGCAGCGCGGGACTCTTCGGCAACGAAATGCACAGCCCGATCATGTGCATCAGCAGCGGCATTCCCGCGGTGGTTTGCCGGTTCGACGAGCAGACCAAGAAAGGGTTCATGTGGCACGACATCGGGCTCGACGATTGGCTCTTCGATATGGACAACCCGGAGCAAGTCGCGCGCATCGCGCCGACCGTCCTCGCGATCGCCAAGGATCCCACCGCGGCGAAGGCCAAAGCCGGGAAAGCGCGCGAGATCGTGAGGCAACGCCAGCGCGAAGAAATGGCTGCGCTCACGGCGTCGCTGAAAAAAGCAAGCGTTGGATAGCGCGTTGGATATCAGTCAGCGGCGGGCACTGTCCCCTCCGGGCAAACATTGGTCGCGGCGCCGATGCGCAAAGCAGAGGGGTTGGAATTGCGAGCTAGAGCGTGTCATGCACTTTTGGCCACAAGACAGCGCCGTAAGCACCGAAGGTGCGGCTTCATACCAGCCCAGGGCAACGCCCTGGGTTAAGTTCGGACACGGAACCAGCCCTGAAAGGGCGATTCATTG
>JAXDQW010000044.1:0-248769 GCA_034667665.1 Chthoniobacter sp.
CCGAAAGCCTTCGCGATAGAGCAGCGCGTCCATCGCTTCGGGATGCGCAATCTCGGTCAGCGTCCCCGTCACCACCAGCCGATCAAAGCACCCCAGTACGCCCTCGATTTCCTTGTCGTAACGGGTCGAAAGTCCGACACTCGGTTTCATGCCCCCATTCTACCCCTTCTCCACGCTCTTGGCACCGGCTACGCTGGCTTAGGTATAAAAGATGGCGCTCTTGCGGCACCTTTGTGGCGCTGGAAGAAACGTGGAGAATGGCTACAGATCTTCGATAGCGATGGGACGCTCATGTTCCAAATGCGTGCCCTGAAGGTTGGCCCAACGGAGATCTCCGTTGACAATGGCCGTGGAGAAAAGGAAGTATTCGAAATCCAACACGATGACAAACCATCCAAGAATCGCAGGAGACAGTAGGAGGCAGGCAACCTATCTTTAACAGATTCCCGCTACGGGACAGGCGGACAGACCAACTCGCAATTGAACGGACATAATATTGCGCGCTTCCTTGTTGGAGCCGCTTGCCTTGCGGCGGCTCTAAGCGTCTATAAGTGGCTGGCACTCATGAACGATGTTGGTTTTGGCTTGGATCAAATGAAGGTATTTGAGCGATACTACGAAACGGGAATGTCGGGCAACCGGGCGCGACGCGAGGAGATTGTTGCGGAACTGAAGGGGTATTTCCCTGCGGGCAGCCGCCTTCCAGATTCTTCGATGGTTGGAAAGATCGTTGAATCAAATAGAAGGATAGTCATTGATGCGCTTTCGCGCAGGGACAAAAAAGAGGAGTGAGGAAATGGGGGGCAGGCGAGGGCCAGACGCCATTCCTTGACAGCAGTAGGGAGCCCTGTGCGCATGCCCGCAGCCGCTGACGAACCCACGCAGGGCTACGTGCCCGCTAGAGCGTGTCATGCACTTTTGGCCACAAGGCAGCGCCGTCAGCACCGAAGGTGCGGCTTCATACCAGCCCAGGGCAACGCCCTGGGTTAAGGTCGGACACGGAACCAGCCCTGAAAGGGCGATTCATTGGCCGCACCGACGATGAATCGCCCTTTCAGGGCTGGAGCTAACTTTGAAATTGCACCCAGGGCGTTGCCCTGGGCTGGCAATGAATTGGGCCTTTGGCCCAACACCGGGCCGCGAGAACAAAGTGCGTGACACGCACTAAGGTCGCTCGAAAGTGCTCTCCAGCCAGCCACTACCCCCATGAAACCCGCCCGCCCCGCCACTCCGGCAAGAACCCAGCACAATCGTCGCGCCGTCTCAACCCGCGCCTTTGCGGCCATCCTGGCCGCCAGCGCCGCGTCCATCTTCGCCGCCGATTCCCCCAAGGCGGTCCTCAAGACCGAGACCTTCGATCGCGATCCCGGTTGGGAGGGTCACAACAATCGCATCGTGCCGAAAAGCGCGCCGAGGGTGACGCAGGACTTCGGCTACAGCCCGACGCAATTTGCCGGAAAGGCGGCGGGCGAAATGGGCGGGCGCATTCAGCGCTCCACCACGCCGGCTTCCTACGCGGCTTTGTTGGCGCCGGCGAAGACGCTCAACGATCAGCTCACGGCCTCCGGCAGTTTCGCCATCACGGCTTCGCAACCCGGCGCGGGAATCTTCTTCGGGTTCTTCAACTCGCAGCAGCCCGGCGGCAGCGGACGGCCCATTGGCTCGCTCGGCCTGGACTTCGATATCGAGCGCCAGGGCGGACGTCTGGCGGTGCGGCTGATCACGGCCGGCAACCAGTCGTGCGGCACCTTCATCACCCCATATCTCCCCGGCAAGTTCCGCCCCACTCCCATCAAGAACGACGGCACGCGCTACCACTGGACGCTTGATTACGACCCCCAGGCCGCCGGGGGCGACGGACGCTTCACCTTCACGATCGGCAGCGATACCCACAAGACGCAAGAGTACGGCCCGCTTCCGGAACTCTCCGAGCAGGAGGCCCAAGCCCGCTTTCCCAACACCACCACATTCAAAGTCGATCTCACCCCCGGCTTCCGGAAGGCGGGCGCGACCTTCGACCGTTTCGGCGTGCTCAACCTGATGAAGTCCGGCGGCGAAGCGACGATGTTTTTCGACGACCTGCAATACAACGGTCAGGTAGAGGACTTTTCCAGGGACCCGAATTGGACCGGCGTGGGCAACCGCATCACCTTCGAGGATCGCGAAGTGGCCGGCGTGCACGACTTCGGATTCAGCCCGAAGACGAGCTTCGCGGGGGGCGCGCCGGGAGAGGTGGGCGGCGGCCTGTGGCGCAGCGGCGCTTTTGGCTACTACGCGGACCGTGTCGGGCCGCTGAGCCTCGAGCAGCGATTGGAAGCGCGCGGCAAGGTGAAGCTCGTCACCGCCGGTCCTGATTCCGACATGCAACTGGGCTGGTTCAACAGCGCCGCCAGGGATCAGGAGCGTGGCGACGCGGAGAATTTTGTCGGCATCCACGTGGGCGGACCGACCCGCATCGGCCATTACTTCATCCCCGCGTTTGCGACTGCCAAAGGAACGAAGGGCAAGGTGGATCAGGGCCCGGTGCTCACCCCCGGCAAGGTCTTCGACTGGTCACTGCTCTATGATCCAGCGGCGAACGACGGCAAGGGCGAGATGCGCGTGACGCTCGGCACGGAATCCGTGACCCTCGCCCTGAAACCGGGCCAAAAAGCGCAGGGCGCGAGCCTGGATCGGTTCGGCCTCTTCACCACCAACATCGGCGGACAGATGGTGAAAATCTACCTCGACGATTTGGAATACACCGCCGGCAAACCGTGAACCGGCGAGGGTTCAGCCTGGTGAAGCCTGGGCGGGTGCGCGGGGCCAAATTGCGCCGGCTGGGCGGATCCCCTAGACCAGCCCGGGGACGCTCGTCGTCGTGCTGCTGCCGAAGGCGTTCGTTTCCTGGCCCATCTTTTGGAGCATCTGCACGAAGAGATTGCAGAGCGGAACGTTGCTCTTGCTGTTGAAGGCGAGGTGCTGGCCGTGCTGGAAGCCGCCGCCGGCGAGGAGGATCGGGAGGTTGGTCCAGTCGTGGCTGTTGGCGTTGCCGAGATTGCTGCCGAGCAGGACCATGGTGTTATCGAGCAGGGGCGTGCCGCCTTCCGTCTTTTGCTTGAGCGCGCCGAGCAGTTTGGCGAAGGCGCCCATCTCGGCCGTCTCGACGAGCTCGAGCTGGCGAATCTTTTCCGGGTCCTGGCCGTGATGGGAAAGATTGTGGTGGTCGATGCTCACGCCGGGCACGGGCGGCACGTCGCCGCGGCCTTGCACGAGGATGGTGATGAGCCGCGTGCTGTCGGTCTGCAAGGCGAGCGGCACGAGCTCAAAGAGAAGCTGCATGCGCCCGACGATGTCGTTCTGCTCGGCGATGTCGGTGGGCGCTTTCGCGTCGATCTTCGGTTTCGGCTTCTGCACCCAATCCTCGGCCTTCACGAGCCGTTGCTCCATCTCGCGGACGGAGGTGAAATACTCGTCGAGCTTCTCGCGATCCGCCGCACCGACGCGCGCCCCGAAGCGTTTCGCCTCCTCATTCACCGTGTCCATGATGCTGCGCCCTTCGCTCAGCTTTTTCCTCTGCCGCTGCACCTCGTCCGGCGTGCCTTCGACGAAAAGCTTCATGAACATCGTGGACGGCTTTGTCTCCGCCGGGATCATCACGCCGCTGCGCGTGTAGCTCTGGCTCACGTTATTCGTCCCGAGCGTGAGCGACGGAAACCGCGTCTCCACACCGATCTTCTCCGCGACGAATTGGTCGAGCGAAATCGTATTCCGAAAACCGCCGAGCCCCGGATGCCGCGCCGCCGTCAGCCACGTCATCTCCGACGAATGCCCGTCCGCGCCGTTCTGCTCCGGATGCGACAGCCCCGAGAAAACGGTCACGTCATTCCGGTGCTCCTTCAGCATCTCGAGATAAGGCGTCAGCGTGTAATCGCGCCCCGTCTCCTTCGGGAAAAGCGCCGGCCCGTAAATGCCGAGGCTCGTGCAGACGGCGACGAGGCGTTTCGGAGCCGCCGCCTGCGCCGCGCGAAGCTGCCGCGGCCACATCGCATCGAGCATCGGCAGCGCGAGCGAGACGCCGACACCGCGGAGGAACGAACGACGGGAGAGCGGGGAGTGGGTGAGGTTCATCGAATGCCGGCGGGATGGTTTTTGAGCAATGGCGTGTCCGCAGAGGAGGACGCGCGGCCCCCTTTATGCCTCACAACCGGTCTCCGCGCAAACGCCGCTCGCGCCCTCACGCTGAGCTTCATCCCCGCGAAAGGCCGCCCCGTGCGGGACGCCAGGCCGACTCCGGGACGCGTGGTTCGAGGTGCAGCAGAAGCTGCGCGCCTTGTTTGAATCAGAGTGCGCCGAGCTGACGGCCGCCGAGCGCTCCCGCCCCTCGCCGTAACCCGCCGCCGCAGCCCCGCCATTCAACGTTCTCGTTCCCAAGCTCCGCTTGGGAACGCACTTGCGGGCGAAGCTCTGCTTCGCGTGGAGGGGGGTGTTTGCGGGCTGCGGCGACCTTCACTACGCCGACGACGCCCGGCTGCGCGACACCACGGTGCTCAACCCGCACTGGGGTCACCACCGGCGTCTATACCCTGCTGCGGCTGAAGGATCGTCCCGGCACTGATGTCCCGAGGTGCCCGAGGCCAATGGGCAGGGCCGGACGCGTGAGGAGTGCCTCGAGAGTTTGCGGCAGGCGATCCTGTTGCTGATGGAAGATCGCCGGGAGGACGCTCGAGCCCGCAATGAGCTGATGGAATTGGTGTGAAGCGACGCGAGTTCCGCGCGCTCGTTCCCAAGCTCTGCTTGGGAATGCACTTGGGAGCGAAGCTCTGCTTCGCAGGCGGAGGTGTCTGCGGGCAGGCCCCGGAGTCGCCGCAGCCCGCAGACACCCCACTCCACGCGAAGCAGAGCTTCGCCCGCACCGGCGTTCCCAAGCAGAGCTTGGGAACGAGAACGTCGTTGAACCGATCCCGCGCCACAGCGAGATTCCCGACCTGCTCGTGCGCAAGATCTATCGGGCGCGGGAAGTGCCAGAGCCGTGAGCGGCGCGGCTATTTCGTCTGAAAGATCGGGCTCGCGACGACTTCCGCGATCAGCGTCCGCACGCCTCCACCTTGCTGCTTCGTCTTGGCCACGATGCTCTCGATCGCAGGCCGGTCGGCGAAGCTGACGGGGGCGCCGGTCGAATAGGTGACGAGGTTTTTCGCGAGCGCGGTGAGGACCTGGTCGGAGTTTTCGAGGAGGAGTTTTTTGAAGTCGCGGATGCCGGTGAAGGTGCGGCCGTCGGGGAGTGCGCCGGTCGAGTCCACCGGCGGACCGAGCTTCACGTATTTGCGCTTCGAGCGGGTGTTCGGGACGGTGACGGTGTCGCCTTTGCCCTGGCTGCGGTAGCGCTCGCGGTAGCCGCCGATGACGTCGAACTGCTCGAGGGCGAAGCCGGGCGGGTCGATGACATTGTGGCAGCCGGCGCAGGTTTCCATGCTGCGGTGTTTGGCGAGCTGCTCGCGCACCGTGGTGGCGCCGCGCGTGTCGGGCTCGATGGTGCCGGTGTTTTGCGGTGGTGGTGACGGCGGCTGGCCGAGGAGCCGTTTCATGACCCAGATGCCGCGCAGCACGGGTGAGGTCGTGGTGCCATTGGCGCTGACTTTCAAAATGCTGGCCTGCGTGAGGATGCCGCCGCGCAGGCTGTCGGCGGGGAGCGCGACTTTGCGGATGGTTTCGCCGTCGATGCCGTCGATCTGGTAGTGCGCGGCGAGGCGGCTGTTGAGCATCGCGAAATCGGACTGGATGAAGTTGGTGACCGGCAGGTTCTTGCTCAGCAGCTCCGTGAAGAACGCCTCGGTTTCCTGGACCATCGAGACACGCAGGCGCTCGTCGAACTCCGGGTAAAGCCGCGCGTCAGGAGTGGTGGCGTCGATGTTGCGCAGGTCGAGCCATTGCGCGGTGAAGCTCTGCACGAACGCGCCGGCTTTCGGGCTTTGCAGCATCCGCTCGACTTGCGCGCGGAGTGTCGCGGGCTCGCTCAGCTTTCCGCTCGCCGCGACGCCGAGCAGCGTGTCGTCGGGCATCGTGCCCCAGAGGAAATACGAGAGCCGCGAGCCGAGCGCGTAGTCGTCGAGCTTGCCCGGCCTTTCCGCGAAGAGGAGGAACTGCGGCGCCGTCAGCACCGCGCGGAAGCCGACGCGCGTCGCGTCGAGAAACGGGCGGCCGGCGTCGAGTTCGTCGGTCGTGAGTTTGACGAAGCGGTCGGCTTCGCCCGGCTCGAGCGGCCGGCGGAAAGCGCGCGTGGCGAAGCGCTCGATGGCGGCTTTCGCGTCGGCGCGCGGATCGGCCGGTGTGAGCTCGTAAGCGCGCTTGTCACCTTTGTTCTTCTTCTTCTCGTCGATCTTCGTGAGCGGCGTGTCGCCGAAGAGCGCCTTCATGCTCGCGGGCGGCCACTGCTCCACGAGCGGCCCCTCCACTTCCACCCACTGCAAGGCGAGCCCCGCGCCCGTGAATTCGTTGGCGCTGATGTTGTAAACGTTCTGCCCTTTCTCATCGACGCCCGTCTCGCTCGGCTCGATGCGCAGGTTGATGCGATCCGGCAGCGTCGCGGTGAACTCGACCACGCGCGGCGCGTCCGGCGGCATCTCGAACCAGCCGAGGAGCTGCTTCTCGCGATAGTTGTCATGATAGACGCGCATCGGGATCGGCAGGCCTTTGCTCTGGTAGCCGTAGCCGCTCACGCGGATGCGATACGTGCCCGCCGTTTTCGCCGAGAACTGCCGCACATCCGCCGACGGATAGCCTTCGTTGAAATAGACTACCGCGCCGTCCGGCAGCTCACGCAGCAGGTGGCGATGCTTGCGGCCCGATTTGTCGTCGGCCTCGGCGGTCTCGGGCTTGTCGAGATTTGCGCGGACGCCCTTTTCGTCTTTGAAGAAGAAGCGTTTCGAGCTGCGCTCCGGCTCCGGCCCGAATTCGAGCGCTGCATCGATCGCCACATCCGCCGCCTCGAGATATTTCTCGATCTGCAACTGCGACAGCCGCAGCCCTTCCGCGACCGTATCGAAGCCATGCGCCGGCGTCTCCTCCGGCAGCAACCGCGCGAGCGAAGCGGAGATGCCGAGCAAATCCTGCATGGTGCGCTCGTATTCATTGCGATTCAGCCGCCGCAGCACCGTGCGCCCCGTCTCTGCCTGGCGCCTGCCTTGAAAAGCTCGCAGCTCATTCCCGATGCTCGCGAGAAACGCCTCCTGCGCCTTTGCCTCCGGCCGCGCCTTCTTCTTGGGCGGCATCTCGCCTTTGGCCACGAGATCCACGACCTTCACCCATTCATCGAAGTGGGTTCGGTTGTCCAACTCCCACGGAAGAGCCGTCAGATCCAGCCCGCCCTTTTTCGAATCCGCGTCATGACAATCCGCGCAGTATTCCTCGATCCAGGCACCCGGCGTCATCGCGGCGCAGGCGATCGGCGCAAGGACGAGCAAGGACAAGAACGGGAGCCCAATGCGAGGGAACATCGCGCGCACGCTACACGCGATTGGTTGTCTCGCAAGATTCCAGGGCCGCTACGGCGCCGGCAGCCCGAGCGAACGCAGCCAGGCGCGGACCTGACGCCGCGGTTCGCAGTCGCGGAGGGCCCATTGGTCGGTGTGGTTGCGAAAGGGCAGGTCCACGTAGGTGAACGCGGCGCGCATGCCGGTGCCCTCGAGGTAGCGCCGGGTCTCCGCGGTCGATCCTTCGTGACTGATGAATTGAGGCCGGCCCTGGAGGCGCTCCAGGCGGGCCATGGCCGAGCGCTCGTCGCTGTCGGGATACGGCCACTTCCGCACCCCGTCGTAGTGGCTGTGACAAATGAACGCGCGCCACAGGGGCGCGATCGTGCCGTTGCGCAGACCGATATAGTTGCAGGCGATCGAGCCGCGGGAGAAGCCGCTCAACACCACCGCTTTCTCGTCGCCGCCAAACTCGCGGCAGACCTGCCGCACCGTCGCGACACAATACGCGGCGGTTTCCTCGGCGTCGCCCCACCAGAGGGTGGCGTTTTCCTTTCGGTCTCCCTCGACTTTCACGAACGGCATCGCGATCCAGATGTAATCGCGCCCGCCTGAGATGCCGTATCCGAGATGGCATCCATCCACCGTCCCGTCGCACGTGTCGCCAAACTGATTTCGATAGCCGCCGTTTCCAGGGTATTCGACGAGCACCGGGAAAACTCCTCCCGGTGTCCAGTTGGCCGGCAGGTAGAGCGCATGATACACGCCGGTCTGCTCCCAACCCGGCGTCGTCTTCCGAACCCGCCGACCCGCGGCGGCCTCTTCCTGAGTCAGCGCGGGGACCTGCAAATCGGCGGGCAGCGTAGTGATGTCGGACAAGGCTGCGCGTCGAGTGATCAGGTCCAGCACCTCTCCCGGGTTCAGGACAAAGTACGGCCGGCCGTCTGGTCCGGGCGTGAAGCCGTGGTCGTAAATTGCGACCTTCCCTCCGGTGACCCGTGCGCGGTCGCCCTGCACGACGATGGCCGCACCTTCGTCGATCCCGAACCCGAGCAATTCCGGGTGCGCGGCGATGACCGGCAGCAGATCTTCCTCGCGAAGACGGGTAATGACGTGCTGGTCGATGGCGGAGTTGCGGAGAAAGCCAAAACCTTCCTCGTGCCCTTTCGCCATCATGATCTGATTTCCTTCCGGCGCGCCGCGAACCAGGTAACTACCCTGGATGGTCGCGCCGGCCGAGCTTCCGCCGATGACGCCGCCGCGGGCGAGCACCCCGCGGAGTTCCTCCAGCACGCGGGTGCCGAGGTAGGCATCGGCCAGCCGCCATTGTCTCCCGCCATCAATCCAGACCCCGCGCGCCTTCGTGAGCGGATCGACCAACGCGGCGCTGTCCGCGACCACGCGGTCGCGGGTGTGGACGATGCTCACGTGCTTCGCGCCCATCCGGGCGAGGAAGGATCCGGCCACATAGCGTTCCCCCCAGTCTTCGCCGGGCTCGGCGGTCGGGATGATCACGAAGTTCGACTCCACTCCGCCAGCCAGGCGGATGAATTCATCGATGGTCCCGCGTCCGAGCCTGCCCCCGCCGTGGATCAGCAGCGATCCGGCGGGAGGGCCAACCTTCGCGTCCGCGAGCGCAATCGCTGCCGAGGCGAGCAGCAGGAGGGGGATGCGCATGTTGGGAAAATGGCGGCTCCGGCACGATTGCCGAGCGGAAAGTGCAGCCGTTGCGGGGTGTGATCGAACGTGCGTCCAGGATCCAAAATCACGGCGGTGCTGACGAATCGTGGATTTCCAAATCCGCAGACGCCCGTCCGCCCGGGAATCCCTGCGGTTTTTTTGGCAAAACCTGCGCATTGGTTTTCGAGAGAAAGTCTGAGGGTTTGGCGATCGCGCGGGGTAAAACCACCCATGAACGCTCCCGATCCCGATGATCTCTCCGCCAGGCTGCGGACGTGGAAAGTCGAGCCGCAAGTGCCTGGCTCGTTCCAGGGCGAAGTCTGGCAACGCATCGCAGCCCGACAGGCCGGGCGAGGAGAAGCGTTCTGGCCACGCATCGTGCAATGGTTCTCCACCCGGCTCGTCCGTCCGCCGTATGCCACGGCGCTGGTGTTGCTGAGCCTCTCGGCCAGCATCGGCCTGGCCCATGTGCACGCCCAGGGAGCGAAGGCTAAGCACTGGAAGGAATTGGAAGCGCGCTACGCCGCCTCGGTCGATCCGCTGGCGATGTCGCGCTGAGGGGGAGCGTTACCGGATGAGAAAAGGACTGCTCATCATCGTCCTCGCAGGGGCCGCAGCCATCGGCGGATATGGCACCTACTACCGCTGCGCGACCGCGCCGACGCACGCGATGCTCGCCCGACCGGACGGCGGGATGGAATGGCTCCGGCACGAATACCATCTCGGCGACGCGCCGTTTTCCCGCATTCAGCAGCTGCACCAGGAATACGCGCCGAGGTGCGACCTGATGTGCGAGAAGATCGCCAAAGCCAATGCGCGCCTCGCCCAACTGATCAAAGTCAACAAGACCTTCAGCCCGGAGGTGGACGCGGCGATGAAGGAGTGCGTCGCCGTGCAGGCCGAGTGTCGCCGGGCCTTGCTGGAGCACGTCTATGTCGTGAGCGCGGAGATGTCGCCCGAGGACGGCGCGCGGTATTTGCAGATGATGACAGCCCGGATCGTCGAGCCGGGGTTGAGCCACCAATCGGTGATTTCGGAGTCGGCGAAATGAGCAAGCTCTGCCAGCCTCCCCACCGCACTCGCTCCATGTTGGCGAAAACTTCGCTCATCCTGACGCTCATCGTGAGCCTGCTGTTCGTCCCGCAGGCCCGGCCGCTGGCGCTGCCTGTGGAGATGAAGCAGGGCGGGATGTGTGCCGGCATGGACTGTGCGCGCGGCTGCTGCACAAATCGCGCCTGTTGCGAGATGGTGGAGCAACAGAAGGCTCCGCCGACGCCGGCTCCCGCGCCGCAATCCACGCCCGTCCAGCTCGTGACCATCGGCCCGCGCGCTGACACCCTTTTCCTCATCCCGCCAACGCCGCGGCGCCCGCTCGTCATTCTCGACGAAGCGAGCACCCCCCACACCCTCACTCCGCTGGCGGTGAGCTGCATCCGGTTGATCTGAGCCACCGGTTTTCACAGGCGCAGTGTGCCTCGAGCACACGCTCACCCGCGAAATCCGACGCTCCGATCCATGAAACCGATTCCCTTTCTCCTTTGCAGCTTTTCCATCCTTCTTACCGCCCTCGCTGAGCCACCGCAAAACTCCGGCGGCGGACCGGCTCGCTCAAGCGCCGCCGATCAGACGCTCGCGCTCGGCAGCGTCACGCAAGCGGTGCTGGCGAACAACCCGTCGATCAAGGAAGCGCGCGCCCGGTGGGAGGCGATGAAGCAGCGCGAACCGCAGGCTGCGGCGTGGGACGATCTCAAGGTCGGCGCCCGCACGCGGCTCGGGCGTTTCGTCGAGGTCGCGACGAATAGCTTCACCGACCAGATGCTCAGCGTGGAGCAGGTGATTCCGATCTCCGGCAAGAACCAGAGCCGGGCGCGGATCGCTGCGGCGGAAGCGCTCGGAGGACTGGAAGAGCTGCGCCGCAAGGAACTCGAGGTGGTGGCCAAGGCGCGCGCCGCCTACTTCCGCCTGGCGAAAGACTACGCGCTGCTCGAACTGAATCGGGGCAACGATGCGTCGCTCGCCCAGACGCTGGAAATCAGCCGTGCACGACTCGAGGTCGGCAATCAAGGTCCGGCCGACGTGCTCACGGCGGAAGGCGAACTCGCGCGGATCGCCGAAACGCGGCGCGACCTGGAGCGGGCCATTTCCGACGAGGCCACGCAGCTCAAGGTGCTGATGAATCGCGACCCGTTCTCTCCGCTCGGCAGACCCGCCGCATCCAGCGCACCCGCCACCCTGCCTTCCGTCGAGCGGCTGCGCGGCCTGCTCTTCGCGAATCGCCCCGAAGTGCGGATGGCCGAGGCGGGCGTCACCGCCGCGAAGGCGAAGCTCGAACTCGCGAAGCGGGAGTGGATTCCGGACCCGGCGGTGAGCATCGAAGCCCAGCGCTACAACCGCGCGTCGCAGGCCGCGAGTGAGGTCAGCGCCGGCCTTTCATTCAACGTGCCCTGGCTCAACGGAAAGAAATACCGAGCCGGGGAAAAGGAGGCGCAGAGCGGAGTCGAAGCCGCGCAGCGGGCGCTCGAAGGCGCGCGCCTCGAAGCGCTCGGGCTGCTGCGCGATCAGCTTCAGAGGATCGACACCTTCCACCATCACCTCGAGCTGTTCGAAGCGCGATTGCTCCCCAATGCGCGCCAAACTGTGCAAACGAACCGCACCAACTACGAAGGCGGCAAGGCCGGCTTCCTCGAGCTCGTGTTGTCGGACCGCAGCCTGCGCGAAGTCGAAGCCCTGTTTCAGCAGCATCTCGCCGATTACCAAATGGCGGTCGCCGAACTCGAAGCGCTCGTCGGCGCGGACCTCAACCTTTTCTCCCCGCCCCAGGTGACATCGAAACGGAAATCCAAATGAGCACGGAGAAACTCATCCGCCAATGCATCGTCATCGTCGCGATGCTCGGTCTGGTCGGGCTGGTTGGTTGCCAGAAACAAGGAGCAGGAAGTGCGGACCCAAACGTCGATTATTACACCTGCACGATGCACCCCTCCGTGCATTCGCGTGACGCGAAAGCAAAGTGCCCCATCTGCTCGATGGACCTCGTGCCGGTGTTGAAGAAGGGCGCGATGGACATGAGCGCGCCGCAAGCCGCGTCGGGACCGATGCTGAGCGAGTTCAGCGTGCCGGTGGAACGGCAGCAACAGATCGGCGTCGCTTATGCGACGGCGGAGAAGAAGCCGCTGCATCACGTCATCCGTTCGGTCGGCATGGTCGTGCCGGACAGGACGCGGCATTGGGAGTTCGTCGCGCGCGTCGAAGGCTACGTGCAGAGGCTCTACGTCACTTCACCCGGCGAGCCCATCGAGGAAGGCCAGCCCTTGCTCACCGTTTACAGCCCGGAGCTATCCACCGCGGAGCGGGAACTCGTCAATCTGCTCGACGCCCGCGACCGGGCCAGCACCGCGGAAGGCAAGGCGAGCACGGAGCGGTCGATCGACGCCGCCCGCCGTCGCCTCGAGCAATGGAACGTCACGGCGAAACAAATCGCGGAGTTGGAGAAGACGCGGAAACCGCCCGAGTTCCTCACCCTCAACTCGCCGTTCAAGGGCGTGGTCGAAGACGTGCCTGTGGATCAGGGCCGCAAAGTCATGATCGGCGACCACCTCGTCGATGTCGCGGACCTCTCGGTCGTCTGGGTGTGGGCCGAGTTTTACGAAGACGAGCTTTCGATGCTCGCGAAGGGTCAGAAGGTCACGATCACCGCGAAGTCGTATCCCGGGGAGAAATTCGAGGGCGAGCTGAGCCTCATCAATCCGTTCCTCGCCGAGCTGAAGCGCACGGCGAAAGTGCGCGTCGATATTCGCAACGCTGACTTCAGGCTGCGGCCGGGAATGTATGTGAACATCGAGCTGGCGATGGAGATGGGCGAAGGGCTCACGATCCCCGTGAGCGCAGTCATGCCCACCGGCTCGCGCACGCTGGTCTTCGTGGACAAAGGCGAAGGCAGGCTGGAGCCTCGGTTGGTCCAGCTGGGCAGGAAGTATGGCGACATCTACGAAGTGCTCGACGGTCTCAAGGACGGCGAACGCGTCGTTGCCAGCGCCAACTTCCTCATCGACGCCGAATCGAAAGTGCAGGGCGCGGTGAAGAGTTTTGAAGTAGGAGGGAAGGGGGAGTGAATCGCTGCGATTTCACACGCTGGGACCACTCAGACTGTCCCAATGTCGAACCAGGTGATCCACATCTCGATCTGCTGAAATCGCGCTTTCAGGCTCTCCTTGAACGCAACGAAGAACCGTTGCGCCTCGGGAGTGGGCGGCGCATCGACGACAATCCGGAGCAGCTCATCGCGAAAGATCACGCCCTCGTGTTCCCATTCACCGCGGATGATCTGCGTTTCCCACGACATGGCACCGAACTGCTCGCGGAGTTCAGTCGCAGTATCCGCGAGCAACTCTTCTGGAACTGCGGTGCCGTCGTTAAACCGTCTCGGCAGCAATATCTCGTAGCGACGTAAGGCGCTCATATCCCGCTTCTCCGATGACTTCGAACGCAATGCTCTGCTTTGAAAGCAACTCCAATCCAGCCTTCGGGACCGCGGTCTCGCCATTTCGCCACGTCTTGCCAGGCAGGCCGCTGGCCATCAGGCATCCCAGTCCGCGACGTTCGGTCTCCTTGTCTTTGAAGCGAATGAGAGTCATGACTCGGAACGCTAGCTGGCGCGCGGCTTGGGAGCAAGGGGGGGATTTGTGAACACCGCTGCTCCCACCGTCATCGAGCGCATCATCGAGGCGAGCGCGCGGAACAAATTCCTGATTTTCATCTGCACCGTCTTCGCCCTCGCCGGCGGTGTTTATGGGCTGTGGAAGACGCCGCTCGATGCGATTCCCGATCTCAGCGACGTGCAGGTCATCGTCTATACCGAATGGGAAGGGCGCTCGCCGGATCTCGTCGAAGACCAGATCACGTATCCCATTTCCACGCGCTTCATCGCCGCGCCGAAAGTGAAGTTCGTCCGCGGCGAATCGATGTTCGGGAAGTCGTTTCTCTATGTGATTTTCGAGGACGGCACGGACATCTACTGGGCGCGCTCCCGAGTCCTCGAATACCTCAACTCCGTGCGCGGCTCGCTCCCCGAGGGCGTGAACCCGGTGATCGGCCCGGACGCCACGGGGGTTGGCTGGGTCTATGAGTACGCGCTCGTCGATGACACGGGGAAAAATGACCTCGCGCAACTGCGGTCGCTCCAGGACTGGCACCTGCGTTACGCGCTCGAATCGGTGAAGGGGGTGGCGGAGGTCGCGCCCGTCGGCGGCTTCGTGAAGCAATACCAGGTCGATCTCGATCCGAATCAGCTCGTCGCTTACAACCTCCCGCTAGCCGAGGTGGTGAGCGCGATCAAGATGAGCAACGGCGACGTGGGCGGGAAGATTTTCGAGGTCGCCACGACCGAGTACTACGTCCGCGGACGCGGCTACATCAAAAGCCTCGCGGACATCGAGAACGTCGTGCTCAAGGTCGTGGACGGCACGCCGGTCTATGTGAAGAACGTCGGCACCGTGCATCTCGGCGGCGACCTGCGGCGGGGCGTCGCGGAGCTGGACGGCAAAGGCGAAGTGGTCGGCGGCATCGTCGTCATGCGCTACGGCGAGAACGCGCTCAACGTCATCGATGGCATCAAAAAGAAGCTGGAGGAAATCAAAGCGTCGCTGCCGGAGGGCGTGCGCATTGTGCCGACTTACGACCGCAGCGAACTGATCAAAAACGCGATCCACACGCTGCGCGAAAAGTTGATCGAGGAGAGCATCATCGTCGCGCTCGTCTGCATCGTCTTCCTCTGGCACGTGCGCTCGGCGCTGGTCGCGATCATCACCTTGCCCATCGCGATTATTCTCTCGTTCCTGCCGATGATGTGGCTCGGGCTCACCTCGAACATCATGTCGCTCGGGGGCATCGCCATCGCCATCGGCGCGATGGTCGATGCGGCCATCATCATGGTCGAGAACGCACACAAGGCGCTGGAGCATTTCCGCGATGAACACGGGCGCGACCCCGACCGGGCGGAGCACGTGCGCGTCATCGTCGAGGCGGCGAAGAGCGTCGGCCGCCCGCTCTTCTTCTCCTTGCTCGTCATCACGGTCAGCTTCATTCCGGTCTTCTCGCTCACCGCGCAGGAAGGCCGGCTGTTCAAGCCGCTGGCCTTCACCAAGACGTTCGCGATGTTTTTCGCGGCGATGCTCGGCATCACCGTGGTGCCGGTGCTGATGCTGCTCCTCGTCCGCGGCAGGATCACGCCGGAGATGCGGAACCCGGTGAACCGCTTCCTCATTTGGGCCTACCAGCCATGCGTGAATTTCGTGCTGCGCTTCCGCTGGTTCACGCTCATCGCCGCCGTGCTCGTGCTCGTCGCGACCATTTATCCGTACTCGAAGCTCGGCCGCGAATTCATGCCGCCGCTCAATGAAGGCACGATCCTCTACATGCCGACCGCCGTGCCCGGCATGTCGATCAACGAGGCGACGAAGATTCTGCAAATCCAGGATCGAATGCTCGCCCGGGTGCCGGAGGTCGAGCGCGTCTTCGGCAAGGCGGGACAATCCGAAACCCCGACCGATCCGGCCCCGCTGGCCATGTTCGAGACCGTCGTCACGCTCAAGCCGCACGACCAATGGCGGCCCGGCATGACTTGGGAAAAGCTGCTCGCCGAGATGAACGAAAAGATCAAAACGCCGGGCATGGCGAACATCTTCTGGATGCCGATCCAAACCCGCACGGAGATGCTCACCACCGGCTTCCGCACCAAACTCGGCATCAAAGTTTTCGGCCCGGACCTCCAGCAGATCGAAAACGTCGCGGTCGATATTGAGAAGGCGCTGCGCGACTTACCCGACACCCGCAGCGTTTTCGCCGAACGCACCACGGGCGGCTACTTCCTCGACTTCGACGTGAACCGCGAAGCCGCCGCGCGCTACGGCCTGCGGGTCGGCGACGTGAACGACATCATCGAGACCGCCATCGGCGGCAAGACGATCGCGACGACCGTCGAAGGCCGCGAGCGTTACCCGATCAGCGTCCGCTACGCCCGCGATTTTCGCGACGACCTCGATTCGCTCAAGCGCGTGCTCGTTGCGACCGGAGGACCAGGAGACAAGGAGAGGGGGCGACCAGGAGAGGGAAGCATGGCGCGGACTTCCCCCACGGTCTCCTTGTCTCCCTCTCTACCGCAAATTCCGCTCTCCCTGCTCGCGAACATCAGCTACAGGACCGGCCCGCCTTCGATCCGCAATGAGAACGGCCAGCTCGTCGGCTTCGTCTTCGTGGACATCACGGGCAGCGACATCGAAGGCTACGTGCGCGCCGCCTCGCAACGCATCAACGAACGCGTGAAGTTTCCCGCCGGCTATTACATCCAGTGGGCCGGACAGTTCGAGTATCTGAAGGCCGCGGAGGCGCGGCTCAAGATCGTCGTCCCGTTCACGCTGCTCATCATCTTCGTGCTCATCTTCATGAACACCCAGTCGGTGACGAAAACGATCATCGTGCTGCTGGCCGTGCCGTTCTCCCTGGTCGGCGCGTTTTGGACGCTCTACCTGCTCGGCTACAATCTGAGCGTCGCCGTGTGGGTCGGCCTCATCGCGCTCGCCGGCCTCGATGCGGAGACGGGCGTCGTCATGCTGCTCTACCTCGATCATGCCTGGGAGAAACACCGCGACGCCGGCCGCATGACCTCCATGGCTGACCTTTACGCCGCCGTGAAAGAAGGCGCCGTGCAGCGCATCCGCCCGAAGATCATGACCGTCTGCGCGATCCTTTTCGGCCTGCTCCCGATCATGTGGAGCCCGACGACCCAGGCTGGGGCCGACGTGATGAAACGCATCGCCGCCCCGATGATCGGGGGCGTCGTCACCAGTGCGATTCTCGAGCTGCTCATCTACCCGGTGATCTTCGTCATCTGGAAAAAGCGCGCACTGCCGAAGGCGTCTGCCGCCGCCCTGCCCGAGCTTGCGCTCGCCTGAAGCCGTGGGCACCGACGACGCCGACATCCAAACGATGCTCCGCCTCAAAGGCGGCGACGATCTCGCGCTCAACGATCTGATGAGCCGCTGGCGGCAGCCGCTCGTCGGCTTCATCCTTCGCTACACCGGCAACGAACCGGATGCGCTCGATCTCGCGCAGGAAACCTTCGTTCGCGTCTTCGAGCACCGCGGGAGCTACGAACCGCGCGGCAAGTTCTCGACCTGGCTTTTTACCATCGCCACGAACCTCTCCCGCAACCAGGCCCGCTGGCGCGAACGCCACCCCACCGTCACGCTGCACAGCTCCGGCGACAGCGACGATCCCCGCCTGGAGGACACGCTGCCTGCGCCCGGCGATAACCCCGCCGCCAGCGCGGAGCGTAGAGACCTGGCCAACGCCGTGCGTGAGCACATTCAAGAACTCCCCCACGACTTGAAGACCGTTGTGCTGCTCTTCGAGTATCAAGACCTCGGTTACGAAGAAATCGCCGCCACCCTCGGCTGCACGCCCAAGGCCGTCGAGACGCGTCTCTACCGAGCGCGGCGATCGCTGCGCGAGAGCCTGTCGCGGTGGCAGATCACTTGACGATGAGCGCCTGGATTCGACGAGGAGAAGACGGACGGGGAGCGCTGGCGCCAGACCGAGAACAAAACCTCGCACCACGTGCGCGCGCGGGGCCTTGACCATTCTTTCGCGGGCGCGAGCCAGACCGGGTGTGATTAAACATGCTTCATGACGACGCATCGACGAGTGGAGCGGCGCCACTTCCAATCAACTGTCATCCTGAGCGGAGCAGCGCGGGGTGTGTGGAGTCGGGGTGGGGTTGCGCGCTGCGTAGTCGAAGGACCTCCAATTTTGTGGGCGGAGGCGGTGCAGAGCCACCTGCAGACTGCCTCCGCCTGCGCCCATGGAAGTCAGAGATCCTTCGACTCCGCCGCGCGCCCACCGCCGCTTTTCCCCACGCCGCCGCGCGACTCCGCTCAGGATGACAGCTTGGTGGGAGGCGGCTGCGCTGCGCACAGGTCACTCGTCGCCTTTGCACCATATTCAATCACACCCAGTGCTCCCGCCCTGGCGCTCCTTGCATTGACTTGAGTGCGGGCTTTGCCTACTTCCTCGCCGGTGCGTTCGGGCTCCTCTTCTCCAGGTGCGAAATCCATCTCGCTCTTCACCGCGACGTGCATCGTCGTGGCCAACATGGTCGGCGTCGGCGTCTTCACCAGCCTCGGTTTTCAGGTGGGTGGCCTGCCCTCGGGGTTCACGCTCCTGACGTTGTGGCTGGTGGGTGGAGTCTGCGCCTTGTGCGGAGCCCTGGCCTATGGGGAGCTCGCCGCGGCGCTGCCGCGTTCCGGCGGCGAATATCATTTTCTTTCCCAGATCTATCATCCGGCGGTCGGCTTTCTGGCCGGGTGGTTGTCCGCCACCGTGGGATTCGCGGCCCCGGTGGCGGCGGCGGCCATCGCCTTTGCCAAGTATTTCTCCAACGTGGCGCCCGGCTTGAATCCAGCGGTGCTGTCGCTCGCGGTGGTGATCGGAGTCACGGCGGTGCATCTCGGCGGCGTCAAGGTGGGGAGCGTCTTTCAGGATGTCGCCACCACGTTCAAGGTGCTCCTCATTCTCGGGCTTATCGTGGCGGGGGTGGCCATGACCGCGCCTCAGGCGCTCTCCTTTGCGCCGTCGGCGCGAGACCTGGGCCTGATCAGGAGCGCGCCCTTCGCGATCAGCCTGGTCTATGTGATGTATTCCTATTCCGGCTGGAACGGCTCGGTCTATATTGCCGGCGAAGTGCGCAATCCCGGCCGCAATCTCCCGCTCTCCCTCGCCCTCGGCACGGTCATCGTGGCGGCGCTTTATCTCGCGCTCAACGCCGTTTTCCTGCGCAGCGCCCCGCTGCGTGAGCTCGACATGCAGCTCGATGTGGGACAAGTGGCCGCGACCCATATCTTCGGCACGACCGGCGGAAAGATCATGGCGGGAATGATTTCGTTCGGGCTGCTCTCGACGATCAGCGCGATGACCTGGGTGGGTCCGCGGGTCGCAATGTCCATGGGCGAGGACTGCCGCGCGCTCGAGTTCCTGGCGCCGAAGACGGTCCGCGGCGTGCCGGCGGTGGCCATGCTGACGCAGCTTGCCGTGGTCGTGGTGCTCATCCTCACGGCCACGTTCGAGCAGGTCGTGAACTACATTCTCTTCAGTTTGACGGTGTGCTCTTTTGCCACCGTTTCCGGCGTTTTCGTGCTGCGCTACCGCCAGCCGAATCTGCCGCGCCCCTACCGGACGTGGGGCTACCCGGTGACCCCCGCGCTTTTCCTCGCGATCAGTCTGTGGATGATGGTCTTCCAGTTCCGGGACAAGCCCAAGGCCTCGCTCGCCGGTCTGGCGACCATGGCCGCCGGGCTGGTCGTCTATTTCATTTCGCCCACCCGACCACGCATCCCAACCACGCCCGTCACATGAAATCACACCTGCTCATCGCCCTCCTCGCCCTTGCCGCGCCCGCCCTGGCGCAGAAGGGCGCCACGGTCAATGATACCGCCCGATTCCTTGCCGGGCTGCCCGTCACGGGCGCGCTCGAGTCGCTCGCCAAGGAGGGCACCTGGCAGAGCCACGCCACGGCCATCGACCATGCCTGGGAGAAAAAGGAGCGCGACCAGTTGGGCCCGATCCGCGGCTGGATGGCGCTCCACGCGCCGCAGTATTACCGCAGCTCGGGCACGATGTATTATCCGTTCAGCGGCCCGGATTTTCTTTACGCGAGCACCTTCTATCCGAACGCGAGCACCTATATTCTGAGCGGGCTCGAGCCGGTCGGCCAGGTGCCCGATCTCACCCGCATGTCTCCGGAAATGCTCCGCGGCGAACTCTCCGCCCTGCGCGGCTCGATGAGCACGATGCTCAGCTTCCATTATTTCATCACCAAGGACATGCGCGCGGAACTGGGGCGCGGACAGCTCGGCGGTACCCTGCCGATCCTCTATGTGTTCCTCGCGCGGCTGGGCTGCACGGTGCTCGATGCCGCCTTGGTAAGCAGCCCCGCGCAGGGCGTGAAGATCACCTTCAGCAAAGGGGGACGCACCCAGACGCTCTACTATTTCAAGACCGATCTCTCCAATGGCGGCAGCCGCGCCTTCCTGAGCTGGAGCGCGGGTCAGGGCCCGGGAGTGAGCCTGGTCAAAGCGGCCTCGTATCTCATGCACACGGACGACTTTTCCAACGTGCGCAAGTTCCTGCTCGAGAACAGCCGGGTCATCGTGCAGGACGACTCCGGGATTCCGCTCCGCTCCTTCACCAAGGCCTGGTCGGTGCGCTGCTACGGCCGTTACGTGCCGCACGCGCAGATGTTCGGGAAATATCATCAGGCTGATCTCGCCGCCCTCTTCGAGAACAACCCGCCGCCCGAGCTGGGCTTCGCCTTCGGCTATCATTGGCAAAAGGATCGCGGCATCCTGATGCTGGCCACGCGCAACTGAGCGCGCTTCCGGGCGCGGCGAAAAAAACTCTCGCGACCATGAAGCTCGGCCTCGTTCTCGCCTGTCTGGCGCTGGCTGGTCCGGCGGCGGCGCTCGATGCCACCGCCGACGCCACCGCGAAGTTTCTCGCCGGCCTGCCGGTGCGCGGGACGCCGGTCGAACGCTTCGCCCTGCAACCGGGCTGGGCCGAGCACGCGGCGGCTTTTGACCGCGCCTGGGGCAAGCTCGAGCTGCGCCAGTTGGCGAAGCTGCGCGCCTGGGCGCCGCCCTTTCTCGGGTCTCTGCACACCGACCCCGGCCCGATGTTCTACTTCTTTAGCGGGCCGGATTTTCTCTACGCACAGGCCTTCTTTCCCCAGGCGAGCACCTATATCCTGTGCGGCATCGAGCCGGTCGGAGCGGTGCCGGATTTGGACAGGATTCCGCCCCGCGCGCTCGACTCATCCCTGGCCAATCTGCGCAAGTCCCTGGATTCGGTCCTGAGCTGGAGCTTCTTCATTACCAAGAACATGAAGACCGATCTCACGCAGACGCAGCTCAGCGGGACCTTGCCCGTGCTCTATGTCTTCCTCGCGCGGGCGGGCTGCACCATTGATTCCGTCGAATCGGTGGCGCTGGATCAGGCGGGAAGTTTCACCGACGCCAAGGGCGCGACGCCGGGGGTGCGGATCAAGTTTTTCGGTCCGGGCGGGCGGGCGCAGACGCTTTATTATTTCAGCAGTGACCTCTCGGATTCGGGGATCAAGGCGAAGGGCGGGTTCATCAAATTTTGTGCCGCGCAGGGGCCGGGGGTAAGCCTCCTCAAGGCAGCGTCGTATCTGCTGCACGAAGAGTGGTTCAGCGAGGCGCGGAAGTTCCTGCTCACGCACAGCAAAGTGATTCTGCAGGACGATTCCGGGATCCCGCATCGTTTCTTCGCCAATGCCAAATGGAGTGTTCGCTACTGTGGCCGTTACGTGGGACCGATCGAGATCTTCAAGAAGTATGCGCAGCCGGATTTGGCCGCGAAATTCGCTTCGAGTGTTCCGGCGCCGCTGGACTTCGGCTTCGGCTACCAATGGCACCCCGGCATCTCGTCGCTGATGATTGCGACGCCACGGTGAAGCGGAAGTTGACGGTTGAGATTGGACGCCAAGCCTCGAATCTCAGCCATCCGCCCGACTCTGCTCCACTCCGCATGGCGGAATTCTGAAGCTGACCCCTCTGCCCCTCGGGGAGCGGGGTGACGCGGTGCTCGTCGGGTCAGAGATTAATTAGAGCTGGCGTTGCGCGCGCTGCCAGTCCTCCTCGGTATCCACGTCGTGCAACCTTGGCAGCTCCGTGACAAGCAGGCTGGCCACGCGAGCTCGTTCGATGGTCTGGGCAAACACGGTTTCGGTGGACCAGGCGATGTTTTCGAAAAGCGCCGGCTGGGGCTGTTGCAGCGCGAGCAGGTAATAGCCGCCGTCAAAGCTCG
Organism: Chthoniobacter sp.; assembly: GCA_034667665.1. Classification (GTDB taxonomy): domain Bacteria; phylum Verrucomicrobiota; class Verrucomicrobiia; order Chthoniobacterales; family Chthoniobacteraceae; genus Chthoniobacter. The sequence continues at coordinate 22,008 of JAXDQW010000044.1, forward strand.
GACCGATCACGCAATCGTGTGAGTCGAGGCCGCGCCAGGCTGCCTCGAAGGTCTCCGGGGAAAGCTCGATGCAATCGCTGCCCACGGCCGCCACGCGCCGATACCCCGCGGCAAAGGCATGGGCGAAAGCGTGCGTCAATCTGGCCCCGAGATCGCCCCGGGCCTGGGGCACGAATTCGATCTGCTGATCCCCCCCGGATTGCTCGAGCCACGCCCGGATGTCGGCTCCTCTTTCCGGTGGATCAAACATCACGATGAGCGCGCTGGCCGAAGGGAGCCGCCGCAGCACCGCTTCCACCAGCCGCCGGTAGATCATCGCGGCGTTCTCCGGTCCGACGGTCGCCGCCAGCCGGGTCTTCACCTGGCCAGGCTCGGGATATTTGAGGAAGAGAAGAACGGCAGAGCGCACGGAAGTTTCGCGAGCATATCACGATTCCGGCGCGCGAGCCCGGAGCCGCGCTGGATGAGGAGGGGCGACGTAAAAATCTCGGACGCGATGAACATCCAACACTCCGGCGGGCAGAAGCTTGTGGGATGCCTGTGAAAAAATCTGGCGAGCTGCTTTAATCCGCGCCGCGCATGACCTCCCTCACCCATCTCCGCGCCGGTGTCATCGGCACCGGCTTCATCGGCCCCGTCCACATCGAAAATCTCCGCCGCCTCGGCGTGCAGGTCACCGCCCTCTGCGGTTCGACGAAGAGTGCGCGCGCCACCGCGCAAAAATGGGGCATCGCCGAAGTGTTCGGCGACTACGACTACCGGGCGATGCTGCGTTCGCCCAATGTGGATGTGGTCCACATCACTTCGCCCAATAAGGTCCACGTCGAGCAAGCGCTCGCCGCGCTGGCCGCGGGCAAACACGTGGTCTGCGAAAAGCCGCTGGGCATGACGCCGAAAGAGACGGCGAAGGTCGTGGCCGCAGCGAAGCAGAAGGGTTCGCCGGTGTTTGCCGTGAATTACATGTGCCGTTTCTTCCCCGCGGTGCTCCAGATGCGTGCCCTGGTCCAGCGCGGCGACCTCGGCCGCATCATTCACGTCCAGGGCCACTTCTTCCAGGACTGGCTGCTGCACGAAACCGACTACAACTGGCGGCTGCTCGCCAGCGAAGGCGGCAAGCTCCGCGCTGTTGGCGACATCGGCACGCACTGGATCGACGCGGTGTCCTTCATCCTGGGGGCGAAAGTCGCGCGCGTGTTCGCGCATCTCGAAAGGCTGCACCAGACGCGTCTGCGGCCGACGGGCGAGGTACAGACCTTTGCCCAGGGCAATCCCGCCACGATGGTTTCCTACCCGGTGGACACTGAGGATTTCGGCAGCCTCCTGCTAAAATTCGACCGCGCGAAACACGGCTTCGCCGCTGGCGTCCACGCCAACGCCGCCATCTCGCAAGTCGCGGCCGGCTGGAAGTGCAGCCTCTCGTTGGGCATCTACGGCACCAAGGCCAGCGTTCGCTGGGACCTCGAGCAACCCAACGAAATCATCGTGGGCCGCCGCGACGAGCCGAACCAGATTCTCCAGCGCGGCACCGCGGGCTTCAGCGAAGACGTGGCCGGGTTTACCGATTACCCCGGCGGCCATCCCGAGGGTTTTGCGGATGCCCACAAGATGCAGTACCGCGCCGTCTATGAACACATCGCCAGCGGCCGCCGGACACCGGTTCTCTTCGCCACAGCTGCCGACGGGCATCATGAAGTGCGGCTCTGCGAGGCAATCTTGCAGAGCGACCGCGCGCGGCAGTGGGTGAAAGTGGAAGGCCGCTGACCGCGGAGCAGAAGCGGGCTGCGGTAGATGTCCGCCTATCGATCCTGTTTTGCCCGCGATCTGGGGGTCGATGCGACCGGAGCAGGGGGTTGCACCTTCGGCTTTGGGGTCGCCGCGGACTTGACGCCGGGAATTTCCAGCGGCGCTGCGGCGGGAGCTGCCCGCAGAGTTGTCGGTGCGATCTGCGGCCCGGTCCCCGCGTCGCTAGAACCCTGGAGCTTTCGCCCAGCGGCCATCCCGTCACTGTCGAGCGGCACCCAGCCCCAAGTGTCACCGCCTGCTTTTCCCTCTCTCTGGAGTGCCAGGGTGGAGAGCTGCCAGGTCTCGCCTGACATCGTGTCGATCTTGAGGATGACATGCTGGACGCCTTTGCTGGTCTCGATTTGACCGCTGGCAATCAAGAAACGGCCCGTGGTGTCGTCGGCTCCCGCCGTCGCCAGCAGCATCGCGAGAACTCCACAGGCCTGCACTAGTCGCTTCATGGCTCAGTGCTATCCCGCGGCGATTTGAAAGACCAACCCAAATCTGCACCTGCCTCCGGACGGGACGTGGCCGCAGCTCGGATGAAGAAGAAACGTCGAACGTCGAACGCCGAACGTCGAAGGCAGCCCGCCGTCCCTTCGCAATTGCGTGACGCCAACGCTCCGGTTGCGCCGAAGCTGACCCCCGCGTAGAACGCTTGCGCCCATGCCCGAGGACATCGTCACGATCCGCCAGCTTTCGAAGATCTACCAGCAGGGCGAGATCCAGGTGACGGCGTTGCACGACATCTCGCTGGACATTGAAACGGGCGAGTTTCTCGCGCTCATGGGTCCGTCCGGCTCCGGGAAGTCCACCCTGCTGCACATCATCGCGGGGATCGACCGGCCGACTTCGGGCGAGTGCGTGGTGCAAAAGGTGCGCGTGACCGACCTCGACGAAGGTCAGCTCGCGGACTGGCGCAACCAGAACGTCGGTTTCGTCTTCCAAACCTTCAATTTGATCCCGGTGCTCACCGCGTTCGAGAACGTGGAGCTGCCGCTTCTGCTCATGGATCTCCCCGGCAAAAAGCGCCGCGAGCTGGTGCTCACCGCCCTGGATCTGGTGGGCCTTGGCGACCGGGCCCGGCATTTGCCGCGACAGCTTTCGGGCGGCCAGGAACAGCGGGTCGCAATTGCCCGCGCCCTGGTCACCGACCCGCGGCTGATCGTCGCCGACGAGCCGACTGGAAACCTCGATCACCAATCCGCGGAAGATGTGCTGCAAATCCTCCGGACGCTGAGCGAGCAAGCAGGGAAGACCGTCATCATGGTCACCCACGATCCGCGGGCGGCGGCCTTCGGCTCCAGGAGCGTTCACTTGGAGAAAGGCGAGCTGCAGCCCTGAGCGATCTCAAGATCGCGGGCGCGCCAGTCCGACCGCTCCGACCGGTCGGACGGGGCGGACGAGCAACCGTCAGCGGATTCGTGGCGGGGGCGTCGAGTGTTGGTAGAGACTTTGTCTCCAGCCTTCGTTCGATTCGTAGAAAGCCTGCTGCACCATGTGTCGGAACGCCCACAGGAGACAGGCCGCGCCAAAACCGCAAACGACCGTCATCAAAAGTTTATGGGTGAACGTATCAAGCATCCGCAGAGCCAAAGCAGAAGGTCTGCCTCGGGGGATATTTTGTTTCCGTAGGGCCACGGATCAAAACGACGGCGGTCCAGGCGTAGCGCAGGTTTCCCAAAAACGTCGAACGCCGAACATCGAACGCTGAACGTCGAAGGGGGAAAATCCGCGCGCTGGTTTTACTTCGACGTTCGACGTTCAGCGTTTCTTGGAACCTGCGCCACAACCTCGGGCCGCACCGCTTCCTCGACGCGATTTCAATTATTGCCGTTTACCAGAAGCCCCACTGCCCGGTGCGCATGACAAACATTCCGAGTCCGAGATTGGTCACGGCGTGAGCGAGGACGCAGGCGCTGAGGCTGCCGGTGCGGTAGGCGACGAAATTGTAGAGCGCACCGGCGATCGCCGCGGCGGGCCAGTCGGCGGGCTGATGTTCCAGGCAGAAACCGATGGTCACGACCGCGAAGGAGAGAGGTGACCAGGTGCCAAAGGGAACGCTGCTGAACGGTTCGCGAATCAGGTAACGGAGCAGGAATCCTCGCCAGAAGATCTCCTCGAGCAGCGGCACGACGACCGCCAGCCGGAGGAAACGCAGGGCCACGGTGACCTGGAAAACCCAGCCCGAGGGCCCCAGCAACGTCGGATCGAACCCGTCCCGCCGCGCCGGAAATCCCAGCCAGGCCTGAGGCGCGATCCAGATCGACAGCACCGCGATTCCCACCGCCGTCGCGAGGACCGGGCGGGTTGGAGCGCGCCAGTCATATTGCTCCCAGCCGCGCACCAGGAGCCAGCCGCAGACGAGAGTTTGCAAAGGGAAAATCCAGAACCGCGGTTCGGCCATCCACCACGGCTTGGCGACGCCCTCGAAAACTTTTTCGAGCAGTCCGGTGAGCACGAGGAAGGCAAAAAAGGCGGCAAATGGCGCGAGATGAGCTTTTTCCTTTGGAGCAGCGAAATACATCGAGTTCGAAATGCAAACCTCGCAACAAACTGAAACCGGCCACGCGACACCAGAACAACTGCTCAAGTTGCTCGACGCTCAACTTGCCGCTCAACGCAACAAACGGGCGGTCCGGCCTCGCAATCGCGCGACGCTTCTCGTCACTGCGACGGTCTTCATCATCGTCGCGGCGGGGATCGCGCTGGTGGTGGCCCAACAGATGGCTCTCCAGCTTCATCCAGAGGGCGGAAGGCCCGCGGGGAACGCGGCCATGGGTGAGGTGCACGGAAATTTCTGAGAATATCCAAACCCCGGCACAACGGCTGCTTTGACACTCCTCCGCAATGGCTAAAGCTCCATCCTCTGTTATCGGCGTCGATCTTGGGCGTTACTCGCTCAAATCGGTCTTGCTCCAGCGCAAAGCCCCCAACCGCTATGTGGTGACCAACTTTGCCTCGCGGGTGTTGAGCGAGCCGGCCGACACGGCCGAGGCTCTGGGCCGCGAGCTGAAAGGGCTCTTCAAGGAAATGGGAGGGGCCGCGAAAGCCAAAGCCTGCGCGGTCGGAGTTTCCTCACCGGAAGCTTTGATCCGCATCATCGAGCAGCCCGAGACGCCCACTCACTTGCTGCGCGAGGCGCTGCGTCTCAACGGCATGGGGCTGCTCAACCAGGACTGCCGGGAATTCGTTCTCGACTGCGACAAAATCCCTTCGACCGATCCCTCCATGAGTTCCGAGAGCGGCGTGGCGGGTCACCAACGCTATCTGGTGGGCGGGCTGCCCCGCAAAAATGTGGCGCAGATTGGCGAGGCCCTGGACAAGGCGGGAGCCGGCATCGGCATCATGCAACTCGGGCCCATCTGCGCCTTCAATGCCTTCGAATTTGCGCACGAGGAAATCTTCAACACGGAAGCTTTCTTCCTCGTCGATATCGGCCACACCTCTTCGACGGTCATGGTTGGCGTGAAACGCGAGCTGATCCTCGTCCGCACCATCGATTTCGGCGGCAAAGGCTTGATCGAGGCGCTGACTGGCTTGAGTGGAGAAGGACGCGAAACGGTCTTCCAGGCGATGGAGCAGGAGGACGAGGTGATGGTGGAATACACGCGCGTCGCGCTGAACGGGCTCGTCCGCGAGATCCAAAGCTCGATCGGCTTTCTGGAGCACCGCCGGGAAGAAACGGTCCGCCAGCTTTATATCTCCGGGGGCGCGGCCAAGTCGCGCACCCTGCTCAAAGTGCTGAGCGAAGAATTGCAGCTTCCGTGCGAGACCTGGAGCGCGGTGAGCAAGTGCGAGGCACTGCTGCCGCAAAGCCAGCGCACGGCCTTCGACCAGAACGCGGTCGATCTGAACGTGGCCTGCGGCGCGGCCGCCGAGTTTTTGAAAGGCAACTGAGTCATGGCTCTCCATCTAAATCTCTTTCACGAAATCCAGACCACGCGGCAACTCCAGCGGCGCGATCCCCTCAAGCTCTCGATCTACGGGCTGTCGGCGATTGCCGCCTGCTTCGCCGGTTACTACGTTTTCCAATTCGGGCGGATGCACACCATCAATACCGAGCTCAACCGCGTGCAGAGCCAGTTCAGCGCGCTGGAACCCAAGGCGAAGGCGGCGAAGAAGCGCGAGGAGGAGATCAACGTGGAGATCAAGAAGAGCGACCTGATGGCCAAGCGCATCGAGAATCGCTTCTACTGGGCGCCGGTGCTCGAGCAAATCGCGCAATCCGTTCCGCGCGAAGTGCAGATCACGCGCCTGGCCGGCGATCTTTCCGGCGAGGGCTTGCGCAAATGTTCGCTGACCGTCGATGGAATCTCCGCCGGAAGCGATCCGCGCCAGGTGGCGGAGGATGTCCGCACCGCCATCGCGGAAAAAATCGGGGCGAAATACAAGAACGTGACCTCGAATTTCAAGACGCTCGAAGATGGCACCGAGCTCGTCGTGCTCGATGGCAAGCAGATGCCCACCGCCACTTTCGCGATCAATGTTCAACTCACCGCCGGCGAAGACGCTGCTCCGCCGCCGCCACCCCGCAGAAAGCGCTAACCCATGAAACTCGGCAAAGATGAACTGCAAAAGCTGGTCCTCGGCGGGCTGCTCCTGATCGGCGTGGTTTACAGCTATTTCGATCTGCTGCTCTTCCCCCTGCTCGCCCGGCAGGAAGCCGCGACCAAGAGCACCGTGGCGCTCGGTCCGGAAATCGACAACGCCCAGGCCCAAATCAAGAAAACCCAGGACCTCGAAAAGCGCGCGCCGGAACTGACCCTGGTGCTCACGCAGGTGAACGCCATGATTCCCGAAGGCTCGCCGGTGGCGTGGTTTCCCACCCGGACGGCGGATTTCTTCAAACGCCAGGGCATCGAGAAAGTCACCACCCGGCTCAACAGCGAGACCGTGGAGAAGGAGCTCCCCGGCTTCCGGCGCCTCGCGTGGGGGGTCGATCTTCCGAAAGTTGATTTCGCCGACTTTGGCTCGGCCTTGTGCATCCTGGAGAACGAGGAACTGCTCCTCGAGGTCAATAGCATCCAGATCGACGCCAGCCGGGATGACCCCCAGACCCAGCACGCCCTGCTGACGGTTCGCAACTTCGTCAAACAATGAGCCCAGCCCTCTTCACTCTCGCCGCAAGCCTCCTCGGCGCCGCCACCCTCTCCGCCGCCGGTGCCGCTCCGGCCCTCCGCGCCTCCGAGGTTCCCGCCGCCGCACCCACTGGCACACCCGCCGCTGGCAAAGGGACGGGGACCACGGGTCCCGCCGTGACGCCTTACGCCTTGAAATCCAAATCAGCCTTTACCCTGCCCCACTGGGACCAGCGGGCGCCTTTCTGGCCGATCGGCTGGACGAAGCGCCAGGTGGGCGTGGTGGCGACGCCAGTCGTGCCGGTCGCACCGCTGCCGAAGATCGAGATCGACGAAAAGAGTTTCAAACTGACGAGCGTCCTCCTGGGCAATCCGGCCCTAGCCATTCTCAACGGACGGACCTATAGCGAAGGCGAATTCTTGCGCACGCCGCGCTCTGCCGGCGGCGCGGCCACCGTCTCGACTTCACCCTTGCCGCCGGGAGTTCGCATCCGCGTCTATCGCATCAATGACGGCAGTGTGGTGCTTCAATTTCAGAACCAGTTGCTGACCATCCCGCTCCAGCGCCCGGAACTCGCGCAGAAGAGGGCCGAGGACGAGTTGCTGACCGAAGATCGACCGTAGCGTGCGCCAGGGCGCTGCGGGAAGGCGGCGGCCTCGGAGGAACCGCGGAGCGGCGGAAATCCGAGTAAACCGGGCTCGGCGGTCCCCAACGCGGAGTGCTGGAGTAATGGAGTAATGGAGTAATGGAGCGATGGAGTGATGTTAACACTCCACCACTCCACCACTCCACCACTCCATCACTCCAGCACTCCGCGTTGAGGGACGGCAGAGCCCGGCTGCTCGGGGTTGCGCCGCTCCGTGGCGGCCCGTGCCAGGACCATTTGCCTTGCCACGCCGGCAGGCTTCGCGTCGCCTGTGAGGCGATGCCTCCCGCCGCCGAGTACCTCACCAAGTGCCGCGCGCTCATCGATGCGGTCGAGAATCAGAACGCGGCCATCCAGCAAGCCGCGGACTGGTTTACCGAAACCATCCTCGCCGGACGCATGGTGCACGTCTTCGGGTCGGGCCATTCCCGGATCATGGTCGAGGAAATGTGGCCGCGTTATGGGTCCTTCCCCGGCTTTAATCCGATCGTCGAGCTCTCGCTGAGTTTTCACAATCTGGTGGTGGGCGCGAACGGGCAACGGCAGGCGATGTTCCTCGAAAACGTCAGCGGGCTCGCGGAGCGCATCTTGCGGAATTTCGATCTCGCGCCCCAGGACAGCGCGCTGGTGATCTCCTCGAGCGGCTGCAACGTGGTGCCGATCGAAATTGCCGAGGAGTTCCAAAAGCGCGGGGTGCGGGTCGTGGCGATCATCAGCCGCGCGCACAGCGAAGCTTCGACGAGCCGCCGCGCGGATGGTCGCAAACTCAAGGATTTCGCCGCGCTCACCCTCGACACCGGCGCGCCGGTCGGCGACGCGATGATCCGCATCGAGGGGCTGGAGATGCCGGTGGCACCGGGCTCCACGGTGGGGGGCTGCCTGCTCGTGAATTCCATCAAGGCCGAGGTGGCGGCGCGACTCACCGCCGCCGGCCAGCCGCCAATCGTGCTCAGCGGTGCCGCGATCGTGGGCGCCGCACGCGCGGTCGAGCTATTCGAAGCCGCCTACGATGAGCACAGCCACCGGCTCGCAAAACTCTACGCCAACGTGGGGCAGACTTCCTAGTCTGCCCACCCGTCCACGCCCCCACCCTCTTCCCCACCGCCGCCACCCAGGCCGACGGCAAGTCTGCCTCACACTGTCCACAGGGGCCTCGTCGGACGAATCCATTGCCACAACCCCCTCGGCCGGTTACAGCGGAAGACTTCCATGCAGCCCATCCCCCTTCGGACGACCGTGATCGGAAGCTACCCCTTCCCCGCCTGGCTGGAATTCGCCTGCCAGCACCTCTCCCAATTCGGCGCGGATGATCTGGCCGAATTGCAGGATGATGCCGTCATCGCCGCGCTGCACGACCAGCTCGCGGCGGGTCTTGATGTCATCACCGACGGGGAGCAGACGCGGCTCGATTTCAACCTCTCCTTTTATGGCTTCCTCGAAGGGATCGAGCTGGAAGGCGCGTCGCCGCGGCGCTGGGGGCCGCCCGCGCACGACCAACGCGGCAAGCACAAGGTCGTCGGCGAATTACGGGCCCCGCGCGGGCTGGGCGCCGTCGCGGAATTCCGGCGTCTGCAGCGTCTGGCGCCGGCCGGCCCCACCCTCAAGGCGAGCGTGCCGGGGCCGTACACCTTGAGCGGGCGGCTGCTGCCGAACGCCCAGTATCCCGACCGTTACGCGCTCACCGAAGCGCTCCTGCCGGTCGTGCGCGCTGAATTGGAGGCGCTCGTCGCCGCCGGTTGCCGCGAGATCACCGTCGATGAGCCGTCGATGAGCTGCTATGCCCATCGCGAAGATCCGGCCCGCTTCGTGGCGATTTTTAATCGGACGGTCGAGCCGATCGTCGGGCGGTGCCGGCTCGGGACGCACCTTTGCTTCGGCAACTTCAAAGGCCGCGCGGTCGGCCTGCGCCGTTATGCGCCGATGTTTCCGGCCTTTCTCGACCTGACCATCGACGAGGTGCACCTGGAAATGGCGAGCCGCGAGTTTGCGGAAATCGAAATCCTGGAACGGATCGCGCCGCGGATGGATGCGGTGGTCGGGATCATCGACGTGAAAAGCTATTACCTCGAGACCGTGGAAGACGTGGCCGGACGCGTTCGCCAATGCCTGCAATACGCGCCGGCCGAACGGCTCAGCTTCGCGCCCGATTGCGGGCTGAGCCAGACCGCGCGCTGGGCCGCGAAGCAAAAGCTCAAGAACATGGTCGCCGGCGTGCAGCGCGTGCGCGGCGAACTGGGCCTGTGATCCGGCCGCTGCTCCAGGATGAAGCGTTCCTGGCCGACGTGGAACAGCCCCTGCCGGAAGATGAACTGCGCTTGTGGTGGCTCGGGCAAAGCGGCTTCCTCGTGCGCATCGGCGGACGGCGCCTGCTGCTCGACCCTTATCTCTCAGACGCACTGACTGAAAAATATGCGGGGACCGATCAGCCCCACGTGCGCATGACGGAACGCGTGATTGCGCCGGAGCGATTGGCCGCGATCGACGTGGTCACGTCGAGCCACAACCACACCGATCACCTCGACGCGGCAACCCTGCTCGCCTTGCGCCGCGCAAATCCGCACCTGGCCATGGTCATTCCGGAAGCCAATCGCGCGTTCGTCGCGCAACGCCTCGGCATCGATCCCGCGGAGCCCATCGGGCTCGACGACGGCGCCCCAGCGGCGGTCGCCGGCTTTGCCTTTCACGGAATCGCGGCGGCGCACAACAAAATCGATTGCGATGACGAGGGTCACCATCGCTATCTCGGCTACGTCATCCGCGCCGGCGGCTGGACCATCTACCACAGCGGCGACACGCTTCCCTATCCGAAGCTCGTGGAGAAGCTGCTCCGCTTTGCGCCGATTGACGTGGCCTTGCTGCCGATCAATGGGAACCGCCCCGAACGCCGGGTGGCGGGCAACCTCGACGGCGCGGAGGCCGCCCGTCTCGCGCAGGACATCGGCGCGCAATGGGTGATCCCCTGCCACTACGAAATGTTCGAATTCAACACCGCGGACCCGTGCGATCTTTTCCTCCCCGAGTGCGAGCGGCTCGGCCAGGGCTGCCGCGTGCTGCGCGCCGGCGAAGGCTGGAGTCCGCCCATCGGCGGAATGGATTGATCGGGGACGGAATCATTGGAAGATCAGCGCCGTCCGCGCTCCGCATCTTTCCAACCCCCTTCATTCCCATGAAAAAAACGTGGCGCATCGCCGGGATCAACTTCGACCACATGCACATGGGCGACCTGCTGCGGCAGGCCTTCGCACATCCGCAAGCCGAGATCGCCGGGATTTGCGATGCGCAACCCGCACGGATGCAGGCGGCGATCCGGAATTTCGGGATCCCGCAGGACCGGGTCTTTACGGATTATCGCGCCTGCCTCGAGCAGACCCGGCCCGATCTCGTGATCCTTTGCCCGGCGACCGCGGAGCACGGGCTCTGGACCCAGCGCGTCTCGGAGCATGGCGTGAATATCGTGATGGAAAAGCCCTTCGCCGCCTCGCTCGCCGAAGCCGACGCCATGATCGCCGCGCAACGCGCCCACGGGAAGCTGCTCGCGATCAACTGGCCGCTGCGCTGGCTGCCGTGCTCCGTGACCGCGAAGCGGCTGATCGACGAAGGCACGATCGGCGAAGTGCTCGAGTTTCATCATTACGGGGGCAATCGCGGCCCGCTCTACCACCTCGCCGACAAGATCGAGCGGACTCCCACGGCGCAGGACAAGGCGCAGAGCTGGTTCTACCAGCACGCCCTCGGGGGCGGCTCGCTGCTGGATTACGCGGGTTACGGCTCGACCCTCGGAACCTGGTATCAAGGCGGACGCAAACCGATCGAGGTGGCCTGCCTGATGGACGAGCCAGCGGGGTTGGAAGTGGATGAGCACAGCGTGATCGTGTGCCGTTACGCGCAGGGGCTTTCGAAGATTGAGACGCGCTGGGGAACGTTCACCGATCCCTGGATCCTCCAGCCGTTTCCGAAATGCGGGTTTGTCATCGTCGGCACCGAGGGCACCATCAACGCGGACGACTACTCGCAACGCCTCGAGGTGCAGACGCGCGCCCGGCCGGAAGCCACGGCGCTGCCGGTCGATGAGCCGCAGCCGCCGTTTCAAAATCCCATCCAATACCTGATCCACGTCCTGGAGGGCGGAAAACTCGAGTGCGATCCGCTGCATCCCGAGATCGCCCGCATCGGACAACAAATCGTGGACAGCGCCGTGCTCAGCGCACGGGAGAAGCGCACCGTGAAGCTGCTGGAATGAGGGCCGGCAGGCTCCTCGAGGGACGCCAATCCCCCGCCGCTAGCTAGCCGACCGTCGGACGGAAGCTGCGGGTTGAGCCGCTGACCGGATCGACCTGAACGGTGAAGAAGTTTGGCGGCGGCTCATTCGGCTTGCTGAGCGGGGGGTTGATGTTGATCAGCGTCAGAAACCAGTTGCCGGTGGGGGCAAGATTCGTGGAGCCGTCGGACATAAAGCGAAACGCGACGAACTCATATTTTAGATCCACACCGCGCGGCAGCCGCGGCGCGGTCGGATCGTCCTTGGTGCCGGGCTTTTTCACCGGGCCCGCGGTCTTGGCGTCGATGATCGAGGAAAGCCCGGCATCAGCCTCCGTAAAGGCGAAGATGATGCTGTTGGGCAGGGTCTGGGGCTTATCGATCGGCAGCGCGACCCCATTGTCCTGAACCTCGAATAATTGGATCGCCCGGAATTTCCCCGTCGATGGATCCTTCTCCGATTCGCCGGGCACTTCCGGATCACCGTAGCGATAGAACCGCACTTCGATGGGATGATTGCGCGTCATGGCCTGCTGTCGGGCGAGGCTGAGTTGCCCCACGAGCAGCCCCGAGGACTGGCTGAGTTGGGAGCCGCGGAGGATGGTATTCGCGGCGGGCACGGTGAAAGCCGCAATGATCACGATGATCGCGATCACGACGACGAGTTCGATGAGCGAAAAGGCGCGCTGGGTGCGGAGGGAATGGCGGAGCGTATTCATGGGTTGAACTTCCTGGGGCTGGCGATACGAGTGGTTCTTGAAGTCGGCGAAGTCTGGCAGGTTTGGGTCGTCGGGGTCAACGCTGGAGCCGCGTCTCCCGGCGGGACGCGGCCAGGAAACGAGATCCTTTTTGGGGCTGAGCGGGATTGGCGGGCAGGTCCGGATTCATTCGAGGAGAGGGATGCAAAGTATTTATAACATACATACAGCTCTTCAACTCTCAGTTCGAAATAATTCGATTCCTTCAAAGGCAGGTGCGCGAGGGGCGCTGCTGGCGCGGCTGCTCTGCCTGGAGGCGTGAGCAAAATGATCAAGGCCGCGCGCACCGCCGCCCCCTCGAGCTGCGGCAAAGCCCCTCGGCTACTACCAAGCCGTGGCCCACGGTTGCCAGGCGGGTTTGCATGCGGAGGCTTTTGAAAAAATCGGTTGGGGGCGCATTATCCGCGAAAAACGCGACACCGGCGGAGAGTCACGTAGCAGAGGGTCGCCGACTCCGAGCCCGCCGCGGTTGATCTTGGCCAAATCGCGTGCGGGCGGTCACATTGAGGACCTGATGAGCCGACCCACTGACATCCGCGTCCGCGAAACGCGCCTTTACTTTCTTCCGGTCCAGACCCGCGTGCCGCTGAAGTTCGGCGCGCAGGTGGTTGATCGTGTCACCTGCGCGCGGGTCTGCGTGCGCGTCGAGGATGCGAAGGGGCGGAGCGCCGTCGGGTGGGGGGAGACGCCGCTGAGCGTGGCGTGGGTTTGGCCGGCGGTGCTTTCGTGGGAAGAGCGCGAGTTGCGGATGCGCGGGTTTTGCGAGCGGCTGGCGGGTGAGATCGTTGCCTTCGAGGCGGAAGGACATCCGATGGAACTGGGCGATTCGTTTCAGCGGCATCGGCTGCACACGCTGCTGGAGGAGAGCAATCGTGGCCTCGACCCGGCCGCGCAGATGCCGCACCTCGCGGCGTTGGTCTGCCATTCGTTGTTCGATCTCGCCGTCTTCGATGCTTTTGGCCAGCTCCACGGCCGACCGGTTTTTGAGCTGCTCGAGCAAGACTTTCTCGGCAGCGATCTCGCGCACTTTTTCGATGACGACCCGCGTTTCGCCGGGCAGCGGCCGGCCCGCTATCTCCGGCCGCGGCAGAATCGTTTGCCGGTGTGGCATCTCGTGGGCGGCCTGGATCCGCTCGAGCCGGCGGATCTTATCGGGTCGGAGCCGGCGGACGGTTACCCGGTGCTGTTGCGCGATTGGATCCGCACCGATGGGCTGCGCTGTCTCAAGATCAAGCTGCGCGGAAACGATGGCCCCTGGGACTACGAGCGGCTGGTTCGCGTGGGCGACATCGCAATCGAGGAAGGCTGCGACTGGCTGACGGCGGACTTCAACTGCACCGTCACGGATCCCGCGTATGTCTGCGAAATCCTCGATCGGCTGCTCGTCGAGCACCCGCGGATCTACGCCATGACCCTCTATATCGAGCAGCCCTTTCCGTACGACCTCGAAGCGCATCGCATCGATGCGCGCAGTGTCAGCGCGCGCAAGCCGCTCTTTCTCGACGAGAGCGCGCACGACTGGCGCTTCGTCCGGCTCGGGCGCGAGCTCGGCTGGAGCGGGGTGGCGCTGAAGACCTGCAAGACGCTGACCGGCGCCTTGCTCAGCCTCTGCTGGGCGCGCGCCCACGGCATGACCCTGATGGTGCAGGACCTGACCAATCCGATGCTCGCGCAAATCCCGCACGTACTCCTCGCCGCGCACGCGGGCACGATCATGGGCGTAGAGAGCAACGCGATGCAGTTTTATCCCGCGGCGTCGCTGCCCGAAGCGCGAGTGCATCCCGGCGTCTTTATCCGGCGCCAGGGCGTGCTCGATCTTTCGACCCTGACCGGCGCGGGTTTCGGCTACCGGATCGAGGAGATCGCGCGCGACCTTCCGGCGTCGTGAATCAGGGCAATGGATGGCGCCGCGCTGGCCTCTGCCCCGATCACCCCCAGGTTGCGCTGGTCACCTCGGCAGCTATCATGGCGTCCCGCTGACCGGGCTTACGGCATGTCCATTCCATTCGTCACGTCTCGCTGCTCATGGCACTCAATCAATGGATTACTGTGGGCACTCGCCATCGCCACCGCCTTCGCTGGCGCCCCGGCCCGGGCCGAGGAAAAGGCGCCACGCTTCAAAGGCGACCTTAATGAGCAGGTGGCGAAACTGATCGAGTTGCACCATTACCAGGAAGCGTTTGCCCTGGCAAAAGAAGCGCGCGAAAAGTATGAGACGGCGTTTGGTTTGAGGCATGCGGGGACCGCGACGAGTCTTTGTAACCTGGCCCAGTGCTACTCGCTCCTCGGTGAGTATTCGACGGCGGAGCCGCTCTATCTGCAGGTCCTTGAAACTCGCCGGCAGCTCTATGGTCCGAGGAACCCGCACACGGTCGATACCTTGCACGAACTCGGTGCGCATTACTGGAGGAAGGGGGACTACGCAAAGGCTGAGGAGTTCTTGCAGCAGGCGCTGGAGATCCAGGTCCTGGGCTGGGGGGAAAAGCACCTCGCGACGGCGGGGAGCCTCGAGCGCCTGGGTGCGCTCTACGTCGAGATGGGAGAATACGCGAAGGCGGAACCGCTCCTCCGGCGGGCGCTGGCGACCTTCGAAAGCGTCGTCGGTCCAAAGCATTTGGCGAGCATGGTCTCCACGCACGCACTCGCCCGCCTGTATTCCGAGATGGGCGATTATGCGAAAGCGGAACCCTTGTATGAGCGGGTGTTGGCGAGTTATGAGCAAGCCCACGGCCCGGAGCATCCGAACACCGCGGGGTGCCTGAACAACCTGGCCTCCTTGTACTCTGCGATCGGCGACGACGCGAAGGCCGAACGCCTGTATCTGCGGGCGCTGTCGGCTTTCGAGAAATCGTGCGGTCCCGATGACCCGGACAACACGCCTTGCCTCAACAACCTCGCCAATCTGTATGCCCAGATGGGGGACCTGGCCAAAGCAAAGTCTTTGCACCTCCGGGCGCTGGCCATCTGCGAGAAAGCGCTGGGGCCGACCCATCCGCATACGGCGCATAGTCTCTTTGGTCTCGCTGCGGTCTATGCGGCCATGGGTAACGAGGCGAAGGCCGAGCCGCTCCATGCGCGAGCGTTGGCGATTCGAGAGAAAGTACTGGGACCGGACCATCCGGATACCGCCCGGAGCCTTGCCAGTGTCGCGCGCCTGGCGGTGGACAGGGGCGAGTACGCGAAGGCCGAGCCGCTCGCAGTGCGAGCGCTGGCCATCTGCGAAAAAGCGCTGGGCCCGAATCACCCGGAGACGGCTGCGATCGCCAGGAATCTCGGGATGCTCTACGCGAAAATGGGTGACCGCGCCAAGGCAGAGCCGCTTTTGAAGCGAGCCCCGGCGGCCCGAGTGAAAGCGCCGGGACTGGAGCTTTGACCTTTTAGGTCGAATTCGAAGCTACATGGATAGAGCGCGGAGATGGAGGACCCGTTTCGGCTTTAACTAGAGGCTCTCCGAAAAGGGTATTCGTCACGGAGCGGGTAAAACGCAGGCGCCGCGCGCGCCGCGCATGTAGTCCCGCCTTCAGGCGGAACGCAGCGTCCAATCCGCCTGAAGACGGGACTACGTGCAACGCTGCATTCCGCCTAACGGCGGGACTACGTGCAGGGTGGGCGAGACGGCTACTCGGGTGAAGCGGCTCCGCGGCGAGCGGACCCTTTTCGGAGAACCTCTAGCTATACTTGGAGCGGGTCAGGCGACTCGGGGACGGCGCGCATTCAGGTTGACTCAGGGCTCAAATCGACGAAACGCTCGTCTGCGATGAGCTTCCTCGACCGATTCATGAAACCCCGCGCTTCGGTCGAGGTGCAATCCATCCCGGAGGAGTTGGCCCCGGAGCAAGCCGGCGCGCCACAGCGGAGGATTCTTTTGGTCGGCGATGACTTTGACTGGCTGGCCCGGCACAATGAGATCGCGCAGCGGCGGATCATCCGGGCACAGAACGGGGTCGATGCGTTGCGCGTGGCCTCCGCGCCGCGCCTGGACGGGGTGGTGGTGAGCTTCCGCGACGTGAAGCAAAGTCTCGAAGCGCTCAATGTGATCTCCGCATCCTTCCCCACTTTGTCCTATTTTTTGCGGGCGGACTCTGCGGAAATCAAGGGAGGCACGATTTCGCATCCCGTGCTCCAACGCACGCAGTCACGCGAAGTGTTGTCCGATACGCTCCAGACGCTGTTCGCCCTCGCGGACTGGCGCCGGAATCAATCCCTTTCGGACGTGTACATCTGCATCCGCATTCTGCCCGCGCTGCCCTCGCTTTACTCGCAGATCACCGCCGCGCTGCAGAGCGGCGACTTTTCGCTGGAAGCCATTGCCGACCTCGTGGCGAAAGAACCGGCCGTGGGGGCGAAGCTGTTGCAATTCGTGAATTCGCCCCTTTTCTCCCTCAATCAGAAAGTGACTTCGATTGCCGAAGCGACCGTCTTCTTCGGGCTCGACCGGCTGCGGGCGCTGGTCCTTTCCACCAGCATGTTTGCGCAATTTGATGCCTCCAAATGCCGCTCGTTTTCCCTCGAGCAGTTTATTTCGAACAGCGATCAAATCGCGATGTGGGCCTCGGCCATCGCCGTCGGCGAGACGGGGGACAAGCAACTGGGTGAAATGGCCTTTACGGGCGGCCTGCTGCACAATTTTGGCGTCCTCCTTTTGGCTGCCAATCTTCCGGAAAGTTATGATCAGATTCTGCGCATCGCGAAAGACCAGCGGATCAGTATCGCCCGGGTCGAGCGCGAGGCGTATCAGATTTCGCATGCGGATCTGGCGGGATATATCCTCGCTTCGTGGGGCCTGCCGTTTGCGATCGTCAACGCGGTCGGGTTTTACGACCTGCCCTCGCGGTCGGAAGATACCAGCTTCTCCTCGCTGACGGCGGTCCACGCGGCGACGGTGATCGATACCTTCGCCCGAACCGGCGTGCTCGACTTCGACCGGGGCTACATCGAGAGGCTGAACTTCAGCGCGAAGTTGGAAGAGTGGTGCAAGCGCCTCACGGGTAAAGTTTGGGTACGGGACGACGCCTGAAGGCGTCCGCGCCGAAACCACGGGAAGGATCGCCGCCACGCGGCTGCGCGTTTGCCCACTCCATGACGAATGCCGCGGCTGCTCGGATTCCGGCTTTCCAAGCAACGCAATTGCGCGCATCCATTTGGCTGCGCTCATGATTCGACGCATCCTCCTGCTCGCCGTCGCGCTCGCTGCGCTGCTGCTCCTGGCTCGCGCGCAGGAGAAGCCGGCCACGCCATCGGGCACGCCGCCAGGCAAACCGCCGGCCACGCCATCGGGCACGCCGCCAGGTAAACCGCCGGCCACGCCGCCGCCTTCGCTCGCCGGGCAACTGATCCTGGTCCGTTACGATCTGCCGCGCGGGAATTCCGACGGGTTCGCGCCGACCCGGCAGCTCGCCCGCCGCAAGGATGGTCCGGACGCCGTGGACTGGCCGGATTTTACGCTCAACGGCCAGCCGCTCTGGCGCGACAAGAGTGATGCCAGCGTCCCGCTGCGCTTGCGCAAGGGCGCGGAGGCGAATTCGCCTTTCCGCATGCCGGGCGACGAGGTCATCGAGCCCGGCGGGCACTGGTTTCGCGCCATGGAATGGCAGCGCGGGCGCAAACACCTCTACACCGCCGATCGCACCGCGCGCTGTGCCAATGCCACGGAAACGGTGACCGGCCGGTATGAACTGTGGACGTTCCCGATCCAGATCAAAGGCGAAGGCGGGCCGGTGGTGAAGAATGTGGAGCTGAAGGCGAATGGGCAGATCGTTTATCACAAGGCCGGTCCGTGGCGCTCGCTGACGCTGCTCGTGCCCGCCAGCGAACGGGGCAAGCCGTACGAGCTGACCGTGGACGGGCGGGGACCGGTCAAGTTCGACGCCGGACTGATGCCGGTGAAGCTGGGCGTGCCGCAGGAGCGGATGACCCCGCTCACCACGACGCTGCCCGGAGACGGGCCGGCCATCGCGGTCCGCAGTCTCGCGCGGCCGGAAGAGTTTCCCAACCCGAAGGAATGGGCCGCCGATGTCGCGGCGCTCGCGCAGCCGTTGCGCGCCGGGCCGGAGCTCAAGCGTGGCGGGGGCTTGCAGCGCTACCTTGGGGTCGAAGTCCCCTACTCACCCTTCACGATCTACGCCGCGGCGCTGCCCCACGGCATGAGTGGCGGTTTCTTCCGCAAGGGGGACAGCGCCGATGGCTACGCCGCCTGGGTCGCGGAGACCGGCTACGACACGATTTTCGATCCGGTGACGGTGCTGCCGGCGCCGGAGGAGCCGGAGAGTTTCGAACAGCGGGCGGCAGCGCTCGCGCGCCACGGCGTGCGCCTCGGTTTGCAATACGACAACAACTGGAACCGACCCTCATTACAGCACCCCAATCTCGCCTTTCTCGCCCACACTCTGCCGGAGTGGCACGCGCCCTTGTACCGCAGTCTCTCGCTCACCGCGCAGCGCTTTGCCCGGCAGCCCAATTTCGCGGGCATCAATATCGGAGCGGACAACGCGGGTTACGTTTCGTCCTGGTCGTCCGCGCCGCCGATTCCCGATCGGCCCTGGGGCGAGGGCATGATCGAGTTTGCGGGCACCACCGAACCAAAGGTGCCGCGCGCGCCGAGCCTGGGGCCACAGGAGTTTCCCTTCGAGCAACCGGTCAAGACGCAGGCGGAGTTCATCAAGTACGTGCAGCGCTATGAAACGTCCTTCCGGCAGTATGGCTACTTCGCGGAGGCGGTGCGGGAAGTGGACCCGCAACTCGTTTTTACCACCGCTTCGTTTGGCAGCTCGCCAGGCTCCGGAGCCCGGGGCGGCTGGCCCTGGGCGAGCATGCCGGGGCGCAACATGTCCGAGGGGCTGACCACCCAGCAGGCCTACGATTGGAATGACACCCACGCGGCCAAACCCATGCACAACGTGGCCCTGGCCGATCGGTTGCACAGCTACCAGCCGGAGGTCAGAACGTGGGCGCTCCTCGACAATTTCCGGTTCCTCTACGGGCGCGAAGCCTGGCAGCGCGCCTGCGCCCTCGCGCTCACGCGAGGCATCCAGGGGTTGGGCACCAATTTCATCGCCCATCCCTCGGACAGCGAACGCGCCGAGGTCCGGGTGTGGCAGAAGGAAATGAACGCGTGGATGCGCAAGTTCGGCGGCGTCTATGCGCGCACCGAGCCGGCGCCCGTGATCGGCGTTTTCTACGGGCATCATCAAGCGGTGCAACGGCGGACGCTGCCCGGCGAAAACCTGACCGCGGAGCAACTCCTGCGCGGTTCCCACGAGGGCAAAGTGACCGAGGCGCTTTTCCTCTGCCACGCGGCGGGCTGGCCGGCCCGCGTGATCACCTATCAGGAGGTCCGACGTGGACCGCTGCCGGAGTCGATGAAGGCGATCCTGCTCGTGGGTTGCGATCAGCCGGACGACACCTGGATTTGGTCGCCCGGACTCGAGCCGGCGCTCAAACAATTCCTGGATCGCGGCGGACGCATTCTCGCCGATGACGAGTCGGTCTGTCCGGTGCCTTTCACCCGCACGGACATGAAAGTCGCGGCCTATGTGCAGGAGGGAAATTTCGACGCCACGCCGCTGCTCATCGCGCGCAATGCGGAAAACATGGCGATGTTGCGCGAGGCCATGTCGGGGGTGCCCGAGCCGATCGCGGTCTCGGAGAGCCCGGCGCTGTGGGCGATTCCGGCGGAGGCCGGCGACACGCAGTACGTGACGGCGATCAACCAGGCCTGTGCCTCCGGGGCAGAGGCGAAGGAAATGCTCCGTCCGCCCGATCCCAAAGCGACCAAGCCCGAAGTGTGGAAGACCAAGGGAAACGCGAGCCTTTATGTTCCGCCGCAGACCGGCGCCTTGCGCTGGAACACCGCGCGGCCGATTTACGACGTCCGGCTCGGGCGCAAGGTCACCGTGGAAGAGGCGGCCAGCGTGGATCTGACGAAGGACGCGTTCCGCTGGTATGCGCTGCCGCCGGCCGAGGTGGTGCCGCCGGAGGTCGCCATCTCCGCCGGGGTGAGTGGCTTTTACGAAGCGCGACCGACCATGACCAATGGCAGGACGATGGCGGGTATCCCCGTGGAAATCACGGTGAAGAGCGGCAACGACTCGGCCACGATTTTCGGCGCGACCGGCCACGTGCTGCGACTGCCGCTGCACCAGGCGCGCGACCAGGGCGATTTTTCCGTGACCGTGACGGAGCTGCTGACCGGTTTGAGCGCGACAACCCAGCTCCACTCCGCGGCTCCGGCGGCGGCTCCTGCGGTGCAAGGGCCCGTCAATCTGCGCGATCGCGGAGCGGTGGCGAAGTTCGCCACCCGCAAGCACGTGGCGCTGACCATCGCGCTCACGCCCGAGCAGGAGAAGGACCCGAAGATTGCGGCACTGGCGCGCACCCTCATGGAATTCTACAAGCAGCAGGGGCGCGTCGTGACCCGCGTGGGCACGGTGGCTCCGGGCGGCGTGGTCGAAAGCTTGCAGCCGCTGAAGTCCCCGCACGCTTTCCCGCAGTGGAAGACGATTCCAACCGACCTCGTGCTCTTTGGGACGCCAAACAATAACGTGCTGCTCCTCGACCAGGCGCGTGCGCAGCTTTTCCCCCAGGATGTGCCCATGCCCGCGCCGGGCGGAGCGGTAGTGGCTTACACGCGGTCGCCGTTCGTGGGTGAATACGATGCGACCAATGTGATCGCGAGGGATGCCGCGGGCATCGCCGCCGCAGTGCAGGCGCTGATGGTGCCGGCGGCCGCGGCGCATTGAAGCCGCCGCGACCTGGTGGGCCGCGCCGGCGAAAGCAAAGGTCACGCGTCGCGAGCCCCGAGTTCTGCTCTCGACGAACCGGGACGCGCGGCGGATACTTCCACGAGCCAACCATCAGCCGAGGACACGAAATGAATCCTGAAGAAGCTCAACATTCGCCCCCGCAGAACTCCGAGGGCGCCGCGGGGCGCAACGGCGGAATCGATGAAAGCGGCAACGTGGACCGCATTCGCAACATTCTGTTCGGCTCCCAGATGCGCGACTACGACGAGCGCTTTCAGCGCCTCGAAGAGCGGCTGGCCCGGGATGCCACCGCGTTGCGCGGCGACCTGCAAAAGCGGCTCGAGGCGCTCGAAACGTTCATCAAGGGCGAGCTTGAGTCGCTGACCAACCGCGGGAAGACCGAGCATTCGGAACGGTGTCAGGCGATCGAGAAAGCGGGACGCGAGCTGGCGGAAACGGCCCGGAGTCTGGAGTCGAAAATCGGCCAGCTCGACGAGCGAAATTCGAAGGAGATCCGGGATTTGCGGCAGCAACTCCTCGATCAATCGAAGTCGCTCAGCGCCGAGATCAAGGAGAAGCATGACCAGCTCAAGGGCGGCCTGGACCACGAGGCGCAGCAAATTCGCGGGGCCATGACGGGACGCGAGTCGCTGGCGGAGATGCTCACCGAAGTCGCGCTCCGGCTGAAGGGCGAGTTTCGCGTGCCCGGCGCCACGTAGGCCCGGCCGGCGCTGATCCCTCCGGTGGACGATTTCGATGAACTCCGCCGCCTGCTGCTCGGCCGCGAGCAGGAACAACTCCGCGAGTTGCGCGAGCGGTTGGAGGACAAGGAAAAGCGCGCCTCGGATGTTTCCGGGGTGCTGCCGCAAGCGGTCAAGCTGAGCCGGGAGCGGGGCGCGGAGTTGACCCACGCGCTCCAGCCGGCCGTCGAGGGATCGATCCGGGAAACGATCGAAACGCGGCCGCAGGTGTTTGTGGAATCGTTTTCTCCGATCCTCGGGCCATTGGTGCGCCGCTCCATCGCGGAAAGCCTGCGCGGGCTCCTGCAATCGCTCAACGAGACGCTCGAGCACACCTTTTCCTGGCAGGGCTTGAAGTGGCGCGTCGAGGCGTGGCGCACCGGGAAGAGTTTTGCCGAGGTGGTGCTGCTGCGCAGCCTGGTTTATCGGGTGGAACAGATCTTTCTGATCCACCGCGAGACGAGTCTCTCGCTCCTGCACGTGACCGCCGATGCTGCCGTGGCCAAGGATTCCGACATGGTGGCGGGCATGCTCAGCGCCATTCAAGACTTCGTCCACGATTCGTTTCAGGCCGGGGCGGACGCAACGCTCGAAGAATTTCGCGTCGGTGATCTCCAGGTTTGGATCGTGCCGGGCCGGTATGCCTTCCTCGCGGCTGTGATTCGCGGCAATCCCTCGCGCGACCTGCACCCCACCCTCGAGCAGGCGATCGACGACGTCCACATCTTGAAGGGCTCCGCGCTCGCCAGTTTCAATGGTGATGCCTCGGTGTTCGCGCCGTTGCGGCCCGAGCTGGAAGGATGTCTCCGGGCCCAATACGAGCAAAAACCCGCCAGCGAGAGTCGCCGGACGATGGCATGGCTGGCCCTCGCGAGCGCGGCGGCGCTGGCCATCTTCGCGGGAATGCTGGCCTGGCGCAGTGAGGGGCGCTGGCGTGATTTTCTTGGGCTTCTCAACGCGGAACGGGGCATCGCTGTCACCGCGGCCGATCATGGCTGGTTCTCCCCGTCGCGCGTCGCCGGGCTGCGCGATCCGCTCGCGGAGAATCCGGCGGACCTCGCGCGGCAGGCCGGCCTCGATCCCGGCCGCATCCGTTTCGACTGGAAAGACTATCTGGCCCTGGATGCGACGAGTGTGCGGCGGCGCTTCGAACAGCGCTTCGGGGTGCCGGCAGGCGTCCGGGTTGCCGTCACCGGCGGGGGGCTGGAGATCGCCGGACCGGTGCCGTTCGAGTGGCTCGAACGGGTGCGGCGCGAGGCCGCGCAAATGCCGGGCGTGACCGCGCTCGTGGAACGCGACCTGACGGTGACCTACGATCCCGGGCACGTGCTGGAGCGATTTCAGGCCGCGTTCCCCTTGCCCCCGACGGTCGCGGCGCGCGTCGAAAACGGGACGCTGATTCTTTCGGGCAAGACCGCTTACGAATGGATCGCCCCGGTGCGGGAGGGCGCGCGACGCCTGCCCGGGATCACCGCCCTTGCGGAGAAAGAGCTGCAGGTGGCCTTCGATCCCGCGCTCGTTCTCCGGCGCTTCGAGGGCCGCTTTGGCCTGCCGGACACGGTGAACGCCGCGGTCCAGGAAGGGGTGCTGACGATTTCCGGCGAAGCCTCGCACGCCTGGTTGACGCGGGTGCGCAAAGGAGCGGCGGAGACGCCGGGCATCACTTCCCTGGACGAACGCGACCTCACCGATCTCGACCAGCGGGCCTTCCAGCAGTCCAAGTCGGTGATCGAAAACGCCTTCGTCTATTTTCTCGTCAACAAGGACAACTTCGCCACGGAAGGCTTCGCCGCGCTCTCGCGTTTGCCCGATGAGCTGCGCCGCTGCCAGACCGCAGCGAAACGGCTCGGCCTCGACATCGGCATCGAAATCCGCGGCTCGGCCGACACGGTCGGAAACGAGGCGAAGAACCTCGACCTGAGCCAGCGCCGCGCCAACGCGGTGCGCGACTTCCTGGTGACCTGCGGGCTCGATGCGGAGATGCTCAAGCCGCTCGGGCTGGGCGCGCCGCCGGTCGCGAGCGCCGCGGAAAAGGCCGTTCCCGAGCAGGCCGACAGGCGGGTTGCTTTGCGGGTCATCACTCCCCCATGATCGCCCGGCTATGATCCAGAAAAAACTCTGCATGATTGGCACTTCGGGCGTCGGAAAGACGAGCCTCGTCGCGCAGTTCGTGCACAGCGTTTTCTCGGACAAATACCTCACCACCGTGGGCGTAAAGATCGACAAGAAGATGGTGGCCGTGGATGGTTCCGAGGTCATGCTGGTCATCTGGGATCTCGCGGGCGACGACGACTTTCAACGGCTGCAGGTTTCCTATTTGCGCGGCACCGCCGGCTACCTTCTCGTCGCGGATGGCACCCGCCAGATCACCCTGGATCAAGTGCGGGACATTCAGAAGCGCGTGGCCGAGGCAGTCGGTCCCGTGCCTTTTTTGCTGGCGTTGAACAAGGCCGATCTCGCGCCGCAATGGGAGGTGGATGAGGCGCAGATCGCGAGCCTCGTGGCGCAGGGTTGGACGATCATCCGCACCAGCGCCAAAGCGGGCAGCGGAGTCGAGGAAGCCTTTTCCGAACTAAGCCGGCAGATGCTGCAACCCAAACCATAAAGCCGTGCCGAATCGCGCCTCGCCTGCCAATGCCGTGCTCGAAGTCCTGGGCTTCGCGCTTTTCGTCCGCGACGACTTAGGCGCCTTGCGGCTCGTGGGCGCGGCCCCCGAATGGCTGAGCCGGCTCTGGCCGGCGGTCGCCGCGGCCGGCGCGGAGTTGCCCGCCGAGGCGTCGCCCTTCCTCGAGAATTTCCTGATCGATGCCGGCGAATCCTGGGCCGCGCGCCGGCGCGCCCGCTCCGGTCCCTGGGTGGAGCACGACGGGCAAGGCGCCGAAGTGCAACTCGAAGCCACGGCGCTGACCGCCGATGGGCAGTCCGTGTTGCTCGTCGAGCGGCTGGGCGAGGATTTCGAAGCGAAGAAATCCGTTTTGCAAAAAGCGCGCGAGACGGTCATCGCCTACCAGCGGCTCAACACCGAGATGCAGAAGAAAGAGATCCTCCTGCACTGCATCGCCGAGGACATGAGCGCCGCCCTGGCCAACGTCATCACTTCGCTCCGGCTCATCGAGATGGAAGAGAATCCGGCGAAGACCCGGGAACTCCTCGGCCTCGCATCACGCGGAACGGAGGCCCAGCAAACGCTGATCCATCGAGTGCTCGACGTCTTCGCGGAGGAATTGCAGGGATTTTACGGACGCCACGCGTCGGCTGACGCGGACTTGCGCGCCGTCACTGACCGGGCGTTTGCGGCCGCCGCGCCGCTGTTTTCCGAAAAAGGCGTGCACCTTTCCGCTCCGAAAGCCGACGCGTCGGAAATGCGGATCGCGGCCGACGCGCGCCATCTCGAGCGGGTGCTGGCCAACCTGCTCGAGAACGCCCTGCAATCGACGCCAGCCGGGCACGAGGTCGCGGTGCGGTTCGAGGACGAGCCTGACTCGGTGCTCGTGCGGGTGGAAGATGGCGGGGCCGAAATCCCGCCCGAGGCGAGTGCCCTCCTTTTCTCCCGGTTCGCGCTGTCGTCGCTCCACCCGCCCGCCGCGGATCTGCGCCTCCACTTCTGCCGCATTGCCATCGAGAATTGCCATGGCGAGATCGGGCACGCGCCCCGGTGCGGCGGGGGCAATTGTTTCTGGATCCGATTGCCGAAACGGCGGGCGCCACGATGAAGACGATCGTCCTCATCGATCACGACGGGCTGACCCGCGCCCTGCTTTCGCAATGCCTGGCCGGCCACGGCTGGCGGGTGCTGGAGGCGGAAAATGGCGAAACCGGCCTGGACCTGGTGCAAAAACACAAACCCGCGGCGGTCTTGTGCGACATTCGCACCCCCAGGCGCAACGGCTTCCAGGTCTGCCGTTTCATCCGGGAGCAGGAGCAGCTCTACTCCGCGCGCGTCGTGCTCACCAGCGTCAGCCGATTCAAGAATGACCGCGAATCCGCGTTTGAAGCGGGGGCCCACGATTACCTGGTCAAGCCGATCCTTCCCACGGATCTCCTGAAAACGCTCGCGCCGTGCAGCGACGGGGATGAGCCGGAAAAAACGACGCCGGAGCCGACCGCGGTCGGCCCCACGCTGATCCGGTTCTGGGGCGTCCGCGGATCGATCCCGACGCCCGGCAGCGAGACTTCCGCCATCGGCGGAAACACCTCCTGCGTCGAAGTGCGGGTCGGAGACCGGGTGATCATCCTCGATGCCGGGTCGGGCATCCGCCGGCTGGGGCAGGCGCTGATGAAAGAGTTCCGGGACAAGCCGCTGACCATCACCATGCTGGTCACGCACACCCACTGGGACCACATCCAGGGTTTCCCGTTCTTCGTGCCGGCTTACAACCCGCGGGTCAATGTCCGCATCCTCGGCTACGAAGGCGCGGTGCACGGGCTGCGCGGGGCGCTCTTCGAGCAAATGCAGAGCGCCTTTTTTCCGGTGGGCCTCCATCAGATGGCCAGCCACGTGACCTTCGAGGAACTCGGCGACATGCAGTTTCAACTCGGCCCGGTCGGAGTCCGCACCATGTTCGCCAACCATCCGGGCATCTGTTTTGGCTATCGGCTCTGCACGCCCGGCGGCGACATCGTTTACCTGCCGGACCACGAGGCCTACGAGCGGCACGAGGTCGAGCGCCAGAAAGTCGCCGGTGAAACATCGCCGCAAGGCCTCGATTGCGCGCGGCAGCAGGACGCGCAGGTGGTCGAGTTCATCCGCGACGCCGACGTGCTCATCGCCGATTCGCAATACGACGAAGCCGAGTATCCATCTCGCCTGGGCTGGGGCCACACCTGCGCCGACGACACCGTGGTCACCGCGATGCGGGCCGGCGTGAAGCAGCTATTTCTTTTCCATCACGACCCCGATCATCCCGACGAAAAGATCGCCTCGATGGTCTCGCGGGCCCGCGCGCGAGTCGCTGCGGAAGGCTCACCTTTGATCGTCGCCGCCGCCCGGGAAGGGGCGGAGGTGGTGCTCACTGGCTCCTGACCCGCGGCGCGCAAGAGCCTCCGTGGCGAGCGTGAAAAAGGCATCGACTTCCGCGAACCGCGCCACACACTGCAAAAAAATTTTCACCTCCCTGTTGCACTGTCGGTCCGACCGGCGCAAAGGGGATGACACAAATGGACAAAAAGCGCATTTTGGTTGTCGATGACGAGCAGGGTTTTACCCGCTTGTTGAAAATGGCCCTGTCGGGCTACGAGATTCGGGAGGTGAACGATCCTTCGCTCGCCCTGGATGTGGCGCGCGAGTTCCGGCCGGACCTAATGCTCCTGGACGTGGTCATGCCGGATCTCGATGGCGGTGACCTCGCCACCCAATTGCAAGCCGAGCCGACGCTGGCCAATGTGCCGATCATTTTCGTGACCGCTATCGTCTCTCCCAAGGAAGGCGAGAGCGAGCGCACCATCGGCGGCTTCCCGTTCATCGCCAAGCCGGTCGCCCGCGATACCTTGATCCGCTGTATCGAGGCGCATCTGGCCACCGCCGCCGCGCGAGCCTCGTGAAGGGTTTTCGCGCGCACCTCGCGGCAACCAGGGGCCGGGCGGACCGGCACGCGTGAATGGCGGTGTCTGACCGCCGCGACGGAGCCACCCGGTGAACCAGCCGCGTCTCCTCGTGGTCACGCCCACCCTGGGGACTTCGGAGTTCCTGCGGGAGACGGTGGAATCGGTGTCATCCCAGGGGTTGCAGCTCACCCACCTGCTCTCCTGCCCCAGGGATCGGATGGCGGATCTGGCCCGGGAGTATCCGCACTGCGAGGTGGTGGCGGATGCCGGCCGCGAGGGCGCCATCTACGGCGCGCTGAATGCCGCGCTCGCCGCCCGGCCCGAGGGCTGGGATTGGTTCACCTATATCAACGACGATGATGCGCTCAGTCCCGGATTTGGCGACGTGACGCGGCGGCACCTCGCCCGGGAACATCCCGAGCCCGTGAGCTACGGCGACGTGCGCGTCATCGATGAAACCAATCAGACGATCAGTCTCCTGACCACCGAACGCGATCCGCGTTTCATTCCCGCGGTGCTGCGCGCGGGGATCAGCCCGTTGAGCCAGCAGGGCATGCTCTTCGCGCGGGACGTCGTCACTGGCGGTTTCAACACGAAGTACCGCGTCTGCGCGGACCTGGATCTCTGGACGCGCGCTATGGCGGCGGGGCGCCAGTTTCGCTACTATCCGGTGGAAGTCGCGCGCTTCCGGGTTCGCCGCGGCCAAATCTCGGGAGACGTGGAACTGACCAGGCGCGAACAGGACGAAATCGTCCGGCGCGCCTTTCCCAACGCCGGTTCGTGGCCGCAATGCTTTTTGGCCAAATGGCGCTACCGCTTGATGAATCTGCCGCGCTACCTGGCGAGGAGCCGCAGCGTGGGCTGGATCACCAGCGGTGAGATCCTCGCGACCGGCAAGCAGGCCTCGTAGAATACGGGCGCCGCCGCAGGCCAGCCGTGCTCGTCCTCGTCCTCGTTCTCGTTCTCGAAACAATGAGGAGAAGGATGAACGAGGACGAGGACGAGGACGACCTTTTCATTTCCAGTGGCCCCGGTGCATGCTGAAGAGGCGCTTGAGGGGCAGCGGAAAAACACGTTCCCGGCGTCCCATCTGATAGCCGAGCCATTTGCTCAGCGTGCGCACCATCGCCGATGGAATCAGCAGCGGGGAGACACCGAGCAGATAGGCAATTTCCGAGCGCACGAACCGCATGCCCTCGCCATTCGGAGAGCCGAATTTCTCCTGAATCCATGCTTCTTTCTGGTGAAAGACGCCGATGTCGAAATAGCGCCGGAACTCCTGGGGCACCGTATAGGCGTGGGAATGCGCGGCGCTCGCAGCGGCGCAGTAGGCCACCTTCCACCCCCGCAACAGAAACGCCGCGGTAACGAAGCTGTCTTCACCAAAAATGATGCGCTTGGGAAAACCGCCCGCTTCCATCAGCGCGCTGCGGCGATAGGCCGCGAAGGCATCCGATGAAAAGGCGGCTTTGAACCCCATCCGCTCCGCATCCGCGATGGTGCGAATGTGATCCTGCGGCGGGTAATTGTACACCCGGGCGTGAGCTTCGATCGGCGAGGCTCCCGCGCGCGGCAA
This sequence comes from Chthoniobacter sp., assembly GCA_034667665.1. GTDB lineage: Bacteria > Verrucomicrobiota > Verrucomicrobiia > Chthoniobacterales > Chthoniobacteraceae > Chthoniobacter. Next base: position 51,134 of record JAXDQW010000044.1, read on the forward strand.
TTGCCGGCCATAGGCCATGGCCACCTGCGGATCCTCCAGGCCCGCCACCAGCCGCGCAAAGGCTTCCGGCTGCGTCAGCAGGACGTCCTGCGTCATGTAAATCAGCACCTCGCAATCCGCGCAGCGCTCGGCCCCGAGCTGGCGGGTTCCGCCCTGATCGAAATCCCGTTGATCGATGCCCAGGACGTCAAAGCCCGCCTCGCGGGCCAGCGCCGCCGTCTCGTCCCGCGAGTTGGAATCGATGACCAGTTTGCGCTCCGGCTGAAGTCCCTGGCCGGCGATCCCGGCGAGCACTTTGCGCCAAAATCCGCCGGCATTGTATGTGGGGATGATCAACGCGATGCGCATGCTCGGAGGAAACACTCCCACAAACCAGCGATCCGCTCCCGCGTAAAGCGCGCAATTACCTCCGGGGCGGCGTCTTGTTTCGCCACCGTCTCCGCCCGCGCCTGGCCGCCGAGCAGTTTTTCCAGCAACCGCACCAGGTCGCCCGGGTCGTGCGGATCGATATACCAGGCGGCTTCGCCGCAGGTTTCGCGCAGGACCGGAATGTCCGCGCAGATCACCGGACAGCCGGCGCTCATCGCTTCGAGGGGCGGGAGCCCGAAGCCCTCCGCCAGGGAGGGATAGATGAGCGCGCTGCACTCGGCATATTCGCGCCGCAGCACGGCGTCCTGCGCATAGGACTCGCACGTCAGCCAGCCCTCGGCTTCCAGGGCGCGGAACCCGCCGTGGTCGTTCCACCAAAGGCTGCGGTCGCAGCCGAGCACGACCAGTTGCGCGTCCTTCCACTCCGCGGAGCGCAGCCGCTGAAAGGCTTCGAGCACGAGATTGAGGTTCTTGTGTTGGAACTTCGCTCCGACGCAGAGGAAGCGTTGCGCCTGCCGTGGTTGATCGACGTGGCGCGGACCTCCGATCCGCTCGGAATAGGACGGGATCACCGCCGCCGCACGGACCTGCGCCAGCGGCAAATGCTGCGCGAGGACGTCCCGCGTGGCTTGTGAAATGGTCACCACTCGCTCCGCCGCGGCGAGCACCCGCGGCAGCAGGCTCACAAAGAAAAGCGTCTGCACCCGATGCTGGAACGGAAAGGCGAGCGAGATCAGGTCGTGAATAATCACGGCATGGCGTCCGGTCCGCCAGAGCGGCGCCTGATGCGCGGTGAAGACGAGAAAGACATCCTTTTCAAACGCGAACGGCACGCCCTGGCAAACGCACAGCCGCAACACGGTTTTGAGCGGCCCCAGCCGCACGCGGTCATTGATGAATCGAAACAGCCGGCCCATCCACAAGGGCCGCTCGCTCGCTCCCAAATCGCGCACCATGCCGGCCACCGCGTCGCCCGCGACAGCCATGCCGGTCGGCACGGCGGATTCAAGCGGGTTGATCACGGCCACCTTCAACCCGCGTTCATCGGCCACCGTCCGGGGCCGGTCGCAATTCGAAGAGGGGGGCGGTAGCGATTCATCCACCGCTGGCGAAGCTGCCGGCCCGACCTCCAGATGTCGCGGAAATTCTCCACGCGCCCATTCCCACCCCGCTGGAACCTGAGTTGTTCCGCGGCTCGGCGCCGGGGACGCTTTCTGCTTCCGACGCAACTGAATCGAGTGTTACAAATTACGGTGTAGGGCAACGGTGATTCACCGTGTACCTTCGATCCAACTTATGGATGAGCCAAAAACGCCTCCGGAAATCCGCCCGCCTCCGTTGGAAATTGATCTACGGAGCATTCTTCATGTCTTTCGGCGGAACCTTTGGCTGATCGCCCTCTGCATGATTCTCGCGGGGGGGGCGGGCGCCGCTTACCTCGCGTATGCGCCCAGGATTTACATCTCGGAGACGGTCGTCCAGGTCGAAGCCGGAGCGCCGAAAGTGATGAAGATTGAAGACGTCAATCCCGAGGCCCTGGCCACTCTGGAATCGCTCACCACGATCGAAAAAAACCTCGCCGGCCGCGCCCTGGTCGAGCGCCTCCTCGCGGACAAAACCCTCGACCTCACTCCGTCGAAACTCGGTCTGCCTCCACGGCCCGAGAAGCCATATTCCGATAACGAACTGGTGGAATGCCTCAAGAACAGAGTCTCCGCCAGCATCGTCCGCGGGACCCGCCTGGTCAGCGTGACGGTGGAGAACGAGAGCGCCGCACTCGCGCAAAAGATCGCCCGAGCGCTGGTCGAGGCCTACCGAAGCTGGACTTTCGAAGGCCGCGGAGACGTCGCGAATGAGGCGAACCGGTTCCTGGTCGAGGAGGCGGAACGGCTGAAGAAGAAGCTGCGCCAGTCGGAGCAGCTCCTGCAGGACTACAAGGAGAAGAGCAATACGGTGTCGCTCGATGGCAAGCAGGACATCATTACGGACAGCTTGAAGGATTTGAGCTCCAAGCTCACCCAGGCGCGCGGTGACCGCCTTACCCTGGAATCGGCCCATCTGCAGCTCAAGGAATTCAACAGCCGCGAGCCCGAGGCGCTGCTCGGCGTGGCGGCCATCAACAGTGACGCCGGGGTCCTTGAACAAAAAAAACGGCTCGGCGAACGCGAGCTGGAACTGGTCCGACTCAAGCAGTGGCTCCTTCCGAAGCATCCCCGTTACGTCCAGGCGGAACGGTCCGTGGACGAGGTGCGTGCCACCTTGAATCGGGCCATCCTGAACGCGCGGGAGTCGATCGACGCCCGTTATGACGCGGCGGTGCAAACCGAAAAAAAACTCGAGGCGGCGCTCAAGGAGCAGGAACAAAAATCGCTGGAACTGAACCACGCCGCGATCGACTACAATATGCTCAATCGCGAAGTGGAAGCCGACCGGGCGCTCCTCGATTCGGTGCTCACGCGGACGAACGAAACCGACCTGACCCGAACCTGGCGCAACGACGCGATCCGGCTGGTCCAGGGCGCCACGCTGCCCGACCGGCCATCCAAGCCGAGGAAAAAGATCGTGCTCGGCGGCGCCCTGATGGCGGGTTTGCTGCTCGGAGTCATGCTGACCTTCGCGCGGCATGTCCTGGATCATTCGCTCCGGACGGTGGACGCGGCGGAGCATTGGCTCGGACTGCCCGCCCTCGGCACGCTGCCGTTGGGCGGCCGCTGCGCGCCCGGCCGGCGTCTCTTTCTCATCCACCAACCGGAAAGCCCCATGGCCGAAGCCTTCCGGACCCTGCGCACCTCCCTGACCCTGGCGGCGACGCCGTCCGATAGCCAGACGATGCTCTTCACCAGCGCTCTGGAGGGCGAAGGGAAAAGCTTCTGCGCCAGCAACTGCGCGGTCGCTTTCGCTCAACTCGGCCTGCCCACGCTCCTGGTGGACGCGGATCTTCGCGTCCCCTCGATCGGCAAAATCTTCGCCGAGAACAACGGCACGCCGGCCGGGGTGGCCGACGTGATCTCGGGCAAGATCAAGCTGGCGGAGGCGGCGCGTCCGACCGGGATCCCGAACCTGTCGCTGCTCACCGCCGGACATCATTCGGGCAATCCGGCGGAGCTGCTGGCCGGCCGGGGATTTGCCGATCTGATCCGAGAGGCCTCGCGCACCTACCGCCGGGTGATCGTGGACAGCGCGCCGGTCAATCCGGTGAGCGATACGCTGTTGCTGGTCAAGCACGTGAACACGGTCTGTTTGGTCGTCGATTCGCGGAAGACCCCGCGGGAAGGGGTGATCCGCGCCATCCATTTGCTGCACGACGCCGGGGCCCGGATGGCCGGCATTGTCTTGAATCGGCTCCCGGTCCAATCCGGCCGAAGCTGCTACTATCACTATTCGGGCGGGAGTTACGGAAATCAGGCTTACGCCGGTTCCCCCGCCGTGGAAGCCGTGTCCAGCGGCGTCAGCACGAAGGCCTTGCCGGACAAGCCGGCGTAGGGCGGGCTGGGCGGGAGCGGCGACACCGACGATGCGGGCGCGGCTCGCTTCCTGGTCGCGGAGCCTGACCCTCACATTTCTTTTACAAACATCGCAGCCCGTGCTGACAACCCGGGACGCCGCTTCGGCGACCGTGGCCTTATGAAAACCCGGCTCACCTTCCTCCTCGTCATCGCCGCGACGCTCGCGGCTCAAGCCGCGTCCGAGCGGGATCCCGGCTACGTCGCTCACGAATGGGGCACCTTCACTTCCGTGCAAGGCGCCGATGGCGTGCAACTCGATTGGAATCCCCTCGTCCTTTGGGACCTGCCGAAGTTTGTCTATGATCTCAACGCCGTGCGCAGCCGCCGGCCCGTGGTCGTGGTGGCCTCAAAGCTCGGGATGCAATGCCGTCAGCGGATGGAGACTCCGGTCATCTATTTTTACACCGAGAGCGAGCGGACGGTGGATGTCGCGGTCACCTTTCCGGAAGGGACGATTACCGAATGGTATCCGCAGGAAACCGCCGCGGATCTCCTACTGCGCCCGGCGTCCCAGATGGCGAAGCGGCCCGCGCTGAATTGGAAAGGCGTTCAACTGGTGCCGCCCAGCAGTGCCGCCGGAAAGCAACTGGCGCTGCGACTCCCGCAGGACAACGGAACCAGTCATTACTTCGCCGCCCGCGAAACCGACGCGGCCCTCGTGACCTCCTCCACCAAGGGCGGGCAGTCGGAGGTGGAGAAATTCCTTTTCTACCGCGGCGTCGCTGGATTTCAGGCGCCTCTGCACGTGACGCTCGAAGGCCCCGCTTGCGACACCCTCGGCGTGATGAACCATGGCCCGGAGCCGCTCGCCTCGCTCTTCGTCTGCGAGGTGCGCGGCGGAACCGGCCGGATGATTGCCATCGGAGATCTCGACGCCGGATCGTCACGGACCGTGCCGTTGCCCGCGGGCGCAGCCTTTGTCCCCCTCGACCAACTCCGTGAGACGCTCGGCGGACAGATGCGCACCGCGCTCACTCGCGCCGGGCTCTATCCGCGGGAAGCCGCCGCGATGGTGAAGACCTGGGACGCGGCGTGGTTCGGCGAGCCAGGGCTGCGCGTGCTTTACGTGCTCCCGCGGTCATGGACCGATCGCACCCTCCCCTGGCAGCTCACCCCGGCGCCGCGCGAGACCGCGCGGGTGATGGTGGGACGCGCGGAACTGATCACGCCGGCGATGGAAACTGCGCTCACCGAAGCCGTCCAGCGCTACATCGGAGCCGGCGAGGGTGAAAGGCCGGCACTCGTGACCGCCACGCGACAGCTCGGCCTGGGGCGTTTCATGGAGCCGACCCTGCGCCGGGTGATCGCGAGCGCTGACCGGGGTCCGAAGTTCAGCGCGCTGTCGTGGGAGTTGCTCCAGTCCGCCTCGCAGCCGCCGAAGCGCGCCGCTTCGAATTGAGGGCGAGCCGGAGCCGGGAGGGACGTCGAGAGAAGCGGCCGGTGTGGCCATGGCAGTGGCGTTGACTTCGCGCCGCGCGCCCCTATTCTGCCTGAAACCAGCAGGGGAGCCGATTTTGGCTGAGAGGTCCGTGCCAGTGCCCGGACGACCCTTTGAACCTGATACGGGTAATGCCGTCGCAGGAAGCGAAGACTCTTCAGCCATGCCGCGTTCCCGGCATGGCTTTTTCGTTTTGCCATCTTCCATTTGCCATCTGCCATTCTTCCCATGATCGCCACGAAAGAAACCATCGAACCTCAGAGCACCGACCAGCTCCCGAACAGCCGGCGCATTTACGTGGGAGGCAGCTTGCACCCGACTGTGCGCGTGCCGTTTCGCGAGATCATCCAGTCACCGACGAAGACGATGAGCGGCGAAATCGAGGTCAATGAACCCGTGCGGGTCTATGATTGCAGCGGACCGTGGGGTGATCCGGAAGCCGCTCCGAATTCGGCGCAAGGGCTCCCGCCGCTTCGAGCCGGATGGGTGCGCTCTCGTGGCGATGTGGCGGAATACGACGGCCGCGACGTCCGGCCCGAGGACAATGGCTACCTCACTCGCGGTCACGAGGAATACGCCAGCGCCTCCGAAAAGCGCAACCGCTTCGACCCCTGGCGCGGCCCGAAGCGCCGTCCGCTCCGCGCCAACGCCGGCCACCCCGTCACCCAACTCTGGTATGCCCGCCAGGGTATCATCACCCCCGAGATGGAGTTCATCGCCATCCGCGAAAACATGGGCCGCCAGCAGATTGCGGATCGCGGATTGCAGATCGCGGATTTGAGCGGCGACATCACCCGCAACGATCTGCGCAAGCAGCACGCCGGCTCCGCGCAATCAGTCCCATCCGACCCATTCGTCCCCTCGGTCTTCCGCCGCTTCCCCCAGCGCATCCCCGCCGAAATCACCCCCGAGTTCGTCCGCGAAGAAATCGCCGCCGGGCGCGCGATCATTCCGGCGAACATCAATCACCCCGAGCTCGAGCCGATGATCATCGGCCGCAACTTTCTCGTGAAGATCAACGCCAACATCGGCAACAGCGCCGTCGCGTCGTCGATCGAGGAGGAGGTGGAAAAGATGCGCTGGGCCACCAAGTGGGGCGCCGACACTGTCATGGATCTCAGCACCGGCAAGAACATCCACGCCACCCGCGAATGGATCCTGCGCAACAGCCCCGTGCCCATCGGCACCGTGCCCATCTACCAGGCGCTGGAGAAAGTGAACGGCAAAGCCGAGGACCTCACCTGGGAGCTCTTCCGCGACACCCTCATCGAGCAGGCCGAGCAGGGCGTCGATTACTTCACCATCCACGCCGGCGTCCTCCTGCGCTTCATCCCGCTCACCGCGCGCCGCATGACCGGCATCGTCTCGCGTGGCGGCAGCATCATGGCCAAGTGGTGCCTCGCGCATCACCAGGAGAACTTCCTCTACACCCACTGGGACGACATCTGCGACATCCTGGCCGCCTACGATGTCAGCTTCTCGATCGGCGACGGCCTGCGCCCCGGCTCCATCGCCGATGCCAACGACCGCGCCCAATTCGGCGAACTCGAAGCGCAGGGCGAGCTCACCCGCCGCGCCTGGGCCAGGGGCGTGCAAGTCATGAACGAAGGCCCCGGCCACGTCCCCATGCACCTCATCGAGGAAAACATGGCGAAGCAGCTCGAATGGTGCGGGGAAGCGCCCTTTTACACCCTCGGACCGCTCACCACCGACATCGCGCCCGGTTACGACCACATCACCAGCGGCATCGGCGCCGCCATGATCGGCTGGTATGGCTGCGCCATGCTCTGCTACGTCACGCCCAAGGAACACCTCGGCCTGCCGAACAAGAAGGATGTGAAAGACGGCGTCATCACCTACAAGATCGCCGCCCACGCCGCCGACCTCGCCAAAGGCCACCCAGGGGCCCAATACCGCGACAACGCCCTGAGCAAAGCCCGCTTCGAGTTCCGCTGGGAGGATCAGTTCAACCTCGGCCTTGACCCCGAGACCGCCCGCGAGTTCCACGACGAAACCCTCCCGCAGGAAGGCGCCAAAACTGCGCACTTCTGCAGCATGTGCGGCCCGCACTTCTGCTCGATGAAGATCACCGAAGACGTCCGCAAATACGCCGCCGAACAGGCGATCTCCGAGGAAGAGGCCTTGAAGAAAGGGATGGAGGAGAAGTCGAAGGAGTTCGTAGAGCAGGGCGCGGAGGTTTACGCGAAGGCGTAGCGCCCCATGCTGCGCGCCGTCCTGGACACGAACGTCCTCTACTCGGCGTTGCGCTCCAGCCTCGGCGCATCGTTCGCTGTCTTCCTCGCGCTTCGCCACGACCGCTGGCCGGCGGTTTTGAGCAATCACCTGCTTCACGAATACGAGGAGATTCTCAAAGCCCGCGCCGCCGAACTCGGGCTCTCGCTGGCCGACATCGACACATTGCTCGACGCTATCTGCGCTCGCGCCGAGGAATGGCAGCTGACCCCTGGCTGGATTCCCGTTCTTCACGATCCCGACGACGAGCCGCTCGTCCAGCTCGCCTACGACTCGGCCGTCCGTCGCATTGTCACCCACAACGTGCGCCATCTGACGCCAGCCCGCGCTCTCGGTATCGAGGTATTGCCGCCGCAGGAATTCGCCGCCATGCTTCCTGTGCCATGAAGCTTCACGTCGATCTGCCTGAATCTCTCGCTGCGCAAGCCCGCGAGCTTGCCGATCGCGAGCACACCACCGTGGACGCGCTCATCGCCTCCTCACTCGCTGCTACGATTGACCACGCACCACGCCGCCCCACCATCGCGGAACGCGTCGCCCGCGTCGATTGGGAGAAAGTGGACTCCATCCTCGCCCGCGTCCCCGCCGTCCCGCCGCAACCCGGCGATGAGCGGTAAGGCTCGCATGAAGGCGCCAAAACCGCCCTCTTTTGCAGCATGTGCGGCCCACACTTCTGCTCGATGAGCCGAGCTTTTGAAGGAAACGCGAGACAGACAACGCGCAGCTTTGCCCGCAGGGCGATGCTGCGGGATCGCAGCGTCGTCAACATCACCGAAGACGTCCGCAAATACGCCGCCGAACAGGCGATCTCCGAGGAGGACGCTTTGAAGAAAGGCATGGAGGAGAAGTCGAAGGAGTTCGTGGAAAAGGGCGCGGAGGTGAGCTTTCTCCGGTCAAATTTTTCCGCCGGGCAACGGGCCGCCCATAACTTTGCGAAGTCGCGCCCGGTCTCCTTGCCTCCAAGCCTCAATCAACTGACGACCCTTTTCGCTGATATTAATGGCATACGTGACGATCTGGAAGTTGTTGTTTGATTTTTGAGAGCCCGATGCCAGTCCAGCAGCGATCAGCCTCGCGAATTGAAGCAGACCGTCACCGGACACAATTAAGAAATCTTCCTTGAGGGGTTCGAGGAACAGAAGACGATCGATTGCCTCAACGTCGAATGCTCGGGTGATGGCGACTAGCATCGCTTTCCAGATATAGACGGACTCTGCGTCGATGGTGCCTCGGTGATAAAGAGCGTGGCAGGTTGGGCAAAGCGCGATCAGGTTCGCTGGCTCGTCTCCACCTCCAGCGGAAACTTCCCAAAGGTGGTGCATGTCCAAGGCAAGAATGTTTCGGCAGCCAGGATTGGCGCACCGATAACCGCATTCGGTTAGCAAGATAACCCGAGTTTTCAGCGGCAGTTTATCGCGCTCCCGAGGCTTTCCCTTAGCATTGGTTTTCTTCACCTTTGATCGTCCAGCGGTTGCAGCTGCCCTTACTTCGAATCGCCCAAAAGCGCTTTGATCGAGGACTTAGGCAACCGTCGAAACAAATTACTCCACTCAAAGACAAGCGTTCCATCGTCTTCAACTCGTTGGCGGATGAGGTCAGCCTCGCGCAGCGGTTTGAAGTGGTGATCCAACGCTGCCGGGCTTTTGAAGCCGAAATGCGATATAAGATGGCTGCGCGTTCGCGGCGTTTCACATTCCTTCATTATCGGCTTTGCCTTGTCCGTCGTGAGATGTTTTTCAACGTATTCTCCAACTATCTTCGCGTTTGAAATGCTCTGAATCGTTTCGATGGCGCTGAGGCGATCCTTAATTGCGACCAGTTCGTCTTGAAGGGGCTGTGATGACACTTCGACGCTGTCTTTCTTGATCCGTTTGTCACTCATGGGTTTCGAAAAAATTCGCCGGAATTGAGATCGCGAGCGTCGGCATCTTCGCATCTCCCGCCAGCAATTTAGCTTTGTGCATTTTGCCGACCATGGTGCTCAAGTGGCCTTGGTTAACACCGGTGGTTTTGCGAATCTGCGCTTGTGTATGCGCCCCATCCATCAGAAAGACGGATTTTTGCTTTGTCCGGCTTGTTCCAACGAGCTGTCGCAGACTTTCTCGCTGCTTTGCGTCTCGTTGAGCGACCTTTTCTTCGGCGAGCAGTTCGAGCAGCCCATGAATCTTCCGCACAAGTTCAGTTAACTCGTCACTCATTGAGATCTTCCTTTCTGTTCAAAAAAATTTCCCGGAATGGAGATCGCTAGTTTTGGTTTCTTAGGATCGCCTGAAAGCAATCCGGCATTGCCCAGTTGCTTAATTAACGTGGAGAGATTGCCCGCATTCACTCCAGTTTGTTTATGTATCTCCATTTGAGTACTGCTGCCGTCCATCGTGAGGACCGCTTTGCGTTTTGCTTCTCCGATCCCAACGATGCGAGTGAGTTCGTCCCGCAGCTTCTGATCGCGAGCGGCGATCTGCGGCTCAGCAATCAACCGGACAAGATCGCGTATCTCACAAATCGCGGTTAGAAGTTTTTCGTCAGACATCACTTTCCTTCTTCCGTTTGTTCGAAAAAATTTGGCGGGATCGCGATCACTAGCTTCGGATCGTCGTCCTTCGTGAGCAGTGAGCCCATGCGGAGCGCTTTGACGCATCGACTCAGGTCGCCCGCGTCGATTCCCACCGCAGCTTTGATCGCTGATTGGCTTCGCGCGCCATCCATCAGAAAGACAGCCTTTGCCCGAGATTTACTTTTCCCAACAATGCCTCGCAGTGCTGCTCTAAACTTTTCGTCACGTTTCGCGAGGACAGGTTCTGCCATCACGAGTAGGAGATTCCGCATTTCGCGTAACAATTCGGTTTGTTCGTTCATAGGGTGGAACACGTTAATCGGATCCAAAGCCACTATATATTGCGGGCCGCTTGCTGTTGTAGCACATCGGGTAGTGGCAGCAAGGCTTTTCGCTGCCCCGCTTTAATTGTCTCGCCAAAACCCAATCGCTCCATTCCCGATAATCCCTCGTTTCCTCGCCCTCTTCGTGCTTGTCGGAATGACCTTCGCGCAGACGGCGACTTTGCCGACGGCTTCGCCCGCTTCCGCCAATGCGACGGTGGAGGTGTGGCCGGAGGGAAAGATGCTGGGCAACGGGCGAAGGAACCAGAGGCGGAGGTGCCGCGGAATGATGGCTTTCACCGCATCACCAATGTCAGCCGCCCCACGTTGGCGCTGTTTCCGGCACCGCGGAAAGCCGGCGCGGCGGCGGCGCCGGCCATGATCGTCTGTCCCGGCGGGGGTTACGGCTATGGGTCATCGACAAGGAGGGCACCGAGATCGCGGCGTGGCTGAACTCCGCAGGGTTCAGCGCGCTGGTGCTGAAGTATTGGGTCTGATCTCGCCGCTCAAGAGCCGCTCCAAGTCACCGGCGACATTCAGTTCCTGCGCCCATTGCCTCAGGTAAATCGTGTCCAGAGCCTCGGCTTGGACGGCGACAATTCCCGCTGCATCTCCGAGCTGTCGGTCGGATGGCGACAGGCGATTCCAGATAAGCTTGCGGAGGATGATGTCTTCCGCGGTCGAGATCCACGCAGGCTCGCCGAAAAGCATGGCGTTGACGCGGCGACGCAGCATTTGCTGATCAAAGGGCGCCGGTAGCGCCAGCCAGAAACCCACCTTCAACGCGGAGCGGGTGTCGATCGCGTTGAATTGATAAGGGGGCTGGAATACCGCCCGCACCGCCGCCTCCTCGAGGTAAAACTCACCGCTGAATTCCTCCACGATCTGCGACACGGCGCTCATCGGCAGTTGCACGACAAAGTCCAGATCGTGCGAGGTTCGCGGAATGCCCCAGTAGTTGCTCGCCATCGAACCGGTGAGGTAATAGGTGACGCCGGTTCGGTTCAAACGGCGCAGACAATCCACGAGCAATTCGCGCTCGTTCATGCCGCCCGGGCCAGTTCGAGCCGGCGGCGTAGCAGTCGCTCCACCTCCGCGGCATCGGCGGCGGGATGCTGGCGGCGAATTCCTTCCCGGGCGATGTCACACGACATCTCGTGCAGTTCCAGCGCGACAGCGAGCCGTTGTTCACCCGTCATCTGGCGATAACGCTCGATCTGTTTGTCCAAGGCGGTGGCGGCGGTCATGAGTCTTCGATAAGCTAACCGCAGTTTGGTGACAACCGCCACGTCGAGGCGGAGAGAACGAATGCGCTGAACAAAGGCTTCCGGCGCCGCGGAAAGCGAGCCGCGCGATTGACGCTCGATGAGCCCCACGCTCAGATTCCGAACTCTTCAGAGGCACCGCCCTGTCCGCCCTTTCGCTACTCGCTATGAATGCAGAAACGCTCCCGTCAGAATCCCAGCAGAAACCATTGCGGATGTGGCCGGCCCTGGTGCTCATGGCGCTCATCGTCCTCTGCCGCTACGTGCCCGGCTTCATCGAAGGCGCGAGCAGTCAGGTTTGGTATGTGCCGGTGTTCTTCCCGTTGCTGGCCAGTGTGCTGATGCTGATCTGGTGGGTGGCGGGGAGCCGCGCCACCGGACAAGAGAAGCTCATTGGCTTCTTCGGGTTCATCCTGGCGGTGGCGGTGATCGTCGTGCTGAGTCATCCCACGATGCGAGGGCTGATCACTACCTATCTCACTTTGCCTCTTGGAATGATCGGCTTTGGCCTCGGCGCTTATTTCAATCGCCGCAAGCCATCCAAGCAGCGCGTGACTGGCGTGCTGCTCGGGGCCATGCTGGCGATGTCCATCACGCTGCTTTTGCAAAGCTACGGCATCACCGGCGCCTACGCGTTTGAGCTGCATTCGCGCTGGTCGCCCGTTCCTGGCGCTGGCTCGTGGACCAAGAACGCTCCGGCGAAGGCACCGGGCGCGGGCGCAAAGATCGAGGCGGCCATCGCCACCGCCGAATGGCCCGGATTCCGCGGCGCCGATCGCATGGGGCACACCAAGGCGCCGAAGCTCGCGACGGACTGGCAAGCGAATCCGCCAAAGTTGCTTTGGAAAAAACCCGTCGGCGCAGGTTGGTCGTCGTTCGCGGTCGCGGGAGCATTTGCCTTCACCCAGGAGCAACGCGGGCCGAGCGAAGTCGTGGCCTGCTACGAGGCCGCCACCGGCAACGAAGTCTGGACGCAGCAACGCGAGGCTCGTTTCGACGAACCGATGGGCGGTCCCGGCCCACGCGCCACACCAACGCTGGCGGATGGCGCGGTCTTCGTCACGGGCGCGTCGGGAGTGTTGCAGCGCTTGAAGGCGAGCACGGGCGAAGTGGTGTGGCAGCAGGACTTCAAGAGTCTCAGCGGGCGCGCGGTGGTCCCCATGTGGGGCTACTCGGCCTCGCCACTGGTAACGAATTCACTGGTCATCATCTACGCCGGCGGTCCGGGCGACAAAGGGGTGATGGCCTTCGACGCCGCGAGCGGACAACCCAACTGGTCTGTAGCCTGCGGTCCCGAGTCGTATAGCTCGCCGCAACTCAGCAAGGTGCTCGGCGAAGAGACTCTGCTCATGCTCACCAACGACGGCCTGCTCCTGCTCGACCCCGCTACCGGCAAGACGCGGCTGAACTACGCGTGGAAGTTTCAAGGTTACCGCGCGCTGCAACCGACAGTAATCGGCGATGACGTGATCTTGCTACCCACCCCGATGTCAGAAGGAACGCGGGCCATTCGCGTCAGCAAGAAAGGCGATCAACTCGCCGCGGAAGAACTGTGGACGTCGAAGCAGTTGAAGACCGACTTTTCCGACCTCATCGCGCACAAGGGTTATCTCTACGGCATCGATGGCTCCATGTTCAGCTGCATCGATCTCAAGACCGGCGCGCGCGCTTGGAAAGATGGGCGCTACGGCAAAGGACAGGCGCTGCTCCTTGAGTCATCCGACCAAATCCTGATCGCGGCGGAAGACGGTCGCGTCGTCCTGCTGCAAGCCGATCCCACGGCGCACAAAGAAATCACGTCCTTCCAGGCGCTCCAAGGCAAGACGTGGAATCATCCGGTCCTCGTCGGCGACAAGCTGCTCGTGCGCAATGCCACCGAAGCCGCGGGCTACGCACTGCCGCTGGCACCTTGAAGTGACTCGTCCGGCGACCGACCCCATTGGAATCCAAACGATGAGAAGCACCAAGACCAACCCAAAGGAACTGTCCTCCAAACAGCGAACGGACTTGTTGAAAACATTGCAGGCGCGCTTTGAGAAAAACTTGAAGCGGCATCCCAAGCTCGATTGGTCCAAGGTGCAGGCGCGGCTCGAGGCGAAGCCGGACAAACTTTGGTCGCTGAACGAAATGGAACGAACCGGCGGGGAGCCCGATGTGGTCGCGCAGGACGCGAAGACGGGGGAAGTGACATTCTACGATTGCGCCGAGTCCACGCCCGCGGGTCGGGTGAGCCTTTGCTACGACGAGGAGGCGCTGGTGTCGCGCAAGGAGAACAAGCCGAAGGGCAGCGCGGTGGGGATGGCGGAGGCGATGAGCATCGAGTTGCTGACGGAGGAGGAATATTTGGCGCTGCAGAAACTGGGTGACTTCGACACGAAGCGGTCGAGCTGGATCAAGACGCCGGCGGACTTTCGCGCGCAGGGCGGCGCCCTCTGGGGTGGGCGCAGCTACGGCCGCGTCTTCATCGGCTGCAACGGCGCGGAGTCCTACTACGCGGCGCGGGGATTCCGGGGCGTGCTGAAGTTCTAATCTTCCCGCGGACCGCATTGCTTCGAAATCCCTCGTTGGAATGGCGTTGCGCCATTCGTATAGATCGTCTCATGAACCTCCGACTCCTCCTCACGCTGGCTAGTTTTGTCACCGCCTCCACCTTCGCCGCCGATGCGCCGAAGCTTCCCTCGATTCCCACGGAGCCGATCGCCAAGAAAAAGGAGCTGCTCTTCTCCGATGACTTCGAGCGTGCCGAACTAGGCAAGCCCTGGGCGATCGTGGTGCCGACTTTTTCCTTCGAGAAAGGAACGCTCAAGGGCACGCAAATGCGCTTCGATACACCAGAGGCGGATGGCAAGCCGGCAGTGAAAGGGCATCAGGCCGTGATCGGCAATGACATCCCGACCAAGGACAGCGTGATCGAGTTTCGCTTCCGGCTCGGCGGCGCGCAGTCGGTCACGGCGGAGTATGACGACCGAAAGTTCAACGGCTCACACTACGGGCACATCTGCATGGCGCGCATCGCGGCGACGGGCATCACGCTCGTGGATCAGAAAGGCCTCGCGGTGGCCCGACCCGAAGGCGCCACCGGCGAGCCGCCGACGCCCGCCGGCAGGAAGAACGTGACCTTCCCGCTCAGCCTCGATCCCGAGGCTTGGCACACCTTCATGCTCGAGACCGTGGGCGACACCATGCGCGCCTCGATCGACGGCAAGGCCGTGGCATTCCTGCAGTCTCCCGGCATCGCCCACCCGACGAAGTCGAAGGTGGAATTCGGCTGCATGGGCAAGGACGGCTTCTTCGACGATCTGAAGGTCTGGAACGCGGAACCGGTGGAGTAGGCAGCGCGAGCTGAGGCAGGGTGCGTCGCTCCGGCGCCCTTCAGCACAAAGCCGCGCAGGATGACATACGAGGCGTTGACGACGATGCAGGAGTTCTTGCCGGTGCTGCACGTCGATCGTCGCGCCCGTGCCATCATACACGCGCCAGGCGTCCGGCTTCCCCCCTTCGGTGAGGACCAGCGGTTGAGTCCCACTCGGCACGCGCACGACTTCGCCCTCAGGAAAGCTTTCGCTCCAGGTGCGCGCGGTCAGCCGGGTGGAGGTCGCCGTTCCCGCGAGGGTCAGCTCCACCTCATAGGTCGTTTCCGACTGGAGGTGGACAATGCTGCCGCGATAGTCGGTGAGATCTTCGTCGGTCCCGTCGATCGGATTATAGCGCATGGGTTCACTGCGCCGCATCATTCACTCGATAGCGCACCTTCACTTCGCGATCCGCCGCACCGGCGGGTGGCGACCAGTAGAGCCCGAGACAGTGAAAAGTCGGGACCGCGAGCGGCGTGCCGGCGGCCGGTGTTGTCGGTGCAAGAACCTCCTCACTTTGCGCCGCATGGGAGCACCACAGCAGTGCGGCGAGCAGGAGAACCAGGGGACGTGGGGGGATGGCCATGAGCGAAATGAGATCAAATTCTCGCGCGATGTCCGCGCGTTCGGGAAGGACGCGGCCTCCGGCGTGAAAAGCGCTGGGAGAGTTTGTCTGCTTCTCAGCTTGCCTCAGGAGAATGATGCCTCGGGTGTCGTCGTGAGAAGCGCAGGGGGCCGCGCGCGGTTGTCGGATCCACTTCGTGGCCGCGCTGGGTGCAGCAGCTTCCCTCTCGTTCCCAAAGTTAGCGAAGCGCTTTGGGAACGGGCGCGGCAGGCGAAACTCCGTTTCGGTGGTGGGCGGGTGAGAATGGGGCTCGCGCTCGAGATCGGCGGTCGCCGGAAAGGAGACGAAGTCTCGCGGGAACGAGAGGGCACGAGAGGGCGGTCTGGTTGTCGCCGGCAGCGCGGGGGAAATGGAGGTTCGACCCGGGCGAACCTCGCACTACACTCCGCCCATGCTTCACGCACGCCATGCGCCGGCATGGCGCAAACTCACCATGATCCGATGGTTATGCAGCGGTCTGACCGCCGCGGGAATGGCCGTGTGTCTCCCGACAGCCCGTGCGCAGGAGGCCGGTGAAGACGAGGAGGTCCCGTTTCACGGACCGGATGTGCATCCCGGGTATCCGGACGCATTTTTGGTCTCCTACACCCTGCGGAAGAACACCGTTTCACCTGATGGAAAATACGGAGTCATTTTTCCCGATCGAACGCGGATGGACGATGCCACGGACTTCCTGGTCGTCGTGAAAGAGTCGCGCATCCTCGGTGTGATCGAGTTTGGGTCTGAGGATACTTACTTTGTGGGAAAGAATCATGGTGGCCTCAATGTTTACTGGGCGCCGAATAGCTCCGCGGTCCTTGTCGTGAGCGAAGGAAAATGGACGCCGCGTGAGTTGATGCTCATCGAATTGAAGGACGGTCGAATCGTGCGGCAGACCCCGCTTTTTGCACCGTGGGAAAAAGCGATCCACGCGGCGGCCCCAAAAGCAGCCGAGCTAGGTCGCGCGATGGTGGAACTGGATCTCAATGGCGTCTCCTGGAAGATGGAGAAGAGCCTGCTCCTGCAACTGAAGTGCGACGTCTCGACGAATCCGAAGGGTTTCTCCGATCAGAGTTCCTGGAGCGGCAGCGTGGTGGGAGCATGGGATATTGCGCGGCACGAGTTCACTCAGGTCAAAGTCAAACAGACCTCATTCAGCAAGGGAGGCAAAGGGGAACGATGAAGTTAACCCATCGGATTCTCCTGGCTCTGCTGCTGGCAAACCTCTGGAGCTCGAACGAATCGCAAGCCGAGGATAAGGAGCCATTGATTTCGCTGGCGACCGCCCCCGGCGGATCCTTTGAGCTGATCTGCAAACAGATCGGTGCGAGTCCAGTCTGGTTGGTGCCAAAGGCAGCTCCCAATCACCGCACCGCCCTTCCGCCCGTTCGTTTCCAGGCCGTGAGTGAAGGGACCACCCAACTGCGCGAGACCTCCTCCGATGAATTCGAAGGCTTGCAGCTAACCTTCATTTCTCCCGACGAGAACTGGATCTACGTGCAGATGACGCTGGAGGAAGAGGAAAGCTATGCCGTCGGCTGGCTTTATCAGAAGGCCGAATCGTCAACGCCGCAGGAGCCCAGGTACGAGCTGTCTGGAGAAGGGCGTCTCGACACGCTGGCCTGGCGTCTCCTCTGCAAGGAAGAGCACATTCCAGAAAAGGAAATCGGCGTGCCCGATCAATTCGGCCACAAACGAATGAGCATCGCGTTCGCGGCCTGGGGCCCGGACTCCGGCCGTCTGCTGTTTTCGCTGAGTGGCGGCATCGGCGCGCGGAAGGAACCAATGGGAGAGTTTCCACGATCGGTCGGCCCATGGTTCTGCTATTTCAATACGAAGACCAAAACGTTCGAGCGAACCGAGCGACTGCGCGCAGCCAGTGCCGGCAAATCCGGCGAGCTTCTGACCGCCGAGTCGATCGGCCAGGAGGGACCGGAGATTCCCGCCGAGCAGCGATTCAAAAAAGCGGACGCGGCGTTGAACTCCGTTTACGCAGCCCTCCTGAAAACCCTCGCGCCCGAGGCGAACGCCAGACTTCGGCAGGAGCAGCGGGAGTGGCTGAAGGAGCGCGATCTGTTCGCGGTCATTCACGCCAATCAGAGCTGGAGCCAGTTTCCCGGCGCCAGCAATGCCGAAGGTCGGGCCATTGCGACGGAAAGGCGGGTCGCGGAACTACAGTCGCGCATCGGAGCTTCCGGCGCACACTGAGGGGCGCTCGCCCACGGGCAAAAGCCGGACGAGAAGACAAACGCCCCAAGGTCCCTCCTTTTCCTGCGCGGAGGCGGGGTGCGTGCATTTCCACGATTCTCCACTTCCGGCGGGCCGGTTGTTCGTAGTCAGAAGGTGCGTTACTTACAATTGTTTGGTCAGCCCCGCCGTCGTGACCAAAGCCCCTCGGCAAATGGAACGCGTTTCAAATCAAGCTGATCGATGGCCAAGTCACCATCACACTGAATGACAAGGTGGTGATGCAAGACCTGCCGGTGGAGCAGGGATTCGATCCGCCGCTGCGCGCCCCGAGGAAGGCCCGCTGCGTTTGCAGAAGTCACCGCACAACGTGATGACCAAGTTTCGCAACGTGTTCATTCGCGAGTTGTAGGCTGGGGAATTGCTTCGCCTTGGCCGGCGCTTGCGGGTGGAACTCTGGCGC
This sequence comes from Chthoniobacter sp., assembly GCA_034667665.1. GTDB lineage: Bacteria > Verrucomicrobiota > Verrucomicrobiia > Chthoniobacterales > Chthoniobacteraceae > Chthoniobacter. The sequence continues at coordinate 69,449 of JAXDQW010000044.1, forward strand.
GATTGCGGCACGTTCGCGGGATGAAACCAGCGACCGGGTACCACCTCATCGGGCCGGACGACCTGCAGTGGCGTCCGTCGAACTTGATGAAAATCCTCAACGCGGATTTTCTGGAACGGACGGGGAGCGAGAACCTGAGCGCGCGGCTGTGGCGGTTGCCGCCGGGGAGCGCGAATACGCTGCATAGGCACCTCCGGCAGGAGGAATTCTACTTCGTGCTCGAAGGCGTCGGCCGGATCCGCATCTCGCCCGCCCACCAAACCCCGGTAGTCCCTTCCGCCTCCTCGATCGGCGGCTGGGAGACGCTGACGGTGCCGAAGCACGGCGGGGTGCTCGTAGGACCGGAGCAGTTGCGGCAGGTCTTCAACGACACGGACGCCGAGACGCTCTGGTTGATCGTCGGCGCGCCGGAGGAACTGGAATTTCTGCCCACCGCCCCGATCAAGCCCGACCTGTCGCTCATCTATCCGGAGGACCCGACGCAACTTCCGCCGGAACTCGCCGGGAAGCAGTGGCCGCCGAAGGAGTGAACACCCAAGGCCTCGCGTCCTGGGACGCTCGACGGTGCGACTTGGGAGCGAGGGCCAGCGTTACGCGCGGAGCGTGCGCTGGTAGCCTCGACGCACGGTTTTTCGACTCGGCGCGATGGCCAGCGGTTTGATCGGATTTGCCTCGGTGGCAGTATCCTCCTTCGCGCTCGCTGAAACGCCGATCATCCTGGGGGATCGGCGCTGCGGCGACCTTTACGGCTGATCGGGGATCTCAGGCTCGACCAGCTGGGCCAGCAGCGTCAGTGATTCCTGCCAGCCCAGGTAGCAGGCCTCGGCGGGAATGACCGCGGGGATACCTTCCTGGGTGATGTTTAGATCGGTGCCACAGAAGACCTGCTTCAGGACAATCGTCGTCTGCATCTCGCCGGGCAGAGTGGGATCATCGAATTGATTGCTGTAGCGGATGCGCTCGTGCGGCGTGAGTTCCAGATACGTCCCGCCGAAGGAGTGGCTCTTGCCGGTGCTGAAATTGGTGAACGACATCCGGTAAGTGCCGCCCACTTTGGCGTCCAGATGATCAACCTTGCCCGTGAATCCATGCGGGGGAAGCCACTTGGCCATCGCGTCCGCATCGAGGAACGCGCGATAAACTCGCTCCGACGTGGCGCGGAGCACGCGGTGAAGTCGAATGGTGTGGGTCTTGTTCGTGGTCATATTGGTTGAGGATTTCGGTTCCATTATGATGACGAACGGAACCGGCGCTTCAGGACATTTTTCGCCCTTGCCCCCAAAGCACTGCGCGGACGGCGGACCGAGAGGGCAAAACCCTCCCCCGCCGCCGGGACTCGCGCGGGTAGAGTGCCCGCCGAAGGATTGAACTGATTCAAGACGGCGTCTCTTCCCAAGCCCTGCCGAAAACAAAAACCCCGCGCTTGACATGCAACCAAATGGTTGCATATAATTCGCGTGTTGGATGCAGTCTTTAAAGCGTTGGCCGATCCGAGCCGCCGAAAGTTGCTGGATGAGTTGCACACGAACAACGGACAGACGTTGTCGGAATTGTGTGAGCATCTGGACATGACCCGGCAGGCGGTGACGAAGCATCTGCTTCTCCTCGAAGAAGCGAACCTCGTCGCCACGGTTTGGCGCGGACGCGAGAAGCTGCATTTCCTCAATCCGGTGCCGTTGCACGAGATCTACGAGCGCTGGATCGCCAAATACGAACGCGACCGCCTTCAGGCGTTGAGCGATCTCAAAAAGGGTCTCGAACAAACCGACAACCAATAAAATATCCATGGAAAAGAGCACCTTCGTTTACGTCATCTACATCCGCACCACGCCGGAGAAACTCTGGCAAAAACTCACCGAGACAGGGGTCGCGCGGGAGTTTTTCTGGGCCACGGCGCTACACGCCGAATGGAAAGTGGGCGGCGCCTGGAAAAGCACCGCGCCCGACGGCACGCTGGTGGATGGCGGGGAAATCTCGGAACTGGATGCGCCCAAGCGGCTGGTGCTGACCTGGCGCCATGAAATGCAGCCAGAGAAGAAAGAAGAGGGCTATTCCCGCATGAGCTACGAGCTGGAGGCCAAGGGAGAGATGGTGAAGCTCACCCTGCTCCACGAGATGGACCGGGGCCAATCAAAGTTCATCCAGGCCGTCTCCAATGGCTGGCCGACCATCCTCTCCAGCCTCAAGAGCCTGCTGGAAACGGGCGCAGCGCTGGAAGAGACGCGCACCTGGTAACGCCGGAAGGACATTGTTCACCCGCCCGCGCACTGGAGGTTCCAACCCGACGGTCTCCCGACTGCGGGGTTCCGTTAAACCTGGAAACGGCGATTGAAACCGCGGAAGACGCGAAGGACGCGGAGGTTCGGACACTTGCACGATCACCCCGCAGGTGACTCACGGACGAACGCCACGATCGCCCCAAATGATTCCTGCTCCGTGTCTTCCGCGTTCTTCGTGGTCATCTCCATCGCCGGATTTAGGTTAAAGCGAATCGTTGTCGTGAACCACCGTCACCTCGGGCTGGCTCCGATAGGGTCGCGTGCGGCTGGCTCCGGCGATGATGCCAATACCCAGCAGAATCACAGAGCCGATTTGGACATAGAGCATGGGGGCACCGGCCTCAATGGCGGCCCACGCGAGCCCGGCGATCAGAATCAGGAAACCGAGGAGGTAGGCGAAGAATCTCATAGTGCCCCTTGAATCGCAGGCCAAGCGTGTTCTGACCGTGCGTAGCGCGCATCCGGCTCACCCTTGTGGTCCGGGATTGCGGGGCAGGCTCCCAACACGTGGCGGGCTGTCCCGCCCTCCTTGGTCAAAGTGGCGACCGCTTGGGAGGGACGATGGACTTTGGCGACTGCATGGCGCGCGCCCCTGATCGCTCGGGACTACTTTTGATCGCGGGTCTTTTCGGCTGCGTTCTTGAGCGCCTCGGCCTGAGCTTCGCCTTGCTTTTTGACGACGTCGGCGTCGCCTTCCGCAGCTTTCTTGGTGGCCTTGGCCGCTTCTTCGAGTTTATCCGCGCGATTCTCGAGCTCGGCCTTGCGAACCTCTTCTTGTTTGGAATCGCAGGCGGTGAGGATGAGGGCGGTGAGGGAAACGAGGATGATGATCTTCATGGCATTGATCAATCGTGTTTCCCGCAGCGTCAGGACGGGTAAAGTCCCCGCAAGGCGTTTTCATTGATCAGCGCCGTCCACGCCGCAGCGCATCGGGTCGTCGGTTGGAATGAACCGCGTGGTTTGCTAGAGATCACCGGCATGGCTCGAGTGCTCATCGTTCATTTCGCCAGCACCTGGATGCTGGTCGGCCTCATCTGGGTCATTCAGATTGTCGCCTATCCGCAGTTCCTGCGGGTGAGCGAGGCCGCGTTCGCCAATTACCACTTTGCCCACTGCCTGCGCATCGGGCTCATGGCCACGCCGCTGCTCGCGGTCGAAGCCGTCACGGCTGCGGGCCTCCTCTATCAAGGCCACCGCGAGCTTCCCTTCCTGATCAGCGTGGGCCTCATCCCCGCGATCTGGCTCTCAACCGCCGTCCTTCAGGCTCCGATGCACACGAAACTGATGAAGGGTGCCGACGCCGGAATTGTCCGGCGACTCATTCGGACCAATTGGCTGCGCACGCTCGCCTGGACGACCCGGGGCTTGTTGATCGGCTGCGTCGTCGCCGCTTGAGTACCTGACTGCGAAACCGCTCCGCGAAATGTCGGAGAGTTGACGCGGTTGGAATCACTCACTGTCGTTGTTACAAACGCACCGGAGCCGGCAGGAGCGATCCAAAAGAAACGCCGGACACGAAGAAGCATCGATGAGCAGAGCATTTGTGAAAGAGGATGTGGAGATCCGGGAGCGCTCCACGCGCCGGCGCTCAGCGTCCGGTTTGCCGCCCGGAGCGCTCAACTATATCACCGCGGAAGGAGCGCAGCGGTTGCGCGCGCGGCTCACGAAACTGCCAGGTGCTCCGGCAAAGGACGACGGCGCGATTTCGCACCTGGAGAGCACGCTGGCCCTGGTGACGATTGTGGAGCCGCAAGCGCGGCCGGAAGCGGTTGTTTTCGGAGCGACGGTCACCTTGCGCACGGCGGACGGGACGCCGGCCACGTACCGAATCGTCGGCGTCGAGGAGGTGGATCTCCATCCCGGCGGAGTGAGTTGGGTTTCACCGCTCGGGAGGGCCCTCCTTGGTGCCGAGATTGGCCAACGCGTGCGCCTCGACGAGGCCTCGAAAGAGGCCGCGACCGTCGTAAAGATTGAGTGACCTCCAACACGATGAGCACGCCCAACCGCAAACTCCTCCAACGCCGTGCCGACGGCTATTCCGCGCTGCGTGTCTTCGCGCGGAAAGGCCGCGGCAAACAATCGCCGCGACTGCTCATCAAGTGCGGGGATTGCGACAAGGCGCTCGAAATCTACTACGATCCGCAACATCCTGAAGATATTGAGGTCGGCGGCGTCTATGGTTCGACGGCGAGCTGGCGCGAAGTTCTGCTCCCGTTGCTGACGGCGACAAAAAAGTAATACAAGAAGGACGCCGCCGGTTGCAGGACTCGCTCACGCCCGGCGGCGCGGGTCGATTAGGCACGGATAGGTGAAGGTTCCGCTGTGCATTCGGTAATCCGCGTTTTCCGCGGTCGGATTGCCCGGCGACACCGTCACCTGCAAACGGCCCGTGCCCGACGTGCGTGCGTTTTTCGTCGGATCGGGTTATCTCAGGCCGCATGAAGGAGACGCTCGTGATTGTCGAACAACTGCACGCCAACGGCGTCATCGGACCGTATGCCGTCGGCGGGGCCGTGGGGCGGCATTTTACCGGAGCCGGTGGCGACGCTGGATGTCGATATCTTCGTGCTGTTCGAGCCTGCGCCGTTGATCCTCACCCTGACGCCGATCTATGAGGCCTGTGCGAAGCTCGGCTATCAGGCGGAAGGCGATGCAATCCAAATTGAGGGTTGGCCGGTGCAGTTTCTCCCCGCCAGCCAGCCCGCTGGTGGCCGAGGCGGTGCGCGATGCGGTGCCGCGCGAAGCCGCGGGCCTGACCACGCGGGTCATGACCGCCGAGCACCTGATGGCCATTGCGTTGCAAACTGGACGCGCCAAGGATCACGCGCGGCTGGTCATGTTCGTCGAAGCGGGGATTGCCGACATGGATCGCCTGCACGACCTCCTCGCCCGCCACTCACTGCTTGATGGATGGGTGAAGTTCGAGAATCGTTTTCTCCAGCCGTAAGCAGCGACATCTCGCAAATTGTGCAATCGAAGGAGGCCGAGCGCCGCCGCCTGCGGGCGCTGCCGTGGCTGGAGAAGCTGGAGATGCTCGACAAGCTCCGCGACCGGCATCTGTTGCTCCGGCAGGCACGCCCGCAACAAGAGAGTAGGCTCCGAACCCCGAATTGAAGGCTCTGCGCTGACACTTGCTCCGCAGCGCGTCGGCGCCACCGGCTGATTTCGATGTCCTCCGGGACGACAAATTCCCCGGCGCCATCATCAATGGCACCCTTTCCCAGCGAGAGGATCGCTGGCTATCGACAACGGAACACTCCCAATTACTTTCGTCCTATCAATCCTATGAAATTCCCTCGCTCCGCTTCCTTCCCTCTGCGTTCGATCAAAAGCATTCTGGCCGCGGCCATCCTGCTCTGCGGGCAGGGGCTGTCGGTCATGGCCGAAGCTCCCAAAAGCCTGCTTCCGGCGTTTGGCAATGAAGGCGCGGAGTTTACGGTCAAGGGGCAGAGCGGTCACGTGACCAAGGGCTGGCTGCCCAATGAGTGGAAGGACAATAGCGAGTGGGCGGCGGTGGATGCGACGTACTCGAAGCTCAGCGACTCGCCGGATAAGAACGCCGGCGCCGTGCGGATCAAGATCGAGAAGGTCGATGAGGGGCAGCTCCAGCTCACGACCTTCGGCGGGAATCAAAAGTATCAGAAGGGCACCCGCTACGTCGTGACTGGATGGGTGCGCAGTCCCGACCGGGTCAGCGTGAACGTCGGCGTCCGGCAGATCGGGGAGCCCTACGAGAACTATCACGAACAGGAATTGGCCACCGGGACGGAGTGGAAGCGCTTCGAGTTCGTCTTCACGCCAACGATGGACTTTTCCGCGTTCCTGATGTTCGTCGTGCGCGAGGTGGGGACGGTGGATCTGGCCGGTGTGGTCGTGGAAGCGAAGCCCTGACCTAGAATCGGCGAAGTGGTGCGTTAAAGGCTCGGCGTGATTTCTGTCCAGCAACTGACCAAGCGCTTCGGAGCGCAGACGGCGGTGGACGGCCTGACGTTCGAGATACCGGCGGGGCAGATCGTCGGCTTTCTCGGGCCGAACGGCGCGGGGAAATCGACGACGCTGAAAATGCTGACGGGCATGCTCGATCCGACGAGCGGCACGGCCACGATTTGCGGCTTCGATTTGCAGCGCGAGACGCTGGAGGTGAAACGCAACGTCGGCTTCGTGCCCGAGTCGGGCGCGGTCTTCGAATCGCTGACCGGCCTCGAGTATCTCGAAATGATCGCGGCGCTTTACGCCATTCCGGAAGCGGCGGCCCGCGCGCGCATCGAGCAGTTCATCGCCTTCTTCGACCTGAGCTTCGCAACGCTGACCGACAAACTGCTCGGCGCCTACTCGAAGGGCATGCGGCGCAAGGTCGTGATCACCGCGGCGCTGCTGCACAATCCGCCGGTGGTGTTTTTCGACGAGCCGCTGGACGGGCTCGATGCGAACGCGGCGGTCGGCTTCAAGGCACTCATCCAGACGCTCGCCCGCGAGGGCAAGACGATCGTGTACAGCTCGCACATTCTCGATGTGGTGGAACGGGTGTGCGACCGCGTGATCGTCATCGATCGCGGGCGGCTGCTGATCGACGGACGGCCCGACGAGCTCGTCGCGAAAAGTGGCGCGGGCACGCTGGAGCGCCTCTTCACGCAATTGACCGGCGGCACTGAGCTGGAGCGGCGCGCGGAGGATTTTGCCAAAACGTTCCGGCCGTGAGTGCGCCTGGGGAAGCGCCGCCTTCGACGGAGCGGATCCTGCGCCGGCTGTTTCTGATGCTGTTTCTGCGCGGGCGCACTTCGCGCGGGCTGCGCAAGGAGAGCGCCCCAAAGTCGGTCGGATCAAAGCTGGCGCTGACGCTGCTGCTCTACGCGCTCGTTGGATTGGTGGCGCTCGTCTTCCGGCGCGAGCCGGTCTTTGCGCTGGCGGCGTATCTGCACGGCATGACGCTGGTGTTCGTGGGGATGACGATCGCCGCGTCGGCGGGCGAGGTGCTCTTCAACAAAGAGGAGGCGGACATCCTGTTGCATCGGCCGGTGACCGCGCGGGCGATGCTGCGCGCGAAGATCGTGGTGCTCGTCGAGGTCTCGCTGTGGCTCGCGGGCGCCTTCAATTTCGCGGGCTTTTTCATTGGGATCGGGGCGAAAGACGGCGGCTGGCTCTTCCCGCTCGCGCACGCGTGTTCGACGCTCTTCGAGGCGCTGTTTTGCACGAGCTGCGTGGTGCTGACCTACGAGCTTTGCCTGCGCTGGTTCGGACGCGAACGGCTGGATGGGCTGATGACCACGGTGCAAGTGTTCGTCGCGATCGCGGCGGTCATCGGCGGCCAGGTGGTGCCGCAATTGATCGGGCGCTTCGGGACGGGCCTCCGCTTCGGCCTGGAGCGTTGGTGGATCGGCCTGCTTCCGCCCGCGTGGTTCGCCGCCTTCGACGACGCGCTCGCCGGAAGCCGCGCCGGCAGCTCGCGGCTGCTCGCCGGCGTCGGTCTTATCGCGACGGTGACCGTGCTCTGGCTCGCTTTTGAAAAGCTCGCGCACCACTACGAGACGGGCCTCCAGGTTCTCGGCGAAACCTCCGCGCCGCGTCCCGCGCAGCGCGTCCGCCGCCGGTGGTTCGAGGCCATCGTGCGCGCTCCCCCGCTGCGCTGGTGGTTGCGCGATCCGGTCGCCCGCGCGGGCTTTCTGCTCACGGCGGGTTATCTTTTCCGGGATCGCGAGGTGAAGCTGCGCATCTATCCCGGCATCGCGCCGATGCTCGTGCTGCCGGTGGTGTTCCTCCTCCAGGATGGCGGGCGCGGCGGACCTGGCGGCGGCTTCGGAGTCGCGTTTTCCGGCGGCTATCTGGGGCTCGTCCCGCTGCTCGCGCTCAACCTGCTGCAGTTCTCGCAGCAATGGCAGGCCGCGGATGTCTTTCGCGCCGCACCGATGTCGGGACCGGCGCGGCTTTGCGACGGCGCCCGTCGCGCGGTGCTTTGCGTCCTCGCCTTGCCGACGCTGATCGCCTTCGCGCTCATCGCCTGGTGCGTGAAAAGCGAGAGCACGCATCTGCCGCTCCTGCTGCCGGGGCTCATCGCACTGCCGCTCTACGCGATTTATCCGCATCTCGGGGGAAGAGCCGTGCCGCTCTCGATGCCGGGCGAGGAAGCCAAGTCCGCCGGGCGCGGCTTGCGGATGATGGGGGTCATGATGATCTCGTTCGCGCTGTCCGGCATCGCTGCGTGGTCGTGGTCCGGCGGCTGGTTCCGGTGGTTGCTCCTCGGCGAGACGGCCCTCGCGATCGGGCTTTACGCGATGATGCGCCGGTCCCTCGCTTCCGCGCGGTGGCCAGCCGCGGAGTGACCCTTCAGCGTCCCCGCTCGCGAGCCGACGAGAACGTTGCCATGCCAGGAATCGAGCTTCCGCGCGCAGGAGCACGGGGCAGAGCCCCGGGGACATGTGCGCACGAGGGCAAAGAGCCCTCGCGCGAGCGCGCGGTCAGGTTGCTCGTTTCCAAAGCGAGCTGAGCCATTCCCGATTAGATGGACATGGATTGAGCAGGGGATGCAACCTCCGATCATGAAACTGTTCCCCCTGCTTGGTGCCCTGCTGTGCCTGCTCCGACCGCTGGGCGCCGCCCCGCTGACAACGGAGGCGCATCGGATGGTCGAGGTGAGCTTCGAGTCGGCAAAGACGTACGCGGACCCATTCAATGAGGTCTCGCTGGAGGCGGTATTCATCACGCCGGAGGGAAAGTCGTTGCGGGTGCCGGCGTTTTGGGCGGGCGGCGCGACGTGGCGGGTGCATTATGCGTCGGGCAGCGTGGGCCGCCATCAGTTTCGCACCGAATGCAGCGATGCGGCGAACCCGGCTCTGCACGCAGTGGCGGGCGAGGTGACGGTGACAACTTACACCGGCAGCAACGCGCTCTTCCGCCACGGGCCGATCCGCGTCGCCGACGATCAACGCCATTTCGCGCACGCCGACGGCACGCCGTTTTTCTGGCTCGGCGATACCTGGTGGATGGGGCTGGTGAAGCGGCTGGAGTGGCCAGCCGAGTTTCAGCGACTCACCGCCGATCGGCGGGAGAAGGGGTTCACCGTGGTGCAACTCGTCGCGGGGCTTTACCCGGACATGCCCGCCTTCGATGAACGCGGTCTGGGCGACGCAGGTTTTCCCTGGGAGCCGAACTACGCGCGCCTCCGTCCGGAATACTTCGATGCCGCCGACCGGCGGGTCCAGTATCTGGTCGAGCAGAGTCTGGTGCCGTGCGTGGTCGGCGCATGGGGCTATCATTTGCCGTGGCTGGGCACGGAGAAAATGGAGCAGCATTGGCGTTATCTCATCGCGCGCTGGGGGGCGCTGCCGGTGGTCTGGTGCGCGGCGGGCGAGCAAGGCATGCCATGGTATGGTTCGACGGCCAAACCCGCGGAGACCGAGTTGCAACGCCGCGAGTGGACGAAGGTCATCCGCCACATTCGCGCGACTGATCCGTTTCATCGCCTGGTCACCACACACCCTCGCCGGAGCGCGCGCGACGAACTGCTCGAGCCCGCGTTGCTCGATTTCGACATGCAGCAAAGCGGGCACAGCAGCCCGGCCGAGCAGCACGCCGAGCGGGCCCTGACCGGGTGGAAGCGCGACCCGGTGATGCCGGTGATGTCCGGCGAATCGCGCTACGAAGCACTGGAGATCAAGCCGCCGCTCGCTGCTCGCGAGGCCCGGCAGGCTTTCTGGGCGCACCTGCTCAATAGCGGTTGCGCCGGCCACACCTACGGCGCGAACGGCATCTGGCAGGTGAACCGGGCGGACCTGCGCTTCGGCAAGTCGCCCGGCGGCAATGACTGGGGTGGCACGCCATGGGATGAAGCGATGCGGCTGCCGGGTTCGACGCAACTGGCCAAAGCGAAGGTGTTCCTGCTCACGCTGCCGTGGTCCGAGCTCGCCCCCGCTCCGGAGCTTTTCCCCGGTGCGATCTCGGCGGCTGCGACCACCGATCGCCGCTGCGCGCTTGCCTTCGTCATGTCCGGCAACGCACTCACCGTTGATCTCATCAAGCTGCCGGCTCCCGTGACCGCGCGCTGGTTGGATCCGACCGACGGGAAGACCCAGGAGATCGACGGCTCGCCCTTCGCGAACCACGACCCGCACGCGTTCACTCCGCCTCGCGCCAACTCGGCCGGCGACAGCGACTGGGTGCTCGTGCTGGAGGCGAAGTAAGAATTATTAATGGCCGCCGCGGCGGTCAGTGGATCGAGACCGGCACGCCGCCTTTCACCTTACCCGCGAGGCGAACGATGTCCCAATTTGCGAGCCGCACGCAGCCGTGGCTGGCCGAGCGGCCGATGGCGTCGGGGTCGCTGGTGCCGTGCAGGCCGATGCCCTTCTTGTTGAGTTGAATCCAGATCACGCCCACGGGGTTGTTCGGACCGGGTGGCAGCATGTGGAAATCCTTGCTGCGCTCGCCTTTGTTGAGCATCGCCAGGTCGTAGCGAAAATTCGGCATCTTCGCGACGCCGCGCACTTTCCAGTCGCCGATGGGCGACTCGGTCCGCGCGGAGCCGATGGTGACGGGATAAGCCGCGATGAGCTTCCCGGCGTCATAGACGGTCAGCATGTTGGTCTTCGTGTCCACCTTCACCGAGGTGGTCGTAGGGGCGGGTTCGCCCGCTTTTGGATCCTCTTTGCCTTTCCCCTTCTTCGCGTCCTCTTCGTGATCGACGTCGTTGGCGGCTTGCTCCGTCATTTCGCTGCCGGGTTTGAGATCCTTCACCGCTGGAAGTTCAAAGGGTTCGACATTGGGAACGCGGAGCGTATCGCCCGCCTTGATCGCTTTGGTTTTGCCAGGATTCAGCTCGCCGAGGAAATCGACGTCGGTGTGAAATTTCTCCGCGATGGCCTCGGCCCCGTTTTTGTATGGCAGCGACTTCAGCTTCGCCTGCTCGGGGACCGCCGCGGGCAGTTCGCCGATGCTCTTCAGGTCGGCTTCCGTCACCGTGTAGTCGATGAAAACCGGCTCAATGCTCGCAAGGTCCAGGCCGCTCACGTCCGGCCCGGCGTCGCCTTTGGTTTTGCGCCGCGGCGCCGGCGGCGGGGAGGTCCCGCCCTGGGCCTGCCGATAAAGGGCGAGCGCCTTCACGGTGAAGTCGCCATAGCGGCCGTCGATCTTGCCCGGCGCAAACTCTGCGCGGTCGAGGAAGACCTGGAGGCGGGTGGCGGCTTCGAGGCTCGCCTTGCTCCGCGCTTTGGGCGTGTCCTTCGCCAGGCCCGGAACGGTCGAAAGGACGCCAGCCACGAGCAAGGCGGCGACGAAGGAGGAGCGATGGGTGAAAGTCATTGCCATTCAATCGTCGAACGCCGCGTCCGTGACCGTAAGGAAAAATCCTTTCTTCGACCTGCGGCGCGTTCCCGAAACGAGCGTTTTGCTACGGCGTGTTTGCACGCGCACGCGAAGCGGCGCTCTCAAGGAGCAGGGGCGCCCTCGCCCCCAGGAGCAACTTGGGGCGAGGGCGCCCCTGCTCCTTGGGTTCACGCTGGATCAGTCGCTAGGAAACCAAGGCTTTCAAACTCGAGCGAGTGAGGGTGTCGCGTAAGCGTTGGGTGTCGATTGCTGACAAGGAAAGAGTTGGGAAGAGGACGGCTGCAGGCCGGTCCTCCAGACAGTGACGGAGAGTCGCCAAGAAGACTTCGGACTGCTTCTCCATTGGGATGGCCAGTTCCTCGGGAAACTCCGCGTCGAGGATCCATGTGCCCGAATCGGAGGTTACGCCAAGCTCTTCCACCCAACGCAGGATCGTATCGACGGGAGGCCCTGGAAAGCGCTGCGCAACGAGACTCAGGATATCATCGCGGTGGGGCACATTCAGCAGCAGCGCCAGGAAGAAGCGATGCTCGACTTCGGCAATGGAGCCGCGCAACTCCGCGAGCGTGTCCCGCCGGATGATTTCATCCAGGGTAGGAGCCACGAACCCGGCCAGCCGGCCATGTTTCTGTTGGAAGGTATGCAGAGTTTCCTCCCACCGATCCAGGGTTCGGAGATAGCCCATGCCGTTTTGCAAAATGAAGAACCCCCGCTCGAAATCCAGATCCTCGATCATCTCTAGCACGAGGGCGGGATAAGTGGGATCCTCGGTTTTTTCGAGCACGTCGAGGAGTTGCTTTCGACGGTTGGTCAAGGCGTCGTGGTAGAAGGGATCGACGGCCAGATGCGGCGGCAGGTAGGTGAATTGCGGACCGGTTCCGGGATCCGTATGCGTTCTGATCACGACGCTGAGCGAGGGCGTGTCCAAATGAAATAGAGAGTGGATATAGCCGCCGCCGGAGACGATCGGAACGGTGCTGCCGGTTTCGAGCAGCCGGGTGTCCTTCATGCGCAGATGGCCGACGCGAAGATGCGCGGAGACCGACTCCGCGTTTTCAAAATCAAAACGAGAGTGGATGCTCGACCCTTCGAGGACGTGAAAGGCCCCGGAAAACTTGTGCTGGTGAATGTCCGTCGTTCCCTCGAGCCAGAAGAGAATTTGGATGTAAAAGCGCGGGTCATCATGGACCACCAACTCCGGCTGGCCAAACCCGGACTGGGTCTGGAAAGGCTGCTCGTCGTTGAGCAGGAACTCTTTCACGAGGGGGGAAAGGTCCACGTTCTTCGCTGGAGGCCGCTCTTCGAGCACGCCCTGCGCAATTTCCGGGAAGCGGGCGAGCGAGAAGTTTTGCGCTTTCCACCGGGCCAAAACCGTTCGGCCGAGTTCGGCGAAGAAGGAATTCATCGGATTAGTTTTCCGCAGTCTTCCGAGGCGACAAGCACCATTCCCACGCTCCTTCTTGCGGGCTTCGCCATTGACTTTCGGGAACGGGAAGCGGCTCTTGAGCGGAAGCAATCAACCCCACCCAATCCTCCCATGAGTTTCTTTTCCGAACTCGCGAGTTCCGCCCTCGGCGCGCTGAACCAGAACACCACCGCCAGTGGCCAGAGCGCGGTCAGCCATGTGCTCAGCGAGCTCATCCAAAACCACGGTTCCGGAAATGGCCTGGCCGGTCTGGTCCAACAGCTCGCGGCGAGCGGGCTTGGCCCGCAGGTCCAGTCGTGGGTCGGCACCGGCGCGAACCTGCCGGTCAGTGCGGACCAGATTCAGCAGGCGCTCGGGTCGGAAAAGATCCAGCAGCTCGCGCAGCAGGTCGGTCTCAATCCCGCCGATCTCTCCGGAGCGCTCGCGCACCTCCTCCCGCATGCGGTCGATCACCTCACGCCCGACGGCCAGATGCCGTCGGCGGGCGGATTGCCGTCCGCGCTTTCCGGACTGCTGAGTTCGGGGTTGTTTAAGCGCTGAGCGACGGGCGCTTCCTGGCTGGAGCGAAGGCCTTGCCGATCGCGTAGATCAGCACTCCCGCAATGATCGCCGCGAGCAGGCTCAGGGTGCCGGCGGTGAACGACGGGTTGCCCCAGAGCGGGTCGCTCGTCGCCCATTGCATCGCCAGTCGGACCGCGGCCCAGAGCTGGACAACCGCCAGCCCGAGCATGCCCGCCGCGGTAACGCCCAGACCGATGATCAGCAGAATGATCTTCGCCCACGTCGCCAGAAACGCCGTCCTGACGGTGGTCGCGCCCGGCTCGCTTGGGAAATTGCGCAGATACCCGAGGTGAAGGCGGTCCTCGATCAAATCGGCCGCCGCGGGGAGAAGCGCGATGGCGAGGGCGGGCAGCCAGCAACACGGATCGGAGGACAACAGCTCGGCGAACGCGGCTGGCACCGCGCCTTTCAGGAGCAGGAACAGGAGGGACAAGGCCACCCAGGCGCCGACGAAGAGGAACGTCGCATAGATCGGGATGAAACCGAGAATGTCGCGCCAGAGCGTGCGCATGACCGGCGTCAACAACGGCCGGCCCTGATCACCGGGGTGGTTCCCCGCCCATTTCTTCAAACACTCGAGTACTTGGGCCGGCGTGCTCGTGAATTGTAACTGCAGAATCGAACCGAGCCCGGCATCCGTCATCGGCGCGGCGCACCACGCCGCCGCCCCGAGGAAATGGACACAGAGCAGGTCGAGCGCGATCAGCCAGAGCAGCGAAGCCGAGGGAGGCACATCGCGCAGCAGCCAGGGCCAAAGGATTTCGACGGCGAGGAAAATCGCGCCGATCGCCGCCGCAGCGATAGCCCAGAGACGGATCATTACGTAAGCATCCATCCACGCGTGGCGGCGCTCGGCTTCCATGCCCTCGGGCTCGAGGGCGGTGCGGTGGTTGAGCACGCTTTCGCGGTAGTCAGCGAATAATGCGACGAGCGGAGCGATGAGCGCGAGCCAGCGCCAGGAAGCCAGACCGCCCGGCAGCCGGAAAATGTGGTCGATCCGACCACCGACCATGCACCCAGTGACGCTGATCAGGACCAGCCAGACCGCCAGCCAGATCCAGCCCTTCAATCCGGCCTCCATGTAGCGGTGCGCGGGAGCCGGCACCGCGAGCGTGGGATCCTGATCCTTGCGATAACGCCAGAGGTTCGGGGGATCATAGCGCAGGCCACCGACCTGCTTCTGGTCGGCCGCGAGCAGCGCTGGAACGGAACCGTCGAGCGTCTCATGGACGCTTTGCATCGGCGTTCCATTCTGCAATTCCGCGCCCGGACCGATGCGGCGATAGTTGCGTTTGCCCCGGATAAAATAGCGCCAGAAGCCACTGGCAAACTCGTCGAACGAATCGCGGAGATGGGCCGGTTTGTCGGCGAGTTCGTTGGTCCCTTTTTCGGGCACGAGAAGGGGAATGCACTTCTCGTAAGGCAACAGCGCCTCGGGATCCGGATCGGTCGTCAGCCGCTCACGATACTCGAGGCCGAGCGCTCGCGTCTCCTGGATCATCCAGCGGAGCGAATAGAGCGAGAGCAGGTCGTCCTCGTAGCCGCCGCCGACATTGGAATGCGCGCCGGCGAACCAACGCTGCTCGATCTTCCCACCGCCGAGAGTCTGGCCGACGGGAGCAGCGGCACTTGTCTCCCGATGCCACGGAATGTGGCTGAAATTGGCCCGGTGCTCGTCAATCGCGAGCGCATGGAAGCCATTGATCACCAGGCCGGTCAGGCGGGTGTCGTGAAACTGCGCGAGGAAATCCCGCGCCCAGGGAATGGCCAGCGCGTCGAGGCCCATCGAGCCAACCGTGTCGAACACGCCGACGCAATGAATCGGCACCCGGCGCGACCACTTGACCAGCAGTTCCTCGGCGCGGTTCGCCGGCGCGCTGAACGGACCGGGATCGCTTTCTTCCCACCAATCGGGCTGAAGCTCGTGCAGCTCCCGAAACGGCTTTTTTGGCTTGCCGGCGAGGCGCTCCCACCAGTTCTCCGCCGGCTCGGCGCCGGTGGCTTTGTGACGATGGCGCCCGAGGATCTGATACGCGCTCCAGAGTTCGTCCGGCGACACCGGGGCTCCGCGACGCAGCAATCCGCATTTCGCGATCAGACCCACCAGCGAGCGGGCCGTAAATGCGCCGCGGCTGAAACCAAAAACGTAGATTTGATTGCCTTCGTAATATTGCTCGAGCAGCCAGTCGTAGGCTTCCCGCACATTCGCCGAGAGCCCGATCCCCAAAGCGCCACCGGTAACTCCATCGAGCAGTCCGGTGCCGACGCCTTCATCGTAATAGACCCGTTGCAGCCACTTGCTGCCTTGATCGTCCGTCACCTCGCCCTCCTGAATGAGGTTCGAAAGATGATAGATGTTGGTGCCCGAGTCGCGTTTGTTCCAGGTGCCGTCGAGGCACACCACGAGTCGCTGCGGCACTCGTTGCTTCTGATCCGACGCCACGAGATCCGCGCTCGCCGATTGTTTGCTGATCACCTGCGCTGGGTTCGCTTCCATTCGGCCCTTGTATCGGCGGGAGTACGAGGAAATCAATCCTACTCGCGCGCCCTGCCCTGCCAGGCGGCGGGCGGTCGTTCCGAGTCACAGCCGCGTAGCGGCGCCAACCCGAGTAGCCGTGGTCGAGCGGAGCGAGGCCACGGAATAAAGAAACGCGGGACAGCCGCGTCAGCGGCGAAACAATCCAAGCCGGGTGTCGCTACGCGGCTTGCGCATCACCTTCTGATCCGTGGCCTCGCTACGCTCGACCACGGCTCCTCGGGTTTGTGCCGCCCCGCGGCGGCAACACGCAAGTCCGACACCCAACTGGTGGGATTATCTTTCCACCGACGGCACGGTCGCCGGGTCAATCACGGCTGCACGAGGCCGGCAAAATTGGTGCGGTGGCGCCAGAGGAGAAAGAGCGCGAGAGCGGAGACGACGAGAGCCATCGGGAGACCGGAACGATCCATGAAGATGTGAAAGAGGACGATATTGACGATGATCGGACCGAGCAGGGTGAGGCCGAGCGGGACATAGCGTCCGATGAGCAGGAGCAAGCCGCCGCAGACCTGGAGCGCCGCAACCACCTTGAGATAGCCCGTGACATACATGGCGCCGATGAACTCCGCGGACGGACCCGACATCGGCGGCGTGGGGATGAAGTGCAGGAAGGCATTGCTGCCGAAGACGACGAAGATCAATCCGAGAAGAAGGCGGGCAATAATGGTGGCTACTTTCATGCGGGACAGAGTCGGGATGTCCTGTGGAAAGACAATCGCGAACGTGCGCGCGGCACGAAGATTGAGTCCATCCTCTCCGAGCGGTGCCGCGGATTGGATTTTTTGCAGCCTGGTTTTCGGTGCCGCCATCTCTCGATTCACCCGCACCCCGCATTATATCCGATCAGCCCCATTCCGCCGAATACTTCGGCAAGCAACGCGACTATTGGTGGAAGCGCGATTTTCTGGACCTGAGGGCCGCGCGCTGGAGGCTGCACGAAGCCGCATCGCTCGCCGACATCGGCTGCGGCCTCGGCCAATGGTCCCGGTTGCTCGCCGGTTTCCACGGCGCCTTCAAGATCCACGGCGTCCTCGGACCTTGAATCACGCCGGAGGTTTACGCCAGGACGGAGCGCTGCTATGGCTCCCCCATGAGTCAGCCAGACGAACGTGTCGGAGATGAATGGCCCGATCTGGTCCAGGCCAGGACGCAGCGGGACAGGAACCGGCCATCGCTCCGCCGCCTCGTGGAAGCACCATCCCTCCGCGGCGCGCGACGCGCCGTCAGTTAGGACTCATCCCGAATGCCGATCATTCGTTCATGTCCTCTCCGGTAAAGGGCGGCATCTTTCGCAAGTTTCAGCGCAGCCTCCTGTATTTGGCGGCGGTTTTCACCGTCTCCGTCGCCGGCTATCTCCTCTACGGCTGGAACCTCATCGACTCGGTTTACATGGTCGTCATCACCATGTTCGGCGTGGGCTTCGGCGAGGTGCATCCACTCGACTCCGTCGTAGGGAAAGTTTTCACCATGTTCGTCATCGTCGGCGGCACCAGCGCCGTCGTCTTCGTCATCGGCGAAGTCATCCGGTTCGTCACCGAAGGAGAAATCATGAAAGCCATTGGAGAACTCAAAAAAAGCAAGCAAGTCGATGTCATCAGCCAGCACGCCATCATCTGCGGCTACGGGCGGATCGGTCAGATCCTCGCGCATGAACTCTCCGCCTCGAAATTCCCGTTCGTCGTCGTGGACCTCGACGATGCCCGCCTCGCGCTGGCCGAGGAAAGCGGCTACCTCTTCGTCAAGGGCAGCGCCACCGAGGAGGAAACGCTGCAGCGCGCGCATGTCGAAAGGGCCGTCGTCCTGGCCACCGTGCTGCCCCAGGACACGCTCAACGTCTTCATCACCCTCACCGCGCGCAATCTCAATCACCAACTGCGCATCATTGCCCGCGGCGAACAACCTTCCACCGAAAAGAAGCTCCGCCAGGCCGGCGCCGACGAGGTCGTCCTTCCGGCGAGCATCGGTGGCACACGGATCGCCCACAGCATCACCCGCCCGGCGACGATGAAATTCCTCGGCGACAACCGGGGCCTGATCAGCGAGGAGCTCAAGCACCTCGGCGTCGAGATCGACGAACTGCGCCTGCACAAGCACACCCACCTCGTCGGCAAGACGGTCCTCGAGCTGCAAAACATGTCAGACGGCCATCTCCTGGTGATTGCCTTGCAACGCGCGGACGGCAGTGTCCTGCGCTCGGGTTTCATCGAAGAAAAACTTCAAGGCGGCGATGCAGTGATCATCATCGGCCGCGTCCATGCCCTGCCACCCGGGCTGCGCGGAGAGGTGGATCGCGAGGAATTGATCTAGCGCGGGTCCTGCCTTTGTCGGTGCAGAGGCGGCTTGTCCGATGGAGGTGTCGGGGGCGGCGCGTGGCAGGGCGCGATCCGAACCTCACTCACATCACCATGCCGCCATCGACCGTGAGGGTCTGGCCGGTGATGTAGGTGGCTTCGCTGCTGGCGAGGAAGGCGACCGCGCCGGCGATGTCTTCCACGGCGCCGAAGCGGCCCAGCGGAATCTGGCTGATGACGCCGGTCTTGATCGCTTCGGGAAGCACGTCGGTCATGTCGGTGGCGATGAAGCCCGGCGCGACCGCATTGCAGGTGATGTTCCGGCTGGCGAGCTCGCGGGCAATCGTCTTGGTCAGGCCAATCAGGCCCGCCTTGCTCGCGGCATAATTCGCCTGGCCGGCATTGCCCATGATCCCCGCGACGCTAGCGATATTGATGATGTGGCCGCTGCGCTGTTTGACCATGGTGCGCATCACCGCCTGGATAAAGTTGAAGGCGCCTTTGAGGTTCGTGTCGATGACCACGTCCCAATCCGCTTCGCTCATCCGCATGGCCAGACCGTCGCGCGTCAGGCCAGCGTTATTGACCAGGATGTCGATGCGCGAAAAATCCGCAAGGATTTGCTCGACGAGCTTCTTGACCGGCGCGGTTTGGGCCACGTCCACGGCGTAAGCCTTGGCGAGGCCCGCGTGCTTCGCATTGATCGCTTCGGCGGTCTGCAGCGCATTCTGCTCGGTGCGGCTGACCACGGCCACGCGCGCGCCTTCACTGGCGAGCCGCTGGGCGATGGCCTGCCCGATGCCGCGCCCGGCGCCGGTGACAATGGCAACTTGGTTTCCGAATCTCATGGGGCGGGAAGTGTCGAAACTGGCGCTGCCAGTGTCGAGCGATTTGCGCTTTAAGTCAGCCGACCCTGCGATCTCTTTTAGACGCCCTCCTGGCGTGGTCCGGCCAGCGTTTCGGCGATCACGCGCAGGAAGTCCACGACCTTGTAAGGCTTGGTGAGATAGCCACAGGCGCCGAGGGAAAGCATTTCCTCGATGCGGGCGCCCATGACATCAGCGCTGACCATGAGCACCGGGATGTGCTGAACCGAGGCATCTTCCTTGAGCCGGCGCAGGACCTCATTGCCGGTCATATCCGGGAGATTTAGATCCAGAAGGATCAAGTCTGGCTGATGCACCCGCGCCAGTTCGAGGCCGAGCCCGCCTTGCATCGCGGTGAGCAGGCGATATTCGGGACGCGGATTCAGAATGCGTTCAACGAGGCGCAGATTGAGGTCCTGGTCTTCGATGTAGAGGATGACGCGAGGGGTCACTTCCGGCGGCGCCGGCGCGGCCACCGGCGGGGACACCTCGGATTCAGCCGCCCCCTCCTCGATATGCACAGCGCGAGGCAGCGTGACGTAAAAAGTGCTCCCCTCGCCTTCCACGCTTTCCACGCCGAGCTCGCCTTCCAGCGCGGTGACAATGCCGCGCGAAAGCGTCAGGCCGATGCCGGTGCCTTCGATGTTCGTGTCTTCGGCTCCGAGACGCTCAAACGGCAGGAAGAGCCGTCTCATTTTTTCCGCGGAAATGCCCCGGCCGGTATCGGTGACGTTGATCCGGAGGCGCCCCTCGGTCTGCGCCGTGCAAGTGACGATGACCTGGCCGCCGGGCCGATTGTATTTCACGGCATTGGAAAGCAGATTCAGAAAGACCTGTTTGAGCCGCTGGCGGTCGGCCAGCACGTAGGCGTCCTCCGCGCCGGTGCTCTCGAAGATGGTGGCGATCTGATGCCGGGCCGCGAAGGGCCGGATCAGCTCGATCACGTCGCGCAGGAAAACGCCGATCTCGACCGGCTCCGGCGTGAGCGCCAGCCGGCCGGATTCGATGCGCGCCATATCGAGCACTTCGTTGATCAGGGAGAGCAAATGCTGGCCGGCGCGCGCGATGTGATCGACGCTTTCCGCCTGGCTCGCCGAGGGGCTGTCGAGCTCGAGGAGCTGGGTAAAACCGAGAATGGCGTTCAACGGAGTGCGCAACTCGTGGCTCATGCGCGAGAGGAATTCGCTCTTCGCCCGGTTGGCTGTTTCCGCCTGTTCGTGGGCCAGCCGAATGTTTTCCTCCGCGCGCCGCCGTTCGATCGCGGCGGTGAGCACATTGGCCAGAGCCTGGAGAAAATGGACGTCGTCCTGCACGAACTTGCGGGGCGCGACACTGAAGGCCGCGAGCACCCCGAGGGGCCGGTCACTCGCCTCGATGAGCACGCTCACACTGCTCGAGACGCCAAAGGTGCGGACCACCCCGGAAACATCGAAGCGCTGCTCCACGGCCATATCGTCCACGATCACCGGTTCGCGCACCAGCAGCGTGAAGCCGGATTGCGAACGGCGTCCGGCCGGGACCCGATTGCCCAGGTGCTCGTCGGGCCAGCCGGCGTGCGCCGTGGCAAAGAGTTCGTCGCTCTCCTCGTCGAGTTGCAGGATCGAGCAAAAGTCCACATCGAGAATGCGGCGCACGAGCACCGCGGCTTGTTGGAGCAGGGCGGAGAGATCGGCGCCGGCGAGCGCCCGCTGCCCGAGCTGCGCGACGGCTTCCTGCTGGTGCGCGCGATCCCGGATCACGGTGTAGGCCCGGGCGAGTTCGGCGGTGCGTTGCTCGACCCGCAGCTCGAGATTTTCGTGGGCCCTGGCGAGCGCGTCTTGCGCGGCCTTTTGCGCCGTCACGTTCGCCAGGAATCCCACCATGCGCCCGATGCGGCCTTCACGATCGAGAAAGAAGTAGCCTTGGGCGGCGACGTCGAGAATCGAGCCGTCCTTGCACTGGATCTTGAAGCCGAGGCGAAACGGATCACGGGTCGCCGTAACGCGCAGGATCTCGATGTCAAAGGCGACCAGGTCCTCGGGCAGGATCAACTGGCGGAAGCGATCGAGGCCGCCGGCCATTTCCTTCATGCTGTAGCCGAGAAAATATTCGACGTCGCCGGCGTAGGTGATGTCGTTGGTGAAGGAGTTCCAATCGAACAGGAGCTGGCCGCTGGCGCGGATCGCGGCATTGTAGCGGTTCGTCCACTCCATGCGGGTGATCTCTTCCCGCTTCCGCTCGCTGATATCCCGCATGATGGTCGAGAGGAACTCGACCGCACCGTCCGGCCGGCGATGCGCCAGGAGCACCTGCCAGACGGGAATCTCGCGGCCCTCGCGATCGATGATGGCGGTCTCGCCTTCCCAGCGACCTTCACTCAACGCGGCGGGAACTCCTTCCTTGTCAATGATCTCAAAGGCCCAGGCCGGGTGCAGATCAGCCAGCGTAGTTTCGCCGAGCGGCCCGGTCGGTGGAAAGCCGGCAGAGCGGCGGGCCGCCTCGTTCAAATAGGTGACGCGCCCTTCAGGGGTGGCGAGTCCCACGATATCCGAGGTGGCATTGAGGACGCGTTGGAGCTGCCCTCGATCCTCTTCGGCTTCCGTCGCCCGGCGCTCCTGGGCGGCCCGCTGCTGGGTGACCTCGTGGGCAAAGTTGAGAAATCCCAGTAATTCGCCGCGGGCGTTGCGCAAGGGACTCGCGTGATACGAGATCCACCGGTAGCTGCCATCCGGCCCGCGGACGCGGAACTCGTTGGTCGAGGCCACGCGCGCCGCGGAGGCGGCCTCCAGCGATTGCAGGATCAGGCCGCGATCGGCGGGGTGCAAATCGTCGAGCCATTGATCTCGCGTTTTGGCCAGGGAGGACCCGGAGAACTGAACCGACGCACGATTCTGGTAAAGGATGCGGCCTTCGGCACTCGCGATCGAGATCATCGCGGGGAGGTTGTCGAACGTCCGGAAGTCGAAGTCGCTGCCCGACAGCACCGGCTCCACGACGTCAGTGGAAGGAGATTCGGTCATCCAGCAGGAAGGCAACTTACTCGGGAAGCGGCTTGCCGCGAGTCTCGGGTGCGAACCAGATGAGCAACATGCCGGCCAGATAAATGAGGGAAATGGCGGTGCCGGCGCGGGCATAATCCTTTTGGAAAAAGTTCATCAGCGCGCCCATTTGCCACGCGCCTGCCGCGGCGAGGATGCGGCCGAAATTGAAAGCCAATCCCTGGCCCGTGGCGCGAGAGCGCGTGGGGAAAAGCTCCGGGAGGTATTGCGGCAGCCAGCCGTAGAAAGAAGCGGTCGTCGCGCCGGTGAGAAAGACGACCAGGAAAAAGGCCGGCGTCACCGCCTGGAAGGCGTGAAAGAGCACCTGGCAGACGACGAGTGAGGCCAGACAGAGCGTGAAATAGACCGGCCGGCGGTTGAAGCGCAGCCCGAACAACGGCGCGGCGAGGCTTCCGATCGTGGCCCCGAAAGCGCTCCAGAACAGCGCGTAGGCCTTGAGCCGGGGTTCGTGGGCGCCGGCATCCTGCGCCATTTTGTCGGCCCAGAGGGGGATCCATTGCACAATGCCCCAGCTCACGATCAGCGCCACGCTCGAGAAGCAGATCGCGAAAAGGGTGCTGCGCAAGAGCGGCGGGTGAAAGATCTCGCGCAAAGGGTGGGTCGTTCCGTGCTGCTGCGACTCCACCCATCTTTCCGACTCCGGGACGAAGAGGCGGATGATGAAGGTCAGCAGCGCCGGCGCGGCACCGACCAGCATGACCCATCGCCAGGAATCTTTAGTGATCACGAACTGCATGCCGATCACCGCGATCAGGCAGTAGCCGAGGTTCGCGGAGGCGCCGATAAGTCCGGCCATGAGCGGGCGCTTGTCGGCCGGCCAGCATTCCATGACCAGCGCCACGCCGAGCGACCATTCGCCGCCCATGCCGAGTGCACCGAGGAAACGCAGCGCGCCGAGCTGCCAGGGCTGGCGTGCGAAGTAGGAGAGGCCAGCGAAGAGCGAATAGCAGAGGATGCTCGCCGTCATCGCGCGCACCCGGCCGATCTTGTCGCCGAGATAGCCGAACACCAACCCGCCACAGGCCGCGCCGAGCAGAAAGAGGGCGGTGATGATGCCCATCCAGGTCTGGACGAAAGTCTCATCGCCGATTCCTTGCGCGGCCTGCATCTGCTGCAGCGCGGGGCGGGCGACGAGCGGGAAGATGCCCATCTCCATGCCGTCGAACATCCAGCCCAGAAAGGCCGCGAGCAGCGTGAGCATGAGTTTGCTCCGAGGAGGTGGGGCGTGCATGCCCTGTGCGTAGCAGAAGCACAGGCCCGCAGCCGCAAAAATCGGGACAGCGGGTTCGCGCGGCAGGCGCCCTCGCCGGCCGAAAAGTGGAGCAACCGGCGATGCGCCGGCGCCGCATTTTGGGATATCGGGGCGTCTGCCCCTCAACTGGACCGAGGCTTACTTCGGCTTCTTGGCGCTTTCCTTCTCGAGCCTCACCATATCGTCATCGTGCGTCTGAATGGTCGCCGTCCAGTCCGTCACAAATTTCTTCAAATCAGGGTCCTGGAGCGACTTGCCGGCGGATTCAAAAGCCTTCTTCGCCTTGCCCGTCTCTTTGGCCAGATCCTTGACAAATTCCTTCTCGAACTTGTCGTCCTTCAACTTGGCGGTCTTGGCGACATCGGCGGCCTGCGGCTTGGTCACCTCAGTCGAGAGTTCCGCCCCTTTGGCCATGCCCAAGGTGGCGAAGAGCTCCCAGATCTTCTTCAGGTCGCCGGTCATTTTCGTGGTCGTTCTCTTCAATGACTCCGAAAGGGGCTTTTCCGGCCGGGCCACCAGCGCCAGCAACTTCTGTTCGATCAGGATCGCGTCGTTGATGTCTTTGACGAACTTCTTGTCCGTGGGCGCCAAAGGTTTTGGCTTCGCCGCAGCGGTGGTGCCAGTCGTGCTGGCGCCCGTCCCGCCGGCAGGGACTGGCGTCGCGGGCGCCTGGGCGTGGAGCGAAGGAGTGGCGATGGCCGCGGCGAGGAGCGCGGCGGAGAGCTGGGGAATCAACGAGAAACGATGGGATTTCATAGGAGGAGAATGAGGTGACTGGGATGCTTTGAACACCACCACTCGGAAACGAGCAAGCCGCGAGATGGCAATCGCTATTCGGATTTGCCGGATGACTTGGTCACGCCGGGTGGCGGGGGCGGCGGGGTGTTTTCGAGGAGGTGATTCAAGGTATAGCAGACCAGCGGGTTCGCGATGGCACTCCCGTCCTGGCCCTTGAGCGCATCAAGGTGCAGTTCGTAAACCCGCCACGCGGTCAGGTGATCCAGCTCGAGCGAGGCGGACCTGCCGTCCGCGGAAAGCGTCACCGCCGTCACGGGCACGTCCTTGAGATCGAATTGGTTCGACCCGTAGGTGGCGTGGTATTGGTAATAGTAGTGCTTCAGTTTGTAGGAGGCAGGCAGGGCTGCCACGGCGGGGTCGAGCGGACGGGTGAAGGTGAGGTCGAAGCCTTGCTTCGTCAGCTTCATCGCCAGGAGCTCGGCGGGCACCTTTCCCGTCCAGGTGATGCGCTGGATCCCTTTGTCGCCGGCCCAGCCGTGGTCCGTCTGACCGACCCAGAGGCTGCCGTCCGGGCCGAAGGCCATCCGGTTGTTCCCTTTTCGCAGGCCGCCATTATCGATCAGCGGGATGCAGGCGCCCTGGAACTGGCCGTCCACCTTGTCAAAGAGCAGCCGAATCAGCCGGGCCCGATTCATTTCTCCGATGATCATCTGCCCCTCGAACGGCCCGAATTTCCCGCCGCTCGTAATCAGCAACGGCTGGGTCGGCGAATTGGCCATGAGATTCTGCGGAAACACGATCGCGGGGGGCGTGCGCAGCGCGTAGAGCTCCTCGACCGGCATCTTCAGCGGCGCCACGGTGATGCCTTCCCGCCAGACGAGGCTGGCGGCGTGACCGTAAAACTTCCCCTGCTCCACATGCGAAAGCGGGCTGGACCCCATCCAGTCGCCCTGGTTATCGGGCACGAAGAGGTTTTCCGCGGCGTCGAAGCCCAAACCGTTCGGTGAGCGGAAACCGAGCGCCCAGGGAGTGACCTTGCCGTCCGGGGCAATGCGCAAAATCCAGCCGCGCCAGGGCACCGCGGAAAACATGCGCGACTCGGGACCGCTGAGGGGATTCAATTGGCCGCGCACTTCGTGGCGAAGGCCGGCGCCGTTGGAGGCCACATTGAGCGCCACGAACATGGTGCCGTCTTTCGCGCGCAGCGGGCCGAAGGCGAACTCGTGATAATTGCCGGTCATGCCGAACCCGTCGGTGATCGTCTCGAATTGATCCGCCACACCGTCGCCATCGGAATCGGTGATGCGGGTCAGCTCAGGGCGCTGCATCACCACGATCTGCTGGTTGCTCAACGCGACCACGCCGAGCGGATCGTGCAGGCCCTCGGCGAAGAGCTGCCACGTCTTTTTCGCCGGGTCATAGAGATAGACTTCGCCGCGGTGAAAACACGCCACCAGCCGGCCGTCCGGCAGGAAGGCGAGGCCGCCGCATTCCGCGGACAGGCCCTTCGGCGTCTCGATGTCCTCGATCTGGTAGTAGTCGCTGATGAGTTCCTTCTTCGCGGGCTTTTCTTCGGCTTTGCCTTCCGCCTGCTCCTGGCTGAAGGCCGGCGCGCCGGCCATGGTGAGAGCGAGAAAGATGCTGAGCGGTTTCATTTGTCGGTCTCCGGAGTGATGCTGGGCTGGCGGTCGGATTGGTAAAGCGCGAGCACTTCAGCGTCGCTCAACGCGCGATCGTAGATGCGGGCCTCATCGAGCGTCGCGGCGGCGAATTTGGCACTGCCCGCGGACCCCAGGAAAACTTCGGCGCCCGGTGGAAGCTGGAGGCGGCCCGTGCCGGATTTCTGTCCATCCAGGTAGAAGGTGCAACCCTCGACGCCGAAGGTCGCGGCCAGATGATGCCATTCCGTATCGGCGGCCTGGCTGGTGACGATCTTCTCGTCCGTGCCCGCCAGCGAAGTGGCGACTCCGAAACCGGTGCTGCCGCTCAAATTGGCCCCGAGGGCGAATTCATCCTGCCCGGCACGCGCGCCAACGACGACTTGCTCCGGGGTCGCCGCTTTCGCCAGTTTGGCCCAGAGGGCGAACGTGGCGCCGGTCTTGAGGGCATCGGTCTTTAGCCCGGTCGCGAATTGCGCCTTCTTTCCGTCGAAAACAATCGCGCGCCCGTTCACGCCTGGCACGGGCAGCGGCTTTTTCTCCGTGAGGATATCGTTCATGGACCAATAACCCAGCGGCTCCTGTCCGGGCACCTCCGTGATCGTAATCGTGAAGCTCCGCGCTGCTTCGGGTGTGAGCTGGAGGACGCCCTGCTCAAACTTCCCCACCCTCGAGGCGAAGGTGGCGCCGCGATCCGGGTCGGTGACGTAGAAGACCGGGGCCTTCACCGGACCCAGAGTGAAGGTGTCCTGCAACCCGCCCTGCTGCTGCGGTTTGATCAGCTCCCGCACTTCCACGCCATCGATTTCGTAGCGAAATTCCGGATAGCGCTCGAGGAGGCGATAGCCGCGGAACTGGACCACCGGCACTTTCTCGCGTGCCCCGATGCGGAGCGGAAACGCCGCGCCGGCCCGCCAGTAGATGCGGCCTTTCACGTTGGCGAAAGCATCGCCATTGCCGCGCCAATGCGGCAACGGATCGAGAAATCCACCGCGCCACGCGTAGCGCAGCCGGCAGGCGCCCGCATCCCAGCAATAGTTCTGCTCGCCGGGCAGCGCCACCGCGATGGAGGCCGGCCCGCTGTCGCGCAAAAACATGCGGTAGAGATAGGGCGGCTTGGGCACGTAAGCGTGCGGCGAGCTCTTGTCGGCGAACTCCTTGGCGCTCTCCGGCACGTTCGGGTCCTTGGCCAGCGGCGGCATGTCCTTCTTCGTCACGTACATGGCGCCGTACATGATCACGCCGTGGCCGGGAAAAGAGCAGACGTAGGGATACACCCCTTGTTTCGCGGGAGCGGTGAAGCTGATCGTGCCCGACTTGCCCGGGGGCAGGACCGGGATGGCCCAGAGCACCTCCTTCATCTCAGGAATGAAATCCTGGGTCGGCGTCATCGGCAGCGTCATCGCGGCGGTGGCAACCTCCATGCGCGCACCGGGCGCAGTGATGACCAGGTTGTGCGCCATGTCATCGGTGTTCTCGAGCACCAGCCGCACCTTCGCGCCCGGCGCGACCTGGAAGCGCGGCGTGTCGTAGCGCAAGCCGGCGATGGCTTTGATCTCGATCACCGTTTCATCCTCCGCGGCGAGGCGGGTCAACGATATCGCGAGTGCGAAAAGGAGCGTCGCGAGGAAGGGAAATCCGCCGCGCGGACAACGCTTGGGGGTTGCATGCATGCGAGGGCGTTCTGCTGTGGACTGCTGATGACTGCAAGCCAATAGACCGGCAGATGGCAAATGGCAGAAGGCAAACGGCAGATGGCCTGGGAGCACTGGACGTGGGACGGACAGCTTTGCCATTTTCCATCTGCCATTGGCCAGCCGCTGCTGCGGCGCTGCCATTTGCCATTGCCATCGGCCCTTGCCCCCGGCACACCTGCTCGCTCGTGAAGAAAATCGTTTCCCTCCTCTTCTGGCTGGGCATCGCGGTCGCGGGCGCGGCGGCCTATGCCATCCTCGCCACGCGGCGCGGCGAACCGCTCAACTCCGGTTTCATTCTCGTCGCGGCCGTCTGCACCTACGCCATCGGCTACCGGTTTTATTCCAAATGGATCGCCGCGCGCGTGCTCGCACTTGACGACCGCCGCGCCACGCCGTGCGAGGTCCACGAAGATGGGCGCGATTTTGTGAAGACCAATCGTTGGATCGTCTTCGGCCATCACTTTGCCGCGATCAGCGGGCCGGGGCCGCTCGTGGGTCCGGTGCTCGCCGCCCAATTCGGCTATTTGCCGGGCACGCTCTGGATTCTCATCGGGGTGGTCCTCGGCGGCGCCGTCCAGGATTTCATCATTCTCTTTTCCTCGATGCGCCGCGACGGCCGATCGCTCGGGCAAATGGTCAAAGACGAGCTCAACACCGCGGCCGGATTCATCGGCGTGATCGCCATCCTCGCGATCATGATCATCCTCCTCGCGGTGCTCGCCTTGATCGTCGTCAAGGCGCTGGCGGACTCGCCCTGGGGCGTGTTTACCGTCGGAGCGACCATCCCCATCGCCATGCTCATGGGCGGCTATCTGCGCTACCTCCGCGTCGGCAAAGTGCTCGAGGTCTCGATCATCGGGGTGGTCCTGCTCTTTTTCGCGGTCTGGGGCGGACGCTTCGTCCACGAGAGCGATTACTGGAAGGAGATCTTCAAGGTCGGCGCCGAGCCGCTCGCCTGGACGGTGCTGGTTTATGGCTTCTTTGCCAGCGTGCTCCCCGTCTGGCTGCTCCTCGCGCCGCGCGACTATCTCAGCACTTTCATGAAGCTCGGCACCATCGGCGCACTCGCCCTGGGCACGCTCTACGTCCTGCCCACGCTGCAAATGCCCGCGATCAGCAAGTTCGTGGACGGGAGCGGCCCGATCGTGCCCGGCAAGCTATTCCCCTTCTGTTTCATCACCATCGCCTGCGGGGCGATCAGCGGCTTTCACGCGCTCATCTCCAGCGGCATCACGCCGAAGATCATCACCCGGGAGAGCCACGCCCGCCCGGTCGGTTACGGCGCGATGTGCCTCGAATCGCTGGTCGCGATCATGGCCATGATCGCCGCCTGCACCCTCGATCCCGGCGTTTATCTCGCGATGAATCTCCCCGGCGGCGACCCCGTGGTCACGCAGCAGGCGGTGGCCGCGAGCGGGCTCACCCAGCTCGCCCCCGTGCCCGGTGAGGCGGGAAAATACGCCATGGTCGCCGCGTCCGTCTCTCCGGAGGGGATGAAAGCGCTCGCGCAGCAGATGGGCGAAGTCACGCTCTTTGGCCGCACCGGCGGCGCGGCCACGCTCGCTGCGGGCATGGCGAAAATTTTCCATCAGGCGCTGCCGCGACTCGGCGACCATTGGCTGGCCATCTGGTATCACTTCGCGCTGATGTTTGAGGCGCTCTTCATCCTCACCACCCTCGATGCCGGCACGCGCGTGGGCCGCTATCTCCTGCAGGATTCGGTCAAGCGGCTGGCGCCCCGGCTCGCCGACACCCGCAGCACCTGGGCCGGAGTTTTCGCCAGCGCGCTGGTCTGCGTCGGCTGGGGCTTCTTCCTCATCATGGGCGTGCGCGATCCGGACGGTGGCGTCAAGGCGCTCTGGCCGATCTTCGGCATCGCCAATCAGCTCCTCGCCGGCATCGCCCTCTGCCTCGCCACCACCATCCTGCTCAAGATGCAGCTCAAGCGCGGACGCGCCCCGCTGCTCACCGTGGTCACGCTCGTGCCGCTGGCCTGGCTGCTCACCGTGACCATGACCGCGGGGCTGATCAAGGTGACCGATCCCAACCCGAAGATCGGCTTCATCGCGGCGTCGAAAGCAGCCAATGGCAAGCTTCCCGCGTTGGAGCAGGCGCTCGCTGCCGCACAGGCCGGCGGAGACGAAGCAGCCGTTACCGCCGCGGCGAAGGCCGTCAAGGCACAGCGCACCTTGCGCTTCAACAGCACCGTTGATGCGTGGGTCACCGGCATTTTCCTGATGCTGGTCTCGGGGATCGTCGTGCTCAGCGTCACCGAATGGGTGCGGCTGATCAGCGGCAGCCGCGCGCCGAAGCTGAGCGAAACCGATCCCGTCTGGCTTCCGCCCGAAGCGCTCGTCGAAGCGAAGCCATTGCCGATCATGGGCCTCGCGGTGCTCGGATTCACGCTGATCAAGGAGCTCTCCGGGCAGGCGGCCATCGACCGGGAGCAGGCCATTGCCCAGGCCTGCGATTGCGCCAAGGCGCAGACTCCGCGCGGACGGCAGAACGTGTTCCTAAACACCGTGGAACGGCGTTACACGGGAATCAATCGCTGCTGCTGAAGATTCGGCTGGTTACGGCGGGACGATGCAGGTGAGGCCTGGTCAGCCACCGGCCTGAAAATTCGCCAGGACCGCGACGGTCCTTCGCAACGCGCCATTTCGAGCACGATCGCTGCTCCAAGGAGGCTCGCTCCCATTCCTATGCGCGTTCTCTCCGTCGGTCTCCTGTGGTCCCTCACCGCCCTTTCGCTCCTTGCGGGAAATCCGGCAAACCCGATCCTTTTCGTCACGCAGGTACCGATGCCGGAGGAGGTCAATTCGCGTGACGTCGTGGCGAGCTACCAGTCGTGTGTCTCGCCCTTCAGCAATCATCTCGGCGACACCGCGCATGCGGGACGGGGCGGCTCGCTCGAGGTGCGTTTCAGCAATGGCCAGGTGGTGGACTTGCTGGCGGTGGCAGATTGGAGCGCGATTCCCGGCGGCAAGCCGGCGTCCAATACCGTGGCGGTGCGCAACCCGAGCGTGAATTGGACCGCGGACAAGGCGCTCTTCAGCATGGTCATCGGCGCGCCGAGCGGACCGGCGGACACCACGACCTTCCTCTGGCAGCTTTACGAGATCACGCTGCCGACGCAGTCGCAGCTCAATGCCAGCACCAGGCCGGTGCTCACGAAGGTGGCGAATCAGCCGGCCTTCAACAACGTCTTCCCGTGCTACGGCCTCGGCGGAAAAATTGTTTTCGCGTCGGACCGCCCCTACAACGGACAGGCGCACCTCACCCAGCGCGAGGAGTATCTCGGGCTCCCGACGGTGAGCGGCCTGTGGAGCCTTGACCCGGCCGATGCGAGCTCGATCCAGATCCTGCAGCACTCGCCGAGCGGCGCGTTTTCGCCGATGGTCGATAGCGCGGGACGGCTCATTTTCACCAACTGGGATCATCTCTCACGTGACTCGGAGGCGGTGACGGACTCGCGCAACGGGGTCTCGGCGCCGCCTTACAACGAGTCCTTCACGCAGACCGCCAACGGCTCGGGGAATTTCGCGGACGAATCGGCCGGCGCGGCGTTCACCCAGGTGACCGCGATGCCGCCGAACACCTGGGAGATTTTCCCGGAGCCGCGCAACTTCGACAAGAAGTCGCTGATCGACGACTTCGGGAACAAGATAAACGGCAACACGCTCAACATTTTCCTGCCGTGGATGGTCAATCTCGACGGCTCGGGACTCGAGATCGTCAACCACGCCGGACGGCACGAACTCGCCGGGCCTTTCTTGAAAAACTTCAAGAACGACGCGGCGCTGGCCGACCTGAATCCGGGTATCGATCCGGGCTACGGCGGCATGGGCGTGCGCAAGTTTTTCGGCAATTTCATGTGGACCCGCGAAGACCCGCTCAATCCCGGCGCATTCTACGGCAGCGATGCGGCGGACCTCGGCACGCACGGCGCCGGGCAGATCGTGTGCATGAACAACGGCGGGGCGGGCCTGAATCCCGACCTCATGACGGTGAGCTACATTACCGGCGGGGCGAACAATGCGCCCAAGCCGGGCTTCATCCCGGCCGTCCGGCAGAGTATCAATTTGCCGCCGACCGGCCAGCCGGCGTTGTCTCCCGCCAATGCCGAGACCCTCTACCGCACGCCAGTGGCGCTCGCGGACGGCAATCTTATCGCGTCGCACGTCGGCAGTGTGACGCAGACGGATTACAACGTCGGCACGCAGGCCCAGCCCGCGTCGCTTTACGCCTTCCGGCTGATGTCGCTGAAAGCTTCCGGCGCAGTCTTCGTTCCCGATGTCACGCTGACGACCGGGCTGACGATCAACACGAGCTACTACGTCGGCCCGACGCTGGTCAGCTACCACGGCCCGGCCTGGGAACTCGATCCTGCGGAGGTCGCGCCGCGCACCGTGCCGCTCGCGGCGACTTCGGCGATCGACCCCATCGAGGCCGGCGTCTTCGCGGCCAATGGCGTGGACGTGCCGACGTTTCAAAAATACCTGCGCTCGATCAACGCCGCGCTCAGCGTCAGCCGCGACGTCACCAGGCGCGACCGGCACGACCGGCAGCAGCCGTTCAACCTGAAGATCACCTGGTCGAACACCCAGACGACCGTGCCCGGCACGGCCGGTCTTTACACCGTCGGGTGGATCCAGTTTCTCCAGGCCGACCTCCGCCGCGGATACCTGCTCGGCGGCAGCACACCCGCGGCCGGACGGCGCGTGGTGGCCACGCCCCTGCACGATACGATCTCGGAGAATGTGGCGGCCGCCGGCGCTCCGGCGGGCGCGCTTCGACTCGGCGACGACGGCTCCTTCGCGGCGATCATCCCCGCCGGCAAAGCGATGACCTGGCACTTGCTCGATGACGACGCGGCGAAGACGAGCCAGGTGAAGGAGCGCTTTTGGGTGACCTTTCAGCGCGGTGAAATCCGGACCTGCGCCAATTGCCACGGCATCAACACCGCCGACCAGGCGGGCGCGACGAAGCCGGTCAACCCGCCGGCGGCGCTCGCTGCGTTGCTGCAATTCTGGAAGGGCCAGCATCCGGCGGGCGCCCTGCAATTGACCACGGCGACGGCAAAGCCGGCCGGTGGCGCCACCTCGTTGAGCCTGAACGTCAGTCGCACCGGCGGCAGCGTCGGACCAGTGCGCGTCAACTTTTCAACCGTCGATGGGACCGCGACCGCGGGCGCCGACTTCACCGCGCCGGTGAACGGTCAACTCAGCTGGGCGGACGGCGACACCGCGGACAAGACGATCACGATCCCTCTCCTCGCGAATGCCGCAGCGACGCTGAACAGCAGCTTCAGTGTCGTGCTCAGCAATCCGCTGAACGGTTCGCTCGGCGGGCAGACCACCGCGATCATCACGTTGACGGCCACTCCGGCAGCGCTCGCCAAAGTTCTCGCCGTGAGCGGCCTGCACGTCACCAACGCCGCGGCGGGCTCCAACTACAGCGCGCTCAAATCGCCGGCGTCCGGCCCATTTACCGGCTCCGTGCTCACGGGAAAGAAGGCGACGCCGGCAATCTTTGCCACGAATGGAAGCGTGATGCTTCAGAACGGCGGAGCGTCGTCCGTGCTCCCTGGCGTGACGGTCGCGAAACTCCTCGCCTTCAACGGCGATGCCGCGCTCGTGCAACTCGCGCTCACGCCGGGCAGCGTCACCGCGGCCGATGATACCGTGATCATCGCCGGGTTGAGCACCGGCCAGTTGCGCCTCGCGGCCCGGGAGAACAGGCCTCTCACGAACGCCTCGAGCCTGGCGGTGAAAAGCTTCGGCACCATCGACGGCAATGGCGCGACGGTCTTCTTTCTCGCGAAGCTGCAAGGCTCCGGGGTGGACCCGACGAACGACTCCGGCCTGTGCGCGGCGCTCAGCGACGGCACCGTGCGCCTCCTCGCGCGCAAAGGGCAACCCCTCGGCAACACCACCGTCGCGAGCCTCGCCACGCTCGTGGGCGTGAAGGGTTTTCTCGCCGAAGGTCGCTGGCGCCTGGACGATCACACGGTGGGCACGCGGATCACCGATACCGAGGGCAACCACCTGCTCTACAGCATTCCCGACTCCGCCAGCACCACCGGCGACTGGATTCTCTGGGCGGGCACCGGCGACACGCTCACGAGCGCTCCCGCCGGCGCAAAGCTGACCACGATCGGCCTGCCCGGCTTCGGTAGCAACGGTCCCGCTTTCCTCGCGCATCTCCTGCCCGGGACCGGCAGCGTCATGCTGCCC
The DNA here is from genome assembly GCA_034667665.1 of Chthoniobacter sp. Taxonomy (GTDB): domain Bacteria; phylum Verrucomicrobiota; class Verrucomicrobiia; order Chthoniobacterales; family Chthoniobacteraceae; genus Chthoniobacter. Next base: position 103,345 of record JAXDQW010000044.1, read on the forward strand.
AAAGCAGCCGGCATCTTCCGCGCCGACAACGGCGGCCTCAGCACCCTCGCCCTCGCGGGCGTGACCGGCGCGACCTTCAAGACTTTGTCGGACCCGGTCTCCGGCGCAGGCAAAAAGACGGCCTTCCTGGCCACGCTCGCGAATACGAGTCCCGCCCTCGCCAGCGGCATCTGGTATGCCGCCGATGGCCTCACCGCGACTCCGCTCGCCATGGCCGGACAGCCGGCTGCCGGCGGTGGAAAATGGGCCGCCTTCCAGGCTCTCGTTCTGCCGGACGGCGCGACGAGTGGTCCCGTCTTCCTCGCCACACTCGCGCTGGACAAGAACGCCGGTATCACCGCGAAGACCAATGCCGGCCTGTGGGCGCTGGACGGAACCGGCGTCCTCCAGCGTCTCCTCCACACCGGCGAGGGCATCCTGGTGAACGGCAACGTTCGGTCGGTGCAGAGTTTCGTCGCTCTCCGAGCCGCCAGCGGCTCGATCGGTGCCGCCAATGGATACGGCGACACCCACGTCACCGTGCTCGCCACGTTTGTCGATAAGACCGTGGCCCTGATCGATCTCCCCATCCCGTAGCACAGCCGCCCGTCGAGGTGGCGGCCGTCGCCCGCGAAGCCCTGGCGCGCCCACCGATCACGAGATCGCTGACGATCCGCTCTGCCCCACAGCCCGCGACGTGGGCTACAACGGGCTGGGTTTCGGCGCCGGCGTGGTGCCCGGTGTGGACGGGGGACTCGATGGCGGCTTGACGGGTTCGGGCGTGCCGGATTTCGGAGTCGCGGCCGATTTCGGGGCGGGCGTGCCCGGCGCCGCTGGCGCCGGGGCCCCCCACGGCGGTTTCGCCGCTGCCGGAGTCGCGGCAGGCTTCGGAGTCGTCGCCGCGGTGGGCGGAGCCGACACCTCGGCCGCTCGCGGCGCGGGATTTCCCGCCAGGCGATTGGCCACCTGGAGCTTCGCGTGCGCGATGGGAAGCATCTGCTCGGCGAACGACTTGACGTCCGCATCGCTGGAATGCGTCCCGGCTTCGTAAGCGCCGACCACCGCCTCGCTGACCGCGATCAAATGGTCGATCCAGGTCTTCTCGAATCGAGGTCCGGAGAGCGGCACGAGTTCATCCACGAGCTTCTGCGGTGGATTGCTGGAAAGATGGAGGCCCTTCGCCGTGGCCAGTCGCGCGAGCTGCTTGTTTTCGTCCACCTGCGTCTTCGCGAGGGTCGTGCCGACCGATTTGATCATCTCGGACTCCGCCTTGGTCTGGGCGAGGGACGCGAGCGCGAGTTGCCGCAGGCCCGCGTCGTTCAGGTTTTTGAGCAGCTCGATTTCCCGGCCTCCGAGATCGCTGGTAATGAGCGCCGTCCGCACCTCTCCGCCGGGAGCGGCTGGCGGCGGCTCAATTTTCGGGCGGTCCTTCGAGCGATCCGCGGAGGGGGCTTTTCCCTTGGGCTCCGCCGCTCCCGCAGTCATCGCAGCAAAAAGGACGAGCAGAACGGCGGAGGACGTTTTCATGGGGATTATTCGGCGAGTTTTTGCGCGAGGATTTCACCGACCATGGCAGGATTGGCCTTCCCCTGCGACAGCTTCATGACCTGGCCTTTGATCGCGTTGATCGCCTGAAGCTTGCCCGCCTTGTATTCGGCGACGGCTTTTGGACTCGCCGCAATGGCCTGATCGCAGAGCGCTTCCAGCGCGCCGGCGTCGCTCTCTTGCTTCAGGCCTTTTTCCTCGACGACCTGACTCGCGGATTGGCCGGTGGCAAACATCCCGGCAAACACTTCCTTGCCCTGCTTGCCGCTGATCGCCCCGTCGTCGATGAGGTTCACCAACTCGTCGAGCTGCGCCGCGGAGATCGGGCACTCGGCGACCGACTTTTCGGCAGCGCTGAGCGCGCTGAGCAGATCATTGATGATCCAGTTCGCGATCGACTTCGGCTTGCGCGCGCCTTGCGCGGCGGCTTCGAAGTAATCCGCAAGGGGTCGCTCACTGGCCAGCACATTGGCGTCATACTCGGTCACGCCATATTGCGCGACGAACCGTTCGCGCTTCTCCGCGGGCAGCTCGGGCCGGCGCGCGCGAACCTCGGGCAGGAAGTCGGCGGTGCGCACCGGCAGCAGGTCGGGATCGGGAAAGTAGCGGTAATCATGGGCGCTTTCCTTGGTGCGCATCTCGAAGGTCTGGCCGGCGTCGTCGTCCCAGCGCCGGGTCGATTGCACAAGCCGCTCGCCGCGTTGCAGGGCGTCCCGCTGCCGCTCGATCTCGTAGGCCAGCGCGCGGCGCACGGCGCTGATCGAGTTCATGTTCTTGATCTCGATCTTCGTCCCCAGCTCGCTCTGACCCTCCGGCCGCACCGAGACATTGCAGTCGCACCGCATCTGCCCCTTTTCCATGTCGGCGTCGCTGACCCGTCCATAGATGAGGATCTGCTGGAGCGACGCTAGATAGGCGAACGCCTCCTCCGGGGTGTCGATTTCCGGCTCGCTCACGATCTCCATCAGCGGGGTGCCGGCGCGGTTGAAATCGATGCCGCTCGAGGTCTCGAAATGGAACGACTTGGCCACGTCCTCCTCGAGATGGATGCGGGTGAGCCCGACCATCTTGCCGGGCTGCGCGATGCTCTTCTGCGCGTCCTTGGGATAGGCCAGATCGTGCAGCGGCACGGCGCCGCCGGCACAAAGCGGCTGGTCGTACTGGGTGATCTGGTAGTTCTTCGGCATGTCCGGATAGAAATAGTTCTTCCGATCGAACTTGCAGATCTCCGGCACGCCGCACCCGAGCATCAGGCCGGTGAGCGCGGTCATTTTCAGCGCCTCCTCGTTCATCACCGGCAGCGCGCCGGGGAAGCCGAGGCACACCGGGCAGGTGTTGGTGTTCGGCTCGGCGCCGTATTCCACGGCACAGCCGCAGAACATCTTGCTGCGCGTCTTGAGCTGCACGTGGACTTCGAGGCCAATGGTCGGGATGTAACGCATGAAGAGCAGTTCCTACGGCGTGGCGCGCGGGGTCCGGTTCTCCGGTTTGCCCAAGGCGTAATCAAGCGCATTTTCGAGATCAAGGCGGCGCAGCGCAGCGGCCAGCTCCGGGTCGTTGGCCGCCGCGACCACGCGGGGATGGGCGAGCAGCGCCAGGTAGCGGTGCTCCGCCATGGCGCGGCTGACTTCCAGGTCGCTGAAAAGGATGGCGACCTTGGGATATTTCAGGAGCGAGCGGACGGGAGGATAAGTGATGAAGCGGTCGATCGTCTTCGGATCGGAGACCACCTGCCCGAATCGCGTCAGCCGGGTGTAAACCGAGGCGGGAATCGGATCGAGCCGGGCGCTGATCGCGCCGACGAGGCCCGGCTCGAGCGCGCGCTTGAGGCGGGCGATCCCGGCGAGGACCGGGTGCGCGCCGCCCGGGGAGCCGGGCGCGGAAGGACGGGGCGCCCGGAATTGCGGATTTTTCTCGATGGTGAGCTGCGTCTCCGCGATCGAACCGAACAGGCGGATCGCCAGCACCGTGACCCAGACCAGCAGGAGGCCGGACACCGCTCCGACGGCGGCCCCGGCGAAGCCGTAGCCGAGGCGAATGAGGGTCACGCTTTGCTGCGCGGTCCGTTTGAAAACGATGGCGCTGACGATACTGATGACGAGCCAGACCACGAGGCCGCAGAGCATTCCTCCAAACACCGCCAGCAGGCGATCGGGATAAGGCAGCACGCCGCGCAACAGCGGCCCAACCATCGGGCCGCCCAAAAATCCGCATAACGCCGCGGCGACCATGGCGCCGAGACTGATCAACTGCCGCACCACGCCGAGCCGCCAGCCGTGCCAGATCTTGAACAGGACGACGAGCACCGCGCCGCCGAGAAAGGCAAGCTGCAAGGCGTTAGGATCGTCCGGCATGGGGTTGCATTCGCGGCGGCGTGCGGGCCGCCGCGATCGGAAGTTCGAGGTTGCCTCGCGATCGGCTTCCTGAGGCACACAACATCCAACATCCAACATCCAACGCCCAATATCCAATGGACTGCCGCACGCCACCGTCCATGCCATCCCGCCGACTCACAGAGTTCCCATCTGGCCGCGATGGCGCAAGGCGTGATCGCACAAGACCAGCGCGGCCATGGCCTCGACCATCGGCACGGCGCGCGGCAGCACGCAGGGATCGTGACGGCCGCGCGCCTGGAGCTCGGTCGCCTCGCCGCTCGCGGTCACGGTCTGCTGCGGGCGGAAGATGGTGGCAGTCGGCTTGAAGGCGACGCGGAAGAAGATCGGCTCGCCGTTGCTGATGCCGCCCTGGATGCCGCCCGAGCGGTTCGTCGTCGTGCGCACCCGGCCCTCTTCCATGACGAAGGCATCGTTGTGCTCCGAGCCTTTTTGCCGCGTGCCGGCAAAGCCCGACCCGATTTCGAAACCCTTGGTCGCGGGCAGACTCATCATCGCGCGGGCCAGCTCGGCTTCGAGCTTGTCAAAGACCGGTTCGCCGAGTCCCGGAGGCACCCCGCGAATCACGCACTCGATCACTCCGCCCACCGAGTCGCCTTCGCTGCGCACCGCTTTGATGAACTCGATCATGCGCACCGCCATCGCCGCGTCCGGGCAGCGCACGATGTTCGCCTCGACTTCCTCGAATTTCACCGTCTCCGGATCCACTTCCGCCACCAATTCATGGATCGACTTCACGTAAGCCACGATCTCCAGCGCCGGGCAGAACTGCGCCATCGCCTTCTTCGCCACGGCCGCCGCGGCGACCCGCCCGATGGTCTCCCGGGCCGAAGCGCGTCCCCCACCCTGCCAGTTCCGGATGCCATACTTGGCCTGATAGGTGTAGTCCGCGTGCGACGGACGAAACGCCTGCTCCATCTCGCGGTACGCTTCCGGGCGGGCGTCCTTGTTCATCACCGTGACGCAAATCGGCGTGCCCAGCGTCTTGCCCATGAAAACGCCGGACAGGATGCGGCAGACATCCGCTTCGTCGCGCGGGGTCACGATCTCGCTTTGCCCCGGGCGCCGGCGGTCGAGATCCTTCTGGATATCGGCTTCGTTCAGTTCGACCAGGGGCGGGCAGCCGTCGATCACCACGCCCACGCCGCCGCCATGCGATTCACCCCAGGTGGAAATGTGAAAAGCGGATCCGAAGCGGCTCGACATAAAGAGCGGCAATCAAACATGCGCCTCGCCAAACGCGCCAAGGCTTTTTTGCCCGCGCAGGATCCGGTGAGGATGCGGGCGCCTGCCAGTATGATCCCTGGCTGGTCAGCGTCCCTCCGCCGCGCCCTGGACTTCTTCGACTTTTCTCCGCAGCTCCGGCGGGAGCTTGTCCCAGTCCGCAGCGGTGTCGAGCGGGCCGTCGTAGAGCACGCGCCCATTGCGGCTCTTCGCGCGCAGGTGCTGGCCGTCCTTGTCGCGCGTCAGCTTGAACTCCAGGTCGTCGTCATTGACCACGATCTCGCTGTTGCCGCTGCGCTTGCTCTTGCTCCTGGCCCGGTTCGATTTTGCGAGGTTCACATCGACATCCGCGATGCCGCCGAGCGCCTCTTGAAGCTGCTGTTTGAGCTGATCGCCCAGCTTGTCGCCATCGATTTCCGACAAGCCCTTGATGCTCTCGGCGAGCTTTTTGAGCTCGTCCGGCATCTTCTCCGTCGAGATGTGAACGCCCTCCGGTCCGATGCTGAGCCAGGCTCCCGCGCCGGCGCCCGGCTGATCGAACTGCAAACCCGGAATCGGCGACGCCGACGCCACCGCTTTTTCTTCGAACTGCACGGAAACCGAAACCGGCTCGCCCTCGCGCAGGAGGGTGAGCGGCACCGTGCCTCCGGGCTTCTGAGAACGCACCAGCACGCGCAGTTGTTCGGGATTCACGAGCATCTGATCGCCGAACTTCGTGAGCACATCTCCCGACCGAACGCCGGCCCGTTCCGCCGGGCTGCCCGGCTCCACGGCATCGACGCGGAGATAAAAGCCTTTCGGCAGCCCCAGCCGCTCGCGCACCTCCCGGCCCACGGCGCTGGTGGCCACACCGAGGTAGGATTCCCCCGGCTCGGACGTGGAAGCGCCGGCGTTCCCGGTCACGTGGACGCTGCCGTCCGGCGTGGTGATCTTGATATTGGCGGGGCCGATCTGAATCGTGCTGCTGGCGGCCCGGGCGGACAAACATGGGAAGATCGCGAGCAGGGCGGCGGCGGCCACCGCCAGCGGCAATCGGCGAAAAGGTTGGTTCATAGGCAAAGTAGGACGAGGGCTGCGCCGGAAATGTTCGCAAGAATTCATACCGCGGACGGCTCGTCCGCCGCGAATGCCCGTGAGCGAGGGTCAAGGTGGCTGGCAACCACCCTGGCGCCTCCTAGGCGCTGCCGAAGCCGCCCTTTGGGTTCTGCTCACCGGCCAGAGCTCTCCGCATCATGGTCAGAAATTGCTCCGTCTCCTCGACCTCCCGGTTGACGACGAGAAGCGCCGCGGCGATCCGCTCGTTTTCCGCCTGCGTATTCTGCCTCACCGATCGGGAGTCCGCGACCATTCTGCCGTGTGCATCTCCGCTCAAATGCCCCGCCAGGCACATCATGATTTCTTCGACGAGAAAGGGTTTGGTGAGGACGGGAATCCCTTCAATGGGTCCGCGGTCGGCAGCTTCCGTCCGACCCGGCGACTCGGTCAAATACACCACAGGCAGCCAGCGGAGCGACTCGTCCTGCCGCAGTTGCTTGACGACCTCGGTGCCGGGCAAGTTCGGCATGCCGAGATCCAGCAGAATCAGATCGGGGCGATAATCACGGGCGGTCTGCACCGCCTTCGTGGAGTCGTGTTCAGCGTGGACGTGATAGCGGTCCGTATTCTTGAGCAGGACCTTGAGCGTCTCTGTCACTGTCACTTCATCATCCACGATCAAGATTTTCTTCTCGTCGTGGGGCATCCCGCTTGACCGCGTCGCTGTGGAATATCGATCGCACATAGACCGGGGACTATCGGGGTTTCGCGCGGTTTGTGAATGAGGCAACCCGCATTTCACTTAAGGTTTTCCGAAAGAGCGTGGCCATCCCGGGCCGCGCCGCCCCGCCTTTTCAGGGTTTCCTGCGACCTCGACCGGAGGGAACCTGTTGCCGCCGATACTGACTGGGAGGGACGCCGACTTTCTTTTTGAAGATCGCACTCAAGTACTCCACGTGGCTGAAGCCGGCGCGCTCCGCGATTTCCGCCAGGGAAAGGTCGGTCTGCCGCAGCAACTCTTTCACCCGATCGAGTTGCACGCGCATGATCTCGTCGTGAGGCGGGCGGCCGAGCACCGCCCGGAAACGCATTTCGAGCAGCCGGCGCGAGAGCCCGGCACGGCGGGCCACTTCCTCCACATTCGTCCCGGAGCAGGCGTGCTCGCGGATGAAGTGCAACGCGCTGGCGATCTGCGCGTCATCCACCGCGAGCGTATCCGTGCTCTGCCGTGTGACCACGCCGAGCGGAGGGATGCGAAGGACCTCGGGATCGAGCTTTTCGCCCGCCATCTGCCTGGCCAGCAGTTCCGCCGCCAGCCAGCCGGTCCGACCCGTATTGAGCTTCACGCTGGAGAGCGGCGGCGGCGACAGCTCGCAAAGGAGCTCGTCGTTGTCTACCCCGAGCACCGCGACCTGCTCCGGCGCCGAGAACCCCGCGCGGCGGCAGGCATCGAGCACCTGCTGGCCGCGCGCATCGTAGCAGGCAAAGATCGCGATCGGCCGCGTGAGGCTCCCCAGCCAGCGGGCGATCGCGTCGGTCTCGAGATCGCTGTTGCTCTCGCGCCGGACCTTCTGCGGGTAGTGGGCGCAGGCGAATCCAGCCCCGTCCGTCATCGCATCGAACTGTGCGCCGCGCGCCACCGACCACGCGAACCGGGCGTCTCCGCAGTAGGCAAAGCGCCGGAAGCCGCGTTCCGTGAAATGCTCCAGGGCCATCCGCGCAATCCCCTCGTTATCCGTGGTCACCGCCGGGACCTTCGGCAGCAACCGGTAGGAACTCACATCCACCACCGGGATGCGGATCGCCGCGAGCGCCTCCGCAATTTTCTGGTTTTCGATCCGGGCCAGAATTCCATCGCCGTTCCAATCCGGCAGCCATTGCGGCACCCGCTCACCGCGCCCGTGCTCCGCCAGATAGACATTCCAAGGCCCGTAGTTGCGAATGTAATCCTCGATCCCGGCCAGCAGGCCGCGCGCATACGCATTCGACGTTTCGATCAGGAGCGCGACCTTGGGAGGACGTGAACGCGAGCGCGGCGGTTCGGTGGAGGGGGGAGTTTTCATGCGGGAAAGCCCGCTGCCACTCCAGATTAGGCCCGTTGATCGGCTTGTCCAAGTACTCCTGCGCGCCCCACACAAGTGATGATTCACGCTCTGTTCACCTACCGGGGTTCTCCACCTTCGATGTTCGGCGTTCGAGGTTCCACGTTTGCAGTCCTCGGAGAAACGCCGAACGCCGAACGCCGAACGCCAAACGTCGAAAGTCGAACTAGGAATGCTCCTACAACGCGCGCAAGAAGGCCACGAGATCGGCTTTCTCCCCGTCGTTCAACTTCGTCTCCAGAACCAGGTTGAAGAACTCGACGGTGTCTTCCAGCGTGAGCAAACGGCCATCGTGCAGATAGGGCGGCGAGTCTTTGATCCCACGCAGCGGAAAGGTCTTGATCGGGCCATCCTGGCTGGCCATGCGGCCGTTGATCAGGCGCGGCTTGAAGAAACGTTCGGTCTTCAAGTTGTGCATGGTGAGATCGGTGTAATACGGCGCGGGGTGGCAGGTGGCGCACTGGGCCTTGCCGAAGAAAACGGTCTGTCCGCGCAACTCGGTTTCGCTCGCCTTGCGCGGGTCGAGTTTGCCATCGAGGCCGAGCTTCGGGGCGGGCGGGAAGTCGAGCAGCGCCTGGAATTCGCCCATGAAATGCACCTGGCTGCCGCGTTCGAGGACGTTGACTCCCTTCTTCGTCGCGATCACGGGATCGCCGTCGAAGTAGGCGGCGCGCTGCTCGAATTCCGTGAAGTCCTCCACCGACTTGAGCGCCCGCTGCGACCCAAAGAGCCGCTGGATGTTCACGCCGCGCAGACTAGGAGTATCGAGCCGATGCCTGAACTCCTGCGGACGGATGTCGCCGACGAGGTGGGTGGAGGCATTGGTATGGCCATTAGCGTGGCAATCAAAGCAAGCCACGCCGCGATGCGGGCGCTCCGAGCGGCGATCGTCAGTGACGTTGAACTGCTGCTGCGGAAACGGCGTGACGAGCAACCGGACGCCTTCGAGTTGTTTCGGATTGAGCACGCCATTGAAGAGCTCGAAGAAGTTGTCGATCGTCACCAGTTGCCCCTGGGAAACATCGCCGAGATCCGGCCGCGTGGTCAGGAAAATGGGCGCGGGGAATTCCGGCAGGAAATGATCCGGCAGGTCGAAATCAAGATCGAAGCGGGTGAGGTCGCGCTGCTCCTGGCGCTTGATTTCATCGATGTGAAACTTCGGAAAGAGCATTCCGCCTTCCGGATGGTTCGGGTGCGGCAGTGGCAGGAACCCGGCGGGGAAGAGATCCTTGTCGCGAATCGCCTCGGGTGACATTTCGCCCAGCGCCTTCCAGGTCGTGCCCGCGGGCAGCCTCACGCGCACGCCCTGCTGGACGGCTTTGTTGCGTGCCATGGTCACGCCCGGCGCAGCTTCGTTGCGAAGATCGTATCGCTCGACGAGCAGATCCTTTTGCCGCTTCTCCACTCCGGCCTTCTCCGCCTTCATCCGCTCCATGACCGCCTTGAATTCCTCCTTGGGAACTACTGGCGCAAAACTGTTTTTGACCGGAGGAGGAGGATCGGCAGCGAAAACGAGCGACGCGAGGGACGTGGCAAGGACGGCGGCGAGAAGGGGAGTTTTCATCGTGTCTCTGAATCGCCGGAGCAGAGGCGGCTGGCTGCCACAATTCACCGGCGGGCGTGGCCCAAGGAGCGGCGTGCGTCCCGCGCGGAGTGAGTTCTGCGGGGGCGCTCACGGGGTGGTACGGCCCTTGGGGCGTTGATGGGTCGGCGGCGGGACGCACGCCGCTCCTTGGGGGCACGCCGCGCTCGGCTCCGTCCTTTAACCGATCAATGGTTGAACAAAAACTCCCGCGAGCTCAGCAGGCTCCAGAACACGTCTTCCAACGCTGTGCGCTTCTCCGCGGGGATCTTCGCGCCGGCGAGCACTTCGAGCACGGCCGCTTTTTCCTTCTCGCTGGGCGCGCGGCTGAGCGCGTGCAGATACGCTTCCTCGACGAGGTCCGAATCGGAACGCCCGCTGGCGAGCAGCTTCTCCACGCGGTTGTCTTTGGCGGCGAGCTTTTGATTCAGGGTGTCGCCATTGGCGATGTGCAGCGCCTGCGCCATGCTCGGCTCGTTGGTCCGCTCGCAGTCGCAGGTTTGCACGCGGTTGGGCCGGCCGAAGCTGGCCAGGAAATAGGACGCGGTGTTGGAATCGGGAAGCTGGAGAGCGCGGTAGCCCGTCGGATAGGCGTCACCCAGGCCTTTGTTCGCGTTGCGGCGATCCATGCGAAAGACGGTGGGCACCGCAGTCACTTGTGAGACGGCGTCGAGCATCACCTCCGCCATCAGCCGGCGCGGATAATAGCGGGCATAAAAGCGGGCGTCGTCCTGGTTCTCCGGCAACGCGACGCTGCTCCGCTGATAGGATTCGCTTTGCAAAATCGTGCGCATCAGCCGCTTGAGATCGAACTGGTTCCCGGCCAGAAACGCGGCCGCTTCGCCGAGCAGTTTCTCGTTGCTCGCCGGGTTGGTCATCCGCAGGTCGTCCACGGATTCGACAAGCCCCACGGCGAAGAAGCTCTTCCACACGCGATTGGTGATGGCGCGGGAGAAATACGGGTTCTCCGGCGCGGTCAGCCATTTCGCGAGCGGCCGGCGGCGATCTTCAGGCGAGGTGAGCGAACCCGGCTGGCCATCGAGCGGTGTCGGCGGCTGCGCTTTGCCGCCGAGCGGTTGCACGAGGTCGCCGTTGGTGTCGGAGAAAATGACGCGCTCATCCGGCACCGCGCCGTTCTTCAAGTGGACGCGCGAGAAGAGATTGGCGAACGCGTAATACTGGTCGTTCGTCCACTTTTCCATCGGATGATTGTGGCACTTCGCGCAATTGATCGACATCCCGAGGAAGGCGACCGAGACCGTCTCCGCGAGCTTCGTGGGCTCGTCGTGCAGGACGAAGAAGTTGCCCGCGCCGTTTTCGTGGGTGCTGCCGGTGGCGGTGAGAAGGTCCCGCACCATTTCGTCCCACGGCGTGTTCAGCTCCACCTGCCGGCGAATCCATTGATAGTAACTCCACATGGATTGCACGGGGAGGGTGTTGCTGTTCACGAGCAGGAGATCGCTCCATTTGTAGGCCCAGAAATCCACAAACTCCGGGCGCTGGAGCAGCGCCTCGATCAGCCGGTCGCGCTTGTCCGGGGCCGTCTCCGCGAGGAACGCCCGGGTCTCCTCAGCGGTGGGCAGGATGCCGATGGTGTCGAGAAAGGCGCGCCGGATGAACTCGCCATCGGCGCAGCGCGCGGAGGGCGGGAGATTCAGCTCGCGGAGTTTCTCGAGGACGCGCTCATCGATGAAATTGCGGGGCTTCAGCGCCGCGAAGGCCTCGGGTTTCACCGGCTGCTCGTAAGGCGAGGTCACGGTGGCGATGGCGAGCCGGCTGAGATACCAGGCGGTGATCGTCCCTTCTCCATGTCCGCCGACTTTGACCAGTCCATTGTCATCGACGGTCGCCACCGAGGTGTTGCCGGCGATGTATTTCGTCCAGCGCGTGACGTCCTCCTTGCGGCCATCGCTGAAGAAAGCAGTCACCTTGAGCGACTGGGTCTGATCCGGTTTCAGCACCGCGTGCGCGGGAGAAATTTCGATGCGCTCGATCCGCGCATCTTCCTTCCTCGGTTCCGGGCAGCCCTCGGCGATCCACTGCGCGAGGATGGCGTATTCCGGAGAGTCCGCCTTGAAGCGCTCGCCGCCCTTGTGCGGCGCCATCTTCGTGGCCTTGAGCAGGAGCAGGCTGCGCGCGGGATCCTCGAGGGTGACGCGCCGGCCGTGGGCGGACTTGGTAATCGTGAGGTAGTCGCCCAGGTCATCGTAGCCCCGCAGCGAAAGCTTGAATCCACCCTGCCCGGCCGCGGCTCCATGACAGGCGCCGGCGGAGCAGCCGAAGCGGGCCAGGATCGGCTGGACTTGATTGCGAAACGAGGTGGTCTCCGCGGCGCTGAGCGAGGCCGCGGTGACGAGCAGGAGCAGCGGGAACCTCATCGAAATCAAAACAGCTCTTTGATCTGCTCGAAGCCGCGATCAATGACCGGGAAGGGCCGCCCTTGCGGTCCCGGCAGCTCGGTCTCGAGATCGATCCCGAGCGAATGATAAATGGTGGCGACGATATTCGCGGGGGTCACGGGACGCTCGGCCGGGTAGGCGCCGATCTCGTCGCTTTTGCCGATCACGCGCCCGCCTTTCACCCCGCCGCCGGCAAATTTCACCGTCCAGACGCCCGGCCAATGATCGCGCCCACCGGCCGGATTGACCTTCGGCGTGCGGCCAAACTCGGCCAGCGCGGTCACCATCGTATTGTCGAGCATGCCGCGCTGATGCAGGTCTTCGAGGAGCGCGCTGTAGCCCTGGTCGTACATCGGCGCCACGAGATCGCGCATGCCCTCGATACTGGTGAACGGCTTCGAGCCGTGAATGTCCCAGGTGATCTCGTTGAAGACGGTGATGAAGGTGTTCACCGTCACGAAGCGCACCCCGCGCTCCACCAGCCGCCGCGCCAGCAGACAGCACTGGCCGAAACGGTTCATCCCATAACGTTCCCGAACGCCGACCGGCTCCTTGGTCAGGTCGAAGGCCTCGCGCGCCACGGTGCTCGTCATCAGGCGGTAGGCATCCGTGAAGTTCGCATCCATGAGCTTGGCCGCCTCGCTGGCCTCGAAGTTTTTCACCGACTCATCCACGAGCTGGCGCAGCTCGCGGCGCCGCTGCAGCCGCACCTCGCTGATCTCGCCCGGCGGCAAAAGATCCGGCACTTTGAAGTCCTTCGCCGATGGGTCGGCGTTGAGCACAAACGGATCGTACGTTTTCCCGAGAAAGCCGGCGTCCTGGCCGTGCGGCAGATTGCCCCCCGTGGGTCCCATCGGCTCCGGCAGGATGACGTGCGCGGGCATCTCCGTGCGGCGGCCCTGGAGAAACTCGAGGGCGCATCCGACGTGCGGGGTATTGATGCCGCCGGAAAAAAGCCGGCCGGTCTGCATCATCTGGTGCCCCGTATCGTGCACCGCCGCAGCGCTGTGATAGACGCTGCGGACCAGCGAAAATTTGTCCGCGATCTTCGCCATTCGGGGAAAAATTTCCGTGAGCTGGATGTCGGGATTGTTCGTCCGGAGCGGCTTGAAGGGGCCGCGAATCTCGCGCGCCGCGTCCGGCTTCGGATCCCAGGTGTCCATCTGGCTCGGGGCGCCGAGATTGAAGATCATGATGCAGGCCCGCTCGTCCTTCCCCTTTTCCACCGCCCCCAACGCCTTGAGCGCGTTAAACAGCGGCAGCGACAGGCCGATGGCACCCAGCGCGCCGGCTTGGAGGAAGTCGCGGCGCGGGATCCCGTCGCAGGTGGAGACCGAGCCTTGGGAGGAGAACTTGAACATGACGGGGGAAGTTGGGAACTCTCAACGATACACAACCCCGTCCGTTGCGTTAGTCCGCATTATTTCACGGCCGTGGGGCGCAGACGATTCCCCAGCGAGGACGGCGGTGCTCCGCCTATGGCTTCGGGATGATCCCCTTGCTCTCCAGCTTCTCCATCTTGGGCCGGATCACCGCCTGGCAATACGGGTTGCGATTCCCATTCAGCCGGTAGTAGTCCTGATGGCTCACCTCGGCTGCATAGAAGACTTTCAACGGCTCGATCTGGGTGACGATCTTGCCCTCCCAGTTCTTCTGCTCCGCAGTTTTCGACTTTTCCGCTGCATCCTTCTGCGCCTCGCTCAGGGTCAGGATCACTGAACGATAATTGTCGCCGACATCGTGCCCCTGCCGGTTGAGCGTCGTCGGGTCGTGCGCGTGCCAGAAAACATCGAGCAGCTTTTCGTAGGTGATGACCTTCGGATCGAAATCGATCAGCACCACCTCCGCGTGACCGGTGGTGTGCTCGCAGACGTCTTCGTAGGTGGGATTCTCCGTGTGCCCGCCCGCGTAACCCGACACCGCCTGCTTCACCCCCTCGAGCCGCTCGAAAACCGCCTCGATGCACCAAAAACATCCGCCGCCAAAGACGGCACGTTCGAGACCGGGAGCAGGTTTTTCAGTCATGGCTTTGGTGGTTTTCTCCGCGGCTTGCGAACACGACGCGAGCGCAGCCAGGGTTGCGGCGAAGAGGGAGAGGAAGGTGGTTTTCACAGGGTTCGTGAGGATTGATCGCGCCTGCCGCCGGGATTTTCCACGAAAATCACGCGAGCAGCGCTTTGACGACTTTCCCGTGCACGTCGGTGAGCCGGAAATCGCGGCCCGCATGATGGTAGGTGAGCTTTTCGTGATCGAAGCCGAGCAGGTGCAGGATCGTGGCCTGGACGTCGTGCACGTGCACCGGGTTCTCGACCACGTGGAAGCCGAGGTCGTCCGTCGCGCCGTAGGTTACACCCGGCTTCACGCCGCCGCCGGCCATCCACATGGTGTAAGCCTGCGGATGATGATCGCGGCCCAACGCGCGACCCAGCGCGGGATTGGTTTCGACCATCGGCGTGCGCCCAAATTCGCCGCCCCAAATAACCAGCGTGTCATCGAGCAAGCCGAGCCGCTTCAAATCCGTGACCAGCGCCGCGCTCGCCTGGTCGGTCTTTCCGCAGTTCCCCTTGAGATTGCCGACCACGTCGGAGTGCGCGTCCCAGCCTTCGTGATAGATGTTCACGAACCGCACGCCGCGCTCGATCATCCGCCGCGCGAGCAGGCAGGCGCGGGCAAAGGACGGCTTGTCGGGATCGCAGCCATACAGCTCGAGCGTCTCCTTCGTCTCGCTCTTCAAGTCCATCAATTCCGGCGCGGAAGTCTGGAGCTTGAAAGCCATCTCGTAATTGGCGAGCCGGGTCGCGATTTCGGGATCGCCGTCCCTCGCTAATCGCTGCTGATTGAGCGCCGCGACGAGGTCGATCGTGTCGCGCTGGAGTCGCGCGTCCACCCCCGCCGGGCTGGAAACATCCAGCATGGGATCGCCCTGCGCCCGCAACCGCGTTCCCGTGTAGATCGAAGGCAGGAACCCGCTCGACCACAACGCCGAGCCGCCGCTGAGCCCGCTGCCCGTGCTCATCACGACAAAGGCCGGCAGCTCCTGCGTTTCCGCGCCCAGCCCATAGAGCACCCACGAGCCCAGGCACGGCCGGCCCGGCTGACCGAAGCCCGAGTTGAAGAAGAGCTGCGCCGGAGCGTGATTGAACTGATCGGTGCTGACCGACTTCACGAAGCAGATGTCGTCCACGATCTTCGCGAGATGCGGCAGCATCTCCGAAAGCTCCGCGCCGCTCTGGCCATATTTCGCAAACTTAAATTGCGGGCCGAGCACCGCGGCATCCGGCCGGATAAAGGCGTAACGCTGCCCGCCGATGACGGAAGGAGGCAACGGCTGCCCCTGAAGCTTGGTCAGCTCGGGCTTGAAATCGAAGAGATCGAGCTGCGACGGCGCGCCGGCCATGAAAAGGTGAATGACGCGCTTCGCCTTCGCCGGAAAGTGCGGCTCCTTCGCCGCAAGCGGACTCGCCGCCGCCGCGTTCGCGCGCCCACCAAGGACCTCGGCGAGCAAACCCGCAAACGCAATCTTGCCAAGCCCAACACCGCAATCGCCGAGGAAGTGGCGGCGGGCGATTCCGAGGGGAGTAAAGAGGTTCATGGCCAGTCAGTTTCTTGGAGGCGGCGCAGGATGGTTTCCGGGTTCATCGCGAGCGGATAGAGTCCGCGATGATGATGCCTCGCGGTTCGACCGTGTAGAAAAGTCCGAGCTCACGTCGCAGCAATAGCCTCCGATACGGCTGGCGCCAGACGGGAGCCATTTCCGGGAAATGGGCGAGCAGCGAAGAGCGAGTTCCGACCTCCTCCAACCAAGCCACCGCGACAGTCGGCGAGAAGCGATCGAATTCCGAAAATACGTGCTGGAGCTGCCTCTCCGCACGCTGTGTCCAAACGATTTCAAGCATTCTTCCGCCCGAGGATGCGGGCCTTGACCTCTTCCCAACTCGAAACGGAATTTGGGTCGGCGTGATATTCGGCCATGCCCTGATTCAGCTCCGCGTAGATCTCCTCGTCGGTCAGCCGCGGTTTTCCGGCAAACACCGTGCTGTAAAGTTCCTCCGCAAGCTGGAGTTGTTCGCCCTTGGTGAGGCTGAGGAGCTCGGGAAAGCGTTCGGCGATCATTGCCGCAGTATAAATGCGAAGTCATCCCGTTCAACTTCTGGTCACCGCTTCGTCGAGATTGAAGAGCGCTCGGGCCAGGGCGGTCCAGGCGGCGCGTTCGTTGGCGTCGCCGGGACCGTCTCCGGCGATCGCTTTCGCGTCCAGTTCTTTGGCCTCGAAGCGCTGTTTCTGGGTTTGCAAGAAGTGCGTCAGCATGGCGACCTCGTCGTCCGTGGGCGGGCGGGTGAGGACGCGGCGGAAGAGAGTGCGGACGCGCTCCTCGATGCTGCCAGGCTGGCTCGCCAGCTCTTTGCCGAGCGCCTGGGCCGCTTCGACGAAGACTACATCGTTGAGCAGCGTGAGCGCCTGGAGCGGTGAATTGGAGGCTTCGCGCCGGGCGATGCACGCCTCGCCGGTCGGCGCATCGAAGGTCGTCAGCATCGCGTAGGGCGCGGTGCGCTTGATGAAAGTATAAAGCCCGCGCCGGTAGCGATCGGCCCCGCTGCTCGCGTTCCACTTCGGGCTGCCATAAGCGACCTCACTGACGCCTTCGGCCTGCGGCGGATAGACGCTCGGGCCGCCGATTTTTTCCGAGAGCAGACCGGCCGCGCGCAGGGTGGCGTCCCGGATCATCTCGGCCTCAAGGCGGCCGCGCGGGCCGCGGGCGAGTAGCCGGTTTTCCGCATCTTTGGCCAGCAGCTCCGGCGCGGTGCGCGAGGTCTGCCGATAGGTCGCGCTGGTGACGATGAGCCGGTGCAGCTTCTTCAACGACCACCCTTGCTTGACGAATTCCACGGCGAGCCAGTCGAGTAACTCGGGATGCGTCGGCGCCTCGCCCTGGAAGCCGAAGTCCTCCGTCGTCCGCACGAGGCCGCGGCCAAAGAGGATCGCCCATTGCCGGTTCACGGTGACCCGCGCCGTGAGCGGATTTTCGGGCGAGACCAGCCAGCGGGCGAAGGCGAGCCGACCGGGCTTCCCGGTAGTGGCGGGCAGCGGCGGCAGGAAGGAAAAGACCGCCGGCTCGACGCGTTCCGCAGGTTGGAGGAATTCTCCCCGATGGTGGAGGAAAGTCGGGCGCGGGTGGTCGGCCGGGCGTTCGCGCAGCACGAGCGTGGTCGTGGCGATCGCCGGCTTGCGCAACGCGAGAATGGCCTTCGCGTGGGCCGCGAGTTCGGGCGCGGTGAGCAGAAAGTGCTCGCGCAGTTTTCCCCGGTCGCCCGCGGTGACCTGGGCGTCGGGGATCAGCAGCAGCCGCTCGATGTCGTCCGGCATCTCCCGCGCCTCGGCGGGGCGCGAACCCGTGGTAACGGAGACCCGGAACCGGCCCAGGGAACAGGCGTAATGGCGGCCAAAAACCATGCGCAGCGAAAGCTCTCGCGCGGCTTCGAGCGGCGAGGCGAGCGGGAAGACCGCCTCGCTGGCTTCGCCTTCGCGCCCGCTCGTGGACCAGCCCGTTTGTGGATCGCCGTCGATCGCCAGGGCCGCTGAAACCGGGTTCTTGCCCATCGCGTTCTTCGCGTAACTTTCCGTCGCCCCGGCGAATTTCACCGGCTGCCCGTCCGCGCCCAGCTGAAATTCGCCCAGGAAGAAATCCCCTTTCGGTCCTTCGTAATACGCCATTCCCGGACCGTGTTTGGGCAGGCGGGCGTCCGGGAGAACTTCGAGCCGGACCGCCGTGATGCCGCGCGGGACGGCGGAAAACTTCAGATCGTAGGTGTCGCTCTTGGTGATGTCGCCCGAGCAAAACACCGACCCATCCGGCTCCACCGCGAGGAGCGGCAGATTCGATTTCGCCTCGACCGGGCGCAGCGTGGTCCAGGCCACCGTCCGGCCCCGCTCGCGCACCAGCCATTCTTCGAACTTCGCTTCCAACCCCACGCCGTCCGCCGGCCATCGACCCGGCAACTCCGCCAGCAGCTTCGCCAATTGCTGCTCGCGCGCCTGCCGCTGCGCGGCGGCATCCGGCGGCGGCAGATCGAAGTCGGGCTCGTCGGCGTTATCGAGGAACGCCATCATCTGGTAATACTCCCGATGCGGGATCGGGTCGTATTTGTGGGTGTGGCACTGGGCGCAGCCCACGGTGAGGCCGAGCCAGGTCACGCCGGTGGTGGCGACGCGATCGGTCAGGGCGTGAAAGCGATACTCCAGCGGATCGATCCCGCCCTCCTCGTTGAGCATGGTATTGCGGTGAAAACCCGTGGCCACGATCTGGTCGGCCGTCGCGTTCGGCAGCAGATCGCCGGCGAGTTGCTCGATGGTAAATTGATCGAAAGGCAGGTCCGCGTTCAGCGCGTTGATCACCCAATCGCGCCACGGCCAGATGCTGCGATTGCGATCTTTCTCGTAGCCATTGGTGTCGGCGTAACGCGCGAGATCGAGCCAGCGCCGCGCCCAGCGTTCCCCGTAGTGCGGGGAAGCCAGCAGCCGATCGACCAGCTTCTCGTAGGCCTCCGGCGCCGGATCTCTGACAAACGCGTCCGCTTCCTCCGGCGTCGGCGGCAGCCCGATGAGATCGAGCGAGACGCGGCGGACGAGCGTGAAGCGATCCGCCTCAGGCGATGGCTTCAGACCTTCGCTCTCGAGCCGGGCCAGAATGAAGGCATCGATCGGATTGCGGATTGGAGATTGGCTCGCCCGTTGCCCTGCCTCCTCTTGTCCCGTACGCCGCCAACTCGTCGGATTGCGGATTTCCGGCGGCGCGGCCTGCTTTGGGGCCACGAACGCCCAATGCGCCCTGTATTCCGCGCCGCTGGCAATCCAGCGCTTGAGCACGTCGCGCTGGACGGCGGTGAGTTCCTTCTTCGTCGCGGGCGGCGGCATGATCTCGTCCGGATCCTTCGAAAAGATGCGCGCGACGAGTTCGCTCTGGTTCACCTTTCCCGGGACGATCGCCTTCGCACCCGACTCCGCCGCGCCCAACGCCGATTCGCGCACGTCGAGCCGCAACTCCGCCTTGCGCGCTTTGTCATCGGGCCCATGACATTTGAAGCAATAATTCGAAAGGATGGGCCGGACCTCGCGACTAAAATCCGGCGTGTCCGAGGTGGCGCCTCTGCACACTCCGGCCAAAGTGATTAGCGAAACGAACAAAAGCGGAACGGGGCGCGGCATAGCGGGGAGGCGCCAGCATAATGGGATTCGGTCCCCGTGCCACCGGCTTGATTGTCTCACGGATCGCTCGCACATTGGATGCAGACCTCCGGTTCCGGCAAGATCCCGTACCTCAACCGGCCCCAATATTTACTACTTCACCATGGGATACCCCACCGAACTCAAGAACGGCAGCAAGGTGGACAGCCAGCGCATCAAGACCTTCTACGATTCGTGGCTGAAGCCGCTCTACAATGAAGATCCGAACCTCGCGGCCTACCTCTTCTTCCTGGCGCAGGACGCCGAATTCGAGATCCCCGAGGAAACGAAGCAATGGTACATCACCGCCGGATTTCTGGAAGAAGACGGGAGCCTCGACCCGGACTTTCAGAACGTGATCCTTTCGGCGCTCAGCATCGATCGCGAAGAGAGCACCCTCACGATTGAACGCCCCGAGCTGAGCCGGCCGCCGCCTGCGCCGAAGCCGCCCGAACCGGCGTGAGGAAAGCGGAAATGGCGGCTGGCAGCCCTGTCAGACTTCCTTGTGTGTAGCCGCCGCGTAGCGGCACAAACCCGAGTAGCCGTCTCGCCCACCCACCGGCCTCCCTCGATTCCCATCCGCCGCCTCGGTGGTCGAGCAGCGAGGCCACGGGAACAAAGGAATGATGAGCTAGCCGCGTAGCGGCGACACCCGGCCCGGAAGCAAGTTCCGCCGCTGACGCGGCTACCCCGCGTTTTTCCGGTTCCGTGGCCTCGCTTCGCTCGACCACGGCTATTCGGGTTGCGGCGCTCCGCGGCTTTGACGCCCGAATGTCCGCCACTCCCTACGCGCTGGCTCGAACGTTGACCCAGACGTGGACGTGCGGGTCGCCGCGGAAGTACCAGACCATGTTCGGACCTTCGAGCTGCCACACGTCCCAGACGCCGTCGTTGCCGATGTCCTGATTCTTGTAAAAGGCCATGTGCAGCTTGTCGAAGCCCGCGGCCTCAATGAACTTCAGCGCTTCGTCGGCGTCCTGTTTGCGGAACGGCGCGAGGAGATCGGCCATCACCAGACGCACGTGCGCTTTTTGATCGGCGGAAAGGTCAGCGACGGCGATGCCCGGCAGTCCCTCGGCGGTGCCCTTGAGCTTCACCGTCTCGGGGCCCTGTTCCATGCGGCCCTTGCCGCGCAGTGCCACTTCGCGCTGTTTGCCGTCGAGCATCTGGAAGACCTCGTTCGCGCGCTTCGCCTGATACCAATAAACGTTGCCGGGGTGGTCCGGCTTTTCGTTGAAGCCCTCCGCCGCGTGCCCGTAGAAAATCGGCCCGCCGAATGCCGCACCCTCGACCGAATCGCCATCGCAGCGCCGCGTGCAATGCCGGCCGGTGAGGACGAATTCGAAACTGCCGGTGCCGGGTTCGCCGAAGAGCGCGATCGAGGAGTCACCGAAACCCGCGGCGCCGCTGTCGTGCTCGACCTGCTGGTAAACGGTCCCGGCGTATTCCGGCGAATGCAGGCCCAGGAAAATCTCCTTCACCATCTGGTTTTGGTCAGCGTCGAGGAAGCTGGAGATGTGCTGATCGGTGATGTGCCAGTTATTGTCCACCTCGGTGCGCAGGGGGTGATCGAAAGGGAAGCAGAGCGTCTTGCGCTGGTCTTCGCGGAGCGATTTGAAAAGCGTCGTGACGAGCGTTTCGGACTTCGGCGCCGGGTCGGCGGCCCGCCCGATGATCGGCAGGCCGCCCAGGGCCGAGGCCGCGGCGACGCCGCCGAGCGTGGTCTTGAGGAAGGCGCGCCGGGAAAGGCCGTCGCAATCGGGACAGGAGGAGAAACGAGGATCAGTTTTCATGGGGATCGAGGGGAGTTGCGCCGACGCGTGCCGGTAATCAGGGAGTAAACTCCATGCCGCGCCGATTTCCTCCACAAAAGTGCGCGACCGCAAAGGGCCGTGGCCTGCAACCAAGGCGCGGAGAACTAAAGTGATTCCAATGCTGGCGCTGACTCAAGGACGGCATTGATCTGGGACCGTTGTGCCACAGGAAAAACACAACAAAGCAGATTATCGCTGCCAGCCGAAAAGAACCGGACCTGCAAAGGACTCGACGTGAGGCTCTCGATTAATCGGCAGAATCCGAGGGCGTCCAAAAGAAACCCGCTTGGGGGATTGAGAGAAAGTCCACAAGAGGCAAGCGCAGCTAAAATGGCTTCCGGCTCATCCGATATGTCAATGACGCCGCCATTGCGATGTGCCTCCAGAAGGTCGATGAAGTCGCTCTCGTCGTCCACGTCGTCCACGGGGAGATCGAGGACGGCGGCCAGTCTCCGAAAATCCCGTTCGGGACGGAGCCTTCTGCTGGGTGGAAGGAGCCGCCGCAAGCCGCGCTCTACTGATACGAGGGCAAAATAGACTCCACGTGCCAGCGGATAGACCTTCGAGTTTGGTCTGATGAGCCCGACGCCCGGAATCCAGACACTTGGGCGTCTATAGATTGTGAGTGGCCGAGCATCGTTGATCGCGCCTAACAGAAAGTCATCGACCGCGCGATCATCGCTGCGGGTATGGTCGGCGGATCTTTTCGCCAGGACGATGCAGCCAAATCGAGGTCGGTTTGCGTTCGTCTCTTGTGTCGTCTCTTGCTCCCAAACTCCCTGAACCGCCCGCGGTGGGCGGCGCGCGGGTTCTTGTCGTGGACGATGAAGCAGCCACCCGGCGGTCGCTGACCCGGGCTTTGGAGCGGCTCGGTTTTGCGGTGGAAACCGCGGCCACCGGGGCGGAAGCCCTCGCGAAACTCGAGGCCGCACCGCCCGATCTCGTCGTGCTCGATTTCGAACTGCCCGACATGGACGGCGCCCAGCTTTGTCTGCAGCTCCGGAAGCATTCACGCGCGGAACTCGCGGAAATACCCGTGGTCTTCCTGACCGGTCACTCCGGCGACGAGGAGCAGGTCCGCTGCCTCGAAGCCGGCGCGAATGATTTCGTGACCAAGCCGGTGAGCCTCGCAGTGCTCCAGGCCCGCATTCACACCCAACTCCGGCTGCGGGCGATGCGGACCGAGCTGCAGCGGCAAAATGCGGAACTCGAAGAATGGCGCCGGGTCCGGGAACTCGACCTTGAGGCCGCGCAGGCCACCCAGCGGGCGATCATCCCGGCGCGCCCGCCGGAGGTTGCCGGCTGGGACGTGGCGGCGTTCTACCAGCCGCTCATCCAGGTGGGCGGGGATGCCTTCGGCTGGCAGCCGCTCGATCGCACGCACTGGCTTTTCTGGATCGCGGACGCGACCGGACACGGAGCGTCGGCCGCCCTGCTCACCAGCCTGGCCCGCGTGCTCTTTCAGCACGCCGCCGGCCTTTCGAAATCGCCGGCGGAAATCCTGCGTCTCTTCAATGACGAATTTTACGCCGTCTTTGCCGGGCGCTCGTTCCTGACCGCCGCGTGCGTGGCGGTGCGCACGGACAAGGGCAGCCTCGTCTTTGCCAGCGCGGGACATCCGCCACTCCTCATCGCCCGCCGGGACGGCGGCATCGAGCGCATCGAGGCGGGCGGGCCGCTGATCGGACTCGGCCAAAACATCGAGGTCACCGAGGCGCGGGTCGCGCTCGACCCGGGCGACACCGCGTTGCTCTATACCGATGGTTTGTTCAGCGTCATCCGGCCGGGCGGCGAACACATGGACTTCGACGAATTGCTCGCCTGTTTCCGCCGCGCCGAGCGGGCGGCCGCGACCATCGAAGGCACGCTGCGCGCCGTGGCCGCGGCCGCCGAAGAGCCGGAATTCTCCGACGACACCGCCATCATCGCCTTGCAGCGCAAGTAGGCGCCGCGCGCCCGCTCACACCTGAATGCCGAAGCGCTTGATCTTGTTGTAGAGCGTCGGCCGGTGAATGCCCAAAAGTTCAGCGGCTTTCTTCTTGTTGCCGTGGGTCTGTTTGAGCGCGGCGAGGATCGAGTCGCGCTCCCGGTCATCGAGATTGAAGGTGGCGCTCGGCGCGCCCGGGGCCGGAGCGGCCTGGAGCGCGGCGGGCAGGCAGAGCTCCGGCGGGAGATGGCGCTCGCTGATCGCATCGTCGGCGAGCACCATGGCATATTCGATGGCATTGCGGAGTTCGCGGATGTTCCCGGGCCAGACGTATTCTTTGAGCCGCTGCATGGCTTCCACCGAGATGAGCGGCTCCGGTTTGTTCAGTTGCCCGGCGAAAAGGCGCACGAAGCTGGTCACGAGGCTGGGGATTTCGTCCCGTCGATCGCGCAATCCCGGCAGCTCGATCTGGAAGGTGTTGAGTCGATAGAACAGGTCCTGGCGGAACTCGCCGCGCTGCACGCTTTGCGCGATTACCCGGTTCGTCGCGGCCACCAGCCGGAAGTCCACTTCCACACTTTTGGTCGCGCCGAGCGGCCGGCAGATGCGTTCCTGGAGGACGCGGAGGAAGCGCGTTTGCAAATCGAGCGGCATGTCGGCGATTTCATCGAGGAAGAGCGTGCCTCCCTGGGCCTCGCGGATCATCCCGGGGAAATCCGCGACCGCGCCGGTGAACGCCCCTTTGACATAACCGAAGAGCTCTGCCTCGATCATATTGGGCGGGAACGACGCGCAGTTGAGCTTGATCAAAGGCCCCTCGGCGCGATGGCTCAGGCGATGGATGTAATTGGCCATCACCTCCTTGCCGACGCCGCTTTCGCCGAGCAGCAGCACGTTGGCATCCGTGGGTGCGACGCGCCGCACCAGCTCACCGATTTCCTGCATGCGGCGCCCTTTCAAGGCCGGCGCGAGCTGCTCCTCAGCGCGCTGGAGACGCTGGGAAAGTTGCTCGGTCTGCGCGCGGAGTTGCTGCGCCTCGCGCACGAGCTGGCGCTGCTCGGTGGCGCGTCTCATCAGCCCGAGCAGCTCTTCCGGCGCGTAGGGTTTGCTGATGAAGTGGAACGCGCCGAGCTTGATCGAGTCGATCGCATTGCTCAGCGAATCCTGGCCCGTGAGGATGATTACCTGGGTCTCCGGGTGCCCGGCGCGAATGTCGCGCAACAGGTCGAGCCCATTGGCATCCGGGAGACCCAGATCGAGCAGGACGATCTCCGGCGAAGCCTTTTCGACGAGCTTCATCCCCGCGCCGCCGGTGTTGGCCAGTTGCACCGCATAGCCATGACGCTGGAGCAGGCCCTCGAGGGTCATCAGCACAGGGCGCTCGTCGTCGATGACGACGACGTGGATTCCATTATCGGTTACCTTTTGATTCAAGCGGGGGCGAGCGGGAGGATGATGCGCGAACGCAACTCACCGCTCGCCTCATCGTGGCGGATTTTCAACTCGCCGCCAAGTGCCGCGAGCGCCCGCCGCGCGGCGAAGAGTCCGAGCCCATAAGCGCCGCGCCGGCTCGAGCGAAATGGGGATCGGCCCCAGCTCGCCGGATCGCCGACCACGCTCGCGTGCGGCTCGATCAGTTCCAGCACGAACGCGCCTTCCTCCACCGCCGCGCGCGCTTGCAGCGGGGTGCGACCTTCGCGGAACTGGCCCGCATTGCGCACGAGCTCGACGATCGCCGTGCTCAGGAATTCGAAATCCACGACCACCTCCTGCGTGCCAGCCTCGACCGTCCACTCGACGGGCGGCGCGGCGTCCTTGAGCAAGCGCTCGATCCGGGCCCGCACGTCTTCGATCAGATCCGCAGCCTGATAGTTGACCGGCTCCGCCACGCCACTTCGGAGTTGCGAGGAGATCTGGGCCAGCCACCGCGCTTCATCCCCCAGCAGCCGTCGCGCGATCTTTACATCCTCCGTGACGGTCATGGACGGGTCGTCCGCCAGCTCCAGAATCGAAGCCAGTTGCAGATCGAGCGCGTTCAGGCCATTGCGGACATCGTGGATCAGCTTGCGCGCGAAGCCGGCCACATCTTCGAACGGAACGTCAGGTTGGGCGGCGGAAGTGGAGGAAGCGAGCATACGAGCGAGCGAGAGAACGGTAACGCGGAGACGGGGCCTAGCCGTTTCGCATCCGGCCGCCTCGTTGCGTGCAGGCCAGAGCCCTTTTTTTTGCTCGAGCGGCCACCAGGCAGCCCCGCCCTTGGCGCCGACGCTGGGAAAGGCGCGCGCTTTCCACTCGGCGCCCGATTCCTCCCAGATGAGTGATTCCGCACCGGCACTCGAAGTGCCACCTGAAAACCGGTTGTTGATCGCTGAAGATCACGAGGCTTCCCGACGAATTCTCCAGGCTTATTTGCAAGCCCGGGGGTTTGACGTGATGGCGACCGACAACGGAGAGGAGGCGTGGGAGATTCTCGATCGGCCAAATGCGCCGTCGATCGCCCTGCTCGACTGGATGATGCCGGGACTCGACGGGGTGGAAATCTGCCAAAGGGTGCGTCACAATTCGGATCGGCCTTACACCTACCTCGTGCTTTTGACGTCGCGCAGTGGAAAAGAGGAGATTGCCCAGGGCTTGGAATCCGGTGCTGACGACTACGTCACCAAGCCGTGCGATCGCGATGAATTGCTGGCGCGCCTGGCGGTGGGTCAGCGCGTCGTCAAACTCGAGCGCGCCCTCGCCTCCCGCGTGACGGAACTCGAAACCGCGCTGTCCGAAGTGCGACGACTCCAGCGTCTGCTCCCCATTTGCATGTTCTGCAAGCGCGTGCGCGACGACCAGGCTTACTGGCACCAGATCGACGAATACATTCACACGGCAACCGGGACGGATTTTTCCCACGGCATTTGTCCGGAATGCATGTCCAACCTCTCGGATCGCCCTCCGCTCTCGCGCGGATCCGAGGGTTGAAATTCGACGCGGGCAACCACCTTCGAGCGGAACCCCACGGCTGGGGCCATTCAATTGAACCTTGGCAGCGGCGCGGATTCCCCCATCACTTCGCGCAGCGCGGCCCCAATCTTGCGCACTCCCAGTTCCAGACGCGTCTTGATCGTCCCCAAGGGAATGTGCGTGTGCGCAGCAATTTCCCGCTGGCTCATTCCTTTGAAAAACGCCAGGTCCACCGCCTGTTGCTGGGCGACCGGGAGCGTCTGTATAATCTTGCTCAAAACCTCCCGGAGGTCGTTCGCAGCGAGGTCATCCTCGACATTTTGACGGGTCATCTCCGGCTCGCACTGGACCTCCAACTGGAGCTTTTCCTTGGCGCGCCCATAAGCCTGGAGTTTGCGCAGGCGATCGATCGCGCGGCGCCGGGCCAGCGTGATCAGCCACCCGAGGGCGAGGCCTTTCTCTGGCGAGTAACGGTTGGCGAGCCGCCAGACTTCGAGGAAAATCTCCTGCAGCAAGTCGTCAGCCAGACCTTCATCATGGATGACGCGCAGCGTGATCGCCTTCAAATGCGCCGCGTGCCGGCCATAAAGGACCCCGAGCGCTTGCTCATCGCCTTGACCGACCGCGACCATTAGATTCTCGTCCGATTCCTCAGCGGATTGGGATACTAGTGCGTGATTTTCGATGGAGTAGAGCATGGTGTTTCGGTAATTGCGTTCTTCATCTAGCAATGCCACTGCCAGGCATCGTTTACTCTGGAGAGCGAGGTCCCGGGCCTGTCGAGTGTGTCGCGAACTGCGACATTCGTGTCGGGTCGGAAGACGGCCTTAGCGGACACCAGTGGTGCCTTAGCCGGATTTAAATAAGGTGAGGCCGCTGTCCTCAGCAGATGAAGGCCGGGTTTGCCATTCGAACCTCGTTTCTCGCTTGCCCGCGCCGACAGCAAGGCGGCCTCGCCTGCGGAGGCCAGCCGGCCCTACCCGCCTTGGCGAACTAAGTCCCAAATCCTGGGTATGGGCGCCCCCCGCGAGCGGGACTACTTCTTTGCCTCATCCAGCCGGGCCTGCACTGCGGCGAAGAGTTCGTCGTAGAGCGCCTGGTCGGTCTTCAGCACTTCCTTGGCGGCGTCGCGGCCCTGAGCGAGCTGGCCGCCTTTGTAACTCAGCCAGGAGCCACGTTTCTCCACGATGCCTTTTTCGAGCGCCAGATCGAGCAGCGAGCCGGTGCCGGAGATGCCCTCATTGTACATGATATCGAACTCCGCTTCGGTAAACGGGGGCGCGACTTTGTTTTTCACGATCTTGATCTTGGTGCGGTTGCCGACCACCACGCCGTCCGTTTGTTTGATCTGGCCGATGCGCCGGATGTCCACCCGGACGCTCGAGTAGAATTTGAGGGCCTTGCCGCCGGGGGTCGTTTCGGGATTGCCGAACATGACGCCGATTTTCTCGCGAATCTGATTGGTGAAAACGCAGATGGTCCGCGCCTTGGAAATGAGCGCGGTCAGTTTGCGCATTGCGGCGCTCATCAGGCGGGCCTGGGCGCCGACGGTGGAATCGCCGATTTCGCCTTCGAGTTCCTGCTTGGTGACGAGAGCGGCCACCGAATCGAGAACGATCACGTCGAGTGCATTCGAACGCACCAGCGTCTCGACGATGCGCAAGGCTTCTTCGCCGGAGCTGGGCTGGGAGACGAGCAGGTCGTCGAGATTCACCCCCAGTTTTTTCGCATACTGCGGATCGAGGGCGTGCTCGACATCGACAAAGGCCGCGAGGCCGCCGAGTTTTTGCGCCTGGGCGATGAGCGTGAGGGTGAGGGTCGTCTTGCCCGACGATTCCGGCCCGAACACCTCGACAATGCGCCCGCGCGGAAAACCTCCGCAACCGAGCGCACGGTCAATGAGGATGTTCCCGGTCGGAATGCTCTCGACGTCCATGCGGGTCGATTCTCCCAGCCGCATGATCGCGCCGTCGCCGAAATCCTTGGCGATCTGCTGGATGGCAAGGTCGAGGTTCTTGTTCCGCGCAGCGGTGACTTTGTTTTCCTCCGGGGGTGATTCGGTTTTCGTGGCCATAAGTGCGCGAGGCTACAGCCCGCCGGTCGCGAGGCGAAAGAAAAACGTCGCGCTCAAGGCGCCTCTTTTTTCCTCGCGTTTGCCGCAGAGCGGCTCTTCTGTAGCCCCTGATCACCGACATGGAGACGAATCTAGAAGCGGAAGAACCGCCGCCGCCCGCGACCCCGGAACCTTTGCCCGAAGCTGAGCCTGCGCCGGAACCGGCGTCGGAAAACGTGCTGGAGGCGGAGCCGACCGGCGAGGATCCGGCGGCGGGCGGTTCGGATGAGCTGGGGCAACTCGCGGAGGCGGCCGCCCGAGCCCGCTTGTCCGGAGCCGACGAAGAGCGGCTCGTCGCGCTGCTCAAGGAGGCCTTGCTCGGCGGACGGGGCGGCGTGGCCCGGGCCATTGAGGTGCTTCCAAAACTGCCGTGGATCGTGGGGGTGCGCGGTGTCGAGCAGGTCTGGCCGGAGCTGACCAACGGATTCCGCACGCAGTTGCTCGCGGGTTTGGCCAAGGAGGAATCGGATCCAGCGCGACGCATGCGGTTGAGTCTGGCGCGGGCCCTCTTCAAGCTGGATGTGTCGGTGGCGCTCAAGGTGGCGCTCGGGGTGCTCAAGGATTTGCGGGAAAAGGAAACGGGCGCGCTGTCGGCCAAGAATGCCCAGATCATTTCCAATGTTTTCATCGGGCGGGGAAAGCCCTGGCTGGCGCAGCTTCCGCTCGAGGAGCTGAAGCCGGCGGAAGTCGATTTGCTGGTCCATTGCGCGGTGCTGGCGGCGTTCTCCGTGCCCCACCCGCCGGTGACTCAGCTCGGGGTGCTCAAGTGGGCCCAGGAAGCCGGACGCCTGGACAAACTCCAGGAGCCGGCGTTGGAGGCCGTGGTCAGGAATCTGGCCCGCTGGAGCGCGAAGTGGCAGGGCGCGTTGCGCAAGGAGTTGCCCGAACTCCCGGAAGCGATCGCCACGGCGTTGAAGCCGGTGACCGCGACTGAGCCTAATCGCGGCGAAGCGGACCCTGGCAACGAAATGGCCGAGCCCGAAATGTCGGAGGCGAAAGATGAGACCGCCGGCGATCCGGACGCGGACGCCGAACCCGATGAGGAACCGCGCCGGAAAGAACGTCCGGTTTACGAGCCGCGTCCCCAGAAGTCGCCTGCGGAAACGCGGGAACGCGAAGTGCCGCAGGAACGTCCCGTGTACACGCCGCGGGGGGCGGCGGGTCAGCGCAATTTCAATTTGAATGAGGCCTTGAAAGGCATCGAGTCGCACGTCCAGTCGCTCCGCAATGAGCTGGCCGCAGCGCAGGCGAAGGCCCGCCTGAAAGAGGACGATCGCCGCCCGCGCCGCGCGGAAAAGATCGGGCCGATTATTGAGGGCGAACCGACGCCCGAAGAATTGGCCCGGCTGAACCTGCAACTCGAAGCGCGCAATCACGAGCTTCAGGCGCGCATTGAGGACCTCGCGCAACACAGCGAGGACCTGGCGACCAGCGTTGGAGCGATGGCCGGCGAGCCGGTGAGCGACGCCGCCGCGCAATTGCGGACGTTGCTCGGTCTGAAGCTCCAGGAAGATTTCGCCGACTTCTCGGCGCTGGAGCAGGAGTCGCACGATCTGGTGGTCCAGCAACATTACCGGATGATCATCCGGCACGTGTTTGAGGTCTTGCGAGAAGCGCAGGTGCCCCTCAATGCCAGCTCGCACGAACCGGGCTGAGCGGCGGACTGCATGAGTCGCATGAGTCCCATGGGACTCATGCGACACAAAAAACCCCGGCCTCTCGCGAAGCCGGGGTTTTTGACGGAGATGGTTGTCTGATTAGGGCTGCGGCTTCGGCGCATCGGGCGCCGGAGCAGCCGGGGCGGGCGCTGGCACGGGCGGGGCTTCGCTGGGAGCGGCGGGTGCCGCAGGAGCAGGAGCGGGCTCGTCAGCCTTCTTCGGAAGGGCCTCGGCGGCATCTTTCGCCGCATCTTTGATCTTGTCGGCGGCGGTGTTCGCCGCGTCCTTGGCGGTGTCGGCCACCTTGTCGATCGCAGCCGCGGCGTCCGGCGCCTTTTCCTTGGCAGAATCTCGGGCGGTATCGATTTTCTCGGCAGCGTCGGCCTTCGCGTCTTCCGTTTTTTCCGTCAAAGTATCGGCCGCGGGCTTATCGCACGCGGTAAACGCAAAGGTGAACATGGAAGCCGTGGCGACCACCAGTGGAGTGAGGTATTTCATAGGGGATTAAGGGGTTGGAGTTTGGGGATTTTGCCTGGCGGGATTGCGAGACAGCTGCCGCACTGTGGCGGCTGGGGAGGGGGTGCGTCAACCTTGAGGTGCGCTCCCTGGCCTCGACCGGCTCGCGAGATTCCCCCGCGGCGGGGAGCCGGAACTCGACGCGCAAACGCCGAACTCCGGCACGCCCGAGGGCTACTTCTTGCCGATGAGCGGAGCGAGTCCCGCCGGCTGCGCGGTGTCGTCCACCTGGCCCGCTTTCGCAGTGCCCCGGACGAAACTGAGCGTGGCCGAGCGCTGCTCCACCTTGTCCGGCGACACGGCGATAATAGGGATCGCGAAGTCACCGTCGGGCAGCTTGAAATGGTACCGGAAGGTGCCATCGGGGTTGAGCTTGATCTGCTTGCCGTCGATCGTCACCGCCGCGTCAGGATCGGTGCCGCCGTAGAAGATGATCTCGGCGTTGACGTGCATGAAGAAGCCGCGCTCGCGGTGGACGCTGAACGGCTGCGCGCTCCAGCTTGCCCCGATGCCGCTATAGAGGCTGTGAGGTCCGGGAGCAAACAACGACGCGGCGGCGGCGATGGACATGCTGGCGGCTTCGCTGTGGAGCTTCTGCATGAGCTGCTTGCGCAGCAATTGATCGATCTCTTCGCTGCCCATCCCGAGCGTGTCCACGAGGGCGTCGCCCAGCAGGGCGGCGAGCAGGCGCTTCTGTTCGTCGGTCCAGTTCGGCGCCTGGCCGGCGCGGAATTGCAACTGGCCTTCTCCCGCGATCCGCGAGAGCGCCGAGATCAGGCTCTCGCCTTCGGCCATGTGTTCTTTCACCAACTCGAGCAGGCGCTCGAAGGTGAGGTGCGCCGGCACTGTCGCAAAGGCCGCGGCATCTTCGCTGGAAAGCGTGTCCCCCGGCGTCGAGGTGACCGCGCTCTGCACGATGGTGTGCCAGGCGCCGCTCGTTTCAAAGTATCCGATCTGCGCGAAATAACCCGTGTTCGGGTGATTCACCGGGAGATACCAGTTGCGCGCCTCAGGTTTGATCTCCACCACGGATTCCTCCACGCCTTGCGCGGTAAAGATCTTGAGGAAGAACTGCGGGACGCCGCCGCGGAAAGTGCTGGGCGCGTAAGGCGACCAGTCGAAATCCCAGTACGAGAAGAGCCAGCGAGGGTCGCGGGCCACGAGGAAGATCGTGTCCTCGTGGTAGGAAGCCGGCAGGTCGCCGAGGTTTTCGAAAGCGGGCGTGCCAGTCGTGGCATGCTCGGTTGGCTCCGGGCCCACTTCGTACTTATGGGCGTCGGTTTCACTGGCGCCATAGACAACGGGGTCTCGGGAAATCGAGAAGGCGCCGGCCTTCTTGGTGGTATCGGCGGTGCCGTTGGAAGATTCGTCGAGATTGGTGTTGCCCATGTTTGTTGAGATGTTTGTGTTGATAGTTAGTGCCCGAATGGCGGCGCGCTTTTAGGACATCCACACCCTTGGGTCAACAAAAATCTTCCATTCGTCACCTCGTTTTTACAAATTCAGGGCGTTCTAATGGCCGATAGCGCCAGAATTCGTCACTCATCACGCCAATGCTGACAAAACGCGTCATCCCGTGCCTCGACGTTCACGACGGAAAAGTGACCCGCGGAGTCCAGTTCGGCCGGGCCGAGGAAGGTGGGCTGCGCAACGTCGGCGACCCGGTGGAACTCGCCCTGCGCTATAACGCGCAGGGCGCCGACGAAATGGTGTTTTTCGACATCACGGCAAGCGCGCATGGCCGCGCCTCGATGATCGATGTCATCGAACGCACCGCCGCGCAGTGTTTCATGCCCCTGACCGTCGGCGGCGGCATCCGGACGACCGAGGACATGCACGCCATGCTTCACGCGGGTGCGGACAAGATCAGCATCAACTCGAGCGCGCTCGCTACGCCCGAACTCATCACGGCGGGCGCGGAGCGGTTCGGCAGCCAGTGCATCGTGGTTTCGATCGATGCAAAGAAAGTCGCCCCGGAACGCTGGGAAGTCTTCAGCCACGGCGGGCGCAAACCGACCGGACTCGATGCGATCGAATGGGCGGTGCGCGCCGTGGAACTCGGGTCTGGTGAGATCGTGCTCAACTCGATCGACGCCGATGGGACGAAGGCCGGTTACGACCTCGTGATCACCCGGCGCATCAGCGAAGCCGTCGGGGTGCCGGTGGTGGCGAGCGGTGGCGCCGGCACGCTCGAGCATTTGGTGGAAGTATTGCGCGAGGGGCGGGCCGATGCGGTGCTCGCCGCGAGTATTTTCCATTTCGGCGAATACACCGTCGGCGAGGTGAAGGAATTTCTCGCCCGGCACGGGGTTGCGGTGCGGTTGCCGGAAAAGTGTGAGGCTGAGGCGTAGTCGGCGCGGGCGAGCGCCCGGGGGAAGATGGCCGCTGGCGCGGGTTGGCAGGAAGGCCGACTGCAAGTCGGCCTCACATTAAGGCCTCACATCGAGCTTCTCGGACTGATCTTGCACCGCCTCGATCATCCGCACGGTCTGGACCGCCGCGCGGACGTTGTGAACGCGGAAGATCGCGGCGCCGCGCAACATGCCCTGGACGATGCACGCGACCGTGCCCGCGTCGCGCTGCGCGGGCGCCGCGATCCCGAGCACCTCACCGATGACCGTTTTGCGCGAAACGGGCAGCAGGATCGGGCGCTCGAACTTCGTCAGCCGGTGCAGTTCGCGGTAGATGCGCAGGTTGTCCGCGCACTGTTTCGCGAAATCGATCCCCGGATCGAGCACCAGCGCCTCGCGCGCCAGCCCGGCCGCTTCGGCAAGCGCGATCTTCTCGGCAAAGAACTCGTCGAGCCGCGCCATGATGTCGGGATAAACGACATGAGTGTGCGGCACTTTAGGCTGGCCGACGCTGTGCATGATCAGCAGCGCTGCACCCGTTTCGGCGCAGATGCGGGCGTTTTGACCATCCGGCAGGGCACCGAGGTCATTGAGCAGATGCCCGCCGGCGGCGAGCGCCGCCCGCGCCACCGCCGGGCGCCAGGTGTTGATCGAGAGCAACGCGGGCTCTTTCCAACGCTCGATGAATTGCACGAGCCGCGCCTCCTCCTCCTCCGCGGGAATCGGCCCGCGATTGGTCCGGGCGCTCTCGGCGCCGATGTCGATGATTTCCGCGCCTTCACCCGCCAGCTCGCGCGCGCGTTCGAGCGCCTGCTCCAGGTCCACGAGGCCATCGCCGGAAAAGGAATCCGCACCCAGGTTCACGATGCCCATGATGAGAGGACGCCGCGGCCATTGCAGGGTCACTCCGCGGGCGACCAGCTTCATGGCAGGGCGACGAAGGAGACCTTGCGCCGGTCAAAACGCACCGTCTCCGTATAGCCCACGCTCTTCGCCAGGGCCACCGCTTCGGGGAATCCGGCGGTCAGCTCGGCCACGGCATGCGCATCCGAATTGATCAGCAGCGGGACGCCGGCGGCGTGCGCCATTTCGAGAAACGCGCGCGCCGGATACTGCTCAGCGCACGCCTTCCGCCACCCGGCCGTGTTGATCTCGAAAGGAGTTTGCGTCTCCGCCAGCGCGATGATGGAGGCTTCGTAAAAGCGCCGCAGATCGCCTGCCGGCAGAAAGCCGAACTTCTTCGGCAAGTCCGGATGCGACATGAAATCGTACAATCCACTCCGAATCGCGGCTTCGTAGGTCTTCCAATAAGTGGCCCAGATCTCCTCCACGTTGCCGTCGCGATAGCGGCCGATGGATTGCGGGCTATCGACCTCGATCCCGCCGGGCAGGTAATGCACGCTACCGATCAAATAGTCCCAGTCGGCCAGGGCGCGCAACTCCTCGATCCAGGCCTCGCGGCCGGCGAGATAATCGCACTCCAGGCCGAGCCGGATGGTCAGTTGCGGGAACTGCGCGCGCGCTTTTTCCACCTCTTCGAAATACCGCGGCAAATCGGCGCGCAGCATGCGCCAGTCATCGAAGCGCTCCGGCATCGGGTTGTGGTCCGCGAAGCCCAATTCGCCGAGTCCGAGGTCCACGGCTCGCGCGGCGAACTCCACCGGCCAGCCTTGCGCATGATGGCAGAGCGGCGTGTGGACGTGGTAATCGGCAAGGGCGGCGAGCATGGCGCGAGGAGCGGGAGAGAATGAGCCGCGATTCAGGGCAGGGCAAACGGATCTGTTGCGTCGGCATCCTGGCTCCGCGCTTCGCCGAGAGGCGGCTCCATCAAATCTCTGCCCGGGCCGGCGGTTTCCTGCTTGCGCGATTCGGAAACCTGATACTCTTCCCTCTGTGCCACCCCCGCAACCCCAAGGCTTCTCCCATCTACGTGCCGCCTCGGTCGCGCTGGCCGTGACCGTCGTCGCGCTGGCGGGATTCGTCATCTGGTGCCAGCAACTCGAGCGCCGCTTTATCCACGCCATCGCGCCCGAGTACATCGAAGAGAAACTCCAGGGAGTCGCCCTTCAGAAGCAAGCCTTTGCGCAGCCGGACCTGCTGGTCGTGTATGGGAGCTCGGAGCTGGTCAAGGAGATGCCCAACAATGCCTCGCAGTTTTTTGCCGACTATCCGACCGGTTTCCGCGTCTTTCCCGTGGGGAAGCCGGGGGCTGCATCGCTCATCGTGTTGCAAAAAATCGCCGCCGTCGGACGGACCATTCGCGACCGCAAGCTGGCCTACTCGATTTCGCCGGGCTGGTTCTTCTCGGAGACGGTGGACCCCACGTTCTATGTGGGCAATTTCTCACCGCTCCAGGCGCTGGAAGTCGCCTTCAGCACCGATCTCAGCCGTGAACTCAAACGCGACATCGCGCGCCGGATGCTCGCCTTTCCGAAGACCCTGGAGGAACACGACATGCTCGCTTTCGCGCTCGAGCGACTGGCCGGCGACACCCTGGTTGATCGGGCGATCTACGGGCTGAGCCGCCCGCTCGGTTACCTGTCGCAACTCGTCGGGCGCACC
Organism: Chthoniobacter sp.; assembly: GCA_034667665.1. Lineage (GTDB taxonomy): Bacteria > Verrucomicrobiota > Verrucomicrobiia > Chthoniobacterales > Chthoniobacteraceae > Chthoniobacter. The sequence goes on from JAXDQW010000044.1 coordinate 138,715, forward strand.
CAGGATCATTTCGAAGCCGCCCTGCACATCCTCGACGAGGATGAGAAACTGAGCACGGAGTCGAAGCGCGGTCTGCGGGCCCTGAATTGGAACGAGGTGCTCAAGCGCGCCGCGCAATTCGGCAACGCCACGGCGGTGCAGGCCAAGAAAAACGAAGTCGCCCGGCGCAAAGCGTCGAAGGTTTCGCGCGCGAAGACCTTCCTCCAGGCGATCGCCAACGCCAAGGAATGGACCGATATCGAGCTGCTCATGCGCACCTGCGCCGAGCTCGGCGCCAAGCCCCTTCTGCTCAGCATGCCCGTCGAAGACATCCGGCTCGAAGTCTATGGCCTTGCGCCCTCCGCCCGCACCGCTTACCTCGACCGGCTCGATGGCCTCGCCGATCGCTTCGACTTCCCGTTGCTCGACTTCCGGGAGCACCAGGCCGATCCGGCTTTCATGGTCGATTTCCTGGATCACCTGAGCGCCGAGGGCTGGCTTTATTACAACAAGGCGCTCGATGATTTCTTTCACGGGCGCATTTCCGGCCTTTAGTTTTCACCCGACTCAGGGTTTCCTTAGCGACCCTTATGGCTGACGACCTCTCCTCCCAGATCCTCGACGTGCTCGCCCGTGTGGCGGAAACCGACGAGGTCCGCACCAATCCCGACCTTGCGCTCTTCGACTTGCAAGTGCTCGATTCGATGAAAACCGTGGAACTCATCGTCGCTCTCGGCGGCGAGCTCGGGGTGGAGATTTCGCCCGCGGAGTTTGAGCGCGAAGCCTGGGCGACGCCACGGCAGTTCGTGGCCGACGTGCAAAACCGGCTCGCCGCCAGCGCGCGATGAAAGCCTGGCTCGAAGCGCATCCGGGCGCCCGGCTCACCCTGCTGACGCTCTACTATCTCGGGGTGATCGCGGGCTTGATCGTCCTCTACGGCCGCGGCGATTTCTCGACGCCGTCGTTCGTCTATCAAGGATTTTGAGCCATGGAAATCCTGGCCCAGATTGATCGTTGGGGCCGCGAGACCCCTGACCAGCTCGCCCATCGGAGCGGCGACCGCACCCTGACCTACGGCGAGCTGCTCGCGCGATCGGATTCGCTCGCCGGCTGGCTCGAAGCGGAATTTGGCGACAACCGCGCGCCGATCGCCGTGCGCGGCCACAAGGAGCCGGAAATGTTGATCGCGTTCCTCGGCGCCGTGAAATCCGGCCGGCCGTACGTGCCGATCGATACCGCAATTCCGGAGCAACGCGCCTTGCGCATCGAACAGACCGCCGGAGCGCCTTTGGTCCTGACCCCTCACCGCGTGGACGTTCTGTCCAAGGAAGCGCGCCCCGCGCCCGCCCGGCGCGTTTCCGGCAACGATCCGTTCTACATTCTCTTCACCTCCGGCAGCACCGGTGAGCCCAAGGGCGTGATCATTACCCATGCAAACCTCACCTCGTTTGTCGAATGGATGCTCGGCGAGCAGCACTTGGTTGAAGGCGGCGAGACCTTTCTGAATCAGGCGCCGTTTTCCTTCGATCTCTCGGTCATGGATCTCTACCTGAGCCTGGTCACCGGCGGGACGCTCTTCAGCATCTCCAAGGACGACATTGCCAATCTGAAGAACCTTTACGAGGCCTTCCCTCGTTCCAATCTCACCACCTGGGTTTCCACGCCGTCCTTCGCCCAAATGTGCCTGATCGAGCGCAAGTTCAATCAGGAGATGATCCCCACCTTGCGGCGTTTTCTTTTTTGCGGCGAAACGCTGGCGCCGGAAACCGCTTCGCAATTGATCGAGCGCTTCCCGCAAGCCGAGGTCTGGAATACCTACGGTCCCACCGAGGCGACCGTCGCCACCACCTCGGTGCGGGTCGATCGCGCGGTTCTCGAAAAGTGGTCGCCCCTTCCCGTCGGCTACGAAATGCCCGGAACGCGGGTGCTGATTCTCGATGAAAACCGCCAGCGCCTGCCGAGCGGCGAGCGCGGTGAGATCGTCATCGCCGGGCCGAATGTCAGCCCCGGCTATCTCGGCCGCGAGGACCTGACCAGCCGCGCCTTTCAGCCGTTTGAAGAGGGACCCGCCTATCGCACCGGCGATTGGGGCCGGGAACGGGAGGGCCTCATTTTCTTCGAGGGCCGCATGGACAGCCAGGTCAAGGTGAACGGCTACCGCATCGAACTCGGCGATCTCGAAGCCAATCTGCGCGCGCTCCCCGAAATCGCAGACGCCGTGGTGTTGCCCGTGGAGAAAGGCGGACGCATTGAATCGCTCGCCGCGTTTGTGGTCCTGGCCGGCGAGCGGACCGGCTCGGATTTCGAAGTGTCGGCCCGCCTCAAGACCCGCCTGGCCGAACGCCTGCCCGCTTACATGGTGCCGCGCAAATTCCACTTTCTCGAGACCTTCCCGATGACCGCCAATGGCAAGGCGGACCGGCGCAAACTGGCCGAGCTGATCGCGGCGAAGTAATTCAGTGATCGGTAAATCAGTGATCAGTAATACGAATCAGGAACCGCGCTTCTGATTACTGACCACTGATTGCTGATTACTCAGTTCCGCCATGGCTGCCTACGCCGATTTTCCCTACTTCGGACTCCTGCTGCTCTACATCGTCATCCCGACGATCGTGCTCGGGCTGTTCGGACGCGCAAATGCCTGCTGGGCCTTGTTCGCGACGGCGCTGGTCTGCGTCGTGCAGTTCAGCGATGAGCTGATCATTCGCCCCGGCTGGCAGCTCCGCGAAATCTGGATCGTCCTCGGATATGCGGTCTGGCAGTGGGTGGTGGCGTGGACGTTTCTCCGCTGGAAGACGCGCCCGGTCTTTTACGCAGCGATGGCGCTCGCGCTGCTGCCGCTGCTCGTCGCGAAATACCTGCCGCACATCGCGCCCGGGACGGAGTTCGGGTTCGCGGGCATTTCCTATGTCACCTTCCGCGCGCTGGACGTGATCTTCAGCATCCACGACGGCGTGCTCAAGGCGATCGCGCCGATGCAGTTCGTGGGCTTCCTGTTTTTCTTCCCGACGATTTCGTCCGGTCCGATCGATCGCTACCGTCGCTTCACCCAGGACTGGCAGCGGCGCCGCACCCGGGCCGAATTCCTCGGCGATCTGGATACGGCGGTCGAGCGCATCTTTCGCGGTTTTCTCTACAAGTTCATCATCGCCGCGCTCATCCGGACCTACTGGGTGGATCGCATGGCCCATGGCGGCGCGCTGCACGTGGTCAGCTACATGTATGGCTACAGCGTTTACTTGTTCTTCGACTTCGCCGGCTACAGCGCCTTCGCCATCGGTTTTAGCTATCTCCTCGGCATCCGCTCGCCGGAAAACTTTCACCTGCCGTTCCTCGCGAAGAACATCCGGGACTTCTGGAACCGCTGGCACATCAGCCTGTCGTTTTGGTTCCGCGACCATGTTTACATGCGCTTCCTGCTCACGGCGGCGAAGGGCAAATGGTTCAAGGGCAAGCATACGGCGAACTATCTCGGGCTGTTCCTGACCTTCGGCCTGATGGGGGTCTGGCACGGCACTGAGATGCACTATCTGATCTACGGCCTTTACCACGCCGCGCTGCTTTGCGGGTACGACTGGTTCGCGCGTTGGAACAAGAAGTCCAAGTTGTGGGGAGAAGGCCCCGGCTGGCGCTTCCTCGACATCGTCCTCACCATCCACGTGGTGTGCTTCGGCCTGCTGATCTTCTCCGGCCGGCTCGCGGCTTCGAAAGCCGCGCCCGAAAAGGTGGAAGCCCCCGCCGCCGCGGCCACGCCGCATCCGTAGGGCCGGGCGTGAGGCTCATTCCTCCTCCGAACGCGCCCGGTTGACGATGTGGTCGGCGAGACGCCGACAGCGGCGGGCGGGACGCCCACCTGCCCTACGCGTCGCCTTTTTTCTTCGGAGGAACGTGAACGCGTTTCTTGCGCAGACGCATCCAGTTCCCCCAGGTTTTGCGCAGGGCGTCCTTGGGCGAGAGATAACGCTGATTGAGCTCGGTGCCTTGGGTGATTTGGTGCAGCAACCCCTTCACCGAAAAATCGGTCGCGTGCAGGATTGTGTAGGCGGTGCCCATCGCCGATTCGTGATGGGCGTCGCTGCCCGCCGTCATCGGCAGCCCCTTCATCGTCGCGTATTCGAAGGCCATGCGATTGTAGCGCTTCAAGGTGGTGGCCGCGTTGAAGACTTCGAGCGCGTCGATGTCGAGCGTCTCCAGCACCGATTGCCGGATGCCCGCGCGAAAGAGATCGTAGGGGTGCGGCGGAATGGCGATTCCGCCGAGCTCATGGACGAGCTTGCAGACTTCCGCGGCCGGAGTGCCTTTGAGGTAGGGCAGGATCACGCCCAGGCAGAGGAGGTGCCCTTCCTCGGTGGTCACCTCGACGCCCGGGATGATCACGAAATCATCGACCGGCTTGCCATCCTCGCGCAGCAGCCCCTTGTCGAGCAGGTACCGGCAGCCGTCGCTGGTATTGTGATCCGTGAGGGCGAACCCTTGCAGGCCCTTCTTGCGGGCGGCTGCGATCAGGGACTCGGGGCTGCTCACCCCGTCCCCGGAAAACCACGAATGGCAGTGCAAGTCGATGTTGTAAGCCATGGCGGAGAGGATGCCGGATGCGAATGAAAGGATGCAAGAAGCGAGCAGCCATTGGTCATCGCTGATCCGCACACCGCAAGCGGTAACTTCGACCGAGCCTTGTTCTCGCTCCGGCTTGCTCCCGCTTCGCGAACCCGGCATCCTTTTCCGATGAGCATCGGCTTCAAAGAATGGACCCTGATCTGCGACGCGCTGGGGCGCGGCGAGCAGAGCATTATCCTCCGGAAAGGCGGCATCGCCGAAGGCCGCGATGGCTTTCGTTTCAAGCACGACGAGTTCCTGCTCTTCCCGACCCTCTTCCATGAGCAGGTCTCGAAGCTCAAGCTCCCTGCCACCACGCGGCTGCCCGCGCCCCGTGAGGATGAGAAAGTGGAGGTCCGTTACCGCGTCAGCGTCGAGTGGACCCGCGACATCACCGACTGGGGAATCGTGCAGCGGCTTGCTCCTTTTCACCTCTGGCAGGAAGCGGAGATTGAAAAACGCTTTCGCCAGGAGGAGACGCCAGTGGTGAGTCTCGCCTTCGTCCGCGTCGCGCGGCTCTCGCGACGGTTTGTCTTCCCCGAGTCGCCCAAGTTCGGTGGTTGCCGGTCGTGGGTGGAATTGCCCGAGCTGCCCGCGGAGATCACCACCAGCCCGGCGCTCGACGATTCCGTACATCGCGACCGCGAGCGGCAGATCACCACCGCCCTCGGCGGGTCGCTCGCAACGACCTAGCTTCCAGCCAATTGGATCGCAGAGGCAACCCGCCGGCGGGCTGTGCCTCCCTTCCCGGTCATCCTGAGGAACGAAGGATCTCTGAATCCCGCCATTCTTCTTACGCGCAACCTCACGAGCGGTGTGCGGCTCTTCTTCCTCGCGCCGCGGCGAAAGGCAGAAGTCAGAGATCCTTCGTCCCTCAGGATGACGGGTTGTTGGGAGGCAACCCGCCAGCCGTTCAGCGAGCCGCGGCTTTGGCCCGTTCGAGCAAGCCCACGAATTCCGCGCGATAGCCGTTGCGATCGTCGCCCTTGCCTTCCACGGCGAGCTCCAATGTGGAGTTCCAATTCGCGGCGCCTTTGTGCGGCGATTCGCGGAGGAGCATGCCGAAGCTGGCGACGGCAGCCGCGAAACGGAAGTCGCGCGAACTGCGTTCCCAAGTGCGGCCGTCATCGGTCAGCGGGAATTCCAGCAGCTTGCTGGTGTCGCCGTCGGGTGCTTTGTAGCGCAGCTTCAGGGTCAACATTTCCCCGGAAGCCGAGGGTTGTGGCGGTTCGCCAGAAACCCGGCGATTGGCGATGGCGGCTTCCTCGTCAATCCTCCGGATGGTCTCCTCGACGGCGCGCTCCGCCTCGGCCCGTTCCTTCGCGGCGCGCTGGTACTTGAGCGGATCGACGGCGGGCGAGCCCGGCGCATCCTTGCCCGCGGGCACGACCTCGTAGAGGGCGGTGACGGTGTGACCGGCGCCAATCTCACCGGCATCCTTGGTGTCGTCGTTGAAGTCCTCCTTTTTCAGCATCCGGTTTTCGTAACCGATGAGACGATAGGCGGCGACCTGGGCGGGATTGAACTCGACCTGGATCTTCACGTCTTTCGCGATGGTCACGAGCGTCCCGCTCATTTGATCGACGAGCACCTTTTTGCCTTCGAGCAGCGTGTCGATATAGGCGTAGTTCCCGTTGCCCTTGTCGGCGAGTTTCTCCAGCGTGGAATCCTTGAGATTATCCATGCCGAAGCCGAGCACGGTGAGGAAGACGCCGCTCTTCGCTTTCTTTTCGATCAGCTCGACGAGCTCGCTCTGATTGGTCACGCCGACGTTGAAGTCGCCGTCGGTGGCAAGGATCACCCGATTCGCGCCACCCTTGATGAAGCTCCTCTCGGCGAGCTGATAAGCGAGCTGGATGCCGGACGCGCCGTTCGTGGAACCGCCGCTCTCGAGTTTGTTCAGCGCGCGGCGGATCTCGGATTTCTTGTTCGTCGGCTCCAGCACGCAGCCGCTCGCGCCGGCATAGACGGCGATGGAGACGGTGTCCTCCGGGGTGAGCTGATCGACGAGCAGGCCCAGCGATTTCTTGAGCAGGGGCAGCTTGTTCGCGGGTTGCATCGAGCCGGAGACATCGATGAGGAAGACGAGGTTGCTGGCGGGGCGCCGGTCGCGGGCGATCTCGCGGCCCTTGAGCCCGATGCGCACCAGGCGATGCTCCGGCTGCCACGGGCAGGTCGCGACTTCCATGGTCGCGGAGAAGGGCGCGTCGCCCTCGGGCTGCGGGTAGTCGTAGTCGAAGTAGTTGATCAGTTCCTCGATGCGCACCGCGCCTTTGGGGGGCAGACGCTGCTGGTTGAGGAAGCGCCGCACGTTGGCGTAGCTCGCGGTGTCCACGTCGATGGAGAAGGTCGAGAGCGGATTCCCGTGGACGGCAAGGAAGGCGTTGTCGGTGATCGCGTCGTAGGCCTCGGTGTTGCCGGCCTCGCGCGCCCTCCGAATCTCGCCGAGCGACTTCCCGGCATCCTCTTCCCCGATCACGAAGGTCTGTCCGGTTCGAGGATCTTTGATTTCCGTTCCGGGGGGGAACCCACGATCGGAGTCGACCATTAAGCGAGACGCGAAGCCGGGCGCCGCCGGCACGGCGGCTACAGCGGCGAATGGCTGCGCCGGCCCGGACTGCTCCTTGAACTCCGCCTCGTGGCTCGCCTGGAAGGTCCGGATTTCAGCTTCGAGTTCCTTCAATTTCGCCGTTTTCTCCGCACGCAGCCGGACCTTTCCCTCCTTCTCGGCGGTGCTCAGATCGCCTCGGGAAATCTCGGCGTCGAGCTTCTTCGCTTCCTCAAGAATCGGTATCGCGGGGGCGATTCGCTTTTCGAGCTCCAGCTTCGCGAATTTGCGTGCGTGGTCGAGGTCAGCGGCCGGCTCGGGATTTGAAAGCACGCCAGTGGCGGACTTGGTGACGGCGGTCGCAGCCGCAGGCTTCGCTGGGGCGGCCGTCGGCCTTGGGCTGTCCTGAGCCGGGGCGCTGCGTTTCCCGGCGTCGCGCGTGACCGGACCAGCTTCGTCTCCCGGCTTCTTCTGGTTCAATGCGCGCACCACGATCTGGAATTTTGGATCGGTGAAAACGCCCGAGATGGATTGCGTCGCGGGCGAGGTTGCACCTTCACCCGCCGTCGCTGGACCAGCCGCATCGCCCTTGCCCTTGGGAGCGAACGTCGTCCGATCTCCGCCACTCGGTTCGGGAGTTCTGAAGAGCAGGGCATCGATGGCATTCTGGCTGATGGCGAGGGAGCCGCTGCCGTTGCTCGCGGTGAGCGGCTGGGTGCCAACGGTCCCAGTCGAGAGTGTCATTGAGGTGGGTGCCTGCCTGGGTGGTGCCACAGGCTTCGGTGCGGGTGGCGACACCGCCAGCCGGCCCTCGTTCTCGATCACCGCTCCCCGCTTGTTGCCCGCCGGCTTTCCGTCGCCCTCCGCCACGGGAGCTTCGGCCGCCGCCGCAGGCGCGGTGGTCGGCGCCAACGCTGGCGATGCCGCGCTGCCAACCAGAGGGTTGGACCTCCCGATCGGGCTGTTCCAGGCGACCTCCAAATCCTTGAGCTCCTTGGTTCCCACTTGGCTGTGAACGGCCGCGGCATATTCGTCGATCGCCTGGCTGACCTTGTCCTGCACTTTGCGCGCGTCCCTGTTACCGGGGTCCACCGCGAGAATCTGCTCGCTGCGCTTCAACGCGAGGTCTAAGCGGCCACTCTGATAGTAACGCTCCGCCTCCTCAGACAGTTTCGAAACCGGCTCCGACGGTGCTGCTGGGCTCGCCTTCGAAAGGTCGAGGGACGCCAGCGCGTCCGCGGGTGGAACATTTTGCCCGGCGAGCGCCGGCGTTTTGGGCATCGGCTCCGCGAGGGGCAGCAGCTCGGCGGGAGGCTGTCCGGCCGACGCAATATCCGCGCGAATCTCCGTGCTCGTGGTCGCTGACCTCTCTTCGCCCTCCCCGAGTGCCTTGGTCTGAGCCGTTGTCGTCGCGGGACTCGGGACCGCAGGTGCCGGCGAAGCCTCGAGCTGCGCAAGGCGTGACCGATGCAGCCCGCCGGTCGGCCTCGATTGCAGGACGATCGCCGCGACGCCCGCGAGCAGCGCGAATCCCGCGGCCAGCGCCAGCGGCTGCCGCCAGCGGCGCATCGGCACGATCTTCGCAGACGATGTCACAGCCGCGGGTCCGTTTCGCCCGGGGGCAGCCGGATCCATGATGGCCAGCACTTCAGCGCGCTGGCCCGCCGTCAGAGGCGCGGACGGTTCGGCCTGGAGTTCGCGGCGGAGGCGTGCGGCGAGGCGCTCGGTCTCCTCCACCTCGGCCAGCGCCTCGGGGTTCTCGCGAAGCAGTTGTTCGATTTCCGCGCGCTCGGCAGGGTCGAGCTCGTCGAGCGCGTAGGCGGTGAGTTTGGGGTCGTCGAGGTTCATAGGACGGAATTGCGAAGTGGCAGCCGGAAATCGTCCTGCGGCTGCTCGGCGACGAGCGCGCGGAGTTTCTTCAGGCCGGTGTGGAGGAGAAAGCCCACGTTGGTCACACTCAGCTCGGTGACGTCGGCGATCTCGCGATAGGAGAGGTCGTTCTGGAATTTGAGGCGGATGACTTCGCGCTGATTCGGGCTCAGCGTTTCGAGCAGACGGAGCAGCGAGGCCTCGGTGTCGCGGCTCTCGAGAGTCGCGGCCGGCGAGGGCGCACCGCAGGGACGATCGTCCGGGAGGGGCATGGGAATGATGCGGCGTTGTTTGCGGTGGTGGTCGAGCGCGCGGTTACGCGTCACGGTGAAAAGCCAGGCTTCGAGGTGCCGGGTGCCGGGGGCCGGTTGGGGGGTCGCGCCGTTCCCGCCGTCGGCGTCGGAGTCGCCAGTTTCTGCGCTGGTCACCCCGCTCCCGGCGACTCCGCCCCGCGCGAACTTGATGAACACTTCCTGAACCACGTCGCGCGCCGAATCCACGTCGCCGACGATGCTTTGGGCATAGCGGACGAGCGGGCGTTCGTAGCGGTCGAGCAGGGCGTTGAGATCTGGCGCGTCCGGAAATGACATGGTGGTCTAATGGCGCAGACGGTTGGCGCTGGAAGAAACTTAGGGGTGGCCGGCGATTTTCTTCTCTCGCCTCGGAGAATACCGACTCTCGGGGCCGACGAGCGGGCGGGACACGGTGACCGAGGCGCGTGGGCTGTCAGCCCTGCGAACGCTCGCGGTAAGCGCGCGCCAGGGTGACATACTTTTCGGCCCAAGCCTTGACCCCGGCTTGTTCGTAGAGTGAGAGCGCGCGCACGACGCGGGCGGGGGAGCCGACAAGCAACGAGCCGGGCGGGAACTTTTTTCCGCCGGTGACGAGCGCCCCCGCTCCGACGATCGAGCGGGCGCCGATCTCCGCGCCATCGAGGACAATCGCCCCCATGCCGATGAGCACTTCATCCGCGATGGTGCAGGCATGGAGGATCGCCTTGTGCCCGACCGTTACGAGTTCGCCAACGAAGCAGCCGTAATCATCGGCCAGATGCACGACCGCGCCATCCTGCACGTTGGAGCGCGGCCCGATGACGATGCGATTGATGTCCCCGCGCAGGACGGCTTGAATCCAGACGCTCGACTCCTCTCCGAGGGTGACGTGTCCGACCACGTTGGCACTCGAGGCGACGAAGGCGGTGGGATGAATGGCCGGTGGCGTGTCGAGGAAAGTGCGCAGGCGTTCGGGAAAAAGCATGGAGGAGAGTCTCACTTTTCCCATCTTTCGCACGACTATCCCTGAGCCGCTCCATGCGGAATTGCCGCGGCAACGCCGAGGGCACAGCGCGGCGAAGCCGCAACCCAGGCGGCTCCGATGTCTCCCTCTGCGCCTCTGCGTTGTTCAACCTTGGCGGTGCAATGGTGGAGGGGACCGAATCTGGGAAAACGCAGAGACGCAGAGGCGCGGAGGACGCAGAGGTTCAAGCGAAACTCGGGGGCTGTACCAAAAAATCCTCGCGAGCATGTGCGATTCTTCCAGATAGCAGCGCAGAGGGAGGCGAGAGGTTTCGCAAAGGAAGAAGGCAATCGCCCACTCGACCTTCCCTCCGCCCTCCTCTCCTTCTCCTCTGCGCCCTCTGCGTTAAGTCTGGGTCCGCCTCGTTGCGATCTTCCGGCTAAGAATTCTCCGGTTCCGAGCCTTGACTCGCCGCCCGGTCCGCCGCCTCCTCTCCTTCCCGCTCATCCCCTCATGAAAGCCTCATCCTGTATTCTCCTCGCCGCTCTCGCCGCACTCGTTTCCACCGCGTCCGCCAAAACTCCGGATGGCAAGCCGCTCGTCCTATTGCTTGCCGGGCGGCCGTCGCACGGCCCGGGCGAGCATGAGCACAATGCCGGCGTGCAGCTTCTCGCCAAGTGCCTCGCCCAAGGCGCGCCGAACGTCGTCACGAAAGTGCATCTCAACGCCGAGTGGCCGAACACGGAGGAACTCGCACAGGCCGACACCATCGTCTTCTACGCCGACGGCGGCGGCGGCCATTTCCTGCTTCAGGACACTCATCTCGACGACGTTGCGGCGCAGATGAAGCGCGGGGCGGGTTTTGTGTGCCTGCATTACGCGGTGGAGTATCCGGCGGACCGGGGCGGTCCGCAGGCGCTGGAATGGATGGGCGGTTTCTTCGAGGCGAATTGGTCGGTGAATCCGCACTGGCAGGCCGATTTCAAGGAGCTGCCCAAGCACCCGGTCAGCAATGGCGTGAAGCCATTCAGCACGAATGACGAATGGTACTTCCACATGCGCTTCGCCCCCGAGGGCAAGGGCAAGCTCACCCATGTGCTTTCGGCCGTGCCGCCGGAGAGCACGATGTCGCGCAAAGACGGCGCCCATGAAGGCAATCCCACGGTGCGCGCCGAAGTCGCCGCGGGCAAGCCGCAGACCACTTCCTGGGCTTTCGAGCGGCCCGACGGCGGGCGCGGCTTCGGCTTCACCGGCGGGCACTACCACAAAGGGTGGGGCCAGGACGATCAACGCAAACTCGTGCTCAACGCGATCCTCTGGACGGCGAAAGTGGAAGTGCCGGCGAACGGCGTCGAATCGAAGGTGACGGAGGAGGATCTCTCCGCGAATCTCGATCCGAAAGGCAAGCCGAAGCAGGCGGCGGCCCCCGCGGCATCCGCGGCGCCCGCGGGCGATCCGGCATCGGTGAAGCCCGTTTTCTCCTCGCCGGTGGTCCATGAAAAGCCGGTAGCGATCAAAGTCGAGCTGAAGGGGGAGAAGGAACTCTATCTGGTGGTCACCGACGGGGGAGATGGTTTCGAGGCGGACTGGGCGGATTGGGCCGAACCGGTCCTGATCAAAGCCGATGGCTCGAAGATCAAGCTCACCGACTTGACCCCGAAGTCCACCAAAGTGGGCTTCGGAAAATTCGGCCTCAATCACAACGCCGGCGGCAAACCGATGAAGCTCGGCGGTCAGGCGGTTGAGTTTGGGTTCGGCGCGCATGCGCCGTCGATCGCGACCTTTGACCTTCCGGAAGGTGTGGTGGCCTTCGAGGCGCGCGGCGGCGTGGACAGCGGCGGCACCGACCAGGGCAAAGGAGCGACGGTGATTTTCCAAATCTTCACCAAGAACCCTGGCGAAGGTCCGCTGACCCCGGCAAAGGTCGCCACCGCCTCCGCAAGCGAGCGCTACGGCTTGGCCGCGGCGAAGGCGAACATGGCCACCTTCAAGACTCCTGACGGTCTGGTCTCCACGCTCTTCGCGGCGGAGCCGATGATCCAAAACCCGACCAACATCGACATCGACCCGAGCGGCCGAATTTGGGCGGTCGAATGCGTGAACTACCGCAAATACAGCGGCCTCCGGCCCGACGGCGACCGCGTGGTCATTCTCGAAGACACCAAGGGAACCGGCGAGGCCGACAAGGAGACGACCTTTTTCCAGGACCCGCAGCTCACCAATCCGCTCGGGATTTGCGTTCTGCCAGGGCCGGGCGGCTCGAAGAAAGGCACGCAGGTGCTGGTCAGCGCCGCGCCGAATCTGTGGCTGCTCACCGACACCGATGGCGACGACAAGGCGGACAAATCGGAGATCCTGCTCAAGGTCAGCGGCAATTTTAACCACGACCACCAGATCCATGCGTTCAGCTTCGGCGTGGATGGAAAGTTCTATTTCAACATCGGCAACGAAGCGCACGAGTTGAAGCGTCCCGATGGGACCTTGATCGTCGATGTGGCCGGCAACCGCGCGACCACCGATGGCAAACCGTATCGTGGAGGAATGGTTTTCCGCGCCGATCTCGTGGACGGCCAGTTGCAGAACATCGAGACGCTTGGTTGGAACTTCCGCAACAACTACGAGGTCTGCGTCGATTCCTTCGGCACGATGTGGCAGAGCGACAACGACGACGACGGCAACAAAGGCGTGCGCATCAACTACGTCATGGACTACGGGAACTACGGTTACTCCGACGAGATGACCGGCGGGGCCTGGCAAACGAAACGCCCCAACCTGGAAACCGAAATCCCGCTTCGCCACTGGCATCAGAATGATCCCGGCGTGGTGCCGAATCTCCTCCAGACCGGCGGCGGCTCGCCGACCGGCATCACCGTCAATGAGGGCACCGCGCTCGGGCCGCAATTTGCCAACCAGTTGATTCACTGCGACGCCGGTCCCCGCACCACCCGCGCTTACCCGGTGGAGAACGATGGCGCCGGCTACAAGGCCACGATGGTGGACATTCTCACCTCGACCGACAACTGGTACCGGCCCTCCGATGTTGCCATCGGCACGGATGGCTCGCTTTACATCGCGGATTGGTACGATCCGGGTGTGGGCGGGCACGGCATGGGCGACAACACGCCGGGCAAGATCATGGGCCGCATCTATCGCGTGGCGGCCACGGGTGCCGCGCCGAAGGGATCCGCGCCGGATTTCTCCACGACGCAGGGCGCGGTCAAAGCGCTCCAGTCGCCGAATCGTTCGACCGTCTATGTGGCCTGGCAGAAGCTCCACGCACTGGGCGCAGCGGCGGAGCCGGAGCTCGCGAAGCTTCTCACCAACGAAAACCCACGCCTCCGCGCACGGGCTCTGGGTGTGCTCACCCATCTCAAAGGCAGCGAGACGAAGTATCTCGTGCTGGGCCTGAAAGACGCCGACGCCAACGTGCGCATCGCGGCGATCCGGCTCTGCCGGCAATTGGCCAGGACCGGCGGCCTCGACACCGAGCCGCTCGAAAGCGACGCCACGCTCGTCTCACGCCTCTTGAAAGACACGCCGCAGGTGCGTCGTGAAATCGCGCTGTCGCTCCATGGCGCGAAAGAGATCGCGAGAATGTGGGCGGCCCTCGCACTCCAGCACGACGGCAAGGATCGCTGGTATCTCGAAGCGCTCGGGATCGGCGCCGTGGGCAACGAAGACGCCTGCTTCGACGCGTGGCTCGCCGCGGTGGGCAGCAATTGGAACACCCCCGCCGGACGCGACATTATCTGGCGGCTGCGCAGCGCAAAGGCCGCGGGGTACCTCGCCAAAATCATCGCCGACCAGAACCTGCCCGCCGGCGAAAAACCGCGTTTCCTTCGGGCGTTCGATTTCCTGCCTGCGTCGCCGGAAAAGACCAAGGCGTTGGCGCAACTGGCGACCGTTGGGGGCGTGGCCGATGAGATTTCCCGCGAGGTTCTGATCCGCTTGAAAGGCGCAGACCTCAAGGAGTACCCCGACGTCGCCACGGCGATCAAAGGGGCGCTGGAGCGCGCGAAAGGCACGGCGCAATTTGTCGAGTTGGTGCGCGACTTCGGCGCGGCCGGCCAGGGTTCGGCGTTGCTCGACACGGCGCTGGCGCTCGGGAACGATCCCGCCGCCGGTGACGCGCTGAAGCTCGTCCTCGCCGACCCTGATGGCCAGAAGATCATCGATGCCGCCCTTGCCGGATCGAAGGCGGACGCCGTGATCGCGCTCCTCGGCACGTCGAGCGACCTCCGCGCCATGCACGCCCTCATCAAAATCGCGACCAATCCCGCCCTTCCGCCAGCGCAGCGGATCGCCGCGATTCAGGCGCTCGCCCGCACCCAGGCGGGCGCGCAATCGATCGTGCAACTCGCGAAGAACACCGAGCTCCCGGCCGATCTGAAGGCGCCGGCGGGCGCCGCGCTGCGCCTGGTGCAATACGCGGCCTTGAAGAACGAGATCGAGCAGCTCTTCCCGGCGCCCGCCACCTTGGGGGGCAAGCCGCTCGCGTCCATCGCCGAGCTAGTCAAGCTCACGGGCGATGCGACCAAAGGCCGCGCCGTTTTCGAGCGCGCCGAGTCGAGTTGCATCATCTGCCATCGCATCAACGACAAAGGCGCGGACGTCGGGCCGGCCCTTTCGGAGATCGGCACGAAGCTTCCCAAGGAGGCCATTTTCGATGCGATCATCAACCCGAACGCCAGCATCAGCATGGGCTTCGAGACGAATCAGCTCACCACCCGCGACGGCGCCGGCGGCATGGGCATTCTCCGCAGCGAAACGAAGGATGAGATCGTCCTCGCGCTGCCCGGGGGAGTGACCATGAGTTTTCGCAAGGGTGACGTGATCAAGCGTGAGAAACTGCCCACCTCGATGATGCCGAGCGGCCTCAACCAGGCCTTGAGCCAGCAGGATCTCGTCGATCTCGTCGAATACCTCGCCTCGCTCAAAGCGGTGAAATAGGCGCGGGCACGGCGGTTGGAGCGCGGACTGCCTCCCGCCCGCCGAATCAGCGGGCCGAATGCCCGCCGTCCCCACCGCCGAGGTGAACCGGGAGCCGGTCGTCAGCCCACGACGAGATTGACGAGCTTGCCCGGCACCACGACGACCTTCTTGATCTCCTTGCCGGCGGTCCACTCGGCGATCTTCGCGGAGTTCCGCGCGGCCGCTTCCACTTCGTCCTTCGTGGCTTCTTTTTTCACGATGATCTTGTCGCGGACCTTGCCGTTGACCTGCACCACGATCTCGATCTCGTCTTCGATCAGGAAGACCGGATCGTAGGTGGGCCACGGCTCGCTGGCGAGCGGGGCCGTTTCGTCAAAGGCCAGCCTTTCCCACAGTTCCTCGCTAAGATGCGGGGCGAAGGGATTCAGCACTTGCAGCAGCACCCGGAGGGCGGCGCGCGGACGCGGGTTAGCGGGGATGAAGGCGTTCACGAAGACCATCATCTGGGAAATGGCCGTGTTGAAGCTGAGTTCCTCGATGTCTTCGCCGACTTTCTTGATGGTGGCGTGCATCACCTTGAGCTGGGCCTTGTCGGGCGCAACGTCCTGAATCACCGGCGAGAGCACCCATTCGCCGGCCTGGTTTTCCTCCATGACGAGGCGCCAGACGCGGGCGAGAAAACGGGCGACACCCTCGACCCCGTTCATGCTCCACGGCTTCGTCGCCTCGAGCGGTCCCATGAACATCTCGTAACAGCGCAGTGCATCGGCGCCGTATTCCACGATCACGTCGTCCGGATTGACCACGTTGCCGCGGCTTTTCGACATCTTCTGGCCGTCTTCGCCGAGGATCAGGCCTTGATTGACCAACCGCTGGAACGGTTCGGGAGTGCTCACCTGACCGAGGTCGAAGAGGACCTTGTGCCAGAAACGCGCGTAGAGCAGGTGCAGGACGGCGTGCTCGGTGCCGCCGACGTAGAGATCCACGCCGCCTTTGGATTGCGGATTGGGGATTGCGGATTGCGGATTGATCGAGCCGGCCATCCAGTACCGCTCCGCCTCTTCGCCGACGAAGCGGTCGCCGTTCCTCGCATCGCAATAGCGGAGATAGTACCAGCACGAGCCCGCCCACTGCGGCATGGTGTTGGTTTCGCGCGTCGCCCCTTCGCTGTAGCGCACCCACGCGGTAGCCTTGGCCAGCGGCGCTTCGCCGGTTCCGCTCGGTTTGAAATCGGCGAGCTCGGGCGGATTCAGAGGCAGTTCCTGCTCGGTCAGGGCGCGATGCCGGCCGTTTTCCCACACGATCGGGAATGGCTCGCCCCAATAACGTTGCCGGCTGAAAAGCCAGTCGCGAAGCTTGTAGGTAATCGTCGATCTTCCGAGGCCGTCCTGGGTGAGACGGCTGGCGATCTCCCGCTTGGCATCGGCGGTCGGCAGACCGTCGAGCGGCCCGGAGTGAATGGCGTAACCATCGCCCGTGAAGCACTCCAACGGCTCGGCTTCGCACACGCCGCTGCCCCCGAGGCCAAGCGTCGGCGTCGGACTCACCACCTCGCGGATGGGCAGCCCGTATTTGCGGGCAAATTCCCAATCGCGCTCATCGTGCGCGGGCACGGCCATGATCGCCCCCGTGCCGTAACCGAGCAGGACGTAGTCGGCGATCCAAACGGGAATGCGCTGGCCGTTGACGGGATTGAGGGCGAAGGCGCCGGTGAAGACGCCGCTTTTGTCCTTGGCGAGCTCAGTGCGCTCGAGGTCGCTCTTGCGCGCGGTCCTTTCCCGATAATCGCGCACGGCGGGCCACTGTTCTTCGGTGACGATGTGCTCAACCAGGGAATGCTCGGGCGCGAGGACCATGTAGGTGGCGCCGTAAAGCGTGTCCGGACGGGTCGTGAAAACGGTGATCCGCTGGTCGGATTCGGCGATCTGAAAATGCACTTCCGCGCCTTCGCTTCTGCCGATCCAGTTTTTCTGCAGGAGTTTGATCCCGGTCGGCCAATCCAAACCTGCCAACTCATCGATCAGCCGCTCGGCGTAGGCGGTGATGCGCAGCATCCACTGGCGCATGGGCCGGCGCTCGACGGGGTGATCGCCGACTTCGCTCTTGCCATCGATGACTTCTTCATTGGCCAAAACGGTGCCGAGGGCGGGGCACCAGTTGACCGGCGCCTCGGCGACATAGGCGAGGCGCACGCTGTCCGGATCGCTGCCAGTGTAGGTGGTGATGGGCTCGGCGCGCTGGCTTCGCGGGTTGAACCAACTGTTGTAAATTTGGAGGAAGATCCACTGCGTCCATTGGTAGTAGCCGGGATCGGTCGTATTGACCTCGCGTTGCCAGTCGTAAGCGAAACCGATGCGCTGGAGCTGCGCCCGGAAATTGTCCACGTTCCGCTGGGTATTGATCGACGGATGCTCGCCGGTCTTGATGGCGTGCTGCTCCGCCGGCAGCCCGAAGGCGTCCCAGCCCATCGGGTGCAGCACATTGAAGCCGCGCATGCGCTTGTAGCGGGCGATGATGTCGGTGGCGGTGTAGCCCTCAGGATGCCCCACGTGCAGTCCGGAACCGCTCGGGTACGGGAACATGTCGAGCACGTAGTACTTCGGACGGGTCGCATCGAAGCCCGGCTCCCCGGGATTGGGCGCGTGAAAGGCCTGCGCCGCGGCCCAGCGGGCCTGCCACTTGGGCTCGATCTGATCGAAAGGATAGGGTTTGCGGCGTTCGCTCATTGGCGGGGAGAGTTGATGGTTGAAAGTTGATGGTTGATAGGCCGGAGTAGTGAAGCGTCACCGCTCCGCCGGGGCACGCCTATCAACTATCAATTGTCCCCCCGCGCCAAGGACTTCTCGCCAAGCCTCGAATCTCAACAATCAACTCTCGTGCATCTGCTCATCGCCACCCGGAATGCCCATAAAACCGCGGAAATCCACGCCATGCTGCCGGCCTGGGAGGTGACGGACCTCACGACGCACCCCGAGTTGGCCGCGCCGGAGGAGACCGGCGCCACCTTTGCGGAGAATGCCGCGATCAAGGCCCTCGCCGCTTCGGCGCATTTCGCGGGTCTCGTGCTGGCGGACGATTCAGGGCTCGAAGTGGATGCGCTGGGCGGCGCGCCCGGGGTGTGGTCCGCGCGCTACGCCGGGATCGGCGCGACCGATGCCGCCAACCGCGCCCGCCTGCTGCGCGAGCTTACCTCCGCCGGTGCGCGCGGCAAGCAACGAACCGCCCGTTTCCACTGTGTCATGGCGCTCGCGGAAAACGGGATTTCCCTCGGGACCTTCGAGGGCACCGTCGAGGGCGTCATCGTCAACGAGGAAAAAGGCGCCGGCGGATTCGGCTACGACGCCCTCTTTGTTCCGGAAGGCTTTTGTGAAACCTTTGGCCAACTCTCCAGCGAAACCAAGAATCAGCTCAGCCACCGCGCGCGGGCCCTGGCGAAGGTGATGGCTTTTCTCGCCACCCGTGACCCTGGGAAGCAAGGGGTGAAAAATGAGGAAGGGAATATGAAAAAACAGATTGACGCTTCGAGAACGCACCCCTAACACTGCGCGCGGATTTTGCTCTATCTGGCTCGCCGAGCCGTGGGCAGACCACGCCCGCCTCCGCCGTTTCACATCCATCGAATAGAACCATGAAAAACTTCTCCCGCCGCCTGAAGAAGACCAGCCCACTGATTTTGCTGGGTCTCTTGATCGACCACTCGCCGGTGAATCAGTCGGCGCAAGCGCTGGTCGGCGGCCCGTTTGATGACAATCACTACCCCGGCGTCACCGCCGACGGGACCTATTCGGGAACGATCAGCGGCCACAATCTCACGGGTCTCGTCACCTTCGGCGTCTCCGCCTCACAGGAAACGAATGGACGATTCACGGTCTTCCACGAAGGCTTCGTGCACTACGGCGCGGCGACCGGCATTGCCGATCTGGCTTCGCGTCGGGTCGCTGGCTCGCTGCTCGGTGTCGCGACCCTGGGTGGCAGCGGAACGGCGGGCGGCGGCGTGAATATCACCGACACCGTCGGCGGCTCCGGCACCAACGCGGCCAACACCGGCTCACTCACCGTCCGCTCCGGCGTTGAGGGATCTTTCGTGGCCAAGATGAAGGGTTACCCGCAGGCGATCACCTTCGAGGGCAAAGGCCGCCTCTCGACGAACGCGAACACCGCGGTCGTGGTCAAACCGAAGATTTCTCCGATCACCGGCGTCATCAATGCCTTCGCGGTCTTTTTCCCGACCAGTTCCAGCCCGGACCTGCAAAACGACAGCCCGGACGAGGATACGAATATCGACGCAACCGGAGGCAACCAGACGGTGGACGTGCAGGCGCAGCGCGCCATCCTGCGGACCGAAACGCCCTTCAAGATCCGCGGCTCCCGGACCTCGCGGACGGTTTACACGACGATCAACAACTACGCGCCGGTCACATCGACAACGGCGACCAGCACGCCGTTCCCGATCTCCACACCTTTCCCAGTGCCGCCCGGCACCATCCCGGTTCCGACGCCCGTCCCTGGGCCGTAGTCCGGCGCACCTCGCAACCGCCATCCGTTTGTTCTCTGGTTCCGCCGGGCCGACCGCCCGGCGGAATCTGTTTCCCCCCATTGACAGCGGATACCGCTTCGACTTTGGTCACGCCGCTTCTTCTCCACGCTTGAACCAATCCGTCTCCAGCCCCCGCCAGCGAGGTTTCACCATCCTCGAACTCGTGATCGTCCTGCTGGTCATCGGGATCCTCGCGGTGCTGCTCCTCGAGAGTTTCCAGAGCTTTCAGGCACGCGCGGAGCGGGTGCGGTGCGCCTCGAATCTGCGCAGCCTGCACATCGCGCTCGCCGCCTACACCCAGGATCAGGGCCACTGGCCGCAGTGCCCGTATGAGATCGGCAATCCGCAATTCGACAATTGGTGGATCCGGGAGATGTCGCGCTACAATCTCGCCCGGATCAACTGGGAGTGTCCCACCTACCGTAGGATGCAGTCCGCCGGAGTCGCGGAAAAGGACGACGAAGCCATGATCCACTACGTCCCGACCCGTTTTGACGATGGCCAGCGCACGCCTTACAAATGGTCCACCCAGCCCTGGGCGGTTGAGGTCGGGGATTTCCATGGCGACGGCAACCTGATTCTTTTCCCCGATGGATCGATCAAAGGCTTCAATCAGTTTTCCGCCGGTCTGCCCTAGCGGCGCGCACCACGGCTGCGCCCGCCGATGAGATTGCCGTTCGGTCTTTTTCTCGCGCTGCGCTATCTCAAGCCGAAGCGCACCTTTGTGTCGGTGATCACGATCATTTCGGTGCTCGGGGTGACGCTCGGCATCGCCGTCCTGATCGTGGTGATTTCGGTGATGACCGGCTTCGACCGCTCGCTGCAGCGCGCCATCCTCGGCTTCGAGCCGCATTTACGCGTGGGCAATGGGGAGCTGCTGCGCGACTGGCGTGAGCCGCTGGCGGTGATTGCGAAGATGCCGCACGTCATCGCCGTCGCGCCCTACGCGCAAGGTCCGGTGATGGTCGAGCACCAGGGCCGCGTCTTCACCCCGGTCATGCGAGGGATCGAGGTGGCCGCCGAGCAGAAACTCCTGGGCATCCGCCGCTTCGTGGATGACCTGCCCGATCATGGCACGATCGAGATGACGAGCGACACCTGCGTGATCGGCGTGGCGCTCGCGCGCGAACTGGGAGTCGCCCTGGGTGACACGGTCACCGTCTATGCGCCGGGCAATGTGGGCGCGATCATTGAAGAGCTGAAGCGCGAGGATCACGATCCGGAGGCGAAGCCGAAGACGCTCAAGGAATTGAAGGGCGACATCGTTCTCCCCGCCGAGTTGAAGATCGTCGGCATCTTCAACTCCGGCCTGAACAGCTACGACTCCACGTTTCTCCTCGTGCCCCTCTTCGTGGCGCAGGAACTCTACGGTCTCGGCGACGGCGTCCACGGGTTGTCGATCAAGACCGACGATCCCTACCGCGCCGGCGAGGTGCAGGACGCGATCAACGAGCGATTCGAAGGCGCGGTCTCCGCGGTGAGCTGGTTCGACGAGAACCGCCAGCGTTTCGATGCCATCCGCATGGAGCGCCACGTGATGTTCGTCATCCTGATGTTCCTGATCATCATCGCCGCCTTTGGGATCACCAGCACCCTGATCACCGTCACGGTGCAGAAGACGCGCGAGATCGGCATCATGAAAGCGCTCGGCGCCCGCACCGCGCAGATCATCTGGGTGTTCCTGGCGCAAGGCATGTTCGTTGGTTTTTTCGGAACGGTCATCGGCCTCGTGCTTGGGCTCACGGCGCTCTACTATCGCAACCCCTTCCGGGAGTGGCTCTCGTCAACCCTGCACATGGAGATTTTCCCGGCCGGCATCTACGAGTTCGAAGGCATCCCGGCGGAAGTCGTCACCCGCGATGTGACGGTCATCTGCATCAGCGCCTTTGCGATTTGCTCCGTCGCCGCGCTCGTCCCGGCGTGGTTCGCCGCCCGGCTCGATCCCGTGAAGGCGTTGCGGCAGGAATAACCCCCTGCCCTGTTCTGGCCGACTTGCCGCCGGCCTCGCGAGCGAAGCACAGCGGTCGATCACGGCTGCAAGTCGGCCTCACCAACACACTCCAGTCTTGCGCCACAAGGACCTTGGGAGATTCTTCCTGCCCGCCCCTCATGTCCCAATCGAAGTCGCCGCTCGGTCTCATCTTCCTCACCCTGTTTATCGACATGGTGGGCTTCGGCATCGTGATTCCGGTGCTGCCGCTCTACGCGGAAGGGACGATTCACGCCACGCCGGCGCAGCTCTCCTGGATCGTCGGCATCTATTCGCTGCTTCAGCTCGTCTGCTCGCCGCTCTTTGGAAAATGGAGCGACCGTATCGGCCGCAAACCGGTGCTCGTGGTCAGCATCATCGGCACGGCGATCGGCTTCATGATTCTCGGCGCGGCGCATACCGTGTGGATGCTGGTGCTCGGACGCATCATCGACGGCGCGAGCGGCGGCAACATTTCCACGGCCATGGCCTGCATCGCCGACGTGACGACGAAGGAGAACCGCTCGCGCAACATGGGCCTGGTCGGGGCCGCGTTCGGACTCGGCTTTATGATCGGGCCGGCCTTGGGCGGCATCTTGAGCAAGCACTTCGGCCTCGCCACCCCCTTTTACTTTGCCGCCGGCCTCGCGCTGCTCAATGCCCTCCTCGTCTGGCTGCGCCTGCCGGAGACGCTCACCGCCGCCTCGCGCGAACGGGCGAAGGAGCGGGCGACGATCGGCGAAGTCTTTCACGGCGGACGCACCGGCATCATCGCTGCCATCCTCGCCAGCCAGCTCACCTCCGTGATCGGATTCTCGATCATGACCTCGCTCTTCGCGCTCTTTTGCAAGGAACGCTTCGGCTACGACGCCGCGCACGTTGGCTACCTGCTCGCCTACGTCGGCTTGCTCGGGGTGGTGTTCCAGGGGGGGCTGCTCCGCCGGCTGCTGAAGCGCCCGATCGAGAAACAGCTCGCCGTCATCGGCGCCGCGGTGCTCGCGCTCAGCATGGCATCGCTGCCTTTCACCCGCAGCCTCGGCGTGCTGATGGTTGTCTGCTTTGGCATCTCGCTCGGCAACAGCTTCGTCACCCCCACGCTCAACGGCCTCGCCTCCCGCACCACCGACGCCCACTGCCAGGGCCGCCTCCTCGGGCTGATGCAGAGCGCGGGGAGTCTCGGCAGGTTCCTCGGGCCAATGATCGGCTTTGGCCTCGTCGCGCACGACCCCGTGCAGCAGTATGGACGCACCTCCTTCTTCGCCAGCGCCGCGATTCTTTTTCTGACCATGTTATTCGTCCTCAGCGTTTCCGTGGCGCCCGCCCCGGCGCCGGCCGGCGAAGCCGTCCCTGAAATCTAAAAACCCATGATCCCCCTCGAAGACGCCTTCAACGACATCATCGGCAAAGCCATCCGCGGGCTGAAGCTGACCGACGCCCAGGTGGCCACCAGCGCAGGCGTCAGCCCCGAAGCGCTGCAGGCGTTGCGCGAGGGAAAGTGGGACCCGCTCATCGCCGCCAAGGTGGCTCCGGTCCTCGGTCTCGGGGCCGATGCACTCGTCGCGCTGGGCAACCGGGATTGGCATCCCGAACCGCTGGCTCTGGAAGGTCTGGCGCAGTTCAACACCCCTTTCGAAGACATGACGGTCAATTCCTACGTGGTGTGGGATCCGGGCAGTGGGGAGGCGGCGGCTTTCGACACCGGCACGGATTGCGACGCGATGCTCACGTTCATCGCGGATAGAAAACTGCGCCTCAGCCGAATTTTCCTCACCCACACGCATGGGGACCACATCTTCGATCTGGATCGCCTGAAAGAAAAATCGGGCGCCAAAGCGCTGGTCGGAGCGCGCGAGCCGGTGGAAGGAGCGCACCCTTTTGAAGTCGGGCAGACTTTCAACATCGGCGGCTTGCAGGTCGAGACGCGGCTCACCTGGGGGCACAGCAAGGGCGGCGTGACCTACGTCATCACCGGCCTGAAGCAGCCCGTTGCCGTGGTCGGAGATGCCGTGTTTGCGGGCTCGATGGGCGGGGGTGCGGTGTCTTACGAAGCCGCGCTCGAGACCAATCGGACGCAGATTCTTTCCCTGCCAGACCTCACCATCCTTTGCCCGGGGCACGGGCCGCTGACGACCGTCGGCGACGAAAAGTTGCACAATCCGTTCTTCACCTGAGACCCGGCTTCCGCCACAACTGCGGCTCTGTCGTAACCCCCACAATCTGTATGGCTGAAAAAATTGCATTCGTTGGTGTCGGTCGGATGGGCTCGAATATGGCCCGGTGCCTGAAGGAAAAGGGCTTCGAAATCAGCGCGGTCTATGACGCGCATCCTGAGCACGCCGCGACCCTGGCCACGGAGCTGGGCTGCGCGGCGCCGGCCACCCTGCCCGAGGTCACGAAGGCGGCGGACATCATCATTACCGTCGTCACCGACGACGAGGCGATGGACGACATCTTCGCTTCGGTCGGCTCGGGCAACGACTCGCTGCTCGCCACCGCCAGCGGCGTGGGCGTGGCGGAAGGCACCCTCTTCATCAATTGCGCGACCGTTTCCCCCGGCACCCATGAGCTCGTGGAAAGCCGCTCCGAAGAAGCCGGCGCGCAATCCCTGGAAGCCTGCATGGCCTCGAGCATCACCCAGGCGCGCGAAGGCACGCTCTACTTAATGTGCGCGGGCAAGCCGGAAGCCTTCGAGCGTGCGAAGGGGGTGCTCGATGCGCTCAGCGTGGCGCTCCGCTACATTGGCGGCGCCGGGCAGGCGGCGAAGCTCAAGGCGCTGGTCAACATGGTCATGAACATCAATACCGCCGGGCTCGCCGAAGGCCTCGGCCTCGCGGACGCGCTCGGTCTCGATCTCGCCGTCGTGCGCGAAGTCTTCTCCCAAACTGGGGCCAACTCGCGCGTGCTCCAAACCGACGGCGAGGACATGCAAAACCGCGACCATTCCTGTTTCTTCAGCGCCGCGCACGCCGCCAAGGACAGTGGCATCGCGCTGCGCCTGGCTCGCGAAGCCGGCCTCGAGCTGCCCCTCGCGGAAGCGACCAAGGCGCAGTTTGACAAGATGGTCTTCGAAGGCCTGGGCGATCTCGATAAATCAGGTATCGCCGAGCTGACCTTCAAAGGTCGCCACGCCAGCGACTGACTGGGTCAGTTGATAGTTGAAAGTTGATGGTTGATAGGCGCGGCTGGCCGATCGGTGCCGAGGGACCATTCGGGCCTATCAACCATCATCTATCAACCCTTCCCGTCCTGACGCTTTCGCTTGCGCGCGAGGAGTCGTTCGGTCGTGGACTGAGCGGCGTCCGAGCTTTCCGGGTGGGGCTCGCTTGCTTTGGGCGGCGGCGCCGGCGCGGTTCGCACGGGCTTCACCGGTGCGACCAGCGGCGGCGGCCGCGTCCCCGGCGAGGGCTGGAGCGTCGCTTTGGTGCGCAGCTTGCGTTCGAGCAGAGCGCCCATCGTTTCACCGGAGGACTCGCGCTGGCCGCGGCGAAACCACGCGCGGATGACGCTCCAATCGAGTTGCACGCGACGGATGGCGACATCGAGCGGCACCAGGCAGGCGAGCAGGAGCAGGAACCAATCGAAGACGGGCAGCGTGCTTTCCCGCGGCTGCCGCTGGGGATGATACAGATCGGTCGTGCCCGCGGTGAGGAGACGACCGCCGGTTTTTTCCGCGATCTCTTTGAGTACGATGGGATCGCTGCGGAACTTCAGGTATTCCGGCGAATAGGGCACCGCAAAACCGCCCGTGGCCTGCTCCGCCGAATCCGTCGCGCCGGGACGGCCGCTGGCGGCGGCGATGACCTGATAACGTCCCTTGCCCCAAAGTGGAAACTGGCCCTGGTAGCGTCGCGGCCCGATCTGCTGAAGCGGTACCGTGACGCTTTCGCCGCGCGGGCCGACCACCCGCGCCTGCACCTCAAGAAAGGCTTCCACCTTCGCAAAATCCTCGACGGTCACGATCCCGTTGCTGCCGGCGGCGAAGCTGCTCAGACGCAACTCCGTCTTGGCTTCCACGCGGGAAAGCTCGATCGCGAGCTGCTTCACCAGCGCGCGATACTTGTCCCATTCGAGCCAATCCTTGGCCCAGCTCGGACCGAGGTCGCTGGTCCACGCCGCGGTCACGCCCAGGCCGAAGCGCCACGTCGCAAGCACCGGGTCCAGTTGATCGGGCTCTTCCTTGTTCGGCGGGGTGCGCAGGATGGTCGAGGCGCGCGGCTTGACCGTGGTCAGCACGTAACCGCGGAGCGGCGGAATCTCGTCGATGCCCTTCAGGACCGCTGACGGCATCTCGACCTCGGGGGTGAAAACCTTGTTTTGCAGCATCGAACGCTTCAGCGTTTTTGCTTCCTTGATGAAGATGCTCGGGAGTTGCGACGGATCCTGCGCGAAATAATACCGGCCGCCGGTCATCTGCGCGATCGACTGCATGATCGACACGTCCTGGCCTCCGTGCGGGTTGATTGCGACCATCGAGACACTCACCTTGGCGGCGACAAACTGCTGCACCAGCTGGGGCGTCGGCGGCGAGGGATCGCCGTCGCTGATCACAATCATGTGCTTGAGCGCGGCATCGCTCTTTTGCAGCCCGAGCAGGCCCATTTGCATCGGGGTATTGAAGTCGGGCATGTCCCCCGGCTCGGCGCTGTTGATCAGGGGCACCAGCTTTTCAAATTGGCCGGCGGGGGTCAGCGGAAAGATCCAGTTGTAGCCGTTGTTATTGCCCCAGGTGTAGGCGATGAGCCCCACTTCGTCCTGCGCGCCCAGCACCCGGATCGCCTCTTTCGCGATGCGCTTCGCCCAGGTATTGCCCTCGGCAAACTCGCAAGTGTGGAGGATGATCGCGAGTGCGCCCTTGGGCAGGACTTTCTTTTGTTGCACGTCCATCGTCACCGGCAGCGCTTCCTCGACCGCGCTGTGATGATAGCCGCCGGGCCCGAAACTCTGCGGTCCCCCGAGCATCAGGAAACCGGTGCCGTTGTTGTAAACTGCATCGCGCAACGCCTGGAGCTGGATGGCGTCGAAAGCGTCCGCGGGTGCATTGGGGAAAATGACGAGGTCGTACGGGAGCAGCGAGAGCGCGTCGCGCGGGAACTCGTAAGCCATGCGCACTTGCACGAGGCGCTGGGCGGCCTTGAGCGCTTCGACCAGCTTTTCCCAATCGCGCGCATCGGAGCGGGCGTCCGTGACCACGAGCACCTGGCCTTCGCCGCGCAGGAAAAGATCGCCGATCGCCAGATTGTTCTCCGCCCAGCCGTCCTCGCCCTTCGGCACTTCGATTGAGGCCACGTACTCGTAGTAGCCCGGCTCGCGCAGATAGAGCGGCATGGTGAAGCGCGTCTTGCCGGCCTCGAACTCGATCGGTTTTTCGAAGACCTTCTTCCCGTTCTCCTGGAGCACCAGCTTGCCGGTGCCGCGTTGCAGCGCATTGAGGACTACGCTCGTCTCATAAGTCTCGCCCGCCTTGACCACGCGCGGCAAATCGAGCCGTTCCAGCCATACTTCCTTCTCATAGCTGAAGCCGACCGGCAGGACGTCCACGGCGATGCCGCGCGATTTCAGCTCGTCGAGTTGGGCCAGGACGTTGCCATCGGTTTCGTTGCCGTCGGAGATGAGCACGATCCGACCCTGGTTTTGTTCCGGCAACATGGCCGCCGCGAGCCCGAGCGACTTGGCGAGATTGGACCCGTCCCGGGCCACGCGCGAATTGATCGCTTCAAAGGGGAAAGTCTGGCGCGGCGGCAGCTCCACCGCCGCGTCCCGGCCGAAGACCACCAGACCGGCTTCGTCTTTCTGCGGCTTTTGGGTCACCGTCTGCATCACCCACGAGAGCGCCTGGTCGCTCACTTTCTCGCCCATCGAATCCGAGACATCGAGGGCATAGATCACCGACAGCTTGTCGCTGCGTCGCACCGCCCGCGGTTCCGCAAGCAGCATCACCAACGCGCCGGCGAGCGAGAGCCGCACGAGCAAAGCCGTGACCGCCCGGCCCCGGCCGAGGCCGCTGCCCCCCGCGTGATGCAGCCACCAAATCCACGGCGTAAAGGCGAGCAGCCAGAACGCCGGCCGATAGGAGAAGCGGAGGATGCCCTTCCATTCGAGGAAGAGGACGAGGAGGAGGAAAACGATGAGAAACGCGGCCAGCGGAGCCACCGCCGTGAAGGTCACGGGCTTGCGGGCCGAAGGGAAGAGCGCGCGGATGGGGCGGAAGAGTTTCACGACGCGAGCCGCGTTCCTACGCTAAAGCGACTCAATCGGATACGTCGTAATCCAAATATCGAGCTGTTGAAACCGTGCTTTGAGCTGATCCTTGAGGTCGATAAAGAACGCGCCGTTCTCCTCGGTGTCATCCACGTCCATGAAGATACGGATCAGGTTGTCGCGGTAGTGAATTCCTTCGGCGCGCCAGTATCCCCGAATGATCTGCGTTTCGGAAGACACGGCCCCGAAGCGGTCCTCCAACTGCTCCACCGTTTCGAGGATCAACCCCCACGGCACCTGCGAGCCGTCGTTAAACTGCCGCGGCAGCAGGATTTCGAAACGCCGCAATCTGTTCGGCATAAGTTGCTGGTCCCTCCACCACATACGTGATTCCTTCCCGCGCCATCTCCGCAAGGGCAGCTTCTGGAACAATCATCTCGCCGGTCTTCCAACTCTTGAACGAGAAGCGGCCCAGCAGAAACTGAAGTGCGCGACGTTTGGCGGCACGTTCCGTGAATCGAATCCGGATCATGAAGATATGCTAAGCACGGGCACCTAAGCCGGCAAGCAGTTCGACCCCAATCCGCGTCATAACTTCAGCGTGACGATGCGGCGGTTCTTGGTGTCCGCGATGCGCACGCGCATCTGCGAATCGATGGTGATGCCCCAAGGCGTGGCGAACTCCCCTTCACCGCCGCCGGTGCGGCCGTATTGCCCGAGCAGCCGCCCCTCGAGGCTGACGCGCGAAAGGCGGCCGGCGCCGTATTCGATCACGTAAAGATCGCCGCCGCCGAACGCGATGTCGTAAGGGAGATTAAAGGCGAGCGGTGGCTGGCCGGGGGCGCCGAGCAACCCTTCGAATTTCCCCGTATCGGTGAACACGAGCACGCGGTTGTTTACCGCGTCGGTGACATAGACCCGGCCCGCATGCCAGGCGACGCCGGAGGGCCGCTGGAACTGACCCGTGGTCGGGCCGAAGCTGCCGAACTCCAGCAAATACGCGCCTTCGCGGGTGAACTTCTGCACCCGGTCGTGCCCGCCGTATTCGCAGATGTAGAGGTTCTCGTTGGCATCCTTGGTGATTCCCACGGGATAAATGAACTCGCCCGGCATCTGCCCATTTGCGCCGAAGGTCTTCAGCATTCGGCCCTCCGCGTCGAAATAGACGATGCGGTGATAGTGTGTGTCACAGACCACGATGCGGCCGTCGTTGAGCACCACGAGCCCCTCCGGCTTGCCCACGCTCACGTCGAGCATCTTCCACTGCCGCAGCAGCGCGCCCTCGGCGGTATAAATGAGGACGCGCCCCGCCGTGTCGAGCACCGCAATTTCGTCGCGCAAGCCGGTGGCCACGCTGCGCGGCGTCGGGAGCGACGCACCGTCGGCGGGCAGCACCCACGAGCGCCATTCCCGCACGGCAAGCGTCGGCGCCGTGGGTGCGCGCTGGCAGCCGGTCAGCAGCCCGAGACAAACGATGGCAATCCAGCGGACGGATGCGGTCATGGCACGCGGATCGTCGCGCCCATTCCCGCAGCGAGCGAGGCGCTGCCCGGCCGATGGAAGAAGAGACGCGTTTGCATCGAGGCTGGATCGAACAACTCGACCTCGGCGACCGAGCCCATGAATCGGGCGCCCGTGACGCGCGCAGAACCGTCGGCCACTGGCTCGATCATCAGTTGCTCGGGTCGGAAGCAGCGCGGGGCGCCGATCTCCAAGCCCAGCCATTGCCGCGCGTCTTCCGGCGAGAGCCAATTGCCCGGGCCGAGGAAACTCATCAATTCGGCATTGGGCGGATGCGCATAGAGTTCCGTGACCAGCCCTTCGTGCAAGAGGCGGCCTTCGCTCAGACAGACCGCCCGTTCGGCTTCCGCCAGCACCGCCTCGGGCTCGTGAGTCGCGAAAACCAATGATGCTCCGCTTGCCGAAAGCTGCCTGCGGATCACGCGCCAGTAATTCCCCGCGCGCGCCGGATCGACGTGCACCAGCGGCTCGTCCATCACCAGCACCTCCGCGTCCGCGGCCAGCGCTCGCGCCACCGCGAGGCGCGATTGCTCGCCCTCGGAAAGCTCGTGCGGGCGGGCACCCGCCTTGTCCGTGAGATCGAAGGCCGCGAGCAATTCTCCGATCCCGTCCTTGGCATGCCGGGCGATTTCGAGATGCTCCCGCGCCGTGCAATGCGCCCACAGCCCGCCACTCTGCGGCACCCACACCACTCGCGGAGCGCCCACGATGCGGCCACCGGACGGCGCCTCAAATCCGACGAGCAGATTCAGCAGCGACGTTTTGCCCGCCCCCGACCAGCCGACGATGGCCGTCACCCCGCGGTGAACGGAGAGGGAGACCTCGTGCAGTCGCGCCGGGCCAAGGGAAACGGCATCAAGTTGCCAGAGGGGATCAGCAGCCATTGCGCGGTGCATGGAGGCGCAACCTCCCGCGCCGGTCAACCGCAGAAGGCAACGTGCGCCGCCTGCGGAGGCCGCAACTCGACAAGCGCGACCCATTGGATACCTTGCCGCCATGACCGCGATCCTCGAAATTCCCGAAGTGCGGCACCGCGTTTCGCCGCTCTCGGTGGCGGAATATCATCAGCTCGGGGAGTTCAACGAGAATGGTCGCCGCACGGAGCTGATCCGGGGAATCGTCATCGAGAAAATGTTCAAGTCACCCCTCCATCGGTCCATCGCCTCGCGGCTGTTCAAATTGATCCTTCCCTTGGTTCCCAAGTGCCATTCGGTATGGAAGGAAGAGCCTCTCACCTTTCTCGATTCCGAACCCGAACCGGATGTTTCCGTGGTGGCGGGGGGCGACGATGATTTCACAGTCGCCCATCCGACGACCGCCGAGCTTGTGGTCGAAGTGGCGATCTCGAGTGCCGCCCTCGACCGCGCGAACGCGTCGCTCTACGCCGAGGCTGGCGTGAAGGAATACTGGATCGTGCTCGGCCGGGAGAGCGCCGTGGAAGTCTATCGGCAACCGGGCCCGCAAGGCTACGCGGAGCACGTGGTTCTCGCCCCACCGGCGACCCTGCAGTGCGCGGCGCTGCCCGGCGTGAGGGTGGACCTTGGGGTGCTCTTCAGCTGACTCGGCCAGCCGGAAGGCGCGCAGCCAATTCGCCGCGGGCGGACGAAGTTCCGCCTCTCGGGATCACGGGCGCGGTGGGTGTTGGCCTGGGTGAAGCACGAGGTTTCTCCGCGTGTGCAGGCTCGCCGCTACCATGACCAGCAGCGAGAGCAGCACCGGCACCGCGAAGGCCGCCAGCATCATCGCCGAGAGCACCGCGGTCTGACCGTAGTGCGCCAGATTGTGCAGCCGCACGAAGACCGGCGTCAGCCCCACCGGCGCGAGGATTGACGATGCGGTGAAGTCGAAATACGCCCAACAAAACAGCAGGCCGAACGCGGCGGCGCGGGGCCGCTTTTCCAATTCCCAAACCAGCCGCCGGCTGCGCACCTGCTTCGCGACGTGCAAGGCCGCCGTCCGCCGCGGCCACCAGACGCCGAGCAAGAGCGCCAGCGGAAGGAGCAGGAGGGTCAGCGCGAGCGCCAGCGGCAGCGGAGTGTCGTAGGCAAAGCGCAGCGGCCGCGCTTGAAACAGCGCGAGCACAAGCAGCGAAACGACCAGCGCGCCGAGCAGCCCCGGCACGCCGAGGAACCAGGCCATCGGCTTCCGCCCCGCCCGCGCCAGCGCGTCCGCCGCAAACGCCGCGACCAGTCCGAAGAGCACGCTGGCCCCAATCTCCCTTCCGAGAACGAAATTCTCCGCGAGCGCGTGAAACCCGGCGGCGGCCTGCGCGGTGACGACCGCCAGCGGCAGGATGCAGACCAGCGTCGCGGCGGAGGCGAGATAGATCCAGGGCCGGCGGCCGGCGGATTGGCGCTCGTTGGATTCCGCGACGCGAAAGTCGCGCGCACTTCCTGCCACCAGCGCGAGCGCGGCCCCTTCCACGCCCAGCGGCCAGGCCGCCAGGCGCAGCGTTTCGGAGAGCGCCAGGCCGCCGGCCTGGGCGTCGAAGATCGCGACCGTCCACGTCCGTACGCTCCAGAGCGCCGCCAGCTCGAAATCGGCGAACGCGAGCACGAAGACGAGTCCGCCCGCGATCCACGGGCCCGCACCCGCACCGCGCACCCGAAACCGCGCCCGCCCCCACCACGAAGCCGGCGCCAGCATCCGATAGCCGAACCAGGCCTCCGCGGAGAGCGGCGGCGGCATGAGCATTCGCACAATGACCGCCACCGGAATCAGCTTGAGAGCGAGCACGCCGAGGTAGAGCGCTTCGTGGCTCCACGGCGACACGATCAGCGCGAGCGCGAATTTCGAAAACGCATAGCTGACGAGCAGCGGCGGCGTGAAAAACGGCGCGAGCAAGAGCGTCCACGCGAGGGTCCGCGCCCTCCCGCGCCGCGCCGCGATCCAGCCACGCAACGGCCCCGACACCGCCAGCGCGATTCCGCCGATGACCAGCGCGCGCCCCAGCGCCGTCGCGGTCTGCGCCGTGATACTCACCGCAGATACTCCGCTTTCAACCAGGCCAGACAATCCGCGCGCGCCGGTCCGAGCTTCGTAAGATCAACGCCGTCCTTCGCCCACTCGACCAGCTCGCGAACCTCGGCGGGAAGCCGGTCCGAAGCGACCGGTCCGAGCGGGATCTGGCGCGATTTCGAATGGGCGAGCGCCAGTTCCGTTTCCTCCGAGAGCAGGAAATCGACGAGCCTCCTCGCGGCCGCCGCGCGCCGGGTGCCGCGGATGATCGCGACGGTGTTCGGGATGCAAATGGTCGCGTGGTTTTCCAATCGCACCGGCTGCGCGGCCACCGGTTTGCCATCGTCCTTCGCCTCGAAAAAATCGTCCGTGTCCGTCAGTCCCAGATCGCACACCCCCTCCGCCACGAGGTCCTTCGCCGCCGCGTTGCCCCCCACTTCGCGCACTCCGCGCCGGCGCCAATCGTGGTGCCAAGCCCGGAGCTTCTCCCCGCCCCAGGCGTTCCAGAGCACGCAATAGTGGGTGAAGGTGGTGCCGTAGAGCGGCTTGGCGATAGCGACGCGGGAGAGCGTCGCCGCCGACGTCAGGAGACTCGGATCTTCGGCGGCTGAAGCGGCGCGACGGTTCGAAATCCAGACGCGCAGGCGTGCGGCGAAGCCGGTCCAGTGACCTTGCGGATCTTTGAAGGCCGCGGGGATGCGCGCAAAACCGCTGCCCTGGTAGGGCTCGAGCAAGCCGCGCTCCTGCAAGTCGAGCATGCCGAGCAGTTCATTGTTCCAAAACACATCGCAGCGCGGCGTCTCTTTTTCGCGCTGGATGAGTTCGGCGAGCCCGAGCGATTTGGTGGCCTCGGTGTCAAAGCGGATGGCGACGGAGATCCCCGTCCGCTGCTCGAACTCCTTGAGAATGCGTTCGGAATAAATCGCATCGTGCGCGCAATAGACGACCAGAGCGTCGCGACGGAGGGCGAGCCAGGCAAGCGCGGCAAGGGCGAGGAGGCCGGCGGGAGCGAGAAGTCGGGCGATACTGGCGCGAGGCACCGGTTAGGAATGCCGCAACGAGCGCGGCGGGCGAAGCGGTTTCTTTGCCGGAATCGCTCAGGGGTTTCCACACCGCTCTATCTAAACGCAGAGACGCAGAGGCGCAGAGGTTCCGAATAGCGCGCTCCCTCTGCGTCCTCTGCGCCTCTGCGTCTCTGCGTTTAAAATCTTTGGCGAGCCGGCCGCGGTGGGGCTTGCCTACTTCTTCTCCGGCAGCGTGTCGAAGTAGCGCTTGATCGCGTCGTGATAGCCGGGCGGCACCTGCTCCTGCTGAATGGCCTCGCTAACGCCTTGTTGCACCTGGCGCAGCGCGTCGCGGTAATCCTCCGTGCGCGCGCCGGTTTCGCCGACCTCCTTGGTCTTCCATTCCAGCAGCAGCTTGCCCCCGGCGAGCTGCGATTTGGACTTCTCCGGTTTGAATTCGGTCTGGGTGCTCTCATCCTCGGGCCGCTTCGCGCCGTTGCCGATGCCGGGCCCCATCTGGGACCCGCCGGGCTGCGTTGCGGCGCCCATTTTCGAAGCGAAAAGCGCGGCGTAATCGCCCATGCCTTTGCAAGCCTTGCACTCCGCGCCGTCGAGCTTGCCCTGCTCGGCAAGCTGCCGGGCCATCTGCAGGTTCTTCAGCGCTTCTTCCAACTGCTTCCCGTCCTTCAGCGATTGCGCGAGCTGGTCGAGCTCCTGCTGGCTCAGGTTCAGGGAATCCATCGCCCCTTCCATGGCCTCCTTGCTCATCTGCCCAAGCTTCGAGAGATCCAACTGCTCGAGCGCCCGCTGGAGCGCCTCATTGACCTGGGGCGAACTGGCCATCTGCTTCATCCCCTGGGCCATCTCGTTGAGCCGCCTGGCGAGCTGTTCCTGCAGCGCGCGTTTTTCGGCGGAATCGGGCATCCCGGCGAGCTGCCGCAATTGTTCGCGCATCTCCGAGAGCTCCTTTTTCAAACTGGAGGTGTCGCCTTGCTGCAAATCCTTGCGCCACTCGTCGAGCTTCTTCGGATCGGCCTGGCCGAAGTTCTGCGCGGCCTTGTCGAAGGCATCGCGCAGCGATTTGTTGCTCACCTTCTTCCACATCTCGCCGAGTTCCTTCTGCTGCTCGGTCAGCTCCTTGACGGTCGCCTCTTTCTCGAGCGGTTTCGCTTCCTTGAACGTCTTCTCCAGTTGGGTGAGCGCCTGCTGCACCTGCTCCGCGTCACGGCCCTCTTTGAGTTCCTCGCGCCGCAAGGTGGTCGCCTTCCTCGTTTCCGCGAGCCGCTGTTCCTGCTCGGAAGCCTTGGCCCGCGCGGCTTGTTTCTTGAACGGGTCGAGCTGCGGCAGAAACCAAACCGCGACCCCGACCACAGCGATCGCCGCGAGGAGGTCGCGCAGGCCACGCTGCCAGTGGAACGGCACCACCTGCGCCGGCTTGATTTCGGCCGCGCGCTCCTCCGCCCGGGAGGCAACGATCGGTCGGAATTCGCCCGCGTCTTCACCAGCCAGGGTGGCGGTGAGAAACAGATCCTTGCTGCTCATGCGATCGTCGATCAGCCGGGCGATCCGGGCCGCCGGCAGGCGCCGCGTCGTCGCCAGCGCGAAGATCACCGGGAGCAGCGCGATCGCCGCCACCACTTGCAGCGCGAGATGATTCGGCAGCAGCGAGAGCAGCCGGGCGGCCAGCAGCGCGAGCAACGCCGCGGCGGCCGCACCCAGGGCCGCCCGATGAAAATTGCTCGCCAGCGCAGCGAGGTAGGAGCGTTGCCCGGTGCTCCGGAGCAGGCGTTGCAGCGAGGTCATGGTTCGCCCATCCCTAGCCCCGAGGCGCAGGCGCGGCAAATCGTTTACGCCAGGCCCCGGCGGCGCTTCTCCTCCGCCTTCTGCACCTTGTGGCGCCGTTCCCCGAACTTCGCCTTACGCTTGCGCAACTGCCCGGCGAGTTTGGCCGTCACGAGATCGAGCGCGGCATACAGGTCGGAGTGAGATTCCTCCGCGTGCAGATCCGGCCCCGGCACGGCGAGGTGCAGCTTCACGGTGTAGCGGTCCGCCGGCTTCGCATTTTCGTCGTGCATCAGCACGACGTGGGCGGCCACGATGTCGTCGGCGAACTCTTCCAGATGAAGCACCTTTTCGGCGGCATGTTGGTGAATGGCCGCGGTGAGCTGGAGATGGCGGGGGCTGAGATGAATTTGCACGCCCTCCTGCTTATCTCGCCCACGCCGGGTGGCAACCTCGCGCGCAAAGGGGATGAACATCCAACACCCAACATCCAACACCCAACATCCAATGGACCTCGAGGACGCGGGCCAGCGGCATTGGATGTTGGATGTTGGGTGTTGGATGTTTTTTCTCTCGGCAGCCGTCCGTCTCGCTTTCACCGCCTATCACCCTCCTCACGCGAAGAGCCGCAGTTGCGCGTTTTCCGTGACCGCGATGATGGCCGGATGCCGCAGCCGGCGTTCCGCGGTGATGGCGAAGAACTCGTTGCGGCAATCTTCCGCTTCGCCCACGACTTTGAATCCGTAATGGCCCACGGTTTCGGCCACGGCAACGGAGTGGACCGGGAAGAAACCTTCCCCATCGACCGCGAAGACCCGCATCAGGGCGGTGTCCTCAAACTCCGCCAACACTCGCGGCTGCACGGCGTGCCGGTCGAACCAGCGCTGGATGATGTGCCGGAGGGAGGTGTTCTCGCTGGGCAGCAACGCGGGCGCTTCGTGGAGGGAGCCTGGGAAGCCGCGCCGCAAACGGGCGGCGAGCTTCGGAGCCGCGCAAAAAGAGACCCCGCACCCGCCGAGCGGATGATTGAACGTTTTGAAATTGAGGCTGCTCGGAGAGGGCTCGTCGGCGAGCACGAGATCGAGCCGATGCTGCGCAAGCTGGGGCAGCAGGGCCTCGATCTTGCCTTCGCGACAGACCATGCGAAACGGCTCCGCGAGCTGGAAAACCGGCTTGAGAATTTCGCGCGCGACCAGCTTCGGCACGGAGTCGGTGATGCCGACATTGAAGGCGGCCAGGCGGCCGGGACTTTTCTGGCGCACCGCGCTGAGCAGCTCGCGCCCCACCGAGAAAATCTGGTCCGCGTAATCGAAAACCATTTTGCCCGCATCGGTCAGGGCCAGTCCGCGCCCGCTCCGGCGGAAGAGCTTTTCCCCCAGCGCTTCCTCGAGCTGACGCACCTGTGCGCTGATCGACGGCTGGGAAATGCCCAGCGTTTCCGCGGCCCGGCGGAGGCTGCCCTCCCGGGCCACGCTCCAAAAATAACGGAGATGATGGAAGTTGAGCCAGTCCATGGCGAGGGGTGCCAGACTCTTAGTGAAAAGCGAAGACTTCAATCCAAAACCAGTATGTGTGGAAGGATCGGAGGGGCGTTACGATGGCCCCTATGAAAACCATCTCGATGGCCCGCC
The DNA here is from genome assembly GCA_034667665.1 of Chthoniobacter sp. Classification (GTDB taxonomy): domain Bacteria; phylum Verrucomicrobiota; class Verrucomicrobiia; order Chthoniobacterales; family Chthoniobacteraceae; genus Chthoniobacter. The sequence goes on from JAXDQW010000044.1 coordinate 175,475, forward strand.
GCGGTGACTGGAACGCGCTCGATACCTATCTGCGCGAGGTCGCCGCCATGCCTCAATTGACCGAGGCCGAGGATGCCGCGGCCGGAGCCCGCGCCTTCCAGGGAGAGGTCTCCGCGCAGGCCCAACTGGTCGAGGCCCACCTCCGCCTGGTGGTGCGGATCGCGCATCAGTACGCCGGCTTTGGGCTCCCGCTGGCCGACATCATCTCGGAAGGCAACATCGGGCTGATCCGGGCCGCGGAGCTCTACAATCCGGGCTTCGGAACGAAGTTCGCCACCTATGCGTCCGTCTGGATCAAGCAGCGCATTCACCGGGCCATTACCAGCCAGGCGCGCGTGGTGCGGATCCCGATCTGGCGTTCGCAGCGGCTGCGCAAGCTGACCCGGCTCAACGACGAGCTCAGCTCCCAACTCGGCCGGAATGCCACCGGGGAGGAACTCGGAGAACGGCTCGGCCTTTCGGCAGAGCAGATCGCGTCGCTGCAAGGCGATCGCGTGCAGGTGATCTCGCTCGACGCTCCCGCGCAGGCCTCGGACGAGAGCGAGACGCCTCTGCACGAGGCTTTCCCCGATGAGAACGCGGTGCATCCGGCCCAGCGTCTCGGCGAGCGGGAACTGGTGGACGAGATCATGTCGTGCCTGCACGAGCTGGACGACCGGGAGCTGGAGATCCTTTCGCTCAAGCACGGGTTTCATCCGCAGGGAGACGTTTCGTTCCGGCAACTCGGCCGCCGCCTGGGCGTGAGTCACGAATGGGTGCGCCGCATCGCCGAGCTGGCCATCGTCAAAGCACGGCGGGCCCTGGAGAAAGGGCGCGCCTTGCCGGCCCGCGAACGGGAGCTGCGCAAGGAGCGGGTGCTGCAACGCATCCGCGCGCTGAGCGCGGTCCCGGCGTGAGCACGAAGGCGATACCGCCGCTGCTGAACGCGTGACCTATTCGAGGTGTCAGTAAGATATGCACTGGTCTTTCAAACTCATCCGCGTGGCCGGGATCGAGGTCCGCGTCCACGTCACCTTTTTGCTGATGCTGGTCTTCTTCGGTTTCGTTCATCTCGGTTCGGGAGGCGTCCCGGCGGCCGTCGAAGGAGTGATTTTCACCTGCCTGGTCTTTCTCTGTGTCCTGCTGCACGAGTTCGGACACGCCCTGGCGGCCCGCCGTTATGGCATCCGCACGCCGGACATCACGCTGCTCCCGATCGGTGGTCTGGCCCGGCTGGAACGGATGCCGGAGAAGCCGTCCGAGGAACTGGTCGTCGCGCTCGCCGGCCCGTTCGTCAACGTCGCCATCGCTTTCCTGCTCTTTCCGTTCGTGCCCCACGAAGTCCCGGCGGTTCTCCAGCAGTTCGGCAAAGCGCTCCTGCCCACCCTTTTTGTCACCAATATCGTTCTGGCGCTTTTCAATCTCATCCCGGCCTTTCCGATGGATGGCGGCCGCGTGCTGCGCGCCTTCCTGGCCATGCGCATGGACTATGCGCGCGCCACCGGGATCGCGGCGAGCATCGGCCAGGGCCTGGCCGTCGCCGGCGGGCTGTTTGCCCTGCTCCAGCATCCGCCGCTGCCGTTTCCAATCCTGATCGCCATCTTCATCTTTTTCGGCGCACAAAGCGAGGCCGCCCTCGTCCAGATGAAGCAAATCTCGGCCTCGCTGCGGGTGCGGTCCGCGATGATCACGCAATTCCAGTCGCTCGCGCTGAACGCGACCCTGAACGACGCGATCGAGGCCTTGCTCCGCACCTCACAACATGACTTTCCGGTGCTCGATGCCGCGGGTGAAGTCCGCGGCCTGTTGTGCCGGGACGACCTCCTCGTGGCCTTGAGCAAGTCCGGCGTGCAAACGCCCGTGGCGGAAGTGATGCGGGTGGGCGTGCCGTCCGTGCACTACACCATGCTGTTCGAGCGCGCGCTGATGTTGCTCCAGGAGAGTGGCTGTCCTGCCATTCCGGTGCTCGATTCCACTGGGCGGCTGGTCGGCTTGTTCACTCCCGAGAACGTTGGCGAGCTGCTCATGGTGCGGAAGGCCCTGGCCAAGGCACCACGCCCAGCCGCTCCCGCGCGCCGGGCCGAACCCCCACCGCTGCCCGCGTAAAGTTGCCATCTCCTCCCCTCCGTCTAAACCAACCCATCAACCACCAAGTCCAATCCTCGTGAGCCTGCTTTCCATCCTTCTATTTGTCGGGACCCTGGCCATCTCCCTCTGGGCGGCGGCCCGGGTCAAGAGCGTCTATTACCGCTACAGCCAGATTCCCGCTTCCTCCGGCGCCACCGGGGCGCAAGTGGCCGCGGCCATCCTCGATCGCGCTGGGATCCACGATGTGGAGATCATTCCGCATGAAGAAATGCTCGGCGACCACTACGATCCGCTGAACAAGCGGCTCGTGCTCTCGGAGCAGAATTATCACGGCAACTCGCTGGCCGCCCTCGGCGTCGCCGCGCACGAATGCGGACACGCCATCCAGCACCAGATCGCCTATGCGCCTTTGCAATGGCGGATGGCCGCCGTCGGTGTGACGAACTTTGCCAACTCGGTCGTGACCTTTCTTCCCTGGCTGGGCTTCGGGATGGGTTTCTTTACCTTTCGGGGCGCTCTCGTCCTGATGTCCGTTTGCTGGGGGATCATCATGCTCTTCAATCTGATCACGCTCCCCGTGGAGTTCGATGCCTCCAATCGCGCCAAGGAAATCCTCGCCGGCATGGGATTCATCGGGACCGAGGAGGAAATGCGCGGCGTGCGCAAGACACTCGATGCCGCCGGCTGGACCTACGTCGCAGCCTTCATCACCTCTCTCGCCTACCTGCTCATGTATCTGCTGCCCTTGCTCCTGGGCGGCCGGCGAAGCGACTGAACCATCCCATGAAAAAGACCCATTCGACCCTTCTGAACAGCGCTGAATTCCCCGCTTTCGTCGCGCGCGGGGCGGCTAAAATTACGCCGGCAACCCTGCACCGGCTGCATGCCGTGCTGCCGGATTTGCGCGAGAAATTTCCCGAGGTGCATGCGCCGGGCTTCCCGAACGCTCCCGCGCAGTTCGAGTTTCTCGCCAAAGTCATCGAAGCCTTTGCCAGCGACCGTTATCGCGATCTGACCTATGCGGCCGCGGGGGAAGCGGCGTTCGCGCTGCTCTATCTGGCGCGGGACATTGATCTCATTCCCGATGGCGTCGAGGAGATCGGCTATCTCGATGACGCGATGGTGGCCGCCACCGTGCTCCAGCTTCACGCCGCGGAGTTTGGCAAGTTCGCCCGCCGTCAGGGCCTGGACTGGTCGCAAATCGCCGCCACCGAATGAGGCGGTGGCTGGCCCTCCGCGCCACCTGTACCCCAAGCGCTCGGAGCGCAGGAGCACCGTGCCGTCGCCGTTGATTCCTCTCATATCACCTGCCGTTCCGGCCCAAGCCCGCCGCGCCAGCGGACCTCGCAGCTCAGCATCTTGTCGCCGTCGAAGACAAACCATCCATCGAACGCGCTCCCGGCCAGGACTTGCGGAAGCCAGTACCGATCGTCGGCCCACATTTCATCGAAGGGAATGGCGCTGACTTCGAACCAGAGCGGGGTCGCTTCGACGGTCTCGATCGGGTCTCCTTCGAAGTCGAGCGCCACAAAGACGGTGCAGATCAGGCTGTAGCCATCGACAAACTGGAAGTGCAGGAGGCCGCGCTCCTCGACCCGCAAAGGTGTAACGCCGATCTCCTCCCGCGTTTCCCGAATCGCCGCTTCGAGCGCGCTCTCGACCGCTTCGATCTTCCCGCCGGGGCCGTTGATCTTGCCCGCGCCCAAGCCGCGCTTTTTCCGGATGAGCAGCACCCGGCCTTCCTTCAAAATGAAACAAAGATTGGCCCGCTCGCGCGGCGTCCAGGCGGCCCAGTCGATCACCGCTGCATCAAAGGTGAGCCCCGGGCGGCAGGCAAGCGGAGGGTGGGAGCAATTGGAGTTTGGTGCGGCGCCCGCATTGATTCCATGCTGCGCGCATGAACTCGACGCTCGCTCTGCGCATTTCCGCCCTGTCTGGATTTCTCGCCGTCAGCCTCGGCGCCTTCGGAGCGCACGGATTGCAGGCTACGTTCGAACGCCATGGCACCGCGGCGATCTGGCAGACCGCCGCGCTCTATCATCTGGTGCACGCGGTGGTCCTGCTGGTGCTGGCGACGCGCGGCGTGGTGCCACGTCTGCCTTTCATCCTTTTCGCCGTCGGGATCGTGATCTTTAGCGGCAGCCTCTATCTGCTCGCCGTGACCAACGTGAAGCTGCTGGGCGCGATCACGCCGCTGGGCGGATTGAGCCTGCTCGGCGGCTGGCTGGCGCTGGCGTTCCGGCGGAATTGAGCGGAGGCGCCACGCGGCAAACGTCTGCGACGGGCAATGCAGGACCGACAACTCCAGTCGGCTCCAGCCAGCCGCGGCCGCATCGGGCGGCGAGATTCTTCCACGGAGACGAAGATGGTTCGCCGCCTTGGTAAGTGTCGTTTTTTTCCAATCCTGTCTAAAGGTGGGCAGCCAAATCTCCTCGTCCTGCCCGCATCACAAATTCGAGGCGTATCGCGGGGACATGAAATTCCCGCGCGGCCGGCGTGAAATTGGCGGAGCGCAGCAGGGCTCTGAAACCACGGAGTTGCCTGCGATCTCGCCGTTTTGCCGGGGCCAGCACTCGCCATCAGTTCCAGTTAGAAACCGCCAGGCAGACATTAGCCAGCCAGCGTGTGGCATCACCTGTGCTATGGCACGCAGCGACACGCAAACTGTCGCCATGACGGCTGAAAGCCCACCACCTTCGGCGTAAGATGCGCAGCGGCAAATTGCCGGTGCATCCCGGCCTCGTCCCTTGGAATCAGGGCTAAAGCGATGCGCGCATTCGAACGGCTCGAGGTTCCCGGGAAGCAGAGACGCAAAAAACGGAACGGTGCCCCAGCACAAACCGGCCGCCAGGTCCCGAAGGCAAACGGGATCGAGCTCACGCCACCCAGGACAACCGACCGCCGCACCTCCGCCGGCCGAATCCGCCGCGCGGAAAGATATGAACGAAAACGACCCAAGCGCCGCGACCCACCACAGCCAGTACGATGCGCTTTGGAAGTATCTAACCGAACAGGCGATGCAGAACGAAGCCACCGCGGAAGCGTTGCGTCTCGCGGAACAGAAATACCGCAGCATCTTCGAGCACGCCACGGAGGGGATCTTCCAGACGACTCCGGACGGGCGCTACCTGAGCGCGAACCCGACCCTCGCGCGGATTTATGGCTACGCGTCGCCTGACGAGTTGATTACCGGTCTGACGAACATCAGCCGGCAGCTCTATCTCCTGCCGGGCCGGCGCGATGAATTCATCCGGCTGATGCGGACGGATGGCCTCGTCCGCGAGTTTGAGTCGGAGGTGTACCGCCGCGACGGCAGCATCATCTGGATTTTGGAAAACGCGCGGGCGGTGCGCGATGAGCTCAGCGGCGCGCTGCTCTACTACGAGGGAATGGTGCAGGACATTACCGCGCGCAAGCTGGCCGAGGAAGCGCGCGCGCAGGCGGACGCGCGGAAGCTGGCGCAATACGAGGTGACGCGGGTGCTCGCGCAGTCGAACCGGCTCCGGGAGGCGGCGCGCAAGATCATGCAGTCGATCTGCGAGTGCATCGGCTGGGACTTCGGCGATCTCTGGAGCATCGATCCGGTCGCCCGCGTGCTCCAGTGTGTGGACCTCTGGCACGCGCCGGAGATCGAAGTGCCGGAGTTTGTCGCGATCACCCGCCGCATCACCTTCGCCTCGGGCATCGGTCTGCCGGGACGGGTTTGGTCGAGTCGTAAGATCTTCTGGATTCCCGATGTTGTCGAAGACAGCAACTTCCCGCGCGCCGCGATGGCCGCCCGAAGCGGGCTGCACAGCGGCATTGCGTTTCCCATTTTCCTCGCCGACGAAGTCATCGGCGTGATGGAGTTTTTCAGCCGCGACATTCATCTGCCGGATGACGATCTGCTCGCCATGTTCGCCGCGCTCGGGACGCAGATCGGGCAATTCATCGAGCGCGAACGGATCGCGGATCAGCTCGCGCGGTATGCCGAGGACTTGCGGGCCAAGAACGCGCAGCTCGAAGCCGATCTCGAGATGGCGCGCGACGTCCAGCAGGTCTTCCTGACTCAAAAACACCCGACCTTTCCGCGCGGAGTCGAACCGCAGGAAAGCTGGGTCCGCTTCTGCCAGTGCTACAAACCCGCGGAACGGGTTGGCGGCGATTTCTTTTCCATGCTGCCGCTGTCGGACACCGAGGTGGGGGTCTTCATCTGCGACGTGGTCGGCCACGGGTTGCAGGCGGCCCTGGTCACGGCGATCGTGCGCGGGCTCGTCGAAGAGCTGACGCCGATCGCGGCCGACGCGGGGCGTTTTCTGACCGAGCTCAATCGCGGACTACTGGCGATCTTCCGCCAGACTGAGACGCCGATGATGGCTTCGGCCTTTTATCTCGTGGTCAATGTCGCCGCCGGCGAGCTGCGTTACGCGCACGCCGGCCACCCGAATCCGCTGCACGTCCGCCGCCACGCGGGAACGGTCGAGCCATTTCGATTCGAAGAGAGCCACGGGCCGGTACTCGGTGTTTTCGAGCACGCGGAATATCGCACCGCCCGGCGCCCCATTGCTCCCGGAGACCTGATCATGCTCTTCACCGATGGCTTGTTCGAAGTCGAAGTCGCACCGGACGACTACTACGGCGAGCAACGGCTCGCGACCGCGGTTCGCGAGCGCCTCCGGCTTCCCGCGGAGGAATTGTTCGCGCAGGTGATCGCGGAAATTCAGGAGCGGTGCGTGGATCAGGAATTCACCGACGATGTCTGTCTGCTCGGCGTGGAAGTCGTGCGCACCGGTCCAGCCAATCAACCCCGCCTGGTGGCATGAGAGCGGCAGCAGCCCGGACGCCGGCCGTGGAAATCGCCGCGGGCCGCTGGTTCCAGATTAGAAACGGATGACCAACTCATTGGCTTTGGAGCGCTTCCATCCTCAATACCGCGAGCTGCACGCCGAGCTATTGGCCCGGCCATTCCCCGTGGTTTCAGGTCAGGTCATGGTCTCGCACCGAGCCATTCTCTTCACTCCTGTTGAAGCGGTTGCCCATCGTGCCGCAGTCGCGGCGTTGTCCGCCTCTCCGGGCGTGGTGGCCCAACCGGAGATGCACGGCTTTCAACTCCTGCACTGGGGCACGGTCGATCTGCGTATCGAGCGACATACCGAGTTCACGACCTTCATGGTGATGGCTCCGCAGGCCGGCGTGCCGTTTGCCGAAGCGGCGATGGATCAGCTCCCGGCCGGCTGGCTCGATGCGATCCCTGGCCGGGTCCTGGCGGCGGTCGAGATCGCCAGCGAACAGGTGCCGGTCGAGGATGCCGGCATGCCGAAGACCATGGAACGAGTCCTCGATCACTTCGCCCAGGAACGGATCATCGGTGGTTGGGTCGTCGAGCGGGTCGCCTCGGTCTGGAGCCACTTCCGGTTCGATGAAGGCGGTGCCACCCGTTTCCTGGTGCAGGGCCATCGCCTGGCCGCGGGTCGCTACGGCCGGCTTTTGCAGCGCCTGGTCGAGATCGAGACTTATCGCCTGGCGGCACTCCTGAGCCTGCCCCTGGCGCGCGAGTTACTCCCGCAGGTCGAGGCGCTCGAAGCGCAGCATGTCGGCCTGGTCGAACGCATTGGCGTCATGGATGCCGGCGGCGAACGCGCTCTGCTCAGCGATCTCACCAACCTCTCGCTCACGACCGAGCGTCTCCAGGCACGCTGCGGATCGCGTTTCAGTCTGACCGAGTCCTATGCCCGAATCCTCGCCGCACGGGTCCGGGAACTGCGCGAGGAACAGGTTCCCGGCTATCAGACGATCAGCGAATTCTTCGACCGCCGCCTCGCCCAGGCCTGGCACGCCTGCGAGAGGGCCGACGCGGGCCTTCGCGCCCTGACCGCGCGCTTGCAATCGACGACCGGCCTCTTGCGCACCCGAGTGGAAGTGAATCTCCAAAGTCAGAACCAACTCCTGCTGGCCAGCGTGGACCGCCGGGCGGCCGCCCAGTTACGCTTGCAGCACAACGTCGAAGGGCTCTCGGTCGTGGTGCTGACCTACTATCTCGCCGCCTTGCTGAAAATTGTTTTGGAAGGGGGTAAGGCTGCCGGCTTCGCCATCAACGCGTCACTGGTGATGCCGCTGGTGTTACCCTTGCTGGCGGGTGGGGTTTGGAAGGCGGTGCGGCATGCGCGGCACCAAAGCCAGTGACTGAGCCGGGCGGAGAGTCCGCCTCGGCACGCCCAAAGCCAGGTCGCCAAATGGACCGATTGACCTAATTAACAATCGCATCATCGAACGACGTCATTGATGCCTTCAAAGACACTCACTCTTCGACTCCCGGCCGATGTTTACGACCGGGCGATGGCCCTTGCCGAACGGCGTCACCAAAGCCTGAACCGGTCCGGGCGGGCGGAGCATCGCGCCCGAGGTTGACGGCGCGGACCAGCCGGTATTACCTCCGATATTACGATGAAATCCGTGACGCTCAAAATTCCCGACAGCCTCGACGTGAAAATCCGGCGTGCGGTCGCGCGGCGGGCCGAGAGTTTCTCCGCTCTCGCCCGGCGTGCCCTGACCCGGGAGGTCGAGGAGCACGAGGTCGATTTCGCGCGCCTGGCCGCTCCGTATTGTGGGATGTTCAAAGGCCCGCGCGATCTTTCGAGCCGCGTTGACGCCGGGCCGCTCATCGGCTGGCTCAACGCGGATGACCAATGGCACGCGTGGAGCGTCTCGGTCCTCTCCGCGCGAAGCGGTCCGTTGCACACCACGGAGATCGTCCTCGGCGAAGCATGCTGGCATCTCGGCGGCAACTCGCAGCCGGCGCACGCGCTGCTCGACCTCGTGAGAAAAGGCGCGCTCGTGCTCGCGCGGCCATGGCCCGAGCATCTCGCCGGCACGCAGCAGATCATGCTCAAATACCCGTCGATGGACGCCGCCGACGCTTCGCTGGTCTGGCTCGCCGAACTGTCGCCCAAGGCCGCCCTCGTCACCACGGACTGCCGCCATTTCCAGCCCTGCCGCGGCCTGCGCAATCGCGCCTTGAAACTCATCCTCCCGGAGTGAACCGGCCGGCGGGTTCACGCGCCGCCGCACTGGTGGTGACGAAGGCGTTTCTGGTGCTTGGCAGCGAAGTGCTCATCGGTCGTGGTATGGCCGCTGAGCGCCAGGCCATTCCCTAGCGGCAAAGGAAACGCCGTTCCCGTCGTCGGAAGCGGCGTTTCGGAATGCCTTGCGGTCGGCAGAGGCCAACTACACGTCGTAATATTTGAAGAACTCCAGCGGATGCGGGCGGAGGCGCAGCTCGTCGTAGTCCTTGATCCGAAACTCGATCAGCGTGTCGATGAGGTCCTTGGTGAACACGTCGCCCTTGAGCAGGAAATCGTGGTCGGCGGCGAGCGCATCGGCCGCGCCCTTGAGCGAATCCGGCGCGCTCGGCACGTGCGCGAGTTCTTCCGGCGGGAGTTCGTAGAGGTTCTTGTCCAGCGGGTCGCCGGGGTCGATGCGGTTGACGATCCCGTCGAGACCGGCCATGAGCTGGGCCGCGAGCGCCAGATAGATGCAGGAGGCCCCGTCCGGGGTGCGGAACTCGACCCGCTTGGACTTCGGCGAATCAGTGACCGGGATGCGGATGGCCGCGGAGCGATTGCGCGCGGAGTAGGCAAAGTTGACCGGCGCTTCAAACCCGGGCACGAGCCGCTTGAAGCTGTTGGTCGTCGGATTGGTGATGCCGGTCAGCGCGCGGGCGTGCTTGATGATCCCGCCGATGTAGTAAAGTGCCGTCTGCGAGAGGCCGGCGTACTTGTCTCCGGCGAAGGTGGGCTTCCCGTCTTTCCAGATCGACTGGTGGGTGTGCATCCCCGAGCCGTTGTCGCCATAGAGCGGCTTCGGCATGAAGGTCGCGGTCTTGCCGTGCTTCCGGGAAATATTCCGCACGACATACTTGTAGAGCATCATGTTGTCGCCGGTCTTGGTCATCGTATCGAAGACGAAGTTGATCTCGTTCTGGCCGGCGCTGGCGACTTCGTGATGATGCCGTTCGATGGGCAGGCCGAGTTCTTCCATGAGCAGGCACATCTCGTTGCGGATGTCCTGCTGGGTGTCCGCGGGCGGCACCGGGAAATAGCCTTCCTTGTGGCGCAGCTTGTAGCCGAGGTTGGGAAACTCCTCGGCGCCCGAGTTCCAGATGCCCTCGTTCGAGTCCACCTTGTAAAAGCAGCCGTTGCTCGACAGTTCGAAGCGGACGTCGTCGAAAATGAAGAACTCCGCCTCGGGCGCAAAGTAAGCGGTGTCGCCGATGCCCAGCGTATTCAGGTAGGCGATGGCGTTCTCGCAGATCGACCGCGGATCGCGCTCGTACTTCTGCTTGGTGATCGGATCGTGGATCGAAGTGATCAGCGAGAGGGTCGGGATCTCGTTGAAGGGATCGATCATCGCCGTCGTGTAATCCGGCACGGCGAGCATGTCCGAGTTGTGAATCGCCTTCCAGCCGCGGATCGACGAACCGTCGAAGGGGATGCCTTCCGGGATGCAGCGGTCATAGCCTTCCCGCGCGCTGGTGGTGACGTGTTGCCAGGTGCCGAGCAGGTCGGTGAACTTGAAGTCCACAAACTTGACTCCGTGTTCTTTTGCGAACGCGATGACTTCGTCAGCGCTCTTCGCCTTGAGGTATTGGTCGGGCATATTTGAATGGGGGATGGTGAATGTTGAATTCCGAATTCCGAATGGCGTGCCCCCAAGGAGAGGCCGGCCTTCAGAACTCAGAATTCAAAACTCAGACTGGTTTTAGACCGCCTTGTCGCCCACCTCTTCGGTGCGGATGCGCACCGCGTGCTCGACCGGGAGCACAAAGACTTTGCCATCCCCAATTTTGCCCGTTTTCGCCGCCGCAATGATCGTCGCCACCGCCTTTTCCGCGACCTCGTCCGCCAGCACGATTTCGAGCTTCACCTTCGGCAGAAAATCCACGGTGTATTCGCTTCCGCGGTAGATTTCCGTGTGACCTTTTTGCCGGCCAAACCCTTTCACCTCGGTCACCGTCATCCCCTCGACCCCCATTTCGGCGAGCGCGTCTTTCACTTCTTCGAGTTTGAAGGGCTTGATAATGGCTTCGATTTTTTTCATTCGGGACGGGTGATATTTTGGTAGTGCGGGCGTTCCATATAGAGCGCTTCCTGAGAACGCGAGCGCAAAACAGCGGCAAAAAAGTCTGCATTCATGGAACAGCAAGGCCAGGTGCAGTATTTTTGGGGGAACCCCCTCATTTCGCAGTCATCCTGAGGCACGAAGGATCTCTGATCTCCGCCTTTCTTCTTTCGCGCTGCTGAAATGAGCGGCGCTCGGCTCTTATTCGACCCGCCGCGGAGAAAGTCAGAGGTCAGAGATCCTTCGTGCCTCAGGATGACGGTGTTTTTTTATGCGCGGAACGCTCGGCTAGCCTCGTCGGCCCAGCGACCCGGCCCAAATCTCAGGGGGCCTCACCCCACCACCGGCAACTGGAGATCGTGTTCGCCATCAGCATCGCGATGGTCATCGGACCCACCCCGCCCGGGACCGGGGTGATGGCGTGGCAGCGCGGCGCCACTTCCGCAAAGGCCACATCCCCGACGAGTTTGAAACCTTTCGGCGAATCCGGCGCCGCGACCCGGTTGATCCCCACATCGATGACCACGGCCCCGTCCTTCACAAAATCCGCTTTCACAAATTCCGCCTGTCCGATCGCCGCAATCAGGATGTCCGCCCCGCGGCACACCTCGGCCAAATGGCGCGTCCGTGAGTGCGCGACGGTCACCGTGGCGTCGCCGCCGGGGCCTTTGCGCATGAGCAGGAGCGCCATCGGTTTGCCGACGATCATGGAGCGGCCGAGCACCACGACATGGGCGCCCCGGGTTTCCACGCCCGCCTCGAGAAGCAGCCGCTGGCAACCCAGCGGGGTGCAAGGGACGAAGGCATCGGCATCCCCGAGCGCCAGTTTGCCGACGTTCACCGGATGGAATCCGTCCACGTCTTTGCGCGGATCGATCGTCTCGACCACCGCGCGCTCGTCGATGTGCGGGGGCGGCGGAGATTGGACGAGGATCGCATGGATGGCCGGGTCCGCATTCAGCTCGCGGATGAGAGCCATCAGCGCGGCCTGCGAGGTGTCCGCCGGGAGCTCGTGTTTGACCGAGTGCATCCCGAGGTCTTTGCACGTCTTGTCCTTGTTTCGGACATAGGCCTGCGAAGCGGCGTTCTCCCCGACCAGCACCACCGCCAGACCCGGCGTCTGGCCGCGCGTTTTGAGTTCCGCCACTGCGGCGCGGTTCTCCTCGTTGATCTTCGCTGCGATGGCTCTGCCGTCGATCAGGTGCATGGGAAGCCCTAGGGAAGCCGCCGCAGCGCACCGCTTCAATCATCAAATCGACCTACTCCCCGTGCTGCGGGCGGAGCATGCGCTCGAGCCGGACGCGCTGGTATTCAAACTCGGCCTCATCCGCGGAAGGCGGAATCTCGTGCAGGAGATCAAACGTGATGTCCACCCGGCAAAACGGTTTCGGAATCATGAACCCGTCCCAGGTCTTCAGCCGCCAAAATCCGGAAAAAGTGACATGGATCGGCAGGATGTATCCGCCCGTCACCTGGGCCAGCTTGATCACGCCGGGGCTCAAGGAATAACGCGGCCCGCGCGGACCATCCGGCGTGATCGCCATGATGTAGCCGTCCTCGATCGCCCGCTTCATCTCGACCAGCGCCCGCGCCCCGCCGCGCGAGCTCGAGCCGCGGATCGCGCGGATGCCAAAGCGCTGGATAAACGCCGCGATAATCTCGCCGTCCTTGCTCGCGCTGGCTAGGGCGGCGCCGAGGCGACCCGGGAACCACTGCTCAAAGAGGTAGGGCATGACGAACAGTTTGTTATGCCAGAAGACCCAGAGTAGCGGCCTTTCCGGCGGCGTATTGAGAACGCCCGCCCGATCGGTGATGCGAAAACGCAGCGTCCAGAGGATCACCCGGACCAGCCGTGAACCGATCGCCGCCAGCAACTGAGCCTTTTTCTGGGGGGTCACTCCGAGTTCTCCGCCCAGCGAAACGCCCCCGGCACGGGCAGCCCGAGCTGATCGAGCAGCCGCGCGACCACGGTATCGGCCACCTGCTCGACGGTTTGCGGGCGGCTGTAAAAACCGGGCGAGGCCGGTAGCACGATCGCTCCCGCCTCGAGCAGCGTAACCACGTTGCGGGCGTGGATGAGGTTCCACGGCGTCTCGCGCGGCACGAGGATGAGCTTGCGCCGTTCTTTCAAAAAAACATCCGCCGCGCGGAGCAGCGTGGAGTCGCTGGTGCCTGCGGCGATCCGCCCGAGCGTGCCCATCGAACACGGACAGACGACCATGGCGTCGAAGCGGGCCGACCCACTCACGAACGGCACGTTCATCGTTTTGTCCCCGTGTTGCTGCACGCTGGCGGGAATTTCGAGGGCCCCGATTTCCTCGGCGATCACCTGCTTCGCGTAGGCACTCAAGACGAGATGCACTTCATGCGCTCCGCAATCGATCTGCGCCAGCAGCCGCTGCAAGTAGATCGCGCCGCTCGCACCGGTGGCGGCGAGCACGAGCTTCATTTCTTGCGCGGGACGGTCACCGACGGCGGCTCGGCATTCTCCTCCGCCTGCTTCTTGAGGTAGGCTTTCAACGCCGCATCCCACTTGGCCCAATCCGTGCCGTAATCCTCATCGAGGAAAATCTGGAGATCGGTGGCGGCTTCCTCGCGGTGCGGATGGTTCGGGATCTTCGCGATATCGAGCAGCGCGGGCAGCTTCACCGTATCGTCGCGATTCATCAGGTCGGTCACGAGCACGTCGAGCACCTCCTCGGGCATGCTCGGATTCCTCAGGATGGGCAGAACGCGGCCGTAATCCTTGTCGGCGAGCAGATTCGAAATGTGCTGCGCGGCTTCCGCCTGACCGTCCGCGGGGAGCGTGGGCAGCATGTTGATGAGCATTTGCGCGGTGGCGCTGTTGGCGGCTTCGGTGTTGTCCGGATTCGCGCGGAGCACCGCATCGATCTTCAATTCCCATTCCGCCAGCGGCTGCGCCGCCGGCTTGATCACGGTCACGCTGGGCTGCGGCGTCGCCACCGCCAGCGTGGGCGCGGGCGGCGGAGGTTCCGGTTTGACCTCGATTCGAGCCGGCGTCGCCATCTTGACCATGGGCAGCGGCGGCACCGGCGGCGTGCTCAGCAGAAACCAGATCGCCGCGCCGCAAATCGCTGCGATGAGCACGACCAGAATCAAAAAGGCGCGAAAATTCATTTCGCACAAGTAAGCGCATCCGCCGCCGCGATGCCATCCCAAGCTTCACCGCCCGTTTTCAAGGACCTGAGGCTTGCCGTGGGCGCGGCGCATACGCCACATTCGCGGCCATGATTTCCCAGCCCCCCTCGGTTGTAATCGAAGCCGTGTCTCCCCTCGTCGATGGCGGGCGCTGGCCAGTCAAGCGCGTCGTGGGCGAAGACCTGGTCGTGGAGGCGGATGTTTACAAGGGCGGGCACGACGTGGTCTCGGCAAGGCTGAAGTGGCGCAAATCCGGGGCACCGCACTGGCACGTGACCCCGATGACGCCGCTCCCGCGGACGCAGGATCGCTGGCGCGGCACCTTCTCGGTTTTCGACAATGCGATCTACGAATACACCGTCGAGGCGTGGGGCGATTTCTTTCGCACCTGGCAGCATGATTTCGCCGTCAAATTCGCGGCGGTCCAACCGGACCTGACCAGTGAAACGCTGGAGGGCGCCGGTTTGCTCGATCATTCCGCGACCCTGGCTGAAGCCGGCGGTCACCCGGCGGACGGAAAACGCCTCCGGGAACTGGCGGAACAAATCCGGGGTTCGATTCCGGAGCAGGTCAACGAACTGTTGCACTGGCATGAGCTCGAGGCGCTGATGACGGCGTGGGCGGATCGACGCGAGGCCTGCGAGTTTGTGCTCAATCCCCCTCCTCCCAGCGACTTGGTGAATGCAGGAATGGGCGCTGGCCCTGGCAGTGAGGTGGCCAGGCCGGCCGCCGCTTCCGCAGCGCAGGGCGAAAAGCCGGCGAGCAAGAAGGTCAGAATCACGCGCAGCAAGCGTGCGACCGTCGCCGAAACGCCCGCACCGGCGGCGCCGCAGCCAGCAACTCCCACACCGGTGGTCATGCCAGTGTACCCGCAGGTCATCGTGGACCGGCCGCGCGGCGGCTTCTCGGCCTGGTATGAGTTCTTCCCACGCTCGGCCGAGGGACTGCCGGATCGGGGCTCGACCTTTCGCGATTGCCTCCCGCGCGTCGAGGACGCCAAGGCCATGGGTTTCGACGTCATCTATTTTCCGCCGGTGCATCCAGTCGGCGTGACGGCCCGCAAAGGTCGCAACAACGCAGTCACTTGCGAACCCGGGGAACCCGGCGTGCCGTACGCCATCGGCAATCGCTATCAAAAATGCCCCAATGGCGGGGGGCACAAAGATGTCGCGCCGGAACTCGGAACGCTCGCGGATTTCGACTGGCTGGTGGGCGAAATCAAAAAACGCGGCCTCGAGGTGGCGCTGGATTTCGCGATCAACTGCTCGCCCGATCACCCCTACGTCCACGACCATCCGGAGTGGTTCTACAAGCGGCCCGACGGCACGATCAAGTACGCGGAAAATCCGCCGAAAAAATACCAGGACGTGTACCCGATGAATTTCCACAACCCGAACTGGCGGGAACTGTGGAGCGAGCTGACGAGCGTGATCGAGTTCTGGTGCGAGCACGACGTGCGCATTTTCCGGGTCGATAATCCTCACACCAAGCCGGTCTCCTTCTGGCAATATCTCATCGCGCGGGTGCAGGCGCGCTGGCCCGACGCCGTCTTCCTCAGCGAGGCCTTCACCAAGCCGAAGATGATGCGGGTGCTGGCCAAAGCCGGTTTCACCCACAGCTACACTTATTTCTCGTGGCGCAATACCAAGCGCGGCCTGACCGAATACTTCGAGGAGCTCACCCAAACCGAGCTCGCCGAGGTAATGCGCCCAAATCTATGGCCGAACACGCCGGATATTCTGCCCAGTTACCTGCAATTCGGCGGCCGGCCGGCGTTCATTGTACGCGCGGTGCTGGCGACAACGCTGTCGCCGATCTACGGCATCTACTCGGGGTTCGAATTGTGCGAGAACGCCGGCCTCTGGAAAGCGGACTGGAATCCCGCCAGCGACGTGCGGCATTTCCTCAACCTCTGCGATTGGGATTACAAACAGCTCGCCAAGGAGGAATATCTCGACAGCGAGAAGTATCAGTTCAAAGGCCGTGATTGGAACGCGCCGGGGAATATCAAAGAGATCATCACGCGCCTCAATGGCATCCGCCGCGAAAACCGCGCCCTGCACCAACTGCGCAATCTGCGCTTCCAAACCGCGGACAATGACTTGGTGCTCTGCTATTCGAAGGCCACGGTCGCACGGGATAATCTCCTGCTCATCGTGGTGAATCTCGATGTCTGGAACACCCAGGATGCCTTCATCTCCGTGCCGCTCGCGGAGTTCGGGCTGGGCGAAAGCGAGACCTACCAGGTGCAGGATCTTCTCACGGACGAACGCTACCTGTGGACGGGCTCCCGCAATTTCGTGCGGCTCGATCCGCAGGTGCATCCCGCGCACGTTTTCCGCGTCCGGCGGAAAGCGGGCAGCGAGCAGAACTTCGATTACTACTTCTGAGCGGAGAACAGGCTTCCATGGGCGTCCGCTTGCCTCCCTGCAGCAGGCGAGGCCTGCGATACGGCGTAGCGCAAGCCTCTGGCTTGCCGTATCGCAAGCGTCCCCGCTTGCCTCACTGTGGCAGGCGGGACGCCCGCGATACGGCAGGCGAGGACGCCCGCGCTACGGGTAGCCGCTTCCGCAAGCGTCTGCGGGCTCCACCTTCGCCCTGCTACGAAGCCTCGCCCTGCTACGATGCCCCGCCTCTCAGCGCGACCGGTTTGGCGCTGCCACTCTTCGCCTGCTCATAGTCGGTGCGCAGCTTGTCGGCCTGGGCCTTCAAACCAGCCAGTTCCTTTTCCGCAGCGGCAGCGTCTCGCTCAGCTTGAATCTTGGCGGCCTGAGCTTTGCGGACGATTTCCGCCTCGGAGGCTTTCAGACTGACGAGTTGTTTTCGCGATTGGTCCGCGGCCGCTTTGGCTTGGGCGAGTTCTTTTTGCGCAGCATCGGCCTTCTCCGTGGCGGCTTTGGCTTCGGACCGGGCATTCTCGAGCGCTTGCTTCGCCTGGGCGACCTCCGCCAGAGCGGCTTTGACTTCCGGCGTTTCGTTTGGTTTCGGGGCGGCTTTGGCCTGATCAAAAGCGGCTTGTGTCTGCGCCACCTCGGCCTTCTTCGCCTGCACCTTCTCATCGGCCTGCGCCCGCTCCGGCGAGCCCTCGGCTTTGGCCGCGCGGGCTTCGCGCAACTGAACCAGCTCGCTGTTTTGCTGCGCCAGCTTTTTGGCGAGATCATCGGCATTGTTGGCGCTCTGCGCACCGGCCGCGATCAGCTCCTTGAACACTTTCTCCCGCTCGGCGAGGGCGGCCTCCGCTGCGCCGACCGCCTTGTTGATCGGTTCCGCCGCTTGCTGCGCCTTGGCGAACAAGGCCTCCTTCTCCGCAAGCCTGGCGGGCGCCGCGGCCGCAGCCTTCTCGGCGGCTGCAATATCGTTGCGAACCCGATCCACGGGCCCGAGCGCCTCTTTCGCCGCCTGCACGAGCCCGTCATACTGAGCCTGTTTATCGGCAAACGAACGCCGGGCGTTGTGGACGGTCTGGAAAAGCTGCGCCTGCTTCCATTTGCCGAGCTCAGACTGAGCGCCCGCGACCTGCACGTTCACCGCATCGAGTGCGGTTTTCGCTTTGGCGTATTCCTCTTCCGCGGGTGAGACCTTCGGAGCGGCCACGGCGGGGCTGGTCTTGGCGGCTTCGAGGCTCGCCTGGGTCTGGGCGACCTCGGCCTTTTTCGCCTGCAATTTGCTTTGCGCGGCGGCGAACTCCGCCGTGCCATCCTTTTGCGCGGCGCGCAGCTCGCGCAACTTCGCCTGCTCGGCCGTCTGCTGCGCCAGTTGTTTGGTCAACTCGGCGATTTTTGGATTCGGCGCCGGCGGGGGAGGAAGCTTCGCAGCTTCGATCGCGGCGAGCTTCCCCTTCAGATCCGCCTTGGCCTTGTCGAGCTCCGCCTGCGTGGCCGCGATCAGAATTTTCTGCGCCTCGAGCTTTTGCTGAAGCGCCGGCCGATCCGCCTCTGCGGCGGCATCGCGTTGTTTGGAAATCTCCGCCGACTGCGCGTTCGCGTCGGCCAGTCGCTTCTCCAAATCCGCCGGCAGCGCTTGCGCCGCGGCCAATGCGGCGGCTTCTGCTTTGATTTTCTCTTCCGCGGTAGCCTTCTCGGCGTTGAGCTTCTGCTCGGCAGCGGCGAATTGTTGCTGGAGATTTGGCAGCGCCGCCTGCGCATCAGCGAGGCGTTTGCTCGCAGCCACAAGGCGGTCGGCAAGACTCGGTGGATTCGCGGTCAGTTCGCCGAGTTCCTTGCCGTCGAGCGAACAGACCCGGATCTGCCCGGTCCAGTCCCCGGCAACGACGCGGTCGCCGCTGAGCGCCGCGCGCAGGGCGATATCGTTGAACGGTTTGGTCGCGCCAAGTTGCTTGCCCATCTGGTCCCAAGCCTTGGCCAGCTTGTCGCGTCCACAGGAGACGAGACGGCCGTCCGGAGTGAAATCCACCCATGCGGCGCCACCGGGATGCGCGGCCCAGGAGCGAATCTCTTTTCCTTCCTTCACGTCCCAAAGCGCCACTTTGCCGTCCTCGCTGGAAGAAGCGAGCACGCCGGTCATGAAAGCCAGCCCGGTGACCATCACCTTGTGGCCGGGGAGCGCATTGAACTCCTTGCCGGTCGAGGCTTCCCAAACCTGGATGCCGCCGTTGCGGTCGGCGCTGGCGAGATATTTCCCGTCCGGGGAATAGGCGATCGCGGTGACCCAATCGGTGTGCTTCTTGATCGAGGTGACGAGCTTGCCATCCTTCGTGGCGTAAATCTTGACGAGCTTGTTCGGACCGCCCAAGGCCACGAACTGCTGATCCGCGCTCAGATCCGCAGCGAGCACCTGGTCAAATTCGTTGCCGAGGGTCGCGCTGCGTTCCCCCGTCTTGATGTCCCACAGGACAACCTTGCCCGACTTGCCGCCGAGACCGCCGCCGGTGAGGAGCAGTTGCCCGTTACGACTGAAGCGGATGATCGCCGGAAAGCCTTCCGGAAAAGGCAGCACGCCCAACGGCTCGAGCGTTTCGAGATGGTAAAGAACGATCTGCTTTTGCCCGCCGACCGCGACCAGCGGCGCCCACGGGCTCGCCGCGAGCGCGATCAGGGCATTGGTGTTGCGCGTGCGGACGAACGGCTCGAGCGGGAGCTCGCCGGGCATCGGCGGGGGTCCCTCCGGTCGCTCGAGCGAGACGACCGCCGTTTGCACGTTGTTCTTCGAAGCGGCAATCGCCTTGCCGGTCGCGGATTCGAGCAGTTGCCCGGTGATCCATTTCTCGATGACGGCCAGTTCCGCGTCGCTGAGCTTATCGCCCTTCGGCGGCATCTTGGGCTCTTCGATCTGCTTGATGCACTTGAAGAGCAGGCTGGCGGCAGCGTTCCCCGACTCGAGCACCTTCCCGTTCTCGCTGCCTTGCAAGGCGCCCTGGTAGGTCGAGAGATCCAGGCCCGCCTTCTTTTTGTCGGGGTTGTGGCAGTTGAGGCAGGTGTTGCGGAAGATCGGGAGGACGTGATCGTCGTAGGTCACCTTCTCCGTCATCATTTGCGCCACGCAAAGGCCACTCAACCACAAGGAGGTGAGGCCAACACTGGCAACGCGGAGCCCGGAACTGACGGGTTTTGGGAGCAAAGCTGCGTGCAACATCACCTCAGTGATTGAAGATGAATTCCTTCGCGTTGAGCAGAGCCCAAAAGATGTCGTGATAGGCCTTCGGCTGTTCTTCCGTGATACCCCAGTAGGGCTCGAGTTTGATGAGTTCCGGCTCGGTCGGCGTCCGGCTGAAGGTGCGCAGGTAGAGTTCGCTCGCGATCTCGCGCGGGGTCAAATTCATGGTCATCAGCTTCTTGATCACTCCGCCCTGGGTGATCTTGTCCTCGACCGTGGCGCCATTGATCAGGTGCAACGCCTGGCTCAACGTCGGCCCAACTTCCTCGCGGCTGCACACCACCTCGCGGTCGCGGCGGCCGAACGTCGTCAGGAAGTAACTCGTCGTCTTGCCATCGGCGATCTCGACCGCCCGGGCGCCGGCGGGCAGGCCCTTGTATTTGTCCTTGGTCTCGGTGACCTGGCTGATCGTATCGAGCATCACCTCGGCGCGCATCCGGCGGATGGTCCCCTTGGCAAAATTGCGATCGTCGAGCTGGTTCGTGTCGTTGGGACGCGTCGCGGTCTGGTAGGCGCGGGAGTTGCAGATATCGCGGACGATCCGGCGCAGGTCGTAATTGTATTCGACGATCTTTTTCGAAAGCGCGTCGAGCAGCTCAGGATTCGAGGCGGGATTGGAAATGCGCACGTCATCGACCGGTTCGACGATGCCGACGCCGATGTACTGGGCCCAAACGAGGTTGGCGATATGGCGCGGGAAGTAGGTGTTATCGGGTGAGGCAATCCAGTCCGCGAGGAGCTGCCGCCGATCCTTGCCTTTGGTCTCGGGCTGCTCGCCGCCGAGAAACTTCGGCGGGATGACCCGGTCGCCGACCGGGTGTTTCGACTCACCGGCGCCGCTGTTGAAGATGATCCGTTCCCGGGGATCTTCACCGACTTTGCGTCCGACCTGGGTGAAGAAGCCGACGAAGCCGCGATAATCCTCCATGGTCCAGCGATCGAAGGGATGGTTGTGGCATTGCGCGCACTGGATGCGAATGCCGAAGAAGGCCTGCGCGGTGTCCTCCGCGAGCTTCAGCGGATCCTGCTCGAGCTGATAGTAATTCGCGGCCGGATTCTCGAAGTTCGATCCGTTCGCGCTGATGAGCTGGCGGGCGACTTCGTTGATCGGCACGTTCCGTTCGAATTGGTCGCGCAGCCAGTTGTAGTAGGAGAGCACCGCCTTGTAGCTGCCGTTGACATTGTCCGTGCGTACCTGGAGCAGCTCGCTCCACTTCAACGCCCAGATGTCCACGAACTCTTTTCGCCCGAGCAGCTCGTCGATCTTCTTCGCGCGCTTCTGCGCATCCGGATCAGCGGTGAACTTGCGCACTTCGTCGGCGGTCGGGAGCGTGCCCGTGATGTCGATGGAAGCGCGGCGCAAAAAGATTTCGTCGTTGCAGACCGGGCTCGGGGTGATGCGCAGATTGCGCAGCTTTTCATCGACCAGTTGATCGACAAAATTGCGCTCCTCGATCTGCGGCCATTCGAATTTTAGATTCTTGGGAATGACGATGACCTGTGCGCCCACCGTGAAGGTTGCAAAGCGCGCCATGACGAAAGCCTCGCCCCGCTGGCCGGTGGTGATGTTGCCATCCGGGCTGATTTTCGCGGCCGACTCATTGCTGGTTAGGAAGAGAGCGAGATTGGTGACATCGCGATCGGTGCCATCGGAGTAGTGCGCGCGCACCGTGATCTTGAATTGCTGGCCGGGGCTTTCGAGCACCAGCTTCTTGGGCAGGATCTCCAGGCTGCTCGGTTTGGCGATATCGGCGGGATCGTTGGCCGCGCCGGCGTCAAGCCAGCGAATCAGGGTGCGGGCCATCTCGCTGTCTTTTTCAAACAGCTTGCCGCCGGTGTGCGGCGCGGCGCCGGTGGACTTGGTGACGAGCATCGACTCCTCCGGCAGGGCCAGATTGATGCGCCGGCCGGACAGCTCACGCGTCAGGCGATAATGGTCGCCGTCTGGATCGAAGCCCCAAAGCGAGAGGCGAAAACCATCCTGTCCCCGGGCCGCGCCGTGGCAGCGGTTGCACTCCGCTTTCATGAACACGGGCATGACATCGAGCCGGAAGGAAACGGGCTGATCCACCTGCGCCTGTTCGACTTTGACCGGGATTTCCACGAACTTGCCCTGATACTCGACCTTCAACTTCGTCTCCCCGTCAGCCAGCGGAAGGACGACGCCTTTCTCGACCTTCGCCTTGCTCGGATCGGCAAGGGTGAAGCGGGCCTCGGTGGTAACATTGCGCTGCACCCCACCCGGCTCCGTGATGCGCACCACGAGCGACTGCCGGTCCCGCTGGAATTTGAGATTCACATCGGCGGGGAAGACCTCGAAAGCGAGCTCCTTGGAATCGAGCACGGCGGAAACCGGAAGCGTGATCGTGACCACGCTCAGAACCGCCGCGGCGCAAAAACCGAAGATCGATCGCCTGCCCATTGGGTGTTGGGCGTTGGATGTTGGATGTTGGATGTTAGCGCTGTTCATTTCTTTGGTTCCTCGATTTTGGCGACGCTGCCTTTGTCAACCCGCAGGATGCCGCCATTGGCAAAGGCGGAGGTCATGGTTTCACCGTCACGGGTGAGATTGAATTGGCAGAAGAGCTGTTTGTGGGTCGCAGCCGGGGCGTTCTTGTCGGCCTTGACGGTGAACTTCACCTCCTTGTCGTCCTTGGTGATTTCGTGCTCGTCGGCCGTGGTGTTCGGCGGCAGTCCCAGGAGCTGGAGCTTCGCCGTCCCCTCGAAAGGCGTCTTCAGCTCGAGCTTCACAGTCATCGTGGTGGTGTCGCCCTGATCCACGAAGCTGCGCGTGATTTGTCCCCCGACAAACGCCGGCGCGATTTCCACTTCGATGAGCTGGCTGCTGAACCAGACGGTACCCTTGCCGAAATCGGCGCTGCCGACGACGCACACCTTCCATTTCTGGAGCGGAGCGTTGCCATTGGCGCTGATCGCGATCACGCCTTCCTTTTCGTTTTCCTTGATCTGCACCGGGCCACCGGTGCCCATGCCGGGCGGCGTGTAAAGCAGGGCGAGCGCGATCGGCCCCTTGAAATCGTTCTTTCGCTCCGCCACGACCTTGAGATTGAGCGCGCCGGCCTGGAGCAACGGCACCTTGGGCTGGACGAGCTCCAGCTTCACCGGAATCTCATCGCTGACCTCGATCGGCAGCTTGTCTTCCCGGACCTGGTAATAACTCCGCTGGTTCCCGTTCTCGGCGACATCGAGGTCGTGCTCGACGCCGCTCAGCACGGAGACGTCCTTGGGCGGCTCGGTCAGCTTCGCATCGATGACGAAATGCTTCGCCACCGGTGCGGCGTCCGCCGCGGCTTCAAACACCATCGGAATCGTATCCACGCTCTTGTCCATGAGCGGCGCGTTGACCGTCACTCCCGCCGGCAAATCGACTGGATCGAGCCGCAGCTCCCCGCCAATGTCTGCGCGTTTGACCCGGACCAGGGACGCATAGCGATTGCCTTTGGGGACCACGAACGCCCGGCGCTCCTGGTTCGAGTTCTGCACCATCTCGGGCAGATAAACGCCGACCTTCGGCTGCACCGGCGTGATCTCAACGCGGTAAACAAAAGCCTCACCGCCCCGATAGAGCTGGTCGCGAACGGCAATGAAATAGTCGGCATCCGCGGGCGCCTTCCAGCGCAGGTAGCTGTCGGGACCGCCGGCGTCGTCGTTCAAATTGAGGCGGGCCCCTTTGGCATCGAGAATTTCGATCACGCTATCGAGTGGCGAGCGCAGCCGGCGGGCGAAAACGCTCACGTCGTAGTCCGTGCCTTTCTTCGCGCTGAATTTGAAATAATCGACGTCCTTCGGCTTTTCGATGATGCCGTTCAACGCCACCGGCAGCGGATCGTTGACCGGCGTGGCCTTGGCAATCTCGTCATTGGGTTCGGCTTCGAGCGTGTTCGGAAAACTCGAGACCCGCATCAGGTTCGGCTGCGGCGCGGGCTGGCTGGATGCGGCGAAGAGTTCAAAATGGTCGTCGCGCTGCGCGGGCAGTTTTACGGCTTGCTCGATGGGTCCGGAGGCGTCGCCGATCAGCGTCACTTTCAATTCTTCTCCGGTATGCCCGCCAGCCGGATAGACGGCGAGCGGCCGCGGGAAAGAGCCGATGTGCAGCAGGTACTGGCATTCGCCGGCTCCGGTGTTGGTGCTCTCCTTGATCATCACCACGTATTTTCCGTCCTCCGGCGCCACGATGCTGGCCACCGGGTCCTGACGGCTGAAGGCGCAATCATCCACTTCGGTGAGCGGCGGGCCGCCCGCCTTCGAGATCGTGAGGAAAGGATCGTAGAGCGTCTGGGTCTGCAAGCGCACCCCGACCACTTCCGCGCTCAGCCGCTCGCCTTGCTTGAGTTCGACCTCGAACCGATCCTGATCCTCGCCTTGCGTCCGCCCGTAAACCGTGGTGCCCAGCGCGACCGGCTGCGCCTGATCGGGAGCCTTGGGGTTCTCGACTTCCGCAACCATCGGGAAGGGCGACACGAAAAAGAGCCGCAGATCCGAAATGCCGGAAGCGGTCACCACCCGGAAGCGATGCTCCCCGAGCCGGGCTTCGGCCGGGACCTTGACCTTCGCCTTGAATTTGCCCTTTTCCGCGGAGACCACGGCCACCTCGAAACCGGCATCATCAAACAACATCCCTTTGGCATCCTCGAGGTTGCTTCCCGAGCAGACGACTTCCATCTCGGTGCCACGCTGGGCTCCGGCGGGGAAGGTAGTGAGGACCCGCGGACTTCCCGCAAAGGCCGCGAGCGGCAGGGCGAGGAGGAGAAGAGCAGATTGACGAACGTTCATGGGCAAATGGGGAAACGGAAAAGCGGGCGGCCGCGCTCAACGGCCCACCCCCAACGCCCAAGCGCCGAAGCGGACTTGGACGTTGAGGGTTGAGGGTTGGAACGTCGAGTGGTGCGCCACCCAGCAGCGGATCAGGCCAGGAGTTCGCTTACGACCTGCCCATCCTTGACGATGGCCTGCGGCCGGCCGCCGGGCGTCATGAGCTTCTTCTCCGGCTTGATGCCGAGCTGTGTGAAGACGGTGGCGGCCATGTTTTCGACCGACAACGGATCGGAGTCGGGCTCCGAACCAGTGGGATCCGAAGAACCATGGATGTAGCCGCGCTTGAATCCGCCGCCGGCGAAAGCCACCGAGAAGACGCGGGGCCAGTGATCGCGGCCCGCATCCTTGTTGATCTTCGGGGTGCGGCCGAATTCGGAGGTCACCATGACCAGGGTCTTGTCGAGCATCCCGCGGCGGTCGAGGTCGGTGATCAGCGCCGCGTAGGCCTGATCGAAGTTCGGCAATTGCCGCTCCATGCCTTTGGCGATCCCGGAATGCATATCCCAGCCGCCGAAGGTCATCGAGACGAACCGGACACCCGATTCCACCAGGCGCCGGGACATCAGCATCCGCTGTCCGGCTTCGTGCTGGCCATATTCGTTGCGAATGGCTTCGGGCTCGGCCGAGAGATTGAACGCTTCACGGGCGGACGACGAAGAGACGAGCGCATACGCCGACTGATAGAAGCTGTCCATCGCGGTCAAGGCGTCGCTCTTTTCCAACGAACGGAAGTGCTCATCCACGGTGTCG
Source organism: Chthoniobacter sp. (assembly GCA_034667665.1). GTDB lineage: Bacteria > Verrucomicrobiota > Verrucomicrobiia > Chthoniobacterales > Chthoniobacteraceae > Chthoniobacter. The sequence continues at coordinate 200,996 of JAXDQW010000044.1, forward strand.
AGGATCCCGCGGCGGCGGTCAAAACGCTCCTGGCTGATGCCCTCGTGCATGTTCAGATCGCGCACTTTGAAAGCCTTCTGCGCCGGGTCGCCCCCGAGGCTGAACGGGCCGAAGCTGGTCGAAAGGTAGCCGGTGCCCGCGAATTCGTTCGGCATATTGGGAATGCAAACGTAGGGCGGCAGGCTGTTGCGCGAGCCGAGCTCGTGCGAAACGACCGAGCCCATCGACGGATAGTGAATCGCCGGCGAAGGCCGGTACCCGGTGAACATATTGTGCGTGCCACGCTCGTGCGCGGCTTCGCCATGGGTCATCGAGCGCACCACCGTGATCTTGTCGGCGATCTTCGCGGTGTTTTGCAGATACTGCGAAAACTTCACCCCGGGGATCTTCGTATCGACCGTCGAAAGCGGGCCGCGATATTCGATCGGCGCGAACGGTTTCGGGTCCCACATTTCCTGATGCGCGGCGCCACCGGGCAGGAAGATGTGAATGAGCGACTCCGCCTTGGGCGCGATCGCATTCGTCAATACGGCCTCTTCCGCGCGGAGTTTGAAATAGTTGCCGAGGCTGAGGCCCAGGCCTCCGACGAGTCCCACGAAAAGGAATTCGCGACGTGAGTTTTTGCGGAAGTGCGACGGATCATCGAACCAGGTGACGGGTTTGGTTTCGCTCATAGGTATTTTGTGTGGACGGTTGGTTGGCGGAGGGGGCGCGCTGCGGCAGGGAGACTTCAGGCGGCTTGCCCTTAAATCAAACCCGCTAAACCATCGAAACTTACAAAAGTTTCGGTAGTCGCGGGCGTCACTGACGCAGCGCTTCGCCACGTTCGACCCGGCCCATCCGCCTTCCTTAGAACTTTTTTCGGAGGCCTTGCGATTGTGGTTCGCAATCGCAATTCGTCGTGAGTGTCAATCGGTGACGGGCACCTACTTCCCACTCACGTCGAGGCAGACCGCTTCCTTGGTGCTGCGCGCGTAAATGCGGCCGTCCACGAGGATGGGAGTGGTCCAGCACTTGCCCTCGAGCACTTTGGCGCGAGCGATTTCGTGGTAGGCGTCAGGGCTGGCGTCGAAGAGGACGAGATCGCCGTTGTCCGCCAGGGCGAGCACCTGATCGCCGGCGAGGATCGCCTGGCCGGGCCCAAATCCGGGCCGCTCCCACTTGATCTGGCCCGTCGCGATCTCCACGCATTTGACCGGGCCGCTGCCGTATTCCTTGAACTGGAACATGCCATAAAGGAACCCGTCCTTGACCACCGGAGTGCTCCAATGGTTGGCCAGTGGCTTCTGGCCGCGGAAGCGATACATTTCGGTGGCCGTCCACTGGTCGCCTGACTTGATCACCCGCACCGCGCCCGCGCCCACGCCGTAGCCGGCCGAGCAATAGACGATGTCTCCGGAAACGACCGGCGAAGCAGCCGTGGAGGTTTTGTAGTCGAAGGCGTAGCGCCAGAGCTCCTTGCCAGTCTTTGGCTCGACGGAGAGCAGGCCGCTTTGGACGAAAAAGATAATCTGCCGCTGGCCGGCGATCGTCGCCGGCACCGGCGTGGCGTGGGTCATCTTTTCATCGAATGCCTTCCAGACGACCGATCCATCCTTGGGATTGATGGCGAGAAGCGACTGATTCGGACCTCCTCCGGCGACGTAGAGCAATCCGTCTTCCAGGAGCGGCGAAGCGGCGTTCTGCCACTGGATGTTGCGGCCCCCGTGTTCCTTGATAAGATCCACGGTCCACGCCACTTTCCCGGTCGCGGCTTCAAAAGCGCGCAGCGCGAGTTGCGAGGAAACGGTATAGACCCGCTCGCCGTCGGTGGTCGGCGTCGAGCGCGGACCGTCGCCGCCTTTGTTGTCCGACGCGCCGGAATCGCCGCCTCCATCGTACTTGGCGAAGTTCAGCGGCGCGAACCACAGCTCCTTGCCCGTGCTCGCATCCAGCGCGACGAGACTTTCCTGGAGGGCGCCATCGGCCTCCTTCAGGCTGAGCGTGAAGGCGCGATTGGCGGCCACCGAAAACGAGCTGAATCCGCCTTCCGATGGCACTTTCCAGACGATTTTCGGCCCGCTCGCGGTCCACGGTTTGACGACCTTTTCCGCCGCGCGGCCATCGGCACTCGGCCCTCGATATTGCGGCCAACTGGCGGCGTGGAGGCTGACGGTGAAGGCAGTGAGGAGCAGGCAGGCGCGGATTTTCATGGGCAATTTCAGGAGGCGGGTTTGATGACGAGATCGTCAAAGCGAATCGGGGTCCCGGAATAAGGGCTGCCCCACAAACCAGCGCGGCCCGTGGCGGGCTCTTCCTTTTCCTCGAGCGTGACCATCCACTGCGCCGGCTCGGCCCCGCCCGACGGCCAAGCCTTGCCTTCGACCAGCCAGGCGCCGTCCTTGCCCTTGCGGAGTTGGAGGCGCAGCGAGGTCCACGCCTCCGAGACCCACTCGAAAGGCACGCTCGTCTTCACCTCGTCGCCGCGAAAAATCTCCAGCGCTTTCTTTCCCGGACTGACCACCAGCCGGAACCCACCGACCCCGCCGAGGCTCAAGCCGAAGCTGGGAAACTTGCGCCCTTGCTTCGTGCCGAAAAAGCGGGCGCTCACCGACAGATCGCCCTGTCCGGCTGGACCGAAGAGGGCGCCGAAGGTGTCCAGCGGTTCACCCGGCAACTCGAGAAATTTGCCATCCTTGCCCTGCTTCACGGTGAACAATCCGGCCATGACCATCATGCCTTCGGGCACGGCATCCACCGCCACGCCTTCGAAGTCGTTTTGATAAAGCGGTTTCACCGGCTCGGCCGCCAGCGGCGCGGCAAGGAGCAATCCAGTGGCGAGCAAGGCAAGCGGGCGAAACGATTTCATGGCTGGGGTCGGCAAGAGGAGCATCGGCAAGGCAACCTGTCCAGACCGTTCAGCCTGCTGAAACTTAGACGCCACCTGGAGCTTCGAACCGCTCAATGTGAAGCCGACTTGCAGCCTGCCTTTCCCACGCCTCACCCATTCTCCTCCCCGTCGCGCTCCCGCCAGAATGGCAGTTGTTACAAAACCGCCCGCCCCCCGATCACGGTTTGCGTCACCTGGAAGTCGTCGTCGAAAACCACCAGGTCCGCGTCCGCGCCGACCGCCAGCGTTCCTTTGCTCCTTTCGAGCCCGAGCGCGCGCGCCGGGTTGACCGTCGCCATGCGGACGGCCTCGACGAGCGGGACCCCGGCGAGCTCGACCATGCCGCGCACCACCCGAATCATGCTCGCCGTGCTTCCCGCGAGCGCGCGGCCATCGGCCGTCAGGCCCACCTGGTCGCGCACGATGCAGGCGATATCGCCGAGTTGGAAAGCCATCTCTTCCGCGAGACCCGCGCCCGCCGTGGCATCGGTGATGAGCACGATGCCGTCCGGCCCTTTGGCCTGGTACAGCATCCGCAACAGCGTCGGTGAGACGTGCCGGCCGTCGGCGATGACTTCGCACAGAATCTCCGGCTCGCTGAGCACGAACTCGAGCAGGCCCGCCTCGCGATACGGCCCGCGGCGCCGCGCCGTGGACATGCAGTTGAAGGTGTGCGTCGCTTGCCGCATGCCGTGCGCAAAAGCCGCGGCCGCCTCCTCGTCCCACGCGTCGCTGTGCCCGCCGCTCACGCGGATGCCAGCGCAGGCGTCGATCAGTTCGAGCGCCCCGGGGAGTTCCGGCGCGATCGTGATCTGCGTGATGTTGTCGCGATACTCGAAAAACTGCTCCCATTCGCTCCGCTGCGGATTGCGAATCAAGTCGAGCCGATGCGCACCCGGTTTTTCCCTGGAAAAATAAGGTCCTTCAATGTGCACCCCCAGCACCTGGGCGCCCATGGAATCCGGCGCCGACCGATAAGCCTGCACCGTGCGCAGCACCCGCAGGATCTCCTCGGTGGTGTCGGTGATTGTGGTCAACGCGAGCGAGGTCGTGCCACCGCGTGCGTGGTAGCGGCAGATGGTGGCGAAGGCGGCCGGATCCGCCTCCATGGTGTCGCGGAGGAGCGCCCCATGGATGTGCATGTCGAGGAAGCCGGGCGCGAGGAATTGCCCGCCGAGCGCCATGACCTCCTCGCCCGCCTCGGGCGCGATTTCGTCGCGGGAAACGGTGGCGATTTTTCCATCCAGCACGCGCACACTGCCGCGGCCCAGCCCATCGGGAAAAATGAGACGTGCGTCGCGGAGGATCATCGGCTGGCGACTTGATTCATACCCGCTGCCACTGCGGCTTATGGTCATAGACCCAGCGGTAGTAGTCCGGGCGCTTAAGCCGCGCGGCGGCGGCTTCGTCGGTGATCAGCGCACACCTGGGATGCATCTGGAGGATCGAGGCGGGCACCTCCGCGGTGATCGGCCCTTCGACGGTCGCAGCAACCGCCTGCGCCTTGCCTTCGCCGATCGCCAGAACCACCACCTGGCGCGCATCCATGATCGTCCCCACGCCCATGGTGATGACATGCCGCGGGACCTGATCTTCACTCCCAAAAAAGCGCGCATTGTCCGCGATGGTGCGCGGCGTGAGCGTTTTCAGCCGGGTGCGCGAGCTGAGCGAGGAGCTGGGTTCGTTGAAGCCGATGTGACCGTCGGAACCGATGCCGAGCAATTGCAAATCGATGCCGCCCGCGCGCCGGATGGCGTCCTCGTATTCCGCGCAGTGCCGCGGAATGTCGCGCGCGAGCCCGTCGGGGATGTGCGTGCTCTCGATCGGGATGTTGAGATGCGCGAAGAGATGCTCGCGCATGTAGGCGCGGTAGGACATCGGATGGTCGCCGGACAGGCCGACGTATTCGTCGAGGTTGAAAGTGACCGCGCGGGAGAAATCGATGAGCTCGGCCTGGGTCATGATGACCAGCTCGCGATAGAGTCCGAGCGGGGTGCTGCCCGTGGCCAGGCCGAGCACACTGGTGGGTTTGTGTTCGAGCTGGCGCTCGAAGAAGCGCGCGGCTTCCTTGCTCACCGCATCGGCGTCGGGCTTAATGATGACTTCCATCGTTGCCGCGCAGTATGAGTTTGTCCTCCGATTTTCACACCAGAAAAGCAGCGCGTCTTGCGCAGCTCCGGCTCGAGCTGGCGGATTTCGAGGAGTCGTTCGCCCGCAGCTCCGGTCCGGGCGGGCAGAACGTCAACAAGGTTTCCACCGCGGTCACCCTGCGGCACCTTCCGTCCGGCGCGTCCGTGACCGTGCAGGATACGCGCTCGCAGGCCATGAACCGGCAGCTCGCCTGGGAGCGTCTGCTCGACGCGATCGAGGGGAAGCGCCGCGAGGATCAGGCCGCCGAGCGAGCCGCCCGCGAAAAGAAACGCCGGCAAAACGCGAAGCGGCCGTGGGGCGTCAAGCAGCGCATTCTCGACAACAAGAAGAAGCGGTCCCAGGTCAAGAAACTGCGCGGCAAGGAATGGTAGGCCGTGAGAATGGCAGATGGCAGATGGCAGATGGCAAAGGGCAGGAGTCCACGGAAAATCGGAGGAGGCTCTGACTTCCCAGTTTCCTTATTGCGTCATTCGCTCGGCGTCCTCCTCTGCATCCGCCCTCTGCCCTCTGCCCCCTCTGCCCCCTCTGCCATCTGCCATCTGCCATCTGCCATCTGCCATCTGCCATCTGCCATCTGCCATCTGCCATCTGCCCATGCCCACTCCCCTCCCCTTCACTCCCGAAGCACTCCCGGCCCTCGCCCGTGCCGTCATTCAGCGGGCGAAATTTCCCCAGCTCGCCACGCTCGATGGCGATCAGCCGCGCCTGCGGCCCGTGTCGCCGGTGCTGGTCGAAAACTTCACCATCTACGTGGCGAACCTGCGCCGCTACGGCAAGACCCGCGAGGTTGCCGCGAATCCCAAGGTCGAGCTGTGTTACCTCGATGACACCCACGATCAGGTGCGCATTACCGGCGTCGCGGAGGTGCTCACGGACGAGGCGAAGCTGCGCGAAATCTGGGAACACAATGCGCTCCTGCGGCGCTACCTCGGCTCACCCGACAATCCGGAGCTGATCATCTATCGCATCCGCCCGGAACGGGTGCGCTTCATGCGCGAGTGGGCGCTTGATTATCACGAAGTGCCTTTGGAATAAGGGTTGTCGCGGAGGCGCAAGGAGAGCCGCGTTCCGCCACCCGGAGCTGCATGCAGCAGCTCCCCAACTGGATTACATCGGGAGCGCGGGTGCGTTTCCAGAACGCCTCCACCTCGGCCGCCTTTTTCTCCGCAGGACGGCCGGGCCCGCAAGTCCCCGGCCCCCCGCACGTTCTCCCAAAATCGCGCCCTGGCGCACTTCCGCACTCGTCTTTCCCGCGTCAGATCGGTAGTCTCCCGCCCCGGCCATGGAACAACCACAACCGATCGACACTCACAACAAGGCGCTGAAGATCAATCTCGACCCGCGCTGGTACGGCACCTTCGCGGAAATCGGCGCGGGGCAGGAAGTAGTCCGCTGGTTCTTCCGTGTCGGCGGCGCGGCGGGGACCATCGCCAAGAGCATCTCGGCCTACGACATGAAGGTCAGCGACGCCATTTATGGCCAGACCGAGCGCTACGTCTCGCGCGGGCGGCTCCAGGCCATGCTCGAGCACGAGTACAAGCTCAACCTCGACCGCCTCGGCGAGGCGCGTGGCGACAACACCGCCTTCTTCGCCTTCGCGGACACCGTTGTCGCGCGCAGTTTCAAGGGCGGCAACGAGTGCCATGGCTGGATGGGCATCAAGTTCCAGAGTCATCCGCATGATGAGCCCAGTCAGATCGTCATCCACATGCGGATGCTCGATGCCGAGGCGTCGCTGCAGCAGGAAGCGCTCGGTATCGTCGGCGTCAACCTTTGCTACGGCGCCTTTTTCCTGCACCACGAGCCCGATCAACTCGTGGAATCATTGCTCGATCGACTGACCACCGGCCGCGTGGAGATCGACATGATCCAGTTCAGCGGGATCGAATTCCGTTACGTGGACAACCGCCTCATGGCGCTCAAGCTCGTGCAGCTCGGCCTGAGCGGCGCGGCCATGTTTGGCGCGAATCGCGAAGTGCTCCAGCCCTCCGAGGTGCTCTACAAAAACGCGGTGCTCGTCGAGCGCGGCAGCTTCCGTCCGACGACGCTGGTCAATATCGACATGCTCGAGTGCGCGCTGGAGAAATTCAAAGCCGATCCCGCGGTCGCCGGCAAACCCGTCCTGCCAATCATGGAAATCACCATGCGCAACCTGCTCGCCGGCGGCAAGGACGTGGACCGGCGCGATTTCCTCGCCCGCGCCGACCTGCTCGCGGCCTGCGGGATGACCGTGCTGATCTCCGATTACTTCGAATACTACCGGCTCGCCGCCTACATCGCCTGGCGCACCAAGGAGCGCATCGGCATCGTCATGGGCGTGCCGAGTCTCGTCGAATTGTTCGACGAAAAGTATTACACGCAGCTCCCCGGCGGGATCCTCGAGAGCTTCGGGCGCCTCTTCAAGAACGAGCTCAAGCTCTACGTTTATCCGCTGCGCAAACACGAGGAGGAGGACGTGCAAACCGTGGGCACCCTCGAGGTCACGCACGAATTGAAACCCCTCTACGCCTACCTGGCCGGGCGCGGCAGCTTCGTGCACCTCGACAACTACAAGCCCGAATACCTTTCCGTCTTCTCGCGCGACGTGCTCAAGCGCATCGCCAGCGGCGACGAGAGCTGGCAGAAAATGGTCCCCACGGCGGTCGCGGAGATGATCAGGAAGCGCGGCTTCTTCGGCTGCGATCGAAATCGCGAGGAGTAAGCGCGGCCCCGCCCGGGAACCGAACGGGGCGAAGCGCGGCGCGCGCATGCATCCACCGGCGGGATGGCATTCGAAAAGTGTACCCACGGGATGACTTACCCCTCGGGGCACGCAGCCTGCGTTTGATCTCTTTCTTTAACGCCCGACTTTCCCGCTCATGGCCTTTCTCGATGTCCATTGCTTTTCCGATGCGCTCGGCAGGTCGGTCTCATTTTACCTGCTCCTGCCGCAGCCGGCGGAGCGCCAGATCGGCATGACGGGCGGCGAAGCGCGGGCCCGGTATCCCACCCTCTATTTGCTCCACGGCCTGAGCGACGACCATACCATCTGGATGCGCCGCACTGCCATCGAGCGCTACGCGGCGGCGAAAAACCTCGCGGTGGTCATGCCGGCGGCGGGGCGCAGCTTTTATCAGGACATGGCCAGCGGACCGAAATACTGGACCTTCCTCAGCGAAGAACTGCCCGCCCTGTGCCGGCAGTGGTTCCCGCTCTCACCGGCGCGGGAGGACACGTTCGCCGCCGGCCTCTCGATGGGCGGTTACGGCGCGCTTCGCCTCGGCCTCGAGCGAGCCGACCGGTTTGCCGCAGCGGCGAGCCTTTCCGGCGCGCTCGATATTGCCCAGCGACTCCGCGATGCCGGCGGCCAGGGCTCCCACATGCAACGCCACGAGTGGACGGGGATCTTCGGGTCAGAGGTGAAAGGGGAAGCCATCCCCGGCGATCTGTTCGTCCTCGGGCAAAAAATCGCCGCGGCGAGCGGCCCCAAGCCGGCCCTTTACCTCGCCTGCGGAGCCCAGGACGAACTGCTCGCCGACAGCCGCCGTTTTCACCAGCACCTCGACACGCTGCGCCTCGCCAATACCTACGAGGAAAGTCCTGGTGCGCACGACTGGGGCTACTGGGATCGGCAGATCCAGCGCGTCCTGGACTGGCTGCCGCTGCGCAGGTGAGCCCTCGTCAAGAGTTGAGAGTTGAGAGTTGATTGGCGCCGCCAGCCCATCGCGCCCCAAACTCGGTGCCGGGGCCTCTCAACCATCAACTCTCAACTCTCAGAAAGTGTGAATTGATCCTCAACTTTTCGGACCGCGCAGGTTCTCTTAGGACCATGAAATTGAAATCCACCCTCAGCACTCTCTGTCTTATGCTCATCGCCTCCCTCTCGCACGCGGAACCCCTCGCCGTCGGCGCGGCCGCCCCGGACCTCAGCGCCGTCGATCAGGACGGCAAGACGGTGAACTTCAAGGACGTCTACACCAAAGGCACCACGCTCGTGTACTTCTATCCCAAAGCGGACACGCCCGGATGCACCAAGCAGGCGTGCAGTCTTCGCGACGATTGGTCGGCTCTCCAAACCAAGGGCATCCAGGTCCTCGGCGTGAGCGGCGACAAGCCGGATGCGCAGAAAAAATTCCAGGACAAGTACAAGCTGCCCTTCACCTTGATCGCGGATTCGGACAGCAAGGTCGCTAATGCCTTCGGCGTGCCGAATACGAATGGCATCGCCAAACGGCAGTCGTTTCTCATCAAGGACGGAAAAGTCGTCTGGAACATGGTCAAAGCCACCACCGACACCCACGCCAGGGATGTGTTGAAGGCTTACGAGGAACTGCCGAAGCCGTAGACCGCGTCCCGCCTGCATGCGCGCGAGCCAGAACCACGCCGGCAGTCGGCGGCCTGGCGCAAAGCGCCTGGCCAGCAGTTCATGACGCTTGCCAATTCCCGGACCTTTCGCCACAGACCTTCCATCCATGGCCGAGCGGTCGAAGGGCGGGAGTCTTCGGGAGCGAGGACCGCTTCGCGCCGCACGCGACCACGCGCCGCGGCGAGCGGCATCATCACCGGCTCACCCGGCTCGATGCAGCCGCGAATGATGCAGCGGGCTTCGTCGAGGGTAATCATGGGCGGCAAACTTTCGCCGGCTCCCCGGCGGCTAATGCCGAAAGCCTTGTCCGCTGGCGGAGGCGATTTTGCCCACCCACTGGGCGTGCGCGAGGCGCGCTTGCGGTCTCCCCAGCGCGGACTTCGAGTGCCTCAACGGCGGCCGGCGAGCCCGGCGCGAAACGTATGGCGGGCTTCGAGCCAGCCGGGAATGGCCACGCAGGACTCGATGAGATCAATCGGGAGTCCGGGAAGAATGCGGCTGGTGGCGAACCGATCATAACCGTCGTCCCGGAGCGTGAAAACTTCGAGCTTCCCGCGTTGCCAGAGCCACACCTCGGGCACCGCGAAATGGCGGTAGATTTCCAGCTTACTGAGTCCGCCGCTGGTCAGCGCGATCCCGAGAACAATATCGGGCCACTGCTTCTCCTCGCGAATGCACCACGACTCGTCAGGCTCGGCGCCGGCCTCCTCGAAGATGCGCATCGTCGCCTGGCCCCGCGGGATGTTTTGGATTTCCGACTCCTCGAAGAAAATGTCCATGAATCCGCCGATCCACTTCTTGATCCGCTCATGCTCGTTGGAGGTGGTCATGATTTCGAGGTCGCCATCGAGGTAGTAAAAGCGCGGGCCGGGGCGGTCGTCGCCGAGCGCTTTGTCGAACGCGAGGTAGCGCGCCCAGCCCAGTCCGCAAACGATCAGGCGTTGCTCCGGCTCAATGCCACCCGGCAGCGGCGCGGGGCGGGCGAGCGCCGCGGTTTTTGGATCGGTCAGGAGCGAGACCACCACGCCGCAAACTAAGCGTCCTTGCCGACGGAGCGCAAGACGCCACACGGTAGAGCGTCCGCCGGCGATGAACGACTGCTGCCCGGCTCCCGCCAACCCGTCCGGGTGCAGCCCTCACCCAACGTCGTCAGGAACGTCAAGAAGCACGACCTGACCCCTCGCTCTTCTGACCCCTCGCGCTTCACGTGGACTTCGCATTGATGTCGATTCCCCGCGTGACGGATCGTGCATGTTGTAAGCACCGCTATTTCTCCCACTTGTTCATTGTTGAGCAAAGATAAGATTGCCCTTTTCATCAAACTCCAGCGGGATTTTGACTCGCGGGAGCGTGCGATATTTCCGCAATAATGCCTTCAGATCCGCATCAATGAACTCTTTATATTTCACACCGTCGGGATAATAACGCGGTAAAGTCGAATCCGCCGAAGCAGCAGCCGCATATTGAGATTCGGAAACTTCCTCGTTATTTACGAACCATTGTTTTGTCGTAACCCTCCCCGAGGTGGAAAAGTCGATACTGGGTCCGTGAGGAGATCCTTCGGCCGAGAAACACCTGAGGCTCCTAAGACTTTCGTTTGGATTGAAGCAAAAGGTCTTCCCGATAATTTGACCGTGCCTCTCCCAAATCAGCGACCTGGCTCCATCGGGCAATAATTCCATTTGCAGTCCGTCCATTTTACTACTCAAGATCGCCTCGTCGTGAACCAGTTCTCCTGTGATGTTATATATCTTCCGTGTCCCCGTACCGTTCTTGATTTCGTATTGGCCGACTAGCTGCGCTGACTCGCTCCAATGGCGAAATACTCCATGCATCACCCCGTCCTTGTAGGGAGCTTCGCTAGCCAGATGCCCGTTGCGATACCATCGGCGCTGAACTCCATGCGCGACGCCATTTTTGTATAGAGCGCGCTCCACGAGCTGCCCGCCCTCGTAAGTTTCGCGAGCAACTAGGCTCTTTCTGGAGCTTTGTGCACTAGGAAGAATGTAGTTGAACCACTCTTGATTGGGATTCCGCGTGCTAATAGGCCCAAGTTTTGTTGCATCGGGAGGAATCCTGTAGTCAAGATAATCATCGTCGCTCTGCGAGAAAAGACAGGTGAAGGAGACCAGCCACAGCAAGCGAGCACAAATACGCGACAGTTTCATATATCCGATCGTTCAGTTACTTACTCTGCGGGTCGGATGTGGTCACATCTTTTCATTCAGTGCGCCCGCGAAGCGGGCGTCAACGCGGGTGAAAGTCCCGTCGGTGCAATTAGAGCCTGTCACGACTTTCAGTGGAAGAGAGAATTCAGCATCAGCGAGGCGAAGGCTAACCAATGAAGGCCGGCGAGGGAGGTGGCGAGTCGCTCATAATCGCGGCCCAGGCGGCGAAAGCGAGCGGCCCAGGCAAAGGAGCGCTCGACGACCCAGCGGCTGGGCAGGAGAACAAAGCCACGTTTGGCTTCTTGGGGCGCAGGATAGGTTAGATCTTTTCATTCAACAATTCGAGAGCCGGGCTTCGGGCGCGCAGCGGTCATCGCGCCTGGAGGCATGGCCGAAATCCCTCGGTATCCACATCCCCTTGTTGGATTGGGGCGGAGCTTGCGCTAGGTAGCGGCGATGCAAGTCAGACTCCTCGCCTTCGCGCAGACCCAGGATCAGCTCGGCTTCCGCGAACGCGCGGTCGAATGTGCGGAGGAGGAATCGCCACGAACCATTCTCGCGCGGCTCGCACCGGGTTTCGAGGCCGCGGGCCTGCGCGTGGCGGTGGATGGCGAGTATCACGAGTGGGATGCACCTATCGGCGCGGCATCGGAACTGGCCTTGATTCCGCCGGTGAGTGGAGGCTAGCGATGATGGAGAAAGCCATCGTCTTTACGCACTCGCCGATCGTGGTCCCGCCGCTGGCGCTGGCCTCGCGCGAGATCGGGGCGTGCGTGGAGTTCCAGGGCATCGTCCGGGAGACGGAAGGGGCCGCGGCGCTCGCGGGCCTCGAATACGAAGCCTATGAAGCCATGGCGGTCCGCCATCTTGAGCGCATTTTCGAGGAACTGCAGGCGGTGCACGGCTGCGCCGCGGTGACTTTCATTCACCGCCTGGGCTGGGTGCCGGTCGGGGAGGCGTCGCTCTTCATCCGGGTGCTGGCGGCGCACCGCGGGCCGGCGCTGCGATTCTGCGCTGAGGCGATCGACCGGATGAAACGCGACGTGCCGATCTGGAAGAGGAAGTAATGCCGACTGCGTCGGGGTGGCGTGGGGATCGCAGACTGCAAGTCTGCGTCACATTGGCTTGGCGTGGGTCGCAGACTGCACGTTGGCGTCACATTTATTCCCTCAGCCGAGCCGCTCGGAGACTGACACGCAAAGACCGATGAACGTTTCTTCGGCGAGGTTCAATCGGCGCCCGCGCCAGTGGAGCACGCCCCAGCGACGCTTGAGCTTGCGTCGGCCGAGGGGCAGAGCCACGAGCGAACGCTCGTCGATTTCCTTCCGCGCCTGCCAGGCCGCGAGAATGCTGATCCCGAGCCCGAGCTTCACCAGCTCCTTGATCGCTTCAATGCTGCCGAGATCGAGGAGGCTGTGCAGCACGATTTCGTCCTGGCGGAAATACTGCTCGATCATCTGGAAGGTGTAGCTGGTCTTGCCGTAGAGGATGTAGTGTTCGCGGTAGATCTCCTCGCGATTAACTTTCCCGCCTTTCGCCCACGCGTGCAGCGGGCTGACGATGAACTCGAGCTCGTCTTCGAAGAGCGGCCGGAACTCGAGTTGTTGTTCGCGCCGGGGCTCGAGGTTCACCGCGAGATCGATGCGGTGCGCCCGCAGCGCCTCGATCATCTCCGGGGTGTCTCCCGGCTCAATCGAGATCGCACACTGCGGGAAGCTCTCCTTGAACTCGCGCAGGACGCTCGGCAGCACGTACTGGCAGGCGGTGGTGCTCGCGCCGATGCGCAGCCGGCTGCTGCCCCATTTCCCGAGATGGCCGAGCTCCGCGCGCGCCGTGCTCATTTCCTGGAGCACTCTTTCGGCATGCACCAGCAGTTGTTCGCCGGCCTGGGTCAGCACCACCGTTTTGCCCACTCTGTCCAAAAGCCGACACCCCACGTCGCTCTCCAGCGCCTTCATGGCATGGCTGATCGCCGATTGCGTGAGGTGCAGTTCGTGCGCGGTCTGGGTGAAACTGCCGGTCCGGGCGAGGACCGCGAAGGCGCGGAGTTGTCTGCTATCAAGCGGTGGCGTCACGTATGAATCATATTCATCTGATCGATTGAAAACTCGCAATCGGTTTCTGCCGCCGATCAAGAGGCTCTGGCATGAGGGCGGCTAGGGCGGCGGAGTTCCGACTCCACATGATATCGTTGCGCATGAAATATCATCCTCGTCACCGCCCGCTGCGGGTCGGCTTCGTCGCGCTCTGCGATTGCGCGCCGCTGGTCATGGCCCAGGAACTTGGCCTCTTCGCCAAATTTGGCATTGAGGTGGAATTGCACCGCGAAGTCGGCTGGGCAACGATTCGCGACAAGATCATTTACCGGGAACTGGACGCGGCCCACGCGCCGGCCGGGCTGGTCGTGGCTGCGAGCTGCGGCCTCGGTTCGATCCAAGCGGCCTGCCTCACGGGTCTCGTCCTCAACCTCCAGGGCAACGCCATTACCCTCTCCCAGGACCTTTGGCACCGCGGGGTGCGCGACGGAACGACCCTCCGGCGCGAGTTGATGAAACGTGAACGCCCCTGTGTGTTCGGCGTAGTCCACCCATACTCCGCGCACCATTGCCTCCTCCGCCTCTGGCTGCGTGATCATGGGATCGACCCGGAGCTGGATGTCCGAATCGTGGTCGTGCCACCCGCGCAGGTTCACGCCAATCTACGGTCCGGACACCTCGACGGTTACTGCGTCGGTGAGCCCTGGAATTCGATGGCCGTCTGCACGGGCAGCGGCTGGACCGTGACCACGAGCATGGAACTCGCACCGTTGCACCCGGAGAAAGTGCTGATGGTGCGCCGGGACTTTGCAGAAAGCGCGGAACGGGAGCATCTCGCGCTGATCGCTGCGCTGATCGAGGCCTGCCGCTTTTGTGAACGCCCGGAAAACCGGGAGCGGCTGATCGAAACGCTCGCCCAGCCGCAGTACGTGGACGCCCCGATTCAAGCCGTGCGCACCGGCATGGGCGGGGCCTTCGACTATGGCCACGGGCGCGTCGAGAAGCACGCCGGGTTTCACATTTTTTCCAACCACAACGCCAACGAACCCACTCCGGAACGGGCCGACTGGGTCTTTCGCCAGCTCATCGAGAGCGGCGTCGTCTCCGATCCCACGCTGATTCCCGTGCAGATCCCGGCCGAGTGTTTCCGCGCCGACATTTTTCACCAAGCCAAACAGCTCATCTCGTGACACCAGCCACCACTCTCCCAACCCTCGACCCGCCGTTTCCTTTCGCGCACCGTCAAGGGCGTCGGGCTCGCCGCGCTGCTGCACGGCCTGACCAAGGGGTGGGCGGCAGCGCCCTGGCCAGCGAGACGCCGGAAGCGGCCGATGTGAAGTTCGGCATGATCTTACTGCGTCGGCGAACCCTGGATTAGCTCGTCGATACCCGCGCCAGCGACAACGCCGCCTACGTCCACGCAACGATTACGTTCGTAACTCCTCCAAGCGTTGGTTGGCAGCCCGCCGTCCTGAAAATCTCAGCCAGGACGGCGGGCTTTTTTCTGCCTGAATCCACGTAGGCGGGTGCGCGAAATCAACTGCGGCGGGACTAGCCAGCGTGCACAAAACGGAACACCAAAAAACACCCCAAAATCCCTTCTCGCCGCACTCTTTGGCGGATTGATCGTTATTTCGCCGCGGCCCGAAACGCGCTGGAACCCTCCGCAAAGCCTGATTTCAAGGAGAGTTGGACGCCGCATGAGCAGCATTCATCTCGCCAATGAAGACAATGAACGGGATTTGAGCGGCGGCGTGCGCTCGCTGGCACGCCCGGCGCTAAGGGCCTTGAGGTGCAACGCAACCCGCGCTGCTGAACCACAGGCAACACTCACGTTTTGAAACTCTCCACGCTCAAGAACTCCGGCCACTTCCCCACCCTGGTCACCTCTTTCCTCTACTTCGATTACAGTTTCATGGTCTGGACGCTGCTCGGGGTCCTGGCGAACCAGATCGCGGCGCCGGAAGCGCTCAATCTTAGCCCACAGCAGCGCTTCTTCATGGTCTCGGTACCGATCCTGTTCGGCGGCTGCTTTCGGCTGGGGCTGGGGCTGCTGGTTGATCGCATCGGGGCGAAACGCACGGGAATCATCGCGCAGCTCGTGGTGATGAGCGGGCTGGCCGCGGCCTGGATCTTCGGGCTGAAGAACTATGAGGCCACGCTGCTCATGGGCATGGTGCTCGGAGTGGCAGGCGCCAGCTTCGCCGTGGCGATGCCACAGGCCGGGCGCTGGTATCCGCCGAACATGCAGGGCCTCGTGATGGGCCTCGCCGGCGCGGGGAATATCGGCGTGGTCATCGACTCACTGCTCGCGCCGCGGCTCGCGGCGGCCTACGGGTGGGAGTCGGTATTTGGCTTCGCGCTGCTCCCGGCGGTCTTCGTGCTCGCCATCTACATCATCTTTTCCAAGGAACCGCCGAACCCGTCGTCACCGAAAAAGCTGGGCGATTACTTCCGCATGTTCCGCGATAAGGATGTCCACTGGTTCTGCTTCTTTTACACGGTTTCGTTCGGCGGCTTCGTCGGGCTGGCCTATTCGCTCGGGATGTATTTCAAGGACCGCTTCGGCCTGACGCCCGCGCAGGCCGGCGATCTGGTGGCCCTCTGCACGGCCATCGGCGCGCTCGGCCGGCCGGTCGGCGGCGCGATCTCCGACCGCATCGGCGGGATCCGCTCGCTGCACGTCTATTACACCGTGGCGTGCGTCGCGCTGGTGCTCGGCGGGCTGGTGAACAACCTCTGGCTGAATGTCGCGGCCTTCTTCGTGGCCTGCGGCTCGTTCGGCATGGGCAATGGCTCCGTCTTCCAGCTCCTGCCGCAGCGCTTCGGCAAAGAGCTCGGGCTGATGACCGGCCTGGTCGGCTGCGGCGGTGGACTCGGCGGCTTCCTGCTCGCGAACATGATGGGCCAGAGCAAGCAGCACTTCGGCAGCTACCTTTCCGGCCTGCTGGTCTTCGCCAGCCTTTGCCTCTTCGCGCTGATTGGCCTGAGCCTCGTGAAAACCCGCTGGCGGACGACCTGGGGTGCGCTGGCCGCGGCGAGAATCTAAGACGGGGCTCACGGCAATATTCCGCTCTGTTCCCGGAGCATCGTGCCCACCGAGAAAAACATCCAACATCCAACACCCAACACCCAACACCCAAAACCCAATCAACGCTAAGCGTAGCAAGCCGCCCGCAGCAGCGCTGACTGGACGTTGGATGTTGGGCGTTGGGATTCGAGGCTTGGCGAGAAGTCCGTGGTGCAGTGGGGACAATCGGGTGTTCGATTTTCGATTGGCGTGAAAATTTCCCTCACCAGCTTTGGCCTGCCCAAGTGCGACGGCACGGAATCGGAAGACTCCTTCGCCGTCAAGACGTGGGATGAGACGGTGATCGCCGTGCTCGCCGACGGCGCGGGCGCGGCGCGCGAAGCGCGTGAGGCGGCCACGCGGATTGTGCAGTCGCTGGTCAGCAACTACGCCGTGCGCCCGGCGAGCTGGAGCCCGCAGAAGGCGCTGGCCGAGTTCACGAGGATCATCAACCACACCCTCCATCACGAATCGCTCGCCCGTTACTCCACGCCGGAAATGATCTCCACGCTCTCCGTGGCGGTGATCGAGGGGGACCGTCTCTTCGGGCTTAACGTCGGCGACTCGCGCGTCTATCTCGCGCGCAATGGCCGGCTCTCGCAGCTTTCCCACGATCATGTGATCAACGACCGCACCTTCTCGCACGTGCTCCTGCGCGCCATTGGCCTCGCGCCCGAGGTCGAGCCGCACTGCTTCGAGACCGAGCTGCGCGATGGCGACATTGCCTTCCTCTGCTCCGACGGCGTTTCGAACGTGCTGGACGACGACGCCCTCTCGAAAAAGCTCTCCAACCGCTCCGCCGCGCGGGCGATCGTGCAGCACGCGCGGGAACTGGCGACCGACGAGACGCTCGATGACATGAGCGCGATCGTGATCGATATCGCCCAAACGGGTAAGCTGCGCACCGTGAGCCAGCTTCCCCTGTTGATCCCCGACTCCCTGCGCAAGGGCGAAGTCATCGACGGCTACGAACTCGTCCGACCGTTTCAGCACAGCGACCGGGTCTGGATCGCGACAAAGGACGGCCAGCGCTGGACCATGAAATTCGCGCCGCTCGAAGCGCGCGACAACGAAACAGTGCTCCATCTTTTCGTGAAGGAAATGTGGAACGCCACGCGGCTGCGCGCCGAGTTTTTCGTCGAGGCATTCGTCCCGGAGCCAGCGACGGCGCGCTACTACGTCATGGAATTTGTCGAAGCTCCCAGCCTCAAGATGCTCCTCGCCTCGCGGCGACTGGCCGTCGATGAGGCGGTGAACCTCGGTCGCTTCCTCCTCGCCGCGAGCGCGCACCTGCTGCGGCTCGATCTCGTTCACGGCGACATCAAGCCGGAGAACATCCTGGTCATCAGCGACTACGACCACCTGCGCTTCAAGCTTGTGGACCTCGGCTCCGCCACGGAGATTTTCTCGATCAGCACCCGCGCCGGCACGGCCAGCTATCTGGCCCCGGAGCGATTCCACGGCACGCCGATCTCGGAACGCACGGAGATCTACGCCATCGGGGTCACCCTCTACCTGGCGCTTACCGGCGCCTTTCCCTACGGCGAGATCGAGCGTTTTCAGACACCCGCGTTTGGCCAGGCCAAAGCGCCCACGCGTCTCAATCCGAACATCCCGCCGTGGCTGGAATCGGTCATCCTCCGCGCCATCGCGGTGGATCCAGAACGCACCTACCAGCACTATAGTGAGCTGGTTTTCGATCTCGCGAATCCGGCGAAGGTCGAGCCGTTCTTCCGACCCGGCGCATCGCTCCTGGAGAAGAACCCGCTGCTTTTTTACAAGACGGGTTTCTACGTCCTGCTCGCGATCGCGCTGGGCCTGCTCGTGAAACTCCTCAGTCACTGACCTGCCGTCATCAAGCAATTCAGGAAAACCGACCCGCGCTTCTCCGCTTCGCGCCCGGATGGCGAAAGGCACTGAACATCCAACACCCAACATCCAACATCCAACATCCAATGAACGCTGCGCGTGACTGCCTTCGCGCAGCTTGGGCGAGGTTTACCACCCATTCCCACCGCACCCCGGCTTCGAACCTTGCCCTGGCGGATGGTCAACGGTGTAATGTCCCAAGTTTCACTCCACGAAACGGGCAACCGCAAAAGCAATTTCGAATTCCGCTTACGTCTTTGACCTACCCTATTTGGCGCACCTTCTTGAGCTGGGGTGCATTGATTTGCCTGTCCGGCGCGAACTTGCCCTCGCGGGCCCAAGACCGGACGAATCTCATCATTGCCGCCGATGACGCGAGAATCGCCTATTCGGATTACGTGCATCTGGAATTCGTGCCCTCTCCGTTGGATCCGTTGGCAAAGCTGGCGCGGTTCGATCGCCTGCTCGACATCCCTTTGAAAGGGTATCGCTGGGATAACCCCGGAGCGCGCATTCGTTTCCGCACCAACGCGACCAGCGTGAAGGCGTTGCTTTATTTTAATGAGCTCCACATCTCCACGAGCGCGCGGAATAGCCATGGGTTGTACCTCATTGATGGAGCGAGCCAGCCGCAGTGGACCTTTCACACGACATCGGCCCAGCCGAAGCGCGAGCCCGAATCGGTGGTGGTGACGATGACCGCGGGGGGCGCGGCCGGTTTTCACGATTACGAACTGATTCTGCCTTACGGCGATTCCGTCGATTTACGGGGCGTGGAGGTCAATCCCGGAGCCCGCTTCGAAGCGCCTCCCGCGCGGCCGGCGACGCGCTATCTCGCCTATGGTGATTCGATCACACATGGCTTTACGGCCAGCGCGGTGGACAAGAGCTACGCCTTCCTGGTGGCGCAAAAGAATGGCTGGCAGTTGGTGAACCTCGGGTTGGGCGGACGCGCTTCCAATGTGTCCGACGCCAGGGTGGTAACTTCACTCAAAGCCGATGTGATCTCGGTTTTCATGGGTGTTAACGATTGGCAGGGAGGCGGACCCACGGAACGTTACCGTTCCAATATGATGGGCTTCTTTGACGCCATTCGCGCCGCGCAGCCCAACGTGCCCATCTATTACCTGACGTCATTGTGGGTGGCTCCGTCGTGGAACCCAAAGGGGCAGGTCGCCGATCTCGAGAGTTACCGCCAGGTGGCTCGTGAAATCGTGGCCTCACGAAAAGATCCGAATCTGCATCTCGTCGAAGGGCTGGAATTGATCGACCACGACATTGCCTTGTTCGATGCCACGCCGGTCCATCCCAACGATAAGGGCTTTGCCCAGATGGGCGAACGGCTCGCCACCCAAATGCGCCCGCCATCGAAATGAACCGCACGGCTTCGAAGGATTGCAAAAGCGCCTCGCTTCACGCCCGTGCCCGTTGCAGCAATTCCTTTTCACGTTCGGAGAAATGCAGCGCGAGGGCCTGCTCCCGGGCGGCGGGAGACATCTTCTTCCAGGTCTTTTGGAGGATGCCCACCATCTTCTCGGACTCCGTCTTGTCGATCAGATCGGTAAGCTGATGTTGCAACGTCACCAGGCAGAGCGCGTCTTCGAGCACCTGGCATTCGGGATCGTGCGCCAGATTGTTTTTTAGATTCAGCTCTTGGACGCGCGCGACCAGGTCTTCCCCATAGCCAACTTCACGAAGGATCCCGGCGGACTTCTGCGCGTGGAATTGTTTCAAATCCGCGCGCCACTTCAGGTAGCCAGCGCGGGTCATCGGGTAGGATTTTCGCGGGATCATCCATCGACAGATGTGCTGCCCGCGCGCGGCCAGGAGCAAGGCTTCGGAAGGCTGCGGGCACAAACGCAGCACCCACTCGGTGACCCATTTCGAGTAGAGTAATTCGTACGGTTGCGATCCGCCATCGACGGTCACGGCTTTTGGATCGCGCGAGTTTTCGTCGTCGAACCTCCGCAATGCTTCGTCAAACCGAGGGCCGTAGGTCATTGCATCTGCCTATGCGATTCGGAGACGCGAGACGAGGCGGCGTTTGGATTGCTCCCACGAACTCTCGTGCGGAGCGATAGAGTGGTTTAGCCAGAGTGACCAAATCCAGACAACCCAAACGCTCAGAGTCACGCCCACGCACGGCCGGCCAGGAACTTTTTTTGCACGGGAAGGAGGTTGGATCACCAAGCAGAGAGAGCGTGGCACAGTGGGGCAGATGCTCAGATTCAGCGGCTTCGACACGCTATGAATGGTCCTCATGGGACCGATGAAGACGATGAGCAGGAACTTACCGGCCACAGAGGCCGAATGGCACGCGCACAGCTAATGAGCCCGCAGACGTTCCAGCCGCTGCTCCGACCCATCCATGAATCCAATCCCGTTCATCCCCGATAACGCTCCGTTCTCCCCGGAACAGCGTCTGTGGCTCAACGGATACCTGGCCGGATTATTTTCGGACGCCACCCTCGCTAGCAAAGCCCTGGCCGGCCTCAGCGCCGCGCCGGCGGCACCGCCGAAACCCCTGGTTGTCCTCTACGGCAGCCAGACCGGCACCTCCGAGGGACTGGCCCGGAAAGCTTCCAGGGAAGCGGCGAAGCGCGGCTTCGAGGCGAAGCTCGTGCCGATGGACAAATACGAGAGTGTCGATCTGAGCAAGGAAGAGCGCGCGCTTGTGATCACCAGCACCTACGGCGACGGCGATCCGCCGGATAACGCGCTGAGCTTCTGGAACTACCTCAGCAGCGAGGCGGCGCCGAAGCTCGATCACCTCAACTACTCCGTGCTGGCGCTGGGCGATACCAATTATGCCGCGTTCTGCGAGTTCGGAAAAAAATGCGACGCCCGGCTCGAAGCACTCGGCGCGAAGCGCGTGCACCCACGGCAGGACTGCGATGTGGACTACGATGCGCCCGCCGCGGCCTGGACCGAAAGCGTCTTTGCGGCGCTGTCCTCGGGTGCGGAGGCCGCCGTTCCAAGCGCCGCCTCGACCAAAGGTGCGGCCGCGACCACCGAGGCTCCGCAAGGTTACTCCCGCAAGAATCCCTTCCCCGCGCGGCTGCTGGTCAATCGCAAGCTGACCGGCGAAGGCTCGGCCAAGGAAGTGCGGCACTTCGAAATCTCGCTGGCGGAATCGGGCTTGAGCTACGAGGTCGGCGACGCCCTCGGCGTGGTGCCGGCGAATTGCCAGGCCCTCGTCAGCGACCTGCTCGAAGCGCTCGGCTGCGACGGCGAGGAAGCCGTCAAGACGCCGGACGGCGCGGAAACCTCGCTGCGGATCGCGCTGACCCAGCATTACGACATCACACGCCCATCCTCGGATCTGCTCAAGGCGGCCGCGGGGCGCAGCGCCCAGGGCGAGCTGAGTGCGCTGCTCGATCCGGCGAGCAACGGCGAACTGAAAAAGTGGCTCTGGGGCCGGGAGATCATCGATGTGCTGCACAGCATGACGACGAAGTTCGAAGCGGATGAGCTCGTCACCTTCCTCAAGAAACTCCAGCCCCGGCTTTACTCCATTTCATCCAGCCCGAAGGCCCATCCCGATGAAGTGCACCTCACCATCGGCGCGGTGCGTTACGACGCTTACGGCCGCGCGCGCAAAGGCGTCTGCTCCACCTTCCTGGCCGATCGCTGTGCCGACGGCACGCCGGTGCCGGTCTTCGTGCAAACCGCGCACGGCTTCCGGCTTCCGCCCAGTGGCGACGTGCCCGTGATCATGTGCGGACCGGGCACCGGCATCGCGCCTTTCCGCGCCTTTCTCGAGGAACGGCTGGCCACGGGCGCGCCCGGCAGGAACTGGCTGTTCTTTGGCGATCAGCGCCAGGCCACGGATTTCCTCTATCAAGAAACGCTGGAAGGCTGGCAGGCGACCGGCCACCTCGCGCGGCTCGACCTGGCCTTCTCGCGCGATCAGACGGAGAAGATTTACGTCCAGCATCGCATGCTCGAAAACGCCGCGGAGCTGTGGGCGTGGTTCCAGGACGGCGCGCATTTTTACGTCTGCGGCGACGCCAGCCGCATGGCCAAAGACGTGGACGCCGCTTTGCACCAGATCGCCGAGCGTGCGGGCGGCCTGAGCAAGGAAGCCGCCGCCGAATACGTGGCGAAGCTCAAATCCGACAAGCGGTATCAACGGGATGTTTACTGAGCCGCTGCAACTGCCAGCCGATTTCGCGTCATGAGCACCGCCACCCTCCCCATCACGGCCATCAACGGCTCGCCTCTCAACCCCGAGCAGAGCAACTACCTGACCGGATTCTTCGCCGGCATCAGCGCGCGCGGGCAGCGGTTCGGCGACGTCGAGCCGACGCCTCAGCCGGACACCCGCGTCTCCCTCGATGACCTCATCTTCGAGGAGCGGGTGAAGAAGGAGTTGCATCCGCTCGATGCCTATCCGGTGCTGCTCGAGCATGCCGTGGCGAACAAGGCGCCGGACAAGGAGGAGATATTCCGCTTCAAGTGGAACGGGCTCTTTTATCTCACGCCGAACAAGGAAGCGTTCATGGCGCGGCTGCGGATTCCGGGCGGACAGATCCGCACCTTCCAGCTTCGGGAACTCGCGAACGTAGCGAAGGAACTGACCACCGGTTACGTGCAGATCACCACGCGGGCGAACCTCCAGATCCGCCTGATCCAGCCGAAAGACGCGCCGGAGGTGCTGCGCCGCATCCAGTCGGTCGGCCTGCACACGCGCGGAGCGGGCGCCGACAACATCCGCAATCTCACCGCCAATCCGACCGCGGGGATCGATCCCGTCGAGCTCATCGACACCCTGCCGCTCTGCCACGAGATGGCGCAGATCATCATCAACGACCGCGCCTTCTATGATTTGCCGCGCAAGTTCAACATTGCCTACGATGGCGGCGGCCTGATCAGCACGGTCGAAGACACCAACGACATCGGCTGCAAGGCCGTGAAGATCGGCGAGGAGCTTTTCTTCCGCATCGCTCTCGGCGGCGCGACCGGCCACAAGGCTTTCGCGCGGGATCTCGGGGTGCTCGTCAAGCCGGCGGAGCTGAACAAAGTGGTCGCCGCCGTCGTCCGCGTTTATATCGCCAACGGCAATCGCACCGACCGCAAAAAGGCGCGCCTCAAGCACCTGCTCGAAAAGTGGACGCTCGAGCAATATCTCGAGGAAACCGAGAAGGTGCTCGGTTACAAACTGACGCGCGTGCCCCTCGATGCGGCGCTGATCCAGTATCCCAGCCAGGACCTGTCGCACAGCCACGTCGGCGTCTATCGGCAAAAACAGGCGGGACTGAATTACGTGGGCGTCGCGATCCCCGTCGGCCAGATCACGACCAAACAAATGATCCGCCTAGCGGAGATCGCCGATCTCTACGGCTCCGGCGAAGTGCGGCTCACGGTTTGGCAGAATCTGATCATCCCCAACGTGCCCGACGCTTTCGTCGAAACGGTGAAGAAGGCCGTGCGGAAAATGGGCTTCGACACCGAGCAATCGAATCTCCGCAGCGGCTTCATCGCCTGCACCGGCAATGCCTATTGCAAGTTTGCGCAGGTCGGCACCAAGGCGCACGCGCTCGCGCTGATGGACTATCTCGATCGGCGCCTCCAGCTCGACCAGCCCGTGAACGTCCATCTCACCGGCTGCCCGAATTCCTGCGCGCAGCATTACATGGGCGACATCGGGCTGCTCGGGGTGAAGACGAAGATCGGCGGCGAGAGCGTCGAGGGCTACCACGTGTTTGTCGGTGGCGGGTTCGGCGCGCAACAGGCGGTGGGCCGCCAGGTCTTTACCGGGGTGGCGTTCGAGGATCTCAAGCTGACGCTCGAGAAGATGCTCAAGGGTTACCTCCGCCATCGCAGCGAGCGCGAAGACTTCCAGTCCTTCACCCAGCGGCACGACCTCAACCAGCTTCAGGCGATCTTTTCCAATGAAGAGTAAGAGTGAGGCCGAGTTGCGGTCGGCCGCGGGCGAGCGAAGCGAGGCGGCCAGCGGACGCCGCGCACGGTCGCCGCGCCGTCTCCATTCCACATGACCGCGCTACTCGAGCCTGAAGAGCGCACCCTGATCGACGAGCTGCTCGCCGAGCAGCAGCGCCTGACCGCGGTCGAGCGCTTCGCGCAGAAACACGAACGCCACGCCCTGCCGGCGCAGGCGCGCTACTACCAGGATCTGATCCCGCTGAGCAAACCGCAGCCGGGCGAGCAGTATGCCTTCGGCGTGGACCTCGACGCCTGCACCGGCTGCAAGGCCTGCGTCAGCGCGTGCCATTCGCTCAATGGCCTCGATGAAGACGAGATCTGGCGGAACGTCGGCCTGATCCACGGCGGCACGGCCGCGGCGCCGTATCAACAGACCGTCACCACGGCGTGCCACCATTGCGTCGAGCCCGCCTGCCTCGAAGGCTGCCCGGTGCGCGCCTACGAAAAGGACGCCGAGACCGGCATCGTGCGCCACCTCGATGATCAGTGCATCGGTTGCCAGTATTGCGTGCTCAAATGCCCCTACGACGTCCCGAAGTATTCGCCCAAGAAGGGCATCGTGCGGAAGTGCGACATGTGTTACTCGCGGCTCACCGCGGATGAAGCGCCGGCCTGCGTTCAGGCCTGTCCCAACGGGGCGATCACCATCCGCATTGTCACCAAAGCCGAACTGACGGCCCGGCTGGCGCCCGGCGATCAGTTGCTTCCCGGAGCCTTCGACTCGAATTACACGAAGCCCACCACCGCCTACGCGACCCGCCGGCCGCCGCCCGCCAACGCCAGTGCCGGAAATGCCCGGACGTTGCGGCTCGAGCACGCGCACTGGCCGCTCATTTGGATGCTGGTGCTCACCCAGCTTGCGGTCGGCCTCTTTCTCGTCGCCGCTTTCGCCTCGGAACAACTGCCGCTGGCGGCGACGGCCTTTGCCGCGCTCAACCTCGGCCTGGCCGTGAGCGTGCTGCACCTCGGCCGGCCGCTCGGCGCGTGGCGGGCGTTTCTCGGCCTGCGCACCTCGTGGATGAGCCGCGAAATATTCGCGTTCTCAGC
The DNA here is from genome assembly GCA_034667665.1 of Chthoniobacter sp. Lineage (GTDB taxonomy): Bacteria > Verrucomicrobiota > Verrucomicrobiia > Chthoniobacterales > Chthoniobacteraceae > Chthoniobacter. Next base: position 226,497 of record JAXDQW010000044.1, read on the forward strand.
CTTCGCCGGTTGCGGCGGGGCGTTCACCTTCACCACGATGTGGCCGCGGTTGGCGGAGGCAATCCCGGCGCTGCACCGGGTTGAGGCGTTCGTCCAGCCCGCGCAATTCACTCCCCTGCTCGCGGTGCTGACGACGCTGCTCGGTCTGCTCGGCGTGTTCTGTTCGGTGATGATCTACGTCGATACCCGCCGCGCGTTTTGGGAAAGCTCGTTCACCAATACCAGGTTCTTTGGGACGACGCTGCTGCTCGGCGCGGCCGGCTCGGCCGCGGTCCTGGGCTGGTGGCAGGTGATCACCGGCGCGCCAGCCGGGGCGGCAGCCGGCCTCTGCGCGGCGATGGCCACCGTCTTTGGTGCCGCGCTGGGCGGCTGGGAAGCGACGAATCTCCGCGCGGCGCTCCGGAGTTCGGACGACCCAAACCATCGTTCCGCCCTGACCATCTGGAAGCTGTGCCGTCCGCTGCTCCTCGCGAGATTCGTCCTGCTCGCCGGCGCCGTGCTTTGTGGCCTGGCGGCGCTGGCCAGCACGGGCTGGCCGGCGGCCGCCTGGGCCACCGGCAGCTTTGCGCTCAGCTTCCCGGGGCAGATCATCGAGCGCTTCTTTTTCTTCACCGCGGTGGTCGCGCCGCGCATGCCCGGAGGAGTGACTGCATGAAACACGTCGTCGAGAAGATCGGATCGCTGGTGCGGGCGCGGGATGGCGCGCTGACGCAGGAGCTGGTGCAGCACCCCGGCAGTTTCGGTCTCGGCAAAGTGCCCGCACGGCTGGCCCCCGACGACATCGTCACCATGGTCTGCGGCTTCTGCTCCACGGGCTGCGGACTGAACGTCCACATGAAGGATGGGCACGCCATCAATCTTAGCGCGGATTCGAGTTACCCCGTAAACCTCGGAATGGCCTGTCCGAAAGGCTGGGAGGCGCTCACGCCGCTGAGTGCGCCCGACCGCGGGACGACGCCACTCCTGCGCAATGAGCGCGGTGAGTTCGAGCCCATCGATTGGGAGCGGGCGCTGATCCTCTTTTGCGAGCGCTTCAAGGAAATCAAAGCGAAGCACGGGCCGGAGTCGTGCGCCTTCCTCGGCACCGGCCAGATCGTCACTGAGGAGATGGCTTTGCTCGGCGCGCTGTGGAAGTTCGGGATGGGCTTCCTCCATTGCGACAGCAACACCCGACAGTGCATGGCCACCTCGCACGTGGCCTACAAGCAGTCGTTCGGGTTCGACGCGCCGCCTTTCACCTATGCGGATTTCGAGGAAAGCGACGTGCTCGTGTTCGTCGGCTCGAACCTGTGCATCGCGCACCCGATCATGTGGCAGCGGGTGATGCGCAACAAACATCGGCCCGAGATCATCGTCGTCGATCCGCGCAAGACCGAGACCGCGATGGCGGCGACCCAGCATTACGCCATTCAGCCGAAGAGCGATCTCGTGCTGCTCTACGGTCTGGCGAACATGCTCATCGCCAGCGGCTGGATCAAACGCGATTACCTCAAGGCGCACACCACCGGCTTCGAGGAATTCGCGGAGTTCGTCACCCGCTTCACCCCGGATGTGGTCAGCGCCGCGACGCGCATCAGCGTGGATGACCTCTGGCGGTTCGCGCAAACCATCGCCGACGGCAAACGCGTCTCGTTTTGGTGGACCATGGGTGTGAATCAAAGCCACGAGAGCACGCGGACGGCGCAAGCGATCATCAATCTCGCCTTGATGACCGGCAATCTCGGCCGGCCGGGCACCGGCGCGAACTCGGTGACCGGGCAGTGCAACGCGATGGGTTCGCGGCTCTTCGCCAATATCACGAGCCTGCTGGGCGGCCACCGTTTTGACGACGACGCGCACCGCGCGAAGATCGCGGGCATCCTGAAGATTGACGAAGCGGTCATTCCCCGTCAGTCGTCCGATGCCTATGATCAAATCGTGCAGGGCATCGCCGAGGGGAAGATCAAGGGCCTGTGGATCATCGCCACGAACTCCTCCCATTCCTGGATCAACCAGAACGATTTCAACGAACTCACGAAGAAGCTCGATTTCCTGGTCGTGCAGGACATGTATCACAGCACCGAAACCGCCCAGCGGGCCGACCTGGTGCTGCCCGCCGCGGGCTGGGGCGAAAAGGAGGGGACCTTCATCAACTCCGAGCGCCGGTATGGGCTGGTCAAAAAGGTCTCGCGAGCTCCCGGCCAGGCGCTGTCCGACTTCAATATTCTGAAGCTGATTGCGCAGTACTGGGGCTGCGGCGACATGTTCCGCGCCTGGTCTTCGCCCGAAGCCGTGTTTCAGCTCATGAAGGATTGCTCTCGCGGACAGCCGTGCGACATCACCGGGATCACCGATTACCGGATGCTGGACGAATGCGGGGGGGTGCAATGGCCATTCGCTGAATGTGAAGCAGACTTGCCGTCTGCTGGAGCGGGGGGAAATGGGAAGAGCCACGACCCTCAAGCCAGTGCGCTGGGCGGACAACAAGTCCACCCCACATCAGAGCGGCGTTTGTTCGAGGATGGGCGGTTCTTTCATGCGGACGGAAAGGCGAAATTTTTCTTCGAGGCGCCGCGACCCGTGGCCGAACCCGTCGATGCCGAGTTTCCCTTCGTGCTGCTCACCGGGCGCGGCACGTCCTCGCAATGGCACACCCAAACGCGCACGGGAAAATCCGATGTGCTGCGGCAGCTTTATCCGGCGAACATTTACCTCGAGATCAATCCCGTGGATGCCGAGCGGCTTGGGATCGCGGAGCAGAGCAAGGTGAGGATCGCGTCGCGGCGGGCAGAGATCGTGGCGACGGCGTTCGTGACCCACACGGTGCAACCCGGGCAGGTCTTTCTCCCGATGCACTATGCGATCGCCAACCAGCTCACCTATCCGGAGTTCGATCCCTATTCGCGGCAGCCGAGCTACAAGTCCTGCGCAGTGGCCGTGACGCCGCTCGGTGGTTAGCCTCGGAGGCTGGCGGACATTCAGCGTCACAGCCGCGGAGCGGCGCCAACCCGAGTAGCCATGGTCGAGCGCAGCGAGGCCATGGAATAAGGGGTTGATCAGCCAGCCGCGTAGCGGCGAAACCCGGCGCGTAAGCAATGTTCCGCCGCTGACGCGGCTGCCCCGCGTTTTTCCGATTCCGTGGCCTCGCTTCGCTCGACCACGGCTACTCGGGTCTGCGCCGCTCCGCGGCTCGCCAATATGCGGCTCTGATGCCAGCCCGGGTCACAGATCCGCCGGTGCGTTCACATTATGGAAGCGAGGGAGCTGCTCGCGCGAGAGGGGCATCGCACGGACCAATCCGGCGGCAATCGCCCGCTGGACAAAGTGCTGGAGCGAATGGTCGGTTCCCCGCAGGCAATCCTCGACGAGCGCCAAGGCGCTGCGCGGGTAGGCCGCGGCGAGCGGTTCGAACCAGCCACTGGCTTGTTGAGGCACCACCCCACTTCCGAACGCTCGGGCCTGCTGGAGGAGCGACTCCAGGAATTCCGCCGTCATCGCCGGCAGATCGATCGCCAGCACCAGCACGAGCGGCGAAGCCGCGCGGCGCAGGACCGCTTCGATCCCGCCAATCGGCCCGCAACCGAGCCTGGCATCCGGCACGATCTCGACGCCGGCCGCCGCGTAGGGCCCATCGGTGCGGCCGGAAATGAACAACTCCGCAGCATGCAACGCTCGCAGCGTGGCCAGTTGCCGTTGCCAGAGCGGCTCGCCGCCGATCATCAAGCCGGCCTTGTCACGCCCCATCCGGGTGGACCGTCCGCCGGCGAGGAGCACGGCGGCGAACGGATTGCGGATTGCGGATTGCGGATTGCGGATTGATGCGTCCACGACAGCGCGCGTAGATGGAGCGAAATTCGGAAAGCAGAAAGCAGAAATCGCGATGATCCGCATCAAGCACCTCTTCATTTCACCCGAGCACAATTTCTTCGGCCACTACGGGAAGCCGCCCGGCGAGTCCACGATGATCGCGCGGGAAGAGATTCGGTGCGTCGCCGGGCGCGGAATCGAGGGGGATCGCTTCTTCGATTTCAAGCCGAACTACAAAGGCCAGATTACTTTCTTCGCGAACGAGATTTACGACGAGCTTTGCGCGGAGTTCGGGGTGTGGGACCGCCCGCCGTCGGTCTTCCGGCGCAACGTCATCACCGCTGGCATCGATCTCAACGCGTTGATCGGTCAGGAGTTCGAAGCGCAAGGCGTGCGTTTTCTCGGAAGCGGCGAGTGCGCCCCCTGCGAGTGGATGAACCACGCCTTTGCCCCGGGTGCCGAGGAGCGCATGAAAGGACACGGTGGTCTGCGCGCGCAGATCCTGACCGATGGCATTCTGCGCCTCGACCAAGTGGGGTAGCATCCCGGCTGCCGAGTCTGGGCCGGGCGAGACACAGCCCCACCAGCCTTAGCCAGGCCCCCCGGAACCGAAACGCCGCCGGCATTGCAAAACGTCGCCAATCGCCGAAACTGTGCGACTTTTTCCCATGGTAGGCGTCGATCTCATTGAAGAAATCCTGGAACTGAAGCGCGAACGGAACGCGGTCATCCTCGCGCACAATTACCAGGTCAAGGAAATCCAGGAGCTGGCGGACTTCGTCGGCGACTCGCTCGGACTGAGCTACCAGGCCGCGCAGACTGATGCCGATGTGATCGCGTTCTGCGGCGTCCACTTCATGGCCGAGACGGCCAAGATCGTGAACCCAACCAAAACGGTAATCCTGCCGGATCTCGACGCCGGCTGCTCGCTCAGCGAATCGTGCCCGCCGGAAAAGCTGGCCGCCTATCTCGAGGCGCACGCGGACAAGAATTACTACGTGATCGCCTACATCAACTGCAGCGCCGGGGTCAAAGCGCTCAGCGATGTGATTTGCACCAGCGGCAACGCCGTCAAAATAGTCAACGCCGCACCGCGCGATCGGAACATTCTTTTCGTCCCCGACCAGAATCTCGGCTCGTGGGTCATGGAGCAGACCGGCCGGCCCATGGAACTGTGGCGCGGCAACTGTTACGTGCACGTCGAGTTCACGCGAGACTCCATCGAGCGCATTCACGCCGAGTATCCGGACGCGCCGGTCGTCGCGCATCCCGAGTGCACCTTCGCGGTGCGCATGCTCGCCGATGAGGTCTGCTCGACCGAAAAGATGATCATCTACTGCCGCGACCATCCGGCTCGGGCCTTCATCATCGTGACCGAAAGCGGCATGATCCACCGGCTGCGGCGCGACCTGCCGGACAAGACCTTCATTCCCGGCCCGACCGACCGGTGTGCCTGCGCGGATTGCCGTTTCATGAAGATGAACACGCTCGAGAAACTGCACGACGCGCTGCTGCACCTCGAGCCGGAGATCGTTCTGCCGGAGGCGATCCGCGCGCGCGCCGAGCTGCCCATTCGGAGGATGCTCGAGCTGAGCCGCTGAAGCGGGTGGACGCGATGCGATCCCGGCTCCGACGGTCGATTCTCGCTCTGCTCATCGCCCTCGCCGGCGCCGGCTGCGCCAAAAAAAGCGACCCCGTCGAGCCGGCTAGGCAGTTTTTCCAGCAAATCGCCGCGGGCCAGATTGCGGAGGCGTATGCGAGCGCGGCCTTTGGCTTTCGGGCGCAGCAAACGGAGAAAGCGTTCGCCCAAACGGTGAAGGAAATCGGGCTCGCTGATCATGCCGCGGTGCAATGGGAACCGCCTGAGATCAAAGATCGCGAAGCCAAAATACGCGTCGAAGTCTCGACCCGGACGGGAGAACGGATTCCCTTCACCGTGACCCTGCTCAACGAATCCGGCGCCTGGCGAATCTACTCGATGCGACTGCGCGGCGACGCGGGGGGCCGCTCGCAGAACCGCTTCAGCCTGGTGGGAAAAGGCTCCGCCTTTTCGGATTCGCTGAGCCGCCCGGTGCCGGAGGAGCGCGACCTCCGGCGGCTCGTCACGGACACCCTGCTCACCTTCGACGCGGCGATTCAGCAGCGGTCCTTCACGGATTTCTACGAGACCGTGTCCGAGGCCTGGCAGAAGCAACTGACGCTCGGGCAACTGGAGCGCGCCTTTCAGCCGTTCATCGAGAACAACGTGAGGCTCGGAGGGGTGAGGGATGCCGAGATGGCGCTGGATGGACCGCCGAGCATCAACACGGATGGTGTTCTCGTCGTGAACGGCCATTTCCCCACCGCGCCCTACAAGACCTTCTTCAGCTTGAAGTACGTTTACGAGCTGCCCCGCTGGAAGCTGTTCGGCATCGACGTGAATCTCCAGCGCTGACCGCCAATCCACGGTCCGCCGCTCCATCGAAACCGTCCACGAGCGCGCGGCGGTTTACAGAAGCCGGTTTACGGCACCACCGCCACGGCCCGGATCGGGGAGCCGTCGCCGCCGGCAAAGCGCAGCGGAAAGCCGATGAAGGTGAACTCGTCCGGCAGCTCATCGAGGTTGGCCAGCGACTCCACGATGACCATCTCCACTTCCGGCGCCAGCAGCGTGTGATGGATCTCGTAGTAGTCCCGCCCCGGGGTCGGCATATCCATCCCGATGAGCCGCAGCTTGCGCCCGGCGAGATAGCGCGCCGCTTCCTGGGTCATGGAGGGAAAATCCTCGAAAAAGCGCGCGGTGCCGAATTCCCGGGACCAGCCCGTGTTGATCACCACCCGCGCCCCCGGTGCCAGCACCGCCTCGTGCCGCGCGAAATCTTCCACCGTGATTTCTTCCCTCGCCCGTTTCGGAATCCGCAGACAGCGGGCCGGCCCATAAAACCATTCCAGCGGCATCGCATCGATCGTTCGCCCCTCCGGCAGGAAGTGGAACATCGCATCGAGGTGCGTGCCCTGATGAGACCCCATCACGATCCGGCTCACATTGCACCGGTCCTTGGCCACGGTCAGATGCGGCTCGATGCGCAATTGCGGATCGCTGGGAAACGCGGGCAGTCCGTCGCGCAATGGATGGGAGAGATCGATGAAGCGCATGGTGGGGGAATCTATGACTCATCCATCCATCACTCCATCACTCCATCACTCCATGGGGAGTATCGGAGTAGTGGGAGTGGTGGAGTGGTGGAGTGGTGGCTGTGAACTCAGGCGAGGATTTCACGAACCACGTTTCCGTGCACATCGGTGAGCCGGAAATCGCGGCCGCTGTAGCGATAGGTCAGCTTCGTATGATCAAGACCGAGGAGGTGCAGGATCGTCGCGTGCAGGTCGTGGACGTGGACACGGTCCTGCACCACGTGCCAGCCGAATTCATCGGTCGCGCCATGCACGATCCCGCCTTTCACGCCGCCACCCGCGAGCCACATGGTGAAGCCGAAGGGATGATGCTCGCGACCGTCGCCTCCCTCGGCGGTCGGGGTGCGGCCGAACTCGCCGCCCCAAATGACCAGCGTCTCGTCGAGCAACCCGCGCGCTTTGAGGTCCTGGAGCAGCCCGGCGATCGGCTTGTCCACCGCGGCGCAGTTGTTCGGCAGCTCGGCCTTCAAATTCGAGTGCTGATCCCAGAGCTGGCAGCTCGCGCGCTTGGAGGTCGTCGTGTGATAGACCTGCGCCATTCGCACGCCGCGTTCCGTCAAGCGGCGCGCCATCAGGCATTGGCGGCCGAAGATTTCCGTCACCGGATCATCGAGGCCGTAGAGTTTTTTGGTCTCGGGCGATTCTCTTTCGATGTCGAATGCCTCGGGAGCTTCCGCCTGCATGCGGAAGGCCAGCTCGAATGATTCGATCCGCGCGCTCAGCCGCGAATCTTCCGCGCGCTGCGCCGCGTGAAGCTGGTTCAGTTGCTGGAGCACATCGAGCTGCGCGCGCTGCTGCGCGGCGGAAAAGCGGGCGTTGCCGAGGTTCGCGACCGGATTCTTTAGATCCGTGACGAGCGTTCCCTGATAGGCGGCGGGCAGAAAACTCGAGCTCCAGAGCGGCGCGCCCTGCGCCGGTTGCGCCGGACTGATGACCACGAAGCCGGGCAGATCCTGGTTCTCCGACCCGAGCCCGTAGAGGAGCCACGAGCCCATGCACGGTCGCGAAAAGGCCTGCTCGCCCGTGTTCATCTGCAGGCAGGCCCCATTGTGATTGATGTTGTCCGCGACCATCGAGCGGATGACGCACAGGTCGTCCACGCAGCGGGCGGTGTGGGGCAGCAGCTCGCTCACTTCGATTCCGGATTCGCCGTGCTTCGCGAATTGCCACGGCGAGCCGAGCAGGTTGCCCGTTTTGGTCCGCTCGAGCTTCGGCTTGGCGAAGGGCAGCGGCTGACCGTTCTCGCGCGCCAGCCGCGGTTTCGGATCGAACAAATCGACGTGCGAAGGCCCGCCCGACATGAACAGAAAGATCACGCGCTTTGCTTTCGGCGCGAAGTGCGGGGGCTTCACAACGAGCGGACTTCCTTCCGCCGCGTGGCTCTCCGCGAGCAAGCCGGCGAGTCCCAGCATCCCGAAGCCGCTCGCAAAACGGCCCAGCATCTGGCGGCGGGAAAGCGGCGTGCGGAAGAGTGAATCGTCGATCATGGCTCAATCAAGGTAGGTGAATTCATTCGAGCAGAGAAGGACCTGGCAGAACTGTTCCCACGCCGCGGCGCTTCCGCCGAACTGGGCCAGCGCCGCGGCAGCGATCTGGAGTTCCTCGGCTCGCGGAGGGCGGGCGAAGAGCCGCTCGTACAGCCACCCGATCCGGCCGGCTGTCTCGCGCGGCGCCTGACTCTCCATCCGAGCCGCGAGCGCTTTCGTTTGCGCGAGGGCGAACGGGCTGTTGAGCAGCCAAAGCGCTTGCGGTGCGACCACGGAGTCGGTGCGTTTCTCCACGATTGACGTGGGGTCGGCGCCGTCGAAGAGCATTTGATAGGTGGTCCGATCCGAGCGCACCGTGGTCACATAAAGCGTCCGCCGCGGAGTAGCCAGATCGCGCACCGAAGGGCCGCCGACGGCCTGGTCCAGGATCCCGGCCGCGACCAGCAGCGAATCGCGCAATTCCTCCGCGCTCAGCCGGCGCCGATTCTGCCGGCCGAATAGTTTGTTCTCCGGGTCGGCCTTCGCGCTGCCGCTCGCCGCCTGCTGATAGGTGGCGCTCTGCATGATGAGCCGGTGCATCGCCTTCACGCTCCAACCGCTTTTCACGAACTCGAGCGCGAGCCAGTCGAGCAGCTCGGGATGGGTCGGCGGGGCGCCGAGTTTGCCGTAATTGTTGGGGGTGCGGACGATGCCTTCGCCGAAGTGATGCTGCCAGATGCGATTGACCATGACCCGCGCGGTGAGCGGATTCGCCGGGCTGGTCAGCCACCGCGCGAGTTCCAGGCGTCCGCTCCCCTCGGTGATCGGTTCCGGCGCGCCGGCGAGCAGCACCGGGAAGCCGCGCGGGCGCAGTTCGCGCAGCCGATCATAGCGGCCGCGGATGTGCACCCGCGCGTCGTGAAAGCCGGCATACGGGCTTCCGGGGATGCCGCCTTCCTGCAATCCCTGGCATCGCGGCGTGGCCGCAATTTGCCCGGTGAGCTCCTTTTTTTCGGCTTCCAGCGCGGTGACATCGGCGGTGTCCTGGCCGAGGCGTTCACCTTCGCCCGCGCAAATCCACCAGATCCCTTCAGCCCCTTGCGCCGCGCCGCCGACGAGCGCCTCGCGCAAATCCCAGACGTGCCCGTCTTCGCCCTGCACGATGAAATCGATCTGGGTCGAGTCGCAGGTGTATTCCTTGCGCGGAGAGATCACGAGCTGGACAAGGTCGCCCGCCTGCACCACGGCTTCGATTTCCGGAAATTCCGCGCTTCCTCCGTTGTCCATCGCTCCGGATCCAAGGACCTGTGCGCCCTTGCGGACGGCCCAGGTGATGCCGTCCCCGCAGTTCGGATCCGCATCGCGCAAGCGGGCGCTGACGCGAATCGTTCCCGCCGCGGGGCTGCGCCAGGCCGCCGTGACGGCCATCTTCGGGCCGGGGTGCACCGCGATCGCGTGCGCCGCCAGCTTGATCGTGGAGAACGCCACCTCCGCGTCTGCCGTGTTGATGACCAGCGACGGATTGTCCGCACCCTTGGGATGCCAGCCGATCAGACCGGGCTTGCCGCTCACGTCGCGCTTCACCTCGGTGAGGGGGCGCAAGCCACCGGCAAGCTGCGCCTCGATCGCGGCCAGACGGGCGGTCGCTACGCCGCGGGCCTCCTGCTCCGCCGCGCTCAGCAGCGGGATCCGCATCAGACTCTCGCCCTGCGCCTTGGAGGCGAACTTCTCCAGGATGTGGCTGCTGAAAAAGATGCCGGACAGGGAGTAGTAGTCGGCCGTGGTGATGGGATCGAACTTGTGATCGTGGCAGCGCGCGCAGGCCAGAGTGAGCCCGAGGAACGCGCGCCCGGTGACATCGATCTGATCGTCCACGATATCGGTGTAAAGTTTCTCCTTGTCGGCATCGCCGTTGCCCCAATTTCCGATCGCGTAGAGCCCGGTGGCGACGATCTTCCCCGGGTCCGGCTCACGCGCGGCGAGGATGTCACCGGCGACCTGCTGGGCAACGAACTGGTCGTAAGGCAGGTCCCGGTTGAAAGCCGCGACGACCCAGTCGCGATAACGCCAGGCGTCGAGAATGTCGCCCTCCTTCCCGAGCGAACGCGCGTCGAGCGAGTCGGCGTAGCGCGCCACATCGAGCCAATGCCGACCCCATTGCTCGCCGTATTGCGGCGAGGCGAGCAGGCGGTCGATGACGCTTTCGATTGCAGATTGCGAATTGCGGATTGGCTCGCCCGTATCCCGGGCTCCACTTGTCCCGGGCTCCGCCGGCTCGGCGGCTTGGCAGAACGCGTCCACTTCCGCGGGAGTCGGCGGGAGGCCGGTGAGGTCGAGATAAATCCGGCGCAACAAGGTGCGCGGATCGGCGGTCGGCGCGGGCTCGAGACCTGCGGCTTCCAGCTTCGCGAGAATGAAATGATCGATCGGATTCCGCGTCCACCCCGCGTTGCGCACCGCGGGAATGCTGGGCGGCTCCGGGCGGTGGAAGGCCCACTTCTGGCGCTCCGCCTCGTAGTCGATCTTCACCACGGCCGGCTCGCTCGGCGGTGGCGCGGCCGCCGGAGCGTTGCGCGGATCGGGCGCGCCCATTTTTACCCAGGCCACGAAATCGTTGACCACCGCCTCGGGCAATTCCTTCTTGGGCGGCATCGCGAGATCCTTGTCGAGGCGCCGCACCGCTTTGATGAGCAGGCTTTCGTCCGGGTTGCCCGGCACGATGGCGGGACCGGACTCGCCGCCTTTGCGAAGCGCCTCCCGGGAGTCGAGCAGCAGCTCACCCTTGACCTTCTCGGACTCCGCGCTGTGGCACTTGTAACAATACTCGACGAGCGCGGGGCGGATGCGGTTCTCAAAAAATGCCGTTCCTTCCGCCGAATCGTCCGCGGCCACGCCCAGCGGGACACCAAACGCGACCAGCGCAAAGGCCAGGTGAAGACGCAACGGGTGCAATCGGTTGGGCACGGGCCCACACTCACCGACACGAGCTGGTGCTTGGCAAGTCCGATTCCATTCTTCCGCCTCGCGGGAAGGCCGCAAAGGCCCGGCGCTCTGGATGGCTTGGCGCCATTCGGGCCTGGCAGCTTGTCGGGGCGTGCGTGTGGTGGTGGCAGCCGCGGAGCGGCGCAACCCGAATAGCCGTGGTCGAGCGGAGCGAGGCCACGGTACGGAGGTTGATGAGCAAGCCGCGTAGCGGCGAGACCCAGCCGTTCAGAGTAACGGGCGGACTACCCTAGCAAGCCTCGCTATCGAGCGCAGGAATCCGGCCGGCCCCAGCATCCCCTGCGGCCGTTGGCTCTCCACGAGCCGGCTGATCGTCGCAAAGCAAAGCGGCGATTTCCTCGATCAGCGCGCGGAGCTGCCGGGTCCCGACCGGTTTGGTGAGATGCGCATGGAATCCCGCTTCGAGACTGAGCGCGGTGTCGTCCTCGGTGCCGAAACCACTCAAGGCGATGCCGCGAATCGACGAGCTCTTGCGCAGCTCGCGCATCAGTTCGGTGCCGTGAGCATCGGGCAGTCCGAGATCGCTGACCAGGAGGTCGAAAGGCCCCGCCTTGGCGAGCTCTCGCGCCGTCGTGACGTCCGCCGCGGCAGCGACGGAGTGACCCCATCTTTCGAGCAGGCGCTGGAGCGCCCGGCGGGTCGCTTCGTGATCTTCGACGAGGAGAATGCGCAGCGATCGCGCGGAACGAGGATTCTCCTCTTTGGCGTGCCCGTTGGCACCCGCACCGCTCGGAGCCGCCTGGGTGGTAGCCAGCTCCACCGTAAAGGTCGTCCCCCGATCGACCCCGGCGCTGTTCGCGGCAATGCTCCCGCCGTGCGCTTCGACCAGGGCCTTGGACAGCGCGAGACCCAGCCCGAGCCCGCCAAAGCGCCGATTGATCGAGGAGTCGGCCTGCTCGAAGGGCTCGAAAATGCGCAGCAGCATGTCGGGTTCGAGACCGATCCCATTGTCCGAAATCTCCACCTTCAGCCGCCCCTCCCCTTCCGCAAACGTACGCACGGTAATCTCCCCGCCCGTGGGGGTAAATTTGACCGCGTTTTGCAGCAGATTCCAAAAGATCTGCAGGAGCCGTGGCGAGTCCCCTTCCACGGAGCTGTTCGGGGCTTGCAGATCGACGGCGACGCGCACCTTCTTCTTCAGGATCTCGCTGCGGCAGATTTCCATGACGTTGTGGAGGACCGAGTGCACCGGCACGACCTGGCGATCGATCCGCAGCCGGCCTTTGCCGATGCGGGTCACATCGAGCAGATCGTCGATCAGTCGGGCTTCGATCTCGACGTTGCGCTGGATGAGCGCGAGGGCGTCGCGCAAATGGGTCGGGATATCGGCCTGGGCATCGAGATCCATGATCGTCGCCAGCACCGGCGTGAGCGGCGTGCGCAGCTCATGCGAGAGCACCGCGATAAAATGGTCTTTGGCGGCGCTGGCGGCAACCAGCTCGTTCCTTTCCTGGCGCTCGGTGATGTCATGCACAAAGGCGTGGAAGACCCAGGTGTCCCCCCAGCGCGCCGGCGAGATGGTCAGTTCCACGGGAAATTCCCGCCCCGAACGATTCACCGCGCTGATCTCCAACCGCTTGTTAAAGACGGTGCCTTCGCCGGTTTCCAAAAAGCGCTTCAGGCCCAGCCGATGCGCCTCCCGATAACGTTCCGGGATGATGGTTTCCGCGAGCGAGCGCCCCATCGCTTCGTCCTTGGAAAATCCGAAGGTTTTTTCCGCCTGCGGATTCCAATCCGTAATCCCGCCCTCGACATTCATGGCGATGAAAGCGTCGTAGGCCGAGTCGATGATCAACCGGGTGCGCTTCTCGCCCAGGCGGAGGGCTTCCTCGCTCCGGCGCTGCAAGGTGATGCACCACCAGATCAAAGCGGTGAGCAAAACGATGCTCATGCCGACCATCAGAGCGACGCCCTGAGTGCTGCTGAACAGGCCCGCGCGCTCGCCCTCCAGACGCAACCACCCGAGCACCAGCGGCACGACGATCGCCGCCGCGAGCAACCGCGGGATCATGCGCCGGGTGCCGAGCGCCTCAGTTTCAGATGGGAGCCGGGCGGCCAAACGTCAGTATTGGGGTGGTGTCGCGCCAGGGGCCAACCCTCGCGCCCGTATGAACGCGCCGTGGGAGATCGAATTCCGGGAAAGGATTCTGCACATAAAAAGGTGTGCCGCTCTCAAATCGGCGATTGCGAGAATTCCGGTTGCATAAATTTCGCGCTTCGCCAGCCCGTCTGCACTCGGCTACCCTCTGCTCCCTGGCCGACGCTCGGCCGATTCCCGCTCCGATGCCCGCCTCACCCACTGCAAAATTCTTCGTGCCGGCGATGATTCCCGCCGGCGCGCGGCCGCGCCTTCGGGAGGATTCATGAAAGGCAAAGGCCATGGCGTGTACAACGTGGTGGTGATTGGCGCGGGCACCGCCGGCCAGGTCACCGCCGCCGGGACCGCCGGGCTCGGCGGCCGCGTCGCGCTCATCGAGCGCAATCAGATGGGCGGCGATTGCCTGAACTTTGGCTGTGTCCCGAGCAAAGCCCTGATCTCCTCGGCGCGGGTGCTCCACACCATCCGCCACGCCGCCGCCTGGGGAATCGACGTCCCGCCGCCGCAGCCTGACTTTTCGCGGATTTTCGAGCGCATGCGGGAACGTCGGGCGGGCATTGCGCCGCACGATTCGCAGGAGCGCTTCGAGTCGTTGGGCGTCGATGTCTTCCGCGGCGAGGCGCGCTTCCTCTCGCCGAAAGAGGTCGAAGTCGAGGGAGTAAAACTGCGCGCGAAACATTTCGTGATCGCCACCGGAACGCACGCCGCGACCCCGCCGATCGCAGGGCTGGAAAGCGTGCGCTATTTCACCAACGAAACGATCTTCGATGCGCTGCGCGAAAAACCCGGGTTTCTGCTCGTCCTCGGCGGCGGGCCGATCGGCTGCGAGCTGGCCCAGACCTTCGCGCGCTTCGGCGTGGCGGTCACCCTGGTCCAGCGCGGAGCCTGGCTGCTTCCGCGCGAAGATCACGCTGCCTCGGCCCTGCTGCGCAAGGCCCTCGAAGCCGAAGGCGTGACGGTGCTCACCGGCGCTGAAGTGAAAAGCGTACGGCCGGAGGGCAGCGCCATCAGCGCCACCATCCAGCGCGACGGGATTGACCGCGAGGAAGTCTTCGACGCGCTCCTGCTGGCCGCGGGGCGCACTCCAAACCTCGACCAGCTCAACCTGGAAGCCGCCGGCGTGCAGACGACGAAGAAGGGCGTCGAGGTGAATGATTACCTGCAAACTTTCCAGCCCCACATCTACGCCGCCGGGGACATCACGGGTCAGTATCTCTTCACGCACATGGCCGACTACCAGGCGCGGATCGTGGTGCGCAACATCCTCATGCCGCTCCAGGTCCTGCGGCAGAAAGCGGATTACTCGGTGGTGCCGTGGTGCACCTACACCGATCCGGAAGTCGCCCGCGTGGGCTTGAACGAAGAGGAAGCGACCCGGGCCGGAATCGCCTGCGACGTGTTCGAGCAACCCATGGCCGGCGTCGATCGCGCGATCCTGGAAGAAGCCACGGCCGGCTCCGCCCGGGTGCTGGTGCGCAAAGGCACCGACATCATCGTGGGCGCGACCATCGTGGCCGAACACGCCGGCGATTTGCTCCAACCGCTGGTCATCGCCATGCGCCACGGGCTCGGCCTCGGCCAGATCGCGGCCACCATCCATCCGTATCCCACCCTGGTCGAAGTCAGCCGAAAAACCGGCGATCTTTACAGCAAGACGCGCCTGACCCCGCGCGCGAAGCGGATCTTTGCCTGGCTCTACGCGCGGCAACGCGGAGACGTTTGATCACCCGATGAAAAACTGGTTTGGCAAATACTGGAAAGGGATCGTCATCGTGCTGGTTCTCGTGGGGCTCTCGCGCGCGGCCTCGGTGCTGCCGCTCGCGGAGTGGATCAAGAGCGTCAGCGACTGGGTGGAAAAGCTCGGCCCGCTCGGCATCCTGGTCTTCATCGTGATTTATGCGGTGGCCGCGGTGCTCTTCGTGCCCGGCTCCCTGCTGACCATCAGCGCCGGACTCGTTTTTGGCCTCGGCCTCGGAACGGTCGTGGCGTCCGCCGGATCCACGATCGCGGCGTCGCTGGCGTTTCTGATCGGGCGCTATTTCGCGCGTGACCTTATCGAGCAAAAGACCAAGGAGAACGAGAAGTTCAAGGCGATCGACGAGGCGATCGGCAAGCAAGGCTGGAAGATCATCGGCCTGCTGCGCCTCAGCCCGCTGATTCCGTTCAGCGCGAGCAATTACTTCTACGGCATCACCAAGGTGAGGTTCTGGCCCTACGTGCTCGCGAGCTGGATCGGCATGCTGCCCGGCACGGTGCTCTACGTTTATCTCGGCGCCGCGGGGAAGGCGGGGCTCGGCGGCGGAGCCAAAACGCGCGGCCCGCTCGAGTGGACGTTTCTCGGCGTCGGCCTGCTGGCCACGATCATCGTGACGGTCGTCATCACCCGCATCGCCAAGAATGCGCTGCAGAAGATCGGCGCCGCCGAGCAGCAGAACGGTGAAGTGGGGCAGGCGTCCCGCCTGCCATAAAGTGGGGCAGGCGTCCCGCCGGCCACGTTCCGAGCAGCCGGGACGGCTGCTCCACTTGCCACTTGCGGGCTGCGCTATCGTGATCGTGTGAACGCCGCCGACCTTTTTCCCGACCCCCGGCTGATCGAAAGCGCCGTCGCCCTCGCGCAGCAGTTGCAGGAACGCGCCGTGGCTCTGCAGACGCCGCACGAACGCCGCCAGCAAGCGGAGCTGGAGCGGATGCTGCGCACGCCCTCCGACAAGGTGACGATGATGCAGATGACCGACCAGGCGTTCCGCAGCAAAGGCGCGGCGCGGACGGTCGATCAGTTTACCCACATCCTCGACGTCCAGGGCATCCCGCGCTTTTTCAGCCCGATCGATCGCGCGCTGCTGCGCGGCTTTCAGACCTTCGGCGGCTGGCTGCCGGGGGTCGCGGTCCCGCTGGTCAAGGAGCGGATGCAAAGTGAAACGGCCAACGTGGTGCTGCCGGCGGAAACCGAGTTGCTGACCGCCTACCTCGGCGAGCGCCAGGCCGAAGGCGTGCGCATGAACGTCAACTTTCTCGGGGAGGCGCTCCTCGGCGAGCGGGAGGCCCGGCGCCGGCTGGACAAGTATCTCGAAGCCCTGCACCTGCCGGAGATCGAGGTGCTCTCGGTCAAGATTTCGACGGTCTATTCGCAGATCTCCCCGCTCGCCCGCGAGCACACCGTGGCGGTGCTCTGCGATCGCCTCGAACGGCTCTATCGCGAAGCAGCCGATCTGCGCTTCACCCGCGCCGACGGGACGATTGTCCCGAAGTTCATCTACCTCGACATGGAGGAATACCGCGACCTCGCGCTGACCGCCGAAGTCTTCATGCGCACGCTGGAGCGGCGGGGGCTCGAGCCGGTGGGTGCGGGCATTGCGCTCCAGGCCTACATCCCGGACTCCGCGCGCACCCAACGCCGGATCAACGAATGGGCCCGCGCGCGGGTCGCCCAAGGCGGGAGCCCGGTGACGATTCGGATCGTGAAGGGCGCGAACATGGAGATGGAGCGCGTGGAAGCCTCGCTGCGCGGCTGGCCGCAGGCGCCCTTCAAGACCAAGGCCGAGACGGACGCGAACTATAAGCGCATGCTCCACGAGGCCTTGCTGCCGGAGAACCTCGCGGCGGTGAGGGTGGGCGTCGCCTCGCACAATTTGTTCGACCTCGCCTATGGCCTGGTCCTCGCCGCCGCAGCGACCGCCGGCGATCGCGTCCAATTTGAGATGCTCGAAGGCATGGCGAACCACCAGCGGCGCGCGCTCTTCGAGCATTCCCGCAACCTCCTGCTCTACGCGCCGGCCTGCCGGAAAGAGGAATTTCTCAATGCCATCGGATACCTCATACGCCGGCTCGACGAGAACACGGGGCCGGACAATTTCCTGCGCCACGCCTTCAAGCTGCGAGTCGGCAGCGAGGAATGGCAGCAGCTCGAGGCCGGCTTTCGGGAAAGTTTTGCCGTCGGCATCTCGGACGCACCGCGCCGGGCGCAGAATCGCCTCGGGGCCGGATCCGATCGCCCGCGCCAGGAGAGGCCCTGGACGGAGTTCGAGAACGAACCCGACACCGACTTCTCGCTCCCGCAGAACAGCGAATGGGCAGCCGAAATTGTGGGGCAGACTTCCAGTCTGCCCGACCCGCTGCCGGTCGTCGTGAATGGCGAAGAGCGGATCGCCGGGCGCGCCCTGCGCGATTGCCGCGATCCTTCGCGTCCCGGCTCGATCGTGGCGCGCTGCGCCCAGGCCGGAGAGGCCGATTTGCGCGAGGCCGTCGCGTGCGCCCGGCGCGATGACGATGAGTGGTGGCGACGTGGCATGGAGGCCCGGTCCACCGTCCTCGGGGCGGTCGCCCAGGAGCTGCGCCAGGCCCGCGGCCGGCTCATTCAGGCCGCGCTCGCCGAGGGCGGCAAGACCATCGCGGAGTCCGATCCGGAAGTGTCCGAGGCGGTGGATTTCGTGGAATTTTACCGGAGCTCGACGCGTTTCTTTTTCGGGCTCGAGACGGTCGAGGCGAAGGCGAAAGGCGTGGTCGTGGTGGTTTCCCCCTGGAACTTTCCGATTGCCATCCCGTGCGGCGGGATCGCCGCCGCCCTCGCGGCAGGGAATCGCGTGGTGCTGAAGCCGGCCTCCGATTGCGCCCTGGTCGCGTGGGAGCTTTGCCAGTGCTTTTGGAGAGGCGGAGTTTCGCGGCGGTTGCTCCAGTTTGTCCCGTGTTCCGGGGCCGAGGCAGGCCGGCATCTCCTGACTCAACCCAATCTCGGAGCGGTCATCCTCACCGGAGGAACGGCGACCGCGTTGCAGATGCTGCGGTCGAACCCAGCACTCCCGCTCTTTGCCGAGACTGGCGGAAAAAACGCCACGATCGTCAGCGCCCTGAGCGACCGGGAGCAAGCGGTCAAGAACGTCATCCATTCGGCGTTCAGTCACAGCGGTCAGAAATGCTCGGCCACTTCGCTCCTCCTGCTCGAAGGCGAAGTCTATGACGACCCCGAGTTCCGACGGCTGCTCGCGGATGCGGTCGAGAGCCTGCACGTCGGCTCCGCGTGGGAGTTGCAGACGCGCGTGGGGCCGCTCATTCAGCCACCCTCGGGCGAGCTCGCGCAGGCCCTGACGACCCTCGCGCCCGGCGAATCGTGGGCGGTGCAGCCGCGGCCCGTGGGCGACAACCCGCATCTTTGGTCACCCGGCGTCAAATGGGGCGTGCAGCCGGGCAGCGTCACGCACCTCACCGAGTTCTTCGGCCCGGTGCTCGGGGTGATGCGCTTCAACTCGCTGGCGGAAGCGATCGATCTGGTCAACGCCACCGGCTACGGGCTCACCTCGGGCCTCGAATCGCTCGACGATCGCGAGCAGCAGCAATGGCAGGCTGGCATCCGCGCGGGCAACCTTTACATCAATCGCCCGACGACCGGCGCGATCGTCCTCCGGCAACCCTTCGGTGGCATGGGCAAGTCGTGCTTTGGTCCGGGGATGAAGGCAGGCGGTCCAAACTACCTCGCGCAATTCCTGAACTTCAGCGATCGGCCCGCGGCGGTGGAGGACGAGCCGATTGCCAGCGAGCCGCTGGCGGACCTGCGCCACCGGCTGCGCGCCGTGGACGTGGGGGCGCCGCCGGAAGACCTGGCCCGGCTGCTTCGCGCGCTCGGGAGCTACGATCGCGCGGCGCGGGAGGAATTCGGACGCGCCCACGATCACTTCCGTTTGCGCGGCGAGGACAACTTTCGCCGCTACCGTCCGATCGCTGACCTCCGCGTGCGCGTCCACCCGGACGATTCCTTCTTCGAGATCTGCGCCCGGGCCGCCGCGGCGTGCGCCGCGGGCTGCCGGGTCACCATCAGCACCGACCCGGCAACCGCTCCCCCGACCGTGCGCATCCTCGATGAACTCACGGATTCATGGGCCGCGGGCATCGAGTTTGTGGAGGAATCCGACGAGGAACTTGCCACGGCAGTTCAGACGGGCGCCATCGAGCGCGTCCGGTTCGCGGGCTCCGGGTGCGTCCCGCCGGCGCTGCGCTTGGTGGCTCACGAAGCGGGTGTGTATCTCGCCGATTCGCCCGTCCTGGCGGAAGGGCGGATCGAGCTGCTGTGGTATCTCCGCGAACAGAGCCTCAGCCATTCGTATCATCGCTACGGCAATCTCGGCGCGCGGAGCGGCGAGCGGCGGGCGGAACCTGGTTAGCCGCCTGTCGGGCGTGCGTGTCGAAAGTCGCTGTCCCGCTCCCGGTTTGCGGACGGTTCAAGATTCACTGGCGGCATCGGGACATTCCCTTAGGATGGCCCGATCGTCTCCTCCGTGCCTGCTCCGTCTGTCTCCGTCGTCATCCCGTTCTTTGATGAAGCGGAGAGCTGCCGCGCTTTGCTCACGGAAGTGCGTGCCACGACGGAAACGCTGCCGGGCGGATGCGAAGTGATCGCCATCGATGACGGCAGCCGCGATGAAACGCTGGCCATCCTGAACGCCATGGCCAGCGAGTGGCCGGAGCTGCGCGTCTTGCCACTGGTTCGCAACAGCGGCCAGGCGGCCGCGCTTTTCACCGGGATGCGCAGCGCCCGCGCTCCCGTGGTGGTGACGATGGATGGCGACGGGCAGAACGTCCCCGGCGACATCCCGCTGCTCCTGGCGCGGCTTGCCGAGGCCGACATGGTCGCGGGCGTGCGCGCGGACCGCCAGGACTCCCAACTACGGCGAAGCATGTCGCGCCTGGCCAATGGCATTCGCAGCCGGATGCTCGGCGACGGGATGTCCGATAGTGGCTGCGGTTTGAAGGCATTCCGCCGCGAGGTGGTCGAGGCCTTCCTGCCCATGCGCACCCTTTATTCCTTCATGCCCGCGCTGGCTGTCGCGGCCGGTTTCAAGGTCGTCGAACAGCCGGTGCGGCATCGTGAGCGCCGGGCGGGTGTTTCGAAATACGGGTTGCTGGTGATGCTCTGGCGGCCAGCCCTTGATTTGCTCGGCGTCTGGTGGTGGCGGCATCGGCGCTTCCCCCTGCCCGAGATCGCCCCGGAGCGGCCATGACCCTTCCGCGCTGGCAACCCCTGGCGCTCACGGCCTTTGCCTGCGCCGCGCTGCTGCTCTTCCTCGGTTCGCGCGGCTTGAACGAGCCGGATGAAGGCCGCTACGCCGAGATCGGCCGCGAGATGGCCCTCTCGGGCGACTGGCTCACGCCGCATCTGAACGGCATCCCGCATTTCCAAAAGCCGCCGCTGCTCTACTGGGCAACCGCCGCGTCGATCCGGCTCTTCGGCGTCAATGAATGGGCCGCGCGCCTGCCCTCCGCCCTCGCGGCCCTTGGTGTGGTCGCCCTGACTTTCTGGATCGGCGCGCTCCTCTTCGAAAAAAGGACCGGCGTCGCCGCCGCGCTCATCCTGCTCTCGAGCCTGGAGTTCTTCGTCAGCGCCCGGCTGCTCACGCCGGACATGCTGATGACTTTTTGGATCACCGCGGCGATCGCCTGCCTGGTGAAATATGGGCGCGGCGGAGGGCGCGTCTGGGCGTGGCTTTTCTTTGCGAGCATGGGGCTTGGCTTCATGACCAAGGGGCCGATGGCGTTCGTCGTGCCCATCGCGGCGGCGCTCTCGTGGCAATGGAGCCGGCGGCGCAGCGCTCGGCCGCTCCGCTTGCCCTGGCTCGGGGGGGTCCTGTTGATGCTGGCGATCGGCCTTTCCTGGTTCGTCGTCATCTCCATTCAGCACCCTAATCTCTTTCGCTACTTCGCAGGCGATGAACTGCTCAAACGCTTCGCTTCCAAGAGTCATGGGCGGAGCAAGCCGATCTGGTTCTTCGCCTGGGTCCTGCCCGCCGGCCTGTTCCCGTGGACCTTCTTTCTCGGGGTAATCCTTTGGCACAAAGTGGTGCTTTGGCGTCGAGGCTGGCGGCCCGAGGCGCACCAGTGGTTGCTCGCCGGCTGGGTCGCCATTCCGCTGCTGATCCTCTCGCTGAGCGGCTCCAAACTCCCCACTTACGTCCTGCCCCTCTTTCCGGCCCTGGCTCTGGTCCTCGGCCACTGGACGCGCTCCCGCGACAATTTCCGCGCCTGGAACACCGCCCTCACCATCACCCTCATGGCGCTCGCGGCAAGCGCCATCGGCATCGAAACCATCGAGCACGCCACCCGCCTCGCCCTGCCGGATTGCTATATGATCATGCCCGGGCTCCTGGCCTGCTATGTCCTGGCCCGGCACCATCCGGTGACCGCGCGTCTGGTGGTGGCCCTGAGCACGGTGGTCATGTGGATGGCCGGAGTCGAAAACATGGACACCCTGAACAATCAGCTCGAGCAGCAGGCTTCCGTGGGTCCCCTCGCCCGCCGGCTGCGCGCGGCTCCGGATTTCGACCGGGCCACGATCTTCGCCTGTGAAGTGCGCGCCCACGGTTGGGAGTTCTACCTCCAGCGCGTGACTCACGTAACGAAGAAGGACGCCGATATCGTCCTCCCGCTTTCGGCGGAGCAGAAAGCCCGGATCATCGATTCGCCCGACGAGTGCGAAGCCGCGATGCTCGCGCTCGCTCCCGCCTACGGGCTGGTCCGCGAAGACCGATTCGCCCGGAGCTTCGCGCCGGAGCGCTGGGCCGTTCTCGATCACGCCGGCGATTTCCTGCTCATCGGCTCGCGCGACAGCGCCCTGGCGCAAGCCACCGGTTCCCGATGAGAGGCTGTGTAATAAATAGGCGAGGGGTGGATGGCGTCGCTCCGCGCGGCATGCGTTTGACTGCGCCGAAGGCCCATCTTTCAGAGTGGCGCTGACGCGCAGCGTTTTGGCATGGCGCGCGGA